>NZ_JBGNUV010000007.1:0-560078 GCF_041950525.1 Nonomuraea sp. GTA35 | reverse complement strand
GACCTTGCGGGCGATCCGCCAGCGTCCGTCGCAACCGTCGGAGCCCTCGGCCGGCTCGACGTCCTGGCCGGCCACCAGCGCCAGCAGCGCCAGGGCCGCAGCCGCGTCGTCACCCAGTTCGCCGGCGACGGCGGCCGCCTGGAATGCCTCCACCACGGTGAGCGCGTCGTTGACCAGGCCGGAGACCAGCTCCTGACGCGCGGTGGCGTCGTTCCAGGCGATCGCGGGCTTACCCGGATCGGTGTAGTCGGTGGCCTGGCAGCGTTCGGCGATCAGCTGGGCGGCGCCGGGCACCTGCCGGCCCGCCCGCCGCATCGCCGCGATCAGCTGGGTGATGGTGTCCTGGGTCGCGACCGCGTCCTCCAGCACCGCCGAGTCCAGTACTCGCCGCATCCGGCCGCGCAGGGCCCCGCTGGCCGCGGCCACCTGGCCAACCCGGGCGAAGATCCGGTTCGGATCACCGGACCGGCGCAGCCGCTGCCGGAAATACACCAGCGGTGAGGGGTCGAAGCCCCGATCGTGCAGGCCCAGCCCGCAGGCGGCCTTCCAGCGCAGATCACACCGCACCGCCAGCGCAGCCTCGGGATCGGAGTGGTGCAGCAGCACCTGCAGGACCGTCACACACGCCAGCACCTGCGGCGGGATACTCGGCCGGCCGTCGGTCGCGGCATACAGGTCGGCGAACATCTCCTCGGGCAACAGCTCATCCCGATGTTCGGCCAAGAACGCGTACACGCTGCCTGCCGGGATCAACTCCCGGCAGGTGCTCCATACATCCGGCCCCACCGGCCGCTCGGGACGATGCCCCATCATGCTGCCCAGCCTGACCCTCGACCTACATGATCGGAAGCCTGACCAGCAACATCATCAGAAGTCTCCTAGCGGACCTCGCCGCGTACTCCGCGCGCCAGGCGGCGGAAGAACGCGGCCGGGTGAACGCGGCCGGGTGAACGCTGCCGGGTGAACGCTGCCGGGTGAACGCGGGTCAGGGCAGGTGGAGCTCGGCGAAGACGCCGCGGTGGTCGGTGCGCGGCACGTCCAGGACCTCCACCCGGCTCACCGCCACCCGCCGATCGGCCACCACGTGGTCGATGGAGATGATCGGCGGGATCGGGCGGAAGTTCGGCCACGTCGGCACCAGCCCCTTGCCCACCTGCTCGGCCGCGTCCACGTACCCGCGGTCCAGCAGGTCGCGGAAGGCCCGGTGGTCGAGGCTGGCGTTGAAGTCACCCGCCAGCACCCGCACCACCGACGGCGAGGGGGAGGGGAGGGCGCGCAGGGCGGCGTTCCACTCCGCCTCCTTGCGGCCCAGGGGCGGGTTGGGGTGCACGGCCACGAACTCGATCTTCCCGCCTCCGGGCAGCGACACGGCGGCGGCCGGCATGTTGTGCCCGATCGGCGTGAACAGGCCGGGCAGCTCCGTCACCGGATACTTGGAGTAGATGCCGCTGCCCGTCACGTCGAACTCCGGCTGCAGCACCCGGTACGGCATGAGCTGCCGCAGCCCCGCAGCGTCCAGCTGCTCGGCCTCGGCATGGGTCAGTTCCAGGGCGCTGAGCACCTCGACGTCGTTGCGGCGGACGTAGTCCACCACGGTCCGCGCGTCACCCCGGCCGAACAGGTTGACCGCCAGCACCCGGAGCGCCGGCCCCTTGGCCGCGGGCTGCTCGGCGGCGATCGTCCGCGGCGCCACGACCGCGACCATCGCCACGCACGCCAGCGCGGCCACGAGCGCCGCCCACCGGTTGCGCCGCAGCAGCGACACCAGCGCGGTCAGCGCCGCCAGCCCGGCGCCCCACGGTGTCACGGTCATGAGCTGGGTCGGGAAGGAGCCCTGCTCCCAGCCGCCGATCCGGACGACGGCCCACACGGCCAACAGCACGGCGACCGTCCAGGTGAACCATCGCCTGCGCCGCCTCTTCGGTTTCCGCTGCTCGCCGGCCCCGGCCTGCTCGATGCCGACCGCCGTGCTCACGCCGCGGTCCCGTCGTCCCCGATCCGATACACAGCTTGCACCTTAAACGGCTCGGCAGGAGACGGCGCCGCGCAACCTGTGAAGGCCCTCAGGTTCGCGGCTAGCGCTTGCGCCCCACCCCGGCGTACATCCAGGCCGTCTCGTCGGGGAAGAGCGGCTCGTCGCGCCACTTGGAGACCGCCACCAGGCCGGGCTCGACCAGATCGAACCCCTCGAAGTAGCGGGCGATCTGCTCGCCGGTCCGCGGCGTGCGGTGCATCGCCTGCGACCGCGTCGCCTCCAGGTAGTCGTCGGCCACCTGCCGCGGGATGAGGTCGAGCGTCAGATGGCTGAGCACCAGGTAGCTGCCCGGCGGCAGGGCCTGCGCGTACGTCTTGACCAGCCGCTCGGGGTCGTCGGCGTCGGGGATGTGCATGAGGATCGCGACCATGACCAGGGCGATCGGCTGGGTGAAGTCGAGGGTGGCCAGCACGTCGGGGTGCTCGAGGATCGAGCGCGGCTCGCGGACGTCGGCCTCGATGTAGGCCGTCCTGCCCTCGGGCGTGCTGGTCAGCAGGGCCCGGGCGTGTGCCATCACGATGGGGTCGTTGTCGACGTAGACCACCCGCGACTGCGGCGCCCGCTCCTGCGCCACCTCGTGGGTGTTGCCCTGGCTGGGGATGCCGGTGCCCAGGTCGAGGAACTGCCGCACGCCGAGGTCGGCCAGGTGGCGCACCGCCCGGCCCAGGAAGGCCCGGTTGTTCCTGGCGCTCTCGCGGATCCCCGGCACCGCGGCCATGGTCTGCTCGGCCACCCGGCGATCGGCCTCGAAATTGTCCTTGCCGCCGAGCCAGTAGTCGTAGACGCGGGCGGAGTGAGGGATGTTCGGGTTGATGCCGTGCGGTGCGGTCACACGCCGATCTTAAGTCAGGCGACTGTCACGCCGTCACGAATTCGGCGATGATCACCGTCGCGTCGCCCTTCGGCTCCGCGGCGGCCATCTCGTCATACATCCGGTCCAGGCAGGCCGCCGGCGACGCACCTCCGGCGAGCAGCACCATCATCCGCGCCGTGCCCAGCGCCTTGATCGCCCCGTCGGTGACGATCGCCACGCGGTCGCCGGGGCGCAGCACCACCGAGCCGATCTCCGGGGTCAGCGCCGGGAGCAGGCCGGCCCCGTCCGTCGGCGGGCCGACGCCGGACGCGTGCGGCGTCGTCAGCCGGCGCGGCTCCCCGCCCTTCGGGCAGTGCCAGATCTCGCCGTCGCCCACATGCGCGAAGCGCAGCCGCGGGATCTCCGCCCGCTCCAGCACGACCAGGTCCAGGGTGCTGACCGGCTCGGGCCCCGCCGGCTCGGGCCCCGCCGGACCGGGCCCCGCCGAACCTGGCCCCGCCGAACCTGGCCCCGCCGGACCGGTCAGGGCCGGGCCGGTCAGGGTCGCGGTCCGCACGGCGCGGTGTGCCGCCTGCGCGCACTCGTCCAGCCCCTCCTCGCCGTGCTGCGGGCGCGCCGCGACGACCGCGCCGAGTGCCAGCGCGGCGGCCGCCTGGGCGGAATCCCCGCCGCCCACACCCCTGGCCGCCGCGATCAACCGTTCCTGGACGACGTACGCGTCTGACGGCCGCCCCTGCCCGCCCTCGTACGTGCCCCCCACCGCCACCAGCCGCGGTCGCGCCACCGGCATTCCGGCCGGCCAGTTCCCGTGCCGTCCCCTGACCGTCATCACGGACAGGCAGCCCAGCAGGAACGTGATCACGAACACTGTCATCAGGTCCCCTCCCACCGCGATCTCCGCGGCACATCGCGTCCTAGTACACGCTCTTGTGAAGGGACGCGGCTGACGGCCGTTCGGCCGTCGTAGCACCCTGACGGCCGATCAGCCGTCATGCCACGGGGCGGGGCGCGGGGCAGGGTTCGGTTGGGGCGGGACCACCGCAGCAGAGCCGAGGAAGACGACAATGAGGCCCACGACGCCACGCGTCATCGCAAAAACCGCGACATGCGCGGAAGAAACCCTTTCGCATGCTCTATTAGCCATTATCGTGAGATCCATTCTGTGCCCATATCGCGTGCGGACGGCTTATGGCTCTCACCGGCTCCACGAGATACGACACGAGGTACGACTCGGCCACCAGGCAACTGACCAAGGCCGTCGCGCGGACGGGGGCGGGCGCACGCAGCGCCGTGGGCTCGGTGGCGGTCGTGGCGGCCCTGTTCGGGGCGGTCGCGCCGGTCTCCGCCTCGTGGCTGGCGCCCATGCTGCTGATCCACCTCGCCTCGACGCTCCTGTACGTGCGCGTGTTCTGGCGCAAGGACCTGCTGCCCCACTGGCTGGTGGCCGGTGATGTGGCCATCACTGTCGCGCTCTGCCTGGCGCAGGTCCACCTCGTGCCGGTGGAGGCGCTCGTCACGGGGTCGAGCTGGGTGCACGGGCTGGTCACGATGACCGTCGTCATGGCCGGGGTGACCTGGCGACCCAGGACGGCGATCCCCGTCGGGCTCGCCGTGGCCGCGGCGTTCGCGGCCGGCGTGCGGCTGGCCTCGCCCGCCCACGACGCGTACGGCTCCCTCGGGATCCACCTCGTCCAGCTGCTCGCGATCGTGCTGCTCATGACGCTGCTGCGCCGCTCGGCCGCCTCGGCCGACGCCTTCCTGCGGCAGAGCGCGCGCGCCCAGATCTCCCTCATGGTGGAACGGCTGCGCCGCGAGGACGAGCTGCGCCAGGTCGGCAGCATCCACGAGACCTCGCTGCACACGCTCACCATGGTCGGCCACGGCACCTACGACGAGCCGTCGCCCACCCTGCGCGACCAGGTCGCCACCGACCTGGCGGCGCTGGAGAAGCTGCGCGACCAGCCGCACGCCGGCTCCGTTCCCATCGCCCTGGACTCGCTGCTCGACGAGGTGGCCGGGCGGGCCGCCGGCCTCGACGTACGCCGCCGCCTGACCCCCGAGACCGTCCCCGGCGACGTCGCGGAGCGCTTCGCCCGCGCCGTCACCGAGGCCCTGGCGAACGTCGCCCTGCACGCCGGCGTCCGCGAGGCCGAGCTCGTCTCCGGCAGGCGCGACGGCGAGATCGTGGTCGAGGTCGCCGACTCCGGCCGCGGCTTCGACCAGCACCGCTTACCGCCCGACCGGTTCGGCGTGCGCGGCTCGATCCTCGACACGATGCGCTCCCTGCCGAACGGCGGCGCGGAGATCTCCTCCGGTGACCGGGGCACCCGGGTGAGCCTGTGGTGGCGCCCATGACCGAGGAGATCGAGCAGATCGCCCGCCGCTACGCCCGCTACACCGCGCTCGGCGCGGTCGTCATCGCCGGCGTCTGGCACCTCGGCTACGACCTCACCGTCACCCTCACCGGCTGGAGCTCCTTCCGCTGGCCGTGGGTCGCCCTCGCCGCCTGGGTGCTCTACTCCGCCGTCTTCGTGGTCGGCGCGCTCGCGCTGTCGAACACCTCCCGCGGCCCTGACCGCATCCTGGGGCTCGCCCTCGCCGCCCTCGCCGTGGACGTCGCGGTGATCCTGGCCTCCCGCCCCGAGGAACTGCTCGGCATCAGCGACTGGGGCTGGGGCTCCATCGGCTGGATCGGCGTCATGCTGACCTGGGGCCGGCCGCGCTGGCGTACCGAGATCATCGTGTTCCTGGCCGCGAACGCCGGGATCATGCTGGCCGCCATGGCCGTCCTGGGCGCGCTCGACCGCGTCTCCATCGCCAAGTACCTGGTCGTCATCGCCGGCGGCGTCACCATGCAGCTCGGCTACATGGCGGGTTGCCACCTGCTGCGCACCCGCGCCGAGGAGACCGTGCTGCTGGCCCGCAGGCTCGCCGCCGACGACGCCTGGCGCGAGTCGGCCCAGCGCATCCACGCCGACCGGCTGCGCCGCTACGAGGCCATCCGCGACGTCGCCGAGTCGCTGCTCACCCAGCTCGCCAACGGCGCCGACCCCGGCGACCCGCGCGTGCGCGAGGACTGCACGGCCGGCGCGATGCGCCTGCGGCGGCTCATCACCGAGCGCGAGGACGTGCCGGACGAGCTGGTGTCCGTGCTGCGCGAGCGCATCGACGCCGCCGAGCGGCGCCAGGTCCTCGTGACGGCGCCGCCGTTCGGCGAGCGGCTGCCCGCCCTGCCGGACGGCGTGCGCGAGGACCTGCTCAGAGCGCCCGTCAGGGCACTGGACGGCGCCAGGAGCCGTGCCAGGGTCACCGTGTCCGCCATGTCCACGATGGTCAGCGTGGCGGTCGTGGCGGACAACGAGGACCTGCCCATCAGCCCCACCCCTGTCCGGGAGGCCAGCGGGGTCGTCGTCAGCTACCAGCGGCTTGGAGGTGAGGTATGGGTCAACAGCATCTGGCAGGGCCGGTGACGGTCGCCCTGGTGGAGGATCACCAGGTCGTGGTGGACGGCGTGCGCTCGTGGTTCGCGCCGCCCACCCCGGTCGAGCTCGTCGCGCAGGGCCCCACCATCGAGTCCGTCCGCGGCACGACCGCCGACGTGCTGCTGCTCGACCTCAACCTCAACGGCACCATGGTCGTGGACCGGGTCGCCGAGCTGTGCGCGGGCGGGCAACGGGTGATCGTCTTCTCCGAGCACGAGGAGCCCGAGATCGTCCGCAAGGTGCTGGACGCCGGCGCCTCTGCCTTCATCGGCAAGGGCCGCGCGACCAGGGAGTCCTGCGTGGAGACGATCCTGGAGGTGGCCGCCGACCGGCCCACCGTCACGCCGCCGATGGCCCACGCCATCGCCACCGACGAGGGCCCTCACCGGCCCCAGCTGTCCGACAAGGAGCGGGCGGCGCTGCTGTACTGGTTCCAGTCCATGTCCAAGGCGTCGGTGGCGGCGCGCATGGGGATCAAGGAACGGACGGTGCGGCAGTACATAGACCGGGCGCGGGTCAAATACGCGGCGGCCGGAAGGCCCGCGCCCACCAAGGAGAAGCTGCTCATCTGCGCCATCCAGGACGGCCTGGTCCGCCCTGACGAGGTGACCGTCTACACTTCGTTGGCCGCTCAGACGCCTGCTGACCAGCAGGAATGATGCTCCTGGACCTCGGTGCTCCCGGCAGGAGGGGGCCGGCAGAGCCGGGGTCCAGGTCTATTCGAGAAGCTGGGCGGGGTCGAAGCTGACGGGGAAGGGCTTGGCCAGTTCCGCTACGGTGCCGGCCTTGTAGGCGGTCGGCGGGCCGTAGGTGTCGCCGTTGAGCTCGTGAACGTAGAGGACGGGACCTTCGTCCAGCTCGATTCGCCAGTAGGTGGGAATGCCGGCCTTCGCATAGACCTTGGCTTTGAGATCTTCATCCCGCAGGCGGGTGCTCGGGCTTCCTATCTCCACCGCGAGCAGCATGTCCTGCGGGGTGAACATGAGCTGCCTGATCCTCACCGAGCTTCTCGGCACGATGACGACATCGGGTATGTAGTCATCCTTGTCCGACACGCGCAAGTTGATGGCGGTCAAGGTCACCAGGTCGGGCGGTGCTGCGGCCTGCAGGATGAACATCACGTTGGATATCGCCAGCTGGTGCAGGATGGTGGGGGAAGGGCTCACCAGTAGGCTCCCGTTGAAGAGCTCGTAGCGGTTCCCGTCGTCGGGGAGCTCGAGCAGATCGTCGATCGTGAACGGTCGGCCGCTCGGAAGAAACGGGTTCGTCCTGTGCGGTTCGATCGTTGCCATGGTTGTCACCCACCCATTGTCGGGAGCCGCGCCCTCGCCCACATGCTACTTCCCCGAATTCCGTCACTTTAAGTTTCGATGCCGTTACATAACGGACGAGGCGGTCGCCGGTTGAAACTTTCAACTCTGTGACCCATCCACGGAAAGCCCTTTCCGCTGCTCAGCAGGGACATCGCCCCGTCCCGCCCGCCGCTGACAACCACCCTCACTTGGCCCCGCCCGGACGGTCAGATACCGTCCCCCACCGGGAGCGCTCCTCACCACCGGAACCCCGACCGGAAACACGGAGACCGCACATGCCCCAAGTAGCACCCCGCCGGGCGAAGCGCGCCCTGATCCTGCTGATGTCCCTGGCGATGATCTTCACCGTCCCGCTGACCGGCACCGCCTCGGCGCACGGCTCGGTCGTCGACCCGGCCTCCCGCAACTACGGCTGCTGGCTGCGCTGGGGCAGCGACTTCCAGAACCCCACCATGCAGCAGCAGGACCCCATGTGCTGGCAGGCATGGCAGGACAACACCAACGCCATGTGGAACTGGAACGGCCTCTACCGTGACGGCGTCGGCGGCAACCACCAGGGCGTCATCCCCAACGGCCAGCTCTGCAGCGCCGGCCAGACGCAGGACGGCCGCTACCGCTCCATGGACACGCCCGGCGCCTGGAAGATGACGAACCTCGGCAGCACGTTCGACATCCGCCTCACCGACCAGGCCTACCACGGGGCCGACTACATCCTCGTGTACATCACCCGCCAGGGTTACGACGCGACGACCACGCGGCTCGGCTGGAACCACCTGGAGCTGGTCCGCACCACGCCCAGGTACGCACCCGCCAACACGTACCCGATCACGGGCCTGAGCAAGGGCTCGCGCACCGGCCGCCACGTGGTCTTCACGGTGTGGAAGGCCTCGCACATGGACCAGACGTACTACTTCTGCAGCGACGTCAACTTCAGCTAGCCGCCCCGCCCACGAGCGGCCCCGCCGGGCAACGCGCCACGGCGGGGCCGCTCCGGCCGTTCACCAGGTCACGCGGAGCGCGTTCAGGCCGTACACGATGCTGGACGCGCGGAACGCGGGCTGCTCGTCCGGGTCGGCCAGGGCGAGGCCGGGGAAGCGGCGCAGCAGGGCGGGGAAGGCGATGCGCATCTCCATCCGCGCCAGCGGCGCCCCGAGGCAGTGGTGCACGCCGTGGCCGAAGGCGAGGTGGCCGGCGGCTCCCCGGGTGATGTCGAGGGCGTCGGGGTCGTCGATGAAGGCGCCGTCGCGGTTGGCGGCCGGGGTGGAGCAGATGACGAGCGAGTTCGCGGGGATGGCGTGCCCGGCGATCTCCACGTCCGTGGTGGTCGTGCGCGGCGGCAGCGCCTGTACGACGGACAGCCAGCGCAGCAGCTCCTCGACGGCGGGCTCGACCTGCGCCGGATCGTCGCGGACCAGCGCGAGCTGCTCGGGGTGCCGCAGCAGGGCCAGGGTGCCCACGGCGAGCATGTTCGCGGTCGTCTCGTGGCCGGCCAGCAGGAGCAGGCTCGCGATGCCGATCAGCTCGTCGGTGGACAGGTCGTCGCCGTGCTCGCGCACCAGCATGCCCAGCAGGTCCTCGCCGGGATCGGCCTGCGCGCGGGCGACCAGGCCGGCCATGTAGGCGCGGTCCTCCCGCCGGGCCGCGGCCTGCTCCTCGGCCGGCAGCGACGCGTCCACCATGCGGGCCGAACGCTCGTGGAACTCGGCGCGGTCGGCGTACGGCACCCCCAGCAGCTCGCAGATCACCAGCGACGGCACGGGCAACGTGAAGTGCGCCACCAGGTCGGCCGGCTTGCCCGCCCGCTCCAGATCGTCCAGGGCCGCCCGCACGATCTCCTCGATCCGCGGCTCCAGCCTGCGCATCCGGCGCACCGTGAACTCCGCGGTCAGCATCCGGCGCAGCCGCGTGTGCTCCGGCGGGTCGAACCCGATGAGCTGGCCCGCGCGCAGCCTCTCCCGCTCGCCGGCGTCCAGCGCGGCGGCGCCCGGCATCGGCGTCAGCGCGCTGCTGAACCGGGCCGGATCCGCCAGCACCGCGCGCACGTCCTCATGGCGGCAGACCAGGTACGCGGGCATGCCGAACGGCGTCTCGACCCGCACCACCCCCTCGCCGTCGCGGGCCCTGGCCAGCGCCTCGACCGGGTCGAGACCGTCGCGTCGCATGTGCAGCGGCGATTCCAGCGTTCGTGCCATTGTCCGTCCTTTCGACCGGCTCAGGACGCCGTCCAGAGCCGGAGCTTGTCGGGGTTGCGCACGGCCCAGATGTGCTTGATCCGGTCGTCCGTGATGTCGAACGCGCACACCGTCACGGTGACGCCGTCGCGCTGGACGATCAGGCCGGGCCGGCCGTTGACCGTACGCTCCAGGATCGTCACGTCCCGTAGCAGCGTGGTGAACTTGGTCAGCCCGCGCACGATCTGCTCGGCGCCTTCGACCGGGTGGAGCAGGGTGCTGACGATGCCTCCGCCGTCGGCGGTCACCGTGGCGTCGGGGTCGAGGAGCGCGACGAGGGCGGCGATGTCCTTGGCCTCCCAGGCCTGCTTGAAGTCCCTGACGATGCCGGCCTGCCGGGTCTCCTGGGCCGTGGGGGCGTGCGCGTCGCGGATGCGGCGGCGGGCGGAGGTGGCGAGCTGGCGGCAGGCCGCCGGGCTGCGGCCGACGATCTCGGCCACCTCGGCGAACGGGTAGCGGAAGACGTCGTGCAGGATGAACGCGACGCGTTCCGCCGGGGTCATCGATTCGAGCACGACGAGGAAGGCCATGTTGACCGACTCGTCGAGGGTCACCCGGTCGGCCGGGTCGCCCGGCCTGGCGCCCATCCACTCCGTACGGTCGGGCAGCGGCTCCGGCAGCCACTCGCCCACGTAGGTCTCGCGCCGGACCCGGGCCGAGGTGAGCACGTTGAGGCACAGGCGGCCGGCCACCTTCGTCAGCCAGGCGCCGGGCGACTCGATGGCCTCCTGCTCCTCGCGGGACATCGCGTACCAGCGGGCGTAGGTCTCCTGGACGACGTCCTCGGCGTCGGCCAGCGAGCCGAGCAGCCGGTAGCCGAGGTTGATCAGGTGCTGCCGCTCGCTCATGATCACGCTCAGTCCGGCATCGGGTCGAGTGGGCATCGTGTCGCTGACTCCCTTGGTCGTGTCGGGCTTCACCCATTCGACAAGACGGCCCGGCGAACTGTGAGGCCGGGGCGGTCACCTCACATTCCCGGCCGCAGCACTGTCGGACGTACCGGAGCCACCTGGCGCAAGGCACGAGCCGGAGAAGAGAAGACCTCATGTCCACACCCACGACGATCAAGCAGGGCAACCTCACGTTCTTGCGTGTCGCGATCGCCCTGCAAACCCTGGCCGTCTTCGCCGCCCCGGTCACCGCCGGGTTGCTGCTGACCACGCCCAGCGGGCACGTTCTGCACAGCGCCGCGGCGTACAGCGTGTTCACCGTGGCCCTGGTGCACCTGGCGGCGGCGATCCTGGCGTGGCGGCCGGGCGGCGGCCCGCCCGGGCCGATCCTGAACGCGGCCGGGTTCCTCGCGGCCACGCTGGCGCAGGTCGCGCTGGGCATCGCGCACGTGACGACCCTGCACGTCCCGCTGGGCGTGCTGATGTTCGGCATGAGCCTCCTCCAGCTCAGCCGCATCCTCAAGACCTCCTGATCGCTGATATCGAGAAGGGAACCTTCACCATGTCCACACCTCACAAGATCGTTGTCATCGGCGGCGGTTACGCCGGCACGCTCGCGGCCAACCACCTGCGGATGCGCGACGACCTCGACATCACGCTGGTCAATCCCCGGCCGCAGTTCGTCGACCGGATCCGGCTGCACCAGTACGTGGCCGGCACCGGCGAGGCCACGGCCGACTACGGCACGCTGCTCGGCGAGGGCGTCAAGCTGGTCGTGGACAGCGTCGCGCGCATCGACACCGCCGCCCGCGAGGTGCGGCTGGAGTCGGGGGGCGCGCTGGACTACGACTACGTCATCTACGCGGTCGGCAGCACCGGGGCGATACCGCCGGCGGTGCCCGGCGTGGCCGAATTCGCGTTCGACATCGCCGAATGGGAGTCCGCGCAGCGGCTGCGCGCCGGGCTGGCGGAGTTGCCCCGCGATGCCCGCGTCACCGTGGTCGGCGGCGGGTTGACCGGCATCGAGACGGCCGCCGAGCTGGCCGAGCAGGGGCGCAAGGTCACGCTGGTGTGCGGCCAGGCCCTGGCGCCGACGTTCGGCGCGTCGAGTCGCCGGTACATCGCGAGCTGGCTGTCCAGGCACGATGTGACCGTGCTCGAAGGCGTCGCGGTGAGCGAGGTCCGGCCGGACTCGGTCGTCCTCACCGATGGTGCGGCGCGACCGAGCGGGCTGACCATCTGGGCGACCGGTTTCGGCGTGCCGCAACTGGCGGTCGCGAGCGGGCTGCGTACCGACGAGCTCGGCCGCCTGCTCACCGACGAGACGCTGACCAGCATCGACGACGACCGCATCGTCGCGGCGGGGGACGCCGCCGCACCGTCGGGCCGGCCGCTGCGGATGAGCTGCTACGCCGCCGGGCCGCTCGGCGCGCAGGCCGCCGACACCGTGCTGAGCCGCATCGCGGGCACCGAACCGGAGCTGATCAACGTGCGCTTCACGGGGGCGTGCGTCAGCGTCGGCCGGCACGCGGGCATCCGGCAGTTCGCCCGCAAGGACGACACCGCGGTGAACTTCTTCATCGGCGGCCGCCCTGGCGCGGCGATCAAGGAGGCGACCTGCAAGCTCGCGCTGGGCAGGATCCGCCGCGAGGCCCGCAAACCGGGCTCCGTGGTCTACGTGAAGGGCGGCCCGCGCGCCGTGGAACCGGCCCTCGTCTGACCAGCCGGGTCGGGGCGGCGACCGCTCCGAAAGGGCGCCGGCGTGGCCGGAGCCCGCCTCCTACGGGCGTGGCGTGGCCGGAGCCCGCCTCCTACGGGCGTGGCGTGGTCGAGGCGCGGATCTCCAGCTCGATCGGATGCACCCGCTCCGTCCCCGGCTGCGCCGCGCCCGACAGCAGCTCGAACAGCAACTCCGCGCAACTCGCGCCGGCCTCGCGCGGGCGCAGGTCGATCGCCGTGATGGGCGGGTCGGCCATCCGGGTGGCGGCGCTGTCCACGCACGAGGCGAGCAGCACGTTCGCCCCGGCCTCCCGCAACAGCGGCGCCACCTCGGTCGAGGCCCCCGCGGGAGCGCACACCAGCGCGTCCATCGGCATCCCGCCACCCGCCCCAAGCATGTCACCGGCCGCTCCGGGCGTGCCGTCGCCCGCCCCGAGCAGGGCGCGGGCGGCGGCGCGGATCTCGTCGCCCGTCGCGTCGAACGACACCCGCCGCACCAGCGGCGCGACCCCGTGCGCGGCGCACCACTCCTGGTAGCCCCGGTGCACGCTGGCCGCCCAGTCGCTCTCGTCGCCCGCCACGATGAGCCCCGGCCGCGCCGCCCCGGCCGAGCGCAGGTGGTCGAGCAGCCGCGCGAGCATGAGCGCGTGCTCCGACCACACCACCCCGTCCGCCTGCCGCGCCCCGGGGAACCGCTCGCACGAGACCGTCGGCAGCCCGGTCGCCATCAGGCTCTCCACCACGGGATCCCCGCCGAGCGGGTCGCCGAGCACCAGCCCGTCCACGCGCGGCGCCCGGGCACGGCGCTGCCCTGAGGTGATCAGCGTGACGTCGTAGTCGTGCCGCGCCGCCTGCTCCACCACGCCGAACACGAACGACATGTAGTACGAGGACCGGGTCAGCACCTCGGGCACGTGCAGCCCTATCGTGCCGGTGCTGGCCCTGCGCAGGTGGCGGGCCGAGCCGTTGGGCACGTAGCCGAGCCGCTCGGCGACCGCCACCACGGTCTCGCGGGTGCGCTCCGACACCCGCCCCGAGCCGCGCAACGCGTCGGAGGCCGTCGTCTTGGACACCCCAGCCTCGCGGGCGACGGTGAGGATCGTGACCGGCTCGTCTGCTTGCACGCCCCGATCGTAGCGGCCCATTCACACCCCTCTTCGAGCCCCGCGTCCCGTAAACGATGTGTTTCGCCTGGGCTCCAGGTCTTGTGCCCTCCGGCCATCGCAATTAAGTTAGCGCGAAATTTGCCGGAACGTTCCGGCAGCAGAAAGGGGCCGTACGTGCACCTGTCCACCGGGACGCATCCCCATCCTCTCGACCCGCTCGCCGCACAGGAGATCGACGAGGTCAGACGGGTCCTCATGACGGAGGGCCTGCTGGCCGAGACGGTCCGCGTGGCCTATCTCGGGCTGGAGGAGCCGCCGAAGGACGAGGTGCTGGCGTACGAGACCGGCGCCGCCCGTCCGGCCCGCAAGGCCCGCGCCTTCCTGCTGGACCTGGCCACCGAGGCCGCGCAGGACGTGATCGTGTCCATCGGCGACGGCAAGGTCGAGACCACCGCCCCCATCGACCCCCTGACCGACGGCCAGGTGCCGATGCTGGACGAGGAGCACGCCCTGGTCCGCAGGGTGCTCCGCGAGGACCCGGGCTGGGCGAGGGCCCTGGCCGCACGGGGCATCGAGGACCCGGCGGGCGTCTACCTCGCCGCCCTCAGCGCCGGCCACTTCGGGCTGCCGAAGGAGGAGGGCAGGCGGGTCGCCAGGGTGCTGGCGCACCGGATGCCCACCCTCGGGAGCCTCCCGTGGGCCCACCCCGTGGACGGCCTGGTCGCCTACGTCGACCTGGTCAAGGGCGAGGTGCTGGAGATCGTGGACACCGGCCCCCAGCCCATCCCGCAGGAGAGCGGCGACTACACCCAGGTCGAGCACCGCACCACGCAGAAGCCCATCCACATCACCCAGCCGGACGGCCCCAGCTTCACCGTCGACGGCCCGCTCGTCACCTGGGAGAAGTGGAGTCTGCGCCTCGGCTACGACATGCGCGAGGGCCTCACGCTGCACCGGATCGGCTTCGAGGACGGCGGCCGCACCAGGCCGATCGTCTACCGGGCGTCGGTGGCCGAGATGGTCGTCCCGTACGGCGACCCGAGCCCGATCCGCTTCTGGCAGAACTACTTCGACACCGGCGAGTACCAGCTCGGCAAGCTCGCCAACTCCCTCGAACTCGGCTGCGACTGCCTCGGCGAGATCACCTACTTCGACGCCGTCGTCACCGACGCCGCCGGCACCCCCAAGGTGATCAGGAACGCCATCTGCATGCACGAGGAGGACTACGGCGTGCTGTGGAAGCACACCGACCCGGCCAACGGCTCCAGGGAGACCCGCAGGCAGCGGCGCCTGGTGATCTCGTTCTTCGTGACCGTCGGCAACTACGACTACGGCTTCTACTGGTACCTCTACCTCGACGGCACCATCGAGCTGGAGGTCAAGGCCACCGGCATCGTCTTCACCGGCGCCTACGACGACCGGGCCGCCCCGTACGCGTCCGAGGTCGCGCCCGGGCTGGCGGCGCCGTACCACCAGCACCTGTTCAGCGCCCGGCTCGACATGACGGTGGACGGCGTGGCCAACGCCGTGGACGAGGTCGAGGCCAGGCCGCTCGACAGCGCGCACGGCAACGCGTTCGGCCGCACCGTCACCCGGCTGCGTACCGAACGGGAGGCCAGGCGCGACGCCGACCTGAAGGCGGAGCGCACCTGGCACGTCGTCAACCCGGAGGTGCGCAACCGCCTGGGCCGCCCCGTCGGCTACGCGCTGCACGCCGAGGGCAAGCCGACCCTGATGGCCGCCGAGGGCTCCAGCATCCACCGCAGGGCCGAGTTCGCGACCAACCACCTGTGGGTCACCCGCTACCACCCCGCGGAGCGCTATCCCGCCGGAGACCTGGTCAACCAGCATCCCGGCGGCGCGGGCCTGCCCGCCTACACCAGGGCCGACCGCGACCTCGACGGGCAGGACATCGTGCTGTGGCACACGTTCGGCCTGACGCATTTCCCCCGCACCGAGGACTGGCCGATCATGCCGGTCGACACCTGCGGGTTCGTACTCAAGCCGGTCGGCTTCTTCGACCGGAACCCCACGCTCGACGTCCCGCCGAGCGCCTCCCCACGCTCGTCCTGCCACTAGAGGAGAAGAGGCCCATGCGTCCCATACGCCTGGCCTGCGGTGTCGCGGCAGCCCTGCTGGCAACGGCCTGCGCCGCCACCGGAACGACCACCACCCCCGCGGCCGCCCCCCAGGAGACCGCCGCCCCCGGCTACCTGGCCGTCGCCGACCAGGCACTCGCGCCGGGCGGCACGCTCAACCTCCAGGTGCACATCGACAGCGGCGCCGCCACCGGGTACGACCCCCAGCTCGCCGACGTGGCCACCACCTGGCAGCTCCTCTCGCTGTCGTACGAGACGCTGGTCACGGTGGGCCCGGACTTCAGCGTTCAGCCGCTGCTCGCCGAGAAGTGGGACACCCCCGACGACCAGACGTACGTCTTCCACCTGCGCAAGGGCGTCAGGTTCGCCAACGGCAGGGAGATGACCGCCGGCGACGTGGTGGGCAGCCTCAAGCGGCTGCTGGCCTCCAAGTCGGTGTGGGTGGGCCAGCTCGGGCCGGTGGACTCCGTGGCCGAGGACGGCGACGGCAAGGTCAAGGTCACGCTGAAGGAGCCGTACGCGCCGTTCCTCGCCGCCCTGGCCAACGTGCCCGCCGCGATCCTGCCGATGAAGGAGATCGGCGACAAGTCGGTCGATCCGGCCACCACGCTGCTCGGCACCGGCCCGTACGTGGTCGAGAGCCACCGCCAGGACGTCTCGTGGACGTTCAAGCGCAACGGCACGTACTGGAACCAGGGCAAGCCCGCCGCCGACACCCTCACCATCACGATCGCCCCCGAGGAGGCCGCCCGCATCGCGGCCCTGCAGAACGGCGGCGCCGCCCTGGCCACCCTGGGCAACGTGGACTCCGGGACCATGCTGGCCGGCGCCAAGGACGTCAAGGTCGTCACCCAGGCCACCACGGACTTCTACTACCTGATGCTCAACAGCCTGAAGCCGGGCTCGAAGCTCGCCGACCCCAAGGTCCGGCAGGCGATCAACATCGCGCTCGACCCCCAGCAGATCGCCGGCGTGGCGCTCGGCGGCAAGGGCAAGCCGACCGCCGTCACCCCGGCGGGCCTGCCCGGCGCCTGCGACCCGGCCGCCCTCCCGTCGGCCGCCAAGAGCCTGGACGAGGCCAGGAAGCTGCTGGCGGAAGCCGGGGCGCAGAACCTGTCGTTCACGCTCACCATCTTCAACACCGAGCCCGCCCCCGCCGTCGCCCAGGTGATCCAGCAGAACCTCCAGCAGGCCGGCATCACCGTCAAGATCGAGCAGATGGACGAGGCGAGCTGGTCCGGCAAGGTGTACGGCAAGGCGCCCGCCGAGTTCGACGCCGCCCTGTCCTGGTTCGCCGGCTACGCCGACCCCGGCATGGTCACCAAGTGGTGGAACCCGGAGACGGCCGGCTTCAACGCCGGCTTCATGAAGCCGGACCAGGAGCTCAGCACCCTCATCGACGCGGCCAACAAGCAGACGCGGAACAGGGACAAGGCGCTGGCCGACGTGTGCGCCAAGGCCGACGCGGACGCGCAGATGATCCCGCTGGTCACCCGCCCGGCCACCGTCGCCTACCGCGCCGACGCGCTCAGCCCGAGCCTGTACGCCACCGAGGGCTACGGCAACGTGCTGCGCCTGGTCGCCGACGCCCGCGTGAAGAAGCCGCAGTAACCATGCGGCTGATGATGTGGTGGTCCGGCCGGGCGCTCAGCTCGGCCGCCACGCTCCTGGGCGTCTCCGTGCTGATCTTCGCCGCCGTGCGCCTGATGCCCGGCGGCTTCGCGGAGACCGTGCTCGGGCCGTTCGCCACGGCCGAGCAGAAGGCGGAGCTGGCCGCCCGCTACGGGCTCGACCAGCCGGTCTTCATGCAGTACGGGCACTGGCTGGGCGCCGTCGCGGGCGGCGACTTCGGCATCTCCATGATCAGCCGCCAGCCGGTGGGGGCGGAGTTGCTGGCCCGCCTGCCGGTGACGGCCGAGCTGACCGTGCTGGCGGTGGCCGCGAGCGTGCTGCTCGGCGTCAGCGTGCCGGAGTTCGTGCTGGGCAGCCTGGTCGTGTTCGTCTTCTCCCGGTACGCGCTCGGCCTGGAGGTCGGCTCCTGGGTGCCGCTCACCCGGGACCCCGCCGCGAACCTGGCCACGATGATCCTGCCCGCCGCCGTCCTGTCGGTCTTCTCCGTCTCGGTGACCGCCAGGACCACCCGCGACGCCGTCATGGGCGTGTGACCGGCAGGGTGGAGCTGATCGACGACGCGCTGGAGGTGGTCGAGCGCACGGTGGCGGCGGCGGAGTCGCCGCGCTCGCCGTCCTGGGAGCCGACGCCCGCCTCCAGGGAGAGGTTCCGCGCGCTGCTGCCCGGGGTAGTGGCCTTTCGCGTACATGTCCGTACGCGGGAGAGCGTGTTCAAGCTGAGCCAGGACCTCGACGACGAGCGGTACGCTCGCGTGCGCGCCTGCGCCGGCGCTGAGAACCCGAGACTCGCCGAGTTGATGGACAGGTCATGACATTTCCCACGTTCACCTCCAGCCAGACCGACCCCCGCGCCCGCGGCAAGGAACTGGGCACGCACCTGCGCAAGCAGGTCGCCGCCAACCTCGCCGGCTACACCGACCTCTTCCGGGTCGCCGGAGCCGGTGACGCCCAGGTGCGCGCGTGGGGCGAGCGGGCGCTGGACGCCGGCGCCGCCTGGGCGCCGGAGCTGGCCGAGGAGATCGCCGGCATCGCGGCGGGCGCCGGGCTGGAGCCGTGGCAGGTCGCCGTGATCAACGCCCGCACCGAGATCCTGGCCGCCATCGACATGGTCGGGCACGGCGAGTGCTCGACCTCGGTGGTGCTGCCGCAGGACGGCCCGCCGCGCACGGTGCAGACCTGGGACTGGCACGACCACCTGCGCGACGCGCCGGTGCTGTGGGAGTACGAGCAGGCCTCGGGCCGCGTCGTGCGCACGTTCACCGAGGCGGGCACGCTGGCCAAGATCGGCGCCACCACGGCGGGCCTCGGCGTGCACTTCAACATCCTGCGCCACGAGTCCGACAGCCCCGAGCTGGGCGTGCCCGTGCACCTGATCGCCCGCCGCATCCTCGACGAGGCGGCCACCGTGGAGGAGGCGGCCGACATCGCCCGCTCGGCCCGGGTGTCGGCCTCCACCGTCATCACGGTGGTGACCGAGTCGCACGCGGCCTCCATCGAGATCTCCCCGGCAGGGGTGGCCGTCATCCCGCCGGGCCCCGACGGCGTCCTGCTGCACTGCAACCACTTCCTCGACGCCGGCCTGGCGGCGGGGGAGCGGCACGCCACCGAGCGGCCGGGCACCTACGACCGCATGCGGCACCTGGAGGCCAACGTCGAGGGGCTGAGCGGTGCCGAGCTGAACGGCCGGGCGCTGGCCATGCTCAGCCACGCCCCCGAGGGCGCGCCCGTCTGCGCCCACCCCGACCTCACCCAGCCGATCAACCAGCGCTGGGAGACCGTGGCGACGATCGGGCTCGACCTGCGGGCCGGGCGGCTGCGGGTGCACCGGGGCGGGCCCTGCCAGGTCACCGAGGCGACCTGGCAGACGTTCTGAGTGCCTACTTGAAGGCGGCGATCCCGGTCAGGGCCTTGCCGATGACCAGCGAGTGGATTTCGGAGGTCCCCTCGTAGGTCAGCACCGACTCCAGGTTCACGGAGTGCCTGATCACCGGGTACTCGAGGGTGATGCCGCTCGCGCCGAGCAGCGTGCGGCACTTCCTGGCGATCTCCAGCGCCTCGCGCACGTTGTTCAGCTTGCCGGCGCTCACCTGCTCGGGGGTGAGCGTGCCGGCCTCCTTCAGCCGGCCCAGGTGCACGGCCAGCAGCAGGCCCTTGCCCAGCTCCAGCGCCATGTCCGCGAGCTTCTCCTGGGTGAGCTGGTACGACGACAGCGGCCTGGCGAACACCTCGCGGTCGGCGGCGTACGCGATGGCCGTCTCCAGGCAGTCGAGCGCGGCCCCCATCGCCCCGAACACGATCCCGAACCTGGCCTCGTTCAGGCAGCCGAGCGGCCCGGACAGGCCCCTGGCGCCGGGCAGCATGGCCTGCGCCGGCAGGCGCACGCCGTCGAGCACCAGCTCGCTGGTCACGCTCGCGCGCAGGGAGATCTTGTGCTTGACGTCGTTGACGGTGAACCCCTTGGTGCCGGCCGGGACCAGGAAGCCCCTGATGCCCTCGTCCGTGCGCGCCCAGACCACCGCGACGTCCGACACCGAGCCGTTGGTGATCCACAGCTTGGTGCCGTTCAGCACCCAGTCGCCGCCCTCGCGCTTGGCCGTGGTGCGCATGCCGCCCGGGTCGGAGCCGAAGTCGGGCTCGGTCAGGCCGAAGCAGCCGATGCGCTCGCCGGCCGCCATCGCGGGCAGCCACTCCTGCTTCTGCTCCTCGCTGCCGTACTTCCAGATCGCGTACATGGCCAGCGAGCCCTGCACCGAGACGAGGCTGCGCAGCCCGGAGTCGGCGGCCTCCAGCTCCAGGCAGGCCAGGCCGTACGAGACGGCGCCCATCCCGGCGCAGCCGTAGCCGTCGAGGTGCATGCCGAGCACGCCGATCGAGCCGAGCGTGCGGGCCAGCTCGCGCGCGGGCAGCTCGCCGGCCTCGAACCAGCCGGCGACGTGCGGCCGGATCTCCCGGTCGCACACGCGCCTGACCGTGCTCCTGATCTCGCGTTCCTCCTCGGTCAGCAGCGTGTCCAGGGCGAACAGGGCGGTGGGTGCGATCATCGGCCTCTCCGTATTTTGGATCCAATATTGAAAATCCAATATGGCACAGTTAGGCTGCGTTGACCATGGACGTTCTGAATCTCATCGATGGCCGCTGGGTCGAGGGCGAGGGCGAGGAGTTCGCCGACACCAACCCCGCGCGGCCCGCCGAGGTCGTGGCGCGCGGAAGGTTCGCCTCCGCGCGCGAGGTGGAGGAGGCGATCGTCGCGGCGCGCGCCGCCGCGCCCGGCTGGGCCGCGACCCCGCACCACGCCCGCGCCGCCGTGCTGGCGGGAGCCGCCGACCTCGTGGACGCCGGCGCCGCGGAGTGGGGCGCGGAGCTGGCCCGCGAGGAGGGCAAGACGCTGGCCGAGGCCGTCGCCGAGGTCAGGGGCGCCGCCCGTATCCTGCGCTACTACGCGAGCGAGGCCGACCGGGACAGCGGCGAGATCTTCGCCTCCCCGCGCCCCGGCGAGAACGTGCTCGTCGTCCGCAAGCCGATCGGCGTCGCCGGGCTGATCACCCCGTTCAACTTCCCGATCGCCATCCCCGCCTGGAAGATCGGCCCGGCCCTGACCTACGGCAACACCGTGGTGTGGAAGCCGTCCTCGCTGGTGCCGCTGCTGGCCTACCGGCTGGCGCATGCGCTGGTCGAGGCCGGGCTGCCGGACGGGGTGCTCAACCTCGTCCACGGCGAGGGCGAGGCGGGCTCGGCGATCGTCGGCCACCCGGGCGTGGACGCCGTGTCGTTCACCGGGTCCACGGCCGTCGGGCGGGCCGTCATCGCGCGCTGCGGCGAGCTGGGCAAGCCGGTGCAGACCGAGATGGGCGGCAAGAACGCCTCCGTCGTGCTCGCCGACGCCGACCTCGACCACGCCGCCGAGCAGGTCTGCCTGGGGGCGTTCCGGTCGGCCGGGCAGAAGTGCACCGCCACCTCCCGGCTCATCGTGGCCGCGCAGGTGGCCGACGAGCTGCTGGAGCGGGTGGCCGAGCGGGCCGCGCGGCTCGTCGTGGGCGACCCGCTGTCGCCGGAGGTGGAGATGGGCCCGCTGGTGAGCTCGGCCGCGCGGGACCGGGTGTCGGCCGGGGTGCGGCAGGCCGTCGGCGAGGGGGCCAAGCCGCTGGCCGGCGCCTCGCCGCTGGAACGCGAGGGCTGGTTCGTGCCGCCGACCGTGCTGGACCTGCCCGGGACAGGGGTGGACTTCTGGCGTACCGAGCTGTTCGGGCCCGTGGTCGGCGCCGTGCGGGCGTCGAGCGCGGAGGAGGCGCTCGGGCTGGCCAACCTCAGCGAACACGGCCTGTCGGCGGCCGTCTTCACCCGGGACCTCGGGGTGGCGCTGTCGGCGGTCGAGCGGCTGGAGGTGGGGGTGCTGCACATCAACTCGGAGTCGGCGGGGACGTTCCCGTACGTGCCGTTCGGCGGGGCCAAGCAGAGCGGGTTCGGGCCCAAGGAGCAGGGGCGGGCGGCCAGGGAGTTCTACACCCGCACGGTCACCGTCTACCTGGGGGCGCCGGCGTGAGCGGAGCGCTCTCGGGGCTGCTGGTGGCCGACTTCAGCCGGGTGCTGGCCGGGCCCTACTGCACGATGTTGCTCGCCGACCTGGGGGCCGAGGTGGTCAAGGTCGAGCGGCCGGGGACCGGGGACGACACCCGCGCCTGGGGGCCGCCGTACGCCGCCGGGGAGGCGACGTACTTCCTGGGCGTGAACAGGAACAAACGCTCGATCACCCTCGACCTGCGGGCCGACGTGGAGGTGGCACGGGCGCTCGCCGCGCGGGCGGACGTGCTCGTCGAGAACTTCAGGCCCGGCACGATGGACCGGCTCGGCCTGGGCTACGAGGCGCTGCGGGAGCTCAACCCCGGGCTGGTGTACTGCTCGATCACCGGGTTCGGGTCGGGGGCCGGGGCCGGGCTGCCCGGGTACGACCTGATCGCGCAGGCGGTCGGCGGGCTGATGAGCGTCACGGGCGAGCCGGACGGGCCGGGGACGAAGGCCGGGGTCGCGCTGGTGGACGTGATCACCGGCCTGCACGCGGCCCTCGGCGTCATGGCCGCCCTCCGCCACCGCGACCACACGGGACAGGGCGGCCGGGTGGGCGACGCCGCGCGGCCGTCCGGCGCCGGGCAGCGCGTGGAGGTCTCGCTCCTGTCGTCGCTGCTGTCGGCGCTGACCAACCACGCCTCCGCCTACGCCGCCGCCGGAGTCGTCCCTCAGGCCATGGGCAACCGGCACCCCAGCATCGTCCCGTACGAGGTGTTCCGGGCCGCCGACCGGCCGATCGTCATCGCGGCCGGGAACGACCGCCAGTTCCAGGCCCTGTGCGCGGCACTCGACCGGCCGGACCTCGCCCAGGACCCCCGCTACGCGACCAACGCCGAACGGGTGGCCGCCAGGGACACCCTGGTCGCCGACCTGAACGCGGCGCTGGCCGGGCGCACGGCGGACGAGTGGTTCGAGCGGCTCACCGCCGCCGGGGTGCCGTGCGGGCCGATCAACGACCTGGCCGCCGCCTTCGCCCTCGCCCAGGACCTCGGCCTGGAGCCGGCCGTCGAGCTCGACGGCGTCGGCCAGGTCGCCAACCCCATCCGTCTCAGCGCCACCCCGCCCTCCTACCACCGCCCGCCGCCCGCGCTCGGGCAGGACGACACGTGGCTCCGTGAGATATTGGACCGGTGAGTCCGGACGAGGCACGACGCAGGCCGCCCACGGCCCAGCAGTTCGTGCTGGGTGAGCTGCGCCGTGCCATCACCACCGGCCGGCTGCGCCCCGGCACCCCCATCAGGCAGGACGCGCTGGCCGAGGAGCTGCAGGTCAGCCGGGTCCCCCTGCGGGAGGCGCTCAAGACGCTCGAAGGCGAGGGCCTGGTCACGTACAAGCCGCACAAGGGCTACTGCGTCGCCATGCTCTCCCTCGACGACCTGCGCGAGGTCTACCGCATCCGCGAGCTGCTCGAGGAGGAGGCCGTGCGCGCGGCGGTGGCCAGGCTCACCGACGACGACCTCCACCGGATCGAGGCGGCGCAGGAGGCGGTCGAGCGGGCCGCCGCGGCGGGCGACGTGGCGGCCATGGCGACGGCCAACCGGACCTTCCACATGACGCTGTTCGACTGCGCCGGCATGCCGCGCCTGGCCCGGCTGATCAGAACACTGTGGGACACGACCGACGCCTACCGGTCGATGTACTACGGCGACGCGGGCAACAGGGAGCGGGTGGTCAAGGAGCACCGCGCCGCGCTCGACGCGCTGCGCCGCCGCTCCGCCGACGAGGCCGTGACCACGCTCAACGTCCACCGCGACCGCGCCGTCGCCGAGCTGGAGCCGCTCCTGGACGCCTGAGATCGTCGATCACCAGGCGCGGCGGCTGCTGATCGCCGTGCACCTCGCCCGCCTCGCGCCTGCTGACAACTAGCGCAGGGTCAGGGCCGAGAGGTGCTCGCCCCGGTGGCCCAGCAGGTCCACCTCGACCCCCGTGCCGCCGGCCTGCCAGGCCAGCGCCTGCAGGCCGTGCTCCGGGACCATGACGTCCCGCTCCCCGAGCCGCACCACCCCCACCTCGGCCGACAGCCGCACGATCCCGTAACCGACCCACCGGTACGGCCGGCGCAGCCACGGCACCGGGCTGGCGTTGAACCGGGCGCTCTGCCCGGTGTGGGCGTGCCCGTCGAGCGCGGTGCACCCCGGGCGCGGTCGCAGGACGCTCTCGTCGTCCGGGTCGGCCGCGACGGTGCCGCCGGTACGCAGGTGCCACCGGCCGCCGCGCTTCGGGGACAGCAGCCACACGTCGAGCCAGAACAGCCCCACCCCGTCGAGCCGGGCGAAGGCCGTGGCCGCCAGGCGGTCGCCGACGTACAGGGAGAGCGGGGTGAAGCGGTGCCGGCCGCCGAGCGTCTCCGGCAGCTCCTTGGGCAGACCGTGCGCGATGAGGCGGCGGCTCTCGGTGGCGGGTGTGTACCCCAGGTACTCGGCACGATCCACAGGTCTCATCGGAGCTCCTGGCTCGCCGTCAGTTGGCACGGACCTCGCTGCACCCGCCGAACCGGGCGGTTTCGGGTGGGGTGAAGGGCGTGCCCCCGGCGTCCGCCGGCGCGGCGATGACGACGTGTAGGCAGGGCACCACCGGATCCTACGTGGGTGCGGGTCCCGCCGCGATGCCGCCGGGGAGGAGCTTCGGCTTACGCTCGAACCACGTAGGAGTCGACCGTGAGCCTCCGGCCCCCGAGGAGACCGTATGACCTGGTTCCACACGTTCGATCCCCGCCCGGACGCCGCCATGCGGCTGTTCTGCTTCCCGCACGCCGGCGGCGCCGCCGCGGCCTACCGGGACTGGCACCGGTCGGTCCCGCCGGGCGTGGAGGTGCGGGCCGTGCAGTACCCGGGCCGCGCCGACCGCGCGCGCGAGGCGCCCGTCGGCGACGCGCACGTGCTGGCCGACCTGATCGCCGAGGCCATGCGCCCGTTGCTCGACCGCCCGGCCGTGCTGTTCGGGCACAGCATGGGCTCGGTGCTCGCGTACGAGACGGCGCTGCGCGTCCGCCCCGCCCACCTGGTCGTCTCGGGCCGCCGGGCCGCGCACGTGCCCCGCCCCGGCACCGTGCACCTGGGCACCGACGAGGAGCTGACCGCCGAGCTGCGGCGGCTCGGCGGCACCGAGCCCGAGCTGCTGGACGACGAGGAGATCCGCGCGTACATCCTGCCGATCGTGCGCGCCGACTACCGCCTGGCCGAGACCTACCGCTGCCGCCCGGCCGAGCCGCTGGACTGCCCCATCACGGCCATCATCGGCGACCGCGATCCCCAGGTGGACACCTCGAACGCCCGCGGCTGGGCCGAGCTGACCCGCGCCGGCTTCAAGCTGCACGTCCTGCCCGGCGACCACTTCTACCTGACCCGGCGCCGCGCCGAGGTGATCGACCTGATCCTGGACGCCGTGAGCCCGGGAGGCTGATGGCCGTTCGGGGCACCACTGCCTCAGGAGACCGGGCGGCGGTGGAGGAGGCCGAACTTGGCCCACATCGCCTCCGCGGCCTCGATGGAGGCTCCCGTGCGTGCCGGGTCCATGGCGGCGAGCTGGGTGACCAGCGCCTGGGCCACGGCGATGCCGGCCGTCAGCGAGGGGAAGAACGCCTCGCCCTCCGCGGGCACCATCACGACCTCCTCCGCCGCGGCGGCCAGCGCGGGGCTGGCGGCGTCCGTGACGGCGAACACGCGGACGCCACGCGAGCGTGCCTCGTTGGCGGCCAGCACGGTGCTCTCGTACAGCCGCCAGAAGCTGATCGCGATCAGCACGTCCCGCTCGCCGATCGCGGCCATCACGTTCGCCAGCTCCGCGTCGCCGCCCGTCACGGCCTGCACCGGGTAGCCGGCCAGCCGGGCGTTGTGGGCGAGCGCGATCCCGACGGCCGCGTAACTGCCGTCGGCGACGATCACCGTGCGGCGGGCCTCCGCCATGGCCCGGGCGATCGTGAGCAGCACGCCCTCGTCCAGGCGCCGGTTGAGCAGGGCCAGGCTGTCGAGGTCGCGGCGCAGCGAGCGTGAGGAGGGCGAGCCGGTGCCCCGGTGCTCGGCCGCGACCTGGCCGGCGCTGAGCGAGGACAGGTAGCGGGCGCGCAACTCCTGTTGCAGGGCGGGCCAGCCGGCGAAGCCGAGCGACTGCGCCGTACGGGTGACGGTGGCGACGTTGACGCCCGCGAGCTGGGCCAGCTCCCCGGCGGACCCGAACGCGGCCCGGCGCGGCTGCGAGAGCAGGAGCTCCAGCACGGCGGCTGCCTTGCCGCGCAGCCCGCGCTCCGGCAGGCGTTCGCGCAGCCAGTCCTGGAAGCTGTCGGTGGCGCGCTCCGTCACGTGGTCCCTTCCTGAGGCCGGACGTCGCCATGGTACGCGCTCGCGGCCAAGCCAACTTGCAAAGACCATTGCAATTTCACCAATTTGCACTATATGTTGCTGCGCAATCGACTTGCAGGGCCATGACCTGGTGAAAGGTGTGCTTCGATGACCTTGTTGGCCCGTCTGGACCGGCTCCCGCTGAGCCGTCCGCACTACGTCCTGCTCCTGATAGGCGGCCTCGGCTACACCTTCGACGGCATGGACTCGGCCGTCGTCGCCTTCCTGCTGCCGAGCGCGCAGGAGGCCTGGGGCCTGTCCAACGGCCAGCTCGGCTTCATCGGGTCCGCGACGCCGTTCGGGTTCCTGTTCGGCGCGACCGTGGCGGGCCTGCTCGGCGACCGCATCGGCCGCAAGAAGGTGATGATGTACGCGCTCGCCTTCTACGCGGTCTTCTCCGTGGTGGCCGCGTTCGCGCCGAACTACGAGGTGTTCCTCGGCGCCCGGGTGCTCGCCGGGGCCGGGGCGGGGGCGGAGAGCGCGATCATCGCCCCGTTCCTGTCGGAGTTCGTGCCCGCCAAGCGGCGCGGGTGGTTCATCGGGGCGCTGGCCGGGTTCTTCTCGTTCGGGTTCGTGATGGCGGCGCTGATCGGGCGGTTCGTCGTGCCGACGTTCGACGACGGCTGGCGGATCGCTCAGGTGATCACCGCGCTGCCGATCGTGATGCTGCTGTGGTGGCGCCGCTCGCTGCCGGAGTCGCCGCGCTTCCTGCTCCAGCAGGGCCGTACGGGTGAGGCCGAGGCGGTGGTCGCCGACCTGGAGCGGCGCGTCGAGCGGGCGACGGGGCAGCCACTGCCGCCGGTGCCCGAGACCGCCGTCGCCCCCGCCTCCGCCGGCGCGCCGAAGGTGAACCTGTTCAGCGCGCTGCGCTTCCTGTGGAGCCCGGCCATGGCCAGGCGCACGGCGGTGATCTGGCTGGTGTGGTTCGTGATCACGTTCTCGTACTACGGGTTCTTCTCCTGGATCCCCACGCTGCTCGTGCAGCGCGGCATCACGGTCACCAAGAGCTTCGAGTTCTCGATCATCATCTACCTGGCGCAGATCCCGGGATACTTCTCCGCGGCCTGGCTGTCGGAGCGGATGGACCGCAAGAACACGATCGCGCTCTACCTCGCGGGCTCGGCGGTCAGCGCGTTCTGGCTGTCGCAGATGGACTCGCCCGTCATGATCACGCTCGCGGGCGCGGTGCTGTCGTTCTTCCTGAACGGCACGTACGCCGGCGTCTACTCCTACACCCCCGAGGTGTTCCCCACCTGGATCCGCGCCACCGGCACCGGGCTGTCCAGCGCGTTCGGCCGGGTCGGCAGCATCCTCGCCCCGACGATCATCGGCCTGTCGGCCGCGAGTTTGGGCTTCGCCGGCGTGTTCGGGCTGACGACCGCGGTGCTGGTGGCCGGGGTGGTGTGCGTGATCGTGTTCGGTCTGGCCACGGCAGGGCGATCACTGGAAGAGCTGACGGAGACGACTGAGGAGGCAACCCGATGATCGGGCTGGAGGAGAGGGTGCGCCGGGAGGTGGGCGTGCGGTTGTTCACCGTGCTCGCCTGGGTGCCGGAGCGGCGGGCGCTGCGCCGCGTGCACAGCAGCCACCCGGAGCAGTACCCGGTGGGCGGCGAGAAGACCGTCGAGGTGGCCCAGAACTGGCTGGCCACCTGCATCGAGGGGCGGCAGCCGTACTTCGGCAGGGACAAGGCCGCCGTACGCGAGATCTTCGCCGACCACGAGCTGATCGAGAGCCTGGGCTGCGGGTCCATCATCAACGTGCCCGTACTCGGGGACGACGGCGAGGTCCTCGGCGTGCTCAACATCCTCGACGCCGAGGGGACCTACGACGACGCGTCCGTGGCCGCCGCCCAGGCCATCGCCAAGGACGCCGCCGCCTGCCTCAGGGGCGGTGCGGCATGAGCCTGCTGCTCAAGAACGCCCTGCTGCTCGACGTGCGGACCGGCGAGTACGCCGAGAGCGACCTGCGGTGCGCCGACGGCCGCATCGCCGAGACCGGCTCCGGGCTCACCGCCCCCGACGGCACGCGGGTGCTCGACCTGGCGGGCGCCCGCGTCGTGCCCGGCCTGATCGACGCGCACGTCCACGTCACCGCCTCCACCGCGAACCTCGGCACGCTCGGCTCCATGTCGCCCGCGTACGTGACCGCCCACAGCGCCCGCATCATGAGCGACATGCTGAGCCGCGGCTTCACCACGGTCCGCGACGCGTCCGGCGCCGACTTCGGCCTCGCCGACGCGCAGGCGGAGGGCCTCGTACGCGGCCCGCGCCTGCTGTTCTGCGGCAAGGGCCTGAGCCAGACCGGCGGGCACGCCGACTTCCGCGGCAGGGGCGAGCACCTCAAGGACGACCACCCGTGCTGCGCCGGAGTCGGCCGGGTGGCCGACGGCGTGGACGCGGTCCGCGCCGCGGCCCGCGACGAGCTGCGCAAGGGCGCCCACCACATCAAGGTGATGGCCTCCGGCGGCGTGGCCTCGCCGACCGACCGCATCGACTCGACCCAGTACTCGATGGACGAGCTTCGCGCCGCCGTCGAGGAGGCCGAGGCCGCCAACCGGTACGTCGCCGCCCACGCCTACACCGCCCGCGCCGTCAACCGGGCCCTGGAGGCCGGGGTGCGCTCCATCGAGCACGGCAACCTGATCGACGACACGAGCGTGGAGCTGTTCCTGCGGCACGAGGCGTACCTGGTGCCGACGCTCGTGACGTACTGGGCGCTCAAGGAGGAGGGCCGCGAGTTCGGCCTGCCCGAGCGGAGCTGGCGCAAGGTGGACGAGGTGCTCGGCGCGGGGCTCGTCGCGCTGGAGCGGGCGGCGCGGGGCGGGGTGCGGCTCGCGTACGGGACCGACCTGCTCGGCGGCATGCACCGGCACCAGAACCAGGAGTTCCGGCTCAGGGCCGAGGTGCAGCGGCCGATCGACGTGCTGCGGGCGGCCACCACGGGGGCGGCGGAGCTGGTCGGGCTGGCGGGCGAGATCGGCACGCTGGCCGTGGGCGCGCACGCCGACCTGCTCGTGCTCGACGGGGATCCGCTGGAGGACATCGGCGTGCTGGCCGACCCCGGGCACGTGCGTCACGTCGTCCAGGCGGGCGCGCTCGTGTGATCGACGGGCGGTGTGCCCGCGTCGGGTGCTGGGCGACACGGCGCGCCGTCGTGCGTACCGTGGTCGTCGTGACGACGCTCGCGCGCACCGCCCTGGTCGTCGGAGCGGTGCTCATCCTGCTGCTGGGGCTGCTGTGGGTGTTCCAGCGGCGGCTCATCTACCTGCCCGACAGCGCCCCCGTGCCCCCGGCCGCCTCGGTGCTGCCGGGGGCGCGCGACATCACGCTCACGACCCGCGACGGGCTGCGGCTCGCCGCCTGGTACGTGCCCGGCCAGCACGACGTGACCGTGCTGGTCACCGGCGGCAACGCGGGCAACCGGCTGCACCGCGCGCCGCTGGCCAGGGCGCTGGCCGCGTACGGGCTGCCGGTGCTGCTCATGGACTACCGCGGCTACGGCGGCAACCCCGGCAGCCCCACCGAGGAGGGCCTCCACCTCGACGCCCTGGCCGCCCGCGACGCCATCCGCAGCCCGCGGGTGATCTACTTCGGCGAGAGCCTCGGCGCGGCGGTGGCCACCAGGCTCGCGCTGGAGCGCCCGCCCGACGGGCTGGTGCTGCGCTCGCCGTTCACCGACCTGGCCGCCGCCGGCCAGGCCAACTACCCGTTCCTGCCGGTGCGCGCGCTGCTGCGCGACCGCTTCCCCGTCGCCGACGGCATCGCCTCGGTACGGGCCCCGGTCGTGGTCGTGTACGGCACCGGCGACACGATCGTCCCTCCTGACCTGAGCCGCGCGGTCGCCGGCGCCGCGCGGGCGACGACCGTGGAGGTGGCCGGGGCGGGGCACAACGACCTGGTCCTGCTGAACGGCCGGGAGCTCGTCGGCGCGGTCGTCGAGCTGGCCGAACGCGTCAGCAAGGCGGGCTGACACCCCGCGGGCGGGCGACGCCGGCGGGAAGCCCGTGTCCGTGGCCGAAGACGTCTCGGCTACAACCAGCTCGCCCGCACGCTCGTGGCCGATCCGGCGCCGACCGGGCCGTTCGGGTCGGCGGCGCGTACGGTGTCGAGCAGGCGGGCGACCGTCTCGACGATCTCCGGAGCCCGGTCGCGCAGGCCGGTCACGTCGGCCGGGCTGGCCTCGTCGCGGCCGACCCCGGACTCCTCCAGCACCCCCTCCAGATCGGCCAGCCGCTCACCGAGCCACTTCAGCGGCTCCTCCGACAGCCGCTCGTCGAACACCCGCCGCCCCGGCTCCCACCCCTTGACCCCGGGGTGATGGTGGGTGCGGTCGAAGCTGCCCGGCGTGCCGGTGACCGACTCCAGCAGGTCGACGCGCCAGATCGGCCGGTCGACGGTGATGGGCCGGGAGGAGTAGATCGAGCCCTTGAGCTCGCCGGTCTCCAGCCGGCGCAGCTCCAGCCGGACGCCGCGCTCGGCGCCCTCCTGGCCTTCGAGGGGGTTGGGGTCGACGAAGTAGATGTCACTCACGGCCACGCCGATCCGATCGAAGCCGAAGAGGTAGAGCACGGTGACCACGTCCTTCGCGCAGGTGTCGGGCACGCCTCACCCTCAACGTAACACCGGGGCCCACCGGACGATCAAGGCCGCATCGCGGGCGGCCCCCGAGATGTGTCGCTGTGGATGGTCACGCCGTAACGCCGGCGGTGGATCGGAGGCCGGCTGCAGCAGCGCTGCCTGACACGGCGGCTCAGGTGTGATCGGGGTTCGGCGGGGCCGGTGCCGTCTTCGGAGGGGGAGGGCGGGGTCGTCAGGGTTCGACGAGGCCGGCGCGGATGGCGTACCGGGTCAGCTCCAGGCGGTCGCGCATGCCGAGCTTCTGCAGGATGTTCGCCCGGTGGCGATCGACCGTCTTGACGCTGATGACCAGCGTCTCGGCGATCTCCTTCGCCGAGTTGCCCTCGGCGATCAGCTTGACGATCTCCTCCTCCCGCGGCGTCAGGATGCTCTCGGGCATGCGCTCGCCCTCCCGGGCCCGCTGCAGGTAGTCGCGGATGAGGGCGGTGATCGCGCCCGGGTAGAGGAACGGCTCGCCGCGCATCGTGGCCCGGCACGCCTCCAGCAGGTCCTGGTCGGCGACCGACTTGAGCACGTAGCCCGACGCGCCGACCTTGAGCGACTCGAAGAAGTACTGCTCGTTGTCGTACATCGACAGGATCAGGATGCGGATGCCGGGCGACCGCCGGGAGATCTCCCTGGCCGCCTGGAGGCCGGTCATGCGGGGCATCGCGATGTCGAGGATGGCCAGGTCGACGTCCTCCTCCGAGGCCGCGGCCACGGCCTGCGCGCCGTCGGCGGCCTCGGCGACCACCTCCAGGTCGGGCTCGGCGTCGAGGATCAGCCGCAGGCCCCGGCGGACCAGCGCGTGGTCGTCGGCCAGCAGGATCCGGGTCTTGTTCACGGGGCCGTCCTTCGCTCCTGAGGGATGACGAGGCTGACGCGGGTGCCCTGGCCCGGCGGGGAGTCGACGGTCAGGCGGGCGCCGATGAGCAGGGCGCGCTCGCGCATGCCCCGGATGCCGGCGCCGTCCTGGAGGGCGCCGCCCCGGCCGTCGTCGGTGATGCGCAGCACCAGGCGGCCGTCCTCGTCCGCGAGCGACAGCTCGGCGCGGGTGGCGCGGGCGTGCCTGGCGATGTTGGTCAGGCTCTCCTGCGCGATCCGGTACAGGACGAGCTCGACGTCCGGGCCCAGGGCCGGGTGGTCGGGTTGCAGGTGGCGGGTCACCGGGATGCCGCTCATCCGGGAGACGTCCGTGGCCAGGGCGCTGAGGGCGCTGTGCAGCCCGAGGTCCTCCAGCACGCCGGGGCGCAGGCGGCGGGCGACCTGGCGTACCTCGTCGAGGCTGGCCCGTACGGTCTCCTGCACGCCGTGCAGGTCCTCCTTCAGGTCGGCGGGGGCGCGGTCCACCACCCGCTTCAGGCCCAGCAGCACCACGGTCAGGCTCTGGCCGATCTCGTCGTGCAGCTCGCGAGCGATGCGCTGCCGCTCGCCCTCCTGCGCGGCCAGCGCGTGGGCGCTGCTGGCGCTGCGCTCGGCCTCCAGCCGGTCCAGCATCGCGTTGAACGTGGCGATCAGGTGGGTGAGATCGCTGTTGCCGCTGTCGGACAGGCGGTCGCCGGTACGCAGCAGGTCCACCCGCTGCATCAGCGTGGTCAGCGCGTCCAGCGGGGCCAGGCTGCGGCGCAGCAGCAGCGCGTTGGCGCCCAGCATCACCGCCAGCCCGATCAGCAGGACCGGCACCTCGGCCCACACGACCGGGGCGGAGACGGTGGCGGGGGAGAGCGCGAGCACGAGCGTGCCGGTCGCGAACACCAGGCCGTTGATGGCGACCAGCCGGCGGCGCGTCCCCCGTGCCGCCCTTCGCGCGATCGTTCATCGCCTCTAGCCTCTTCGTCCGAGAGTGCGATTGTCCATGCGGTCTGACCCCCATAAAGAAGTACGTCCCTACATGTTCTATCCCTGCCCAGATGGGTGCCGGACCCGATAGCCCCCGCACCGCGCCTCCCTGGAGGATGGACCGGAGCCGGAGGGAGACAGCGACGTGGAAGCCAGCAACATCGCCGTGAACCTGCCGACCGTGACCGCGCACGACCCCGTCACCAGGGCCGTGCGGATCATGGCGCTGGGCCGGATGCCCGGCCTGATCGTCGTGGACGGCAGGGGCCGGCCGTCGGCCGTGCTCCCGGGGACGCAGGTGCTGCGGCTGGCGGTGCCGGGGGCGTACCAGGAGGATCCGGCGCTCTGCCGGACGATCGACGAGGCGCACGCCGATTTGTTCTGGGGCGAGCTGGGCGACCTGACGGTGGGCGACTGCCTGCCGGGCCGGCCCGCCACGCCGGCGACCGTGCCGCTCGACGCGACCCTGCTCGAAGTGGCCGCCCTGATGGCCAGGCTGCGCAGCCCGATCGTCGCGGTCGTCGGCCGCGACGGCGTGCTCGCCGGGGCGATCACCCTGGAGCGGCTGCTGACCTGCCTGGCGCTCTCCGGCCAGGACGACTGACACCTTTCCCCACGAACCGGACGGGCGCCGCGTGCCCGCCCGGGCCGAAGCATGCCCACCCTACGGAGGTCACCATGATCCGCTGTTGTCCCGCCCTGCACTCATCCTGCGCGGCAGGCCGGTCCGGGCCGCCGGGGCAGGCGGGATGAGCGCCTTCGCCGCACTGGCGATCTTCCTGGTGGCCTTCTTCTTCATCGCGACGGAGAAGGCGAACAAGGTCAAGGTGGTGCTGATCGCCGCCGGGCTGATGGCCGTGCTCGGCCTCATCCCCGGCGCCGAGGTGTTCTTCTCCGAGCACGAGGGCATCGACTGGAACGTCATCTTCCTGCTGCTCGGCATGATGATCATCGTTGGCGTCATCAAGCAGACGGGTGTCTTCGACTATCTCGCCATCTGGGCCGCCAAGAAGTCGAAGGGCCGCCCGTACCGGCTGATGGTGATGCTCATGGCGATCACCGCCATCGCCTCGCCGTTCCTCGACAACGTCACCACGATCATGCTGGTCGCGCCGGTCACGATCGTGGTGTGCAACCGGCTGCGGATCGCCGCTCAGCCGTACCTGATCGCGGAGGTCCTCGCCTCGAACATCGGCGGCGCGGCCACCCTCATCGGCGACCCGCCGAACATCATCATCGGCAGCCGCGCCGGGCTGACCTTCAACGACTTCCTGGTGCACATGGCGCCGATCGTGGTCGTCATCTTCGCCGTGTTCGTGCTGTGCGCCCGGTGGCTGTTCGCCGGCTCCTTCCAGTACAACGCCGATCGCGTGGCCGAGGTGATGGCGCTGCAGGAGCGGCGGGCCATCACCGACCCGCGGCTGCTCGTACGCTGCCTGGTGGTGCTGGCCGCGGTCGTGGCCGGGTTCGGGCTGCACGCCGTGGTGCACGTCGATCCGTCGATCGTGGCGCTGGTGGGCGCGGGCGTGATGCTGCTGGTCTCCCGCGCGAACGTCTCGGAGGTGCTGCACGAGGTCGAGTGGCCGACGCTGGTGTTCTTCATGGGGCTGTTCGTCATGGTCGCGGGCCTGGTGCACACCGGCGTGATCGCGGCGATCGGCACGTGGGCGCTGGACACGCTGGGCGACGACTACTTCGTGGCCGCGACGGCTCTGCTGTTCGGCTCGGGCGTGCTGGGTGCCTTCTTCGACAACATCCCGTACGTCGCCACGACCGCCCCCATCGTCGAGGGCGTGGTCGCCGCGGCGCCCGACCCGCAGACCGGCCAGGCGCTGTGGTGGGCCTTCGCCCTGGGCGCCGACTTCGGCGGGAACGGCACCGCGGTCGCGGCCAGCGCCAACGTGGTGGCCCTCGGCATCGCCGCCCGCAACGGACACAAGATCAGCTTCTGGCAGTTCACCCGGTACGGGATCGTCGTCACCGCCTTCAGCACGCTGCTGGCCTGGCTGTACGTCTGGATGCGGTATTTCCTGTGACGACCCGAGCTCGTCCCTGATCCCGGGCCAGGGGGAAATCAGGGACGATCACCGATGAGCCGGGCGGCCACCGGAAGGCATCGTGGCAGTATGAACCCCGCGACCCGCCTGGCCCAGATCTCCTTCACCGCCGGACCAGCCGCCCTGCTGGCCGGCTGGTTCCTGATGCGCCCCATCCACGGCGACCTCGAACCGGGGCTCTGGTGGACGGCCGCGCACGCGGTCTGGCTGGCGGCCTTCGTGATGTTCGGCCTGATGACGCTGGCCATGCGCGGCCTGGCGGAGCCGGTGACGGGCGGGGCGCGGGTGGCCGTGGAGGTGGTGACGGGCCTGGCGCTGTTCAGCGTGGCGGCCAACCTCACCCAGCTCGTCATCGACCTGTACACCGGGTTCGCCGCGGTGGACGGCGAGGCCCTGCGCGGCCTGCTGGACGACGTCAAGGCGTACCCCGGGGTCGAGCCGGTCGTGTACGGGCCCGGGGCGCAGCTCTTCTACGCCGCGGTGCTCGCGCAGGCGATCGTCCTGGCCGTGCTGCGCCGCGTCACGCCCGTCAGCGCCGCCGTCACCGCGGGGGGCGTGGTGCTGCTGGCGGTGGCCACGTTCGAGGAGGGCAGGAGCTCGGCCCTGGTCGCTCTGGGCATGGCCGTGCTGTGGCTGGGCACGCTGCTGCTGGGCCGGGGCAGGTCCGGCGGCCTGGGCGCGGCCGCGCCGTCGCCCAGCCCCCAGGGCTAGGACAGGTCCAGGACCCGGCCGCCGGGCAGCTCCGCCGGAAGGGCCGGCCGGGCGGCCGGTCACCGCCCCGAGGCGACCGGCCGGCCGGTAGCCGCCGAGCCGCTGCGGATCCCCGTCGATGAGCGCGTTCCCCATGACAGGTGGGATGACCGCGGTGGCCGTCTGGTCGGGGACCTACACGCGCCGCCCGTTCACCCACACGTTACGCAGCTCGAAGCCGGTCACCTCGGTTACCACGTCGGCCTCGGCCATCTCCTCGAACACGCTGTCGCGCACGGTCACGCCCTCGATCGGGTTGCCCGGGTTGCCGATCAGGTAGAACGCCCTGGGCGCCTTCCCGGCCCGCAGGCCCCGGATGTCGATCGTGCCGACGTCGGGGAAGTAGGGGCCGGTGTGCTTGTTCTCGTAGTTGAGCGCCACCTCCACCACCGAGTCGGCGGCCTGCCCCACCGTGATGTCCTTGAAGTACAGGTCCCTGACGTAGCCGCCGCGCTCCGGGTTCGTCTTGATCCGGATCGCCCGCTCCAGGCGGGCGCTGCTCATCGTGCAGTTCCACGCGAACACCCAGCGCACGCCGCCGGTCGTCTCGCTGCCGACCGTCACGCCGCCGTTGCCGTCGCGCATCACGCACGAGTCGACCAGCACGTTCATGGACGGCTCGTTCACCCGGCGGCCGTCGGCGTTCTTGCCCGCCTTGATCGCCACGCAGTCGTCGCCGGTGTTGAACTCGCACCGCTCGATCAGCACGTCCACGCACGACTCCGGGTCGCAGCCGTCGTTGTTGGGGCCGTGCGGGCTGTCCACGGTGACCTCGCGGATCGTGACGTTGGCGCACAGGACCGGGTGGATGTTCCACATGGGGGAGTCCCTGACCGTCACGCCCTCGATGAGCACGTTGCGGCAGCGGTAGAGCTGGATGAGGTTCGGCCGCAGGTGGTGGCCCTCGCCGAAGACCCGCTCCGCCACCGGCACGCCGGCCTCGGCCTGCTGCGCCAGCAGCTTCTTGTCGGGGCCCTCCGACGGCGCGGGGTCGCTCGACCAGTCCCACCAGTGGGTGGCGTCGGCCTGGCCGTCGATCACGCCGGCGCCGGTGATCGCCACGTTGGTGCGGCCGTGGGCGTAGATGAACGGGGAGTAGTTCATCAGCTCGATGCCCTCGTACCGCGTGAACACCACCGGCAGGTAGTCGGCCGGGTCGCGGCTGAAGCGGATCGTCGCGCCCTCCTCCAGGTGCAGCTCGACGTTGTCGGCCAGGTGGATCGCGCCCGTCAGCCACGTGCCGGCGGGCACCAGCACGCGCCCGCCGCCCGCCGCAGCGCACGCCTCCACGGCCCGCCTGAACGCCTCGGTGCACTTCGCCGTCCCGTCGCCGACGGCCCCGTGGCCGGTGATCGGGAAGGTGCGGGCGGGGAAGCGGGGCGGCCGGATGCGCCGCCGGATGGCGGGCACGCGCGCCCACGCCGCGGCGGCCCGAACCGCCGGGCCCGCCGCTCCGGTGGCCTGCGCGTGCGCCGCCGGCGCGCTCACCAGGGCGCCGCCGGCGCCCGCCGCCGCCAGGGCCAGGAAACTCCTGCGAGGTAATGGCTGCATGGATGTCCTCCGTTGCGTGGGTTGGGGGGTCACGACCGGGCCACGGAGATTCCGCGCCGCTCGGCCATGGGGTGCTCGCCGACCCGGTACGGCTCGGCCCGCCGCACCGCCGTGTAGAAGTGGTGCAGGCGGCCGTCGCGGGTCACGACGGCCGGTTTGTGCGCGTACGTGTCGTCGGCGGAGCCGGGCGGGCCCACGTCGACGAGGATCTCGTCGCTCTTCTCCCAGGTACGCAGGTCGCGCGAGACCGCGTAGCCCTCGCGGGCGTGCCCGTCGAAGGAGAGCCCGAAGTAGAACATCACCCACCAGTCGCCGTCGCGCAGCACGCACGGGTCGGAGGCGAAGCGCTCGTCGAACGCGCCGGCGCCGCCGTTCGCGATCACCGGCGTGCGCCGGGGACGTTCCCAGCGTTCGAGGTCGGGGGAGACGGCGTAGCCGATCTGCTCGCGCCAGCCGTCGTAGGTGCGGTTCTTGGCGTTGTAGAAGCAGTAGTAGAGGCCGTCGTGGCGCAGCAGCCACGACTTGTACAGGCCGCCGCGCTCCCACTGCCCGCCGTCCTGCGGGCGCAGCACCGAGCCGGTGTCCGTCCAGCTCCGCAGGTCGTCGCTGACGCAGAACCCGATGATCGCCGCGCCCGCCTCCATGCCGGGCTCCGGATAGGCGTGGTACGTGCCCACCGCCCGCCCGTCCAGCCAGGCCACCTGGCCGCGGGAGCCGAGCCGGTTGTCGCGGACGATCGAGGTGAGCGCGGCGTTGTAGCGGCGGTACGGATGGCCGGGGTCGCGCGGGAAGATCACCTCGCCCGGGCTCCAGGTCTCCAGGTCGGGGGACCGGCTCAGGGCGGTCTGGTAGCCGGTGCCGTCGAAGCCGACGTACGTCATCAGGTACTCGCCGGCGTCGGAGCAGACGAACGGGCAGTCCACGAAGAGGCTGTCGAAGCGGCCGGGCTCGCCGGACGGGCCGATCAGCAGGCGGCCCGCCTTGTGCGGGGTTCTGATCCGCACCGGGTCGTAGCCGCTCACGTGGCCGCCCACGTGGCCGCTCATGTGGCCGCTCCGAACGTCCAGTGTCCGGCCGGCACCTGCCACGCCCGTTCCCCGACCGCGACCGCCCCTTCGGGGGCCGCGTGCCGGGGCAGGCCGAGGTCCGGCAGCCGCACCTCGGCCGACGAGCCCGGCGGCACCTCCACCTCCAGCGCGAACTCGCCGTCCGACCGCTGCCACGACACGCCGACCGGCCCGTAGGGCGTCCGCGTGGCCGCCCGGACCGACTCCAGGTCGCCCGGCGCGGCGGGCGCGACGAGCAGCCTGCGGAAGCCGTTCGAGCCGGGGGCCTGGCCGATGCCGCCGAGACCCCGGTAGAACCAGGCGTCGATGGCGCCCAGCATGTAGTGGTTCTGCGACAGGCCGCGCGTCGGCCCGTCCCAGGCCTCGGTGAGCGCGGTGGCGCCGTGCCGCACCTGGTAGCCGTAGCTCGGATGGCTGGTCGAGGTGGCGAAACCCCACAGCGCCTCGTGCCGGCCCGCCCTGGTCAGCACCTGGTAGAGGGCGGGCAGCGCGATCTCCCCGACCGTGATGGCGCCCTCGCGCACGTCCCGGCTCAGCCGGTCCAGCGCGGCCGGCGCCAGCTCGTCCGGGACCACGCCCATGTCCAGCGCGAACACCTGCGAGGCCTGCCCGCCGAAGCCGCCGTCCTCCCGGCGGAACGCGCCGGTGAACGCGGCCGAGATCGCGTCGGTCAGCGCCCGGTAGCGCTTGGCGTCGTCGTCGCGGCCGAGCACGCCCGCGACCCTGGCCATCGTGGCCGCCGCCCGCCAGTAGCCCCACGTGGACACCAGCGGCACCGGTGTCGAGGTGTCCAGGCCGAACCAGTCGCCGAGCCCGTGCCCGAGGATGCCGTCCTCGGCCTTGCCCGTCAGGTAGTCCAGGTAGCGGCCCATCGCGTCGTAGTGCCGCTCCATGGCGGTGGTGTCGCCGTACCAGCGGTAGATCTGCCACGGCATGCGGATCAGCGCGCCGCCCCAGTTCGGGTCGTCCCTGAACGCGCCGTCGAACACCACGTACTCGGGCGCGGTGTCCGGGACGAGCCCGTCCTCGGTCTGCGCCTCCGCGATGCCGACCAGCAGCTCCCGGCAGTAGGCGGCCACGTCGTAGTTGTAGGCCACGACGTCGAACAGCAGGTGGGCCTGCTCCAGCCAGCCCAGCTTCTCCCGGTGCGGGCAGTCGGTCAGGACGCTGTACATGTTGCCGCGCACCGCGCGGTCGATGATCCGGTGGATGTCGTTCAGCAGCGGGTCGGAGGTCTCGAACCGGCCGATGTGCTCGTTGCCGGCGCGCAGCACCAGCGCCGTCAGGGCCTCCGCGCCGACGTGCCCGGGCAGGCCCTGGACCTCGACGTAGCGGAAGCCGTCGTAGCGGAAGGCGGGGTGCCAGGTCTGCGGGCCGTCCTTGGTGACGTACGTGTTGAAGATCGGCGCGCCGGTCGTGGGCTTCGACTGGACCACGCGGCCGAACGCGTCGAGCTGGTCGCCGGGCAGCAGCCGCAGGTAGCGGCCCGCCGGGAGGTCGAGCCGCAGCTCCGCCCAGCCGGCCGTGACCGCGCCGACGTCGAAGACCGCCGTGCCGTCGGTGGCGACCAGCTTCCGCGCCGCCGGCAGCTCCTCGGTGACCCGGATCGGCGGGCAGGCCCTCGACCGCAACATCGCGGCCCCCTCGGGCCGGACGGTCACCGGGCGCCACCCGGAGCGGTCCGTGCCGGGGGCGTCCCAGCCGGGGATCTCCAGGCGGGCGTCGTGGTCCTCGCCGCCGTACCAGTGCGAGCGCGTCGTCGGACCCTCGGTGGCCAGCCAGTCCGCACCCGTGCGGAAGCGGCCGGTCGTTCCGTCGGCGTAGCGCACCTCGAGCTGCGCGATCGCCCTGGGGGCCGCCTTGGAGCCGAAGAACTTCATGTAGCGGTCCTGGTGCGGGAACACGTGCGCGATGCCGGGGCCGAGCGCGATGCCGATGGCGTTGCGGCCCTCGCGCAGCAGCGCCGTCACGTCGTGCGTGGCGTACACCACCCGCTTGGTGAAGTCCGAGTACGGCGGCTCCAGCACGGCGTCGGTCACCGGGGAGCCGTTCACCGACGCCACGTAGACGCCCAGGCCGGCGACGTGCAGCCGGGCGCTCCGCACGGGACCGGCCAGGGTGAACTCGCCTGCCAGCAGCGGCAGCGGGCGGCCCTCGCCGACGCGGGGGTCGTCGTTCTCGTCGTACCAGTCGGGGTGGGTGATCCAGGCGGCGCTCCAGTCGTCCGGCGAGAGCAGCCCCAGCTCGAAGCGCGCCTCCTGGCTCCAGCCCGACCAGTTCCCGTCCGCGTCGCGCACCCGCACCCGCCAGCGCGCGGCGGTCCTGCTGGTCAGGGGCTCGCCGCCGTAGAGCACGCGCTGGTCGGCCGACTCCACCTCGCCGCTGTCCCACAGCCCGTCCACGCGCACGTGGTAGGCGGTCTGCGCGGTGGCGCCCGCGAGCTGCCAGCTCAGGGCGGGGCGGGTGGTCTCCAGGCCGAGGGGGTCGGTCAGGTCGCAGGTACGCAGGTTCTTCACCGTCACACTCCCGTGATCTTGAGCATGTGGGCGGCCTTGGTCGGCGGCTCCGGCGGCAGGTCCGCGTGGAGTGCCCGGCCGGACTGCCGCCAGGGGACGGGGCCGTGGCCGAGCAGCTCGACGGCGACGGGTGGCCGCTCGAGCAGCCCGGCGGTGCTGCTCAGGCTGGTGATCGTGGCCGTCCGGTCCTCCGGCCAGGCCAGGAGGGTGGCGTAGAGGGTGTCGCCGCGCCGGGTGAAGCGCACGTCGCTCGCCCGGTAGGCGCGGTCGGCCTCGTTGTAGCCCTCGTACCCCTTGACGCCGCCGAGCCCGGTCGTGCCCTCTGCCGCGCGCAGCCACGGCGTGGTGCCGTACACGCCCTCGCCGCAGACCCGCAGCCAGGCGCCCACCTCGGCCAGCAGCTCGCGGGCGCGGGCGTCCACCGTGCCGTCGGCGTGCTGCGGGATGTTCAGCAGCAGGCAGCCGTTCTTGCTGACCACGTCGATCAGCGTGTGGATGACCTGCTGCGCGCTCTTGCGGGGGTGGAACATCGGGTCGTCGTCGGAGCAGTCGAACCACTCGCCGTCGCTGGTGTCGAACTGCCAGGGATGGGGCTGGGCCTCGTCGAGCTGGCGGCGCTCGCAGTCCAGGAGCACGGCCGTGCGGTCCGCGTCCGGCACGTCCTTGATCGTGACCAGGCCGCCGGTGGCGCAGGTGTTGTAGTAGTGGGCGAGCAGGTCGAGGCCCGCCGTGCTGATCGGCTGCGACTCCACCACGCTGCCCGCGTCGAAGGGCAGGCGGCCGTCGTCGAGGTAGACCAGGTCGGGCCGGTAGCGGTCGAGGGCCTCGCGGACGCGGGCGTAGAACCGCTCGGCCTCGCGGGCCGGCGGCTTCGTGCCCGGCTCGTGGCGTTCGGGGTAGAGCTCGGCGGGGTCGAGGCCCTCCCACCACGTGCCGGCGCCGTCGTCCCTGGTCAGGGCGCCGTCGTACGGCTCGCCGGTCTCCGGGTCGCGGCCGTGGGCCACGTCCAGCCAGCGCCAGGTCCAGTTGTGGTGGAAGCTGAGCCCGAACGGCAGCCCGGCCGCGCGGGCCGCCCGCTCCCACGCCGCCACGATGTCGCGCCCCGGGCCGACCCTGGCGGCGTTCCAGCCGCGTTGCCCGGAGTTCCACAGGTCGAAGTTGTCGCAGTGGGTGGCCAGGGCGACGAAGTAGCGGGCGCCGCCGGCCACGTACAGGTCGATGAGCTCGTCAGGGTCGAAGCGCTCGGCTCGCCAGTGCCGGAACAGGTCCTTGGCGCCGCCCTGGAAGTGGGCGCGGTGGTGGGCGTGCTGGCGGCCGGCGCGCTTGCGCTCCCAGGGCTCGGACCAGGGTTGCATGCCGTAGAGGTGGCGGGCGTACCAGTCGCCTGAGCGGGCCACGGACTGCGGGCCCCAGTGCGACCAGATGCCGAACTTCGCCTCGCGGAACCACTGCGGGATGCGGTGCGCGCGCAGGGACTCCCAGGTGGGCTGGAACTCGGTCATTTCACCACTTTTACGTCGAAGGGGGCCAGGCGCAGGGGGCCCGGCAGGAGCGGTTCTCGGCGGCCGGTGACCTCGGTCGCCGGGGCGGTCAGGGTCACCGTGCTCTCCTGGCCGGACCAGTTGTGGGCGAACCAGAGGCGCTCGCCGCGCGCGTTGACCGCCGAGTGCACGGTGACGCGCGGGGACTCCGTGGTCACCAGGCCCGCGGGCCGCTCCTGGCGGAACAGCTCGGCGGTCAGCTCCGGGCCGGGCAGGGTGCCCACGTAGGTCACCGTGCCGGCGCCCACGCGGTGGCGGGTGATCGCGGGCCAGCGGCCGAAGTGGTGGTGGTCGTAGAACGCCAGCGGCTCGGCTCCCTCCAGCTCCAGGGCGTCGGCCCAGTGCCGGGCGACGTCCCGCTTCCCGAGGCCGTGCAGGGGGACCGGCTCCAGCAGCGTCGAGTACTCCAGGTACCGCACCCCGGCCAGGGCGCGCAGCGGGCCGGGCGCGATCTCGGTGCGCGCCCTGGCCTCCTCGTCGGCGTAGCCGGTGCGGAAGGTCATGATGAGGTGCCCGCCGCCGCGCACGTACGCCTCCAGCGCCCGCGCCGTCGCGGCGGACAGGCAGTAGAGCGCGGGCGCGACGAGCGTGGGCAAACGTTTGACCTGCGTGGGCGTCACGAAGGCCGCCTGCAGCCCCGCGTCGGCCGCGCCCTGGTAGAAGGTGGCCAGGATGCGCTCGTAGGAGTCGTTGTCCGGGTTGCGGCCGTCGAGGGTGAGCGGCGGCTGGAAGGTCAGGGCCCACTTGCTGTCGTGCGAGTACACGAACCCCACGTCGGCGTCCGGGGTCAGGCCGGTGACGTCCTCGGCCGCCCGCGCCAGCTCCGCGCCCAGCGCCGCGATCTCGCGGTAGAGGCGGCCTGGCTCCATGGCGTGCCCGAGGATCCCGCCCCAGTACGTCTCCGCGCCGTAGGGCAGCGTGTGCCAGTGCCAGTACGAGATCAGCTCCGCGCCGCGCGCCACCAGCGCCCACGCGGCCTGGCGGAGCTGGCCGTCGTTGGGCGGCAGGTTGAGCTGGGACCCGGCGATGGAGCCCGCGTTGGTCTCCGTCACCCAGAAGCGCCGCTGCTTGGCGGCGTACATCCGGTCGGCCGCCTGGAACAGCCCGGCCGGGCCGGTGGCGAACCAGGTGATCTCCGGAGGCGAGTCGCGGGCCAGGGCGTCCTGGGGCAGGTAGTACGCGTTCCCGCCGGTGACCGTCAGGTGCTCCGACAACTCGACGTCGTGCAGGGCCGGGCGCTGGTAGGCCAGGCACGTGGTCAGCTCGCGGTCCTGCGGGACCAGCTCGCGCACGACGGCCGCCTGCCAGGCGATGAACTCGGTGGTCAGCTCGGCCTGGAAGCGCCGCCAGGCCAGGTCGTAGGACGGGGTGGTGTTGCCGGCGGGCGGCCACAGCTCGTCCCAGGCGCCGAGACGGTGCGACCAGTACGCCAGGCCCCACTCCTCGTTCAGGCGCCCGACGTCGCCGTACCGCTCCGCCAGCCAGGACTTGAACCGCTCGAACACCGGCTCGTTGTGGATGAGGTGCAGGCCGGGCTCGTTGTCGAGCTGGATCCCGAACACGGCCGGATGGCCGCCGTGGTGGCCGACGACCTGGCGGATGACGCGTCCGGCGTACCGGCGGAAGACGGGGGAGGTGAAGTCCACCTCCTGGCGCGCACCCCAGGGGATCCGGCGGCCGTCGGCCCGCACGACGGCCAGCTCGGGGTGCTTGCGCTGCAACCACGGCGGGACGGCGTACGTCGGGGTGCCGAGCAGGACCTTCATGCCGCGCTCGTGGGCGCCGTCCAGGACGGGGGTCAGCCAGTCGAGGTCGAACTCGCCGTCACGGGGCTCCCAGGTGGACCAGACGGACTCGCCGACCCGGAGGGTGTCGATCCTGGCCTGCGCCATGAGGTCGAGGTCGCGATCGAGGTCGGGGGACTGCTGGTATTCCCAGTAGTAGGCGGTGCCGAAGCGGATGCCGGTGCTGCTCGTCGGGGGTGATGGCGTCATGAGATCCCCAGCGACTCTTAAAACGATTTACCGGATGATATATTTATTCAGGCCCGGATGTCAATGCTCATAGGTCTGGTGGAAAGACGATCACGTCTATAGGGTCAAAACGTTTGTCTCACCTCGGCGGAGGGACGCTCGTAAGAAATGCTCGACTTCCATGAGGACCCCGGGCCGGGCTCAGGGCGGCGGGCGCCGCGCGCGGACTTCGTCTCCGACGCGCCCCGGCTGTCGCTCAACGGGCAGTGGCGCTTCCGGCTCTGCGGCACGGCCGGCGGCACCGGCCCGTCGATCGCGGACCCCGGCCTCGACGACACCGGCTGGGAGACGATCCGGGTGCCGTCGCACTGGGTGCTGGAAGGGCACGACCAGCCCCTTTACACCAACACCGCCTACCCGTTCCCCATCGACCCGCCGTACCTGCCGGACTCGAACCCGACCGGCGACTACCGGCTGCGCTTCGACCTCCCGCCCGGCTGGCCGGGCGGGCGCGCGGTGCTGCGCTTCCAGGGCGTCGACTCCTGCGGCACCGTCTGGCTGAACGGCGAGCTGCTCGGGCACTCCAAGGGCAGCAGGCTGCCGTTCGAGTTCGACGTCACCGGGAAGGTCCGGCCGCGCGGCAACCTCCTCGCCGTACGCGTGCAGCGCTGGTCGTCGGGCAGCTACCTCGAGGACCAGGACATGTGGTGGCTGCCCGGCATCTTCCGCGACGTGGAGCTGCTGTCCCGGCCCGAGGGCGGCATCGACGACTTCACCGTGCGCGCCTCCTACTCATCCGGCTCGGGAACCCTCCTGGTCACCGCCGACGCCCCCGGCCTGGTGGAGGTACCGGAGCTGGGCATCACCGTGCCCACCGGGCAGGAGTCCACGATCGGCCGGGTGGAGCCGTGGAGCGCCGAGCACCCCCGCCTCTACCACGGCACCCTCTCCGCCGCCGGGGAGACGATCGCGCTGGCGATCGGCTTCAGAACCGTCGAGATCTCCGGCGGGCGGCTGCTGATCAACGGGGCGCCGGTGCTGTTCCGCGGCGTCAACCGGCACGAGCACGACCCCGACAGGGGCCGCTCCCTCGACCGCGAGACCATGATCCGCGACATCGAGCTGATGAAGCGGCACAACGTCAACGCCGTCCGCACCGCCCACTACCCGCCCCACCCGGAGTTCCTGCGGCTGTGCGACGAGTACGGGCTGTGGGTCGTGGACGAGTGCGACATCGAGACCCACGGCTTCATCTACGCCGGCTGGGAGGGCAACCCGCCCGTCGAGCCGATGTGGCGCGAGGCCCTGCTCGACCGGGCCCGCCGCATGGTCGAGCGCGACAAGAACCATCCCAGCGTCGTCATCTGGTCCCTCGGCAACGAGAGCGGCAGCGGCCCCGCCTTCGCCGACATCGAGACCTGGATCCGCGAGCGCGACCCCACCCGGCCCCTGCACTACGAACGCGACCCCAGCTACCGGCACTCCGACTTCTACAGCCTCATGTATCCGTCGCTGGACGACCTCGAACGCATCGGGCGGCGCAAGGAGGAGACCCCCGAGGGGGTCGTGCCCGGGTCGGCGGACGACGTGCGGCGGCGCGGGCTGCCGTTCCTGCTGTGCGAGTACGCGCACGCCATGGGCAACGGGCCCGGCTCGCTCGTGGACTACCAGGCGATCCTGGAGTCGTACGAGCGGTTCTGCGGGGCGTTCGTGTGGGAGTGGATCGATCACGGGCTGGCGGGGGTGGACGAGCTCGGGCGCCGGTACTACCGGCACGGCGGTGACATCGACCACCAGCCCAACGGCGAGCGCTACTGCCTGGACGGGCTGCTGTTCCCCGATCGCACGCCGTCGCCCGGGCTGGCCGAGCTGCGCAAGGCCATCGAGCCGGTGTCGATCTCGGTGGAGGGCGGCGAGATCGTGGTCGTCAACAAGCACGACGCGGTGTCGCTGGCGCACCTGGGCTTCCGGTGGCAGGTGAAGGTGGACGGCATCCGCCGGGCGGCGGGGCCGCTGGTGGTGCCCGGCTGCCCGCCGCGGTCGGAGGTGCGCGTCCCGCTGCCCGACGAGGTCGCCGCCATGATGCGCGAGCCGCACCCCGCGGCGCCGGACGGCGAGCGGCAGCCTGCGGCGCCGTGCGGTGGCGAGCCGCGGACGGCGGAAGCGTCCGGTGAGATGTGGCTGACCGTCGAGGCCGTGCTCGCCGAGGACGCCCGCTGGGCTCGGGCCGGCCACGTGATCGCCTGGGGCCAGGCCAGGCTCGGCTCGGCCACCCCCCACCGCCGGACCCCCCACCGCCGCTCACCCCGCCACCCGCACCCCACCGGCGCGGGCAGCCGGGCGGGGGAGGTGCGCCTCGGCGAGGCGGCGTTCGACGGCAGGACCGGACGCCTGACCCGCCTCGGCGGGCTCGAACTGGACGGACCCGTGCTCGACGTCTGGCGCGCCCCCACCGAGAACGACCGCGGCCAGGGCCCGAGGAACGCCCTGGCCGCCGACTGGGAAGCGGTCGGCCTGGACCGCTTCCTGCACCGCGGCGGCGGCATCGAGCGCCCCGACGACCACACCCTCGTCGTCCGCGGTCGCAGCGGCCCCGCCACCCGCACCCTCGGCTTCCGCACCACCTACACCTACCGCTGGCGGGACGGCGCGCTCCACCTCCTCGTCGAGGCCGACCCCGTGGGCGACTGGGACGACACCGCCTACGGCCACCTCACCGTCAACCCGCCCCGCATGGGCACCAGATGGTCGCTGCCCGGCGGCTACACCGACGTCACCTGGCTCGGCCGGGGCCCGGGCGAGTCGTACGCCGACAGCCGCGCCGCCGCCCGCGTCGGCAGGTACGCCCGGTCCATCGACGCGCTCCAGACCCCGTACCCCGTCCCCCAGGAGAACGGCAACCACGTCGAGACCCGCTGGCTGGAGCTGTCGGGCCCCGGGCTGCCCATGCTGCGCGTGGACGGCGAGCCGCACCTGGACTTCACCGCCCGACGCTGGACGAGCGAGGCCCTGCAGGCCGCCCGCCGCCCGCACGACCTGACCGACTCGGGGCGCGTGTGGCTGAACCTCGACCACGGCCAGCAGGGCATCGGCAGCGCCTCCTGCGGCCCGGCGCTGCCCGAGAGGTACCGCCTGGAGGTCCGCCGCTACTCCTGGTCCATGACGCTGACCGTGGCGAGAGGAAGCTGATCGCATGACAGAACCGTCCAAGTTCGACTTCTGCCCGTGGCTGTTCTGGGACCACGCGACCGACGAGGACCGCCGTGCCCAGGAGCTCCACCAGGCCGGGCTCAGGGACCGGATCGGGCTCGACGCGGCGGGGAAGGTGTTCGTCTCGCCGCTGGCCGCCGTGCACACCGACCGGTTGCGCATGGGGGACTTCTGTTACATCGCCGCCCACGCGTACGTCACGGACGACGTCTCGATGGGGGAGGACTGCACCGTCAACCCGTACGCGGTGGTGCGGGGGCGGGTGGAGCTCGGGGACGCGGTGCGGATCGGGGCGCACACGTCCCTGCTGGGCTTCAACCACGGCACCGCGCCCGACCGGCCGGTCTTCCGCCAGCCGATCACCTCCAAGGGCATCCGCGTCGGGGACGACGTGTGGATCGGCTCGAACGTCGTCGTGCTGGACGGCGTGACGATCGGCGACCACGCGATCATCGGCGCGGGCTCGGTCGTCACCAAGGACGTGCCCGCCTGGGCCATGGTGGCGGGCAACCCGGCCCGCCCCCTCCGCGACCGCCGCACCCCCCGCCCCACGGCGGGTGAGGCACCGCCGGTCGGCGGAGAGCTGCCTACGGCGGGCGGGGTCCGGGTTTCCGCAGGCGTGGCGGGTGGTGCGGCGGGCGGGGACCTGGAAGGGCGGCTGGTGGCGTTCGCCGGGCGGGCGCGGGAGCAGGCCGAGGCGGTGCTGGCGCGCTGCTGGACCGGCGACCGGTACGTGGACCGGCCCGGCGCCCAGCCCACCGTGCGCGCCTGGTGCGACGCGGTGGAGATCGCCGACCTGCTGCTCGGCGGCCCGCCGCCGACCCCGGCCCGCGACGAGATCGTCGCCTTCCTCCGCGACCGCCAGGACCCGGGCACCGGCCTGGTCCCCGAGCTCGGCGCCCCCGGCTCGCCCGAGGCGGGCGACGCGGGACGGCCGGAACTGGAGGGCGTGACCGCGTACCACGTGCTCTGCGTCGGATACGCGCTCAACCTGCTCGGCACCGCCTTCCACCACCCCGTCCACGCCGTCCACGACCTCCGCTCCCAGGACCTGACCGCCCTGCTCGACGGCCTCGACTGGACGCGCGAGGCGTGGACGTCCGGCTCGGTGGTGGATGCGATCGGCACCGGCCTCTACCGCAACCTCGCCGACTTCGGCCTGCGCGGCGACGTCGAGACCCTGTACGGGTGGCTGCTGACCCGCGTGCGCCAGACCCACGGCATGTGGGGCGAGCCGGACAACGACTCCGGCTGGCTGATGGTGGTCAACGGGTTCTACCGGCTCACGCGGGGCACGTTCGCGCAGTTCGGGATGGCGCTGCCGTACCCGGAGCGGGCCGTGGACACCGTGCTCGCCCAGGCCCGCGACCCCCGCTACTTCGGCCCGGACACCGGCAACGCCTGCAATGTGCTCGACGTCATCCACCCCCTGTGGCTGCTCGGCCGGCAGACCCCGCACCGCAGGGCGGAGGGCGAGGCGTGGGCCAGGGAGCACCTCGCCCGCGCGCTGGGCGGCTGGCACGACGGCGCCGGGCTCAGCTTCGCGCTGAGCGGGGGGAGCGGCGCGGCACGCACGCCCGGGCTTCAGGGCACGGAGATGTGGCTGGCCATCATCTGGCTGCTGGCCGACTACCTCGGGATCTCGGACACCCTCGGCTACCGGCCCCGGGGGATCCACCGCCCGGAACCGGCGATCAGGTATCCGGCCTAGGCGGCCGGCGGCACGGTGAGCGCGGCCGCCATCGCCTGGTGGCCGGCCGCGCTCGGGTGCAGGTGGTCGCCGCTGTCGTAACGGGGCAGCAGGCGGGCGGGGGCGGCGGGGTCGCGGAGGGCGGCGTCGAAGTCGGCCACCGCGTCGAACGCGCCGCCTTCCCTGATGAACGCGTTGACCGCCTGCCGGGCCCGTTCGCCCTCCCGGGTGTGGTAGTCGGCGCCCGCGAACGGCGTGATCGTCCCGCCGATCACGCGGACCCCGGCCGCGTGCGCCGAGGCCACCATGCGGCGGTACGCGGCGACGAGGTCGCCCGCCCGCGCGCCCGCGCCGAGGTCGTTGACGCCCGCCTGGACGATCACCGTGCCGATGCCCGGCTTGGTCAGCACCTCGGCGGTCAGCCGCGCCTCGGCGGGCCGTCCCGTCCCCGCCGCGAGCACCTTCCCGCCCGACACACCCTCGTTGAGTACCGCCACCCCCGAGAGGTGGGCGAGCAGGTCGGCCCAGCCGTGGCCGGTCTCCGAGCCGACGCCGACGGTGAGCGAGTCGCCGAGCGCCGCCACGACGGGCACCGGCTCGGGCGTGACCACGGTCAGCGCGTCGAGCCAGTGCCAGACCGCGACGGGCTCGACGTACGCGCCATCGCCCTCGTCGGCGGCATGATCGCCCGGGAGTGACCGGTAGGCGGGCGAGACGGCAGGCTCCCACGCACCGGCGGACGGCAGAGCGCCGCACCCGCCCCAGGCGCCGGGTTGCGCATCGGGCGCGTCCGGCGCGGCGGCCAGCAGCAGATCAGGCGCATCCGGCGTGGCGGCCAGCAGCACGGGCGCGTCCGATGTGGCGGGTAGCAGCACATCGGGCGCGGCGGGCAGCGCGGCAGGTGGTGGGTAGGCCGGGGCGGTGGCGCGGTTGCGGCCCGTCAGCGTGTCGCACTCTCCCCGCACGTACACGCTCACCGCCAGCCGCCGCCGTCCCGCCACGCGCCCGGCCACCGGATCGCTGAGCACCGTCTCCCCGGCCCCCACCGTCACCTCGGCACACCCGCCGAACGTCACCTCCCGGTTCGACCCCGGCTCCAGCGCGGCCCCCGCCCGAGGCACCCCCACGCACACCCGCCCGAACGTCACCGCCCGCCCTCCGAACGCGTTGGTCAGCCGCACCCGCAGCCCGGCCCCGCCCACGGAGGTACGCACCACGTTCCGCACGGTCACGTCACGCAGCCGAGCCCCGAGGGCCTCCGCGGCGGCAGCCCAGGTGGTCACCGCACGGCCGCCGACCGTCACCAGGCCGAGGTGAACGAGTACCGCCCGGACCCGACCCGGCACACCAGCGCCGACCCGGTCCACCCCACCCCGGTCACGGGCTCGCCGGACTCGCGCACCGACGACGCGTCCGTGGTGGGCACGTGCACGGTGGCCAGGGCTCCCGGCGGGATCCGCACCGACAGCCGCAACTCGCCGCCGTCGATCTCCCACCGGCTGGCCAGCCGCCCGAGCGGCGTCTCGTACGCGGCCGACGCCCACCGCAGGGCGCCCCCGACCAGCGGCCGGATCCGGGGACGGCGGAAGCCCACCGACCCCTCCTCCTGCCCGAGCCCGGCGACCCCGCCGTACAGCCACGCCCCGACGGAGCCGAGCGCGTAGTGGTTGAAGGAGTTCATGGCGACGGGGCCGAAGCCGGTCTCCTCCGTCCACCCGTCCCACCGCTCCCAGATCGTGGTGGCCCCCCGCTTGATCGAGTACCCCCACGACGGGTACCGGTCGTCGTGCAGCAGCGCGTAGGCCAGGTCGGCGTGCCCGTGCGCCGACAGGACGGGGCCGAGCAGCGCCACCCCGGCGAACCCGGTGGTCAGCCGCCGCCCCCGCCGTTCCAGGTCGGCCACCAGGTGGGCGACGGCGGCGGGCACGAGGCCGGCGGGGACCAGGCGGTGCGCGAGCGCCAGCAGGTAGCCGGTCTGCGTGTCGCCGGTGACGCGCCCGTCGGCCGAGACGAACTCGCGCGCGAACGCCTCCCCGATCCGCTCCCGCAGCCCCGCGTACCGATCATGGGCCGCGGTGTCGCCCAGCACGGCGGCGGCCCTGGCCGTCAGGTCCGCGCTGAGCGCGAAGTAGGCGGTGGCGAGCACGTCCCGGTCGGTGCGCACGTCCGCCTGCAGCCAGTCGCCGTAGTGGCTGCCGACCCGGTTCCGCCAGATGAGGCCGGGATTGTGGCGTTCGACGTGGTCGACCCAGCGGCGCATGCTGGGCAGGCTGTCGCGCAGCACCCGCTCGTCCCCGTACACCTCGTACAGGTGCCACGGCACGATCGTGGCGGCGTCGCCCCAGGCGGGGGTGCCGTGCCGTTCGGTGATGACGTGCGGCACGACGTCCGGCACCGCGCCCTCGGCCGTCTGGGCGCAGCGCAGGTCGGCCAGCCAGCCGGTGAAGAACGCCGCCACGTCCGCGTTGTAGCAGGCCGTGGGCAGGAACACCTGCGCGTCGGCCGTCCAGCCGAGCCGCTCGTCCCGCTGCGGGCAGTCGGTCGGCACGGAGACGAAGTTGTCGCGCTGGCTCCACCGGATGTTGCTCATGAGCTGCCGCACCATGGCGTCCGAGCAGGAGAACTCGCCCGCCACCGGCGTGTCGGAATGCATCGCCCGGCCCACGACGCCGACGTCGGCGTGCCCGGTGACCTCGACGTAGCGGAAGCCGTGCACGGTGAAGCGCGGCTCGTACGTCTCCTCCGCCCGGCCTGCCGTCACGTAGTGGTCGGTGGCCTCGGCGGAGCGCAGGTTGGCGGTGTAGAGGCCGCCGTCGTCGGTGAGCGCCTCGCCGTGCCGGAGCGTGACGCGGGTACCGGGCGCGGCGCCGCGCACGGTCAGGCGGACGCGGCCGGCGATGTTCTGGCCGAGGTCCACGATCGTCCTGCCGTCCTGGACGCGGATCTCGACCGGTTCGAGGTCCTGCGTCACCCGTACGGGCTCGGCCACGGACGGCACGAGCACCGCGAGGCCGGTGTCCGCGACGCGGGCCGGGGCCCAGGAGGAGTCGTCGAAGCCCGGCAGGTCCCAGCCGCCGAGGTCGAGGCGGGCGTCGTACCACTCGCCCATGAGCAGGTCGGCGTAGCGCAGCGGGCCGGTGGTCTCCCGCCAGCGCTCGTCCGTGCCGATCACGGTGCGGGAGCCGTCCGCGTGCTCGGCCACGATCTGGGCCAGGAGCTGCGGGTGCCGGCCGTAGCGCTGGGCCTGCTGCCGGCCGTCCCAGCCGAGGCTGCCCGACCACCAGCCGTCGGCCAGGATCGCGCCCACGCACAGCGGCCCGTCCCCGGCCAGGTCGGTGACGTCGTACACCTGGTACGGGACGCGCTGCCGGTAGTCGGTCCAGCCGGGGGTCAGCTCGCCGTCGCCGGCGCGGTGGCCGTTGACGTGCAGCTCGTACAGGCCGCGGGCGGTGACGGCGATCCGTACGGCGGTGGCCGGGGGCAGGTCGACGACGCGCCGGAAGTAGCGGGGCGCGGGGAGGTGGGCCGTGCGGACGGTGCGGGGCTCGCGGTCGTCCGTGGGCGGCTCGAACGGCGGCTCCGTCTCCGGGTCGTGCTCGATCCAGGCGGCCCGCCACTCGTCGGCGTGCAGCACCCCGGTGTCGAACCACGACCGTGCCGACCCGCCGTCGCGCACCTCGACCCGCCAGGTGTAGCGGGCGAACGACACCAGCGGCGCCCCGCCGTAGTCGGCGCTCACGTCCTGGCCGTCGATCCAGCCGCTGTCCCAGGCCAGGGCGCCGCCGGGGCCGTGCACGGTGACGCGGTGGGCGGCGGGGGCGTCGCCACGCCGGTCGGAGGCCAGCCGCCAGGCCAGCCTGGGCGTGCGGGTGCCGATGCCGAGCGGGGTGCGGCGGTGCTCGCAGCGCAGGTCGTACGGTGTCAGCTCCGGGGCGTCCGGAGGCTCGGGCAGCGACCAGTCGTCCGGCATGATGTTCACCACGTCCACTCCTTCGCGGGCCGGGCCAGCTCGTAGTTCCGCCGGGGGGCGGTGGGGTGCACCTTGCGGCCGCTGTACATGGGGCGGGCGGTGCCCTCCGGGCTGATGCCGATCACGTCGTCGCCGCGCCAGCGCACCTGGTACTCCCGGCCGGCCGCGACCTCGGTGCTGGTCGTCTCGGGGACGGGGAAGGTGACGGTGACGCGCTCGCCCGCGCGCGGGGCGGGGATCGACAGGTAACCGTCAGGGGCCCACGCCCCGGCCTGGGTGCCGTCGAAGCCCTCGGTGCCGCGGATCACGCGGACCTTGGCGTACCCCGCCCAGTCGGGCACCCGCATCCGCAGCTCCGGCAGGTCCTCGTGCACGTCGAGGTCAACCCGGCCCTCGTGGGGGAGGTGGCTGAGCACGGTGACCTGCTTGGTGGCCCGGGTGAGGAGCAGGTTGATCCGGTTGCCGGTGACGATCGAGTTCCACCCCCAGAACAGGCCGCGGACGCCGGAGCCGACGCAGCACGCCTGCACGTCGGCGGTGTGGCCGCGGCCCAGCTCGACGTCGCAGACGAAGTCGTTGGGCGCGCCGTAGCCGGCGAAGGCGCCGCGTACGCGCTCGCCCACCCGTACGTGGGTCGTCCAGCCCGGCTCGTCGCCGGAGGAGTCGGGCGCGGACTCGACCCAGCTCAGGTCGAGGAGCTGCGACTCCACGAGGTGGTTGCGCAGGAACCGCTCCACCACGCCCCAGTACGCGCTGTGCCCGGACCCGGCCAGCGTGGTGCCGGTGCCGATGAGGTCGACCAGCGAGCAGCTCTCGTGCTCGTACCGCTGGTCGGCCAGGTCGCCCGGGGTCCAGCCGAACGCGGTGGCCTGGCCGAGCGCCCAGTCGTAGCTCCTGCGCACGAACGCGGTCAGCTCGTGGTCGCCAGTGTGGTGGGCGTAGCGGGCCAGCCCTTCGAGGGTGCCCAGCCGGGTGTGGAAGTGGCCGCTGCGGTAGGCGCGGGCGGCGTTGAAGCTGCCGTCCTCGTGGAACACGCCGCTCTTGTGCACGATCAGCCGAGCGAACCACCCGCACAGCTCCAGCGCGTCCTCGTTGCCGGTCGCCTGGTGGTAGCGGAGCAGCGGCATGATCAACCGGCCGCTGAACGAGGCCGGGTCGGGGGCCAGGTGCAGCGCGACGGCGTTGGGGGAGGGCCAGCCCTCGGGGGTGTACTCGGAGGCGGGGTAGAACCACACGTCCCGCTCCTTGATGGCGATCCGCTTGAGGGCGGCCACGTGCCGGTCCACCAGCTTCCTGGCCTCGGGGTCGCCGTCGGAGACGAACCACGTGGTCAGCGACAGCAGCACGGCCCGCTGGTCGATGAGGTTGGCGTTGGCCGGCCAGCCCCGCTCGGGCCTGGCCTGCCGGTAGCTCAGCCCGTCGGCGCCGAAGAAGCCGATGAGCCTGGTACGGAAGCCGTCCTCGACCTCCCGCCAGGTGTCCTTGCCCGTCATCTGCCTGGCCAGCAGGCAGGCGTCGAGCAGCCGGCCGTGGCTGGAGCCCCAGTCCCAGTCGCCGTGCTGGAGCGTGGCCGGGCGGGCCAGCAGGTCGGCGCTGAAGTACGGGATGCCGCCCATGCCCGCGTCGGGCAGCCCGGCCACCGCGTTCATCGCCAGCTCGGCCCGTTCCTCCAGCAACACTGTGTCGGGAATCTCCGGCATGCCAACACCTCATAAATATTCAAGGTCGCATAAACTGCCCATTCAGCGTCCTTCGCTTCCGGCGTCCGCGTCAAGATCTGTATAAATATTCATGTCTTGTTGGATATGTAAGACTGAGGCACGATGGCCGCATGAGCGATGATTCGGTGGTGCGGCCGCGCCCGGAAGCGGCAGTCACCCTGCGACCCGCCTCCGGAGCGCGGATCGAGGGCGGGTTCTGGGGCGAGTGGCAGCGGGTCAACCGCGACGTGACGATCCCGCTGGGCGGCGAGCGGATCCGCGAGTCCGGCGCGTTCGCCAACCTGGAGGCGGCCGCCCGCGGTGCCGGAGGGGAGCACCGCGGCAAGGTCTTCGCCGACTCCGACGTCTACAAGTGGCTGGAGGCGGTGGCCTGGGAGCGCGGCAGGGCCGACGGCGGCGAGCTCGCGCGGTCGTACCAGGAGGCCGTCGCGCTGGTCGCGGCCGCCCAGCGCCCGGACGGCTACCTGCACACCCACACCCAGCTCACCGGCCGCGAACCCTACTCCGACCTGGCATCCAGCCACGAGCTCTACTGCGCCGGCCACCTCATGCAGGCAGCCGTCGCCGGCAGCCGCGCCCTCGGCGACGGCACGCTGCTGCGCGTGGCGACGCGCTTCGCCGACCACCTCGTCAAGGACCTGCCCGCCGGCGCGCTCGACGGGCACCCGCAGATCGAGACCGCCCTGGCCGAGCTCTACCGCGAGACCGGCGCACGCCCCTACCTCGACCTGGCCGCCCGCATGGTCACGGACCGGGGCCGGGAGAGCCTGCCGCTCAAGGGCCACCACGGCCCCGGCATCCGCCAGGACCGGGTGCCGCTGCGTGAGGCCACCACGGTCGAGGGGCACGCGGTCCGCGCCATGTACCTGGCCGCCGGAGCCACGGACGTCGCCGTCGAGACAGCCGACGGCGACCTGCTCGCCGCGCTCGCCCGGCAGTGGCGCGACATGGTGGCGACCAAGACGTACCTGACCGGAGGGCTGGGCTCCGTCTGGTACGGCGAGCAGTTCGGCGGCCCGCACGAGCTGGCCCCCGAGACCGCCTACTGCGAGACCTGCGCCGCCGTCGGGAGCGTGCAGTGGTCCTGGCGCATGCTCCTGGCCACCGGCGAGCCCGCCTTCGCCGACCTGATGGAGCGCACCCTCTTCAACGCCGTCCTGCCCGGCATCTCCCTCGGCGGCGACCGCTTCTTCTACGTCAACGCGCTGCGGGTGCGCGCCGGCGCCAACCCCGACGACCGCCGCGCCGCCGCCAGGGGCCGCCAGGACTGGTACGGCACCGCCTGCTGCCCGCCCAACGTCATGCGCCTGCTGTCCTCGCTCGGCCACTACCTCGCCACCCGGGACGCCGAGGGGGTCCAGGTCCACCTGTACGCCCCCGGCACGATCCGGACGGGGGACGTGCTGCTGGAGGTGGAGACCGACTACCCGTGGGACGGGCGCGTCGAGCTCGTGGTCCGGGAGACGCCCGATCGCCCGTGGACGCTCGCGCTGCGCATCCCGGCGTGGGCGGACGGGGCCGGTGTGGAAACGCGGTCCGGCGCGGACGGGCGGCCGGTCGCGTCCGGCGCGGGCGGGCGACCGGTCGAAGCCGGCGGGTATCACCGTGTCCGGCGCGCCTGGCGGCCCGGTGACCGGGTCACGCTGGACCTCGCCGTCCGGCCCCGCCTGACCGTCGCCGTGCCCCGCCTGGACGTGGCCCGCGGCCAGGTCGCGGTGGAGCGCGGCCCGCTCGTCTACTGCCTGGAGCAGGCCGACCACCCCGGCGTCATCGTGGACGACCTGTGCCTGGCCACGGACCCCGGCCTGCGCGACGGGACCCCGACGACGGGCCTGCCCACCGGGGTGGTGCCGGTCACCGCCCGGGGAAGGGCGCACGTGCACCGCGCGGACGACGCGGGCTTCCCGTACCGCACCGCGGGCGCGCCACGGGAGCCGGAGCACGAGGGCCCGGTCGGCCTCACGTTCGTGCCGTACTACACCTGGGCCAACCGCGGCACCGGCCCGATGACGATCTGGGCGCCGATGCACTGACGCGACCGCAAGCCTTCCGAAGGCCCGTCACACCCGCAGGACGGTCCACCGCGTCCTTGGCGAACTCCTGGCCGGTCGCCTGCGTGTGCTGGCCGTACAGCTCGGCGACCTCATCGGCGGTGAAGTCGCCCAGGCGCAGCGACTCGGCGACGATGTTGAACGGGCTGCCCGAGTTGGACCGGCCGGATTCGCCGCCCGAGGCGACCTCGTAATCGCGCAGGCCGCGCAACCCGCACAGCACCACGGACGCGGGAAACGGATGGCCCTCGTGCCGGGCGTTGTGGCCGTCACGGAGCTGGCTGAGGATGCTGACCAGGCTGTTGCCCTGCAGGGCGTCGATCTCGTCGAGCAACAGCACCACCCGGCGCGGGCAGCGGCGGCACCACGCGCTCAGCGCGGAACCGAACCGGCTGCCCGGCGTGACCTCCGGCCAGGAATCCGGCGGCAGCAGCTTCTTCGGCCATCCCGACCGTTCCGCGGCCTCGCGGAGGGAGTCCAGCAGAAGGGACTCCGCGACCGCGTAGTCGTCGCCGGCCGCCTTGGCGCGCTCGCAGGAGAACATCAGGGCGGCGATGTCGCCCTCAGCGGTCAGCTCGGAGGCCAGGCTGCGCAGCGTGGTCGTCTTGCCCGTCTGCCGGGGCGCGTGCAGCACGAAGTAGCGATCCATCTCGATGAGCACCCGCGCCTCGGGAAGCCGCTGCGCGGGGGGCAGCATGTAGTGGTGCCGCGGCCCGCAGGGGCCGGTGGTGTTGAAGTACTTCGCTCGGGGTGGCCGCATGGTCACAGTCTGCCACTGGCCTCCGCCGGGCGCCTGAAATGCCGCTAGCCGACCGTGACCCCGGTGATCGACAGGCCCTCGACGTCGGCGGCCACGTCCGCACGCGACACCCGGGCGAACGAGCTGTCCCTGATCGTGACGTCCCGCAGCGGCTGCTCCGGATAGCCCCGCAGCAGGTACGCGCTGCGCGTACGGTCGCTGCGCACCCCCGCCACGTGGATGTTGCGGATCGGCGGCGGATCGTCGCCGTTGTGCCCGTCGCCGTGGTAGAGATCGATCGAGACGGCCTCCTTGGTCAGCTCGCTGATCTCCACGTCGCGCACGAAGACGTTCTCCACGAAGCCGCCGCGCACCGAGTTCGTCTTGATGTAGAGCCCGAAGTAGAGCCCTTCCCCGCCCCAGCGGCAGCGCTGCACGAACACGTTGCGGATGCCGCCGGTGGTGTCCGTGCCGATCGCGACGGATCCGTACCGGTAGCGCATCTCGCAGTCCTCGATCAGCACGTCCTCGCACGGCACCCCGACCCGCCGCCCGTCAGGGCCGCGACCGGCCTTGATGGCGATGCAGTCGTCGCCCACGTCGAACACGCAGCCGGAGATCACCACGGACTTGCACGACTCGGGGTCGCAGCCGTCGTTGTTGGGCCCGCGCGAGTAGATCGACACGTTCCTGACCAGCACGTTCTCGCAGCGCACCGGGTGGATCTCCCACATGGGGGAGCGCACGATGCGCACCCCCTCCACCAGCACGTTCCTGCACAGGTACGGCTGGATCAGGTTCGGCCGCAGGTAGTGGCCGGCGCCGAAGACGCGCTGCTCGACCGGCACCCCCTCGGCGGCCATGCGTTGCAGCTCGGCCCAGTCCTCGTCCTCCCACGGCATGCCCTCCCGGTAGCCGAACTCCGGCGTGCCCACCCACGGCCACCAGTGCTCGGGCCCGGCCGAGCCGTCCAGCGTGCCGCCCCCGGTGATGGCGATGTTCTCCTGGCCGTAGGCGTAGACGAAGGGGGAGTAGTTGTAGCACTCGATGGCGGAGAAGCGGGTGTGGACGGCCGGGAGGTAGTCGGCGGGGTCGGTGCTGAACAGGATCGTCGCGCCCTCCTCCACGTGCAGGTCCACGTTGCTGAGCAGGTGGATCGCCCCGGTGGGGTACGTCCCCGGCGGCACCAGGACGTGGCCGCCGCCCGCCTCGTGGCAGGCCGCGATCGCGGCGCGGAACGCGCCGGTCCACTTCTCCCCGCCGCCGTAGGAGGTCACGTCGAACCAGCGGTCGGGGAACTCCGGCGGGCGCACCCGGTCCCGGAGCTCGTCGGCGTACCGCCAGGCCTCTTCCTCGGTCACGAAGCTCATGCCACCTTCCTCATGCGCAGCGCGTGATACAGGGGCAGCGCGATCACCCAGGACGGGTTCCAGGTGTTCGCCTCACCCGTGCGCTGCCAGTTGGTCTGGAAGAACCCCTCACCCTGCTCGCCCGGCGTCAGGAAGCCCCAGTCGCCCGGCTCCGTGCAGATGCCCTGGCCCATGGCGTGCAGGATCCGGTCCGCCTGCTCCGCGTAGTCGGCCCTGCCGGTCGCCCGGCCGAACTCCATCAGCTCGGAGGTGGGGAAGAACACGTCGAGGTGGTGGTTCTGCACGCTCACCGACGGCCAGCCGCACGCCTTGAAGCCGCGCCGCTCGAACGTGCTGCCCTCGTCGAACTCCGGCGACCACACGTAGACGAACGTCAGCAGCCAGTCGGCCGCCGCCTCCGCCCACCGCGCGTACGCCTCCCGCCCGGTCAGCCGGAACAGCTCGTGGGCGGCCAGGAAGAAGTACATCCCGGCCTCCTTGTCCTCGCCCGAGGCGTCCAGCGTGGCGTGCGCGAACGGCCGCTCGAACGTGGCCGCGTGCAGCCGGTGGTAGTGGCCGAGCACCTCCTCGGCGCGCAGCAGCCACATCCGCTCCCCGCTCAGCCGGTACGCGCCCAGCATCGCCTGCACGCAGGGGATGCCCGCCGCGCTCACCATCGGCGAGACCGGGGTGCCCATCGGGGTCCAGCCGAGCGGGACGACGCCCTCGGGCAGCCTGGTGTGCCAGAAGATCGAGGCGGCGTCCGCCACCGCCTCCGCCCACTCCGGCGGCACCTCCAGGCCCGCGTCCCTGAACCGCAGGGCCAGCGCCGCCAGGTCGGTGATCGTCTCGCCGTGGGCGCGGCTGGAGACGAAGTCCGCGCCGTCCTTGCGGAACATCTCCCAGCTGCCCTCGTCGACCAGGTAGCGGGCGGCGCGCAGGCCGCGCACCGGCGTCGCGCTGCCCTCGACGTAGAAGTCCGCGGCGCGGCGGGCCCGCTCGACCCGCTCCGGCTCGCCCCGCTCGATGCCGAGCAGGGCGTCGCACAGGGCCAGCTTCATGCACTGGCCGGTCCAGCCGTACAGGTACGAGCGGGGGCGGCCGTGGCGGGTGCCCTCGTAGGCGAGGTAGCCGTCGCCGTTCCAGCGCGCGTCCATGGCGCCCGTCTTCAGCCGGACGATGTCGTCCGCCGAGAGCGGTCTGGCGGGCTCGTCGCGGTAGAGCCTGGTGTGCACGAGCGTCCTGAAGCCGAACCCGCGCGGCTCCACCGGGCCCCAGTCCAGCGTGTGGCGGGTGGTGATCGTCTCGCCCGGGGCCAGGTCCCGGTAGCCGATCGGGCGGTCCGCCACCTCCGCCTTGCTGACGTAACAGACGTCCGGCTCGCCGTCGAACATGATCACGCCCGTCAGGGCGGCCACGGTCAGCCCGGGGGACCGGACGACGCCGAGCGAGCCGTAGGTCACCCTGCCGTCGTGGCCGCGGGTGGCCTCCGGGTGGGCGAACAGGCTGACGTAGCGGCCGTCCCAGGCGGCGTTCACGGCGGGGACGGGGAGGCGGTGCTCCTCGGCGACGTACGGGATGCGGGGCACCTTCCTCGCCGGGTCGGAGGAGGGGTTGTCGTTGTAGAGCACGCCCGGCATGGTGACGTGGGCGTCCTGGGTGGGGAGGGGGAGCAGGAGGCCGGCCGCCACGTCGGTGATCGCGGCGCCGGAGTCGTTGCGCCAGGTGGTGGTGAGGGTGAGCAGGCCGTCCGGGGTGAAGGCCAGCTCCAGTCGCGCGCTCAGCCCGCCGGCCCGCGCCGTCACCACCACCGTCCCCCGCTGGAGGCGCACGGTGCCCGGTTCGGCGGGTTCGACGCGCCACGGGCGGCCCGCCGAGGCGGTGAGCAGGCCGCGCAGCGGTGCCCGCAGGTGCGGGCCGGCCGCGTCGCGACGGCCGAGCCGCATCTCGGGGCCGCCGGGGCCCGTCACCACCTCGACGAGCTTCCCGCCGGGCTCGGCGATGGCGGCGAGCACGCCGGCGGGCGTGGACTCGCGTACCGGCGTCATGGCACCCGCCGCAGCCGGACGGCCTGCCCGACCGTCCCGGGCAGCGGGACCTTCACCGCCGGGCCCTCCTGGACCCCGTGCGGCGTCACCGTCATCTCCCACGTGTCGATCACCTCGACCTCGTAGCGCCCCTCCGGCACGTCGTACTCGCGCTGCGGGAACCGATGCTCGCCGCAGAACTCCAGGTAGAACTCCCCGGGCAGCTCCAGCATCGGCGCGTCCCTGTCCCGGTACCGCGCCTGCTCGGGGATCGCGACGAGCACCTGGCGCAGCAGCCGCAGCCGCGGCACCGCCTCGCCGACGAGCGTCCCGCCGCTCTGCGACCAGGTCAGCCCGTCCTCGTCCAGGTACGACTCCCCGTGCGTGACGCACCGCCGCCGCACCGCCCCGTCCCAGGCCTGGGTCACGACCTCCTGCGGGGTCAGGCTCAGCCACGGATCGGGCGCGTCGCCCTCGTAGCCGCACATGTCCATGACGACCGGCTTGTGGTGGTCGCGCGTCTGGACCCACGCGTCGCGCGGGCTGCGCGCGGTCACGCTGCCGTGCGTGAAGCCGCGCCGCCACAGCAGCGGCGAATCGGCCGGGACGGTGATGGACAGCGGATGGTGGCCGGGATCCTCCTCGGCCACCAGGTCCGCCAGCCGCACCCAGTCGTGCTCGGAGATGCCGGGCAGGCGCGCGGGGTCGGCCGACAGCGACCACCACACGTTCGGGTGCGCCGCCAGGCGGGGGACCACCTCCTCCAGGTAGCGCGTCGCGGCCGCCACGTCGGCGATGCCGTCGTCGGGGTGCAGCAGCACCAGCTCGGCGGTCACCCCGATCCCGGCCAGCTCCGCCACCCGCTCCTCCAGCGAGTCGAGCGTGCACCGGCCGGCCAGCGCCGCCATCCGCACCCGGTCGAAGGGGGAGGCCTGCAGCGTGGCGAGCGTCCGCGCGCGCCGGTTGGCGCCCTGCAGGTGCCAGGCGAGCGCGGTCGTCGCCATCCCATCGATGATCATGGTGCAACCCTCGTCATCCGCAGCGCCAGGTACGGTCGGCGCGGCAGCGCCACCCGCGCCTGCTTCCGGTACGCGCCGTCCACCGGGGTGATCGTCATGTTCCAGGCGTCGATCAGCTCGACCTCGTAGGCGCAGCCGTCGTCGGGCAGGTCCACCGTGACGGAGGCCGCCTGCCGCCGCCCCAGGTACCGCAGCAGCACGCCCTCGTGGCGCGCCTGCATGACCTGCCGCAGGAAGGCGATCCTGGCGGGGCTCTGCCCGTACAGGCCGCCGCCGTTGCCGATCCAGGCCCGCTCCTGGAAGCCGGACAGCGACTCGCCGTGGCCCACGTAACCGCCGCGCGCCATGCCCTCCCAGAAGCGGTCCACCAGCTCCTCGCCGGTGACGTTGCCCCAGCGCCTGCCGATGTTCCCCTCGTAGCAGATCTCGTCGAGCACCACCGGCTTGGGGCAGGCGCGCAGCCACTCGTCGGTGGGGGTGACGTCCCAGTGCTGGATGCTCTGGTGCGTCACCCAGGGCTTGGTGAAGTCGTACAGGGTCGCGACCTCGTACATGCGGGTCCCGTTGTGGATCGAGCGCAGGTGCTCGTACGGGTCCAGCCGGGCGATCGTGCGCAGGATGTCGTCCCAGTCCTCGACGGTCTTGGCCGTGTTGAAGTCGTACTCGTTGGCGGCCGACCACCACACGTTGCGGTAGGCGGCCAGGCGGGCGATGACGTGCCGCAGGAAGGCGTGGTCGGCCTGCTTGCCCATGTCCTCGATGCCGCGCCGGCCGAAGTCGTAGGGGTGGAAGAGGATGATGTCGGCCTCGATGCCGAGGTCGAGCAGGTCCCGGACGCGGGACTCCAGGTGGCGGAAGAAGATCGGGTTGAACCGGGTCTTGTCCAGCCCGTCCGGGTCCTTCCCGGCGAACGGCACCTGCGGCGGCGTCATCGCGCCGGTCGGCAGCACGCACATGCGCAGCTTGTTGAAGGGCGAGGCGGCGAGCGTGCGCAGCGTCTGCCGCTCGCGCTCCTCGTCCATGTCGTGCGTCCAGTGGTAGGCGGTGGTGCCGAACGGCAGGTACGGCGTGCCGTCGGCGTACTCGAACGCGGTGCCGGACGCGCGCACGGGGCCGTGGTTGCCCTCGGACGCGGGCGACACCTCGAAGGCGCCCGCGTGGCCGTCCAGCTCGGTCACGTTGCTCACGGTGGTGTAGCTCCACGGACCCACCGCGTCCGGCATGAACCGGACGCGGTAGACGCCGTCGCCGTCGTAGAAGCCGTCGGCCTCGACGATGCGATTGCGGAACTGGAACCGGGCCGACAGACGAACGTCAGCGAAGGGGTTGCCGTCGGACGGCCCGGCCAGCTCGATCTCGTGGACGCCCCAGCGTTCCACGGTGGGGGACAGTGTTACCAATCCTTCCCTGCGGCGGCCTGCGCCTTGATGTAGTTGGGGATGTCCTGCTGCTCGGAGACGGCCAGCGACTGCTCGGGCGTCATGCCGTCACGCAGCACGTGCTGGCGGAAGACCGACCACAGCGGCAGGTCCCAGAACTCGGTGTTCTGGTAGTTCGACACCGCGGCGTTCTCGCCCCAGTAGACGGCCGAGGTGTCGAGGTTCGCCAGCGCGGGGACGCCCTTGCCGAAGTTCGACACGACGCCTTCGGTCTGCAGCACGGCCTTGATGCCCTGCTTGGAGATCTCCGTCTGGGCCTCCTCCGACACCAGCCACTTCACGATCCGCAGCGCCTGATCCTTGTGCGCTGCGGACGGCGGGACGAACGCTGCCCGCGTGTTCGGCTGGTAGATGGTCGTGGAGCCGCGCTTGAGCACCGGGATCGCGGTGACCCCGATGTCGACGCTCTTGGCCTGCTCCTTGAACGACTCCTCGTCGCCGTCCTCGATGAACAGCTCGTTGCCGGCGTACATGTTCAGCCGCGACACCGTCTCGACGGCCATGGCCAGGTGGCCCGGCTGGCTCATGTCGCCCTTGAAGAAGTCCGTGACGGTGGTGAACTCGTTGCGCGGGATCGTCAGGAAGCGGTACAGGTTCTCCACGTACTGCTTCCAGCCGTCACCGGTGATGCTGACCTTGACCTCCTCGGGCTTCGGCTCCTCGCCCGCCGTCGGCTGGAACGGGTAGAGGCCGGCCTGGTTGAACTCGAGGTACTGGTCGGGGTGCTGCATGTAGCCCTTGTAGTGGTCCAGGCCGTCGTCCCTGGTCAGCTTCTTGGCCAGCTTGTACGCCTCGTCGTACGTCATGCCGGGCTTGGGATGCTGCACCCCGAACTTGTCGAAGATCTTCTTGTTGTAGAGCAGCACGTGCTCGTCGATGAACAGCGGCACGCCGTAGATCCCGCCGTCGGAGCGCGACCTGGTCAGCTCCACGGCGGCCTTGTTCAGCGTGTTCAGGTCGATGCCGGCCTTCTGGAGGTCGGCGGTGAGGTCGCCGACCCAGCCCATCGGCTCCAGGTCGCGGTCGATGCGGGACTTGGGGTCCTCGATGATGATGTCGGGGGTGACGCCCGCCTTCTTGAGGTCCTCGTACCGCACGGGGAGGTCCCACGTCGCGTACTTGATCTTGATGTCGGGGAACGCCGCCCGCAGCTTGTTGCCGATGATCTCGTCGAAGACCCGGGTGCCCTGCCGGGACTCGTCGACGGTCGCCTCGAACGGCTTGTAGTTGGCGGCGAAGATGAACAGCTCGTCGTCGCAGACCTGGAACGGCAGGTTGTACTTGTTCCCCACGTCCTTGCAGGCGGCCGCCGAGGCGTTGGCGGGCACGGCGGTGACGGACAGAGCGAGCGCCAGCAGCGCGATCCCACGAACCTTGCTCATCATTCACTCTCCTTGACGGGGGAATAGCTGCACTGGCGCACGACATCGCGCCGGACGCCGTTCTTGAACTCGGTGATCGTGTGCTCGGGCCAGTTCGAGAGCAGGCCCACCGCGTTGCGCAGGTATTCCTCGTTGAAGACCACGTGCCGGATGTTGTTGCGGTTGTAGGAATAGACCAGGTGGATGAAGCCGTCGGCGCTCTGGGTGAGCACCGGGTAGGTGAACTGCGGGCCCGACTGGGCCTCCACGTCCACCGAGTGCTCCCACGTGCGCCCCTTGTCCGGCGAGAGCGACAGGCGCATGGGGGAGCGGTGCTCGACCCACGGGTTGTAGGCCAGCACGAGCTTGCCGCTGTCCAGCTTCAGCGCGGCGACGCGGGAGTTCGGGTTGCCGATCGGCTCGGCCGCGGGAGCGCTCCACGTGCGGCCGAAGTCGGTCGACTCGCTCTTGTAGATCGCCTTGTCGCCGGTCCGCATGTACGCGGCCAGCCGCCCCGGCTCCACCTCCACCACGGTCGGCTGGATCGAGCCCTCCGGCGTGCGGATCCAGGCCCCGGTGTCCTCCGGGTACGCCTTCCACGTGCTCAGGTCCTGGCTGAAGACGTAGAAGCCGGAGCTGGAGTTGGCCTCGTCGTAGATGGGCAGCAGCACCTCGCCGTTGGACATGCGGATCGGGTTGGTGCCGACCATCCAGCCCCACTCGGAGCGGATGACGGTGGGCTCGCTCCAGGTGTGGCCGCCGTCGTCGGAGGTCTTGAGCCGGATGGAGGCCTGCTCCCAGCCGTGCCCCTCGATGACGACGTAGAACAGGTAGACCCGCTTGCCGTCCGACCACAGCACGGGGTTGCCGTCGGCCTTGCCCGGCTCGTCGACCACGACCTCCGGCTTGGACCAGGTCTTCTTGCCGGTCGCCAGCCGCGACAGGTAGAGCGCCTGGTTGGCGGCGCCCTCCGACGTGCCGCCGTAGTAGACCGTCAGCATGTCACCCGTCGGGGCCTGCGTGACGGCCGCCGCGTGGACCTTGGGGACGTTCGGGTCGGGGGCCGCCACGTCCTGGCGGCAGGCGTACGCGCCGGTCGGCGCCACCTGCACGTCGCCGTCGCCGTGCGCGCCTGACACGTACGAGGGCACGCCGACGGCCACCGCCAGGGTGCCGTATAAAAGGCTCTGCCGAATTTTCATGAAGCGTCGATCTCCAGATACTTGATGGTCTTCCGCAAATAGGAGAAGGCGACGTCCAGCCGCCCTTCCCGGCCGTCGGTGACGCTCGGATAGGAATAGCCGAGCTCGCTCTGCCAATATTCGGAGTCGGAATCCTGCAGTACGCGCCGGTGCGGCCAGTTCGCGCCGCCGTCCTCGGAGACGGCGACGACCAGGGGGGTGCGCAGCGCCTTCTTGCGCCGTTCCCCGTTCTTGGTCACCCACCTGAACTGGTCGCGCTCCAGGCTCGCGTCGTTGTAGACGAGCGCGAGCCGTCCGTCGCCGAGCCTCGTGAGCTGGACGGAGGAGTCGTTGTTCGGCAGTTCGGTCCGCGTCGGAGCGGACCAGGTGCGGCCGTCGGAGGAGGTGGAGGCGTAGATCCGCCCCGCCCGCCGGTCGCGGAACATCGCCAGCAGCCGCCCGTCGGGCCGCCGGGCGATCGTCATCTGGACCAGGTCCGCGCTCCCGGGAACCTGGTGCTCGGTCCACGTGCGCCCGCCGTCAGCGCTGACCTCGGCCACGCTGTGGTCGCCGCCGGCGGTGCAGTGGTAGGCGGGCAGCACCCACGCGCCGTCGTCCAGGACGATCGGCGGGTGCCGCACGAAGATTCCCGGCTCGGACAGCAGCACGCGCGGCTCGCTCCACGTGCGGCCGGCGTCGGCCGAGGTGCGGGCCACCACGTGCGCGGTGGTCTGGTCGTGCGGCTCCATGGAGGTGTGCAGCAGCCACACCAGCCCGCCGCCGTCCTCGAACAGGACCGGGTTCTGCTCGCTGCGCAGCGGGTCGGCCGCCACGAGCAGCGGCTCCTGCCAGCGGTCGCCGGTCAGGCGCGAGACCACCACGTTCGTGCCGGGATCGCCTTCCTGGGGGCCGCTGAACCAGGCGCACAGCAGCTCGCCGCCGCGCGTGCGCAGCAGGTTGGCCGCGTGGTTGTCGGGGCCGTGCGGCGCCGGCAGCAGCGCCTCGCGCGCGCCGGCCAGCACGGCGGACGGCCGCACGATGCCGTCGAAACGGGGGTCGGTCATACGTTGACCACCGGGTCCTCTCGTACGTCGGGATCGGGGACGCCGCGCAGCTCCAGCTCCTCGGCGAAGTGGCAGGCCACCCGCCGGCCCCGCACCTCGCGCAGCGGGGGCCGCTCGGTGCGGCAGGTGTCCCTGGCGTACACGCAGCGGGGGTTGAACGGGCACCCGGGCGGCACGTGCGCCGGGTCGGCGATGTCGCCCAGCAGCTTGATCCGCTCGCGGTGCCGCTTGGCCGCGGGATCCGGGTCGGGCACGGCCGACAGCAGCGCCTCGGTGTAGGGGTGCAGGGGCCGCCCGTACAGCTCCTCGGTCGGGCCCTGCTCGACCACCCGGCCCAGGTACATGACCGCGACCACGTCCGCGACGTGCTCGATGATGCCCAGGTCGTGGCTGACGAACAGGAAGCCGAGGTCCGACTCCTCCTGCAGGTCCATGAGCAGGTTGAGGATCTGGGCGCGGACCGACACGTCCAGCGCGCTGACCGCCTCGTCGGCGACGACCAGGCGGGGCGAGAGCGCCAGCGCCCGCGCGATCCCCACCCGCTGCCGCTGACCGCCGCTGAACGCGTGGGGGTAGCGGTTGGCGTACTCGGGGCGCAGGCCGACGCGTTCGAGCAGCTCGCCGACCCGGGCGTCGATCTCCTCCTTGGTGCCGACCTGATGCACCCGCATCGGCTCGCCGATGATCTCGCGCAGGGTCTTGCGCGGGTTGAGCGACGAGTGCGGGTCCTGGAAGATCATCCGCACCTCGGCCCGGTACGGCTTGAGCTCCTTCTCCTTCAGCCCCGCCACGTCGATCACCGAGCCGTCGGGCCGCCGGTAGAGCATGCGCCCGCCGGTCGGGTCGTGCGCCCGCACGATGCACCGGCCCAGCGTGGTCTTGCCGCAGCCGGACTCCCCGACCAGGCCGAGCGTGGTGCCCGCCGCGATGTCCAGATCGACCTCGTCGACCGCCTTCACCGTGCCGACCTGCCGGCCGAGCAGGCCGCTGCGGATGGGGAAGTGCTTGGTCAGGCCTTCGATCCTGAGCAGGGGTTCCTTGCTCACTCGTCCTCCTCGTAGAGCAGGCAGGACACCTCGCGGTCGCCCACGGGCAGCAGGCGCGGCTCGACCGCGTCGCACCGCCCGGCCACCACGTGGTCGCAGCGCGGGTGGAAGAAGCACCCGTCCGGCCGCGCGTACGGGGGCGGCACCATGCCTTTGATCGCCGTCAGCCGCCGCTGCCTGGCCCGCCCCAGCCGGGGCATCGAGCGCAGCAGCGCCTGAGCGTAGGGGTGGCGGGGCGCGGCCAGCACCTGCTCGGCGGAGCCGTACTCGACCACCCGCCCCAGGTACATGACGGCCATGCTGTCGGCGACCTGCGCCGCCACCCCGAGGTCGTGCGTGATCAGCATGATGGCCATGCCGAACTCGCCCTGCAGGTCCCGCAGCAGCTCCAGGATCTGCGCCTGGGTGGTGACGTCCAGCGCGGTCGTCGGCTCGTCGGCGATCAGCAGGCTGGGGTTGCACGCCAGCGCCATCGCGATCATGGCCCGCTGCCGCATGCCGCCGCTCAGCTCGAACGGGTAGGCGTCCACCCGCCGCTGCGGCATGGGGATGCCGACCCGGTCGAGCATCTCGATCGCGCGCCTGCGGGCCTCGGCCTTGCCGACGTTCTCGTGCAGCCGCACCGCCTCGACGATCTGGCTGCCGATGGTGTGCACGAGGCTGAGCGAGGCCATCGGCTCCTGGAAGACCATCGCGATGTCGTTCCACCTGATCTGCCGCAGCAGCTTCGTATCGGCGCCGACCAGCTCGACGGGGCCGCTCTCGCGGTGCAGGGTGATCTTGCCGCCCTCGATCTGCCCCGGCGGGTCCACCAGGCGCAGGATCGAGCGGGCCATGACGCTCTTGCCGCAGCCGGACTCGCCGACGATGGCCAGCGTCTCGCCCCTGCGCACCTTCAGGTTCACGCCGTCCACGGCGCACACCACGCCGTCGTCCATGAGGAAGTGCGTGCGCAGGTCCTCGATCTCAAGCAGCACGTCGTCTGCGGGCACGCCTGCTCACCTTCCTGTTTCCGTGTTGATGGTCGCGCTCGCTTGACGCCCTGCGCGGTCACGCCAGAAGGGCTTCCTTCTCCGGGCTCGGCTCGCCGCTCCGTACGGATCGGCGGCGTCTCTCAAGCCGTCCCCGAAGAAGTTCATGGCGACCACCACGACCACCACCGCGACGCCCGGCGCCAGCAGCCACGGCGCGTTCGCCACGACGCGCACGTTCTGCGCGCCCTCCAGCAGCACGCCCCAGCTCACGGCGGGGGCCTGCAGGCCCAGGCCGAGGAAGCTCAGGCTGGTCTCGCCGAGGATCATGGCCGGGATGGCCAGTGACAGCGAGGCGATGATGTGGCTGGCGAAGGACGGGATCATGTGCCGGAAGATGATCGACAGCCGGCCCACGCCGTCCAGCCGGGCGGCCGTGACGAAGTCCTCCTCGCGCAGCGACAGGAACCGCCCGCGCACGTCCCGGGCCAGCCCGGTCCACCCGATCAGCGACAGCAGCACCGTGATGGCGAAATATCGGGTCAGCGGCCCCCAGTCGGTGGGGAGCGCGGCCGACAGCGCCATCCACAGGGGCAGCGTCGGGATCGCCATCAGGAACTCGATGACCCGCTGCACGACGTTGTCGACGGCGCCGCCGAAGTATCCGGAGATGCCGCCGATGAGCATGCCGAGCAGGAAGCTGGCCGCCACCCCGACCAGGCCGATCGACAACGACACCCTGGCGCCGTGGATCAGCCTGGACAGCAGGTCCCGCCCGTTCTGGTCCGAGCCCAGCAGGAAGAACGGCTCGCCCTGCTGCACGGGGCCGATCAGGTGGATGTCGGACGGGATCAGGCCGAGCAGCTTGTACTCGTCGCCGTGCACGAACAGCCCGACCTCGATCACCTTGGCCGGATCCTCGGTGTAGCGCTGCTCGAAGGTGTCCGGGTCGCGCTCGGTCGTGTAGCCGTACACGTGCAGGCCGTGCTCGCCGGAGAAGTGCAGCACCTGCGGCGGCGCGTACGTCATGGACGTGTTCGCGGTCGAGCTGGACATCGGCGCGAAGAACTCCGCGAAGATCGCCACGAAGTACACCGGGATCAGGATCGCCGCGCCGGCCATCGCGAGCCGGTGCCGCCGGAACTGCCGCCACATCAGCCGCCACTGCGGCAGCGTCCCTGCTTCCTTCGTCGTGGGTCGCCTGAGAAACATGCGGCGCTACTCTCTCTTGTACCGTTTGCGAATTCGCGGGTCCCACCACGCCAGCGCCAGGTCGCTCATCACGGTGCCGACCACGGTGAGCAGGCTGAGGATCATGATGAAGCTGCCGACCAGGTACATGTCCTGGTTCATGACCCCGCTGAGCAGCAGCGGGCCGCCGGTCGGCAGGCTCATGACGACCGAGACGATGGTCTCCCCGCCGATCAGCCCCGGCAGCAGCCAGCCCACCGTGCTGAAGAACGGGCTGAGCGACATCCGCACCGGGTACCTCAGCAGCAGCTTCCACTCCGGCAGCCCCTTGGCCCTGGCCGTGTGCACGTAGGGCCGGTAGAGCTCGTCGAGCAGGTTCGCCCTGGTCACCCGGATCATGCCGGCCGTCCCGGAGACCGCGATGACCGCGATCGGCACCCAGAGATGGCCGAACAGGTCGAGGACCTTGCCCAGGTTCCAGGCCGCGTCCTGGAACTCCGGTGAGAACAGCCCGCCCACGCTCTGCCCGAAGTAGCGGAACCCGACGTACATGAGGACCAGCGCCAGCATGAACTCGGGGACCGCCATCCCGATGAAGCCGAGGAAGGAGAAGCCGTAGTCGCCCCAGGAGTACTGCTTGACCGCGCTGTAGATCCCGATCGGGAACGCGATCGCCCAGACCAGGAGCAGCGAGGCGATCGACAGCACCGCCGACAGGACGACCCGCTCGCCGATCAGCGTGGCGACCGGCTGGTTCCAGGCAAACGATTGACCGAAGTCGCCGTGCAGCACGATGGCGGAGATCCACCGCCAGTACTGGACGAAGATTGGGTCATCGAGGCCGTAGCGCTGCCTGAGGTTGGCGGCCTCCGCGGGTGTGATGCCCTCGCCGCCCGAATCCGCGTTCGCGACCAGGGTCGAGACGTAGTCGCCCGGCGGCAGGTTGATGATGACGAACGTGACGATCGAGATCGCCCAGAGCGTCACCACCACGTAGAGGAGGCGGCGGCCGAAGTAACCCAGCACGTCGGCCCCTCAGAGGGAGTACTGCTCGGGCATGGTCGGCCCGGGGTTCACCGGGGCGGCGGCCATGGACTCGGGCACGTTCTTGAAGCTGTTGGAGACGATGCCGTACTCGTTCGGGTACGAGCTGATCCCGATCGAGTAGAACTGCTCCTTGGAGATGCGCACGACCTCCTTGGCGTGCTCCAGCGCCTTGGTGAAGTCGGGCTCGGTGCGCATGGTGGTGAACGCCTCCAGCTGCTTGCGCACCTCCTCCGGCGGCTCGTCGCCGCTCTTGCCCTTGCTGCCGTACCACTGGGCCCAGCGGATGGCGTAGCGGGCGCTGCCGGAGTTGCTCGGCACGTAGTAGTGGTCGCCGCCGGTGCCGGTGATCACGTCGAAGTCGCTGCACGTGTACGCGGACGCCTGCGGGTTGTTGCCCATCGTGCGCTCGTCGTACAGCGTGGACGCCACCGGATCGACCCGCAGCCCGACCCCGACCGCCTCCCAGTCCTTCTTGACGAACTCCAGCGCCTGGACGTGGTGGGGGAACTCCGTGTCCGCCATGACCGTGATCATCAGCGGCTTGCCGTCGGGGCCGAGCCGCTTGCCGTCGGCGTCCTTCTCGGTCAGCCCGGCCTTGTCCAGGAACTCGTTGGCCCTGGCGACGTCGTACTCCGTGTACTGCTTGGCGAAGTCCGCGTCGTAGAGGGCGTTGGCCTTGGAGGGCGCGCCCTGCCAGGGCTCGCCCTGGCCCGCGTACACGCCGTCGATGATCTGCTTCCGGTTGATCGCGTACGACAGCCCGACCCGGAAGTCCTTCTTCCTGAACAGCTCGCGCAGGTTCTCGTCGGAGATGGTCTGGTTGAACTGGATGATCATCGTGTTGCTCAGCCGGCTCTGCACGTCGAACAGCCGGTACTTGCCCTTGGTGGCGTTCTGCGCGACCAGCGGCTTGTTCTCCGGCGTGTTGAAGTTGCGCAGCTGCATGTGGAGCTCGCCGTTCATGATCTTCAGCAGCTCCACCTCGACGTCGCCGAGGATCTCCGACCTGAACCGGTCGATGTAGGGGAGCTGGCGCCCCTGCTGGTCGACCTTCCAGTAGTACGGGTTCCGCTCGGCCACCACCGCCGTTCCCTTGCCGATCGCGTTGCTGATCTTCCACGCGTGCAGCGTGGGGATGTCGGCGTTGTGCGGGACGTCGTTCTTCTGCATGAACAGCTGGGTCCAGTCCTCCAGCTGCTGCTCCTTGGCGAGCTTGTCGGCGTCCGGGTTGTACTTCTTGTGGAACTGCTTGAGGTAGTGCTTGGGCAGCAGGAACCCGCTCGCCCCGCCCCGCTCGAACGTGGCCACCGCGATCTGGAACAGCAGGCCCGCCTTCGGCTCCTTGTAGACGTAGCGGACGGTCCGCTCGTCCACCTTCTCGACCTTGACCCGCTCGGTGGTGCTGCCGTTCTCCAGGTAGAGGTCGTAGATGCCGGTCGTGTGCAGGTCGTGGTAGGTGGCCACGTCCTCGAAGGCGAACAGCATGTCGTCGGCCGTGCAGGGCTGCCCGTCGGACCACTTCAGGCCCTCGCGCAGGCGGAAGACGTATTCCCGGCCGCCGTCCTTGACCTCGAACTCGGCGACGTTGGGGATGATGTCGTCCGGGCCCTTCTGCCCGTTGGTGCCGGGCTTGAGCCGGACGAGGGGCTCGTAGAGCGTGAAGATCAGCCAGTCCCAGTCGTCCTCGCCGACCAGGGCCGAGTTCCACGTGCCGCCGTACCTGCCGGGCTCCTGCAGCGGGGTGACGGTCAGCGGGTTCTTCGGCAGGCGCTGCTCCAGCGGCGGCAGCTTGCCGGCCTTGACCAGCTCCGCCAGCGCCGGCGCCTCCTTGGCGGACATGTCGGCGGCCTGCGCCGCGCCGGCGGCGCCCGTGTCCGGGCTGGTGTCGAAGAAGCTGCAGCCGCTCGCCGTGGCGAGCGCGAGCAGTCCCCCGCCGCGGAGCAGGCTCCTCCTCGTCAACGCGTGCTCTGTCATGGGTGCTCCGTTCTGGAGGTCTAACGATTGACCTTGACCTGGCTGAAGGTCGCCGTGGTGTAGACGTGGACGCCGTTCGCCTCCTGGTTGCCGTCCACGGCCAGGCCGATGTAGAACCGGCCGGTCCGCATGACGATGCGCTCGTAGCCGATGCGCTCCCAGTTGAGCGAGTTCTCCGAGAGGAAGGCCTCGAACTCGGTGTCCCCGCCCGTCGGCAGGCTCCGGCAGACCAGGCGCAGCCAGTACGGCTTGTCGTCCAGCGGGTCCTCGCCGGCCGGCGGGTACACGCCGACGCTCGGCGCCGTGCCGTGGGAGGCGACCCTGATCGCCTTGGCGCGCTTGCGGGAGCCGTCCTCGTTGCTGGCCGAGTATCCGATGCCGGCCATCATGAACGGCGAGTTGGGCTCCAGGTCCTGCCGCACCATGATGCCGGCCACGGCGTCGACGTGATTCTTGCTCACGCCGTCCAGCCGGGCGGTGATCTCCAGGACCTCGCCGCGCTTGCTGAACCCGACCGCCTTGTAGGCGAAGTGGAAGGCGTCCTTCCAGCCGGCGATCTTGCCGGACCCCTTGATCGTGAACACGCCGTCCTTGAGCGCCGTGTTGCCGGGGATCGGCACCTCGCCGATGTCCTTGACCTGCCAGCCCGGGTGCGTCCTGGTGCGGTTGACGTGGATCGGCACCAGCGAGGAGGTGGTGGCCGAGCCCGTGCTGTCGGTGGCCCTGGCCGTCAGGAAGTAGGTGCCGTCGGTCACGCCCCTCCAGGTCGCCTGGTACGGGGCCGCCGTCGACTCGCCGATCTTCTCGTCGCCGTGGAAGAACTCGACCTTGGCGATGCTCGCCCCGTCGAGGGCCTTGGCGTCGGCCGTGATCGCGACCGGCTGCTTGTCCTTGTTGGCCGCGAACACCTGGTCGATCTGGGGGGAGGTGATCGCCACCTCCGGGTTGCGGGCCCCGGCTCGCTGGATCGAGTTCAGGTACCGCTCCAGGTTCGTGTACCCGTCACCGCCGGCCGCCTTGGCGTCGTCGGCGTTGTTCGGGTCCAGCCCCTGCGCGGTCTCCCACTCGTCCGGGATGCCGTCCTTGTCGGTGTCGGCCGGCGCGGGCACCTCGGTGGGTAAGGGCAGGAAGCCGCCCACGTCCTTCTGGGAGTTGATGTGCCGGCCCGTGCCGGTGCGCGCCTCGCCGACCAGCCGGGCGTCGATGGCGTCCCGGCGCGGCAGGATGGCCCCCGCCTGCTCCAGGACGGCCGCGTACGCCTGCTGCGCGCCCTGCTCGGTGATGCCGTTCTCGAACTCCACCGGCTTGGGCAGCAGCGTGATGCCGCCGACCGGGTAGGTGATGCCGAGCGCGTTGTCGGCCGTGACGTCGGCGTGGCCCTCGATCTCGTTGCCGCTGACGTGCCACTGGCCGAACCGGCCGGGGGCGACGATCTCCCTGGCGGTCTTCGGCAGCGTGTTGGGGCCCGGCTTGTAGTAGTTGCCGACCAGGTTGATGCCGTTGGACCACTCGCCGCCGTAGCAGGAGGTGATGCCGTGGTTGTAGATCACGTTGTTGCGGTGGTCCACCACCAGGGCCATGCCCTCTTCGAAGCTGAAGCGCGGATTGCGCGCGTTCTGGTGGATCAGCAGGTTGTGGTGGTAGGTGACCGTGTCGCCGCCCCACAGGCCGCCCATGCCGTGCCGGCCCTTGTCGTGCACCGAGTTGGTCAGGCCCTCGGAGATGATGCACCACTGCACGGTCACGTTGGTGTTGCCGTAGACGGAGAAGCACTCGTCCACGCCCCAGGAGAAGGAGCAGTGGTCGATGATCAGATCCTTCACGCCGCGGGCGGCGAACGTGTCGATCGGGGTGCCCATCTCGTCACCGCCGCGGAAGCGCAGGTGGCGCAGGATGATGTTGTCGCCCTTGATCGCCGTCTCGTTGCCGGCGACGGTGACGCCGTGACCCGGGGCGGTCTGGCCGGCGATCGTGAGGTTGGACCCGGTGATGTCGAGCCCGCCCTTGATCTTGATGGTGCCGGCGACCCGGAAGACGATCGTGCCGTCGGACTTGGCGACCGCCTCGCGCAGCGAGCCGGGGCCGTCGTCGGCCAGGGTGGTCACCTCGTACACGGCGCCGCCCCGGCCGCCGGTCGTGTACTTGCCCGCGCCCTCGGCGCCGGGGAAGGCCGGGATCTTCGGCGCCGCCGCGCTCGCCCGGGTGCTCGGAGCAGGCGACGGGGACGGCGTGGGCGCCGAGGCGGCGGCGGCCGTGCCGGCCTGTCCGGCCAGCGCCACGGCGGGGGTGGCCAGCGCCGCCGAGCGCACGAAAGCGCGGCGGCTGAATTCTGATTGCTGGGGATCGAAGCCAGGGGCCTCGGTCATCGAAACGCTCTCTTTCCGCCCCGGAAACAGGCAGGGCTGTGCCGTGGATCGGCACACTCCGGACCACGCTGTCGATAGGTGAGAATTTTTATTCAGCCATGAATGGAGTGGATTGCATCACATCGTGAACGACACGGATGTGACTGTCAAGAGCGGTTTCTCCGCCAGATGACGCGCCGGTAAATTCCCAGGACTCGTCCAGGAACGGCGAAGGCCGCCGTGCGGCGTGCGCACGACGGCCCTGTCCTGGGGGTGGGGCTAGTCCTTCAGCAGTTCCTCGGCCACGCCCACGTCCGTGATGAGCGTGTTGACCCAGCCGCCCCTGAGCGCGGCCCTGATGGCGGCGGTCTTGCGCCGCCCGCCGGCGATCGCGATGCGCCGCGGCACGCGCAGCAGGTCGGCGGCCGGGATGCCGAGGATGCGCTCCTCCAGCGGCGAGTCGACCAGCCGTCCCTCGGCGTCGAAGAAGCGCAGGCACACGTCACCCACGGCGCCGAGCCCGCGCAGCGTCTCCATCTCCTCCTCGCCGATCGCGTTGCCGCTCTCCTGCAGCAACGGCGACGGGTTGAGGCTGCCGATCCCGACCAGCACCGTCGTCAGCCGCGACCAGGCGTCCACCACCTGCCGCACCACGTGGTCGTCGGACAGCGCCTGCCGCGCCACCGCCGAGCCGACCAGCCCCGGCGCGGGCAGGAAGACCGGCTCGGCGCCGGTCAGGTCGGCCAGGTGGGCGGCCAGCCGGGTGGCCTGCACCTGCGCGGAGCCCTTGCCCACGCCGCCGATGAGCTGCACGACCTCCTCGGCCACCCGCACCGGGCGGCGCTGCATGGCCTCCACCGTGGCCAGCAGGCTCGCGCTCCACGAGGAGATGCCGAGGTGCTCGCCGCCGATCAGCGTGGCGTCGAGGTACGTCGCGCCCGCCGAGCCCAGCGCGGCCACCACGTCGTGGCTGTCGCCCGAGGCGTCCACGACGATGATCTGCTCCACGCCGTACTTGCGCTCCAGGTCCTCCTCCAGCAGCGCGTGCACGCCGCTGGGCACCACGACCACCGTGCGCACGATGCCGATCTCGGCGGCCTCCTTCAGCAGCCGGGACACGCGCGGCTGCGAGATGCGCAGTTGGGCGGCGATCTGCGGCTGCCGCACGCCGTGCTCGTGGTAGAGCCGGGCCACGCGGACGAGCAGCCGCATGCGCTCGGACTCCTGGCTGAGCCTGCGCCCGCCGAACCGCACGGACTCCGCGCGGCCCTTCTCGAACTGACTGTCAGCTCCCACGATCGCTGGCCTCCGCTTCGGCTCCGCCGCTCCTGCTGGTCCGGTGGCGAGCCCGGGCCACTGCCGAGTGCCATTCTGCTAGGGCGCGACGCCGTTCGCACACCGGCAGAACGGGTGTGTAGCGCCGGCCGTGGCGCGGCAGCCCGGACAGCTCCCGGCGGGACCATACACCGGATGCGGCCCCTGCGAGGTGCGCGGCCCCTAGGGCCGACAGCTCGGGCCGGCGCGCGACGCGCACGGCGTGACCGGTCACGTCGGCCTGCCACTGCATGAGGTCGGCGTTGGCGGTGGGCCCGCCGTCGGCCAGCAGCTCCGCCACCGGCCCCGCCGCGCGCTCCATGGCCGACACGACGTCGCCGACCTGCAGGCCGATCGAGTCGACCGCCGCCCTCGCCATGTCCTCCCGCCGGCTGTCCAGGCCGAAACCCGTCATGATCGCTTCTGCCCGGTCGTCCCACCACGGCGCCCCGAGGCCGCCGAACGCCGGCACGATCTGCAGCCTACCCCGGCGGCCGGCGGTCGCGAGCCGCGCCAGCTCCTCGGCCCGCGTCCCCAGAACCCCGGCCAGCCAGGCGATCGTGGCCCCCGTGGACAGGATGTTGCCCTCCAGCGCGTACGCGGGCACGCCGTCGTCCCAGCCGACCGTCAGGCACAGCCCCTCGTCGCTCACCGTCTCCGGCCCCGAGACCAGCCCCATCACCGACGAGCCCGTGCCGTACGTGACCTTGACCCGCCCCGGCTGCCCCGCCGCGTGCGCGAACAGGGCGGCGTGCGAGTCGCCGAGCACCGCCGCGACCGGCACCCCCGCCAGGGCGGGATGCAGCGCCTTGGCGTCGGCGTGGGTCGCGGTGGAGGCCACCACGTGCGGCAGCGCCTCCACCGGCAAGCCGAACAGGTCGAGCAGCTCCGGGCTCCACGCCCGCCGCCGCACGTCCAGCAACTGCGTACGGGAGGCGCAGCCGACCTCGATCACGTGCCCGCCGCCCAGCCGGTGCAGCAGCCACGAGTCCACCGTGCCCAGGCACAGCTCACCCCTCAGGGATCGCGCCCGCGCGGGGTCGTGGTGGTCGAGCAGCCAGGCCGCCTTGGCCGCGGAGAACATCGGGTCCAGGGGCAGGCCGCTGGCCCGGCGTACCAGGGGGGCGGCGCCCCCGGCGGCCAGGCGGGCGCACAGGCCGGTGCCCCGGCGGTCCTGCCAGCTCACCAGCGGCCCCAGCGGGGCGCCCGTGGCCCGGTCCCAGAGGATCACCGACTCGCGCTGCACGCTCAGGCCCACGGCGGTGATCCGCCCTGGAGGCGCCTGCGCGAGGCAGCCGGCCACGGCGTCGAGGACGCTGCGCCACAGCTCCTCGCCGTCCTGCTCGACCAGCCCCGGCTCGGGATGCCGCCTGGACAGCGGCGCCGAGGCGCGCGCCACCAGCTCGCCCGCCGCGTCCACCAGGATCGCCTTGGTCGCGCTCGTGCCCTGGTCCACACCCAGCACGAGCGGGTCCCCGAGCGCGGTCACGCGGTCACCGTCCTCGGCCCGAGCGGGTTCTCATGCGCGGTCACGCGGTCACCGTCCTCGGGCCGAGCGGGTTCTCATGCGTGGTCAAGCCCCAGCACCTCCAACGCCGACCGGGCGATCCCGTCGGCGGTGAGCCCGAAGTACTCCAGCAGGAAACCCGTCTCGCCGGTCGGCGCGAACGCGCGGGTGCCCAGCAGCCGCATCGGCACCGGCCGCGTCTCCAGCACGACCTCCGCCACCGCCGCCCCGAGCCCGCCGGTGGGCACCGCCTCCTCGGCCGTGACCACCGCGCCCGTCTGCCGGGCCGCCGCCACGATCTCCTCCCGGTCGAGGGGCGAGATGGTGGACACGTTCACCACCCGGGCCTGCACCCCGCGCTCCTCCAGCAGCGCCGCGGCCTGCATCGCCCGGCTCACCATCGTGCCCGTCGCCACGATCGTCGCGTCCACGCCCTCGCGCAGCCGCACCGCCCGCCCGTACGTGAAGGCGGGGGCGCCCGGTGGCGACACGTCCGGCACGGGGAACCTGCCGATCCGCAGGAACACCGGCCCCTCCGTCTCCGCCGCCCACCTGATCGCCGCGCGGGTCTGCGCGGGGTCGGCGGGCACGATCACGGGCAGGTCGGCGATGGCCCGCAGCCACGACAGGTCCTCCGTCGAGTGGTGCGTCGGCCCCAGCGCCCCGTACGCCAGCCCGGGGCTCATCCCGCACAGCTTGACGTTCGCCAGGCTGTAGGCCACGTCGGCCTTGATCTGCTCCAGCGCCCTGGCCGTCAGGAACGTCGCCGCCCCGCACACGAACGGCACCAGCCCCGCGTTGGCCAGCCCGGCGCCGATGCCGACCATGTCCTGCTCGGCGATGCCCACGTTGACCAGCCGGTCGGGGAACTCGGCGGCGAACGCGCCCAGCTTGCTGGAGCCCACCGAGTCGTTGCAGACGGCCACGACGCGGCTGTCGGCGCGCGCCAGCCGGACCAGCTCGTCCGCGAAGGCGTCCCTGCAGTCGTGCGTCTCCTCGTGTGCTCGCCGGAGGATCAACGCAGTTCCTCGAGTGCCATGCGGGCCTGCTCGGCGTCCGGCACCTTGTGATGCCACTCCACCCGATCCTCCATGAACGAAACCCCTCGGCCCTTGACGGTCCTGGCGATCACGCAGCGCGGCCGGCCCGCGTCGCGCGGCGCGGTCAGGGCGTCCAGCAGGGCCAGGTGGTCGTGGCCGTCCACCTCGACCGCCTCCCAGCCGAACGCCCGCCACTTGTCGGCCAGCGGCTCCAGCTCGTTGGTCGCGCTGGTGCTGGCGCCCTGCTGCAGGCCGTTCCTGTCGATCACGGCCGTCAGCGACGTGAGCCCCCGATGCCCGGCGGCCATGGCCGCCTCCCAGTTGCTGCCCTCCTGCAGCTCGCCGTCGCCCAGCACCACCACGGTCCTGGCCGCCGAGCCGCGCATCCGCAGGCCGACCGCGATGCCGACGCCCACCGGCAGGCCGTGCCCGAGCGGGCCGGTGCTGGTCTCGACGCCGGGCACCGACCTGCGGCTCGGGTGGCCGTTGAGCGGCGACATCGGGGCCGCGAACGTGCTCAGCCGCTCCGCGGGGAAGTAGCCGCACGTGGCGAGCGTGGTGTAGAGGGCGACCGAGCAGTGGCCCTTGCTCATGACCAGCCGGTCGCGTTCCGGCCATCGGGGGTCGGCCGGGTCGACGCGGAGCACGGCGCCGTACAGGGTGGTGAGGATGTCGGTCACCGACAGGTCGCCGCCCGCGTGGCCGAGGCCCGCCGCCGCGATCGTGCTGATCACGGTGCGGCGGATGCCGCCGGCCAGGGCCGCCAGGGCGGCGGCCGAGTCGTCCCTGCCGGCGTGCGCCAGCCGCTCGCGCAGCCGCCGCCACTCGGCGATGGCCTCGCGGTCGGGGAGGAGGTCGGTGACGTCCCGGCCGGGCGGGGTGGCCGTGATCGTCGTCTGGCTAGGTCGCACGTGCCATCCCGATCGCCGACCAGAGGATCGCCTGCGCGGCGAGCGCGTCCTGCCGCTCCTGCGCGTCCTCCAGCTCTTCCAGGTCGATCCGGTCGCACACCTCCTCCAGCGCCCGGATGGTCCTGATGCTCTCGGACAGGGCGCGTACCGGGTCCTCCCTGAACGGGAACTGGTCGAGCAGGACCGGCTTGTCCCAGCCGATCCGGCGCACGGCCAGCAGGTACTCGACGGTCTCGAACAGGTGCACCGAGGCCACCGGCAGGTCGTCGTCCCAGCCGCGCCAGTTGTCGTTCAGCTCGACCGAGACGAGCCGGCCGCGCCGGTGCACGAGCTGCACCGCCTCGGCCGGCGTCTCGCCGGCCAGCAGCGAGTGGCCGAAGTCCATGACGATGCCGACGTTCGGCTGCCCGGCCTCGTCGATGGCCAGCAGCGTACGGGCCGCGTCGGCGAGCGTGATGCGCACCCGCGGCTCCTTGGCCTTGTACTCGATCGCGAACTGCACGTCGGGATGCGCCGAGGCGAGGTCGCGGATCGCGCTCACCGTCAGCTCCCACAGGCGCGCGTAGTCGGCCTGACCCGGCAGGTCGAACCCGTCCTGACCAGGCCAGAACTTCACGTAGTCGGCACCCAGCTCCCTGGCCACGGCGACGGCCTCGTGCACGCGCTCGGCGGCGCGGCGGCGCACCTCCGGCTCGGGGTTGGTGAACGCCCCTCTGGCGAACTCCCTGGTGTAGAGGTGCGGCGTGATCGCCCTGGCCCGCAGCCCGCGCTCGGCCAGCGCCTGCGCCAGCTCCGACGCCTTGGAGATGCCCTCGGCGAACGGCACGTTGATGTCCAGGCACTCCAGCCCGTCCACGGCCGCCGCCAGGTCCAGCATCTGCGTCATCGTCCTGGCCGGGCCGTAACCGTCGGTCGCGTACCGGTCGACGATCTGCCCGAACGCCCATATCCCGGCGCCGAACGTCAGCATGGTCCTCGTCCCTCCCTGTCAGCGGTGATCCGCGAAGGCGCGTAGCTTCGCGAAGAAGTCCTCATGGATGAAGCGCGCGTCGATCGAGCCGTAGGTGCGGATCGGCCGGTTGGCGGCGGAGAAGTCGTGCGTGCCGTCGTGGCGGAAGTTCGGCGCCGGCCGCTCCACCCAGGTCCCGCAGTCGGGGTGCAGCATCAGCCCGATCGCGGGGGAGTCGCCGAGCACGCGGAACTCGATCGACCCGCCGTGCTGCCGCTCGTTCCACTCCACGAGCTGGCGCACGAGGTAGTCGCCGATCTCGCCGCACGGCGCGACCTTCGCGTCGAGCTCGGCGTAGCCGACGGCCATCATCCGGTACGTCGGCGCCGGGATCTGCCACACCTTGAGCGCCGAGGAGAAGACGATGTTGGCCGCCACGATGTCGTTGGACAGGTTGAACTCGGGCCTGCCGTCCTGCGGTCCGACGCCGTCGTACCCGCCGCCGCCGATCCAGATCACGGTCACGTCCCGCTCGGCGATGCGCGGCTCCAGCATCAGGGCCGAGGCCATGTCGGTCAGCGGGCCGAGGAAGGCCACGTAGAGCGGCTCGGCCACGTCGCGCATGGCCTCCTCGACGATCAGCTCGACGCCCGGGGCCGGGACCGGGGTGCCGGCGTCGGGCAGCGCGTACGGCGCGCCGTCCGCCACCGGCACCCGGCCGTCGAGCTTCATGAGCCGCAGCAGCAGCTCGATCTCCGCCCGGCTTTCCTCGAGGCTCGACCGGGTGCGCCGGTTGCCGAAATGCGCGGCCACCAGACCGCGGATGTCCAGGCTCGGGGAGAGCAGGGCGTGCACGATGGCGAATTGGTCGTCCGCCTCGTTCTTCGCATCGGTGTTGATGATCACCCGGCGCCGATGGGAAAAAGTCCTGTCCGCCATGCGACCTCCGCCTGAATATCTATTCAGCAATGTATCTATATTCCGATATTATGTTGTGACATTTACCGTGTCAAGATCCCAGAGGATCACGGAAAGCGCGTGCGGCGAGATGGTGTGGTCGTCGTGCGTGGCGTCCTCCAGCAGGTCCCACCGCCCCCGCTCGGGCCGCCCGCCGGCGAGCAGCGCCACCCGGTCGCGCACCGGAGCCTGGTAGACGCGGTGGCTCACGCCGTTGAAACAGCAGTCGTCGAAGCGGTTGAGAATCTGGAGCTGCCCCCTGTTCTCGCCGACCGAGGCCATGACGTACATCTCGAGGTAGTCGTCGGCCGTGCCGGCCGTGATGGAGGAGTAGAAACCGGGGAACGACGCCCTGGTCTGCTCCCAGTCGCCGGTGGTGGGGCTGGGCTTGGGGGAGGCGGCCCGCAGGAAGAACGGCAGCGAGCCGGCGGCCGGGTAGCTGTGGTTGACGCGCGGATCCAGCGCCGCGTACACCGTGGTCGTCCAGCCACCGCCGGACAGGCCCAGCATCTCGACCGACGCCGGGCGGTAGGCCGCCTGCGCGTGGTTCAGCGTGACGACGAGCGGCTCCAGGAAGAACGTCAGCGTGGAGAACGTCTCGCTCTCCCACGGCACGAGCTCCCGGTGGGAAGGGCTCGGCAGCATCGTGCCCGGGCTCCGCGGGTCCTCGATCTGCTGGCCGCCGTTCCAGTGGTGGAACGGCATCGCGTACGCCATCACGCGGTAACCCCGGTCGAGCAGGGCCTGGACGGTGCGGAGCATGGTGTCGAGCGGCTCGCCGTGGCCGTTGTGGTACAGGGCCAGGCGGCGGTTCCACGCCTTGCGGGGCAGGATGTCGTACACCTTGGCGGTGATCTTGTACTGCAGGGGGACCGTGAGCCGGTCGATCCGGCGTACGCCGGTGAGCGAGGCGAACTCGGGGGCGCTCACGCCGGTCTCGACGGTCGGGACCGCCGAGGGCAGGCCGGCGCCCTTCCAGATGAAGTCGACCATCTTCTGCCGGCGGGCGGCGATGTCCTCGGCCTTCGCGATGCCGATCAGCGGCTCGACGTCCACGCCCGCCACGGCGGTGGGCAGCGTCCTGTACTCGGGCCCGAACCTGGCCGCCGCCTCCTGGTTCACCGGCGCGACCGGGCGCGGCGGCCGCCTGCCGCCGTGCGTGGTGACACCGCTCCCGCCGGCGACCACCCCCGCGGCGCCGCTCCCGCCGGGGACGGCCGCGTGCGCGGCGCCCGCCGGGAGGCCCGCGGCGAGCGCGGCGCCGATCCCGCCCAGCACGCCGCCGAGCACCTTGCGCCTGCTCGCGTCGAGGTCCGTCATCGCGTCACTCCATCCAGGGGATTCCAGCCGCCCAGCACGAACGAGGGGTCGCTCCACTGCTTCGCCTCCTCGGGCGTGAGCTGGCGGGAGCAGGCCAGCCGCTGCGAGGTGTCGATCGGGCGGCCGTCCAGGCCGGTGCTGCCGTACTCCCAGAAGGAGGCCGACCGGGCCTGCTCGCAGTCGTTCGGATCGATCTGCCAGCCCACCGGCGCCACGTGGGTGTCCATCCTCGTGTCGATGAACACCGCCTGGCTGTACAGGAACCGCCACACCGCGCTGCGCCCCAGCACCACGGACGCGTCCGGCACCCCGGGCGCCCGGGTCAGCCTGGTGCGCACGAACACGTAGCCCGGCCGCGTGTCGTCGTTGCGGCTCTGCGAGATGTAACCGCGGTCGGTGGACTCCAGCACCGAGTCCTGGATGAACACGGTCCCCGTGCCCCAGACGAAGTCGGTGTCGCCGCGGATGTGGCTGTCGGTGACGAAGCCCTTGCCCTGCAGCCGCAGCGTGTCCTGGTTGCTGAACAGGTTCACGCGCTCCAGCACGATGCGGTCGTTGTTGCCGCGGAACGCCTCGGCCTGCGAGCCGCCGTCCGGGGTCGTGTTGTGCACGGTGAGGTCGGCGAGCCGGAAGTCGGCCGCGTCCACGCCGAACGTCTGCCGCCAGCAGTTGTGCAGGTCGGAGGTCTCCAGCACGCGGCGCGGGCAGACGTCGGCCGGGCCGCCGTTGACCAGCGCCTTGTCGCCGTTGCGCAGGTCGTTGTTGGGGTACCGGATCACGGTGCGGCCCGCGCCCGCGCCCTTGACGGTCAGGTGCGGCCGGTCCTCGCGGACGTAGACCATCTCGGTGTAGACGCCGCGCTTGACGTCGATGGTGACCGGCCGCGTGTTGCCGGTGGGCACGGCGTCGATGGCGCCCTGGACGGTGCAGAAGTCGCCGGACCCGGAGGCGGAGACGGTCAGGTGGCGCGGGTTGCGCGGCTGGTGCTTCCTGGTCGTGAACTGCCAGCTCGCCGCGTCGTGCCCGGGGAAGACGCCGGCGTCGACGGTGACGGTGTACCTCTGGCCGTACTCGAGCTGACGGTGCGGATGGATGGTGGCGGTGTCGCCCTCCACCATGATCGATTCGTACGAGAAGTCGTGCGGCAGCCCCGTGTCCGAGATCGCCTGGCCGATGTTCTTCTTGTCCGTCTTGGCGGTGGCCGCCTCGATGCGGTCGGCGAGCGTGCCGTCCGCGCGCCGGATCTCGATCGCTCCCGAGGAACCCAGGGTGACGGGCTCCGGGAAAGTGATCGTCAGGGGGGCGTCCACGCAGGTCCCGCCGCGTCCCGGCGCCGAGAACCGGGGGGCGGTCTCCGCGGCGGCCGGGGTCGTGACTAAGACGAGCGCTGTGACGAGAACGGGGATCGATGCCTTCACATTCGGCCTCTCTGTGCACGAATGGATAATGGAGAGTGAATATATATGTAGACCGCTTAACAGGTCCGGTCAAGAGTTGTGAGCCCTGTCCTCGCGCATGAACCGGCAAGTCGATCCCGTCCGGCGTCTGTAGTGTCGCCGTGTGACGTACGACGACGGCGAGGCGGCAGTACGGGCGACCGAGGCGGAGGCTCCCGCCAACCTCCAGGCCGTGCTCCAGCTCTGCGCGGCGGGGAAGCTGCGGTGCAGCGAGAAGACCCGCCGACCGAGCGCGGCGACGGTGACGGCCGTGACCTCGGTCCTGGCCGCGGGCGACTTCTACGCGGGGGAACCGATCGCGGCGTTCGCCTGGCCGCTCTTACTGCAGGCCGGCGGGCTGGCCGCGCTGACGGAGGGCAAGCTGCGGCTGACCGCTCGCGGGCGCGCGGCGCTCACCAGGCCCGCTGCGGAGACCATCAGAGATCTGTGGCGGCGCTGGACGGACAACACGCTGATCGACGAGTTCAGCCGGATCGAGGCGATCAAGGGCCAGCGCGGCAAGAACGTGCTGACGGCGGTGAAACCGCGACGGCAGAACGTCGCCGCCGCGCTCGCGCTGTGCGAGCAGGGCGAGTGGGTGGCGATCGACGACCTGTTCGCCCTGATGCGCAGGCAGGGCCTCTCTCCCGTGATCGCGCGCAGCGCACGGGCGATGTGGAAGCTGTACCTCCTGGACCCGCAGTACGGCAGCCTGGGATACGAGGGCTTCGGAGACTGGCCGATCCTCGAGGGCCGCTACACGCTCGCCGTGGTGTTCGAGTACGCCGCGACGCTCGGCCTGATCGACGTGGCCTACGTCGAGCCCGAAGGGGCGCGCGAGGACTACCACGACAACTGGGGATCGGACGGGCTGGAGCGGCTCAGCCGCTACGACGGGCTGCGGGCCATCCGGATGAACGATCTGGGCGCCTTCGCGCTCGGGCGCAGCGACACCTACGAGCCGCCCGAGAGCACGACCGACCTGGGGCTCAAGGTGCTGCCGAACTTCGACGTCGTCGTCACCGGGAGCCTGCCACCGGTGGATCGGCTGACCCTCGACGCCTACGCCGTACAGACCTCCGACCGCGTCTGGACCCTGTCGGCACGATCACTCCGGGAGGCGCTCGGCAAGGGCGGCGACCTGGGGCGGCTGCGGGCGTTCCTGGGCGAGCGGAGCGGGCAGCCGCTGCCCGGCACCGTGGCCACGCTGCTCACGGACGTGGAGCGCAAGGCCCGCCAGGTGCGGGACAGGGGACTGGTGCGGCTCATCGAGGCCGACGACGCGGCGACGGCGGCCCTCATCGCGGGCGACCGCAAGGCCGGCAAGCTGTGCCGCCTCCTCGGCGACCGTCACCTGTGCGTGTCCCTCGAGGACGAGGCGGCGTTCCGCAGAGCGGCGCGGTCCCTCGGCTACGTCCTGTAGAAGCGATCACAGCCGATCGAGCATGGCGACCAAGGCGGGACGGCGCTTGTGGCCGAGTCCGCCGCTCGGCGTGCGGCTCGCCACGCGGCGGCCGTCGCGCCTCGCGCATGCGGACCGCCGAGCTGTGCTCCCGCGGCTTCGGGAAAAAATCGAGAAGAAATCCGCGGGCCGTGTCGAAACCGGCCCGGCTCTTTCGCTGCCTAGCCAGAGGGCCGGACCGGCCGGCCCCCGCGACGCAAGGCGGACGACCATGGCTCAGCTCGCCCAGACCTCCTCCCACCCGATCTCCCGCCCGATCTCCCGCCCCCGCCTGCTGCTCGGCTGCGGCGTCCTGGCAGGCCCGATGTACGTGACCGTCGCCCTGGCCCAGGCGTTCACCAGGGAGGGCTTCGACCTGGCCCGCCACCCCTGGAGCCTCCTGGCCAACGGCGACCTCGGCTGGATCCAGACCCTCAACTTCGTCCTCACCGCCCTGGCCACCATCGCCGCCGCCTTCGGCCTGCGCCGTGCCCTCGCACCGGGACGCGGCGCCCGGTGGGCCCCCGTTCTCCTCGGAGCGTTCGGCGCCGGCATGATCGGCGCCGCCCTCTTCCCCGCCGACCCCGCCATGGGATTCCCCGCCGGAACCCCGGAAGGCCCCGGCGCCGTCACCCTCTCCGGCATCCTGCACATGGCCGTCGGCGGCGTGGGCTTCCTGTGCGCGGTCGCGGCCTGCTACGTCGTCGCCTCCCGCTACGCCCGCGACGGACGCAAGAGCTGGGCCTGGTACTCCCGCATCACCGGCACCCTCTTCCTCGGCTCCTTCGCCGGCATCGCCGGCGGCGGCGGGATCGCCTGGTCCAACCTCGCGTTCGTCGCCGGCATCCTGGCCCTCTGGAGCTGGGTGTCGCTAATGTCGCTGGACCTGTCCCGCACTGCCTGAAAGCCCGTCTCGCGCTGAAAGCCCATCTCTCACGAAAGCTCATCTCGCACTGAAAGGCGCCGAACCATGCGTTACCTCGTCACCCTCAAAGTCACCGCCCAGCCCGACGGCCCGCCCCCGGCCGACCTCATGGAGGCCATCATGAAGCTCGGCCAGGAGGCCACCGAGTCCGGCGCCCTGCTCGACACCAGCGGCCTGGCCCCCAGCTCCGAGGGCGCTCGCGTCGAGGTTTCCGGCGGCCGGCTGATCGTCAGCGACGGCCCGTTCGCCGAGGCCAAGGAGATGATCAGCTACGCCGTGTACGAGGTCAGGAGCAAGGGGGAGGCCGTGGAATGGGCCTCCCGCTTCGTCAAGCTGCACCGCGACCTGTGGCCCGGCTGGGAGGGGGAGGCGGACGTGCTCCGCCTGTTCGGCCCCGCGGACTTCGCACCGCCCGCCTGATCACGATATTCAGGACGCATGACGGTAGCCGATCCCCACCGGGCGGTCGAGGCGGTCTGGCGCATCGAATCCGCCCGGGTCATCGCCACCCTGGCCCGCATGGTCAACGACATCGGGCTGGCGGAGGAGCTGGCCCAGGACGCCCTGGTGGCGGCGCTCGAAGAATGGCCGCGCAACGGTGTACCGGACAATCCCGGCGCGTGGCTGACGCTGACCGCCAAGCATCGCGCCATCGACCAGTTCCGCCGCCGCGACACCTACCAGCGCAAGCTGCAACAGATCGGCCGCGACATGGAGCTCCGCCAGGAATGGGCAGAAGCCGACCTCGACGACGCCCTCGACGACCACATCGGCGACGACCTGCTGCGCCTGGTCTTCACCGCCTGCCACCCGGAACTCCCGGTCGAGGGGCGGCTCGCGCTCACCCTCCGGCTGCTCGGCGGCCTGTCCACCGCCGAGATCGCGCGGGCGTTCCTCGCCCCCGAGCCCACCGTCGGCCAGCGCATCTCCCGCGCCAAGCGCACGCTCGCCGACAAGAAGATCGCCATCGAGCTGCCGCCGCCCGCCGAGCTGCCCGCCCGGCTGGCCTCCGTCCTGGAGGTCATCTACCTGATCTTCAACGAGGGGTACGCGGCCAGCGCGGGCGAGGACTGGATCCGCCCGTCGCTCTGCCAGGAGGCGATGCGGCTCGGCCGGGTGCTGGCCGGGCTCATGCCGGCCGAACCCGAGGTGCACGGCCTGCTGGCGCTCATGGAGATCCAGGCGTCGCGCATCCCGGCCAGGACCGCCCCCGACGGCTCCCCGATCCTCCTCCTGGACCAGGACCGCAGCCGCTGGGACCGGCTGCTCGTCCGCCGCGGCCTGGACGGCCTGCGCCGCGCCGAGCAACTGGGCACGCTCGGCCCGTACGGCCTGCAGGCCGCCATCGCCGCCTGCCACGCCCGCGCCCTCACCCCGCAGGCCACCGACTGGGCCAGGATCGCCGCCCTGTACCGGCTGCTGGCCCACCTCACGCCCTCGCCCGTCGTCGAGCTGAACCGGGCGGTCGCGGTCGGCATGGCCCACGGTCCTGAGCGCGGGCTGGAGATCGCCGACGCCCTCCTGGACGAGCGCGCGCTACGCGACTACGCGCACCTGCCGGCCGTCCGCGGCGACCTGCTGGCCAGGCTCGGCCGGGCGGATGAGGCCGCCGCGGAGTTCCGCCGCGCGGCCGGGCTGACCCGCAACGCCCGCGAGCGGGAGCTGTTCCTGGAGCGCGCCGCCGGGCTCGACTGACCGGCCCTCGCGTACAGCGGCTGACCGGCGCACTCCTTCGCCCGGCTGCCGGCCCGGGATCCAGGGCCGGGGACGGCCTCACCGGTGACCAGCTTCGGGCCCGGCTACCTGCCCCCGAACGGTCTCGGCGGAGCGGAGTGCGGTGAGCTCCTACTCTTCGCCCTGGTGATGCTGTTCGTCGGGCTCGCTGAACAAGTCCTGAGGCGTGCGGGCAGTCGCCGCGCGGGTGAGCCATGCGTGGAGCTGTGCGAGGTCCGTGCAGGTTGTGATCATGGCGCGGGTGTCGTCGGAGATGTCGAAGCCGCGGGCGTCCAACACCAGTAGCACCGACTTGGCGGCCTCTTCCGCCTTGCCCTCGGCCTTGCCCTCTGCCTTGCCCTCTGCCTTGCCTTCTTCCCGGCCACGGCCGAAGTGTTCGCGGGCGAAGGGACTGTAGACCGGCCAGGCGGTGGACGCCATGATCTCCTCCAAGAGCTTCCGGATTTCGGGCCCGGACATGCTGTACGCGTATTCATAGTACTTCGTAGCGTGTTCATCGGAGGTGGTGTTCAGCGCGGTGGCGAACGCCTCGATGACCTTGCGGTCTCGGCCTTGAGTCATGACGGACATGACCGCGAGTGGTAGGTCGGCGGCAGCCTCCTGGGGGTCGATGATGGCTGGGACATCCCGCGGCCCCACCACCTGGGGTTGGAAGCGGTAGCCGTTCAGCCCTGATTCGACCGGTTTCGCGTAATGGTCGGCATCTGATTGGTTCGGGCACACGATCAGAACTGTGACGTCGCACTTCAACAGCAGCCACGCGGCGGCGGCGTAGCGGGCGAGCTGCTTGGCTTCCTTCCCGTTGTCCTGCTGAACTTCCACGATGATCGCGTGCAGCGGGCTCTGTTTCGGCCCCAGGGTGAAGACCAGGTCAGGCTCGATGTCGTCGGAGATTCGTGTGTTGAAGGTGCGCTCCTCCTGTTGGATGAGCGGGGTGTCGGGCAGCTTGACGTGTATGAGGTCGCGCAGGATCTCCGTCACCAGTTGAGGGCGATCGGAGAACAGCTGGACGAGGGCGTCATGTGGGGGGGACGGCATGGCGCTTAGCGTATCGATGTGCTCACCGACTGTGATGGAATTTCGTGATAGGAGCAGGCTCAGGTGCCGGCCGGGTTGCCGGGCGCATAGTCCAGATCAGCACGGCCAGCCCGGCGAAGATGATCGCCGCGACGACGCCGTTGACATGTAGGCCGGCGGTGAACGCCTCCCGGGCGGCGTGCAGCAGCTCCGCGCCCTCGCCGGTGGGCAGGTGCGCGGTTGTGGCGATCGCACCGGCGAGCGAGTCGGACGTGCCGTCCATCCGGGCGCGGTAGACCACCGCGGCCGTCAGCCCGAGCAGCGCGAAGCCGAGCGAGCCGCCGAAGTAGTTGCCGGTCTCCGACAGCGACGCCGCCGATCCGGCGCGCTGCGGCGGCACCGACCCGACGACCAGCCCGGTGCCCAGCGCGAACAGCGGGCCGGTGCCCAGCGCCAGCACGGTGATGCCGATCATCACCAGCGGCAGGGCGCTCGCCTCGACGCCGACGCCGACCAGCAGCAGGCTGCCCAGCGCCGACACCGCCAGCCCGCCGGCGATCGCGGTCGTTTGCTTCATCCGCCGGGCCAGCGCGGGCGCCGCGAGAGTGCCGGCCGCCGTGCCCAGGCCCATGGGCGCGAACAGCACCGCCGACGCGGCGGGCGAGAAGCCCAGCACGCTCTGCAGGTACTGCGTCACCAGCAGGCCCGTACCGGCCATCGCGATGCCCGCGAAGACCAGCGCGACGATCACGGCCGTGAACGGGCGGTTCCGGAACAGCCGCAGGTCCAGCAGCGGCGACTCCAGGCGCAGTTGCCGGCGTACGAACAGGAACCCCATGACCGCCCCGGCGGCGAGCGCCACCGCCGCCACCGTCGGCACCGCCGCGACGCTCTCGACTGCCAGCTGCTTGATGCCGTAGACCATCAGGAGCACGGCCACGAGCGACAACCCGACGCCGGCCGGGTCCAGCCGGCCGGCCTGGTCGCTGCGGTACTCGGGAAGCACGACCGGCCCGGCGAGCAGCAATACCGCCATCGCCGGCACGGCCACCAGGAACACCGATCCCCACCAGAAGTACTGGAGCAGGAATCCGGCGAGCACGGGACCGAGCGCGCCGCCGGTGAACTGGCAGGTCGCCCAGATGGCGATGGCCCGCCCGCGCTGCCGCTCGTCCGGGAACATGTTGGTGATCAGGGCGAGGGTGGACGGCATCAGGGTCGCGCCGGCCACGCCCAGCAGGGCCCGGGAGACGATCAGCATCATCGGGCCCGCCGAGAAGGCGGCCACGACCGACAGCACGGCGAACGCCGCCGCCCCGATCATCAGCAACCGCCGGCGGCCGATCCGGTCGCCGAGCGTGCCCATCGTGATGACCAGGCCGGCCACCATGAACCCGTAGCTGTCGCTGATCCACAGCTGTTCGACGCTGGTGGCGCCCAGTTCGGCGCTCAGTTGGGGGAGCGCCAGGAACAACGCCGTCATGTCCATCGCGACGAGCAAGGTCGGCAGCAGGAGAACGACCAGCCCCCACCACGCTCGATTGGTACGCATACTCGAAAAACTCCCTGTTGTCTCGACGTTTCGGGAGGTGGTCGGAGCAGGCGGGAGGTTTTCGACACCGGTACGGAGAGGGCCGGCGTCCTGCGAGCGGCGGGAACGGCGGGAACGGCGGGAACGCGCCCAGGAGTGTCAGCGGGTGATGAGCACGACCAGCAGACCCAGGCCGAGCACCAGATCCACCATGCCGCACCACTCGGCGAACGTCCGGGCGACGATCTTGTTGGCCCGCCAGTGGAAGCCGTCCCACATGGCGTGGCCCACCAGCCCCGCCGCCACCAGATACCCTCCGGCCGCAGGCGGAACCGACAGCACCAGCAGGCCGGCGGCCATGAAGGCGAGCGCGCCCGGTGCCTGCAGGGCGAAGACGCGTGGCCTGCGCAGCCGGCCGTTGACCAGGCCCAGCGCGGCGAGGGCGATCACGACGGACGCCAGTGGCGGCCACGGGTCGATGTCGAGCGCGCGCAGGACCACGACCGCCGCCAGCAGGGCGAGCACCACCGCCCACGTGATGCGGGGCCGGTCGGCCACCGCGAGGAACAGGTAGCCCGCGGCGGGCAGGATGAACAGGATCATGTACTCCAGGCCGTCGCCGACGTCGGACAGGCTGTAGACGGCCCAGGCGAGCGCCAGCAGGCTGGGCCAGCGGTGTCCCACGGCGATCAGCGCGCGCAGCCACGCGGGTCTGGGTGCGGTGTCCCGGATACCGCCAGGGTCATCGGCCGCGCCGGGAGCGGGGGCAGCAGAGTCGGTCATGGCCACACTGTGGTCCGGCGCGCACGGCTCATCGTCGTCTCGCCGGTGAACGGTCCGGAATCCTGCGCTGTCGGTCCTTCCGTCACGGCGGTGGCCGGGCCTTGACGCTGTGACAATCTTGGATAAGATTGTCACGATGTCACAGAGTGCAGAGAAGCAACAGCAGATCCTTGATGCCGCGCTCCAGGTCTTCGGCCGCTACGGCTTCCGCCGTACGTCGATGGAACTGATCGCGCAGGCCGCCGGGGTGTCCCGTCCCGCCCTCTACAAGCACTACGCGGGCAAGGAAGAGATCTTCCGGGCCGTGGCCGAGCGGGCCATCGACCGGCTCATCGCCCAGGCGGCGGAGATCGGCCAGGAGGACGGCGACGTCGCCGACCGGGTGTTCCGCGCCCTGAACCTCAAGCTGGAGTTCGTCACGGGCAGCGTCGAGGCGGGGTTCCGGGGCGAGATGCTCGCGGAGGTGAGTGTGCTCGCCCCCGACCTGACGCGCTCGTTCAAGGAACGTCACGTCGCCGTCGTCAAGTCCGTTCTGCTCGCCGCCGGGGACGACCTGCCGCGGCTCGGCACCGCCCTGTCGGCGGATGACGCCGCCGAACTGTTGCTGGCGGCGCTGACCGGCATCTCCCAGCAGGAGGAGGAGGCACACGTGCTGCGCACCCGGCTGCGGCAACTCGTCGACATCACCGTCGGAAGCCTCACCTGATCACAGGAGCCCCCATGACGCAGACGATCCTGCTCAGCTTCGTCGCAGGCCTGCTCGCCGCCAACGCCACCCCGCACTTCGTGAAGGGCATCACGAAGGAGGAGTTCCCCACCCTCTTCGGCCCCAGCCCGCTGGTCAACCTGGTCGCCGGATGGTTCATGTACGTGCTGGCCGCGGTCCTGACGATCATGGCCGACGTCGTCGCCCACCCGGTCGCCGCGCTCGCCGCGGGTGCGGTGGGCGTGCTGGGCATGGGCGTCTTCCACGCCCACATCGGTGCCGCCGGACTCGGCAGGCAGCCACGTGCCGCCCGCGGCCGTACGACGTGAGGCTGGTGCCGCCCATGACCACGATCGTGATGACCGGAGCCACCTCCGGGCTGGGCGAGCTCGCCGCCGCCCGCATGACCGCCGCCGGCGCGCGGCTGCTGGTCGGCGCGCGCAGCCCCGGCCCGCACACCGTGGACGGGTTACCGGCCCTGGACCTGGCCCGGCTCGATTCCGTACGCAGGTTCGCCGCGGCGGTGGGCGACCACCTCGGATCCACCCCCATCGACGTGCTCGTCCTGAACGCCGGCGTGTCCTTCCACGACATCGACCAGCGCACCGCCGACGGGTACGAGACCACGTTCGCCGTCAATCACCTCGCCCACTATCTCCTGCTGCGCCGGCTCCTGCCCAAGCTCGCCCGCGGCGGCCGAGTGGTGATCACCAGCAGCTCCGTCCACGACCCCGAGCTCGGCGGGACACTGCCGCCCCCGAGGCACGCCACCGCGACACTGCTCGCCAACCCGGAACTGGACCCCGACCGGGACACCAACCCCCGGGCGGCCGGCGGTCACGCGTACACGGCGTCCAAACTGTGCGGCCTGATGACCGCGCGGACGCTCGCCACGCGCCCCGAGGCCCTGGCCAAGCAGCTCACCGTGCTCGCCTACGACCCCGGGCCGACGCCCGGCACCGGTCTGTCCCGCAACTTCAGCCTGCCCATCCGGCTCCTCTGGTCCCTGCTCGGCACTCGGCTGGGAGCCCTGGTCCCGCGCATGAACAGCCGGCGGGCCGCCGGCCACACGCTGGCCGACCTCTGCCTCGGCACGATCACCCCGCCCGCCGGCCAGCGGTACGCCTCGCTCGTACGGGGCCGGCTGACCTGGCCGCAACCGTCGAAGACGGCATGCGACCGCGCGGCAGGCGAGGCGCTCTGGCAGGACAGCGCCGCCTTGATCGGCCTGCCGGCGTAGCGGTGCCGTCGCGGCCCGCTTGCAGCCGCAGGCATCCAGACGGCAGAGGAGACGGCAGAGGACGAGGTCATGAGCGTTCAGGGCCGCAGAGGCCGAGGGCGCCAGCGTTCAGGCGGCAGAGGCCGCGAAGGAGTGATGCTGACTGATGCGAGACGTGCGCATTCCGTTGCCGGACGGCGGTTCGCTGGCTGCGGCGCTGGCGCTGCCAGAGGGGACCGCACCCGACTCCGGCTGGCCCGGAGTCGTGGTCGTGCACGAGATCTATGGCGTCGAACCAGACATGCTGGACGTGGCGCGGTCGTTCGCCGGACACGGGTACGCGGCAGTGCTGCCCGATCTCTACAGCCACGGCTCCAGAGTCAAGTGCCTGGCCAGGGCCCTCCACCAGCTCGCGACGGGAAAGCCGGGCGGGCCCGCCGCCGACCTCGACGTCACCCGTCAGTGGCTCGCCGGCCGTGCGGAGGTCGACGGCGGAAGGCTGGGCGTCATCGGGTTCTGCATGGGCGGAGGCTTCGCCCTGGCCTACGCGGCCGGCGCGCCACCCGGCGTGCGGGCGGCGTCGGTGAACTACGGCGCGGTTCCGCGCCGCGAGGAAGAGCTGGCCTCCGTGTGCCCGGTCGTGGCCTCCTACGGCGGCCGCGACCAGGGCTTCCGCGCGCACGGTGCCCGGCTGCGGGAGCACCTGCGGGAACTCGGCATCGACCACGACGTCACGATCTACCAGGAGGCCGGCCATTCCTTCATGACCGACGGGCACCACCCGATCGCGAACCTCGCACTGTTCCCGCTCCGTCACGGCCTGGTCCGACCGGCGGCGGACGACGCCTGGCGACGCACCTTCTCCTTCTTCGACAGGTACGTCGCCGGCCAGGGGGCTACCGGAGCGGCGCCTCCCCGTACGGGACCAGCCTGACCGGCCCGACCAGCCCGTACGGCTGCCGCGCCAGCCCGCCGTACACGGCCGGGTCCGCCACCCTGAGCAGGTTGCCCAGCGGCGTCGCCACCTCCACCTGGATGGTGTTCGACCCGCGTCTGAGGTGCGGGCCGAGATCGAGGACGGGGTGGATCTGGTCCACCGGGCCCAGGCGCCGGCCGTTGACGCTCGCCCGGCAGGTGTCGCTCACCTCGCCCAGCTCCAGATAGGCGGGACCGTCCGACTCGACGGTGGTCGTGTACGTCCCGACGCCGGACACGTCGGCCAGCTCCGGGATCTCCGGCCAGGGCGCGAGCCGGTCGAGCCGCAGGGAGCGCACGGCCGGCGCCGGGCCCCGGTCCTCCACCCGGAGGCTCCAGGTGTTGAGTTCGACGGGTGCGGGGACGGGGCCGATCTCGGCGGTGAGCGCGCGTCCGTCGGAGAGGGTGGTGGTGTAGACGCCCGCCTCGGCGGCCCGCACGACCAGGCGGCCCTCGCCGTACGCCATCGCGTCCGGGTGGCTCTCGCTGTACCGCACCAGGTCGGCGTCCGTGCTGGTGGCGTGCGCGCGCCGGCCCGTGCGGTCGCCGAACAGGCCGGGCCGGCCGAGGGCCACGATCCTGGCCTGGCCCGGCTGCAGGGTCACGCGCAGGCGGATGCCGTCGTCGTCCGCCACGTACCGGGCGATGCGCGAGGCGCGGCCCGTCCACGGGTCGAGCAGATACGGGACGCTGTCCCGGTTGCTGCGGGCCAGCGTGACCTCGTGGTCGATCGCGGTCACGGGCGGTTTGGCGTTCTCCTGGTGCTTGCCGTTGCACAGGTAGTAGTAGTCCACGTCGCCGTCCACGCGGCGCATGGTGAGCAGCGTGGAGGGGGTCGCGTACCGGACGTCGGGGTGGACGCCGAGGGCGGCGAGCGCGGCGGGCACGTCCGCGGCGGACGCGACCATCCGCGTGGTGGGCCGCGCGAGCAGGTCCGACAGGATCGCGCGGAGCCGCTCGTTCTCGCCGTCCAGCGTGCCGCCCGGCTCTGCGGTGTCGCGCCGGTCGCCGTCTCGCGGGATGCCCGGCACCGAGGCGTTGCGCCAGTCGCCGAGCAGGACGATGGGCAGGCCGGCGTCGGCGTACTCCAGCAGGCGCCGCGCCACGCCGACGGTCATCGTGCACTCGCCCGCGTAGAACTTGTCGCCCTCGACGAACAGCGCCTTGTACGCGGGCCGGCCCAGCCGCCCGTCCGAGACCCGCGCGGCGGGCAGGTCGAGCAGCGGGCCGCTGACGAACTGGTGAGTCCAGCCGCTCGGGACGCCGCTCGCGGTGAACCAGGAGGCCCCGATGCCGGTCTTGGTGTAACCGGTCTGCCGGAACACCGCCACATCAGCGCGAGGCACCCCTTGTCGCATGATCAAGTGAATCCGCGCGAAGTATGTGGATATGTCGCTGATGTGGTCCCAGGTGGGCTGGCGCGGCCCCCACGATTCCGCATAGCCCACCGTCCCGTTGTACGGCGTGAACGCCGCGAACCCCGGCCATGCGGCGCCGGGCGCCTCCGCGTACGAGAAGCCGTGCAGGACTGTCTGGTTGAGGCCGGCCGCGTACGCCCCGCCCATCGTGCGCAACAGCTTCTTCCACGTCGTCGTGTACGCCCCGCCCTGGTACGCCCCCGCCTCGCAGGACAGCACCTCCCGCCCGCCCATGTCCCGGCCTCCGGCCAGGCAGCGGTAGTCGTCCAGGTTCTTGAACCCCAGCGACTCCCCCTCCGGCACGTCGAGGATCGCCGCGGCCTCGATGGCGTCCGTCTGCAGCCCGTACGGCTGCGCCCGCAACCGCAGGCCGATCGAGTGCGCCCAGTCGCGCAGCGCGGTGAAGTGATGCTCGTTGAACAGCTCGGACACCGTGTCCCAGTAGTCCTTGCGGGCGTGCCGGGTGCGGGCGGGGTCGTAGGCGAAGACCGGGTCCTCGTTCGCGAGCACGACCACCGGCAGGATGGACGCCAGCGGGTAGCCGCGCCGCCGCTCGAACTCGGCGGGCAGGTCCGGCGTCCACGGCAGGGCGTCGGTCTCGATCTCGATGGAGTCCTCGAACAGCGCTCCGCCTGCGCGCTTGAGCAGCTTGCGGATGGCGGGGGTGAGCAGCGCCGACTCCCAGTAGTCGATCACCGCCTGGGTGCCGGCGCGGCTGAAGTGGTCCACGACGTACGCCTCGGGGGCGGTGTGCGGGCCCGACTCGGGGCGCTGGCCGGAGCCGCGCTGCCAGTAGGAGATGAGCAGCCAGTCGCCGCCGGCGGGGGCGGTCCAGGTGATCGTCTGCTCGTCGGTGACGGTGATGGCCTGGAGGGAGGCGGGGTCGAGGCCGGTCTCGTCGCGGGTCGAGTGGGCGGGGTCGATCCTGGCCGCCTGGACGAACAGCAGCTCACCGCCGGACCGGTGGGCGCCGGTGGCCGGCGCCTCGGCGGCTGGGGCGACGGTGGGTGGTGGCACCGGGCCGGAGTAGGTGGTTCCGGCGGGGACGGTGACGGAACCGTGGGCCAGTTCCTTGGCCGCCGCCGCGCTGCCGGGCGTGATGGTGGGGACGGCGGCCGGCCAGGCGGGGCCGATCGTGAGGTCGATGGTGATCCCGCGCTCGGCCGCCTGGTCGAGCGCGGCCTCGACGGCGGCGTTCCAGGCGGGGGTGCCCCAGCCGTGACCGGCCGGGTCGAGCACGGACTTGTCGCGGATGCTGTGGTGCACGGCGGCGATCTCCGCGCCGCCGAAGCCGGCGTCGGCGAGCTGGTCCACCTCGCGCCGGATCTCCTCGGGATCGACGTGGGCGTCGGGCCACCACCAGCGCACCATCGGGCGCACCTCGCGGCGCGGCCGGGCGAACCAGGCGGCCGAGGGCGGCGCGGAGGCCGCGACGGCGGGGGAGGGGGAGAGGTCGTCGAGGGCGAAGGCGGCGGTGGCCGCGGCTCCGAGCGCGAGAAATCCCCGCCGCGTCACCGCAAGACCACCGAGCCGCGCCTCGGGGCCACCGAGCCGCGCGATGGGGCGGTCAGGCTGTGCGGTGGGGTGGTCAGGCTGTGCGGTGGGGCCGTCAGGTTGTGTGGTGGGGCCGTCAGGCTGTGTGGTGGGGCCGTCAGGCTGTGTGGTGGGGCTGCTGTGCCGCCTCCGTGCGCGGGGCGCGGGAGATGAGCCGCCGGGTGTCGAGGGAATGCCGTGCTGCGTCAGGTCGTTCACGGGCGCTCCAGGAAGCCGGTCCTGTGGGGGGTCGCCGGTCGGAGGGGGCGCCGGGACGGCCCGGCGCCCCCGCCGGCTAGCTCGGGATCGGGTACGGGAACGCGCTCGTCACCCCGATCTTGTCGTACTCCATCTTCGAGGCGTCGAACCCGTCAACCCAGTTGGCGTTCGTCACCTCGTTGCACTGGTAGCTCTGGTAGGACTGGTCGGTCGTCTTGCCCACCTCGATGTTGTCGAAGGCGAAGCCGCAGCCGCCGGCGTCCATGTGCACCCCGCGGGTCCCGCTGTCGGGCATGGACGCGTCGGGGATGACGTCCCCGATGACGACCTGGGAGACGTGGTTGGTGATCTCGTGCGGGTCGAGGTTGGAGATGCCGTAGGTGTAGAAGGCGCCCATGTCGCCGCTGTCCAGCCCCGTCTCCTCCAGCCGCAGGTACTTGAACACGTTCCCGTGCGCGTACCCGTCGCCGTCCTTCACCTCGGGCCGGACCTCGAGGCTGACCCCGTACCGGGCGCTGTGCTTGACGACGGTGTGGCTGACCTCGTTGTTCCCGGTGTTCATGAGCTCGACCCCGGACGCGTCCCCGGGCACCAGCTCGCCGATGTGATGGATGTAGTTGTTGGTGAACACGTTCTGCCCGGCGACGTCGCCCTCGCCCGGGTACGGGCCCTCGACCTTGATCCCGTCGGCTCCGATGTTCTCCAGGAGACTGTCGGAGATCCGTACGTGATCGTTGGCGAACAGCAGGTAGAACCCGGTGAATCCGGTGTCCGACAGGTGCAGCCTGGTCAGGTCGATGCCGCTGGTGTTGGTGAGCGTCACCGCGCCGAAGCGGTTGCGCGGCATCTCGATCTGCCGGTCGTACTCGGGGTACCTGTGCGGCTCACCGGCGTCGCCCGCGCTGATCCAGCCGTTGCGGTACCAGCTCACGAAGTCGCTGTACTGCAGGGCCAGCCCGTCGAAGGACAGGTTCCGCACCCGCTTGTCCGGCGTGCTGCCCTTCAGCGACAGGATCGTCTTCACCGTCGGCGCCATCACCTTGTCGATCGACGCCTTCGGCCAGTAGTAGACCTCGCTGTTGTCGAAGTCGAAGTAGTACTCGCCGGGCTGGTCGAGGAAGTCCAGCGAGTTTTGCAGGAAGTAGCGCGAGCCGCCGCGGCTGTTGACCAGGGCGTAGCGCGTCCAGTGTTCGAGGGTGAGCTGGTTGTCGTCCCACGACGGGTTCTTGATCGGCACGGTGTCGGTGAACCAGCTCCACGAGCCGCCCGACCAGACCATGACCTGCGCGTTGTCGAGGTTCCAGCTCTTGTCCCAGTCACCGGGCTTGGAGTACAGCCACTGGTAGACCGCCTCCTTCTCCGGTTCCTTCAGCACCGAGGTCAGGTAGGGCGCCCACACGTCGTCGGAGCGGCGGTTGGGGTAGCGGGCGGTGGTGGCCCGCTTGCCGTCCTCGAACAGCGTGTGGAAGGCGCGGTCGACCTTCGTCTTGTAGATGTTGTCCTTGTACTTCTCCCACCCGGTCACCGGCCGCGCGCCCAGCAGGCGGGCCTTGCCGGGGCCGTCCACGCTGCGGTAGACGACCCGGTGGCCGTTCTTGCCGGAGTCGGCCTCGGTGAACTCGATGGTCCTGTCGACGACGTAGTCGCCGGCCTTGACGTTGACGACGATGTCGCAGCTCTGGTGCCTGACGGCCCTGATCTGGTCGCGGGCGTGCTCGATGGTCTTCCACGGCCGCTGGGCGCTGTTGCCGGGCCCCCGGTCGGCGCCGTTCGGGGCGACGTAGAAGTCGATCGGCTCGCACGGCGCCTGGGCGGAGGCGGTGGGGGCGACGAGGAGCGCGCCGAGGGTCACCGCCACCGTGATCATCGCCTTCACTGCGCGGCCCCGGGGATCGGGTACGGGAACGCGCTGGTCACGCCGATCTTGTCGTACTCCATCTTCGAGGCGTCGAACCCGTCGGCCCAGTTGGCGTTGGTCACCTGGTTGCACTGGTAGCTCTGGTACTTGTCGTCGCTGACCTTGCCGACCTCGATGTTGTCGAAGGTGAAGCCGCAGCCGCCGGCGTCCATGTGCACGCCGCGGGTGCCGCTGTCCGGCATCGCGCCGGCGGGGTCGTTGACGACGTCCGTGATCACCATCTGCTTGACGTGGTTGTCCATGGGGTGCGGCTCGACGTTGCTGACGCCGTAGGTGTAGAAGGCGCCCATGTCACCGCTGTCCAGGCCGGTCTCCTCCAGCTTGATGTAGGAGAAGGTGTTGTTGCGGGCGTAGTTGTCCTCCGGCTTGATCTCCGGGCGGACCTCCAGGCTGATGCCGTACCGCGCGCTGTGCTTGACGTTGATGTTGCTGACGGTGTTGTTGCCCGTGCTCAGCAGCTCGATGCCGGCCGCGTCGCCGGGCACCAGCTCGCCGACGTGGTAGATGTAGTTGTTCGTGATCGTGTGGTGGCCGGAGATGTCGCCCTCGCCGGGGTAGCCGCCCTCGACCTTGATGCCGTCGGCGCCGATGTTCTCCAGCAGGCTGTCCGACACCTTGACCCGCTCGTTGGCGAATAGCAGGTAGACGCCCATGAAGCCGCTGTCGGAGACGTGCAGCCTGGTCAGGTCGATGTCGCGGGTGTTCTCCAGCGTGATCATGCCGAACCGGTTGCGCGGCATCTCGATCTGCCGGTCGTAGACGGGGTACTTGTGCTCGTAGCCCGAGTCGCCCTCGCTGATCCAGCCGGCCCGGTACCAGTCCACGAAGTCGCTGTACTGCAGGGCCAGGCCGTCGAAGGACAGGTTCTGCACCCGCGCCTGCGGGGTGCTGCCCTTGAGCGAGAGGATGGTCCTGACGGTCGGGGCCATGACCTTGTCGATCGAGCCCTTGGGCCAGTAGTAGACCTCGCTGTTGGCGAAGTCGAAGTAGTACTCACCGGGCTGGTCGAGGAAGCGCAGCGTGTTCTGCAGGAAGTAACGCGAGCCGCTGCGGCTGTTGACGAACGAGTAGCGGGCCCAGTGGTTGAGCGTGAAGAAGTTCTTGCGGAAGTCGGCCCCGCCCAGCGGCACCGTGTCGGTGAACCAGCTCCACGAGCCGCCGGACCAGACGACGATCTGCGAGTTCTTGTCGAAGTCGGCGTCCCACTCCTTGGGCACGTCCTCGGGCTTGAAGTACAGCCACTGGCGCACCGCCTCCTTCTCCGGCTCCCCGAGCACCGAGAACAGGTAGGGCGACCACAGGTCGTCGCTGGTCCGGTTGGGGTAGCGGGCGGTCGTGGCGCGTTTGCCGTCCTCGAACAGCGTGTAGAAGGTACGATCGACCTTGGTCTTGTAAATGTTGTCCTTGTAGAGCTGCCATCCCGTCACCGGCTTGGCACCCAGCAGGCGGGCCTTGCCCGGGCCGTCCGCACTGCGATAGGTGATCCTGTGGCCGTCCCTGCCCGAGTCGGCCTCGGTGAACTCGATGGTCCTGTCCACGACGTAGTCGCCGGCCTTGACGTTGACGACGATGTCGCAGCTCTGCCTGCCCTTCTTCGCCCGGAGGGCGTCGCGGGCCTGCTCGATGCTCTTCCACGGGCTGCGGGCGCTGCCGTCGCCCCGGTCGCTGCCCTGGGTGGATACGTAGTAGTCGCAGTTCGGTCTGGCCGCCGTCGCCGGCGCGGGGGTGGTCAGGCCGCCCACGAGTAAGACGATCGCGCCCACGGACCTGAGTATCACTGGCTCTCCTTAACGTCCCGCCACCGCTCGTACTCGGCGCGGGTCTCGGGGGTGAGTGGGTAGTAGTCGGAAAGCGCCCCGCCCTCCTCGATGCGGGCGCGGCTGTAGCGCTCCCACTGCTCGTGGTCGGCGGCGGCTTCGAGCACCTGGCCGGCCCGGCGCAGCGGCACCACCACGGCGCCGTCGTCGTCGGCCACGCACAGGTCGCCGGGCAGCGCGAGCGCGCCGCCGACGGCCACCGGCACGTCGTACGCCCAGGGGAACAGCTCCGCCTGCGAGGCGTAGTGCGGGGTGGCGCCGGTGGACCAGATCGGCAGGCCGATGCCGCTCACCCGGGGCAGGTCCCTGATCCGGCCGTCGACCACGATGCCGGCGCCGCCCTTGCGCTTGAAGTAGCGCACCAGCATGTCGCCGAAGCAGCCGGTGTACGCGCTGCCGTACGCCTGCACGACGAGCACGTCGCCGGGCTCGATCTCCTCCAGCACGTGCCACAGGGCCGTGTGCCGCTCGACGTACTCCTGGCCGAGGCCGGAGGCGATGTCCTCGCGCTGCGGCATGAACTGCAGCGTGCGGACCCGGCCGGCGATCTTCTGCCCCGGCGCGATGGGACGCGGCCCCTCGACGAAGGTCCGCCGGATGCCCTGCGCGTGCAGCTTGGCGCAGGCGGTGGCCGAGCTGATCCGGGACAGCCCCTCCACGAGGGCGGGATCGGGTGCGGCGGGCAGCTTCCCGCGTACAGGCAGATCCCAGATGGCGTCGTCCATGTAACTCCTCAGTAGTGCTGGTGCGACGGCGTGCGGACGCGCGCGGTCGTGTGCAGGTCGAGCCGGATGCGGCGGCCGGGCGGCAGCTCCACGAGCAGGCGGGAGCCGTCCACCGTCACCTCCTGCCCGGTTTCGTGGATGGGGGGTGAGGTGTAGGCGCGCGGGTCGCCGGGGTAGTCCGCGGCGGCGGCGAGGGTGAACGTCGCGGTGTCGATGCGGTCCTCGCCGAACTGGCCGGCCTGCACCACGACGCGCCGCGGGTGGGTGAGGCTCAGGTTGACCAGCTCGACGCGGGCGCCGTCGGGGCGTACGGAGTCGACCAGCGCGGCCACATCGCGGGGCAGCCCGGGGCGGGCGCGGTCGGCGTCGAAGTAGGCCAGCCGCGTCGGCAGCAGGCCGCCGTTGTAGAGCACCTGCGGGGTGCCGGTGACGAGCTGCAGCAGCGCCTCGGTGAGCACGGGGTTGAGCCGCTGCCAGTGGTGCACGTGCACGGTGGCCAGGTCCGCCTCGTCGGCGTCGATGAGCGCCATGCGGCGCTGCACCTGCCCGAGCGCGGTGGTGAGCATCTGCTCGGGGAAGCCGGGGTTGGCGCCGCGCAGGAACTCCAGCCACGGCGCCTCGTGCCCGGCCTCCTCCTTGTTGCGGAACGGCCGCACCGTCGCCCAGTCGTAGCCGGACGCCTTGCGCAGCCGGTCGAGCCGGTCGGCGTCGCCCCGGCCCTGCGACACGTGCCAGAGCCAGACCGGCAGGCCGAGCTGCGGCGGCTGGAAGTCGAACCAGCCGCTGTCGTCGTGCCGGTTCGGCACCAGCATGGTGGGCTTGCCGGCCTCGTCGCCCAGCTCCGCCAGCCAGCGGTCGCTGATGCTCATCTCGGTCTCGGTGACGGCGGCCTGGACGGCGCGCCCGTACACGGTCTCGAGGGGGCCGCGGCCGATCGCGAGCGCGGTGTCGTCCCCGGTCAGCAGGTACGCGTTGACCGCGGCGATCGCGGCGGCGGCGCCCACGCTGTAGAGGCCGTGCGGCCACTGCCAGCCGTAGTTGCCGCCGTACCAGCGGCCTCCGTGCAGCTCGCCGACCACACCCGACGGGCCCACGTTGTCCGGGATGATGCCGTTGTTGGCCTCGGCCCTGCGCTGCCAGGCGCCGATGTAGCGCAGCGCCCAGTCGCGGTAGCGGTCGTCGCCGTCGTACAGCCAGGCGTTGACGGCCAGGCTGGTCGCGGCCAGGTTGACGGCCACGTCGCCGCGGCCGATGCGCTCGCTCATCGCCGCGCCCATCCGGGCGGCGTTGCTCGGGTCGCCCAGGTCCTCCCAGCGCTCGATGCCGGGCAGGTCGCGCAGCGGCAGGCCGAACGGCCGCATGCTGGTCAGGTCCGTGTGGTAGGAGGCCCACTCCCACTGCAGGCCGTAGCGGGGGCCGACGGCGCCGTTGTGCGGGGCGCGGATGATGTCGTGCTCGGCGTCGTAGTTGGCCGAGCCGGGCAGGTACAGGTCGGCGAAGCGGCGGGCCCGCTCGCGGAAGCGCTCGTCGCGCGGGTCGGCCGCGCAGATGCCGTAGAACAGCAGCATCGACTCGCCCTGGTGGAACCAGTCGTAGCCGCGCTCGTACTCCTCCACCAGGTAGCCCAGCTCGGTGAGCTGCGTGGTGACGCCCTCCCAGTGGTGCTTGGCGGCGTCGAGCAGGTCGTCGGCGCCGCCGAGCTGGTAGAGCGTCGGCCAGTTGAAGAACGCCTCGTAGAAGTCGTCGGCCCCGTCCCGGTCCGCCGCCGGGCCGTGGTAGATCAGCCGGCCGTCGGGCCCGCAGTAGCGGGCGGCGAAGCCGCGCCACGCCTCGTCGAGGGCGTCGAACAGCCTGCGCTCCAGCACCGCCCACGCCGGCGGCTCGCCGAGTGGCACCGTCGCTCTGATCTCGCGCATGTTCACCCTTTCGTTGCTCCTGCCGTGAGGCCGCTGATGATGTGCCGTTGCATGAAGACGAAGAAGATCAGCAGGGGCGCGATGGCCAGCAGCAGCGTCGGGAAGACCACCGTGTAGTCGGTGGAGTACTGGCTGACCGCCGCGTACACGCCGGTGGTGACCGTGTAGAGGCCGCTGCCGGGGCCCAGGATGATCTGCGGGTTCACGAAGTCGTTCCACACCGAGAAGGTGTTGAGGATGACCATCGTGGCGACCGCGGGCCGCATCAGCGGGAAGACGATCTGCCAGAACGTGCGCAGCCTGCCCGCCCCGTCGACGGCCGCCGCCTGGTCGAGCACGGCCGGGATGGTGGCGATGTAGCCCGCGTACAGGAAGATCGAGAACGGTAGCGTGAGCGTGGTCTCGAACAGCACGAACCCGCGGATGGTGCCCATCAGGCCGAGCGTCTTGAGCACGTACACGACGGGGATGACCAGCACCTGGCCGGGGATGAACGTGCCGGCCAGGAAGAACAGCATGAGGACGCGGAAGCGGCGCTTCGGGCTGCGCGCGATCACGTACGCCGCGGGGGCGGCCAGGCCCACCGACAGCACGTTGACCGCCACCACGAACAGCAGCGTGATCGCGTAGCCCTTGAACACGTTGAAGTTCGGGTTCGTCAGCGCCCTGCCGAGCGGTTCCAGGGTCAGCCCGCCCAGGCCGAACGGGTTGGACAGGATGTCCTGCTGGCCCTTGAACGCGTTGACGGTCAGCACGTACAGGGGGATCAGCATGAAGGCGACGGTGGCCCACAGGAAGGTCTTCTTCGTCATTGGTGCACCGCCAGCTCGCCGCGCCTGCGCAGCTTGGTCACCACGAACGCCAGCGCCGCCGTCACCAGCATGAGCAGCACCGACTGCGCGGAGCCGAAGCCGAGGCGGGCGTCGTGGAAGGAGTTCCACAGGATGAGGTAGGCGACGGTCTGCGTCTGGCCGGCCGGGCCGCCCGCCGTCAGCGAGACCACCAGGTCGTACGTCTTGAGCAGCGTCACCAGCGACAGCACGATGTTCACCGTCACCGACGGGCCCAGCGCGGGCAGCGTCACGTTCCTGAACACCTGCCAGCGGGTGGCCCCGTCGATGCGGGCCGCCTCGATCAGCGAGTGCGGCACCGCCTGCAGGCCCGCCAGGTACAGCACCACGTTGACGCCGAACCCGGCCCACACCAGCACCGCGATCATGGTGACCGTGGCCCAGGTCGGGTCCGACAGGAACGGGATGACCTGGCCGCCCCAGGTCGTGACCAGGTTGTTGACCGCGCCGCTGGTGCCCAGGATGGCCGACCAGAGGAAGCCGACCACCAGGGCGCTGAGCACGTGCGGGTAGAACAGCACGATCCGGAAGAACGTGTTGGCCCTGGAGGCGCCGTTGACCAGGAGCGCGAAGCCGAGGCCGAGCAGGTTCAGCCCGGCGGTGCCGGCCGCCGCGACCAGCAGCGTGACCAGGGAGGCGCGCTGCAGCTCGGGGTCGTCCAGCAGGTCGAGGTAGTTGGCGGCGCCGACGAAGGCGGGGTCGGCGCTGAAGCCGTCCCAGTCGGTCAGGCTCAGGTAGAAGGCCAGGCCGACCGGGACGATCAGCATCACGGTGTAGAGGATCGTGGCCGGGGCCACCATGAGGGTGGTGGCCAGCCCATCGTGCCTTCTGCGCTTCTGGACGGGCGCCTTCACGACGACCGGTGGTGCCTGCTCTCGGGTGAGCGTCATGAGCGTCCGGCCAGCCAGCGGTCCACGCCCTCGGCGACCTCCTTGGGCGACTTGCCCACGTACAGGCCCTGGACCTCGGTGTTCCACGCGGAGTTGAAGCCCTTGGGCAGGGTGGCGTCGCCGTACCCCTCACCCTGCGGCACCCCGGAAGGGGCCTGGTCGAGGATCTCCTGCACCTGCTTCTCCAGCGGGGTGAACTCGCGCTGCACGCCGGTGCGGAAGTTGCCGTCCTGCGCGAGCTGGCTCTTGACCGCCGCCGGGTCGGTGACCAGCCACTGGACCAGCTTGAGCGCCGCGTCCTTGTTCGGGGTGGACTTGAGGATCATGTACGGGGCCGCGAGCGTGGCGCCCTGCGGGCCGGGATAGGCCTGGCCCTTGTCCACCGGGGCGGGGAAGACGCCGACCTCGAAGTCCTTCTTCGCCTTGGCCTCGGTGGCGGTGAACCAGCTCCCCATGACGTACATGGCGGACTTGCCGGACAGGAACTGGGTCTCGGCGTCGGCGTACTTCAGGCCGAGGGCGTTCTTGTCCACGTACCCCTTGTCGATCCAGCCCTGGTAGCGCTCCAGGTAGGGCAGCAGCGACTCGCCCGCCTTGGTCTTGCCCGCCTTGACGTCCTGCTGCCAGGTGGGGTGCGTCTGGGCGCGGCTGGGGTTGGAGAGCTGGAGGAGCTGCAGGCCGGTCAGGAAGTCGCCGCCGGTCTGCAGCGGCAGGTAGCCGGCCTTCTTCAGCTCGCCCATGGCCGTTTCGAACTCGTCGAACGTCTGCGGCGGCTGCTCGATGCCCGCCTTGTCGAAGGCGGCCTTGTTGTAGAAGACCAGCGACTGGGCCTGCACGCCGACGCCGACCTGGTAGAGCTTGCCGCCCAGCTTGGCCTGCTCGGCCAGCGGGGTGTCCTTGGCCCACGGCTGGTCGGTGAGGTCGAGCATCTGCTTGGCCAGCGTCTCGTCCGCCATCAGCGTCTCCACCACGTCGGGCGCGTTGCCGGCGGCGAGCTGCTGCGGCAGCGTGTCGGCCACGCCCTTGCCGGTCGGCGCCTCGATCTTGACGTCGATGCCGGGGTTGGCCTGCTCGAACGGCTTGACCAGGCCGTCCCAGTACGTCTGGGTGAGGTTCGGGCTGATGTTGACCAGCATCCGGACGGTGACCGGGCCGCCCTCGCTCTGCTGTGCCTGGGACTCGCCGGCGAAGCCGCCCCCACCGCAGCCGGTGACGAGGAGCAGGCAGCCGAGGGCTGAAAGGGCGAGGGATGGACGGGGGGAACGCATCGCACCTCCAAGGGGGCGAGATCTGCGACGCCTTTTAATGGGTCGTACTCGATTAGCGATTATTTAATACGTTGGTCATATGGGCCCGTCAAGGGCAAACGTGACGCTACAAATACGTGTCCTGCGAGTAGATGAGTCATAAATACGTTAAGGTTGCGGCGTGGCAGGACACGAGGACGACAAACGGCTGGTATTGGGGGCGGAGGAGCTCGCCACCCTGCGCGAGTGGGCCGGGAGCAAGCCCGACGGCGGCGGCGGGCTGGCACTGCGCAGCCGCATCGTGCTGGCGTGCGCCGAGGGGCTGCCCCGCAAGGACATCGCGAGCAGGCTGTCGGTGAGCCCGGCGACCGTGGCGAAGTGGCGCGCCCGCTTCGTCGAGCGCGGCCTCGACGGCCTGGCCGACGCGCCCAGGCCGGGGCGGCCGCGCAGCGCCGAACGGCAGGAGGCCGAGCGGGTGATCGCCGCCGCGGCCGGGGGCGGCGCCGTGCCGTCCACCCGGACGATGGCCGCCCAGCTCGGGTTGTCGCAGTCGACGGTGGCCCGCATCTGGCAGGAGCAGCAGATCGCGCCGGACGCGGCCCGGGTGCTGCCCAGGGAGCTGCTGTCGGACCGCGTCTACGCGCTGCTGCGCGGCTGGATCGTCTCGGGCGAGCTGGTGGCCGGGCAGCGGCTGGTCGAAGCGGAGATCGCGCGGCGGGTCGGCACGAGCCAGGCCCCTGCCCGGGAGGCGATCAAACGGTTGGCGCACGAGGGGCTGGTCATCTCCTATCCCAACCGGGGCAGCTACGTCGCGGAGATCTCGGACGAGCAGGCCCGGGAGGTGCGCGACATCAGGGTGTTGCTGGAGGAGTATGCCGCACGCGGCGCCGCCGTCCGCATCCAGCCCGACACGTTGCGGCAGCTCTCGGCCGACGTGCTGGCCATGCGCCAGGCCGCCCGGGACGGCGACATCGGCGCCTTCCGCGACGCGGACCTCGCCTTCCATCGCCGGGTGTGCGCGGCGTGCGGCAACTCCTTCCTGCTGCGGTTGTGGCGGACGATCGAGTCGAACCTGTGGAGCCTGCACGTGGTCGGCAACCCGCTCTACGCCGGTGACTGGTCGGCCATGGCGGGGCACCATGACGACCTGGTGGCGGCGCTCGCGTCGGGCGACCCGGACGAGGCCGCCCGCCTCTTCGCCGCCCACGCCCGCGGCGAGGCCTCCCGCACCCGGCCCCGCGCCCCACGGCCCGCCTGACCGGCCTCCGGCTGGCGTCTTCGGGGAGGAAGCGGGGCCGTGGCGCGCAGGCGGCGAGGTGCGGTGGGGCGCGCCGCAACGTGGCCCGTGCTCAGCACGGGCGCGCGGGCGAGCGGCGGGACCCCGGGTCACGTCAGGCCGACGGCGTCACCTCGTACGTCGCGCCCCGGCGGGTGTCGAGGACGACCACGCCGGGCTCCGGCCGCTCGACCTGGACCGGCCGGCCGCGTTCCGTGACGGTGACCGGCCCGGCGGTGCGGAGCGTCAGCTTGCGCCCCAGACGCGAGCGGACGCGACCGCGCCGGAGCGTGCCGCCGTCCCACGACACGTCCACCTCGAACCCGCCCCGCGCCAGCAGCCCCCGGTACGACCCCGCGGGCCACGCGGAGGGCAGGACGGGCAGCAGGTGCACCTGGTCCCCGTGGCTCTGCAGCAGCATCTCCGTGATGCCCGAGGTGCCGCCGAAGTTGCCGTCGATCTGGAACGGCGGGTGCAGGTCGAACATGTTCGGCGCGGTACGCGCGGGCACCAGCAGGTTGCTCAGCCGCTTGTACGCCTCGGGGGCGTCCAGCAGCCGCGCCCAGAAGTTGATCTTCCAGGCCAGCGACCACCCGGCCCCCGCCTCGCCCCGCAGTTCCAGCGTGCGCCGGGCAGCGGCGGCCAGGTCGGGAGTCAGGCGGGGGTCGATCTGGTGGCTGGGGAACAGCCCCCACAGGTGGGAGATGTGCCGGCTGCGCGACAGCGCCGCGTCGCCCCGGTAGTCCTCCTGCCACTCCTGGATCTGCCCGAGATGCCCCACCTGGTTGGGCACCAGCCGCGAGCGGGCCGCCGCGGCCTGGGCCCGCATGCCCTCCTCGACGCCGAGCAGCTCCGACGCCTGCTCGAAGGCGGTGAACAGGTCCCGCAGGATCTGCATGTCCATGGTGGGCCCGGCGCAGATGGAGACGTTCTCGCCGTTGTCCTCGTGGTGGCCGACCTCGGGGGAGTGCGACGGGTTGGTGACCAGGTAGCCGGTGCGGGGGTCGGTCTGCAGGGTGGCCAGGAAGTACTCCACCGAGCCCTTGATCAGCGGGAAGTGCTCGCGCAGCCGCCGCTCGTCCCCGGTGTACTGGTAGTGCTCCCAGAGAGTCAGGCACAACCATGCCCCGCCGGTCGGCCACACGCCGTAGAAGGCGAAGTCCACGGGCGCGGTGCCGCGCCAGCCGTCGGTGTTGTGGTGGGCGACCCAGCCGGGCGCCCCGTAGGTGTCCCTGGCCGTGCGGGCGCCGGTCTCCGACAGGTCCTTGATCAGGTCGAAGAGCGGGTCCATGCACTCGACGAGGTTGCCGGGCGCGGCGGGCCAGTAGTTCATCTGGCAGTTGATGTTGATGGTGTACTTCGACTGCCACGCCGGTTCCATGGAGTCGTTCCAGATGCCCTGGAGGTTGGCGGCGTAGCCGGGGGCGCGTGAGCAGGAGATCAGCAGGTACCGGCCGTACTGGAAGTACAGGGCGGCGAGCTGCGGGTCCGTGTCGAGCTGCTTGCGCTGGATGCGCTCGTCCGTGGGCAGCGCCGCCGCCTCCGAGGTGCCCAGGTCGATCGAGACCCTGCCGAACAGCCGCTGGTAGTCCTGGACGTGCCTGCGCCGCAGCACCTCGTACGGCCGCTCGCCCGCCTTCGTCAGATGCAGGCCCGCGACCTGTGCCGGATCGCCGCCGACGTCCTGGTAGCTGCGGTAGCTGCTGCCCATGGAGATCAGCAGCGTGACCTCGTCCGCGCCCTCGACGACCAGCGTGCCGCCGTCCACGCGCACGGTGCCGCCCTTGGCCTCGGCCCTGGCCAGCGCCTGGAAGCGCACCTCTCCCGGCATGCCCTCGGTCTGGCCGCTGACGCCGTTCAACGCGATCGTGGCCCGCCCGGCGCCTACCGAACTGGACTGCTGCGGGCTGGAGAAGGCCGCCGTGAACGAGATCGAGCCACGCCGGTCCGCGGTGTGCCGCAGCACGATGACCTGGTCGGGGTTGCTGGCGAAGACCTCGCGCTCGTGCCGCACGCCGTCACGGGTGAACCGCACGCTGGTGACGGCGCTGGTCAGGTCGAGCTCGCGCCGGTAGTCGGTGAACTCGGCCGAGCCGGGATAGCTCAGCGTGAGGTCGCCGAGCACCTGGTACCACGCCTGTTCGCTGGGCGTGCCGAGCAGCTTCTCGTCCGCCAGGTTCTGGGCGGCCTGCCACTTGTCCTCCCAGACCAGCCGCCTGATCTCCGGCAGCGCCTCCAGGGCGCCCGGGTTGTCGTAGTTGTGCGGCCCGCCGGCCCAGATGCTGTCCTCGTTGAGCTGCAGCCGTTCGGTGGCCACGCCGCCGAACACCATCGCGCCCAGCCGCCCGCAGCCGACCGGCAGTGCCTCCAGCCACACCTCGGCCGGGCGGGTGTACCAGAGCTTCAGCGCATCGGCCTGCCTGTCGTCAGCCCATGCCGGGAGGGCGTCGGCACCGCTCACGATCAGGGACCCGGCCGCCGCACCTAACCCGGTGGCGAGCACTCCGCGCCGCGTGTATCCATTGCTGGTCACTGTTGATCACTCCTGTCGCATACATAGGATGTCTGTCGTGAATCGCATCGATGCCCACCACCACGTCTGGGACCTGTCCGCCCGCTCCCACGCCTGGCTCGACGCCGCCAAGATGGCCCCGGTACGCCGCACGTTCACCCTTGATGACCTCGCCGGACATGCTGCCGCCAACGGTGTGACCGCGACCGTGCTGGTGCAGGTGCTGCCCGATCTCGACGAGACCAGAGACTTCCTGACGCTCGCCGCAGAGTCAAGACTTGTGTCGGGAGTCGTCGGATGGATCGACCTGACCGAGCCCGGCGCCTCCGACACGCTGGCCGCCCTGCCGGAGGGGCTGGTGGGCGTGCGGCACGGCGTGCAGTCCGAGGCCGACCCCGCCTGGCTCAACCGGCCCGACGTGCGCAGGGGGCTGGCCGCCGTGGCGGACGCGGGGCTGGCCTACGACCTGCTGACGCTGCCCCACCAGCTCCAGGCCGCCATCGACACGGTGAGCGCGCTGCCGGAGCTGACGTTCGTGCTCGACCACCTGTCCAAGCCGCCGATCGCCGCGGGGGAGCTGGAGCCGTGGCGCGGCCGGATCCTGGAGCTGGCCGCGCGGCCCAACGTCTTCTGCAAGCTGTCGGGGATGGTCACCGAGGCCGACTGGGATTCGTGGCGCACGTCCGACCTGCGGCCGTACGCCGAGACGGTGCTGGGGGCGTTCGGCCCCGAGCGGGTCATGTTCGGCTCCGACTGGCCGGTGTGCCTGCTCGCGGCCGGGTACGACCAGGTCGTCTCGGCCGCGGACGAGCTGTGCGCCGGGCTGTCGGAGAGCGAGCGGGCGGAGGTCTTCGCCGGCACGGCCCGGCGCGCGTACAAGCTCTAGGTGGCGCTCTCCACCCTGAACGTCGTGTGGTACGTGCGCGACTCCTGCGGCCCGAGCCAGATCATGCTGCCGTCCTGCCGGGCCGCGGCGTCGCCGGACACGTGATGCGTGGACGGCTCCAGCCCGACCGCGTAGTTGCCCGAGCGCAGGTTCAGCCACTCGAAGAAGTACGGGAACTCCGCCGCCCGCCACTCCACGGCCACCCGCATGCCCAGGCGGTCGTTGGCCACGGCCACCCGGTGCAGCCCGTCGGGCCGGGGGACGAGCGCGTGCTCGTACACCTGCTCCACGAACCCCGGCACCGGCCCCGGGAACGTGAGGTGGTCGGCCTTCTGCTCGGCCACGCTGTCGCTCTGCCACAGCGTCTCCCGGATGTCGGCCTCCAGCCTGGCGCCCTCGTCGAGCAGCGGCCAGCCCAGGTTGATGTGGTAGAGGTACATGTGCGGCGTCGGCTCGAACCCCGCGTTCGTCACCGTGTCGACCAGCCGGATCTCGTCGCCGCCCAGGTCGGCCTCGATCCGCCGCACCAGCCGCAGGTTCTCGGCGAAGACCGCCGCCTGCCGCACCTCGCCCTCGGCCCACAGCACGCACCGCTCGCCGTCCCACCGCTCGCCGTAGCCGGTCAGCCTGGCGGGCAGGTTGCCGGCGCGGCCGTGCAGCCCGTGCCGTACGGACTCGCGCGGCGGATACCGGTACGCGTCGGCCGGCACGTCCCCGCCGAACAGCGTGTGGTCCAGCCCGGCCGTCACGATCAGCCCGGAGAACGAGCGCAGCCACGACAGCCCGTCCTCGTCGTTGTGCTCGTGCAGCCCCGGATGGCGGAACCCGGTGGGGGAGCGCCAGCCGAACGCGCGCCCCGCGTGCTCGGCGTGCCCGAGGTCCATGCACCGGTCGACCAGCACCTCGAACGCAAGCCCCGAGCCGGTACGGAACTCCAGCGCCCTGATCCCGCGCTCCACGCCGTCGCCCAGCGTGACCAGGCGGACCCCGCCGGCCGCGCTCAGGTCACCCGTCAGCTCGGCCAGCCGCCTGCGGTCCGGCATCATGCCATCACCCACCCTCCGTTGACTTCGATGGTCTGGCCCGTGACGAACGAGGCGTCGGGGCCGGTCAGGAACGACACCACGGCGGCCAGCTCGTCGGGCGTGCCGCGCCGCTGCAGCGCCTGCCGCTCCAGCACCATCCGGTTGTACGCCTCCAGGTCCTCGTGGATCTCCTCGGCGGCCGTCGGGAACGCGCCGGGCGAGACGCAGTTGACCCGGATCTCCCGGGGGCCGAGCTCGCGGGCCAGCGCCCTGGTGAACGCCGCCGCCGCGCCCTTCGTGGACACGTACGCGGCCAGGTCGGACCAGCCGCCGTGCATGGTGATCGAGGCGACGTTGACGATCGCGCCGCCGCCCAGCTCCGCCATCTGGCGGGCCGCGTGCTGCGCGCACAGCCAGTAGGCGCGCTGGTTGACCGCGATCACGCGGTCGTACTCGTCCAGCGGCACCTCCAGGAACGGGCGGGCCGGGTAGACGGCGGCGTTGTTGACGAGGACGCCGACCGGGCCGAGCCGCGCGGCCGTCTCCTCGAACGCGGCCTCGATCGCCGCCGGGTCGCGCAGGTCGGTCTTCAGGTTGAGCGCGCCCTCCAGGCCGCCCGCGTCGACGTCGAGTGCCGCCACCCGGTGGCCGTCGGCGGCCAGGCGGCGCACGATCGCGCGGCCGAGCGCCCCGGCGGCGCCTGTGACGAGCGCCGTGGTCGCCGTGGTCATGCTGTCCTCCATTCCTCGTGCAGGGTCTTGAGCAGGTCGCGGGCGGGCGTTCCGGCGAGCAGGCCCTCGCGGATCAGCGCGGACGACCGCTCCTGCAAGGCGATGTAGCCGGGGAAGCGCGGCCTGACCCAGGCGGCCTCCATGGTGGCGAGCGTGTCGCGGTAGAAGCCCGGGGTGTCCCATACGGCCCGCGCGGCCGGCTGCCCGCCCGTGGCAGGGAAGAGGGTGCCCTGCACGGGCGCGGACGTCAGCCGCAGCAGGTGCGCCCGCACCGCCTCGCGGATCTCGCCGATGCGGCGCCGCGAGACCACCAGCCCGGTGCCGCCGAGCACGCTGCCCGGCGCCCGCCCGGGCCAGGCGGGCGCGTCGCCGAAGGTGAGCGGATAGGTGACGTACCCGTACAGCAGCGGGCACCAGTCCACCTCGCCGGCCGCCATCGCGTCCAGCACCCCGATCGGGTTGCGCAGCGACACCGCCGGGTCGGCCAGGGCGAGCAGCTCCGCCATCAGCTCCAGCGCCCGCTGCCCGGCCTCCTCGTCGAGGAAGTCCCCGCACGTCACCGCGCAGAACATGAGGAAGGCGTGCGGCCCGCCGAGGCACAGCGCCATCCGCCCGGACCGCGCCGCCTCGCGGACCCCGGGCCACGACGACGGCACGCGCACGCCCGGCCGGGCGGCGGCCACCTGCGTGGCGGCGTCCAGCGGCAGCGCCCACTGCCGCCCGTCCAGCCGGTAACTGTCCAGCGAGCGGCCCGCGAACCGCAGCCCGGCCAGCTCCTCCGGCTCGAACAGCTCCTCCATCGGCACCAGCGCGTCCGTCGCCGCGCCCAGCCCAGGGTGATCGATCACCATCACGTCGTACGTCCGGCACAGCTTCGCGATCGGCTCCGACTCGAAGCCTTCGAGCGGCTGCCGATCCCAGGTGATCGGCTCCGGCACCGCCCCGTACGGGTTCGCCCCCGCCAGGTCGAGCCGCGTCAGCTCGTCCAGCGGCGCGTACCCGCGCGGATGGTCCCAGGTCAGTCCTCGCATGCCAGCACGCCCTCCGCCGCCAGCTCGGCCGTGCGCTCGGCGGAGTACCCGAGCTCTTCGAGCAGCTCCCTGGTGTGCTCGCCCACCAGCGGCGCGCCCCTGCGCACCCCGGGCGGGGTGGCGCTGAAGCGGTACGGGAAGCCGGGCGTGGTGACCGTGCCCTCGGTGCGGTGCTCGTAGGTGACGAACGAGCCGTTGTGCTCGACCTGCGGATCCTTCACCAGGTCCGCGTAGCCGTACACCGGGCCCGCCCACAGGTCGTGGCGGGACAGGATCTCCAGCCACTCGTCCGTGGTGCGCTCGGGCAGGCGGCCGGCCACCAGCGCGGTGATCTCGTCGCGCCGCGTGTGGCCGTCGGCGTCGCCGTCCATCGCGGCCAGCTCCGGCAGGTCCAGCGCCACGGCCAGCCCGTCCAGGCGGGGCATGCCGAGCGCGATGAACCCGTCCTTGGTGGCGAAGACGCCGTACGGGGCGCGGATGTAGGTGTGGCCGTGCGGCTCGCGTCCGCGCCGCTGCGGCACCCTGCCGACCGTGAAGATCGACAGCTCCTGCATCTGCACGGCGACGGCCGCGTCCAGCATGTTCACGCTCACCCGCTGGCCCTCGCCGGTGCGCTCGCGGTGCAGCAGCGCGGCCAGCGCGCCCTCGAACGCGCTGTAGGCGGTGATGGCGTCGATCGCGTACGAGCCGGCGGGCGCGGGCGGGTCGCCCTCGCGGCCGGTGCTCAGCATGGCGCCGCTCATGGCCTGCAGCAGCAGGTCCTGGCCTGGACGGGAGATGTACGGGCCGGTCTCGCCGTAGCCGGACATGGAGACGTACACGATGGACGGGTTCAGCCCGCTGATCGTGCCGTAGTCCATGCCGAGCCGCTCGGCCACGCCGGGCCGGTAGTTCTGCAGGAACACGTCGGCCGTCGCCGCCAGCCTGTGCACGATCTCGCGGCCCTCGTCGGACTTGAGGTTCACGGCGAGGCTGCGCTTGTTGCGGTTCAGCGACAGGAACGAGGCGTTGACCCGGTTGCCGTTGGCGCCGCCCGCCGGGGCGTGCCGCTGCCACTCGCCGGTCACCGGCTCCACCTTGACCACGTCCGCGCCCAGGTCGCCCAGCCGCATGGCGGCCAGCGGGCCCGCCATCGCGATGGACAGGTCCACGACGCGGTAGCCGTCGAGCACTCCCATGGTCATCGCCCTTCGAAGACGGGCTCGCGGCGGGCGGCGAAGGCGGCCCTGCCCTCGGCCGCGTCGGCGGTGGCGAAGCAGACGGTCTGCAGGTCGCGCTCGTACTGGATGGCCTGGTCGAGCGGCATCGAGTAGGCGGCCTTGAGATTGGCCTTGGCGGTCTGGGCGGCGATCGGCGGGCGCTTGGCGATGGTGTGCGCCAGCGTCCTGGCCGCCTTCATGAGCCGGCCGGGCGCGTGCACGTCGGTGACCAGCCCCCACGCCTGGGCGCGGGCGGCGTCCACGGGGTCGCCGGTGAGCAGCATCGTGGCCGCGTTGCTCGGGCCGACGGCGTGGGCCAGCAGCGCCGACTGGCCGCTGCCGCCGATCCAGCCCAGCTTGATCTCCGGCGCCGCGAACGTCGCCGTCTCGGCGGCGAGCCGGATGTCGCAGGCCATGGCCAGCTCCAGGCCGCCGCCGTAGGCGTAGCCGTTGACGGCCGCGATGATCGGCTTGCGCAGGGCGCGGACGGCGTCGCCGTAGTCGCCGCGGTTGCGGAACTCCCACGGCGTGGCGTACTCGTCGAGCTCGCGGATGTCGCTGCCCACGCAGAACGAGCGCTCGCCGGCGCCGGTCAGCACGGCCACGCGGAGGTCGGGGTCGGCGTCCACCCGGCTCAGGCAGGCACGCAGCGCGGCGGCCATGTCGGGGGTGATCGCGTTCAGCTTGGCGGGTCTGTTGAGGGTGACGACGGCCACGGGGCCATCGACCTCGAGGAGGACGTCCAAGGGGAGCCTTTCCAGCTAACAGCAGAGACGTACGTGCTGCTCGGCGTCTGCGCGGGCCACTTCGACCACCGTGCGCATGGCCTCCTCGGCCTTGCGGTGGTGCCGGCGCCTGATCGCCTGGGCCACGCGTTCGTGGCCGGGCAGCGTTTCCTTGTTGTGCGCCACCGAGCGGGTGTGCACCTGGCGCACGGACCGCAGGGCGATGCTGATCATGTCGTAGACGTAGAGCAGCAGGTCGTTGTCGGCGGCGGCGAACACCGCCTGGTGGAAGGCCAGGTCGGCCTCGATGAACGGCTCGGGGTCGTCGGCCGTGGCGTACAGCGCGGCCAGGGCCTCGTCGATGCGCCGCACGGCCGCCGCGTCGGCCCGCTCGGCCGCCACCCTGGCCGCGCCGGGCTCCAGCGCGACCCGCAGGTCGGCCAGCACCCTGATGTCCTCAGGCCGGGGCTCGGGCTCGAAGCGCCAGCTCAGCACGTCGGCGTCGAGCAGGTTCCAGGACTCGCGGGGGCGCACGATCGTGCCCGCGCTCCTCCTGGTCTCCAGCAGGCCCTTGCCGGCCAGCACCTTGACGCCCTCCCGCACCGCGGAGCGGCCCACGCCGAGCTCGCCGACGAGCTCCTCCTCGATGGGGATGGACGTGCCGGGGGCCAGCGAGCCGCCGACGATGCGGGCGCCGAGGGCGTGCACGACCTGGACGTTCCTGGCCGAGTCCCTCTGGGGATCAGTTGCCACGGCTCCGCACGCTATCCCGCGCGCGCCCGTTTTCCTAGACCTTCATCAGATGAAGTTGGATTTTCATCTGATGAAGTGACATTGGAGCACTTTGGTCGTACCATTCGGGTAAATGGTACGACCAATTGGGGTGATCACCGTCGATCCCGTCTCCGCCGCCCTGTCCGGGCTGATCAGGGAGCTCGGCGAGGGCGCCAGGCTGCCGCCCGAGCGGGAGCTGGCCGAACGCCTCGGCGTCAGCCGCACCGCGCTGCGCGACCGCCTGCGGCTGCTCGACGCCTTCGGCGTGCTGAGCAGGCGCCAGGGCTCCGGCACGTACGTCCAGCGGCTCGACCCCCAGGGGCTGGAGACCGCGCTCGACCTCGCCCTGTCGTCCAGCCACCTGACCATCGAGTCCCTGCACTCCGTACGCGTCGCGCTCGAACGCCAGGCCGCCAGGGAGGCCGCGCGCAGGGGCGACCCGGTCGCCATCGCCCACGTCGGCAAGGCCCTGGCCGACATGGAGGCCGCCGCCGGCGCCGAGGACATCGACCACGCCGACTTCGCCTTCCACCAGGCGCTGCTGCACGCCACCGGCAACCCCGCGCTCACCTTCTTCGCCGACGCGATGACCGGCGTGCTCTTCCGCGCCGTACGCCAGCGCCGCGACCGGCTCAAGACCCACCCCCGCGACAAGGAGGTGTCGGTGGCCGCCCACCGGCCCCTGTACGAGGCGCTGCTCGCCGGCGACGCGGACGCCGCCGGGCAGGCCAGCGACGACCACTTCCAGGTCTGGCACGACCTGTTCACCCACCCCCGGATGGAGCGGCCTTGACGGCAACACTCGGACTCGTCCACACCTCGGCCACGCTGGTGCCGGTGTTCGCCGAGCTGTGCGCGAGACACCTGCCCGGCGTCGAGACGTTCAACATCGTCGACGACAGCCTGATCAAGAACACCATCGCCGCCGGCCGCCTCACCCCCGAGACGGCCCGCCGCGTCGCCGGCCACATCGGCTCGGCGGAGGCCGCCGGCGCCTCCCACATCCTCGTCACCTGCTCCTCGATCGGCCCGGCCGTGGAGGCGTCCGAGCCGCTGACCGGCGTGCCGGTGCTCCGCGTGGACCGGCCGATGGCCGACCGCGCGGTCGCGCTCGGCCGCCGCATCGGCGTGCTCGCCACCCTGTCCACCACCCTGGAACCCACCGCCGACCTCGTACGGCGGCGCGCCCTCGCGGCCGGGGCCGGGATCTCGCTGGAGGCCCGGCTGTGCGAGGGCGCGTTCGAGGCGCTGATGAGCGGCGACGCCGCCACCCACGACGCCCGCGTGGCCGAGGCGCTGAGCGAGCTGGGCGGGCAGGTGGACGTGGTCGTGCTGGCCCAGGCGTCGATGGCGCGGGTGGCCGGGACGGTCCCGGTGCCCGTCCCGGTCCTGGCCAGCCCGCCGCTGGCCATGGAGCACCTGGCGAAGGAGCTGCATGCGTGAGCCGGCGGTGAACCAGGACTCCGGCCGTGAGCTGACCGTGGCCACGTACCAGGTGGTGACCCGCCTTCCCCTGGAGCAGGCCGTGAGCGCGATCGCGGGCGAGCAGAGCACCGGCACGTTCGTCAGCGTCGCCGGCGAGACCGACGAGCTGCGCGCCCGGCACAGCGCGGTCGTGCTCGACATGACCGAGATCCCCGCACCGATCACCGAGGCCCTGCCGGGCGCGCGCGGCGACAAACCGCTGCACGCCGCCCTCGTCCGCATCGGCTTCCCGCTGGACAACACCGGGCCGTCCCTGACCAACCTCTTCCCCGTGGTCGCGGGCAACCTCTACGAGCTGCGCGAGCTGGCGGGGCTCAAGCTGGTGGACCTGGAGCTGCCTGCCGCGTTCGGGCAGGCGTACCTGCCGGCGGGGTTCGCCGTGGCGGGCACCCGGCGGCTCGTCGGGCGGTCGTCCGGGGTGCTGATCGGCACGATCGTCAAGCCCAACGTCGGCCTGCGCCCGTCCGACTACGTGGACCTGGTGCTGGAGCTCGGGCTGGCCGGGGCCGACTTCATCAAGGACGACGAGGTGAACGCCGACTGCCCGCCCGCGCCCCTGCCGCAGCGCATCAGGGCCGTGACGGGCGCGCTCGACGAGGTGGAACGGCGTACGGGGCGGCGGCCGATGTACGCCTTCAACATCAGCGACGAGCCCGACCGCATGGTGCGCAACCACGACCTGGTCGTGGCCGCCGGCGGGACCTGCGTCATGGTCAACCTCAACGTCGTCGGCTTCCCCGCCGTGGCCATGCTGCGCCGGCACGCCAGGGTGCCCATCCACGCGCACGTCACCGGCATCGGGGCGCTGGCCAGGCACGCGGGGCTGGGAATCGGGCACCTGGCGTACCAGAAGCTGGCCCGGCTCACGGGGATCGACCACCTGCACTGCGGGGGGTTCCACAGCAAGTTCTACGTCACGGACGACGACGTGGCGGCGATGGTCGCCGCCGTGCGCACGCCGCTGCTCGGCGGCTTCCCCTGCCTGCCGGTGCTGTCGTCGGCGCAGTGGGCGGGGACCGCGCCGGTCACGCTGGAGCGGACGGGGACGGACGACCTGCTGGTGCTGGCCGGCGGCGGCGTGCTCGGCCACCCGGCCGGGCCGGCGGCCGGGATCACGAGCATCCGGCAGGCCTGGGCGGCGACGGTCGCGGGCGTGCCGCTGTCCGAGGTGGACTCGCCGGAGCTGGCCAGGGCGCTGGAGCACTTCGGTGGGGCGGTGCCGTCGTGACGCTCGTCGCCTTCGTGGCCGACGACTTCACCGGCGCGACGGACGCGCTGTGGCAGTTCCGGCGGTTCGGGCTGAGCGGGTCGCTCGTCACGGACGTCACCCACCTGCACGACCGGGACGACGTCATCGGCATCGCCACCACCGCGCGGGCGTCGGCCGACCCGGTGGCGTCGGCACTGCCTGCCCTGCGGGCCGTGGCGGCGCTCGGGCCGCTGGCCGTCCAGTACAAGGTCTGCTCGACGTTCGACTCCTCGCCCGGCCACGGCAGCATCGGAGCGGTCATCGCGGCCCTGCACCGCGAGGGGCTGGCTCGCGGCGCGGTGCCGGTGCTGGCCGCGCAGCCGGAGTTCGGGCGTTACACGTGGTTCGCCAACCACTTCGTGCGGGCGGGGGAGGAGGTGGTCAGGCTCGACCGCTACCCGCCGACCCGCGACCACCCGGTCACCCCGGCGACCGAGGCCGACCTGCGGGTGCGGCTGGCCGAGCAGGGGGCGGGCCGTACGGGGTGGCTGCCGGCGGGGGCGTCGCAGGAGGAGTACGCGGCCAGGCGGTCGGACGCGGCCGTCGTCGCCGACGCCATGACGGAGGCCCACCTTGTCGCGTTCGGCCGCCTCCTCCTCACCGCCGCCGGCAGGCGGGCGCCGCACCTGGGCGAGGGCGCGGCGCACCCTGGGGGCGTGCCGGAGGCCGGTGGGGGAGCGCTGTACTGCGTCGGATCGGGGGGCCTGAGCTACTCCTTGGCCGCCGCCCTGACCTCCGGCCGCCCGGCACGCGGCGGCGCGACGCTCGGCGCGGCCGGGCCGGTGCTGGTGGTGTCCGGGAGCCGGTCGCCGGTCACCGCCCGGCAGATCGACGCGGCCGAGCGGGCCGGATGGACGGTGCTGGACGCCGCCGACGGGCTCGACGCGATCGCGCACGCCGAGGCGAGCCTGCGCGAGGGCCGTCACACCATCGTGCAGTCGACGCGCGGGCCGTCCCGCGACCCCGCGGGCGTCGGCGAGTCGCTCGGCCGGGTGGCCGCCGCGGCGGTCCGGGCCGGGCTGGTGCGGCGGCTGGTGGTGGCGGGCGGCGACACCTCCGGCCAGGTCGTCGCCGCGCTCGGGGCCCGCGCCCTGGACGTGGTCGGCACGCTGGCGGTCGGCGGCCCGGTGTGCGTGCTGGCATCGGACGACCCCGCCTGCGACGGGCTGGAGGTGGCACTCAAGGGCGGCCAGGTGGGCGGCGAGGACTTCTTCCTGAGCGCCGCCTCGGGATCCGGGCCGCGCCCGGCGCGGGGGCGCTGAGATCATCCGCCCCGCGTACAGCTCTCCCAAGCGAATATGATATGGAGGCTTTGTCCGGACGGCAATTAATGTCCGGATTCTGTGACACAAGGGCTTATGAGGTGATCTCACGAGGTCATCGGTAAGCGGCATTTCCGCAGGTCGAGTGCGACATTTGGGCACCTGGGACGCCTTGTCGATCTATTGTAGGTGACCTTACCGTTATATATCGCCGTTTCTGGCTGTTATATTTTTACTTATATTCTGCGCCCTGATCGCCATCTCGACATCGCGTTGACATTTCACGATGCGAGATGGGTTTTCGTTGCGGGGGGCGCCTCTCCGTCAGGAAGGTTGGGCCCCCGGTCAGCGCGAACGGAGAGTGATGGGCAAGTACCTGCTCCGCAGGTTGGCAATAAATGTGATCTTGGTCGCCATCGCGGCCAGTCTGGCGTACATCCTCGCGGCCTCCACCATGAGCCCGCGCGGCGCGTACGAGGGGCGCCAGCCCCCGGTGGCCGAGGCGGTCATCGACGCCACACTTGATGCCTACAACCTGAACGACAAGACCCCCGTGCTCCAGCGCTACGCGACCTGGGCCAAGGGTGTCGTCACCGGAGACTTCGGCAGGACCTGGAACGGCGGCTCCGTCAACGGCGAGATGGGCCGGCGGATCATGGTCAGCGCCCGGCTCCTGCTCATCGGCACGCTCCTCGGCTTCGCCGTGGGCGTGGCGCTGGGGGCGTTCTCGGCGGTGAAGCAGTACAAGCTCAGTGACCGGTTAATAGGTGTCTCCTCCTTCGTGATCATGGCGATCCCCGTGTTCGTGCTCGCCACCCTGCTGGCGATCGGCACGTACAACCTGAACAGAGGGCTCGGGTTCACGCTGATCGAGTACACCGGCGAGTACAACCCGCAGCTGTCGGGCTGGGACCAGTTCCTCAACCGGCTGAACCACCTCATCCTGCCGACGATCTCGCTCAGCCTCGGCTCCATCGCCTTCTACAGCCGGATCCAGCGCAACATGATGCTCGACGTGCTGAACCAGGACTTCGTGCGGACCGCGATCGCCAAGGGCCTGCCGCGCAGGAAGGCGCTGATCAAGCACGCGCTGCGGACCGCGCTGATCCCGTCGGCCACGTACTTCGCGTTCGCGTTCGGGACGATGTTCACCGGCGCCACGTTCACCGAGAAGATCTTCGCCTGGCACGGCATGGGCGCCTGGCTGGTCGACTCGATCAACCAGAACGACGTCAACTCCGTCGCCGCCGTGACGTTCTTCGCCGCCGTGTGCGTGCTGGCCGCGTCGTTCCTGTCGGACCTGCTGGTGGCGGCCCTCGATCCTCGGGTGCGGGTGAGCTGAGATGCGATCGAAAGTCGTCTTCAAGCGCCTGCTGGCCAACAAGCAGGCCCGTTACGGGTTCATCGCGCTGATCCTGCTGGTGGCGCTGGCCTACCTCGGCCCCTACTTCGGCCCGTACGACTGGACCGAGAAGGACTTCATGGCCTTCATGTCCGGCCCCAGCCCCGACCACTGGTGGGGCACCACCTCGATCGGCGCCGACATGTACGCGGTGACGCTGCGCGGCATGCAGAAGTCGATCGTCATCGGCCTGCTGGTGGCGCTGATCTCCACCGGCCTGGCCGCGATCGTGGGCGCCTTCGCCGGCTACTTCGGCGGCTGGATCGACAAGGTGCTCATGTGGGGCGTCGACCTGCTGCTCGTCCTGCCGAGCTTCCTCATCATCGCCATCGTCTCGCCGCAGCTCAGGGAAGGCGCGTCGTGGTTGTGGTTCGTGGCGCTGCTGGCCGCGTTCTCCTGGATGATCACCTCCCGGGTGGTCCGCAGCATGACGCTGTCGCTGCGCGAGCGGGAGTACGTGCTGGCCGCGGTCTACATGGGCATCCCGCGCTGGAAGATCATCTTCCGGCACATCGTGCCCAACCTGTCCTCCTTGCTGATCATCGACGCCACGCTCAACGTCAGCGGCGCGATCATCGGCGAGGCGGCGCTGTCCTTCTTCGGCTTCGGCATCCAGCCGCCGGACGTCTCGCTCGGCACGCTGATCGCGGAGGGCTCCCGCAACGCCACCGGCTACCCGTGGCTGTTCGCCTTCCCCGCCGGTCTCCTGGTCGCGCTGGTGCTCAGCGTCAACCTGATCGGCGACGGCCTGCGTGACGCACTCGACCCGGGGAGCAACTCGTGAGCATCTTGGAGGTCAGGGACCTCACCGTCACCTTCCCCGGCGGCATCCAGGCCGTGCGCGGCGTCAGCTACGAGGTCGAGCGCGGCGAGGTGCTCGGCATCGTGGGCGAGTCCGGCTCGGGCAAGTCCGTCACCTCGCTCGCCGTCATGGGGCTGCTGCCGCGCAACGCCCAGGTCAGCGGCTCGGTCAGGCTGCACGGCCAAGAGCTGCTCGGCATGAAGGAAGACGACCTGGTCAAGGTGCGCGGCAAGGCCATCAGCATGATCTTCCAGGATCCGCTGTCGGCCTTCACGCCCGTCTACACGATCGGCGAGCAGGTCGCCGAGGCCGTCCGCATCCACCAGAAGCTGGGCAAGGACAAGGCGGCCAGGCGCGCCGTCGAGCTGCTCGACCTCGTCGGCATCCCGAACCCGCACCTGCGGGCCAAGGCGTTCCCGCACGAGTTCTCCGGCGGCATGCGGCAGCGCGCGATGATCGCCATGGCCGTCGCCAACGACCCCGACCTGCTGATCTGCGACGAGCCGACCACCGCGCTCGACGTCACCATCCAGGCGCAGGTCCTGGAGGTGCTCAAGACCGCGCAGCGGGAGACGGGCGCCGGCATCGTGATGATCACCCATGACCTGGGCGTCATCGCCGGCATGGCCGACCGGGTGCTCGTCATGTACGCGGGCCGCCCGGTCGAGCAGGGGCCCGTGGACGACATCTACTACCGGCCGCGCATGCCGTACACGATGGGGCTGCTCGCCTCGATCCCCAGGATCGACGGCGAGGAGGGGCCGCTCGTGCCCATCGAGGGCAACCCGCCCTCGCCCGCCTCGCTGCCGCCCGGCTGCCCGTTCGCGCCGCGCTGCCCGATGAAGGTGGACATGTGCGACGACGAGGAGCCGCCACTGACGCCATTCGGCGGCGGGCGTCACGTCGCGTGCATCCGCGCGCACGAGATCGAGCACAAGGGCCTGAGCGGCGCCGACGTGTTCCCGGTGCCGGTGATCCCGCCGAGCGACGTGGTACGCGTGCCGCGCGCCGAGCGCGCCACCGTGCTGGAGCTCGACGACATGAAGCGGCACTACCCGCTGATGAAGGGCGCGGTCTTCAAGCGCCGCGTCGGCACCGTGTTCGCGGTGGACGGCATCAGCTTCGACATCGCCGAGGGCGAGACGCTGGCCCTGGTCGGCGAGTCGGGATGCGGCAAGACCACCACGCTGCAGCAGATCATGCAGCTCGAGCCGCCGCAGGGCGGCCGGGTGGTGGTGCTCGGCAAGGACAGCGCCAAGCTGGACAAGGCCGCTCGCAAGGCGCTGCGCGGTGACCTGCAGATCGTCTTCCAGGACCCGATGGCCGCGCTCGACCCGCGCATGCCGATCGGCGACATCATCGCCGAGCCGCTGCGCGCGCACGGCAAGACGGGCGACGTGCGGGCCAAGGTCGCCGAGCTGCTCCAGCTCGTCGGGCTGGCCGCCGAGCACGCCGAACGGTACCCGCAGCAGTTCTCCGGCGGCCAGCGGCAGCGCATCGGCATCGCCCGCGCGCTGGCCCTGGAGCCGAAGGTGCTGGTGCTGGACGAGCCGGTCTCCGCGCTCGACGTCTCCATCCAGGCAGGCGTGATCAACCTGCTGGAGGAGCTGAAGAACAGGCTCGGACTGTCGTACCTGTTCGTGGCCCACGACCTGGCCGTGGTGCGGCATCTGGCCGACCGCGTGGCCGTCATGTACCTGGGCAGGATCGCCGAGATCGGGACGGTCGAGAACGTCTACGACCGCCCGGCGCACCCCTACACGCAGGCGTTGCTGTCGGCGATCCCACTGCCCGACCCCGAGATGGAGCGCACCCGCAAGCGGATCCTGCTCGAAGGCGATCTGCCGAGCCCGGCGGATCCGCCGTCGGGGTGCCGTTTCCGTACTCGCTGCCCCAAGTTCGCCCGGCTCAGCGAGGCGGAGCGGCGGCGGTGCGTGGACGAGGAGCCCTCGGTTGCCCGGCTGGCGAACCGCGTCGACCACGGCGCCGCCTGCCATTACGCGGAGGAGATCGAGGTCATCACGGCCTCGGACAATCAGGAGGAAGAGTGAAGGTTCGTTACCGTGCGGCCGCTGGGCTGGCGGTCCTCGCCCTGGCCGCTGCGGCCTGCGGCGGAGGCGGCGGCTCCAACAACAGCCAGCCGAACGCGCAGCAGTCCCAGCAGGCGCAGCAGCAGATGGCGGAGACCCCGGCCATCAGCATCAACCCCGTCCCCTACGAGCAGGTCAAGGACGGTGGCACCCTCACCCTCACCATCGGCCAGTGGCCGAGCCAGTGGAACCCCATCCACGTGGACGGCAACCAGCGGGACACGGCGGACATGCTCGACCCGGTCCTGCCGATCCTGATGAGGTCCGACCAGGAAGCGACCTTCACCCCGAACCCGGACTACCTGACCGACATCAAGAACGACCAGTCGTCGGGTAAGCAGGTCGTCACCTACACGCTGAACGACAAGGCCGTGTGGTCCGACGGCACGCCGATCACGTGGAAGGACATCGAGGCCCAGTGGAAGTCCCAGAACGGCGAGAACAAGAAGTTCAAGCCGGCCTCCACCGAGGGCTGGGACCAGGTCGAGTCGGTCACCAAGGGTGACACCGACAAGGTGGCCATCCTCACCTTCAAGAAGCCGTACCCCGAGTGGAACAGCATGCTGTCCCGCTCGCCGCACCTGATGCCGGCCAAGCACATCACGGAGCCGGACGCCTTCGACAAGGACTACCTGCAGAAGATCCCGGTGACCTCCGGGCCCTTCAAGGTCGAGAGCATCGACGAGGGCACCAAGACGCTCACGCTCGTGCGTGACGACAAGTGGTGGGGCAAGAAGGCCAAGCTCGACAAGGTCATCTTCCGTGCCATCGAGACGCCCGCCGCGCAGGTCAACGCCTTCGCCAACGGCGAGCTCGACATGGTGGAGATCCCGCCGGGCAGCCCGGCCGACCTCAAGCGGGCCAAGGAAGTCCCGAACGTGGACATCCGCAAGGCGCTCAGCCCCAACTGGCGGCACATCACGGTCAACAACCAGAGCGACTTCCTGAAGGACAAGTCGGTCCGGCAGGCCGTGCAGTACGCGATCAACCGTGACGTGATCACGCAGTCGGACCTGAAGGACATGGAGTGGCCGCTGCAGACGCTCGGCAACCACGTCTTCATGAACAACCACAAGGGGTACGTCGACAACTCCGGCGACCTCGGCAAGTACAACCTGGACAAGGCCAAGCAGCTCCTCGACGCGGCCGGCTGGAAGCAGGAGGGCGAGTACCGCAAGAAGGACGGCAAGGAGTTCGCGCTGAGCTTCGTCGTCCCGTCGGGCCTGCCGTACGCCAAGACCGAGGGCGAGCTCACCCAGGCCATGCTCAAGGAGGCCGGGATCAAGGTGACGATCCGGCCGGTGCCCGATGACAAGTTCTTCAACGACTACATCATCAAGGGCGACTTCGACCTGGTGCCGTTCTCCTGGATCGGTGACCCGCAGCCGATCAGCAGCCTGCAGCAGATCTACAAGACCGGCTCCGAGAGCAACTTCCCGAAGGCGAGCGACCCGGCCGTGGACGCCGCCATCGAGGACGCCGTGAGCGAGATGGACCCGGTCAAGGCGATCGAGAAGGCGAACGCCGCCGACAAGCTCGTCTGGGACATGGTGCACACGATCCCGCTGTACCAGCGCCCGGACATCCAGGCGGCCAAGAAGACCCTGGCCAACCTCGGCGCCAAGGGTTACTCCTTCTACGACTGGACGGCGGTCGGCTTCACCGGCTGATCCCCGCTGCCTGACCGAAACCCCCGGCCCTCCGGCCGGGGGTTTCGTCGTTCCTGGATCAGCCGTGCGAGTCGGACACCGAGCCCTTGAAGGTGGTGAAGCAGGACGGGCCGTTGGCGCCGTCGAAGCGGACGGAGTCGAAGAAGTCGCGGAAGTCGATGTAGAAGTTGCCCTTGTCGCGCGGCATGGTCACCGCCGAGCAGCCGTCGTAGCCGGCCTCGGAGAACAGGTGGATCCAGGAGTCGGTACGGTTCCAGTCGGACTTGGCGCGGTCGGCCATGCCCAGCGCTGCCAGGTCGGGGGTGTCGGTCTTGATCTGGATGATGTCCCCGGTGCCGTCGAGGCCGGAGAACATGCAGTAGTAGCCGTCCTGGCACCGGTCGTACCCCTCGGCGGCCTGAGCCGGGGCCGCCAGGGCGGTCAGGGCGGCGGCGGCCAGCGGGAGCGCCAGCATGTGAAGCTTCTTGCCCACTCTTCCTCCATGGGTGAAACTTTCCTTCCGCCTGAACATACATGGCGCGATCTTGTCAGGAAAGGGGTTGACTCAGCTCGCGGCGAACTCCCGCAGCGTCATGGGAGGCCGGCCGCCATGGCGCTCGATGGTGTCGGTGACGCGGTAGAGCGGGTGGTCGCCGGTGCCGATGGCGCGGAAGATCGCCCACAGGTGCGTGAGGTGCTCGACCGCGTACGGATCCCCGTACACGTCCATCGCGCCCGCCTCCCACTCCTCGGGCGGCAGGTCCACGTACTCGACGCCCAGTGCCCGCGCCGCCTCCCCCGCGGTGGCCATCTGCCCGGTCAGCAGGCACACCGGATCGGCCGGAGCCGGATCCAGCAGCAGCCCAGCCCCCACCGCGGCCACGTCGGCGGCCGCGACCAGCGGGATCCGCGTGGAGGGCGGGCCCAGCGGCAGCGCCAGCCGGCCGGCGGCGGCCGCGACGACGGCCAGGTTCTCGAAGAACACCGCCGCCCGCAGGTGCACCGCGCCCACCCCGGCCCAGTCGAAGACCTGCTCCGACAGCCAGTGCCGGCGCATCCGCGGCGTGCCGGCCTCGGGCTGGGCGTCGAGCTGCGACACCTCGACGACGCGTTCCACCCCCTCCTGCCTGGCGGCGGCGGCGAACGCGGCGGTCGCGTCCATCAGGCCCGCCGTCACCGGATAGGTGAAGAACGCCCGCGTGATCCCGCGCATGGCGGGGCGGACCGCGGAGATCTCGCGCAGGTCGCCCACCACCACCTCCGCGCCGAGCTTGCGCAGCTCGGCGGCCCGATCGTCGTCGGAGTGCACGAAGGCCCGCACCTTCTCGCCGCGCTCCAGCAGCAGCTCCGCGACGCGGCGCCCGGTCGCGCCCTGCCGCCCGCCGGCCGCACCGGTGACCAGAATCATCTCTCCTCCTGAAGGGTGAGCCTGAACAGGCCGAGCCGTTCCAGATCGCGCAGGAACGGCTCGGCGGGGAACGCCTCGGCCGGGCCGAAGACGCCGGGGCCCGGGCCCCGGCCGCCCGCCAGCCGGACGGCGGCCTCGACCGAGGCCAGCGCGCTCATCCGCCACAGGTCCTGCCCGCGCGCCTGGCCGGCCCGGCTGCCGCCCTCCGCGATCACCTGCGTGGCGACCGTGAAGTGCGAGCCCGCTCTGGTGGCCGCGTCCACGTGCTCGCTGGTGAACGCCTGCTCCTCCTCGAACGTGTGCGCAGTGAGCTGCGCCTCGACCTGGCGCGCCGCGACGTGCCTGGGCACCGTGACGACCTCGGGGAACGGCACGGGCGCGATCATCGTGCGCGGCCCCAGCGGCGGCGGGAACGGGAAGACGGCGTTGCGCGGCTCGACGTAGCCGACGTGCTCGGCGCCGCCGGTGTAGGTGATCCGCCGGGTGTCGGCGAACAGCAGCTCGGCGGTCTTCCTGGCCCCCGTGGTCAGGCGCCAGCCGGTCACCGAGTAGGCGGTGATCACCCGGTCGATCCCCGTCATGCCGGCGGACGCGGCCCCGGCGAGCAGGTCGCCCAGCCCGCCGTAGAAGCTCATGGCCGTGACCATGGTGATGCCCGCCTCGCGCGCGGGCCCCTGCATCGTGTCGAACATCCACTTCGTGTGGTGCTGCTCCAGGGCGTGGTCCACGTAGTGACAGCCGGCTCGCGCGGCGGCCGTGGCCAGTGCCCTGCCCGTGTCGGTGAACGGGCCCGCGCAGTGGATCAGCACGTCCGCCGAGCCCGCGAGATCGCGCAGCGCGGCGGGCTCGTCGAGCGCGGCCTCGTGCACGAGGGCCCCGCTCAGCTCCTCGGACATGGTCTTGAGCGCGTTGCCGTCGCGGCCGGCCAGGATGATCTCCACACCCCGGTTGTGCAGGTCGGCCGCCACCAGGCGGCCGGTGTGTCCTGTCGCGCCGTAGACGGCGATGTGCGGTGGTGACATGAGTGGTCCTCATTGGGATACTCGGAGTACGTAACTATGTTCGAAGTTACGTACCGCGAGTATGTAAGTCAATGGGAGCACGATGATTCGCCGTACCCAGGCAGAGCGCTCGGACGAGACCACCAGGCGGCTGGTGGACGCCGCGCGGGAGCGGTTCGGAGCTACCGGATACGCGCTGACCTCGATCGACGCCATCACCGCCGCGGCCGGGGTGACCAAGGGAGCCGCTTACCACCACTTCGGCGGCAAGGCGGAGCTGTTCCGCGCGGCCTTCGTGGCCGAACTGGAGACGGTGGACGCCAAGCTGCTGGGCATCGCCGCCGAGGAGCACGACGTGTGGGCGGCGCTGCGGCGTGGCTGCCGGACCTTCCTGGAGCACTGCCTGGACCCCGGGTTCCGGCAGATCGTGCTGCTCGACGCGCCGGCGGTGCTCGGGTGGGAGACCGTACGCGAGATCGAGCACGACCACATGCTGCGCATCCTGCGCGACGGGCTGCACCTGGCCGTGGCCGCCGGGCTGGCGCCGGACGGCGACCTGGACGCCCGCGCCCAGCTCGTCTTCGGCGCGCTGTGCGAGGGCGGCATGCTGCTGGCCAGATCGAAGGAGCCGGCGGCCGACCTGCCGGGCATCGCCGCGGAGGCCGACCGCCTGCTGTCGGCGCTGGTCACGCCACCACGCTGAGCCCGCCCATCGGCGACGACGGGCGGGCGTTCAGGCCGGTGACCGGGGCGGCTCCAGCGGGCTGATCACATGCTGGCCGCTTGCCGCACCTATCCGATCTTGCCGACGCCCGCGCCCGCACGGACCGCTGAGGGGACGGTCTGAGGTGCGTCGACCGTGTAGGAGTAGTACGTGCGGGGCTCGGTCACGGTGCCCGCCACCTCGGGGGTGCCGGAGTTGACGAAGATGTTGTTGCGCTGCACCGCCCTGCCGGGGCCGCTGTCGGCGTAGCCGCTGGCCGAGTAGAGCGGGTGCGGCACGTTCTCGAAGTAGTTGCCCTCGACCACGGCCCCGGCGTTCTCGGTCGAGGCCACCCCGTACAGCTCGTTGCCGAGGAAGTAGTTGTTGTAGATGTGCACCGGCTCGCCGAAGCGGATGCGCGGGTGCCGCTGCCTGCTGTTGTCGAAGAAGTTGTGGTGGATCGTCACCTTGAGGTGGCCGATGTCGGTGCCGCCCGCGCCGTCGGAGTGGCTGATCAGCATCGACTTGTCGGAGTGGTCGAAGTGGTTCCAGGAGACGGTGACGTAGTCGGCGCCCCGTACGACGTCCACCGAGCCGTCCACCGCGCCGGAGAAGGTGTTGTGGTCGATCCAGATGTGGTGGGAGTTCTGGCCGATGTTGACCGCGTCGTCCTCGGCGTTGGTGAAGCGGAGGTTGCGCACGATCACGTTGTACGACCGGTAGAAGTCCAGGCCGCCGCCGGTGATGTGGCCCGAGGTGCCGACGCCCACGATGGTCTTGTTCGGGCGGACCCCCTGCTTGCTGGTGATCGCGATGGTGCCCGAGACCTGGATGACCAGGGGTTCGAGGCTGTCGATGTACTCCAGGAACTGGTCGGCGTTCGTCGCGGTGACGGTCCTGCCGCCGGCGCCGCCCGTGGTGCCGTTCTGGCCGAGCGCGTTGACGGCGGCGAACCCGGTGGGCGCGTCGGCCGCCGTGCGGGCTGCCGTGCGGGCTTCAGTGTGGGCTTGAGCGGCGGCGGGTTGCAGGATGAGGACGGCCGCGAGGACGGCCGCCCAGGGCGAGGGGCGTGACGCGGTCAAGGGCATGGTGCTCTCCGCTGATCTCCGGTGGACGTCGGTCGGTTCGGAAAGCGCTTTCCTGACTGCATTATCGGCACCCCTTCACAGGCGGTAAAGCGGCGATGAAACTTTCACCGGATCGCGACCCGTTTTCCCTGGTGCTCGGGGACCGCCGGGGCGCCGAGGGCCGCAGGCCCGGGAAACTCGGCAGATGTGACCTAGAGTGCCTTTGGGAGCGCTCCCAAATCATCCCTCGAGCCGAGCGCGGAGCAGCGTGCCATGAGCAACCCGAGCAGAAGATGGACGAGCAGGGCCGCCGCGCTGGTGCTCGTCGCCGCGAGCCTGGTGACGGCGCCGCCCGCGGCCGCCGCGGCGCCGGCGGCCTTCCCCTACCAGGATCCCACCCTCCCCGTGCCCACCCGGGTCGCCGACCTCCTGTCCCGGATGTCGCTGGACGAGAAGCTCGGCCAGATGACCCAGGCCGAGCGCGGCTCGGTCAGCGAGGCGGACGTCACCACGTACCGGCTCGGCTCGGTGCTGTCGGGCGGCGGCTCCGCTCCCTCCCCGAACACGGCGACGGGCTGGGCCGACATGTACGACAGGTACCAGAACGCCGCCCTGGCCACGCCCCTCGGCATCCCCATGATCTACGGCGTGGACGCCGTGCACGGGCACAACAACGTGCACGGCGCCACGATCTTCCCGCACAACATCGGCCTCGGCGCCACCCGCGACCCCGCCCTCGCCGAGCGGATCGGCCGGGCCGTGGCCGAGGAGGTGTCCGGCACCGGCATCGACTGGAACTTCGCGCCCTGCCTGTGCGTGGCCCGCAACGACCGGTGGGGTCGCACGTACGAGTCGTTCGGCGAGACCCCCGACCTGCCCTCCTCGATGGCGTCCATCATCACCGGCCTGCAGGGCAGCGCGCTCAACGGCCCCGCCTCCGTGCTGGCCACCGCCAAGCACTACCTCGGCGACGGCGGCACCACGGGCGGCACCGACCAGGGCGACACCCAGCTCTCCGAGGCCGACCTGCGGGCGATCCACCTGCCGCCGTTCGAGGCGGCCGTGGAGCGCGGGGTCGGCTCGGTGATGATCTCCTTCAGCAGCTGGAACGGCGCCAAGCTGCACGGGCACCAGTACCTGATCACCACGGTGCTCAAGGGCGAGCTGGGCTTCGACGGGCTCGTGGTCTCCGACTGGAACGGCATCGACCAGATCGACGGCGCTCCCGGCACCTCGGCGCAGGACGTGCGCACCGCCGTGAACGCCGGCATCGACATGGTCATGGTGCCCGTCGAGTGGCGGCGCTTCATCGACCTGCTGCGCGCCGAGGTGCAGGCCGGGCGGGTCACCACGGCGCGCGTGGACGACGCCGTGCGCCGCGTCCTGACCAAGAAGTTCGAGCTCGGGCTGTTCGAGAAGCCGCTCACGGACCGGTCGTACACCTCCACCGTGGGCAGCGCGGCGCACCGGGCGCTGGCCCGCGAGGCGGTCGCCAAGTCGCAGGTCGTGCTGAAGAACGCGGGCGGCGTGCTGCCGCTCGCCAGGACCGGCGGCAAGATCTTCGTGGCCGGCAAGAGCGCGGACGACATCGGCAACCAGAGCGGCGGCTGGACGATCTCCTGGCAGGGCTCGTCGGGCAACATCACGACCGGCACCACCATCCTGCAGGGCATCAGGAACACCGTGGGCTCCGGCACCACCGTCACCTACAGCCGCGACGGCAGCGGCATCGACGGCAGCTACCGGGCCGCCATCGCCGTCGTCGGCGAGACCCCGTACGCCGAGACCCAGGGCGACCGCCCCGGCGGCCTCGGCCTGGACACCGCCGACCTGAACACCATCGCCACCCTGCGCGCCTCCGGCGTCCCGGTCGTCGTGGTGCTCGTCTCCGGCCGTCCCCTCGACATCGCCTCCCAGCTCTCAGGCTGGAACGCGCTGGTGGCCGCCTGGCTGCCGGGCACCGAGGGGCAGGGCGTGGCCGACGTGCTGTTCGGCGCCGCACAGCCGGCGGGCAAGCTGCCGATGACGTGGATGAGCAGCGCCTCCCAGCAGCCGATCAACGCGGGGGACGGCAAGACGCCGCTGTTCGCGCAGGGGTACGGCCTGACGTACGAGCCCTCCGGCGAGGACGACACCAGCCCGCCCACCGCGCCGGGCACGCCCGTCGCCTCCACCGTCACCTCCTCCTCGGCCACCCTCACCTGGCCGGCCTCCACCGACGACGTGGGCGTGACCGGCTACGACGTGGTCCGCTTACAGGGCACGGCCGAGACGGTGACGACCACCTCGACCACCGCCTCCGCCTCGCTCACCGGCCTGACCGCGAACACCTCCTACACGTTCGCCGTCTACGCCGAGGACGCGGCCGGCAACCGCTCGCCCCGCTCGGGCACGGTCACGCTGACCACCACGGGCGGCACGGGCGGTGGATGCACGGCGACCCCGTCCACGCAGAGCCAGTGGGGCACCGGGTACGTCATCCAGGTCACGGTGACCAACACCGGTACGACGCCCCGCAACGGCTGGACCGTCACCTTCACCCTGCCGCCCGGCCACGCGATCAGCGGCGGCTGGAACGGCACGTTCACCTCGTCCGGCCAGACCGTCACGGTCCGCGACGTGGGCCACAACGGCACGCTGGGGCCGGGCGCCGGCACGTCGTTCGGCTTCCAGGGCACCCGTCCGAACGGCGACACCTCCCTGCCGTCCGGCTACACCTGCGCCTGAGCGCCGCCCGGGCCGGTGGTGCGCTCGCCGCACCACCGGCCCGGCCGGTCCCTTACCGTTCCTCGTACAGCCGCCCGAACTCCACCAGCGGCGTGCCACCGGCGAAGTTCCGGTCAACCTCGGCTCGCTCGGCGGCGCTGGGCGTCGCGTTCGTGCAGCTCACGGGCGCGCTCGACCCCGACATCAGATCGGAGCAGCGCCCGGTGCGCCGGTCCGGCAGGCCGAGGATGTGCCCGATCTCGTGGGTGGCGATCCGCAGCGGGTAGTAGCCCTGGTTGACGGCCTGCCGGCCCATCCAGATCGTGCCCCGCCCGAGGCTGGCGGGCAGGGCCCGGGGCCAGCCGTTGTCGGCGTACACGACGAAGTGGGCGGGCGTGCCGCGGACGAGCCGGACGTTCACCACGTTGGAGTTCCAGACCTGGGCCGCCTGGTCGATCGTGGCGCTGAACTCGGCGGCCCGGCTGGCGTCGTACCTGAGCACCGTGACCAGGGCGGTGGCCTGAGCGGGTGCGGTGACCAGCAGGAACGCCAGGCTCAGGACGACGGAGAGCATGATGCGGAGAGGTCTTGACACGGAGCCTCCTCCAGGAGTTGGGGGTGTTGTGACGGTATGCGCACCCCCTGGTCCCGGAGACGTAGCAAATTGCCCCTATCGCCGTGATATGGCCACTCAGCAGATGGTCTGGCGGCTGTTGACCAGCGTGTTGTTCCTGAAGGTCGTGTTGACGCCGCACGGGTTCTCGGTGATGGCGGAGTTCGTCACCGTCAGGTTCTGGATGACGATGTCGGAGGTGTTGGGGAACTCCGAGCGGGCCGCGAGCCGGATGTCGCCGGGGCCCGTCACCGTGCCGCCCTGGGCGGCGATGTTCACGTTGTGGCAGTTCTCGATGAGGATGGCGTTGTTGCCGGTCTGCGCGATGTCCACCCGGTCGATGACCGCCCCGCCGCTCTCCGAGACGCAGAAGACGCCGCGCCCGCCGCCTCGCGCGATGACCTGGCCGACGCGGATGTTGGTGGGGTAGCCGCTGCCGATCCGGCCGTTCCTGTTGGCCATGCGGAAGGCGGCGTAGCCGGTGCCGGTGCCGGCGCCCTGGGCGTCGACCCTGGTCACCGTGGCGTTGATGGTGTCGTTCAGCAGCAGGCCGGAGTGGCCGGTGTTGCGCGCCGTGACGGTGCCGACGGTCAGGCCGTCCACGCCGTACGTCTCCACGCCGTGGGTGCTGGTGCCGGAGACGTAGACGTTGTCGATGCGCACGTTCCTGGTGCGTACGCTGCGGTCGCCGTGGTTGTCGACGCGGATGCCCAGGCCGCTGGACAGGCGCATGTCGATCTGGCCGAGCGTGACGTTGACGCCGTTGCGCACGAAGATGCCGTAGAGCGGGGCGCCGGTGACGTTCAGGTGCTGCACCTCGACGTCCGTCACGCCTCTGGCGTACACGACGGCCTGGTCGCCGGAGCCGGAGCCGGTCACGTTCACGGTGCCGCAGACGTCCAGCACCGTGTAGCTCGGCAGGGAGAGCCGCGAGCCGGCGCTCATCGAGCCCGAGCCGCGGACCACGACCCGCTGCTTCGACGTGCGGCCGGCGGTGAGGCTGCCCACGGCGGCCTGCATGGCCGACAACATGCTGCTGCCGGTGTAGACGGTCCGGCTGCCGTTGCGCGCGGTCCAGGTGCTGCCGCTGAGCACCGCCTCCGCGTTGTACGAGCCGTCGCCGCACGCGAGCGCGGACGTCGCGGCGCTGCTCTGTGCCGTGGAGCCGCTCTGTGCCGTGGAGCCGCTCTGTGCCGTGGCGCCGGCCGGGGCGGACAGCGGGGCCGCCATGAGCGCCATCGCGGTGAGCCCGGCCGCTAGGCCTAAGGTTCTGGGCTTGCTGCTGCTTCGCATGCTCCGCTCCTGGGGGTCGGGGATCCGGAGAGACTGAATCGATTCATCGCCCGTCATGCCTCTGAACTGGGCCGATACAGGGACGGTGAGGTGGATGCGGCGGCTGAACCGTGGGGAGTATTGCAACGTTCAAATCAGCAGTCAACAAGCCGTGAAACTTACATGACAACGCCCCTGACTCCGCCGGCCGCCCGGCCCCGGCCATCTGTCCGGCGGTCATCCGCGGGGCCGGACCGGTGGGGCGCGGCCGCGGCATGCGGCAGTCCAACCGCCGGAACGGCTTCTGGATCGGCTGCCGTCAAGCCGCCTCGTCCCTGGAATCGGGGACGGGAGCCAGTCGCACGCTGCCGGGGCGGGCCGTCTCGTCGGGGAAGACCCACTTCCGGAACGCCCAGAAGCGGAAGACCATGGCGATCAGCGTGCCGATGATCTGCGCGCTCAGGAAGTCGGCGATCTCCTGGGTCACCAGGCTCACCTCCGGGGTCTCCAGGCCGAACACGTACCGGGAGATCCACAGCGGCGCGGAGCTGAGCACCAGACCGACGCCACTGACCAGGAAGAACAGCGCCGCCTCGTGACGGCGCTCGCGGCCGCCCCTGGTCCGGAACGACCACTCGCGGTTCAGCACGTAGGACACGATCGTCGCCACGAGCACCGCGATGATCTTCGCGGTCACCGGCTTCGGTTCCAGAACGGTGAGCTTCAGCCCATAGAACACCGTGTTGTCCACCAAGAACGTGGTTCCACCCACCACCGCGAACTTCAGCAGTTCACGATGCTTGAGCGCGAGGGCGCGCAGCGGTTCCGGTATTCGCGCGAGTACCGCGTTCGCAATTCGGAGCACCCCCGATCTTCTCACCGGTCGAACGCCTGGTGACAAGGTTCGCGGAAACGGCTCGGTCGCGAGCCGGCGCCGCGGCGGGTTTCGATCAGGCCGACGACCTCCTGGCGGGCCTCGGCCACGCGGCGATGCACCCGGTCGTCGATCAGCCCCAGCCGTCTGGCGTGCTCGTCCTTCCACCTGTAACCGGAAAGGTCGGGTTCGGCGATCAGGTCCACGCCGTGCTGCCGGGGCGAGGCGTCCGTGGGCGTGGGGTCGCATGGCTCAGGCCACGTTGACGTCCAAGAAGATGGGCTTCTTGGCGGCCAGGAGGGGGGTGCCGTGCTCGTCGGTCATCTTCCAATCTTGCAGCGGCCGGGGGAGTCGGAGGCGCGGACGCGTACCGTGATGTCGACCGACTCGCCCGGGAGGACCGGGCCCATCGCGACCCGCTTGGGCGCCTCGCACGGGGTGTCGTTCATGCGGGTGAGGTAGCGGTCCTGCCAGGGGAGGTTGCCCGTGTTGCGGATGCGCCAGGTCTTGCCGAAGGACGTGCCCGACTGCACGACGGTGCCGTCCGGGTAGGTCACGTCCTTCTCGAAGACCGAGTCGTCGTACGGGGTGATCGGTGGGGTGGGCCGGGCGGCGGGCTCGCTCTCCGCGTCGTCCACGACGTGCGGGAGGACCCAGCCGACGAGGACGGCGTCCCGCCTGCCGCGACGGGAACGGCCACCATCGGGCGAGGGGTGGCTGGCTTCGGGTGAGGGATGCTCGTCCTCGGACGGTGGCGGCGGTGGGTTCTCGGCGCGGGGGGTGCCGGGCACGCGAGCGTCCTCGCGGCTGGTGGCCGGGCCGCCCATCGCGGCCTCCTCCCAGTACGCCCGCCACTCGCGCCTGACCTCGCCCGCATCCCGGCCCAGCCGCTCGACGGCCAGCACGCGGACGAGCTCCCAGGTCGTCTCCCAGCTCGGCAGCGTGCTGCCCCGGGCCGCCGCGGCGAGGGAGGACTGCGTCATCCCACCTCTGCTCCGGTCGGCCGCGCCGTGCGGCCCCCCGCCGCACGGCGTCAAGACCCATGGAGGTTACCGAAGCCGCTTCATTCGGCCCTGATGTTGTCGATGAACACCTCGCCCCCGGTGTTGAGGAACACCCACACCGCGCGGATGTCGCTCCGGTCGAGGGTGACGCCGGCGGGGCAGCTGAGCTGGTCGAACCGCTCGGTGACGGTCTTGCTGGAGTGCGGGTTCGTCCAGGTCCACAGGCCGCCCTGGCACCAGGAGAGCTCCTCGCCGACCTGGACGGCGATCTCGCCGACGCTGCCGACGTCCCCGGCCTTGAGGTCGAACTCGATCATCGTCGCGCCGGACAGGTCGAGCGGCGTGGCCAGCGGCCTGCCGAACCAGTTGCCGGCGATCGGGGTGGACACCTTGAGGCCGTTCGCGCCCTCGGTGTGGAAGAGGGGTGACTGCGCCACGGTGCCGCCGTCGCCCGGGTTGGCGATGGTGAAGCCCTCGGTGCCGGACTCGAAGGAGAACAGGGTCTGCGACTCCGGCAGGACCGGGCTGTCGTCCGCGACGTCGCCGCAGGTCAGTACGGGTGCCGCCCAGTCGGCGTGGGTGCCGGCCGTCGCGGACTCCGCCACCAGGCGCAGCCACGCCGCGCCGGTCAGGTCGGCGGTGAGGGTCTTCGGCGCCTCGCCGGCGGCGACCGGGCCGCTGGTGGCGGCGGTGGCGTCGTCGGCGTACACGGTGAACGTGGCGGGGCCGCCCGCCGCCTCGTCGTCGATGCCCACGTCGGTGACGAGCCGCGAGCACCGGCCGCCGAGGTAGTAGCGCAGCTCGCTGCCGGTCGTGGTGCCCAGGCCGCGGGTGTGGACCCGGCCGCCGATGGTGATGAGGTTGCCGTCGTTCTCCAGGGGCCCGCCGTTGCTCTGGTCGGCCTCCACGGGGCCGGCGGCGTTGACCGAGGTGACGGGGGAGATCGTGCTCAGGTGCCGCCGGCCGTCCTCGGGGGCGGTCACGACCACGGCGATGATCTGGCTGGAGGTGGCGGCGGAGCGTTGCCGGGGGCCCCACCGGTAGGAGGCGGTGACGTCGATCGGGTAGCTGCCCGCGGGAGTGTCCGCCGGGACGCCGATCCGCCAGGCGGTCTCCAGCGTGGCGTCCGTGGCCAGCCGGGCGCGGCGCGCGGGGGTGGCCGGGGTGGCCGTCCAGCCCTCCGGCACGTCCGCCGCCACGGACAGGTCGCGGATCGTGCCGACACCGCGGTTGGTCACCGTCGTCGTCAGCGGGTCTCCGCCGGTGGGGCCGGGTACGAGGGTGCCGAGTCCGGCGCCGACCGCGACCGCCGGGGCCACGGTGGCGGGGTCGCGCAGCGGCCGTACGCGGTAGACCACGGTGCCGTGCGCCGGCACGGCCGCCGAGATCGTGGAGCGAACCTGGGTCGTGGCGCCGGTCCAGACGTCCGTCAGCCGGTACGCCCCCGCGGGCCGCAACCCGGTCTCGCCCGTCGCGACGTTGACCGTGGCCAGCGCGTCGGTGGAGTTGTACAGGGCGATGGCCCGGTCGCCGTTCGCGAGGGGCTTGTCCAGCACCATGAGGCCGTTCTCGTCCGAGACGACCGCGCCCTGCACGCCGAGCCGGTCCTGGTCGATGGCGATGAGCTCCCTGTTGCCGAGGATCGACAGCGTCTCGGCGGAGGCCGTGCGCAGGTCGGTGCCGATGATCAGCGGGGCGGCCATCATGGCCCACATGCTCATGTGGGTGCGGTACTCGATGGCCGTCATCCCGCCGTTGCCGATCTCCAGCATGTCGGGGTCGTTCCAGTGGCCGGGCCCGGCGTACGGGGCGAGCGGCGCGTTCTGCCGGATGATCGAGCGCAGGGCGGCCCAGTTGTCGCTGATGTCACCCGTCGTACGCCACAGGTGGCCGATGCCCTTCGCCCACGTCCACGGCTGCGAGGTGCCCCACTCGCAGATCGAGTAGACGATCGCCCGCCCGGTCTTGTCGAGCGCCTGGCGCATGGCGGTGTAGCGCCGGACGTAGTCCTCCTGCGACCCGTCCGACTGGTTGTTGCAGTTGTCGTACTTCAGGTAGTCGACGCCCCAGTCCGCCCAGGTCCGCGCGTCGAGCTCCTCGTGGCCGAGGCTGCCGGGGTAGCCGGCGCAGGTCTTGGTGCCGGCGTCGCCGTAGATGCCGAGCTTGAGCCCCTTGTCGTGGACGTAGTCGGCCACGCCCTCGATGCCGTTCGGGAACTTCGCCGGGTCCGGCACCAGCCTGCCGTCCGGGCCGCGCTCCCGCAGGGACCAGCAGTCGTCGATGTTGACGTACTGGTAGCCGGCGTCCTTGAGCCCGCTGGAGACGAGGACGTCGGCCGTCTCCTTGATCAGCGTCTCGTCGACGTCGCAGCCGAACGCGTTCCAGTTGTTGAAGCCCATGGGCGGCGTGGCCGCCAGCGCCGGGGTCGGGGGCGGGGGTGCCGCGTGGGCGGCGGGTGGGGTCAGGAACGACCAGACGAGCGCCAGGGACAAGACGAGGGCCGCGACGGGCCGTCCCCGATTCCGCATCATGCGCCTCCAGGGGTGACATGCGGTCAGCGACTGTGGACGCTATAGACGCGGGTGACAGGCGTCAATATGTGGATTAACTGGTTCATTAGGCGCTTGCGGCGTTGTCGAACCATTTCGATGGGCACGAGCTGGGCGGATCGCCGTGGGTCACGAGGCCGTACGCTATGAATCGGTTAAGCGGCGGGCCGCCCGGCCCTCCTGCCTCGCGGTGGGGCCGTTCGCGTTCTACGGTGAACGCAGGCAGGCGTTCGAGGGAGGCTCGCATGGACCGGATCGTTGTGGCGGCAGGCAAGGCCCTGGTGGCCGCCATGGCCACCGACGGCTGGCAGGCCGCGCGCGACAGCGCGGTGTCACTCTGGCGGCGGGCCCGCCCCGCGGAGGCCGAGGCGGTCGGAGCGGAGCTGGAGATCGTCCGCGGCCAGGTGCTGGAGGCCCGCGCGGACGGCGACGAGGACACCGAGCGGGCGCTGGCCGGGCCCTGGCAGCTCAGGCTGCAGGCGCTGCTGCGCGAGGACCCGGCGATCGCCGTGGAGATCCAGCGGGTGCTGGACGAGGTGCTGCGGCCGGCCCCGGCCGGGCAGGCCCGCGTCGGCTCCATCGTGATGGAGGCCAAGGCCGGCGGCCAGAGCCGGATCTACCAGGCGGGCCAGGACATGCACATCAACGAGCGGTGACGTCGCTCCGGTCCGGCGTGAGCTAGCCGAGCCAGCCGGGGACGACCAGGACGGCCCAGGCCGCCAGCGGGCCCACCAGGACGATCACGCCGCCGTAGGCCAGCAGCCTGCGGTAGAAGTCGTCACGCTGCATGCCCCTGACGTTGGCCACCAGCAGCGCCCCCGTCGTCGAGAACGGGCTGACGTCCACGATCGCCGACGACACCGACAGTGCCGCGATCATCGCGATCGGGCCCAGCGTGCCCTGCGACAGCAGCGGCACGGCGAGCGGCACCAGCGCGCCCAGGATGCCCACGGTCGAGGCGAAGGCCGACACCACGCCGCCCACGTAGCAGATGAGCAGCGCCACCAGCAGCGGGATGCCGATCGCGGCCACCGCCGAGCCGACGTGGTCCACGGTGCCGATCTCCTGCAGGACGCCCACGTACGTGACGACGCCGCAGATCAGCAGCACGGTCGGCCAGGCCACCTTCTCCACGGCGCCCTTGTTGGACCTCGGCGAGGTGAGCATGAGGACGACGGCCACGGTGACGGCGGTCAGGCCGACGTCCAGCTTGAGGGCGAGGACGGCCAGGCAGAGCGCGAGGATGCCGGTCAGCGTGAGGGCCTGGTGCGGGGTGAGCCGCAGGCTGCCGCCGGTCGCGGTGCCGGAGGGCGCCTCCGTCGCGACCTCGCTCCCGCCATCGGTCGCGGTGCTGCCTCGTGTGGCGGTCGCGGTCGCGGCGGGGGCCGGGGTGGGCGCGGGCTCTTCGGGTGGCGTGCCGTCGCCGCCGGTGCTCTCCCCGGTCCTGCCGTTGCCGGTCGTGGCGGTGCCGAGGGTGCCGTCGGGCGTGGCCGGGCTCAGGGCGTCGCGGCCCACGAGGTGACGGCCGCCGAAGACGAAGAAGACGGCCACGGCCGCGGCGGCGTTGAAGGCGAAGCTCGACAGGAACAGCACCAGGTTGTTCCCGGGCAGGTTCGCCTCGCGGGTGACGCCGTTCACGATGCCGCCCAGCACGCTGATCGGCGAGAACGCGCCCGCCTGCGTCCCGTGCGCCACCATGAGCCCGATCAGCATCGGATGGATCCGGTAGTCGGCCGCGAACCCGAACGCGATCGGCGCCAGGATCGCCGCCACGGCCGGCGCGGGCGCGCCCACGGCCGTCAGCAGCGCCGAGATGACGAAGACGACCAGCGGGATCGCCGCCAGCCGCCCCCGTACGAGATGCACCGCGGCACGCACGAGCCAGTCCACGGTCCCGTTGTTGGTGGCGATCGCGAACAGCAGCGTCACCCCGACCAGGATCACGAACAGGCTGCCGGGGAACGCGTCCAGGATGGCGTCGGTCTCCATGCCGGCGGCCAGCGTGCCGACCAGGAAGGCGCCGACGAGGGCCAGCGCCCCGAGGTTCACGGGGAAGATCGTGGCCACGACGAACATGGCGATGAGGGCGAGAATGGACAGGAGCTCTGCGGACACTGCTTACTCCGATCTCCCCCGAGGCGTCATGGCAGGCCGGCCGCCCAGTGGATGAGCTCGACCGGATGGCGGGCGGCGCGTCCCGCCCCGTGTGCGATCTGCTGGCGGCAGGAGACCCCCGTGGCCGCGAGCAGCGTGTCGGGTGAGGATGCGGCGATCGCCGGGAAGAGCCGGAGCGCGCCGATCTTCATGGACAGGTCGTAGTGCTCGGCCTCGAAGCCGAACGATCCGGCCATGCCGCAGCAGCCGGCGTCGAGCTCCGTCACCTCCGCTCCCGGGATCCTGGACAGCAGCGCGCGCGTGGCGGCGGTGCCGGTGACGGCCTTCTCGTGGCAGTGGCCGTGCAGGAGGATCCGCCGCCCGCGCAGCGCGTCGCCCAGCGCGAGCGAGCCGTCGTCGACGGCCTCGGCGAGCAGCTCGGGGACGAGCCGGGCGCGGGCCGCCACGGCCGCCACGCGCGGGTCGCCGGGGAGCAGCGCGGCGTACTCGTCCTTGAGCGTCAGCAGGCAGGACGGCTCCAGGCCGACGATCGGCGCGTCGGAGCCGGACAGCCGGGCGACGAGGTCCCCGGCCATCGCCCGCGCCCGGTCGAGCAGGCCCTTGGAGATGCTGGAGCGGCCGCAGCAGCCCTCGGCGGCCAGGCGCACCCGGTAGCCGGCGCGCTCCAGCAGCTCGACGGCGGCGCGCCCGATCGCCGGCTCGCTGAAGGTGGTGAACGAGTCCGCCAGCAGGATCACCTCCCGGCCGCTCTCCTTGGGCGGCCTGCGCGCGAACCAGCGCAGCAGGTTGTCGCGGCGGAAGCGCGGCAGCGGGCGGCGCCGGCTCAGGCCGAGCGGGCCGCGGGCGGCGCCGGCCAGCCAGTTCGACAGCGGCGCGGTGGCCGAGCCGAGCCGGTTGAGCGTCCTGATCGCCCCGAACGCCCGCGCCCGCAGCGGCACGCCGTGGAGCTGCTGGTACTGGTGGAGGAACTCGCTCTTCATCGCCGCCATGTCGACCCCGAGCGGGCACTCCGACTGGCACGCCTTGCACTCCAGGCAGAGGTCCAGGATCCCGTGCAGCCGCTCGTCGCCCATCGCCTGCCGCGGGTCCGGCGACGACAGCGCCTTGACCAGGGCGTTGGCCCGGCCGCGGGTGGAGTGCTCCTCCTCGCGGGTGGCCATGTACGACGGGCACATGACGCCGGTGTCGTCCTTGCGGCACACGCCGACGTTCATGCACCGGTCGGCGGCCCCGTGCATGCCGCCCGCCCCGAACGACAGGGTCGTGGCCAGCGGGCGCGGCACGGGCATGGCCGGGTCGCGCAGGTGCTCGGTCATCGGCGGGGCGTCCACGATCTTGCCGGGGTTCAGCCGGCCGTGCGGGTCGAAGACGTGCTTGACCCGCCGCATCGCCTCGTAGATCGCCTCGCCGAACAGGTGCCGGTTGAACTCGGAGCGGGCCAGGCCGTCGCCGTGCTCGCTGGAGTTCACCCCGCCGTGCCGGGCGGCCAGGTCGGCGACCTCCTCGGCCACCGCCCGCATCGTGCCGATCCCGCCGGGCTGCCGCAGGTCCACGAACGGGCGCACGTGCAGGCAGCCGACCGAGCAGTGGCCGTAGAAGCCGGCCCGCAGCCCGTGACGGTCGAGGATCCGCGTGAACTCCTCGACGTACGGCAGCAGCCGGTCCGGCGGCACGGCCGTGTCCTCGACGAACGCGAGCGGCCTGCGGCTGCCCACGCTGGAGGCCATCAGCAGGCCGAGCCCGGCCTTGCGCACCTTCAGCACGGCCGCCTGCTGCTGCGCGGTGACGGCGCGGAGCGTGTGGTAGCCGTGGCCGTTGGACTTCCACGTCGCGGCCAGCTTGTCCACCCGGTCGGCCACCTCGGCCGGGGTGTCGCCGAAGAACTCCACGAACAGCAGGGCCTCCGGGTCGCCCGCCAGGATGTCGCCGAGCCCGGCGTAGTCCACGCGCTGCCTGGACAGCTCCAGGATGGCCTTGTCGAGCAGCTCGACCGAGGCGGCGTCGAAGGCGAGAGCGTCGGCGGTGGCGGCGATGGCGGCCGGGGTGGAGGTGAAGTGGCCGACGGCGATGGCCTTGGCCTTCGGCAGGTCGACCAGCCCGACCGTGGCCTCGGTGACCACGGCCAGCGTGCCTTCCGAGCCGACGATCAGCTTGGTGAGATCTCCCCGCGCGGCGGCGTCGAGGCGGTAGCCGCCCGAGTGGCGCCAGAAGCGGGGGAAGCCCGACAGGTCCAGCCCATCCAGTATGTCGGCGACCGCCGCGTTCAGCCGGGGGTCGGTGGCCAGGTCGGGCGTGGTGGCGTCGGCCAGCACCACGCGCAGCGCCTGGACGTGGTCGATCGTGGAGCCGTACAGGATGGAGTGGCTGCCGGCCGAGTTGTTGCCGATCATGCCGCCGATCGTGGCCCGGTTGCTGGTGGAGGTGTCGGGCCCGAACATCAGCCCGTGCTTGCGGGCCGCCCGGTTGAGCTGGTCCTGCACGACGCCGGGCTGCACCCGGGCGGTCCTGCCGTCGAGCTCCAGGATGCGGTTCATGTGCCGCGAGAAGTCCACGACGACGGCCGCGCCCACGGTCTGGCCGGCCAGGCTGGTGCCCGCCCCGCGCGGCAGCACCGGCACGCCCAGCTCGCCGCAGGCCAGCACCAGGGCCTGGACGTCCTCCGCGTGCCGGGGGAAGGCGACGGCGAGCGGCTCGATGGCGTACATGCTGGCGTCGGAGGAGTACAGGTGCCTGGTGTAGGGGTCGTCCCGGACGTCGCCGGCGATCAGCGGGGCCAGCGTGCGGGCCAGGCTCACCGCGCTCCCTCCAGGTAGGCCAGCGCCGCCCGCGTCCCGCCCTCCTTGATCGGCACCCCGGCCGCCGACAGCCCCATCTCGACCCCGCTCAGCGTGCCCGCGAGCATCAGATCGTTGAAATGCCCGAGATGCCCGATGCGGAAGGCCCTGCCCGCGAGCCGCCCGAGCCCGGTGCCGAGCGACATGTCGTACCGCTCCAGGATCAGCCGCCTGACCGCGTCGGCGTCGTGCCCGTCCGGCATCAGCACGGCGGTCAGCGAGCTGGAGTGCTCCCGCTCGTCGGCGCAGAGCACCTCCAGCCCCCAGCCACGCACGGCCCGCCTGGTCGCCTCGGCGTGCCGGTCGTGCCGGGCGAAGACCGCGTCCAGGCCCTCCTCCTCCAGCATGATCAGCGCCTCGCGCAGGCCGTACATGAGGTTGGTGGGCGGCGTGTAGGGGAAGAAGCCCTGCCGGTTGGCCGCGATGATCGGCTCCCAGTCCCAGTACGAGCGGGGCAGCCGCCCCCGGTGGGCCAGGGCCTTCGCGCTGACCGCGTTGAACCCCATGCCGGGCGGCAGCATCAGCCCCTTCTGCGAGCACCCGACGGTGACGTCCACGCCCCACTCGTCGTGGCGGTGGTCCATCGAGCCCAGCGACGAGATCGTGTCCACCAGCAGCAGCGCCGGATGCCCGGCCCGGTCGAGGGCCGCGCGGATCTCCTGGACGCGGCTGCGCACGCCGGTCGAGGTCTCGTTGTGCACCACCATGACGGCGGCGACGTCGGGGGTGAGACGGCCGGCCAGCGCGTCCGGGTCGGCGCCGTGCCGCCAGTCGCCCGGCACGACGTCCACGACCAGCCCCAGCCTGGTGGCCAGCTCGCACCACAGCGAGGAGAAGTGCCCGGTCTCGAACGCCACCACCTTGTCACCCGGCGACAGCGTGTTGACCAGCGCCGCCTCCCACGCGCCCGTGCCCGACGACGGGTAGACGACGACGGGCCCGGCGGTCCTGAACACCGTCTTCAGCCGTTCGAGCAGCTCCAGGGCGAGCCGGGCGAACGCGGGCCCCCGGTGGTCGATCGTGGGCTGGGCGATGGCCCGCAGCACCCGATCGGGAACGTTCGTCGGCCCGGGAATCTGCAAGAAGTGCCGGCCCACTGTCTGACCACCTCCGTGCCATCACACGGCACGGCGTGCCGCTGTGCGGTTCATTAACATTAAGATCGGTCCACAGGGGAGTCAATGCATGCAGAACGTGATCAACGCCCTCCGCGTGCTCGAAGAGGTCGCCGACCGGCAGCCCATCGGCGTGGGCGAGCTGGCACGCGGGCTCGGTCTGCCCAAGAGCACCGTGCAGCGGTCGCTGAGGACGCTGCACGAGGCCGGGTGGATCAGGCCGGCCGGGGGCGAGGTCACGCGCTGGCAGGTCACCAGCAAGGCCCTCCAGGTGGCCCGCCGCACCGAGCTGGGGCTGCGTGACGCGGCCGTGCCGGTCATGGAGGAGCTGCGCCAGCGCACCGGCGAGACCATCCACCTGATGGTGCCCGAGGGCGACGCGGTCGTGCTGATCGAGCGGCTGGAGACCGACAAGCCGCTGCGCATCGTGCTGCCGCTGGGCATCCGGCTGCCGCTGCACGCCTCCGCCAACGGCAAGGCCGTGCTGGCCCACCTCGGCCGATCGCCGGACGAGCTGCCCGGCTACACCGGCACCACGATCACCGACCCGCACGCGCTCCGTGCTGAGCTGGACGCCGTGCTGCGGCGCGGGTACGCCGACAATCGCGGCGAATGGCGTGCCGACATCGCCGCCGTCGCCGCCGCGGTCCTCGGCCCCGGCGGCCCGATCGCCGGCCTCAGCGTCTCCGTCCCTGCCAGCCGCATGACGGAGGAGCTGCGCGCGGAGTACGGCAAGCTCGTCACGCAGGCAGCCAGGACGCTGGCCGGGATGCTGCACTGAGGCGTTCCGGCCCGGCAGGGAACCGCGGCGGCCGCCGGGGCGAGGTCCGGCCCGGCAGGAAGCCGTGGCGGCCGCCGGGGGCGAGGGCCGGCGCAGCTCAACCCGTGGTCGTGGCAGTCGGGCCCGGCGATCCGGTGCCCTGGTTCGTCACCTCGGGCGGCGGCGGCGAGGTGACCGGCGGCGCGGACGACGGCGGGCCCGCCGGCGCCGACGGCAGGTTGGAGAAGTGCCCGGTCCGCGTCATGACCGGCACCATCAGGCGCACCGGCTCGGCCTCGCGGAAGGTGAACGTCATCGGCACCACGTTGCCGCGCACCCCGGTGGCCATGCCGATGGGCTTGTTGCCGGTGCCCACGGCCTGGTCGGGCGGCAGCGCGAGGGTCTGGCCGGCGAGCTGCACGGTGCCGCCGCCCTCCATGGTGATCTTCTCGAGCTGGTCCGGCTTCCGGGCGTCGTTGACGATCACCCCGAAGAGCGCCTGCTGAGGCGGGTGCGAGGCCGAGTCGGTGCCACCCAGGAGGAAGACGTTGCGCAGGCTCAGGCTGTCTCCCACGTTGGCGTTGGCCCCGTCGTTCTGCGGAACCCTGTTGGCCTCGTCGAAGCCGACGACCATGCAGCCGCTGACTGCCAGGGCGACGACCGCCAAGGCGGCGGCGATGGGACGCGTCACGATGCCCTCCTCCCGGACCGTAGTCGTTCAAATACCCCCGAACACCGCCCCGAACCAGCGCTTTCAGCCTGGTGACCATCGATGATGCATCATGTACCGTCACCGTTGACGCGTGACCTACCCCAGGAGCGGTAGATGGTTGAGCAAGGACTCGACGCGACAGGTCAGCAGAAACGACGGCAACTGGTCCGCGCGGTGGTCGCCTCCGCCGTGGGCACCTCGATCGAGTGGTACGACTTCTTCCTCTACGGCTTCGCCGCCAGCACCATCTTCGCGGAGCTGTTCTTCCCCACCAGCGATCAGACGACGGGCCTCCTGCTCGCCCTCGGCACCTACTTCGGCGGCTTCGCCGCCCGCCCCATCGGCGCGGCGATCTTCGGCCACTACGGTGACCGCATCGGCCGCAAGGCCACCCTGATCATCACCCTCATGACCATGGGCATCGCCACCGCCCTCGTCGGCCTGGTGCCCACGTACGAGCAGATCGGCATCTGGGGCGGCATCCTGCTCACGCTCCTGCGGCTGCTGCAGGGCATCAGCGTCGGCGGCGAGTGGGGCGGGTCGGTGCTGCTGGCCACCGAGTGGGGCAAGTCGCGCGGCGGGCGGCGCGGCTTCCTCGGGAGCTGGCCGCAGTTCGGCGTGCCCGTCGGGCTCGTGCTCGGCTACCTGGCCCTGCAGGTGTTCGAGCCGCTGGACCCGTACTGGGGCTGGCGCATCCCGTTCCTGCTCAGCGTCGTGATGGCGGCCATCGGCCTGTACATCAGGCTCGGCATCCTGGAGACGCCGGTCTTCGCCAAGGTCGTCGCGGAGAACAAGGTGGAGCGGGTGCCCGTGCGGCAGGTCCTCGTCATGAACTGGCGGGAGATCGTGCTCAGCGCGCTGCTGCGCACCGGGCAGCAGGCGCCGTTCTACATCTTCACGGTCTTCATCCTCACCTACGCCACCAGGACGCTGGGCTTCGCGGCGAGCGACGTCTACACGTACGTGATCGTCGCCGGGATCGTGTCGCTGTTCACGGTGCCGTTCTGGGGTTACATCTCCGACCTGGTGGGGCGCAGGCGGCTCTACATGGTGGGCGCCCTGGCCATGCTGGCCTGGTCGTTCGTCTACTGGCCGTTGCTGGACACCCGCGTGCCCGCGCTGGTCTTCCTGGCCATCGTGCTGGCCGCGCCCATCCACGACATCCAGTACGGCCCGCAGGCCACGTTCATCGCCGAGAGCTTCACCGGGCGGCTGCGCTACAGCGGCGCCTCGCTCGGCTACCAGCTCGCCTCGGTCACGGCGGGCGGGCCGGCGCCGCTCATCGCGGTCTGGCTGTACGCGACGTACCAGAGCTCCATGGCCATCGCGATCTACATGGCGATCTGCGCCGCGATCAGCGTCGTGGCGGCGTACCTGCTGAAGGACCGCTCGCAGCAGGACTACGCAGTCGAGTACGACGAACCGCAGGCCAAGGCCGGTTAGGCGAGCCGTTCGAGGGCGGCCATGGTCGCGTCGAGGTGGCGCAGCACGATCTCCACCGCCTCCTCGGCGCGCCGCCGCCTGAAGGCCGTCACCAGCTCGCGATGGTCGCGGTCGGCCTCGGCCCGGCGCGCCCGCTCCTGCCCGCGCAGGGACAGGCCCACGTAGACGGCGGCGCCGTCGCGCAGGCCCTTGAGTATCGCGCACAGCCGGGGCGAGCCGGCCGCGTCGCCGAAGACGGCGTGGAAGCGGCGGTTGAGCTCGACCCACTCGCCCGGGTCGAGCTCGTCGCGCATCTGCCGCCGCACCCCCTCGGCCCGGTCGATCTCGTCGTCGGTGATACGTTCCACGGCCTTCCGGATCGAGACGGGCTCCAGCATGCGGCGCAGCTCGTGGATCTCCCTGACCTCGGAGAGGTCGAACTCGCGCAACATCGCGCCCTTGTGGGCGTCGATCCTGATCAGCCCCTCGCCCGCCAGGTCGCGCAGGGCCTCGCGGACGGGCGTGATGCTCACCTTGAGCTGGGCGGCGATGTCGGCCTGGACGAGCCGGTAGCCGAGGGGCAGGTCGCCGCCGAGGATCGCCCGCCGGAGCGTTTCGTAGACGAAGGCGTGCGCGGTGCGCGCGGGCGGGCCGGGCTTGAGCACGACGGTCGTCACGATTGCCACTATATGGCGCGCTCCACCGCCGTGATCGGACGGCATCCGGCAGGGTCACAGCACCCCCGAAGGGCCGGAGCCGTCACCCTGCTCACCCTCGGCTTACCCCGCTCACCCTCCGCTCACCGGGCTCACCCGGCTCACCTGGCGAGCAGGTCCCGCAGCGCCTTCACCACCTCCGCCGGAGCCTCCTCGGCCATGAAGTGCCCGCAGGTCACCGTCCGGTGCTCCAGATCCTCGGCCCAGGCCCGCCACCTCCCGGCGGCGTCGAACCCGAGCGCCGAGCCCCAGTCCTGCTGCAGCACCGTCACCGGCATGGTGAGCCTGTTGCCCGCCCGCCGATCGGCCTCGTCGTGCTCGACGTCGATCGTCGCCGTCGCCCGGTAGTCGGCCACGATCGACGGGACGGCCTCGCGGGACGCCTTCAGGTACGCGGCCCGCACGTCGGCCGGGATCGCGTTCGGGTCGTTGGCCCAGAGGTCGAGGAAGTACCCGAAGAACGCGTCCGCGGCCCCACTGATCATGGCTTCCGGCAGGCCGGGCGGCTGGGCCATCAGGTACAGGTGGAACCCGACGGCGGCCGAGCGGCCCTGCATCACCTCCCAGGAGTCCAGCGTCGGCAGCACGTCCAGGGAGGCCAGGTGCGTGATGACGTCCGGGTGGTCGAGCCCCGCCCTGACGGCGACCAGCGCGCCCCGGTCGTGCCCGGCCAGCGCGAAGCGGTCGTGCCCCAGCGCCCTGGCCAGGGCGACCACGTCGGCGGCCATCGTGCGCTTGGAGTACGTCAGGCCGTCGGGGTCGGCGGGCTTGTCGCTGTCGCCGTAACCGCGCAGGTCAGGGCAGATGACGGTGTGGTCGGCGGCCAGGTCGGCGGCGACGTGCCGCCACATGAGGTGGGTCTGCGGGAAGCCGTGCAGCAGCACGACGGGGCTGCCCGAGCCGCCCACGGCGACGTTGAGCGCCACACCGTCGGCCACGGTGACGCGGCGCTGGGTGAATCCGGTGATCTGCGGTGTCATGTTCTCGGCTCTCCTGCCGTTCTTGTCGATCGCTGGTACCGCCACCCACCGGCGGGCCGGCGGGTGCCATGCCAATCTGCCGCCCGCCGATCAGCACCTGGTCAGCGACTGCTCAGCCGCCTGACCAGGCAACACGTGCGGGCGGATAGGTTGGTGATGAAATGGTGACTTTCGGGGTGCTGGGCCCGCTGACGGCCGAGAACGAGCACGGCCCGGTGCGGCTCAAGGGCCCGCGCCACCGCGCCGTCCTCGCCAGGCTGCTGGTCGCCAGGGGCCGGGTCGTGCCGGTGTCCTGGCTGATCGGCGACCTGTGGGAGTCACCTCAGGAAGGCGCGCTGGGCGCGGTGCAGACCTTCGTCGGAGCGCTGAGAAAGGCGCTCGAACCCGACCGCCCGCCCCGCGCCCCCTCCCGCCTCCTGGTCACCTCCCCGCCCGGCTACGCGCTGCGCGCCGAGCCGGGAGCGGTGGACGCCTGGCGCTTCGAATCCGCGGTCACGGACGCCTCCCGCCTGCTCGCCGAGGGCGCCGCCGCGCAGGCCCACAGCCTGCTCGACACCGCGCTGGGGCTCTGGCGGGGGCCCGCGTACGCCGAGTTCGCCGAGCTGGACTGGGCGCGGGGCGAGGCCGCCCGCCTGGACGAGCTGCGCCTGCTCGCCGTCGAACGCCGCGCCGAGGCGGCCCTGGCCCGCGGCGGCGCGGCCGAGTCGGTGCCCGACCTGGAGGCGCACGTCGCGGAGCATCCGCTGCGCGAGGACGGCTGGCGGTTGCTGGCGCTCGCGCTGTACCGGGCGGGGCGGCAGGGGGACGCGCTGGGGCAGTTGCGGCGGGCCAGGGAGGTGCTGCGCCGCGAGCTGGGGGTTGATCCGGGGGAGGGGCTGCGCCGCCTCGAATCCGACATCCTCGCCCACGCCCCGCACCTCACCCCCGCCCTGCCCCCGAACCTGTCCTCGGCCAGGCCCTCACTGGGGGACGGCCCTCCGTCCGGAGGCGGCCGCTCGCCGGCGCCCACGAACGCCGGCCCGCCCGCCTCACCGTCCGGTCACCCGGCCGCCTCACCGTCCGGTCACCCGGCCGCCTCACCGTCCGGTCACCCGGCCGCCTCACCGTCCGGTCACCCGGCCGCCTCACCGTCCGGTCACCCGGCCGCCTCACCGTCCGGTCACCCGGCTGCCTCACTGTCTGCCCACCCGGCCGCCTCTCCCGGTGATCCGGCGGGGGAGGCGGCGTTCGGCGAGCACCCGTTCGTCGGGCGGGCCGCCGAGCTGGCCGAGCTGGAAGGGGTGGCGGCGGGCGTCACGGCGGCGGGGCGGGCGCGGCTCGTGCTGGTGTCCGGCGCGGCGGGGGCGGGCAAGACGGCGCTGGCCGGGACGCTGGCCCGGCGCCTGGAAGCCAACGGCTGGACCACCGCCTGGGGCGCCAGCCCGGAACTGCAAGGCGCGCCCTCGGCCTGGCCCTGGACCCAGATACGCGAGCGCCTCGCCACGGCCGGGCACGCGCACTCCGATGGGGCCGGCAGCGCAGAGGGCGATTCCCCGCTCGCCACCCGATTCAAGCGCCATCGCGCCATCGCCGCCCACGTGGCCGGCGTCGCCGAGCGCGCCCCGCTCCTCCTGGTCTTCGACGACCTCCACTGGGCGGACGAGGAGACCCTGGCCCTGCTCACCACGCTGGCCACCGACCTGGGCACGGCACCCGTGCTCATCCTCGGCACGTACCGCTCCACCGAGATCTCCGCCGGTCTGGCCGACGCGCTGGGCAGGGCCGCCCGCGCCGAGCCGGCCCGCGTCTACCTCGGCGGCCTCACCCAGCCCCAGGTGCGCGAGCTGGTCCAGGCCATCACCGGCCGCGTCACGAGCGACGGCGACGCCCGTACGATCCACACGCGTAGCGCGGGCAACCCGTTCTTCGTCAGGGAGCTCACCCGCCTGTGGGAGAGCGAGGGCGACGCCGCCCTGCACACCACCGTTCCCGCCGGGGTCCGCGACGTCATCCGCCACCGCCTGGCGGGCCTCACGGAGACGGCGCGTACGCACCTCCGGAAGGCCGCCGTCCTCGGCCAGGACGTCGATCTCGACGTGCTGATCCCGCTGGCCGGCGACGAGGACCAGGTGCTGGAGTCGGTGGAGTCCGCCCTGCTGGCGGGCTTCCTGGTCGAGCAGGACGCCGACCGGCTGCGGTTCGCGCACGCGCTGGTGCACGAGACGCTCTACGACGACGTCACGCGGGCCCGCCGCGCCCGCTGGCACGCCAAGGCGTCGGAGATCGTCGAACGGATCCGCCCCGGCGACGTGGAGACCGTCGCCTACCACTGCGTACGCGCGGAGGGCCGGGCCGGCGCGACCCGCACCGCCCGCTACACGCGCGCGGCGGCCCAGCGCGCGGAGGCCAGGTCCGCCCCGCACGAGGCGGCCCGGCTGTGGCGCGCCACCCTCACGGCCCTGGACCACATGTCCGGCCCGGACCGGTCCCGTGGCCTTCGCTCGCCCGACCCCGGTTCCGACCTCTGTCCCGGCCCCGGCTCCGGTCTCGACCCCGGCTCCGACCCCGACCCCGGCTCCGGTCTCGGCCCCGGCACCGACTTCGGCACCGGCTCCAGCTCCGGCACCGGCACCGGCGTCGGCTCCGGCTCGATCGGTCACGGTGGTGGGGTGGGCGGGCGGCTGGAGGCCGTCATGGGGCTGGTCAGAGCGTTGGCGGTGATCGGGGAGTTGCACGAGTCGCGGCGGTACCGGGCCGAGGCGGTCGACGCGGCGGAGGCGCTCGGCGACCCGGTGGTGACGGCCGGGGTGATCGGCTCGTTCGACGTGCCGGCCATCTGGACCGCCAACGACGACCCCGCCCTGTCCGCCCGCCTCGTCGCCGCCGCCGAGCGTACGCTGGCCGCCCTTCCTCCCGGCGGGCACGACGCCGAACGCGCCCGGCTCCTGATCACCATCGCCATGGAACGCCGCGCCGACCCCGACCCGCGCGGCGCCCAGGCGGCCCGCGAGGCCGAGGACATCGCCCGCAGGCTGGGCGAGCGCACCCTGCTCGCCTACGCGCTCAACGGCCGGTACATGCAGACGTTCCAGCGGGCCGGGCTCGCGCCGGAGCGGGCCGAGATCGGGGAGGAGCTGGTCCGGCTGGCCGCCGGACACGACGGGCTGGTGACGTTCGAGGTGCTCGGGCGGCTGATCCTGCTCCAGTCCGCGGCCGCGCTCGCCGAACTGGAGGCCGCCGACCGGCACGCCGCCGCGGCCGACCGGCTCGCGGAGCGGTACGACCTCCCGCTGGTCGGCGTGTTCACCACCTGGTACGCGGCCCTCCGCCGCACCGTCACGGGCGCCGGCGGCAAGGACGCGGCCCGCTCGGCCTACCGCGCGGCCGCAGCCCGGCTCAGCGGCACCGGGATGCCCGGCGTCGAGGACGGCATGCTGCCGCTCGCCCTGCTGTGCCTGGAGGTGGGTGCGGACGGCCCGCACCGGGAGGACGCCGAGCTCGATGGGCTGTCGGGTGCTGACTGGGGGCCGTACGAGAGCTGGGGCCGCCCCCTGGTCCTGCTCGCTCAGGGACGTCGCGAGGAGGCGGCGGCCGCTGCCCGCGCGATCCCCGAATCCCCGCGTGACCTGCTGTTCGAGGCGAGGACCTGCCTGCACGCCCTGGCCGCGGTCGAGACGGCCGGCCGTCCGGTGCTGGAACGCCTCTACGAACGGCTGCTCCCCGCGGAGGGAGAGCTGGCCGGTGCGGGCAGCGGGCTGCTCACCCTGGGCCCGGTCGCCCTGTACCTCGGCAGGCTGGCCGCCGCCCTGGGACACCGCCGCCGCGCCGCCGCGCATTTCCGCCAGGCGGAGGCGCTCGCCGGAAAGGCCGGAGCGCCGCACTGGGCCGAGGCCGCCCGCCACGGCCTGGACGCCCTGCCCGCCGCCGCCCTGCCCGCCGCCGCCCTGCCCACCAACGGCCGCACCTCCGACGGCCGCACCTCCGACGGCCGCACCCCTGACGGCCGCACCCCTGACGGCCGCACCCCCGACGGCCGCCCCGCTGAGGGGCTGCCGCCTGAGGGTCGTTCCGTATGACCTGGAAAGCGACAGACCGCCCGCAACCGGGACTTACACCCCACGCCTGTAGTCTGCATGTCGACGCGGGACGCCGGAGTCGGCCGGTGCGGCCCACTCGAAGCGGTGTCCGTCATGGCGGCGCCTCACTCGTGTTTCCGAAAGTTTCGGGAAATTTGTCGCCCCGCTGAGCCTGTACGAACCTGTGACAGGGGCGGACCGGCCGCGGGCAGGATCTGCAACATAGCAGGTTGGCCCCACTCTTGACACGATTCAACGGGCCCCTTATGTTGCCGCAATATTAAACAGATTCGCTTGAAAGTTTCGGCGTCACCCCCGCGTAACACCCCCCGCTCTCGCCGCGGACGGCGCCGTCATGGCCGAAGGGATGGCATGAGGGGCCAGGAACCAATCGACACGCGCTCGGCGCCCGGCGAGAGCGAGCCATGGCGGGACGCCCGGCTGTCGCCCGCCGAGCGGGCCGACGCGCTCATCCCGCTCATGACCCTCGAGGAGAAGATCGCCCAGCTCGTCGGGGTGTGGGTCGGCGCCGACGCGTCGGGGGGCGGCGTCGCCCCGCACCAGACGGACATGGGCGCCGGTCCCGAGTGGGACGACGCCATCCGGCAGGGTCTGGGCCAGCTCACGCGCCCGTTCGGGACGGCGCCGGTCGACCCCGTCGCGGGGGCGCGCTCGCTGGCGGCCTCCCAGGCCGAGATCGTCCGGGCCAGCCGGTTCGGGATCCCGGCGCAGGTGCACGAGGAGTGCCTGACGGGCTTCGCGGCCTGGCGGGCGACCGTGTACCCGGCGCCGCTGAGCTGGGGCGCCTCCTTCGACCCCGAGCTGGTCGAGCAGGTGGCCGCGCAGATCGGCCGGTCCATGCGCCGCGCGGGCATCCACCAGGGCCTGGCCCCGGTGGTGGACGTGACCAGGGACTACCGCTGGGGCCGTACCGAGGAGACGATCGGCGAGGACCCGTACCTCGTCGGCACGCTCGGCGCCGCGTACGTGCGCGGCCTGGAGGGCGCCGGCATCGTCGCCACGCTCAAGCACTTCGCCGGCTACTCCAACTCGCGCGGCGGGCGCAACCTCGCGCCGGTCGCGATGGGCCCCCGGGAGCTGGCGGACGTCCTGCTGCCGCCGTTCGAGATGGCGCTGCGCCTGGGCGGCGCCCGCTCCGTGATGAACTCCTACGCCGAGATCGACGGCATGCCGGTGGCGGCCGACGAGAGCATCCTGACCGGGCTGCTGCGCGACGAGTGGGGCTTCGAGGGCACCGTGGTCGCCGACTACTTCTCGGTCCGCTTCCTGGAGCGCCTGCACAAGGTCGCCGCCGACGGCGGGCAGGCTGCCGGGCTCGCGCTGAAGGCCGGGATCGACGTCGAGCTGCCCACGGTGGACACGTTCGGCGCGCCACTGGTCGACGCGGTCAAGGCCGGGTCGGTGGCCGAGGCGCTGATCGACCGCGCGCTGCGCCGCGTGCTCATCCAGAAGGCCGAGCAGGGCCTGCTCGACGAGGGCTGGCAGCCGCTGCCGGGCCCGGCCGAGGACGTGCGCCTCGACGACGAGGAGAGCCAGGAGCTCGCCCTGCGGCTGGCCCGCGAGGCCGTCGTGCTGCTGCGCAACGACGACGCCGTCCTGCCGCTGAACCCCGCGGCGAAGGTGGCGCTCATCGGCCCCGTCGCCGACGACCCGATGGCGATGCTGGGCTGCTACGCCTTCCCCAACCACGTGGGCCCGCACCCCGAGCAGGGCCTCGGCCTCGACCTGCCGACGCTGCGCGAGTCGCTCGGCGCGCTGGTCCCGGGCCTCGCCCACGCGCCCGGCTGCGCGATCACCGGCGACGACACCTCCGGCTTCGCCGAGGCGGTCGAGCTGGCGGGCAGCAGCGACGTGGTCGTGCTGGCGGTCGGCGACCGGGCCGGGCTGTTCGGGCGCGGCACCTCCGGCGAGGGCTGCGACGCCACCGACCTGCGCCTGCCCGGCGTGCAGGCGGACCTGGTGCAGGCCGTGCTGGCGACCGGCACCCCGGTGGTGCTGGTGCTGCTGGCGGGCCGCCCGTACGCGCTGGGCGACGAGGTGGCCGCGGCCAAGGCCGTGCTGTACGGCTTCTTCCCCGGCCAGCGCGGCGGCCAGGCCCTGGCCGAGGTGCTGACCGGCGCCGTGAACCCGACCGGCCGCCTGCCGGTCAGCGTGCCGCGCGACGCGGGCGGCCTGCCGGCGACGTACCTGGCCCCGCCGCTGGGCCGCCGCTCCGACGTGTCGTCGGTGGACCCGACGCCCGCGTACCCGTTCGGGCACGGCCTGAGCTACACCACGTACGAGTGGAGCGGCGCGAGCGCCGGCGCGACCGAGTGGGCGGTGGACGGCGAGGTGACCGTGCAGGTCACGGTCCGCAACACCGGATCCCGCGAGGGCGCGGAGGTCGTCCAGCTCTACCTGCACGACCCGGTCGCGCAGACGACCAGGCCGGTGGTCCGCCTGATCGGCTACGCCCGCGTCCCGCTGGAGGCGGGCGAGTCCGCGCGGGTCACCTTCACCGTCCCGGCGGACGTCACGTCGTTCGCCGGGGCGAACGGCCGCCGAGTCGTCGAGCCGGGCGACGTCGAGCTGCGCCTCGGCCGCTCGTGCGCGGACGCCGTGGCGACCCTGCCGCTGCGCCTGACCGGTCCCGAGCGCGAGGTCGGCCACGGGCGGCACCTCCTGGCGCCGGCGCACATCGACCGCAACCCCCCGGAGGGCCGAGGATGAGCACATCCGAGACGCTGAGTGTCGGCACGGCGCGCGAGCCCGAGGCCGAACCCGCCCCGAAGAGCCATCGGCGTCAGGGCGGCAGCTCGTGGGGGCGCGCGCTGCGCCGCGACTGGCAGCTCTACTCGCTGGCGGTCCTGCCGCTGCTGTTCTTCCTGATCTTCCGGTACCTGCCCATGCTGGGCAACATCATCGCCTTCAGGAAGTTCGAGCCGGGCGGCAGCCTCTTCGGCGAGGAGTGGGTCGGCCTGCGCTACGTGAAGATGTTCCTGAACGATCCCACGTTCTGGAACGTGTTCAGCAACACGCTGATCCTCGGGGCGCTGACCCTGATCTTCTGCTTCCCGCTGCCGATCATCCTGGCGCTGCTGCTCAACGAGGTGCGGCGGCGCGCGCTGAAGCGGTTCCTGCAGTCGGTGTCGTACCTGCCGCACTTCCTGTCGATCGTGATCGTGGCCGGTCTCGTCATGCAGATGACGGCGATCGACGGGCCGATCAACGCGTTCCTCGGCTACATAGGCAACGAGAAGATCTCGTTCATGCAGGACCCGGACTGGTTCCGGACGATCTACGTCGGCTCCGAGGTCTGGCAGACGGTCGGCTGGGGCACGATCCTCTACCTGGCCGCGCTGACCACCATCGACGACCAGCTCTACGAGGCCGCCCGGATGGACGGCGCCTCGCGGTGGCGGCAGATCTGGCACGTGACCCTGCCGGGCATCCGGCCGACGGCGGTGACGCTGCTGATCCTCAACATCGGCACGTTCCTGGCGGTCGGCTTCGAGAAGGTCTTCCTGCTGTACAACCCGCTGACGTACCCGACCGCGGACGTGATCTCCACGTACCTGTACCGGATGGGTCTGGAGGCCAGCAACTTCAGCTACGCCGCGGCCATCGGCCTGTTCGAGGCGCTGGTCGGCCTGGTCCTGATCCTCTCGGCGAATGTGATCTCCCGTCGCACAGTTGGGACGAGCCTGTGGTGACAACGCACGACATGACCCGGGGCTACCGCGTCTTCCAGTGGTTCAACGGCGTCATCCTGACGCTGGTGGTGGTGGTGACGCTCTACCCGTTCGTCAACATCCTGGCCCGCTCGTTCAGCTCCCAGAGCGCCATCAGCGCGGGCGAGGTGAACCTCCTGCCCAAGGGGTTCAACCTGACGACGTACCAGATCGTCGCGTCGGACCCGATGTTCTGGACGAACTACCGCAACACGGTCGTGTACACGGTCGTCGCGACGTTCATCGCGATGGTGATGACGACGTGTTACGCGTACGTGCTGTCCAAGCAGCACCTCAAGGGCCGCAAGCTCCTCATCGGCGTCGCGGTCTTCACCATGTTCTTCTCCGGCGGCCTGATCCCGAACTACGTGCTGATCACCGGCCTCGGCATGAAGAACTCGATCTGGGCCATCGTCCTGCCCAACGCCATCAGCGTGTTCAACCTCCTGGTCATGAAGGCGTTCTTCGAGAGCCTGCCGCAGGACCTGGAGGAGGCCGCCGCCATCGACGGCCTGAACACCTACGGCATCCTGTGGAAGATCGTGCTGCCGCTGTCGAAGGCGGTCATCGCCACGATGATCCTGTTCTACGCGGTCTCGTTCTGGAACTCCTGGTTCGCGGCGTTCCTGTACATGGACCGGTCGGACCTGTTCCCGGTGACCGTCTATTTGCGCAACCTCATCGCCGGTGCCACCGGCGCCGACTCCTACGGCGCGGCGGCCGCGGAAGTGACGCAGGTGGGGGCCAACATCCAGGCGGTGACGATCGTGCTCACCGTCCTGCCGATCCTGGTCATCTACCCGTTCGTCCAGCGTTACTTCGTCTCCGGCGTCATGCTCGGCGCGGTCAAGGGCTGACCTCCCGGCGCCTCCCCAACCCCCAGAAAGGATTCCCCCCATGCGCGACATTTCGCGGCGTCAGGCGATCATCGGCCTCGGTGCCTTCGCCTCCCTCGCCCTGACCGCCTGCGGCAGCGACAGCGAGACCCCGGCCAAGGCCACGGACGCGGCCAACAAGGCGGGATCGATGGCGTCGTACGGCGTCGGCCAGCAGTTCAAGGCCACCGAGCCGCTCTCGTTCGACGTGCTCTACAACAACCACTCGTTCTACCCGAACAAGCCCGACTGGCTGTTCTGGCAGGAGCTGACCAAGCGGACCAACGTCACGCTCAAGCCGGTCGAGGTGCCGCTCAGCGACTACGAGAAGAAGCGCAGCCTGCTCATCGCCTCCGGCGACGCCCCGCTGATCATCCCGAAGACGTACCACCCGCAGGAGGAGGCGTTCGTCTCCTCCGGCGCGATCCTGCCGGTCAGCGACTACTTCAACCTGATGCCCAACTTCCAGGACAAGATCGCCAAGTGGCAGCTCCAGCCGGAGCTGAACTCGATCATGCAGACGGACGGCAAGATCTACCTGCTGCCCGGCCTGCACGAGGCCGCCTGGGCCGACTACTCCTTCGCGGTGCGCACCGACATCCTGGAGAAGCTGAAGCTGGAAGTCCCCAAGACCCTGGACGACTTCTACAACATGCTCAAGGCGATGAAGGCCGAGTACCCGGACCTGTACCCGATGACCGACCGGTGGGGCGTGCCCACGCCGGGCGGCAACCTGATCAAGCTCATCGCGCAGGCGTTCGGCAGCAAGGGCGGCTGGGAGTACCAGCACGCGACGTTCGACGCCGCCCAGGGCAAGTTCGTCTACACCGGCGCCATGCCCCAGTACAAGCAGGCGCTGGAGTACCTCAACAAGCTGGTGAAGGAGAAGCTGCTCGACCCCGAGAGCTTCACCCAGCAGGACGAGGCCGCCAAGCAGAAGTTCATCTCGGGCAAGTCCTTCGTGATCAGCACCAACGCGCAGACGCTGATCAACGACTACCGGGCGGCGCTGACCGAGAACGACAAGGACGCCAAGATCGTCAAGATCCCGGTGCCGATCGGCCCGGCGGGCGAGTTCAAGTTCGCCAGCCGCCTGGAGAACGGCATCATGATCTCCAAGAAGGCCACGGAGAACAAGAACTTCGTCGCCATGATGCAGCTCATCGACTGGCTGTGGTACTCCGAGGCCGGCATGGAGTTCGCCAAGTGGGGCGTCGAGGGCACCACGTTCACCAAGGACGGCGACAAGTACAAGCTGGCCGACGGCGTCGACTACGTCGGCCTCAACCCCGGCGCGCCCAAGCACCTGCAGAAGGACTTCGGCTTCGGCAACGGTGTGTTCGCCTACGGCGGCCCCACCAAGCTGCTCCAGTCCACGTTCTCGGACGAGGAGATGGAGTTCCAGAAGGTGATGAACACCAGGAAGCAGTGGCCGGTCGAGCCGGCCGCCCCGCTCAGCGAGGAGGAGCGCGACCAGGTCTCGCTCTGGGAGACGCCGCTGAAGGACCACGTCACCCAGAACACGCTGAAGTTCATCCTCGGCGAGCGTGACCTCGCCGAGTGGGACGCCTACGTCAAGGAGCTGGAGTCCAAGAACTCCACGCAGTACGTCACCCTCGTGAACGGCGCCTACGACCGGTTCAAGAAGGCACACGGCGGCTGATTCCCCTCAGGCCGGGCCGTCCCCTCCTGCCGGGGGCGGCCCGGCCGCCTCTTTCCCAAGGACTGATCCATGCGCAACCCCGTCCCCGGCGAGCCCTCCGGGCGGTTGTCCGACGCCTGGCGCCTCTGCGTCGGCACCGGGCGCTTCGACCTCGCGCTGCGGCGCGACTACCAGGACTCGCTGGCGCTCGTCCAGCGGGAGATCGGCTTCCGGCACATCCGCGGTCACGGCCTGTTCAGCGACGGCGTCGGCGTGCACCGGCCCTACGAGTACGGGGGCGAGCGGCGCGTCCGGCACGCGTTCACGTACCTGGACCAGGTCATCGACGCCTACCTGGAGATCGGCATCGAGCCCTTCCTGGAGCTGGGCTTCATGCCCTCGGGGCTGGCCTCCGGCGAGCAGACCGTGTTCTGGTGGCGCGGCAACGTCACCCCGCCCAGCTCGTGGCAGGAGTGGGCCGAGCTGGTCAGGGCCACGCTCATCCACCTCATCGACCGCTACGGCCTCGACCGGGTGCGCCGCTGGCCGATCGAGGTCTGGAACGAGCCCAACCTCAAGGACTTCTGGCAGGACGCCGACGAGGCCGCCTACCACCGCCTGTACGAGATCACCGCCCGCACGGTCAAGGACGTGGACGCGTCGCTGCAGGTCGGCGGCCCGTCCATCTCGCCGGGCTCCGACGAGTGGATGCCGCGCTTCGCCGACTTCGTCACCGCCCGCGACGTGCCGGTGGACTTCCTCAGCCGCCACGCCTACACCTCGGGCCCGGCCCAGCACGTGCCGTTCGGCGTGCACCAGACGATGGGGCCCGCCTCCGGCCTGCTGGAGCAGTTCGCCACCACGCGGCGCCAGCTCGCGGGCGGCCCGCTGGCGGGCCTGCCGGTGCACATCACCGAGTTCAACTCCTCCTACCGGCCCGACAACCCGATCCACGACACGGCCTTCAACGCCGCCTACCTGGCCCCCGTCCTGGCCGAGGGCGGCGAGCTGGTGGACTCCTTCTCGTACTGGACGTTCAGCGACATGTTCGAGGAGGTCGGGATCCCGACCTCGATCTTCCACGGCGGCTTCGGCCTGCTGACCCACCGGCAGATCAAGAAGCCCACCTACCACCTGTACGCGTTCATGGCCCGCATGGGCGACCAGCTCCTGACCCGGGGCGAGGACCACCTCGTGACCAGGGACTCCGGCGGCCGGGTCACCGTGCTGGCCTGGGCTCCGGTGGACGTCACGGGAGGTCCGGCCGTCGCCGGGCACACCGTGCGCCTGTCGATCCCGTTCCAGGGCGGCTCGGCCTTCATGCTGCGCTCGTCGGTGAGCGAGGAGATGGGCAACGCGTGGGCGGCCTGGTCTGAAATGGGGCGTCCCCGGTCACCGCACCCCAAGCAGCTCGATATCCTCCGGGAAGCGGCGGAACCGGTCCGCCGCCACCGGAGCCTGCCGGTCACCGGCGGGACGGTCGAGCTCGACCTGACGCTCGACCGCCACGAGGTCACGCTCGTCGAGCTCTCCCCGGTGGTGGACGAGACCCCGCCGTGGTGGGACGACCGCCGGCTGCTCGGCCTGGCGGAGGGCACGTGACCGGCGACGGCCCGGGACACCTGGGGAGGGGTACGCGATGAGCGACGTGACGAGCTCACGGAAGTTCGGCACCGGCCCGCTCTCGCGGGCCTCCGCCCTGATCTACACCCTGCTGGTCGTCGAACTGCTCGTCCTGCTCACCGCGGTGCCGGGCCTGGTGGTGCTGGTCCTGCTCGACCGGGACGCCAGCAACGTGCCGCTGATGGCCGCCTGCCTGCTGCCCGCCGGCCCGGCGCTGTCCGCCGCCCTGTACGCGCTGCGCCACCGCGGCCGGGAGCTGACCGAGCTGCGCCCGGCGTCGGCGTTCTGGCGCGGTTACCGGCTCAACTTCGGCGCGGCCATGAAGATCTGGATCCCCTGGCTGGTGGGGCTGGCCCTGGTCGGGACGAACCTGGGCAACTTCTCGGCCGCAGGGGTGCCCGGCTGGTGGGGGGCGCTGCTGATCGTCCTGGCGGCGGGCGCCACGCTGTGGGTGGCCAACGCGCTGGTCATCACCTCGCTGTTCGCGTTCAGGGCGGTGGACGTGGCCAAGCTGGCGGCGTACTCGCTGGGCCGCTTCCCCGCCGCCACCCTGGCGAACGCGTGCCTGATCATCGTGGCCGGCGGGGTCACGCTCGCCGCCACGGAGGCGGTGCTGGCGCTGCTGGCCTCGGTGCTCGCCGCGACGCTCCTGTGGAACAGCCGCTCGATGATCACCGAGGTCCAGCAGCGCTTCACCCGCCAGTAGGCCGCTCAGCAGATCTGCCTGCCGCGGGCGTCGGGCACCCCCGACTTGCGCAGGAAATAGGTGTTGACCTGGTCGCGCCACTCCTGCGCGCACCGGACCTGCTCGTCGAGCCGCTCCTGGACCCGCGCGTACAGCGCCGGGTCCACGGAGCCCGCCAGCTTCTCCCACGCCAGCCGGATCCCGGCCGCCTCCTCCGCGCCCGCGAAGTGGCTGTCGTAGATGTGCTGGATGACCGTGACGCCGCTCTGCAGCACGTGCTCGTACGGCACGTGGTGGAAGAAGAGCAGCAGCTCGTCGGGGCACTCGGCGAGCGACTCGTACACCTCCGACCACGGCGCCGGGTACTGGCCGGTGTAGCCGGTGCCGGTGGCGCGGGTGCGGTCCACGCCGACGCCGTCGCGGTCGGCGAAGTGGTAGGTGCCCCACGGCGTGTACTCGTACCCGTCCACGTCGGGGCCGTAGTGGTGGCCGGGGCGGACCATGAAGCCGACGCCGAGCGGCGCGGTGTACCGCTCGTAGGTCTCCCAGGAGCCGTCCATCATCTCGTGCAGCGTGTCGCGCACCAGGCCGTCGCCGCCGGGGAACGTCAGGCCGATCCACTCGTCCAGGATCGCCGCCGGGTCGAGCTCGGGGGACCAGGCGAGCCTGCCGAACGCGTACAGGTTGGCCTGGGCCAGCGGGTGACCCGTCCAGTACGGGTCGTCGCCCACGTTGGAGACGGCCACCAGGCCGCCGCCGGCGGCCACGTCGGCGACCGTGCGCTCGCCCGGCCCCCAGAAGCGGAACCCGAGCACCTCGCTCCACATCGGGCCGAGGTAGCACACGTGCCGCTGCTGGCCGGTGTACTCCTGGGTCACCTGCAGCTCCACCGCGAGCCTGGTGGCGGGCATGGCGGCGATCACGGGGGAGACCGGCTCGCGCGTCTGGAAGTCCATGGGGCCGTACTTGACCTGGAGGATCGCGTTGTCCCTGAACTGGCCGTCCAGCGGGGCGAAGTGGTCGTGGGCCGCGCGGGCGCGGTCGGTGGAGCGGTCGCGCCAGTCCTGGCGGTGGTTGTAGACGAAGGCGCGCCAGTACACCACGCCGCCGTGCGGGGCCAGGGCGTCGGCCAGCATGTTCGCGCCGTCGGCGTGGCTGCGACCGTACGCGAACGGTCCCGGCTGGCCCTCCGAGTCGGCCTTGACCACGTACCCGCCGAAGTCGGGGATCGTCTCGTAGACCCGCTCGGTGGTGCGCGCCCACCACTCGCGCACGGCCTCGTCCAGCGGGTCGGCGCTGTCCAGGCCGCCGAGCGCGATCGGGGAGGCGAAGTTGACCGACAGGTGCACGCGGATGCCGTACGGGCGCAGCTCCGCCGCGATGGCGGCGACCTCGCCGAGCCGGTCGGTCAGCAGGCGGGCCTCGGCGGCGTGCACGTTCACGTTGTTGACGGCGACCGCGTTGACGCCGGTCGCGGCCAGCAGCCGGCCGTACGCGCGCACCCGGGTGAGGTCCGCGCGCAGCGCGCCGTCCCGCCAGAAGATCGACCCGCCCGAGTAGCCGCGCTCGACCTGGCCCATCACCGGGTGCACGTCGATGTTGTCCCAGTGGTCCAGCATGCGCCGGCGCAGCGCGGGGCGGTGCGCCCGGGCCGGCCGGGCCTCGCCGAACGCCGCCTCGCCGAGCCGTACCACCTCGAACCAGCCGTACAACAAGCCCGCGGGGTCGTCGGCGAGGACCGCCGTGACACCGTCCTGCCGGGCCAGCACGAAACCCTCGGCGCCGATCTCCGGCCCCTGCAACGCCTGTACGGCGGGCGGCAGGTCGCCGGCCGAGGAAAGGGCGAGCACGAGGTCGCACGCCTCGCCGGGCGCGGCCACGGCGCCGCCGTGCCGCTCGCAGGCGCCGGCCACCTCGGCCCGCACGGTCGCGGCGAGCGCCGAGTCGTCGCCGAGCACGAGCACGCGGCGCGCGCCGGCCGCGCGGAAGGCCTCGGGAGGCAGCCAGGCTGGATGCACGTCGGGCACATGGGGAACGGTCACGGGGGCTCCTTGGATCAGGCGAGCGGGCGGGGACGCCGCCCGGTCACGCGCGGCGGCAAAGGCACGCGCACGCAGCGGTTATGCACCGAATCTATCGGTTCCCGCCGAGCCGCCCCGCACCGCCTCAAGGAGTCGCGCCGGCACGGTGGCGCGCCCCCTGGCCCGGCCCTCAGGAGCCGGGGGACGCGTCCGTCTCACGGTGTCACGCGTAGAGGAAGTAGTAGTGATACTGACTCTTCCACTCGCATCGCCAATCGTCCCACCAGCCCTGGTCGTCGCCGTAGCTGCCGACCCGCTGGCATTCCGAGTATTCCCGGTAGACGCCGTTCACCGATTCGGCGTGCGCCGGGGCGGCGCCGATCGACAACGACATTCCGACGGCCAGAACGGCCGAGACGAGAACCGCGCGTGCCTTGCGCATCAATCCTCCTGCGACTCACCGGATCATGGCGGTCAAGATTATTGCTGACCGGGTGCCTGGAAAGATAGTCATCAGGCGCGCAAACCCCGGTTCATCGTGTTCGCGCGCTGATCCGTTCCCATTCGCGCAACGCGGCCGGCGCCCACCTCGCGTGCTGCTCGTGGAAGAGCCGCGCGGCGCGGGCGCCGCGCCATCCCGCGGGCAGGAGCTCCGCGGGCAGTTCCGGATCGATGAGTGCGAGACGGCGCCAGTCGTGCACGAGCCTGGTGAGCCGGACCAGCGGATCGCTGAAGGGCGGGCGGGTGAACGCGGCGAGGAACGCCTCGTACTCCCGCTCGACCTCGTCGAAGTTCCACGCCTGGCGGACGAGCGCCGACGCTTCGCCGCCCGACAGGTGTTCCGCGACGAAGATCTGCGCCTCCCGGCGGACCCCGGCCTCGTCGAGGACGAGCTCGGCCTCCCCGGCCCGGTCGGTGTGCGTGTTGACCCAGGTGCCCGGCGCCGGGTTGCCGAACCCCGCCCACCGCAGCCGCGTGCGCAGCAGGTGGCGTGCCGGCCGGTTCGTCTCCGCCGCTCGCGCCAGGACCACCAGCCAGCGGCCGTCCCAGTCGGGCTGGGCCGCGGTGAAGCGGAGGATCCGCTCGGCGCCCAGCCGCAGGAACTGCCCGAAGGCGGGGCTGAGGCGCCACCACGTGTACCGTCCCTCGCGGCTCGGGCGCAGCCAGCCGTCCGCGGTGGCGCGGGCCAGCGCCTGCCGGCAGGCGTCCTCCCTGACGCCGAAGCGGCCCAGCGCCTCGACGAAGGCCGAGGTGGGCGTGGCCTGGCCGGGCGAGCGCACGTAGCCGCCGAGAAGCGTGAGCAGCAGCCCCCGGACGCCGCTCGTGCCCGCGGCGAACCGGCGGGACGGGACGGACCGCTCGCGGGAGGCGTCGCCGGGCTCGGACACCCCACCGCTGTTGACTGCCGGCGTGACGCTGCTGTCAGAGCGCATGTGGGGATTGTAGGACCTGTCACCAGGTCATCGCGGTGTGTTCGGAAATGCACTTATTTGACGAGATCTTTGACCACCGTCACATTCCTGTCATATCGTCACTTCGGCCATATCGATGCGAGACCAGAACTCGAACGGGGGCGGGCGTTCTCGCGGGCGCCACAGCCGGCGTGCCCATCACGGGCGCCCGGCGCCGGAGGAGATCTGGACGGCCACGGGGAAGCGGCGATCATCCGAACACCGGAGGCGCACCATGCATGCTCGTAACCGCACGGCCTCGATCCTCGGCATGGTCATGACCATGCTGGTCACCCTCGGTGTGTCGCTCGCCCTCTCGCCACCGGCCCGCGCCGCGCAGGTGATCAGCGACATCGCCTACGCCCCCGCCCAGCCGGCCGGCTCCAGGGGACACCTGCTGGACCTCTACCTGCCGTCCGGCGGCATCACCCCCCGGCCGCTGCTGATCTGGCACAGCGGCTCGGCGTGGTCGAGCGACGACGGCAAGACCGGCGCGGACGCGATCGCCGCCGTCTTCAACGCCAAGGGGTTCGCGGTCGCCGGCGTCAGCGTCCGGTCCAGCTCGCAGGCGGTCTTCCCGGCCCAGGTGCACGACGTCAAGGCGGCCATCCGGTGGCTGCGGGCCAACGCCGCCACGTACCAGCTCGACCCCAACCGGTTCGCGATGATGGGGGACTCCTCGGGCGGCTGGCTGACGGAGATGGCCACCCTGACCGGCGGCGTGCCGGCACTGGAGGGCACCGTCGGCACGACCGGCGTCTCCAGCGCCGTGCAGGCGGGACTCGCCTTCTACAGCCCGACCGACTTCCTCCAGATGAACGCGCAGAACCTGCCGGGCGGAGGGCTGGACCACGACTCTCCCGCCTCGCCCGAATCCCTCCTGATCGGCTGCGCCATCCAGACCTGCCCCGACAAGACGGCCCTGGCCAACCCGATCAACTACGTCGACGCCAACGACCCGCCGCTGCTGTTCCTGCACGGCCAGGCCGACTTCCTGGTACCGCACGGGCAGAGCGTCCTGCTCTACAACAAGATCAAGGCGAGCTGCGGCAACGCCCAGTTCATCTCGATCCCCGGCGCGGACCACGGCAAGAGCGACGTCATGGACCCCGCTCGCTTCGGCACCCAGACCAGCTACACCACCACCAACTGCCACGGGACCACCCAGGTCGGCTCGCCCAACCCCACGTGGGACACCTTCGAGCAGTTCCTGCGCGGCGGGCTCAAGCTGGGCACCTCCTGCCAGGTCTCCTACGCCACCACCACCTGGAACGGCGGCTTCACCGGCAGCGTGACCATCAGGAACACCGGCACGACCCCCATCGACCGCTGGGTCCTGACGTGGGGCTGGCCGGGCAACCAGCAGGTCACGACCGCCTGGAACGCCACGGTGAACCAGTCCGGCACCCAGGTGACCGCACGCGACGCCGGCCACAACGCCGTCATCGGCGCCAGCTCCAGCACCAGCTTCGGCTTCGAGGCCACCTACAGCGGGACGAACGCCACACCGGCCGAGTTCAGGCTCAACGGCATCGCCTGCACCAAGGTGTCCGGCTGAGCCGGGCCCAATTTCGGAAACACGCCCTGGAACCATCCAGGCGGAGAAACCGCAGCTCGGCGGAGAAAAGTGCATTTCCTAACTCGACACGTTCCGCCGATCCCCGATCACGGAATGACGTCGTCCAGATTTCGGACGTTATATTGATTTACTCGAGGGCCGGCCCTATCCTTTCCTCTGTGCCGACCGATGAAAGAGCGGAACTCGTGACGGCCATTGGTTCCGGCTCTTCGCCGACCGGCGGAAATTGCAGAACCTACCAGCTGACCCTCGTCTGACCGCCGACTCCGTATTCACGATATTTTTCGTCGGCTCGCTGCGTGCGCTTGGCCGAATTTCCCATACAAATCGCCGACGGCGAGATTTCGGGATGTGCGTCGCCCATCCCGCCGCCGTCCTGTTCACGCCGTTCCCCCTGGTGCTCCGTCGCATCGACGGCGCCCTTCCACGCCCTTCCACGCCGTGCCCGCAGCGCGGCGATCGTCGACGAGTTAGGGGACGTGTGCGTACATCCAACATGTTCGTCAGAAGCCTCGGCGTCTTCGTGCCGGACATCGTGAGCGTCGAGCAGGCGGTACGGGAGGGCCGGTACCCGGCCGAGGAGGTCGAGCGGTTCCAGCAGATCGGCGCGGCGGTCGCCGGTGACGTGCCCGCGCCGGAGATGGCCCGGCGCGCGGTCCTGGACGCCTACGACCGCTGGGGCGAATCCTCCCCGCGGGAGCTCGATCTCCTGCTCTACCCGTCGGTCTGGCACCAGGGCCCGAACGGCTGGCAGCCCCAGCACTACCTGCAGATGCATCTCCTCGGCGGGCACGTGCCGGCGTTCGAGATCCGCAGCGGCTGCGTCGGGATGATCAGCTCGCTGGAGCTGGCGGCGAGCTACCTGCAGGCGGACCCGCGGCGGGAGACGGCGATGGTGGTCTCCGCGGACAACCACGGCACCCCGCTGGTCGACCGCTGGCGCATGACGCCCGGGGCGGTGATCGGCGATGCCGCGTGCGCGCTCGTCCTCGGCAAGGAGTACGGCATGGCCGAGCTCCTCGCGGTCAACGTGACCACGATCCCGGAGGCCGACGCCGTCAACGACGGCGGCTACCCCCTGTTCCCCCCGGACGCCACCGTCGGAAGAGGGCTCAGCTTCGGGGACCGGCACGAGGAGTTCCGCCGGCGGCTGCTCAAGGCGCACGGGACCGGGATCCACCTGACGATCCAGAAGACGATGATGCAGCAGGTCGAACAGACCCTGGACGAGGCCGGCATCGGGTTCGCCGACATCACCCGGGTGGCGTTCCCGCACGGCCGCCGCGAGGACCTGGACGGCCAGATGTCCTGGCTGGGCATCGAGGAGGAGCAGACGACGTGGGACTACGGGCGGCGCGTCGGCCACTGCGGCGCGGTGGACCAGTTCATCGCCTTCGAGCACCTGATCGCGACCGGCGGGCTCGTGGCCGGTGATCACCTGCTCATGGTCGGCTTCGGCTCGGGGACGTCGGTCGCCGCGGCCGCGTTCCGGGTCCTGTCCAGCGTTCCCGTCACGAGAGGAGCACACGCATGACCGACCTCACGCAGCGGCTGGTCGGCTTCATCCAGGAGAACCTCGTCCTGGACGGCGACGACATCGAGGTCGACGAGACGACCCCGCTCCTGGTGTCGGGCCTCCTGGACTCCCTGCGGACGGCGCGGCTGCTGAACTTCCTCAGGAAGGACGTCGGCGTCCCGATCCCCGCCGCGAAGCTCGACCCCGAGAACTTCAGGGACGTCGTGACCATCGTGGCGATGGTCAGAGAACTCGAATCCGTCTAGCCGGGGCGAGGGGCGCAGTCATGCAGTGGGCGGACACGTACATCAGCGGGGTGGGAGCCTTCCTCCCCCGGACCGTCGTCAGCGTCGAGAAGGCCGTCGCCAAGGGCTGGTACCCGGCCGAGGAGGCCGAGCTGCACAACCTGGCCGGGGCGGCGGTGGCCGGCGACGTACCGGCTCCGGAGATGGCCCTGCACGCGGCGCAGAGCGCGCTCAAGCGCAGCGGCCGGGCACCGGCGGACCTGGATCTCCTCCTGTACGCCTCGACGTGGCACCAGGGCCCGGACGGCTGGCCCCCGCACTCCTACCTGCAGCGCCACCTGGTCGGCGGGGACGTCCTGGCCACCGAGATCAGGCAGGGCTGCAACGGGATGTTCATCGCGCTCGAACTCGCGGCGAGCTACCTGGACGCCGCTCCCGGACGGCAGGCCGCCCTGCTCGTCGCCGCCGACAACTACGGCACCCCGCTGATGGACCGGTGGCGCATGGGCCCCGGCTACATCGGCGGGGACGCCGCCAGCGCCCTCGTGCTCACGAAGGAGGCGGGTTTCGCCCGCCTGATGTCGGTCTGCACGGTGACCGTGGCCGAGGCCGAGGAGCTGCACCGCGGCACCGAGCCGCTGTTCCCGCCCGGCGTCACCGTCGGGCGCCGGATGAGCTTCGGCGCCAGGAACGAGCAGTTCAGGCAGCAGGTCATGCCCAAGGGGGAGGCCACCGCCGCCCTGTTCAAGATCCAGCGGGCGCTGATGGACGTCGTCGAGCGCGCGCTGGCCGAGAGCGGGATCGAGGCCCGCGATCTCGCCCGGGTGGCCTTCATGAACTACTCCGAGGAGATCGTCGAGCAGCGGTGCATGGCCGTGCTCGACCTGCCCATGTCCCGATCGACCTGGGGTTACGGCCGCACCATCGGCCACTGCGGCGCCAGCGACCAGGTGCTCGCCCTCGACCGGCTGCTGCAGACGGGGGAGCTGGGCCCCGGCGACCACCTGCTGATGCTCGGCACCGGCCCGGGGGTCACCGTCTCCAGCGCCGTGATCAAGATTCTCGATACGCCTGCATGGTCGTGAAACGTCGTCATCGAAGGGAAACGAACGCGATGGTCGATAGTCCGAGCGGAGTACGGGTGGAACCGGTGGCGGTGGTCGGGATCGGATGCCGCTTCCCCGGCGACGCCGGCTCACCGGACGCATTCTGGGACCTGCTGAGCGCCGCCAGGAACACGACCCGGCCGCTGCCCGCCGAACGCTGGCGCCCCTACGAGAACCACAGCCCCGAGTACGCCGCCGCGCTGCGCGACGCCGTACGTCACGGCAGCTTCCTGCGCGACATCGAGGGCTTCGACGCGGAGTTCTTCGGCCTGTCGCCCCGCGAGGCCGAGCTGATGGACCCGCAGCAGCGCATCCTGATGGAAACCGCGTGGGAGGCGCTGGAGCACGCCGGCCTGCCGCCGCACGAGCTGGCCGGCACCGACGCCGGGGTGTTCGTCGGCGTCTGCACGGCCGACTACGGCGGCCGCCTGCTGGAGGACCTGCCCCAGATCGAGGCGTGGACCGGGATCGGCGCCGCCACCTGCGCCGTCGCCAACCGCATCTCCTACTCCCTGGACCTGCGCGGCCCCAGCATGGCCATCGACACCGCCTGCTCGGCGTCGCTGGTCGCGCTGCACCTGGCCGCGCAGAGCCTGCGGCTCGGCGAGAGCGACGTCGCCCTCGCCGGCGGCGTCAACCTGCTGGTCACCCCGGGCCAGACCCTCACGCTCGGCACCGCCGGAGCCCTGGCCCCCGACGGGCGGTCCAAGTCGTTCGACGCCTCGGCCGACGGCTACGGGCGCGGCGAGGGCTGCGGCGTGATCGTGCTCAAGCGGCTGTCCGACGCGCGGCGCGACGGCGACCGGATCCTCGCCCTCGTCATCGGCAGCGCCGTGAACCAGGACGGGCACACCAACGGCATCATGGCCCCGTGCGGGACGGCCCAGGAACACGTGATGACCAGGGCCTGCCGGCAGGCGGGCATCTCGCCCGCCACGGTCGACTACATCGAGGCGCACGGGACCGGGACCAGGCTGGGCGACCCGCTCGAGGCGGAGGCGCTGGCCGCCGTGTACGGCACGGGACGCTCCCCTGACGACCCCTGCCTCATCGGCTCGGTCAAGTCCAACATCGGCCACCTCGAAGGCGCCGCCGGCATCGCCGGCGTCATCAAGGCGGTGCTCGCCCTCGACCGTGGCGAGATCCCCCCGAGCGTGCTGACCACCCCGAACCCGGCCATCTCGTGGGAGACCTCGGGGCTTCGCGTGGTGACCGAACGGTCGGCCTGGCCGGACCGCGGCCACCCGCGCCGGGCGGGCGTCTCCAGCTTCGGGTACGGCGGCACCGTCGCGCACATCCTGCTCGAACAGGCCCCTCCCGCCGCGGACGCCGCTCGGGGCGAGGGGGCGGGGCAGCGCCTGTTCCCGCTGTCGGCCGCGTCACGGACGGCTCTGCGGCAGTACGCGGGCGCGCTGGCCGACCGGCTCGACGGGCTCGACAAGCTGGACCTGGCTTCGGCGGGGCACACGCTGGCGCTGCGGCGCTCCCACCTGGCCCGCCGAGCCGTCGTGATCGCGGCGGACAGGGACGAGCTGGCGGCGAACCTGCGCAGGCTCGCGCAGGACCTGCCGTCCGAGGACGTCCTCACCGGGGACGTGCTGCCCGACCCCGGCCCCGGGCCGATCTGGGTGTTCTCCGGGCAGGGCTGCCAGTGGCGCGGCATGGGGCGGGAACTGCTCGCCACCGAGCCGGAGTTCGCGGCCCTGGTCGACGAGGTGGAGCCGATCTTCGCCGAGGAGATCGGCTTCTCTCCCCGGCAGGTCCTGACCGAGGGCGAGCTGGACGGGATCGACCGCGTACAGACCATGATCTTCGTGATGCAGCTGGGCCTCGCCCGGCTCTGGAACGCGTACGGGGTGGCTCCGAAGGCCGTCATCGGGCACTCCGTCGGGGAGATCGCGGCGGCGGTGACGGCCGGCGCCATGTCCGTCGCCGACGGCGCGCGCCTGATCTGCCGCCGGTCCCGGCTGCTGCGCCAGGCCGAGGGCAAGGGGGCCATGGTCATGGTCGGCCTGTCCTTCGAGGAGGCGGCCGAGCGGCTGGCGGGCCGTACCGACCTGGTCGCCGCGATCTCGTCGGCGCCCGGCTCCACCGTGCTGTCCGGGGACGTCGCCGCGGTCGAGGCGGTGCTGAACGAGTGGCCGGCCGAGGGCATCGTGGCCCGCCGGGTGGCGTCGGACGTCGCCTTCCACAGCCCCCACATGGAGCCCCTGGCCGTCGAACTGGCGGCGGCCACCGCCGATCTGTCGTTCGGCGCGCCCCGCATCCCCATGTACACGACCGTGCTGGCCGACCCCCGATCGACGCCCGTCCTGGACTCCGGGTACTGGGCGGCCAACCTCCGGGACCCCGTCCGGCTGGCCGCGGCGACCGAGGCCGCCGCCCAGGACGGCTACCGCGCCTTCCTGGAGATCTCCCCGCACCCCGTGGTCGCGCACTCCGTCACCGAGACGCTCGCGGAGACCGGTTTCGAGGACGTGTTCGTCGGCACGTCACTGCGCCGGAACCAGCCGGAGCGATCGACCCTCCTCGCGGCGCTGGGCCTGGCGCACTGCCACGGCGTCGAGGTGGACTGGAGCCGCCTGCAGCCGTCCGGCGGCCTGGCCGACCTGCCGCCGTACGCCTGGCAGCACCGCCGCCACTGGCGCGACGGCTCCGGCGGCGAGGACGAGAACCGGGGTCACGACGTGCGCTCCCACACCCTGCTCGGCGCCGGGACGAGCCTCGCGGGCAGCCGGGCGCGGCTGTGGCGGACCAGCCTGGAGGACGCCAACCGGCCCTACCCGGGCAGCCACGCGCTCAACGGGGTCGAGATCGTGCCCGCCGCCGTGCTGGTCAACACGTTCCTGCGCGCGGTCGCGGGCCCGGACGGCGCCCTTCCCGTCCTCACCGACGTGGAGATGACACATCCGCTGATGACCGCGGAACGCAGGCAGATCCAGGTCGTCCACGAGCCTCCCGCGATCCGGCTCGCGGCGCGCACACCGGCCGGGCCCGGCGAGCCGGAACCCGCCTGGCTGGTTCACGTCACAGCGTCCGTGGCGGCTCGCGGCGATGCGGCGGCCAGGAGCAACGGGGCGGTGCAGAGTAACGGGGCGGTGCAAGGCAACGGGGCCGTGCAAGGCAACGGGGCTGCTCAGGGCAACGGAGCTGCTCACGGTAACGGGACGGCACAGGGCAACGGGGCGGCTCACGGCAACGGCACGGCTCACCGTAACGGGGCGGTGCATGGCCATGCGCATGCGCTGCCCGAGGTGCTGCCGGATGCCGATGCGAGCGGTCTCACCCCGCTCGACACCGGATTCGTGCACCGGCGGCTGGCCGCGGTCGGCGTCCCCACGACGGGCTTCGAATGGACGATCCAGACGCTGTTGAGCGGAGACGGAGTACTCCGCGCCACGGTCCGCACCGGGCAGCCGGATGACGGGCAGCCGGATGACGGGCAGCCGGTTGAGGCGCCGCCGACGTGGGCGCCGGCGCTGGACGCGGTGATGTCCGTGGCTCCCTGCGTGTTCCCCGGCGACCCGGTGCTGCGCATGGTGGTGCACATCGACGAGGTGGTGCTGACCGGCGCGCCGCCGGAGACCGTGATCATCGAGGCGGCCGTCGACCCGGCAGGCGACGACACCGTACAGGCGCTCCTGGCCGACGCCGACGGCCGCGTGGTGGGACACCTGTCCGGGCTCCGCTACCCGGTGATCGACGCGCCCGCGGCGGCCGAGGAGGAGCTCCGGGAACCCGCGGACTCGTTCGCCGGCCTGCCGCCGGAGGAGCTGCGCGAGCACGTCCAGACGGAGGTCCGCGCGGAGATCGCGGCCGTGATGAGGCTCGCCACGGAGGACCTGGCCGTCCGGCGTCCCCTCGTCGAGCAGGGCCTGGACTCGGTGATGACCGTCATGGTCAGGCGGCGGCTGGAGAAGCGCTTCGGCTGCCGCCTCCCCGCGACCCTGCTGTGGCAGCAGCCGACCATCTCCGCGATCGCGGACCATCTGGTGGGCCTGCTCACGACCCTGACGCTGAGACAGGACACCAGGGCCGAGGCGGTTCTCGAAAGCGCGCCGGCGATCGGAGGCTGAGACCGGGACCGCGGATGCCCAGGAGCCTGCGCCGTTCAGAGGAGTCGGTCGCGGGCGTAGTCGGCGGCCTCGGTGCGGTTGCGTACGCCGATCTTGCCGAAGGCGTTGTTGATGTGCGTCTTCACCGTCGTCGCGGCGATGAACAGGCGGGCGGCGATCTCGGCGTTGCTGAGCCCGCGCGCGATCAGCCGGAGCACCTCCACCTCCCGCACCGTCAGCCCGTCCGGGCAGACGGTCACCGGCTCGGCGGCGCCCCGGGACAGCACCTCGACCAGCCGCTTGGCCGCCGCGGGCGAGAACGTCGACTGCCCCGCGGCGGCCGAGCGCAGCGCCGCGGCGATCTCGGCCCGCCCCGCGTCCTTGGTCAGGTATCCGCGCGCCCCGGCCAGCAGCGCCGCGTCCACCGACCGGTCGTCGTCGTACGTGGTCAGCACCACCACGGCCACCCCGGGATACTCGCGGGCGATCCGCCGCGTCGCCTCCACACCGTCCATGACCGGCATCCGCAGGTCCATCAGCACCACGTCCGGCCGCAGCTCCGCCACCAGCCCCAGCGCCTCCTCGCCCTGACCGGCATCCCCCACGACCTCGACGCCGTCCACCAGGTCGAGCAGCGCCACGAGCCCTTCGCGCATCGCCTGCTGGTCATCCACCACCAGCACCTTCACTCCGGCACCTCCGCCCGCACCTCCCACGTCCCGCCGACGGGCCCGGCACCCAGCGTCCCACCCGCCAGCGCCACCCGCTCCCGCATCCCGGCCAGCCCGTACCCGGTGCGACGCGCAGGCTGCTCTCCCGCGTGCTTCCGGGCAGGAGAGGGATTGCGGACCGTCAGGCGGACGGAGTGCTCGCCGTACGACAGGTCGAGCGTGACCGGCCGGCCCGGCGCGTGCTTGGCGGCGTTGGTGAGGGCCTCGCGGGCGGTGCGCAGCAGGCAGACCTCGGCCGCGGGGCTGATCGGCCGCCGCGTCCCCGTCGTGCGCAGCTCGGCCCGTACGGAGTGGTCCCGGCGATGCTCGGTCACCAGCAGGCCGAGCGCGTCCGGCAGCGGGGGCACGTCCTCGCGCAGCGCCGCCACCGCCGCCCGCGCCTCCACCAGCCCGTCCCTGGCGAGCCCGCGCGAGCGGCGGATGCGGGCCACCGCGCCCTCCACGTCCCCTCGCTCGGTCAGCAGCGCCTCGGCCACGTCGAGCTGCACCCCCAGCGCACCCAGCGAATGCGCGAGCACGTCGTGCAGCTCCCTGGCGATGCGGGCGCGCTCGTCCAGCGCCATGGCGCGGGCCCGGTCCTGGAGGGCGCGGCGGTACTGGCGGCGGTGCAGCGCGAACAGCACCGTGCACACCATCACCACGCCCTGGACCAGGATCGACGTCCGCGGCCTGTCGAACCAGACCAGGCTCCCGGCCATCAACCCCAGGTCGGCGGCGGTGACCAGGCAGATGGCCGGCATGCTCGGCGTCATGTGCGCCGCGTACAGCAGCAACATCGCGAACAGGAACACCGTGGGCGCCGCCGACTCCGACCCCGCCACCGTGGCCGCCACCGCGGACCCGGCCGCGAGCAGCACCGTGGGCGCTACGGGGACACGTCCGGCGAACGAGGCCCTGGCGGGCGTGGGGTAGCGGCCGTCGAGCAGGACGAACGCCAGCCAGCAGAGCATCGCGACGCCCAGCGCCGACCACACGAGCGCCGCCGCCCGGCCCGGCGAGGCGACCACCAGCGACCAGGCGAGGACCAGGGTCAGCAGCACCCTGGTCAGCCGCCCGGTCTCGGGGTCGTCGGCGGCCAGCAGCCGGGTGACTCGCCCCCACACCTCGCGCATGTGCTAGCGGGAGTCCCGCAGGCTGAGAATCATGTCCACCAAGATAAGACGGAACGCGAGGAACCCGACGACCACGATCAGGGCCACGACGATGACCGCGATCAAGAACTTCCCGTTCACTTTGCCCCCGTTGGCGTCCAGCAGTCGTTGCAGCAGTTCAAGCCGTTTGTCCATGCCAGAACGCTAAGAAGGTGGGTGGGTGGAGCGGCACCTCAGAAGGGTGGAGATGAGGGTGGAGCCGCCGCGGTCTGCCCTCCCGGCCCACGTATCGCGCCGGCCCGCGACGGCGTGTTGCCCACGACGGCAGGTCGCCCACGGTGGCAGGCCGCCCGCGCGTCGCGCAGCCCTACTTGTCGTGCCCTGGCGGAGTGGTGGGGCCGTTGCCCTGGACCCGGCCCGGGGGCTCGCGTGTCTGGCCCGGAGGTACGTGCTCCGAGCTGGGGGCGACGGCCGGGGACGGGGTCCGGGTCGGGCGGGCCGCCTTCGTCTTGCCGGTCGTCGGCGTGCTCGCCGGAGCGGTCCTCGACGCTTCCCGGGCGCCTTCCGACGGCGGCACGGCGCCCCTCTCGCGGACCGGGCTCCGGCTGGAGCGGGGGCTGGTCTGCGGGATGGAGGGGGCGGTGGCGGCCTGCGGGACGGTCGAGGGGCGGCCGGAGGCGGTGGGCTCGACGGGGCCGGAGGTGGTGGGCTCGGCGGGGGCGGAGGCCGAGTGGGGGCTGATCGCGACCACCGGACGCCCGGTGCGGGCCTCGTCGGCGGTCTCCCCGCCGGTGTCCGGCGGTAAGGGGTCGAGGGAGGGGGAGCTGCCGGGCAGGGCGATCAGGACGGCGGCGAGCACCAGGTGGAGGACGCCCACCAGCAGGGCGGAGATCCGCAGCGCCAGCCCGCGGCGACGGCGCCGCCGCTCTTCGGCCTGGTCGTTCAGCATTTCCGGCACGTTCCTGCCGATGCCATGCGGGGGTGTCCTCCGGGGGCGCGTGGGGCGGGTGAGTATCTTGATCTAGGCACGGATGGCCTCGGGGGTCAAGCCCATCGTACGAAGATCACAATCGCGTATCCGCCGCACCGTCATCTCGTGGCACGCAGCCACGCGCGACACCACAGTGAGATCCCCGCTCCCGCAGCCAGCAGCGCCCACAGGGCGGGCGGCCGGCCGCCGGACAGACCCCGACGGGCCGCCACAGGGCGAGCACCGGCAGGAGGAGCTGGACGGACGACGACCCCGCCGTGCCTGACGCCGAAGAGAACGACGGGCAGGAGCGTGCTCAAATCGTTCCAAACCCCTTTGAGCCGCTGCGCTATGATCACAGCGGACAACACGCTCGCGCCGCTCACGGGACTCGAGGAACGATGTCGAGCATGAAAGAGGTCGCCCGGCTCGCCGGGGTCTCCGTCGGCACCGTGAGCAACGTGCTCAACCGGCCGGAGATGGTCGCGCCCGACACCCGGCTGCGGGTGCAGGAGGCGATCGAGCGGCTCGGCTACGTGCGCAACGGCTCGGCCCGGCAGCTGCGGGCGGGGCGGAGCCGCATCATCGGGGTGGTCGCGCTCGATCTCTCGAACCCGTTCTTCATCGACGTCCTGCGCGGCGTCGAGACCGCCGCCCAGCAGGCCGACGTCACCGTGATGGTGTTCAACAGCAACAAGGACGCCGGCCGCGAGGCGGGGCTGCTGGAGACGTTCGAGGAGCAGCGGCCCCTGGGCGTGCTCATCACGCCGGTGAACGACAGGGGCGAGGAGGAGCGGCTGAGCCGGCTCGTCGCGCGCGGCATCCCGGTGGTGCGCTTCGACAGCTCGGCGGGCCACAGCGGCGGCTGCGCCGTCGCGGTGGACGACGTGCTCGGGGGCCGGCTGGCCGGCCTGCACTTACGCGAGCGGGGGCACCGCCGGATCGCCTTCGCCGGCGGCCCCTTCACCGTCCGGCAGGTGCGCGAGCGGCGCGACGGCCTGGCCCGCGTGCTCGGCCCCGACGACACGCTGACCGTGATCCCCCTGCCCGACCTCACCGTCGCCACCGGCCGCATCGTCGGCAAGGAGATCGCCGGCCTGCCCCCCGGCGAGCGGCCCACCGCGGTCTTCTGCGCCAACGACCTGGTCGCGATCGGGGTGCTGCAGGAGATGACGCTGCGCGGGCTGCGAGTGCCCGCCGACCTGGCCATCATCGGCTACGACGACATCGACTTCGCCGCGGCGGCCGCGGTGCCGCTGTCGTCCATCAGGCAGCCGCGCGAGCAACTCGGCCACACCGCCGCCACGCTCCTGCTGGAGGAGGCCAACCAGGCCGGCGACCACGAGCACCGCCAGGTCATCTTCCAGCCCGACCTGATGGCGCGCACCTCCACGACGGCCCGCGTCCGCGTGAACGACGCTCCCGAGTGACCGTCAGGCGCCGTGCCCGTGATGCGGGGGAACGTCCAGCGTCGGGTTGCGGTCGAAGAAGCCGACCGGCTTGAGCGTGAAGCCCGTGTGCTCCACCGGCATGACCGGCCAGTCCTCGGGCCGGGGAACGTGGGTGAGCCCGAAGACGTGCCAGACGACGAGCGAGCGGCCGTCGAGGTCGCGGTCGGCGGCGGCGAAGGCGGGCAGCCCGGCGCCGCCCGGGTGCTGGTTGACCAGGAAACCGGCCGGGTAACGCTCGTCCGGGTCGTAGGCGGTGACCCACAGATGCCTGGTCGCGAACGCGGCCCGCGCCGCGATGGAGGAGCCGGGATCGGCCAGCAGCACCGGCTTGCCCTCCGGGTGGAGCGCGTAGGCGACGGGCCTGCCCAGCGCGTTGAGCGAGGCGGGGTTGGTGATGTGCCAGGTGCGCGCGGCTGACGGGTCCGCGTCGCGCTGGGCCTGGCTCTCCCTCGTCAGCGGGGTGCGCCGGAAGGTGAAGGCGTTGCCGCGCGGGTTGCCGGCCCCCATCGGGACCCGGACCGCCTCGACCTCCTCCACCCGGTTGGCCGGCCCGTCCACCGCCATGTCCAGGCGGGCGCAGAACAGGTGCTGGTGGTAGGGCGCGGCCAGGCCGGGCGCGACCTCCGTCGCGTACGCGGAGCCGCCCCGCGGGTAGGCGGAGGTGAACAGCACGCCGGTCGCCTTGACCTCGAACCCGATGGTGCCGTCGAGGTAGAGGTACCAGGAGAAGCCGTAGTCGTAGTTGCCGACCGTGGTGAAGAACGACAGCACCAGGCGGCGCTGGCGGCGGACCTCCGCCGAGCCCGTCCACAGGTCCGTGTGCTTCCACAGGATGCCGTGGTCCTCCTCGTGCAGGCAGATCGCGTTCGGCAGGGTGCGCGCGGCGCCGCGCTCGTCGGCGATGACGGCGTCGAGGTAGGTGATCTCGCCGACGCAGTCGCAGCCCCGCTCCAGGGCGTTGGCGTACTGGCCGAACAGGTACTCGCCGGCGTCGAAGTAGTTCTGCCAGGAGCGGGTGGGGGACGGGTCGGCGTAGGGCACGACCATCTCGGCGATCGAGGCCCGGTGCACGATCGGGCGCTCGCGGCCGGCGTCCCGGTCGTGGAAGGCGATCTGGTGCAGGACGAGCCCCTCGCGGACGTCGAAGCCGATCCGCAGCGACCAGTTCTCCCAGCGCAGCAGGCTCCCTTCGAGGGTGAAGCTGGGCCCCTCGGGCTGGGTGATCTCGATGGGCCGCTGCGTGGTGCGCGGGGGACCCGTGACGGCGGCGTCGTCGAAGTTGCCCGAGACCGAAGGGATCGGGACGGGGCCGGAGTCGATCACCTGGTCCACGGTGCGGTTCAGCACGTCCACGTACGCGACGAGGCCGTCCACGGGGTGCGCCCAGGCGTGGTCCTTCTCGTGCTCCTGCACGAAGGCGAGCCCGCGCAGGATGCGGCGGCCCGACTCGCCGGGGTACTCGTCGGCGTACACGCCGGCGGACAGCGGGGCCACCCTGACCTTGGAGACGTCCAGCCCGCGGCTCTTGAGCGCGGCGATCCACCGCTCGTCGGTCGCCAGCACCTCCTCGACGATCCCGAACTCCGCGTCCAGCACGGGCGGCTGGCCGTCGACCGCGGGGTCCAGCGTGCGGTCGGCGTCGATCGTCCCCCTGGTGAGCGAGACGATCACGTCACGGGGCGCCGCCCCGGCGAGGTCGAGCAGCAGGACCCGGACCCTGCGGTCGAGCGGGGTCCCCGGCGAGTAGGCGAGCAGCGCGTCCTTGGGCGGCTCCTCCAGCCCGGTGTACGCGAAGCGGGTGGTGTCCTTGAGCAGCCCGGCGGTGGCCAGCACGGTCCGGGCGGCGGCGATCTCGCCGGGCGTCAGCGGGTCGAGCGGGTGCGGCGTGGCGGTCATGGCTTCTCCCTCTGCGGAGGAACGTCGCCGTCAGCGAACACCACGGCGACGGTGATTTCCAGGGCGGCCACCACTCGCGGGAGATTCCGCAACCGGGTGTCTTCACGGCTGCTCCCGCGCGGCCGGGTTCTCCCGTGAGGCCGTTCTCTCCTGCGAGGCCGGGTTCTCCTGCGTGGCCGGCTCGTCCTGCGGGGTCGGTTCGTCCTGCGGGGCCAGGGCGGTGACGATGCGGGACAGCAGCGCCGCCCACTCCTCGTCGCCGACCCCGTGCAGATCCGGGGTTACCAGCGCGCTGCCCATCCCGAGCAGCAGGCAGAAGTGCGCCACCGCGTCCGGCGACAGCCCGGCGTCCAGCTCGGCGTCGCCCTGCGCCACCCGTACGAGGCCGGCGATCCAGGCGGCCCGCTCGCTGACGTAGTCGCGCATCGGCCCGGCCACGTCCTCGTCCCTGCGCGCGGCGACCAGCGCCTCCACGACGAGATAGCCGAGGGGGTCGCGCCGGCGGGTCAGCGTGCGCCCGATGGCGAGCAGCAGCTCCGTGACCGACCGGTCGGGGTCGGCGACGAACAGGCTGGCGAGCTGGTGCCGCCCGTGCACGCGCAGGGCGGCCACGAGCAGCTCCGCCTTCGAGCCGAAGTGCGCGTACAGGGCGCCGTTGCTCACCCCCGCGGCGGCGGCGATGTCCGCCACGCGCGTGCCGTCGTACCCGCGCTCGGCGAAGACCTCGGCGGCGGCGCGCAGCAGCCGCTCGCGCGTCTCCGCGGCGGTGACTCCCGCGATGCGTCCCATGACCGAATTTAAAATTTCGTTCAATTGTCCCGTCAAGCGCGGCTTGGGAGAGCCCTCCAGGCGGAGGCATGTCCCCCTCTGATCTAGTCTGAACCCGGCGAGGGGAGTACTTCGCAAGCGCCGGCCCGGTCATTACGGACGTCCCGCACGTCCCCGGACGGCCACCCGCTGGGTGAAGGAGACCTCGAACGGTCGGAACTGTTCGAGGGAGGTATTCCCATGTCCGCGGGGACATTTTCGCATGCCGTCGAGCTGCGCACCATCGCTTCACCGGCTCTCTGGGCCGTCACGGTCGCCGTCCTGTCGCTGCTGCTGGTGGTGGACCTGCTGATCACCCGGCGACCGCGCGAGGAGAGCATGCGCGCGTCCGCCGGCTGGTCGGTCTTCTACCTGCTGTTGCCCATGCTGTTCGGCTGCTACCTGTGGGCCGGGCACGGGGGTGGCGTGGCGGTGGAGTTCTTCACCGGGTTCGTGGTGGAGAAGTCGCTGTCGGTGGACAACCTGTTCGTGTTCATGCTGCTGCTCGCGGCCTTCGCGGTGCCGTCCGCGCTGGCGCGGCAGGTGCTGCTGTACGGCATCGTCGGGGCGCTCGTCCTGCGCGTCGTCTTCATCTGGCTCGGGGCCGCCGCGCTGCAGAGCGGCACGTGGGCGTTCCTGCTGTTCGGCGGGATCCTCATCGTGACCGCAGGAAAGATCATCAAGGATGTGCTGCGCGGCGGCGAGCAGCAGGTGGACATCTCCTCCATGCGCACGGTACGGCTCGTGCGCCGCTTCGTCCCCGTCACCGACGACTACCGCGGCTCGCGGCTGGCCGTCCGTGAAGGCGGCCGGCTCGCGCTCACCCCGCTGGCGCTGGCCGCCGTCGCGATCCTGGCCACGGACGTCGTCTTCGCCGTGGACTCCGTACCGGCCGTGTACGGGGTGACGGACGACCCGTTCCTCGTCTTCGCCACCAACGCCTTCGCGCTGCTGGGGCTGCGGGCGCTGTACTTCGTCCTCCAGGGCGTGCTGACCAAGCTGCGCCACCTCAACCACGGGCTCAGCGTCATCCTCGCCTTCATCGGGGTGAAGCTGATCCTGCACTGGGCGCACGGCATCTGGGCGTGGGTGCCCGAGATCCCGACGCCGGCCTCGCTCGGGGTCATCGTGTCGGTGCTGGTCGTCGTCACGGTGACCAGCCTGCTCGCCAACCGCCGCGACCGCGTGCGTGCCGCCCCGGCGCAGCCCGAGCCGGTCGGGGAACCGGCGGGCGAGCGCTGACGCGACGCCGGCCACGCCCGCGGGGCCCTTCCCGAGGCCTCGCGGGCGTTCCGGCCGCCGTGATGGGCCCGCACTTCCGGACAGCTTCCCGAGTCACGGCTACGCACCCCGTCAGCGGGGAAACGTCAGTGGGGGAGATTAACCTGAGCGGTGTCGTCCCGAGGTGGGGCGGTGCCGGGCTCGGGCCCGGCTCCTTGAGGTGAGATGTCCCAGCGTGCGACCGGAGGGGGAGCGATCGTGGGGTCTTTCGAGGGCGGTGGGCTGCCCCCGGATGACATCGTCGTCAGTGCCCTGCGCGCCGGCGACGAGGCGATGTTCGCGGCGCTGCTCGACACCTGGTCCAGGGGCATGCTCCGGGTCGCCAGGTCGTACGTGTCCACCGACCACTCCGCGGAGGAGGTCGTGCAGGACACCTGGCTGGCGGTGATCGACGGGATCGACGCCTTCGAGGCGCGTTCCTCGGTCAAGACGTGGGTCTTCCGCATCCTGGTCAACACCGCGAAGAAGCGCGGCGTGCGGGAGAGCCGCACGCTGCCGTGGAGCGCGTTCGAGCAGGACGGCGGCCCGTTCCGGGGCTCGGCCCAGGGCGGCCCGGCCGAGTTCGCCGCACCCTGGCCGACGCCCGAGGGCGAGGCGCTGGCGGCGGAGGTGCGCGTGCTGATCGCCGAGGCCCTCGGCCGGCTGCCGCCCCGGCAGCGGGTCGTGATCTCCCTGCGCGACGTGGAGGGATGCACCTCCGACGAGGTCTGCGAGATCCTGGAGATCTCCGCGGCCAACCAGCGGGTCCTGCTGCATCGCGCCCGCACCGCGGTACGCGGCTGGCTGGCGGACTACTACGAGTCAGTCAAACAGCCCGAATGACATCGCGCGGCCCCACCAGGCCCGCGCAACGGCGACAATAAGTGAAACGGTTCATCCCAGAGACGAGGGCGGTCAACGTCGTGAAGCGGTTCACCTGCGACGAGCTGGCGGAACTTCTCACCGCCTACCTCGAGGACGCCCTCGACCAGCCGTCCCGCGACGGCATGCAGGCGCACCTGTCCTGCTGCGAGGGGTGCGGGCGCTACTTCGAGCAGTTCCGCGCCACCATCAAGGTGCTCGGCGACCAGCCGCCGGAGAAGTTGCCGGCGCCCGTCCGCGATCGGCTCATGTCCGCCTTCCGCGAGCGCCACCGCCATCACTCGTAACACCCCTGCCCGGGCAGGCGTCCTCGCCCGTGACGCCCCGTCCCGCGAAGCTGCGCCGCAGCGCGGCCAGCACCGGCGGTGAGATGACCCCGTCGCGCAGGCAGCCCAGGGCCGCGATCGTCGCCAGCAGCTGCGCCAGCCACGCCGAGCACCCCGGGCACGCCTCCAGATGGTCCGCGACCGTCCGCTGCCGCCCCGGTGGGAGCGCCGCGTCCAGGTAGTCCGTGACCAGGGCGAGCACCTCGGCGCAGCCCAGTGAACCCTCCTCCATGCCACACAGTGCCCGTCGCGCCCCATCCGTTACGCGGAAATTCGTGTGTAACGATCCCGCGCCTCCCGGCTCTGTAGTCCCGTGCGCGCCAGCACGACCTGCGGCGCCGGCGAAGGGGAGACGATGATCGGGGTAACGGCCGAGAGCACGCCGCTGCGCGATGCCACGCAGGTGGCGGACCACGCGCGCCGGTGCTTCCGTCCCGCCGGTGACCGGGTGGGCGTGGAGCTGGAGTTCCTCGTCTTCGACCGCGCGGACCCCGGCGGGCACGTCCCGCTGGAGCGGACCCGGCGGGCCCTGCCCGCGGAGCTGCCGGGCGGCAGCCGGGTGACGTTCGAGCCGGGCGGCCAGGTCGAGCTGTCCGGGCCCGCGGGCTCGCTGCCCGACACGGTGTCCCGCCTGGCCGCCGACGTGGCCGTCGTGCGTGACGGGCTGCGCGCCGCCGGCCTGGCGCTGGGCGGCGTGGGGCTCGACCCGGTGCGTCCCCCGTGCCGCCAGCTCGGCCTGCCCCGCTACGAGGCGATGGCCGAGTTCCTGGGGGCGCCGTACGGGCCGCTGATGATGTGCTCCACCGCGTCGATCCAGGTCAACCTGGACTTCGGGCGCCGGCCGGCCGTCCGGTGGGAGCGCGCGCACGCGCTCGGGCCCGTGCTGCTCGCCGCCTTCGCCAACTCCCCGCTGAGCGGGGGCAGGCCGTACGGGTGGATGTCGGGGCGCCAGGACGTCTGGAACCACCTCGACCCCACCAGGACCAGGCCGGTCCCGGTCACGGGCGACCCCGTCGCCGACTGGGCCGCGTACCTGCTGGACGCCCGGCTGATGCTGGTGCGGGAGGACGCCGAGCGCTACCGGCCGGTACGCGACGGCTCGACGTTCCGCGACTGGCTGGAGGGCGGCGGCGGGAGACGACCCACGCCGGACGACCTCGCCTACCACGCCACCACCGTCTTCCCGCCGGTCCGGCCCCGGGGGTGGCTGGAGATCCGCTACCTGGACGCGCAACATCCGGCGAGCTGGCCGGTGTGCGTGGCCGTGACCCACGCCCTCATCACCGACGACCGCGCCGCCGGCGTCGCGATGGCCGCCGTCGCGTCCCGGCAGACGGCCCCGTACCAGGAGGAATGGGACAGGGCCGCGCGCTGCGGGCTGGCGGACCCGCGGCTCAGGGACGCCGCCGAGGCGTGCTTCCGCGCCGCGCTGGAGGCGCTGCCACGGCTCGGCGCGGACGCCACGCTGGTCGGCGCGGTGGCCGCGTTCGCCGACCGGCACGTCAGCACCGGCCGCTCGCCGGCGGCCGACCTGATGGACCCGGCGGCGCGGCACCCGTCCCCGGCGTGGCTGGACCACCACGACCCCGGCACCCCGCCCGACGAGCCCAGGCACGACCACGGACACGAAGGACGCCCATGAACGACATCAAGGAACGCATCGCCAGGGAGCTCATCGCGGTGCGCGACCGTTCGCTCACCTACACGGCCGCCGAGGACGACCTCCTGGTACGCCAGCACTCCCCCCTCATGTCCCCCCTCGTCTGGGACCTGGCCCACGTAGGCAACTACGAGGAGCTCTGGGTGCTGCGCGCCGCCGCCGGCATCACCCCGCTCCGCCCCGAGATCGACGACATCTACGACGCCTTCAAGACCCCGCGCAAGGACCGCCCCAGCCTGCCGTTCCTGCGCCCCGTCGAGGCGCGCGGCTACATCGAGGGCGTACGCGGCCGCGTGCTCGACGTCCTCGACTCGATCGACCTGGAGGGCCCGTCGCCGCTGCACCGCGACGGGTTCGTGTTCGGCCTGGTGATCCAGCACGAGCACCAGCACGACGAGACCATGCTCGCCACCCTGCAGCTCTCCGGCCGGCCGGGCCTGGTCCGCGACGGCGACCTGCCGCCGGGCCGCGCCGGCGGCCCCGAGGAGGTGCACGTCCCGGCCGGGCCGTTCCTCATGGGCACCGACACGCTGCCGTGGGCCTACGACAACGAGCGCCCGGCCACCTGGGTGGACCTGCCCGGCTACTGGATCGACCGGCTGCCGGTCGGCAACCGCGCGTACCTGGCGTTCATCGAGGACGGCGGCTACGACGACCCGCGCTGGTGGACCCCCGAGGGCTGGCAGTGGCGGCAGCGCCGCGGCATCACCGCCCCGCTGTTCTGGACCAGGGACGGCGGCGCCTGGCACCGCACCCGCTTCGGCCGCGTCGAGCCCGTCCCCATGGACGAGCCCGTCCAGCACGTGAGCTGGTACGAGGCCGACGCCTACGCGCGCTGGGCAGGCAAGCGGCTGCCCACCGAGGCCGAGTGGGAGAAGGCGTGCGGCTGGGACCCCGGGGCGCGCCGGTCCAGGCGCTACCCGTGGGGCGAGGCCGACCCCGGCCCCTCCCTGGCGAACCTCGGCCACCGCGCCTCCCACCCCGCCCCCCTCGGCGCGTACCCGGCGGGGGCCAGCGCCTACGGGGCCGAGCAGATGGTGGGGGACGTGTGGGAGTGGACCGGCTCCTGGTTCCACGGTTACCCGGGGTTCCGCAGCTTCCCGTACAAGGAGTACAGCGAGGTGTTCTTCGGAGAGGAGTACCGCGTGCTGCGCGGCGGTTCCTGGGCGGCCGACCCGGCGGCGGTGCGCACCACGTTCAGGAACTGGGACTACCCGATCCGCAGGCAGATCTTCACCGGCTTCCGCTGCGCCCGGTCGGAGCTGGTGTGAGATGTGCAGGCATGCCGCCTGGCTGGGTGCCGAGCGCCCGCTCACCTCGCTCATCGACGAGCCCGAGTACGGGCTGCTCAAGCAGTCGTACGCGCCCCGCCGCCAGCGGCACGGGCTGATCAACGCCGACGGGTACGGCATGGGCTGGTACGCCCCCGGCCGCCCCGAGCCGGTGCGTTACCGCCGTTCCGTGCCCATCTGGACCGACGCCAACCTGGCGGGCCTGTCCGCGGTGGCCCGCTCGACGTGCCTGCTGGCCGCCGTGCGCTCGGCCACCGTGGGCATGCCGGTCGAGGAGAGCGCCACCGCGCCGTTCACCGACCGGACCTGGCTGCTCAGCCACAACGGCCGCGTGGCCCGCGACGCGGTCAAGGACCTCTGCGACGGCGCCGAGAGCACCTGCGACGCCGCCTGGGTCGCCGGGGCCGTCTTCCAGCGCGGGCGCGCCGGCGCCGGCCTGGGCGAGGCGCTGGCCGAGGTCGTCCAACGGGCCGGGGAGAAGGACCCCGCCGCCCGCCTGAACCTGCTCGCCACCGACGGCACGACCATCGCCGCGACCGTCTGGGGCGACACCCTGTTCCACCACCGACTCCACGACGGCGTGCTGGTGGCCAGCGAACCGCTCGACGACCTGCCCGGCTGGCAGGCCGTGCCCGAGCGGAGCCTGCTGACCGTCACCCGCGACGACGTGACCGTCCAGCCGTTGTGAACCCGTCTCCAGGAGGCCTCGTGCCCGTCACCCAGTCCACCGTGCACGTCATCAGCCATCTTGACCGCGACTACCTGCGCCAGGCCCTCGAACACGACGTCACCACCGGCCTGACGTCCAGCCCCAAGTGGCTGCCGCCCAAGTGGTTCTACGACGCCGCCGGCAGCGAGTTGTTCTCCCGTATCACCCGGTTGCCCGAGTACTACCCGACCCGGCGCGAGCTGGCCATCCTGCGCGCGCGGGCCGCCGACGTGGCGGCCGTCTCCCGCGCGGACACGCTGGTCGAGCTGGGCTCGGGCACCAGCGAGAAGACCGTGCTGCTGCTGGACGCCCTGGCGGCGGCGGGCACGCTGCGCGGCTACACGCCGGTGGACGTGGACGCCGTCACCCTGGAGTCCGCGGCGCACCGGCTGGCCGGGCGCTACCCGGGGCTGGCCGTACGGGCCGTGTGCGCCGACTTCGAACGCCACCTGGCGCTGCTGCCCCGCAACGGGCGGCGGATGGTGGCCTTCCTCGGCGGCACCATCGGCAACCTCGAACCGGCCGCCCGCGCGGTGTTCCTCAAGGAGTTGCGGGCCACGCTGCGGGCCGGGGACACGTTCCTGCTCGGGGCCGACCTGGTCAAGGACAGGGGGCGGCTGGTGGCCGCCTACGACGATGCCGCGGGGGTGACGGCCGAGTTCAACAGGAACGTGCTGCGCGTGATCAACAGGGAGCTGGACGCGGACTTCGAGCCCGAGGCGTTCGAGCACGTGGCCCTGTACGACGAGCGGCACGACTGGATCGAGATGCGGCTGCGGGCCTCGCGGGAGATGCGGGTGCGGGTCGGCGGGCTCGGGCTGGCGGTGTCGTTCGGGGCGGGGGAGGAGATGCGGACCGAGATCAGCGCCAAGTTCCGGCCGGAGGGGCTGCGGGCGGAGCTCGCGGCGGCGGGCTTCGAGGTACGCCGCCACTACACCGACCCGTCGGAGGATTTCGCCCTGGTCCTGGCCGAGGCGTGACCACCCCCGCGTCCCCCGGCTCCGCGCCCGGTACCGGCCCCGGCGCCGGCTCCGCACTCGGCGTCGGTGCCGGGGCCGAGGCCGGGTGCGGGTTCGAGGCGGAGGCCGTGCCCAGGAGGTGGCGGGCGGCGCGGGGTGTGGTGCCGCCCGGGCATCTCGACGCGGCCGGGTGCAACGTGCCGAGCGATCGGGTGCTCGACGCGATGACGGCGCACCTGCGGCTGGAACGCGAACGTGGCGGCTACGGCGCCGTCCCCGACCTCACCGCCGCCCGTTCGGCCCTGGCCGCCCTCGTCGGCCCCCGACCGGACGACGGCGCCTCAGGAGACGCGCCGGTGCGGCCGGGAGGCGCGGGGGCGGGCGCGGAGCGCGTGCCGGCTGGGCCAGGAGGTGTGGCTGCGGGGCCGGGGCACATGCCGGTAGCGCCGGGAGGCGCGGCTGCGGGGCCGGCGGGCGTGGCGGCGGGGGCGGGGCAGGTGGCGTTCCTGGAGAGCGGGACGGCGGCGATGGCGGCGCTGCTGGGTGGATGGCGGCTCGGCCCGGGCAGCCGCGTCGGCTGCGCGCGCACCGAGTACGGCAGCACGCTGATGCTGCTGCGCCGCCTGGCCGCCCGGCGCGGCTGGCGGCTCGTCGAGCTGCCGGTGGACGGCGACGCCCGCATCGACCCCGACGGCGTACGGGCCCGGCTGGCGTCGGGGCTGGACCTCGTGGTCGTCTCGCACCTCGGCTCCCATCACGGCGTCGTGCAACCGGTGCCGGAGATCGGGGCCCTGTGCCGGGCGGCGGGGGTGCCGTTCGTGCTGGACGTCTGCCAGTCGCTGGGGCACGTGGAGGTACGAGGAGCGGGGGCCACCGCCTACGTGGGCACCTCCCGCAAGTGGCTGGCCGGCCCTCGCGGCGTCGGCTTCCTGATCGTGCCCGGCCTTACCCCGGCCATGGACGCCCCGGCCCCCACCCTCAGCGGCCACCTCTGGAGCGGCCTCCCGCCGGAGCCCGGCGGCGTGTGGGACGAGCCGTGGCCGGAGGGCGGCGGCCGGGCGCGGGGAGGGGAGACGTCGCAGTGGGCCGGCGCGGTGCCGGTTGAGGGAGCGGCGCGTTACGAGAGCTCGGAGGGTCCCATCGCCGCCAGGGTGGGGCTCGGCGTCGCGGCCCAGGAGCACCACGTGCTCGGCCCGGCCGCCGTCCACGCCCACCTGGCCGACCTGGGCCGCACGGCACGCGGCCTGCTCGACGGGGCGGGCGGCTGGCGGGTGGCCGAGCCGCTCGACGAGCCCTCGGCCCTCGTCACGCTCACCCCGCCGCCCGGCGACACGGCCGAGCGCGCCGCCGCCCGCGCCGCCGAGGCGTCCCTGCTGGTCGGCGTCGTCCCTACGGCCCGCGCCCCGCTGCACCTGCGCGAGCCCGTCCTCCGCGTCTCCCCGCCACCCGGCACCCCGCTCGACACCCTGCAAGCCCTGGCCCGCGTCCTCGCCACCACCTGACCGGCCCCGGACCGCCCATTCCAGGACCGTCCGTTCCGGACTGTCCGTCCCGAGCCGCCCGTCCCGCGCTGCCCGGTTCAACGGCCGGCGGGCAGCCCCAGGGAGGCGATGAGGTCGCGGATCTCCTCCCGGTACAACTTCTCCGGATGCCGGGTCTGCGTACGCAGATGCCCGTGCACCTCCAGGGCGACGAGCCCGTGCATGCGCCCCCACACCCGCAGCGCCAGCGCGACGGCGGCGGGCGGCAGCCCCGGATGTGACGCGCGGACCTCGTCGGCGAGGCCGGGCCCGAAGTCCGACCAGTCGTGCCCGCCCTCGGGCTGCCGGCCGGCGGCGTGCGGCCAGGCCGCGGCCACGAGCGTGACGAGCCCGGCGCAGGCGCGGCGCTCCGCTTCCGGGGCGGGCCCGCCGGGCGGGGGCCGGTAGTCCGGGACCGGCTCGCCGTAGACCAGCCGGAACCCTTCGGGGTTGGCGGTGGCCCAGCCGCGGAACGTCTCCGCCCACGCCAGCAGCCGCCCGGCGGCGTCCTCGGCGGGCAGGGCGCCGCAGGCCTTGTCGATCTCGTCGATGAGCCCGGTGTAGACGTCGTCGATGAGGGCGGTGAGCAGGTCGTCGCGGGTGGCGTAGTAGCCGTAGAGCGCCCCGGCCGTCATCCCCATCCGGCGCGCGATGGCCCGCAGGGTGACCGCGCCCGGCCCGCCCTCGGCCAGCAGCGCCATGGCGGTCTCCTTGATCTCCCGGACCGTCTGGGCCCGGAGCCGCTCCCGCCTGCTCCCGTCGATCACGTTGACACCCTACCGCGTTCAGTGTCTAAGCTGTGCTCACTAACTACACGGCGTTCAGCAACTGAACGCCGTATAAGGAGGAGTGCGGGTTCATGCGTATCGGAGTGTTCGGAGCCACGGGCGTCATCGGGTCGCGGGTCGTCGCGGAGGCGGTGCGACGCGGGCAGCACGTCACCGCGTTCACCAGGGACGCCTCTCGCGTCCCCGCCGACGCGGGGGAGGTCGCCTGGCGCGTCGCCGACGTCCTGGACGTGCCCGGCGTGACGGCCGCCGTCGCGGGGCTGGACGTGATCGTGAACGCGCTCAACACCGGCCGCGACATCGCTGAGACGATCGCCAACGCCCACGTGCTGCCCGCCGCCGCCCGGTCGCTGCTCCAGGCGCTGGAGTCGCACCCCGCCGCCCGGTTGATCGTCGTCGGAGGCGCGGGAAGCCTCGAGGTACGCCCAGGGCTGCAGGTGGTGGACACCGAGGGCTTCGCCGAAGGGCTGCCGGAGCATCTCGGCGTCCCGGAGGAGTACGTCAAGGTCGTGCTCGCCCACCGCGAGGCGCTGGCGCTCTACCGCCTGTCCAACCGCAACTGGACCTACCTCAGCCCCTCGGCGGCCCGCGTCGAGCCCGGCCGGCGTACCGGCAGGTTCCGCGTGGGCGGCGACCGGTTGCTGGTACGCGAGGACGGCACCAGCGACATCTCCGCCGAGGACCTGGCCGTCGCCGTCGTCGACGAGGCCGAGCTGCCCCGCCACGTCCAGCGGCGCTTCACCGTCGGCTACTGATCGAGGAGGTTGGCCGCGGGGCCCGCGTGGGGATCATCACTGCGAGATGGAGGCGATCATGCAGAGATTACGCACGCTGGGCGCCGCGATCGGCGCCGTCGTGGCCGTGGCGGTCACCGCCTCGCCCGCCGCGGCCGCGCAGCCGCCCACCTACACCTGGCACAAGCAGACCCTGTGGAGGCAGTACACCAGCACCGACCCGGCCACCGGTGCGACGGTCACCACCTGCTACCGGCTCCCGGCCGTCGTCAGGACCGCCAGGAACGTGCTGCTCGCCTTCGCGGAGCGGCGCAACAGGAACAACTGCGCCGACCACGGCGCGTTCGACGTCGTCATGCGCCGCTCCACCGACAACGGCGTGACCTGGGAGGCGAGCAGGACCGTCCTGGCGAGCACCGCGGGGGCGGCACTCCAGGGGAACGCGACCGTGGTGGCTGACTCCGCCGGCCCGGTGTTCCTGTTCACGACCTCCGAGCCGACCCCGACCCAGACCACGCCCCGCACCCCGAAGGTCCAGGTCAGCACCGACGACGGGCGTACGTGGTCGGCGCCCGACGACCTGTCCGGCGAGATCAAGGCCCCGGCGGGGGCGGGCGACTGGTTCGCCACCGGCCCGGGGCACGGGATCCAGCTCACGCGCGGCGAGCACGCGGGCCGGCTCGTCGTGCCCGTCTACTTCGCCGTGGGGAGCCGGCAGAGCGTACGGCTGGTCTACAGCGACGACCACGGCGGCTCCTGGAAGATCGGCGCGACCGCCACGTACGACAAGTCGGTGCTCAAGCTGGGCGAGCAGACGCTGGTCGAGAGGACCGACGGCAGCATCCTCGTGATCGCGCGCAACGGCGCCGTCCCCGACGACCAGACCTCCGTGCACGGCCTGGCCCGCGGCGTCAGCAGGGACGGCGGGCTGACCTTCGACGGCGGCTTCCGCGCCGACAGCGCCATCACCGCGCCGCCTACCCACCCCGCCCTGCTCCGCCAGCGCTGGGACGGCGGCCCGTACACGCGCATCCTGCTGTCGGCGCCCGCCACCCCCAAGACGAACAACAACGCGGTGGGCATGAACGTGCGCTCCTCCTTCGACGAGGGCGCGACCTGGCGCAACCACAACGGCACGACCGACAACGCCGGGGTGCGGATCGACGCGGACCACGCCGGGTACTCGGACATGGCGCTACTCGGCAACGGCGCGATCGGCGTGCTGTACGAGGCGGGCGCGGCCCGCTTCCGCGACGAGATCCGGTGGAACTGGTTCTGGGAGAGCGCCATCGGCCTGCGCTGAGCGGTTCGCCCCAGGTCGCCTCAGGTCGCCTTCAGTCGCCCCGGGTCGATGCGCGAGGTCGTGCCGATCGGCGAGCCGGCGCGGCTCAGCCGGGGGCGAAGAGCCGCTCGACGGCCGCCGACACCCGGCGCGCGAACGGTGACGCGCTGGCCGGCCCGTGGAAGGGCTGCGTGGCGCCGTCCGTGACGGCCTCGACGGTGGCGAGGTCCGCGCCGGGATGGCAGACCACGTCCGCGGGCGGCAGGTCGGCGAGCAGGAACTCGCCGTGGTCGGCGCGGGCGGCGGACGGGTGGGCGGCGCGGCGGACCCAGCGCGGGTGGTCGTCGCGGTCCAGCCGGTAGACGCCGGGCCCCTGGCCGGCCGCGACCCGTACGGAGGACTCGCCGCGCAGCCGGACCCGTATGGAGAACGGGCCGCCGCGCTGGGTCGCGCGCAGCAGGCTGACCTGGTTGAACTCCTGCGGGTCCGCCAGCCAGCTCACCCGCCCGCCCAGCATCACCACGAGGTGGGCCAGCACGAACGGGGGCACGCCGACGGCCTGCTGGTTGACCGCCGACACCTCGGTGCTCTCGTCGCAGCGCCACCTGATCGCCGACAGGTAGACCCGCTCGCTCGGCGTGATCAGGCCACGCAGGCCGAACAGCCCGGCGACGCCGTACCTGCGCCATCCCCAGACCGCGATGCGCTCCGCGCACTCGACGAGCAGCGCGGCGGCCGGCACCGGCCACGGGCGCGACCAGTCGTGGCCGGCGCTGCACAGCGGGCCCACGCCCAGCTCGGGGACGCCGGTCGTCTCGTGCGAGGGCCGGTCCACGTACACGCTGACCCCGCCCGCGCCGTCCGGGACGCTGAGCACGGTGACGGCGCACGGCCAGCCCTCCACGTACGCGGCCACCCGGTACGGGCCCAGCAGTCGCGCAGCCCTGGCCATGTCGTCGTCGCCCGAGACGATCACGGTGCCGCGCCCGCCGGAGACGCCGCCCGCCTGCACCACGACCCGCTCGGCGCCGACCGCGCGCCGCAGCTCCGCCAGGCTCGGCAGCCGCTCGGCCGGTACGCAGCGGATCCGCGCCACGGCCGGCACCCCCGCCGCGCGCAGCAGGTCGTCGAACAGGTGCCTGGCCTCGATCGTGGCACGCACGCCCGCGTCGATCGCCGCGACCGTGCCGCCAGGGCCCGCCAGCTCCTGGAGCTGGGCGCCCGTGTGGCAGGTGGCGATGACGGGCGGGCGGTCCAGCTTGACCAGGTGCCGGGCGGCGTCGTGGCGCACGCGCCGCAGCCAGCCGCGCCGCTCGGGCACCGAACGGCTGCCCGTGTGCTCCTCCGCGGCGACGACCATGCCGGGCAGCGCCGGGTCCCACGCCGAGTAGCAGCCGATGCCCAGCGCGGGGCGCAGCGCCTCGATGGGCATCGGCCCGGTGTAACCGGTGCGCAGGGCGGTGCTGTACCGGTCGACGACGACCAGGGGCCTGCCCGCCAGCGCGCCCAGCAGTTCGGCGTGAGCCGCCTCGGCCGCCGCCCCGTCCATCCCTGCCATCCCGCCTCCTTCTCGTCCGCCGGTCACGTCACGGTCCGCTCTCTTGACGGTGCGCTGCGTACGGCGCATCGTCGAGGGCACCGCGATGTGAAGCGATGTGAAGATGAGATGCCGCCACGGCGCACCCGCCCCGTCGTGAACCGGGCCCTGGCCGCGTTGATCGAGCAGGCCGGCTGGACGCACGCGGCCACCGCGCAGCACGTGAACGCCGTCGCGGCGGAGAGCGGCGAGCGCCTGCACTACGACCGCTCGGCGGTGGGGCACTGGCTGACCGGCACCGTGCCCAGGCCCGAGGCGGTGCACGCGGCCGTGGAGGCGTTCCGCCGCCGGCTCGGCCGGCCGGACCTCTCGCCGCGGCACCTCGGCTGGCCGGACCCCGCCGTCGCCCCGCCCGCCGACGACCCCTGGGGCGGCGACCCGGTCGCCCGGCTGGCCACGCTGGGCGAGGACGACCTGCTCAACCGCCGTACCGTGCTGACCGCCGGCACGTTCACCCTGGCCGCGCTGTCCGGCCTGGCCATCAGGCGCGGGACCCCGAACGCGCCAGGCAGCGCCTCCCGCGCGGGCGCCGGCGACGTGGCCCGCCTGCGCGCCGCCACGGCGGCCTTCGCCGACCTCGACGACCAGTACGGCGGCGGCCACGCCCGCGCCGCCGTCGCCGCCTACCTGTCGCGGGAGGTGACACCGCTGCTGCGCCGGGCGAGCGGGCGCACCCGCCCCGACCTGTTCACCGCGGCGGCCGAGCTGAGCTACCTGGCCGCGTACATGGCCATGGACGCGGGCGCGAACGTCCTGGCCCAGCGCTACTACATCAGCACCGTACGGCTCGCGGACGAGGCCGGCGACCTGGTGCTGCGCGCGACGGCCTTACGCAGCATGGCCGTGCAGGCGGCCGAGCTGGGCCACGACGGCGAGGCGCTCGCGCTGGCCGACGCCGCCGCCTCGGCCCTCGGCGGGCACGGCCCCCGGCGCATGCTGGCCTGGATCACCGGCATGCGCGCGGAGGCGCACGCGGCGGCCGGCACCCGCTGGGACGCGCTGAACCTCCTGCACCGCACCGAGTCCCAGCTCGAACGCGCCGACTCCCCGCCGGAGACCGAGTGGCTGGGCAACTACCGGCGCGAGTCCCTGGAGCACCAGATCGGCCTGACCCTCACCCAGCTCGGCGACCACGCCACCGCCGCCCGCCACTTCATGGCGTCGATGGAGGCGCGGCGGCCGGTCGAGCTGCGCACGCGGGTGCTGATCGGGCTGCGGGCGGCGCACGCCTGCCTGCGCGCCGGCGACCCGGAGCAGGCCGCGGTCACCGTCCTCGGCCTCAGCGACGACGTGCGGCTGATCGCGTCGGCCCGGGTGCACGACGAGCTGCGCCGCCTGCGGGCGGGCTGGCAGCCGTACCGCGCCAGCCCGCTCGTCGCCGAGGCGGACGGCGCCGTGTCGGGCCGGGACCACACCTGACCCGGCGCAGCCGGCTGGGACAGGGCGGCCCCGAGCGCCCGGCCCCGAGCGCCCGGCCCCGAGCACCCGGCTCAGCGCGCCCGGCTCAGAGCAGGTCGGCGAAGCGGTCGACCTGTTCGGGGTCGCGTCCGAAGCAGTAGAGCATGACCTCGTCCGCCCCGAGATCGCCGAGCTGCGCGACGGCGTCCCGGATCGCGCCGGGGGTGGTGAGCATCCCCGAGACCATGTAGTCCGCGACGCCGGACGAGGCGTAGTAGGCGGCCATCGCCGCCCGGGCCTCGTCGATCACGGGCTCGGGCCCGATGGCGGCGCCGACCTGGGCGACGATCCGCGGCGAGCCGTCGCGCCCGTGTGCCTTCCAGGCGGTCCGCACGGTGTCGAACAGCCCGCCGGCCCAGGAGGGCGGGGCGGCGGCCAGGAAGCCGTCGCCCCAGCGGGCCACCCGTTCCAGCGCGCGGGGCTTGAAGCCGCCGATCAGCACCTCGGGGCCGCCCGGCCTGGCGGGTGCGGGCCCGACGGGGCCGGCGCCGGCCCCGTACGGCTCGCCGGACCACAGGCGCCGCATCGTGGCGAGCTGTTCGTCCATGCGGCGGCCACGGGTACGCAGGTCGGTGCCGGCGGCCACGTGGTCGTCCGCCCGGCCGCCGATGCCGACGCCCAGGACGAACCGGCCGCCGCTGAGCCGGTCGAGGGTCGCGGCCTGCTTGGCGAGCAGCGCGGTCTCCCGCAGCGGGGGCAGGAGGACTTCGGTCTGGAGCCGGATCCTGGTGGTGGCGCCGGCGAGGACGGCGAGGGTGACCAGCGGCTCGGGGTTGTCGTAGACGAGACGGTCGAGCAGGCCCAGGGTGGTGAAGGGGCCCGCTTCGGCCCTGCTGGCCCAGTCGAGCAGCGACTCGGGGTCGGTGACGGGCAGGCCGAGGCCGACGTGCATGGAATTCCTCCGAACGAAGAGACGGCAAAGAACCGTGCCGCCCCTTCGGCACCCCGTGGCGCGGGGTGTGCGCTTCCGCTCTGCGGCGTACTTCTGGAAAGCGCTGATTCGAGTGGTGATCATCCTACAGCAGCAGCGAAGGGCCCCGCACCAGTGCGGGGCCCTTCAAGCGATCACTGCGGCAGGATCGTCCGGGCGGCGACCAGCTCGCCGCCCTGGAACCCCTCCACCCGGATGACGTGCGCGGACCCGGCGCCCGGCACCGGCACGGTCGTGACCTGCTGCGTCACGTCCACCGACGCCGTGGGCCGGCCGTCGAGGTAGATGTCGGCCCGGTCCACGAGCGCGGTCGTGAGCGTCACCTGCGCGGCGGAGACCTGCACGTCGAGCCGCCGCACCGGCTGCCCGGAGAGGATCTCGCCGGCCTTGGCGAGCAGGTCCTCGTTGCCCTGCAGCACGTCCTTGCGGGTCATCCGGTGGCGGAAGTCCGGCACCACCCCGAGGTCCTCGACGGGCGTACCTGCCAGGTCGTGCACGCGCAGCGTGCGCCGGATCGACACCCGCATGCCCGCCCCGCCGGGCAGCGGCTGGTACGGGCTCCCCGAGGCGGGGGAGGGCAGTTCGAGCAGGAGCTTGAGCAGCTCGTGCGTCCACACGTTGGCGCCGCCCGCGCCCGTGTTGTCGTCCGTGCCGAGGATCTTGCCGATCTTGTGGTCCTGGAAGCCACCGGCGAAGATGTCGGTCGCCGAGTAGCAGAGCGCGTTGGTGATCAGCACGACGGGGCCGAAGTACTGCTGGCCGATCGCGTTCGCCCCGTCGGCCGGGGTGATGGAGAACGCGCCCGAGTAGACGGCGCCCGTCTCCAGCGCCTGCTCCATGGACGGGCACCAGGGGCCGAGGTCGATCTGGCCGGTCGGGTTCTCCCGGTGCTGGCGGCAGATCCGCAGGTTCAGGTTCGTCGTGATGAACTGCGTCGGCTCCGGCACGATCGGGCGTGGCGTGAGCGTCTGCAGCAGGAACTCGCTGGCGAAGATGTGCCCGCCGCCGTTGTCGCGGACGTCCAGGATCAGCCCGTTCTGCGGCAGCAGCCCGATGAGCCGGACGAACTCGCGGACGAACGCGTCGGGATCGTTGACGCTGAAGCTGAACACGCGGATGTGGCCGAAGGTGCCCGACGGCGTGACGACGCTCCTGGCGCGGAAGAAGCCGGGCATGGAGGTGGGGATGTCCGCGCCGGCCTCGGCGGGCTCGGCCGTCAGCTCGGCGCCGCCCAGGCTCTCCTGCGGGGTGACGGCCTCGGGCACGTACAGCAGCTTGAGCGCCCGGGAGATCTCGTCCGCGCCGAGGTCGAGGCCCTGGGCCGTGGCGGCGACGGACAGCTCGTCGGCGTTCACGAACGGCGGCAGGTTGTCGCTGACACGCCAGGTCTCGCTCAGCTCGCGGCGGATCCCGTCCTGGCCGACGTAGGTGAGCACCACCCAGGACTCGTCCGGCGGCACGTGCACGCGCAGCGGCCTGATCGTCATCGACTGCAGGCCGCGCGCGTGCCGGGCCGCCGGGTTGCTGCCCGCGAACCTGCTCGCGTTGATGTCCACCGCCCGGTCGATCGGGATGCCGTTCCAGTGCGTCACCTCGACGCCGGGGCCGAAGCCGGGGGCGGAGAAGTCCTGCAGCGTCCTGGTGACCACGTAGTGGCGCCGCTCGCCGTCGTAGTGCTCCTCGATGAGGTACGGGAGGAAGGCGATCTTGCCGGAGAACGGCTGCGGCAGCAGGTAGTTGGTGTGCAGGTCGCGTACCGAGTGGAAGATCTCGGACAGGTCGGCGTGGAAGCGCCATTCCGGGTCCATGGTCTGCGGGGTCTGCCTGCTCAGGCGCACGGCGAGCAGCCGCAGCCGCTGTACCGGGTTCACGGCGTGCATCGCGGCCTTCAGCGGCAGATGCACGTAGTTCTGCTCGATGAGCACCAGCGCCTGCTGGACCAGGAGTCTCCTGTCGTCGAGTGTGAGTTTGTCCGCCGTGCGCAGGAAGTCATCGAGCTCCTGCTTCGCGACCCCGCTCGTGGGCTCGGTCATCTTCGTCCACCCGTTCCGGTCGTCCGCGCGGAAATCCTTCCCGCGCTCGAATACCGGCACGCTTTCACCGGGGGCGCGAGTGCCGCCACGGGAGGCGTCCTAGGGGTTTCCCTAGCGTGCGCGGATTCCGCCTGCCGAAGCGGCACCACCACCGCACCGGGGGCGCAGGTGCCGAAGTCGCGCGGACGCGGTGCCGCCGATCAGCAGGCCGCCGGTGATCAGGACATCGTACGAGGCGCTCAAGCGTCTCTCCTCCGCCACGCAGGGGCTTCTCGGCTGTCGCGGCGGGTGTGGAACGTGCTATTCAAAGATCGTAATCGTGGCTCTTGGGTGGATTGGGGTGGGGATGGAAGTCGGGTTCAACGAGTTGTACGCGGCCTGCCAGCCGATCGTCTACGGGGACATGGCGCGGGGGAGGCAGGCGCTGACGGCGCTGCTGCCGGAGGCGTGGCGGCGGGGGCCGCGCTGGGGGCTCGCGATGATCCACGCGATGCTCGCCGACCTCCACGGCCGGGCCGGGGACGTGCCTGGCGGGATCGAGCACTTCCGGGCCGCGGTCGACCTGGGCTGGAACGACTGCCTGTCCATCTGGTCCGATCCCGGCTTCGCCGGACTGGCCCGCAGCCCGCACTTCGCCGGCATCTACGGTCGCGTGTGGATCTCACCCGCCGATCTGGAGGAACTGCGGTGGCTGCGCGCCGAGGCCACCGCGATCTCCCAGCAGCTCAGCTGGATCGCGGCGGAGAACATCGGCCGGGTCGACCACGGCTCCACCGACGTCTTCCACGCCCCCCTGCCCACCCGCGCCCCCGACGGCGCGGGCGTGCTCGCCGCCCGCATGTCCCTGGCCATCATGCAGCGCATCGGCCTCGACCTCGTCGCCTCCTCGGACATCACCCGCATCAGCGGCCAGATAGCCGTGGACGCCATCGGTGAGTCCGCCTACTCGCAAGGGGACATCTGGCGCTCGGCGGACCTCGCGGGATCCCGGGCCGCCGCCCGCCACGCCTCCGCCCAGGCCCGCGCCTTCCGGCCCACCCCTGGGCTGTCCACCGTGCCGGTCCCCGCCTCCACCCTCCCGCGTACCGGTTGGTGAACCACGGACCACGCGGCGCGATCCCGCCCGCCCATCGAGCTGGGTACCTGGTCGAGCGATTATTTTACGAGTAAAACACCCGGTAAGCTTTATGGGTGAGTGCCATCCCCTTCCACCAGTTCAGGCCCCGTGTCCGCATGCCCGTCCGAGCCGCGCTGCGCCTCGCGCCCCTCGGCGACATCTGGCACAAACCCGCCCTCAGTGGGGTGGCCGCACTCGCCGTGGTGCTGCTCGCGCTGCTCCTGGCGGGGCGGCTGGACCTGACCCTGTACGCCTCCGCCGGGGCCATGTGCGCCCTGTACGGGCACGGCCTGCCGTACGCGGCCCGGGCCAGGGCTCTGGGATGGGTCGTGCTGGGGATGCTGGCCGGCACCGCCGCCGCCCTCGTCACGGCGGCGCTCACCGACTCGGTCGCCATCCGCGTGGCGGTGGCCGCCCTGCTGGCGGGGTTGCACAAGGCGGCCTGCGACGCGACCAGGATCGGCCCGCCCGGCAACGTCGTGCTCACCTTCATCGCGGCCAGTGCCGCCTTCGTCCCCGAGCAGCGCCTCGCCGACGTCCCCGCGCACGTGGGGCTGGGGGTGCTCGGCGGGCTCGTGGCCTGGGCGGTGGGGATGGCGCCGGGCCTCCTCCGCCCTGACGGCCCGGAACGCATCGCGGTCGCCCGCGCCCTGGAGGCGACGGCCCGGCTCCTGCACGCCCGCGACGAGGACGTGTGCGGCGTGCGGGATGGCGACGCCCGGCAGGCGCGCCATGCTGCGGCGACGGCCGTCAACGCCGCGTGGCAGACGCTGCTGCGCGCCGGCGATCGGCGAGAAGGGCTGCGACGGCTGCTGGTGCGGGCCGAGTCGGTCGCCGCCGCCCGCATCGGCGACCGAGAGCCCAGCGACCGCGAGGTCAGCGACCGCGAGGGCTGTGATCGCGAGCCCATCGACCGTGAGCCCGGCGGCGGGGTGGATGCCGACACGCTGCTGGGGTGGGCGCGCGAGCTGCGCAAGGGCCGCCCAGTCCCGGAGCCGCCGCTCTGCGACGCGCGAACGCAGGCCGCCGAGCAGGCGGAACTGACCGGCATCGCAGCCGAGCGCGTCGAACGGACAGGACGACCCGCAAGCTCGCCGCCGGCTCTCCTGGCCCGCTGGTGGCGGGTCGTCGTGATGGTGGCCGGCGGGGCGGCGCTTGCGGGGTGGGTGTCGATGGCGCTCGGCGTGGGCAGGCCGTACTGGGCCGTCGTGACGGCGGCGGCCGTGTTCGCCGCGAACACCACCATGTCGTGGAGCCGCGCGCTCCAGCGCGTGGTGGGCAACCTGCTCGGCGTCGCCCTGTTCACCCTGATCGTCCCCGTGACCAGGTGGGGCGCGGTGGCGCTCGTCGTGGCCGTGCTGGTCCTGCAGTTCGTCACCGAGGCGGCGATCACCCGCAACTACTGGCTGGGCAGCGTGTTCGTCGCCCCCATGGCCATGCTGATGACCGAGTTCGCGGGGGCGGAGCCGGTGTCCGCGCTCGTGGCCGATCGCTGGCTGGACACCTGCCTCGGGGCCGCCGCCGGGCTGCTGGCCTGCGTTCTGCTGCCCGACCGGCGGGCCGCCGCCCGCGTACGGGATGGGCTGGAACGGCTGGAGCGGCTGGTCGAGGAGCCGCCCACCGGGGGCCGCGCAGCTCGCGACCGGTTGCGTGCCGCCCTGGTGGAGCTGCGCGAGGCGGCCGACATCGCGGCGGGCGAGTGGTGGAGCGCGGCGCTGCCGCAGGAACGGATCGCCGCCGCCGAGCGGGCCGGCCACCACCGGCTGGCCGAGCTGCCGGCGTGACCTCGGCCGTGGTCGGCGCAGGCGCCGCCGGCGCGTACGATCGTGAGCCACCGGACACCCCCGGCACAGGAAGGATCGGGCACGTGGAGGACGCCGTGGCGGTCGCGCTGCGCCAGTGGCGGAAGGTCCTCCCCGACGCCGATCTCGACACGATCGCCGTCATCGGCCGGCTCAACCGGTGCACCGCCCTCCTCCACCAGGCCACCGACGCCCCGCTCGGCCGCGCGGGGGTGAACAGGGCGGAGTTCGACCTGCTGTGCGCGCTGCTCAGGGTAGGCGGCGAGCTGACGCCGGGCCGGCTGGCCCGCGAGACGTTCGCCTCGGGGGCGGCCGTCACCAAGCGGGTGCGGCGGCTGGAGGAGATCGGCCTGGTCGCCCGGCGCGTGGACGACCGCGACCGCCGCGTGGCCCACCTGTCGCTCACCGAGCGGGGCAGGGAGTTCATCATGCGGTTGATGCCCGAGCAGCTCGAGTACGAGACCGCGCTGCTGTCGGGCCTGCCCGCCGAGAAGGAGCGGGAGCTCGCCGGCCTGCTGGCGGAGCTGCTGCTGATGCTGGAGGGCCGCCTGGGCGGCACGATCGGGTAGCCGCCCCGGCCGGCGACCGGAGGAGCGCGCCGCGCGTGGGGCGGGCGGCAGATCGGCGAGAGGTTAGCCAGGAGCGGCGCGACGCCGGAGCATGGGCACATGACGAACGACGATCCCGCCCTCATGTCCGCGCTCACCACGGAGCATTTCGTCCTGCAGACCGCCATCAGCACCGCCACCAGCGAGGAGTCGGCCCGCGCCACGCTGTACGTGATGGCGCTGTCCAGCTCGCTGGTGGCGCTGGGCTTCGCCGCCCCGCCCTCGCCGGCGTTCGCGCCGCTGGCGGCGACCCTCCTGCCCGCGCTGGCCATCCTCGGCCTGTTCACCAGCGTCCGCCTGGTCGACACGGGCCTGCAGAACATCCTGTGCCGCAGCGCGATCGCCCGCATCCGCCACTACTACCGCCACTTATCCCCGCAGGCCTCCGCCTACATCGTCGCGTGGGCCGGGCCGGACGAGAACGACGCCGTCGCCGCCGCCACCGCCACCATGGGCATCGGGCGGCGGCGCGACTGGCTCATCGGCTTCTTCACCATCGCGATGATGATCAGCACGATCAACAGCATCGTGATCGGCGCGGGCATCACGCTGCTGGCCGTCCTGGCGCTCCCGCTCGGTGCGGCGATCGTCCTCGGCCTGCTCGCCGCCGCCGCGCATCTCACTCTCTTCTCCCTCTACCAGCGCCACCGCTACCGCACCCGCCCGCGACTGCCCGAGATCTCCCCCTGACCGGAACCCGCGCGTCCAGGCGGCATGCGGCCGAACCTCGCCGGCGGCGCCGTGCTGCCGTCGAGCTGCCGTCGAGCTGCCGGCGTGCTGCGGCACGCTGGGGCACGTTGCCGGCGTGCTGCCGAAGTGCTCAGTAGGCGTAGTTGCGCAGCACGGCGAGGGCTTCGGCGCCGTGCGGGCCGGTGGCCTTGAGCGCCGAGTCGGCGGCGGCCAGCCGGCGCGCGCCCACGCGGCAGAAGTCGCCCGCCGGCCCGGTGATCACGGACGGCGCGTCGTGGTCGCCGAAGTGCCACAGCTCGCCGTCCGGCGCGGTGAGCTCGCAGTGCACGGGCCCGCCTGCCAGGCCCTCGACGTCGAACGCGTACGGCAGGGTGCGATGCCCCAGCCAGGCGATGTGCCGCAGCCGTGCCGTGTCGGGGTAGGGGATGCCGAGCGGGGCGGTGATGTCGAGGGCGTGCGCCCAGTGCTCGGCCAGGCGGGTGGTGGCCAGGGTGGCCGGCGACAGGCTGGCGGCGACCCAGGTCAGCCGGTTGCCCCTGGGGTGGGCGCGCAGCGCGGCGGGCATGAACGCGGTGGCCGCGCGCCAGCGGGCCAGGAGGTCGGCGGGGGCGATGTCGCGCTCGGCGGCCACGGCGCTGTCCGCCATGGCGTCCACCTCGCCGCGGGTGCGCGGGCCCGCCAGCTCGCCGCGGATCGAGGCGGCGGCGAGCTCCTCGGTCTGGGCGAGGTGGAGGACCACGTCGGAGACGGTCCAGCCGGCGGCGGCCGACGGGTGCGACCACTGCGCGGGCGTGAGGGCAGCCAGGACGGTGTCGAGTTGCTCGTACTCGGCCTGGAGGTCATCGAAGATGTCCGTCATGCCCCACCACCCTACAGAACAAAGTTCGGGTTGGCTCGGCCTCAGGTGACAAGCGGCAGCTCGGCGAACGGGTGCGAGGCCCAGATGCGCCGGGAGGCCTCCTCCGGATAGGGCACCACGGCCGGCTCGACGTCGAACAGCCTGGTCAGGCGCCCTTCCGGCGTGTACGGCTGCCAGCCGGGCCCCTCGCCCGCCGCGAAGCCGGTCCACGCGCGCCGGAACGCGGACGACACGGCGGCGGCCTCCGGCGGGGCGCTCTCGCCGAGGAAGAACGTGCCCATCCCGCTGCCCAGGTTCCCGAACACCAGTGGCACGTCCAGCCCGTGACACGCCCCGCCCAGCGCGGGGCTGTCCCAGGTCAGCTCGTACGCGTGCACCTGCCCGCCCCCACCCGCCTGCGCGTCGGCCAGCCGCAGGGACGGCATGCGGAACAGCCAGTCGGACTGGACCAGCTCGTCCAGCAGCTCGGGCCCCGCCGAGGGGAAGGCGTCGCGGTAGGCCTGCTCCCGCCCCGGCGCGAACACCCCCAGGAGCTCCCGCCCCTCCACCCGCCCCGTCCGCGCGAACAGCCGGTACTCGTCCCGCGTGTGCCCCACGATCAGCTCCACCTCGCGGCCCGCCCCGTCCGCCAGCGCGCTCCAGGGATCGCGAGGCAGCACGTCACCGTCCACGACCGGCGAGAACGGCGTGACGGTGTGCGCGACGGCGCCCCAGCGATCCTCGTGCAGGCGCATCCTGGCCGTCACCGCCTCGGCCGCCGCGACGAGCCGGCCGGGCTCGGCGGCGGCCAGCGCGCCTGCGTCCGGCGGCAGGCCCAGCTCCGCGGCCAGGACGGCGGCGATGTCCGAGGCCAGCGGCGCGGAGAAGTACGTGCCGGGGACGCTCTGCGCGATCGCCCGCCCGAACAGCCCGGCGGCGCGCGGCATGGCCATGAGCGCGGCGATGCACCCGGCCCCCGCCGACTCCCCGAACACCGTCACCCGGCCGGGATCGCCCCCGAACGCGGCCACGTTGTCCCGCACCCACTCCAGCGCCGCCACCTGGTCGAGCAGCCCCCGGTTGGCCGGCGCCCCCTCGACGTGGGCGAACCCCTCCATGCCGACCCGGTAGTTGAGGGTGACGACGACCGCGTTCCCCTCCCGGGCCAGCACCGCGCCGTCGTAGACGGACTCGCCGGACTCGCCGCCCCGGTACGCGCCCCCGTAGATCCACACCATCACCGGCAGCCGCGCCGCCGCGCCGAGGGACGGCGACCAGACGTTGACCGTCAGCCAGCTGTCGCCGCTGCGCCCCGCCACGGCCGAGGCGAGCGTGGACTGCTGGGGCGGCGGCGGGCCGAACGCCACGCAGTCACGTACGCCGTCCCACGCCCCGGCGGGCCCGGGCGCGCCGAACCGCGGCGGCTCGGCGAACGGGATGCCGCGGAAGACGGACACGCCGCCCTCGGTGCGGCCCCGCACGCGGCCCGTCGCGATCCGGACCTCGGGCTCTGTGGTCGTCCCCATGCTCAGCCGCCTTTCTCGGAACACCACTCCAAGATTACGGGGCCGTTCATCGACGAGTTTTGACCGCTCGCCGTAAAGATCTTCCGCATGCCAAATACTGCATACCGTATGTGTGGTAGCCACTGATGCGTGTCACTCAGTACGAGGTTCGCGAGTCCCACAGGTTTCCTGAGTCGTTCCCGTACCGTGGCGGCGCCCACCTGGAGCCGTTGGCTCGTGCCGCCCGCGGCGCTCTCCGTGCACCTGGCCATCGGGCAGGCGTACGCGTGGAGCGTGTTCAAACCCTCGCTCGAATCCGCACTCGGGCTCTCCGGCACCCAGAGCGCGCTGCCGTTCCAGCTCGGCATCGTCATGCTGGGCCTGTCGGCCGCCTTCGGCGGCACGCTCGTCGAGCGCAACGGGCCCCGGTGGGCCATGTTCGTCTCGATGACCTGCTTCTCCTCCGGTTTCCTGCTGTCGGCGCTGGGCGTGTTCACCCGGCAGTACTGGCTGGTCGTGCTCGGCTACGGCTTCGTGGGCGGGATCGGCCTCGGCATCGGGTACATCTCGCCGGTCTCCACGCTGATCAATTGGTTCCCCGACCGGCCCGGCATGGCGACCGGCATCGCGATCATGGGGTTCGGCGGGGGAGCGCTCATCGCCTCACCGTGGTCGGCGCAGATGCTGGCCTCCTTCGGCCCGACCACGACCGGGATCGCCACGACGTTCCTCGTGCACGGCGTCGTCTACGCGGTGTTCATGTCGATGGGCGTGCTGCTCGTACGGGTGCCGCCGGACGGCTGGGCCCCGAAGGGCTGGAGCCCGCCCGCGGCCCGGGCCCGCCCGCTGATCACCACGGCCGACGTCTCGGCGCGCAACGCCATCCGGACCCCGCAGTTCTACTGCCTGTGGGTCGTGCTGTGCTGCAACGTCACCGCCGGCATCGGCATCCTGGAGAAGGCCGCACCGATGATCACGGACTTCTTCACCGGCACCCCGGCCGCCGTCGCGGCGGGGGCGGCGGCCGGGTTCGTCGCGCTGCTGTCGCTGGCCAACATGGCGGGCCGCTTCGTCTGGTCCTCCACCTCCGACCTGATCGGGCGCAAGAACATGTACCGCGTCTACCTGGGCGTCGGCGCGCTGCTGTATCTCGCCATCGCCCTGGCGGGCGACGCGTCCAAGCCGCTGTTCATCGTGTGCGCGCTGGGCATCCTGTCCTTCTACGGCGGCGGCTTCGCGACCGTGCCCGCCTACCTCAAGGACCTCTTCGGCACCTACCAGGTCGGCGCCATCCACGGCCGCCTGCTCACGGCCTGGTCCACCGCGGGCGTGCTCGGCCCGCTGATCGTCAACGCCATCGCCGACGCGCAGAAGGCCGGCGGGCGCTCGGGCGCCGACCTCTACACGACCTCGCTGTTCATCATGATCGGGCTGCTCGCGGTGGGCTTCCTCGCCAACGAGCTGATCCGGCCCGTGCACGAGAGACACCACGAACGCCCCGTGCGGGCGATGGAGGAGGGGCAGGCCGCATGAGCTCCGAGGAACGGCGCACCGGGCTGATGACGCTGGCGTGGGTCTGGGTGGGGCTGCCCTTCGCGTACGGGGTGTACGAGCTGTTCCTGAAGCTCACCCAGCTCTTCTCCGGCTGAACAGGAGGGAGAACCGAGCGGCGGCAGGGATCTGCCCGCAGCGCCGGTGACCTCGGGCTCACCGCCCCGGCTCGGGGCTCACTCCAGCCGCCGCTCCACCGTCTCGGCGATCAGGGCGAGCGCGGCGGCGCTGCCCGGCAGCACGTTCACCAGGGTGAAGAAGACGTGCATCTGCCCCTCGAACCGCCTCAGCTCGACCGGCACGCCCGCCTGCCGCAACCGCCGCGCGTACTCCTCCCCCTCGTCGCGCAGCACGTCGTGCTCGGCCGTCAGGACGAGCGCGGGCGGCAGGCCGGACAGGTCGGCGGCGCGCAGGGGAGAGGCGTCGGGGTTGGCGCGTTGCGCGCGGTCGGGCACGTAGTGGTCCCAGAACCAGGCGACGGCGTCGCGGGTGAGCATGAGCTGGTTCTCGGGGTCGAGGTAGGAGTCCCTGTCGAGGTCGCAGTCGGTGACCGGGTACACGAGCACCTGCAGCGCGACGGCCGGGCCGTTCTCGTCCCTGGCGCGCTGGGCGACCACGGCGGACAGGTTGCCGCCCGCGCTGTCGCCCGCCACGACGACCGGCAGGCCGGGCATGCGGGCGGCGACCCAGCGCAGCGTCGCGTAGGCGTCGCGGGCGGCGGTCGGGTAGCGGTGCTCGGGGGCGAGCCGGTAGGCGGGCAGGACGACGGTGCAGCCGGTACGCGCGGCCAGCTCCCTGCCCAGCGTGTCGAACTCGTCGAGCGTGCCGAGCACCCAGCCGCCCCCGTGGAAGTAGATCAGGACGCCGCGCGGGGTGCCGGTGGGGACCAGGACGCGGGCGGGGAACGAGGCGCCGTCCTCGGCGGGGATGGTGGCCTCTTCGACGCGGGCCACGTCGGGGCCCTTGCCGTACAGCTCGGCCAGGAAGGTGCCGAGGGCTCGTGCCTCCGTCACGCTCATCTCGTGCAGCGGCTTGCCGCCCGTGCCGGCGAGCTGCTTGAGGAAATCGGTGGTCGCGTGGTCAAGTGCCATGGGACGTCACCTCGTGCGGGGGGATCGTGGGACACCCCGAACGTAGGATCCGCTGCCGGAGTTGTCGAGGCCGGCGGGTGTGAAGCGGGTGAGCAGGGGCAACGCAACCAGGGTGAAGGTGGTTACGGTGTCGTCCTGGAGGGAGCTGGACGACTCGGTCGGCGAGGCGGGCCGGGGCGACGGGGGCGGGCACGCGCATTCCACGCTGGTCTTCCGCGGCCTGGCGCGCAGCGAGTACACGCACATGTCGGGGCTGGCCCGGTTGCGCGGCGACTACGCGGCCGTCGAGTCCCACCTCATCCGAAATTTCAGGAAGTATGCGCACCGGCAGGCCCCGGGGCCGACGCTCTGGGACTGGCTGGCCCTGGGCCAGCACCACGGCCTGCCCACGCGCCTGCTCGACTGGACGTTCTCCCCGCTCGTCGCGCTGCACTTCGCCACCGCCTCCTGGCCGGAGGACGACGCCGTGCTGCTCGCGGTCGACTGCGCGGGCGCGCACGAGCTGCTGCCGGAGCCGCTGAGCGAGCTGCTGGCGGCCGAGGGCGCGCTGCTGTTCACCACCGAGATGCTCGCCAAGGTCGCGGCCGACCTGCCGTGCTTCGACGAGCTGGGCGGCGAGCGGCCGTTCGTGGCCTTCTTCGAGCCGCCCTCGCTGGACGAGCGGGTGATCAACCAGTCCTCGGTGCTGTCGGTGCTCTCGGACCCCACGTTCCAGCTGGAGCAGTGGCTGGAGGAGCATCCGGGACTGGCCCGCGCGTGGCTGATCCCGCCCGAGGTCAAGGCCGAGATCAGGCAACGGCTGGACCAGGCGAACATCACCGAGCGCGTCCTCCTGCCCGGCCTGGACGGGCTGGCCGACTGGCTGCGGCGCTACTACTCGCCCGGCTCGATCGAGTACGGCGGCGCCGGCGCGTCGATGTCGGGCCAGGAGGAGCGCCACCGCCAGGACGGCCGCATGGCCGGGTGACGTCCCGGCCGTCAGGACCGGCTCGTGGCAGGCCCCAGCCGGCGGACGGCGAGCAGCCCGCCGATCACCGGGATCCAGGCCAGCCACCGGGCCCCGGTCGAGGCGCTGCCGGGGACGAGCACGGTGCAGGCGACGACGGCGAGGTAGGCCCCGCCGTGCAGCGGCCCGACGAGCGACGCGACGCCCTCGACATGCACGGTGAACAGGTTGACCAGCAGGACCGCCAGCGACAGCGTCTCGACGGCGACCGCGATGCGCAGCGCGCGCATGGGGCCCTCACGCCCCTTCCGCGGCGCCGGGACGGACGATCATCAGCACGACGACGACCGTCCACAGCACGTTGTAGATCCCGGCGGACATGGACAGGGAACGCAGGCGGTCGCGGGCGGCGGGGGTGGCCAGGGCGTCGCGCTGGCGCGGGTAGATCTGCACGGCCAGCAGGAAACCCGCCGCCGCGGTGAGGATCATGGCCAGGATGATCCAGATCTCGCCGGTACGGCCCTGCACGAACGCCAGGACGATGCCGGCCGCGGGCACGATCAGCCCGGCGATGCTGTAGCCGCGGGTGATGCGGTGCAGCGCCGCGGCCACGGCCCGGCTGCGCTCCTGGGACCCGTCCTCGCCGGTGACCGGCACGTACCGGGGGAAGAGGCTGGTCGCGATGGCCGAGCCGCCCACGAACAGGATGCCGGCGACCACGTGGACGGACAGCAGCAGAGGCTCCACGAAGTACTCCCTCCAAACCTTCAGGTGGCCTGAAGCCTAACACGCGACCTTCAGAGTCCCTGAAGGAGGGAAGGGATGGCGGGACCCAGGGAGCAGCGGTCGTCGCCCCTCGGCCGGAGAAGTCGACGCTCTAGCGGGAGAACCCGCCGAACGCGGCGCGGATCGTGTCGCCCACCTGCCGCTGGATCGGGTCGGCCGCCTCCCCGAACAGGCGCTCGTCCACCGCGGCCACCGCCGCGCGCGCCCGCTCCATCAGCCGCGCGCCCTCGGGAGTGACCTCGATGGCCGACGCCGAGCCCGCGCGGGCGGTGGTGTCGCGCACCAGCCCGGCCCCGGCCAGCGCCTTCACCGCCGCGTGCACGCTCTGCACGGTGATGCCCGACATCCGCGCCAGCTCGCTGAACGACGTCCCCGGCATGGCCGCGATGTGCCCAAGCAGCCCGAGCCGGCTCACGGTGAGGTCGAGCGGCGCGAGGGCGGCGTTGAGCTCGGTCTCGACCTTGCGCGCCAGCGTGAGCACCACGATGGAGGCGCTGGTCGTCGGGGGAGCGGGGCGGTCGTTCTCGGAGCTCACCCCCCAAGTCTCCACTAGGGTCTGGCGTCATGGCGAACGACGACGGCGTGCCGGAGAAGGTGGCGTGGGTGCTGGTGCGCGACCACCGGGTGCTGATGACGCGCAGCCACGGCCGCGAGGTGTTCTACTTCCCCGGCGGGATGCGCGAGCCGGGGGAGTCCGACAGCCAGACCCTCGTCAGGGAGATCGACGAGGAGCTGCTGACGGCGATCGACGCGGACTCGATGGTGCATTTCGGCACGTTCGAGGTTCCGGCCGGGCATCCGGAGCACGGGCCGTTCCGGATGATCTGCTACACCGCCGACCACAGCGGGCCGCTGGCGCCGTCCATGGAGATCGCGGAGAAGGCGTGGCTCGGGTACGCCGACCGGCACCGGGTGTCGTACGTCGACTCGCTCGTCCTCCAGGCGCTCCACGAGGAAGGGCTGCTGCGCTGAAACGGGCACTTCACCCGTACCAGACTGATCGCTAGGCTGGCCGCACCTCGGTGCAGGGAGACGACGCGTGAGTGCTGTTGAGCCGGACGTGCCCGGTGTTGACCCCACGATTCCCAGCGTGGCCCGCATGTACGACTACTACCTGGGCGGGAAGGACAACTTCCCCTCGGACCGGGCCGCCGCGGAGAAGATCATCGCGATCGTCCCCGAGGTGCGCGAGACGGCCCGCGACAACCGGGCCTTCATCGGCAAGGCCGTACGGCTGATGGCCGGGCAGGGCGTGCGGCAGTTCCTCGACATCGGCGCCGGCCTGCCCACGCAGGACAACGTCCACCAGATCGCGCAGCGGGTCGTCCCGGACGCCCGGGTCGTCTACGTCGACAACGACCCGATCGTCCTGACGCACGCCCGTGCCCTGCTGGCGGAGAACCCGTACACCCTCGCCGTCTGGGGCGACGTCACCGACCCCGCCGCGATCCTGCGCGACCCCGAGGTGAGCGCGCACCTCGACTTCGGCAGGCCCGTCGGGCTGCTGATGTCGGCGGTGCTCCACTTCGTTCAGGGCGACCAGCAGACGAGTGACATCGTCAAGACGCTGCGCGAGCCGCTCGTGCCGGGCAGCCACCTGCTGATCTCCCACTTCTACACGCCGGACGCCGACGACCCCAAGGTCAAGGCGGGCCAGCAGGTCTACAAGGCGACCAAGCCGGGCACGCTGATCGCCCGCCCGCTGCGGCAGATCGCCGGCTACTTCGACGGGCTGAGCCTGCTGGAGCCGGGCCTCGTCCCGGTCAAGTCGTGGCGGCCGGACTCCGAGCTGGACCGGCAGGCCGCCGTCGATCTCGCCGTGCCCGGGCTCATCGGAGCGGTGGGCCGGCTGGCTTAGGGACTTCCCTAGGCCGTGCCCTGAGGACAGGGCACGGCCGGCTGCATAGTGTCGGCACCTCTCATCACTTGTGAAGAAGGTGTCGGGCCATGACCACTCCCCGTCCGGAAGAGAGCGAATACAGCTACGTCGACAAGACCAGCGGCCATCTCACGTCCTTCGCCGCCAAGCCCGACGAGGCCATGGTGACGTTCGCCCCCCGGGCCCGGGCGGAGATCGACACGCTCAACCGGATCGTCTCCGACCCGGCGCTGCTGTCGGTCAGCCAGGGCTACGACCTGGAGCGGGGCTTCGCCGCCGTCTTCGTCAGCCCCGCCCGCATGGCCGACGTGGCGGCGCAGGACGAGGTCACGAACTCGCTCCCGGTGATGATCGACGAGCACGGCGCGTCCCGGTACTTCCTGCCGGACGAGCTCACCGTGCAGTTCAAGGCCGGCGTCGGCCCGGTCCGCGCCGAGGAGATCATCGCCGCGCGCGGCAGCCGCGTCCTGGTCCGGCAGCGCACGCCCGGCTACTACACGGTGGCGGTGCCCGAGGGGCGGGGCCTGTTCGAGGCGATCCGCGAGCTGTCCGGGCTGGACGAGGTGGCCTTCGCCGAGCCCAGCGAGGTGGGCTTCAACAGCAAGCTGCTGTTCGTCCCCGGTGACGCGGACTTCGGCAGGCTGTGGGGCATGCGCAACACCGGGCAGGCGGTCAACGGCGTGGCCGGGGCCGCGGGCGCCGACATCCACGCCTGCGAGGCATGGGAGATCACCAGGGGCGACCCCGAGGTGATCATCACGGTCATCGACACCGGCGCCGCGATCACCCACCCCGACCTGCGGGCCAACATCCTGCCCCGCGGCGCGGAGGACTGGGACTTCGGCGACGCGAACGACCCCGTACCGGAGGACGAGGACGGGCACGGCTCGCACGTCTCCGGCACCTGCGCCGCCGTGAACGACGCGGTCGGCGTCGTCGGCGTGGCGCCGCTCTGCCGCGTGATGCCGCTGCGCGTCGACCTCACCACCGGCATGAACCAGAACCGCGCCGACGCGATCAACTACGTGGCCGCCCAGGCGAACGCCCACGCCGAGCGCCGCTACGTCGTCAACTGCAGCTGGCGCATGAACGGCGACCACGCGGGCGTGCGGACCGCGATCCGGAGCGCGGTGGCCGCGAACGTCGTCGTGGTGTTCGCCGCGGGCAACGCCGGTACCAACACCGACATCACCCCGCAGTTCCCCGGCGTCTACCCGGACGTGATCGCGGTCGCCGCGCTCGACCAGTCCGACCGCAAGGCCACGTTCTCGAACTTCGGCACGAACGTGGACGTCTCCGCGCCCGGCGTCAACATCTGGTCCACCTTCCCGGGCGGTGGCTACGCCTTCCTCGACGGCACGTCCATGGCCTCGCCGCACGTGGCCGGGGTCGCCGCGCTCATCTGGTCGCGCAACCGCAACCTGACGAACCTGCAGGTGCGCCGGATCCTGGAGAGCACCTGCGACAATATCGACGCGACCAACGCCGGCTTCATCGGCATGCTGGGCGGCGGCCGGGTCAACGCGATGAGCGCGGTCACCTCCCCGCTCCTGTTCTCCACCCACGTCGAGCACACCGCCGACCTGACGGGCGACAGGAAGGCCGACGTCGTCGGCTTCGGCGACGCCGGCATGTACGTCGCCAGGAACCAGGGCAACGGCAACTTCGACGCGCCGCAGCTCGCGATCGCCAACTTCGGGTACGAGGCGGGCGGCTGGCGGGTGGAGCGGCACCCGCGCTTCCTGGCGGACGTCACCGGCGACAGGCGGGCCGACGTCGTCGGGTTCGGTGACGGCGGCGTGTGGGTGTCGCGGAACAACGGCAACGGCATGTTCCAGGCGCCGCAGCTCGCGATCGCCAACTTCGGGTACGAGGCGGGCGGCTGGCGGGTGGAGCGGCACCCGCGCTTCCTGGCCGATCTGACCGGTGACGGCCGCGCGGACATCGTCGGGTTCGGTGACGGCGGTGTGTGGGTGTCGCTCAACAGCGGCAACGGCATGTTCCAGGCCCTGCAGCTCGTGGTGCGGAACTTCGGGTACGAGGCGGGTGGCTGGCGGGTGGAGCGGCACCCGCGCTTCCTGGCGGACCTCACCGGTGACGGCCGCGCCGACATCGTCGGCTTCGGTGACGGCGGCGTGTGGGTGTCGCGGAACAACGGCAACGGCACCTTCCAGGCGCCGCAACTCGTGGTGCAGAACTTCGGCCATGAGGCCGGCGGCTGGCGCGTCGAACGCCACCCCCGCTTCCTGGCGGACGTCACCGGCGACAGGCGGGCCGACATCGTCGGCTTCGGTGACGGCGGCGTGTGGGTGTCGCGGAACAACGGCAACGGCACCTTCCAGGCACCGCAGCTCGTGGTGCGGAACTTCGGCTACGAGGCGGGTGGCTGGCGGGTGGAGCGTCACCCGCGCTTCCTGGCGGACCTCACCGGTGACGGCCGCGCCGACATCGTCGGCTTCGGTGACGGCGGTGTGTGGGTGTCGCTCAACAGCGGCAACGGCACCTTCCAGGCCCCGCAGCTCGCGCTCGGCGGCTTCGGCCACGACGCCGGCGGCTGGCGCGTCGAGCGCCACCCCCGCTTCGTCGCCGACCTCACGGGCGACGCCCAGGCCGACATCATCGGCTTCGGTCACGCGGGCGCGTGGGTCTCGCTCAACAGCGGCAAGGGCGCGTTCGGGAACCCCGGCCTGAAGATCGCCGACCTCGGCTACGGCGCGGGCGGCTGGCGCGTGCACAAGCACCCGCGCCTCGTCGTCGGACCCCGCTGACCGGACGGCGCTTCGCGACGGGGCCGCGGGGCCCCGTCGCGACCTGCCTCACGACCCTGCCGGCGTGCGGCAGAACCGCTTGTCCAGGCCGGTCACATGCAGGAGCCGCGTGAGCCGCGGCTGCACCCCGCTCAGCCGGATCGAGCCGCCGGCGGCCTCGACGGTGTTGGCGGCCCAGATCAGGGTGTTGAGCCCCGAGGAGTCGCAGAAGGCGACCTCTTGCAGGTCGACGACCACGGAAGGCGGCCTGAGGCAGGACATCGCCTCGGTCAGCCCGTTGCGGAACTCCTCCTTCGAGGCCAGATCCAGGTCACCGACAGGACGCAGGACAGCCGCGTCGTCACTCTGGGTGACGACCCAGGAGAAGCCGGTGCGGTCAGCGCTTCTCATTCCACCCCTCCGCTTTGCAACGGTTCGCACATTTATCATTGCACAGTGCAATGGAACTCGGAAGTGACACTCAAGCGCCCTGGCCGAGGCCGTCACCAAGCTGAGGACCGAGCCGGCCGCGAGCGCCCTCACACCCGGTCGCAGGAATCAACGCGCCCTGATGGGGTAGCCGGGCGCGGATGCGCAACAAGGGAGAGCAGCGTGGCCGGCCCGGGGCCAGCGGCCTGGGGCCGCGGCTGACCCTGGCCGGCCTCGCGGCGTGGCTCATCCTGATCCCGTTCAGCCTCCTGCTCGTCGTGGCGAAGATGCCGCTCAACGACCTGGACGCGGAAGTCGCCGCCGAGCTGCACGCGTACGCTCTCGACAACCCCGGCGTGACCAGGGTGCTCATCGTGTGGACGGACGCGTTCGGCCCGTGGCCGTGGCGGATCGCCGTCATCGCCTGCGCCGGCTGGCTGCTCTACAAGGGGGCGGCCAGAGCGGCTGTCTGGGCCGTCACCACCGTGACCGTGGGAGGCCTGCTCGGGCTGGCGATCAAGGTGATCGTCGCCAGGGCCAGGCCCCACCTGCCGGACCCGGTCGCGCTGGCCCCCGGCGACAGCTTCCCGTCCGGCCACACGGTCAACGCGACGCTCGGCGCCGGCGTGATCGTCCTGCTCCTGCTGCCCGTGCTGCCCCGCTGGGGGCGGCGCGTGGCCTGGGCCGTGGCCGCGTTCCTGGCGCTGTCGGTCGGTTACACCAGGATCGCGCTCGGCGTGCACTGGGTGAGCGACGTGGTCGCGGGGCTGGTGCTGGGGGCGGCGGTGATCGCCGCGACGGCGGCGGCGTTCGAGACGTGGCGGCGGGACCAGGGCCGCAGGCCCGCCTCGCCGGTGGCCGAGGGAGTGGAGCCCGAGTCGGTGCGGGCGCTTCGCGAGTGAAGGAGTGCTGCGTGAGCAGAACCGAGAAGCTGAGATATTACGCGCTGACGCTCTTATCGCCGATGTTGCTGATGGCGGTGGCGACGTACGGCGCGGGCCAGGCGGTCCTGGCCTGGCCCAGCGGCGAGGCGGCGCTGAGCCGCGAGCTGGCCGCGGGCCGCGACCCGGCCTGGAACGCCGCGACCGACCTCGGCAGCAGCCTGTCCGACACCCCCTACATCGTGGCGCTGACCGCGGTGGCCGCGGTCGTCTTCAGGCTCTGGTTGCGGCGCTGGCGCGAGTCGGTCTTCCTCGTGGCGGCCGTGTGGAGCCAGTCGCTGATCTTCCTGGCCACCACCGAGGTCGTCGGACGGCACCGCCCGCCCGTGCAACACCTGGACCCGGCGCCGCCCACCTCCAGCTTCCCCTCCGGGCACGTCAGCGCCGCCGTCGCGTTCTACTGCGGAGTCGCGGTCGTCCTGGCCGCACGCGTCCGCGGCACGGTGGCGCGGGCGGTGATCTGGACACCCGCCGTCATCGCGCCCCTGGCCGTGGGCTTCTCCCGGCTCTATCGCGGCATGCACTTCCTCACCGACGTCGTCTGGGGCCTGCTCCTCGGCGCCGGCTGCGTCGTGATGGCCGCCTGGGCGATCCTGCGCCGCCCCCCGGCCCGCCGCTCGTCCTCTCCTAAGCCAGCAGTACGGGCAGGGCCTGGACATCGCTCCCCGTGAACGACGGCCGCGGCCGCAGCTCGCCCGGCTCCACCGCCGGCCGCATCCCCGGGAACCGGCCGAACAGCGCGGGCAACGCCACCGCGGCCTCGAGCCGGGCCAGCGGGGCGCCGAGGCAGAAGTGCATGCCGTACCCGAAGGCGAGGTGCTGGCGGTCGTGCCGGTCGATGTCGAACCTGGCGGGGTCGGGGTTGACCAGCGGGTCGCGGCCGTGGGCGCCGAACGCGATCAGGATGAGATCGCCCTTGGCGATCGTGACGCCGTCGCCGAGGTCGATGTCCGCGGTGGCGAAACGCAGCGGCAGGTGCATGACCGGCGAGTCGCGGCGCAACGACTCCTCGATCACGTCCGCCCAGCGCGCCGGGGTGCCGAGGACCGTGGCGAGCTGGGCGGGATGGGCCAGCATGGCGATGACCGCGTGGTCGATGAGCGACACCGCGGTCTCGCTGCCCGCCCCGATCATCAGGAGCAGGGTGCTGACCACCTCGTCCGGGCCGAGCCGGTCGCCGTCGGCCTCCTGCGCGGTCAGCAGCAGCGTCGTCATGTCGTCGCCCGGCTCGGCGCGCTTGGTCTCGATGAGCCGGTGCATCGCCGCGTACATGCCCTGCTGGACCGCCGTGGCCTGCTCAGCGGTGAGCGTGTTGTCCAGGACGGAGTCGATGGCCGCCAGCATGGCCGGGCGCTGGTCGCCGGGGACGCCGAACAGGTCGCAGATGACCCCGCTGGGGATGGGGTAGGCGTAGCGGGCGCGCAGGTCCACCGGCTCGCCCGGCGGGGCGGCGGCGAGCTCGTCCAGCAGCGTCGTGGCGATCCGCTCGACGGACGGGCGCATCGCCTCGACGCGGCGGGCCGTGAACGCCTTGCCGACCAGGCTCTTCAGCCGCTTGTGGTCGTCGCCGTCGGCGGTCAGCATGCTGACGACGTCCACCCAGGCGGTCAGCCAGGCGATCGCGAACGGGCGGTAGCCCGGCCACGACCTGCGGGCGTCCTTGGAGACGCCGGGGTGGGTCAGCAGGTGCCTGACCACGTCGCCGCGGGTGACCGACCAGGCGACGAGCCCGGCGGGCAGCCGTACGGGGACGGCGGGACCGGCCGCGCGCAGCCGGTCGACCTGGTCGTAGAGGTGGATCCCCGAGGTGTCGAGGATCGTCGGCGCGTCGGTCACGGGGACCTCCTGCGGGCGCGGTGGGGGAGTTCCGGCGGTAGGGGTCTACCCCGCGCGGGCACGCGCTACTGCAGGTCCTCGATGACGATCGGCGGGTGACTGCAGCAGGTTCTCGATGGCGATCGGCAGGCGGCTACAGCAGGTTCTCGATGAGGATCGGGAGGCGGCGCGGCCGGCGGCCCGTCGCGTGGAAGACGGCGTTGGCGATGGCCGGGGCGACGCCCACCAGGGCCACCTCGCCGAGGCTCTTCACGCCCATCGGGTTGAGCGTGAAGTCGGGCTCGTCGATGAAGTCCACCTCGATCGCGCCCACGTCGGCGTTGACCGGGATCACGTAGTCGGCCAGGTCGGCGTTGACGAAGCCGCCGTAGCGGGGATCGACCTCGCTGTGCTCGCTCAGCGCCGCGCCGATGCCCCACACCACCGCGCCGCGCACCTGGGCGTCCGCGGTGACCGGGCTGGCCACGCGGCCGCAGTCGGCCACGCTGACCACCCGCGAGACACGTACGCGCGGCGCGGCCGGCTCCACCCGCACCTCGACGAAGTGCGCGATGAAGCTGAACGCCACATGATCGGGATAATCGGGGCCCGCGGGGGCGACCAGTCCCGCGCGCATGCGGTCGATCGCCTCGGGCGGCTGGCCTGGCCCCTGGGTGACGGCCTCGGCCACCACCTCCTGCGCGCCGGTCGCCCGGACGGCGGCGGCCACGTCCACGGGGCCCTCCGGCGGCACGCCCAGGCGTTCGCGCAGCTCGCGCAGGGCGGCGTGGACCGCCAGCAGCGAGCTGTTGGTCCCCCACGCACCCGCCGTCAGGTGGTGGGGCACGGCCCGGGTGTCGCCGCAGACGGCGCGCACCGACTCCGTGCCGATCCCGAGATCACCGGCGACGGCACGGACGAGTGCGGTCGTGATCCCCTGGCCCATCTCGTGCCCGCCCACCTCGGCCAGCACCCCGCCGTCCGCGCCGGCCCGCAGGCGGGCGAGCACGGGCACCGTCATCGCCGGGTACGCCCCGGCCGCCACCCCCCAGCCCACCAGCGTGCCGTCCGGCCCGCGCATCGACCCGGGATCCGGCGAGCGGCCCGCCCAGCCGAACAGCTCCGCGCCCCGCCGCAGGCACGCCGCCAGGTGCCGGGAGGAGAACGGCTTGCCCGTGACCGGGTCCGCCCCGGCGTCGTTGGCCAGGCGCAGCTCGACCGGGTCCCGCCCGGCGGCGTGGGCGAGCTCGTCCACCGCCGACTCCAGCGCGAACGCGGCCGGATGCTCGAACGGCGCGCGCATGTAGCCCGGGGTCTGGGCGTCGGTCCTGACGTGGCGCTGGCGGCCGCGGAAGTTCCTGATGTCGTACAGGCGAGAGGTGATCTCCGTGTACGTGGCGGGCAGCAGGTCGTGACGGGAGGCCTGCTGGTCCACCTCGTGGATGGCGGCCAGCAGCCGGCCCGAGCGGTCGGCGCCCAGGCGGACGCGGTGCCGGCTCACCGGGCGGAAACTGGCCGCGTGGAACGTGTGGGCGCGCGGCAGTACCAGCTTGACCGGGCGGCCGAGCCGGCGGGCGGCCACCGCCAGCGGCGCGATGTGCGGCTGCAGCGAGTTCTTCTGGCCGAACCCGCCCCCCACGTACGGGGCGATGACCTCGACGTTCTCCGGGTCGATGCCGAGCTGGCGGGCCAGGCCGCCGCGCAGCGCGCCGACGCTCTGGGATCCCTCGTGGATGACGAGCGTGTCCCCGCGCCACTCGGCGACGCCGCCGATCAGCTCCATCGGCACCTGGTGCTGCGGGCCCGCCTCGTAGACCTCGTCCACGCGCAGGGGGCTGCGCTCGTACGCGCCGTCGGCGTCGCCCACGACCACGTCCGAGAGGAACGGCAGCGGCAGGGCCTCCTGCTGGAGCACGGTCTCGGTGCCGTCCGCGTCCAGCTCCACCGCGAACGGCTCCTCCTCGTACGCGGCCCGCACCAGCCCGGCGGCCTCGGTGGCGGCGACCAGCGTGTCGGCCACGACCAGCGCGATCGGCTGTCCCCGGTAGGCGACGCGGTCGTCCAGCAGCGGCTGCAGGCTCTGGAAGGCGTAGCCGTCGGCCATGATGTAGCCGGCCGGGGAGATGTCCAGGTCGTCCAGGTGCGACAGGATGAGCAGGACGCCGGGGACGGCGGCGGCCTCGGCGGTGTCGAGGCCGGTGATGCGGCCCTTGCCGACGGTCGAGACGACCGGCATGGCGTAGGCGACGCCGGGCGGCGTGTGATCGGCGCCGTAGCGGGCCGCTCCGGTGACCTTCTCCCGCGCTCCGACGCGCGGCGTCCCCGCGTTCGTCATCGCGCGGCCCGCTCTCGGGCGTGTGGCGCGGCCGGCTCCGGCCACCGCGCGGTGCGCTCTCCGGCGTGTGGTGTCCTTCGGTTCGTCATCGCATGGCCCGCTCTCCCGCGATCCGCAGCGCCTCGGCGACGGTGCGGATGCCCAGCTCGATCCGGAACGCGTTGTGCCTGCCCGGACGCGCGCCGTCGAACGCCGACTCCCCGGCCCGCCGCGCGCTGCGCCTGTCCAGCACCGCCCCCACCAGCTCCCGCTCGGCGGAGTGGCAGCGCCAGGGCCGGGTGGCGACGCCGCCCACCGCGACGCGGCACTCCTCCACCGTCCCGCCCTCGCCCAGCGTGACGGCCACCGCCGCCGAGGCCAGCGCGAACGCGTACGACTGCCGATCCCTGACCTTGTGATACGTCGATCCGCGGCCGGCGGCGGTGACCGGCACGCGGATGCGGGTGATGATCTCGTCCCAGGCCAGCGTGTGCTCCTGGTCCGGCCTGTCACCGGGCTCGACGTGCAGGCCGGCCAGGGGCAGCGTACGCGGGCCGCGCGGCCCCGCCACGTCCAGGGCGGCGTCGAACGCGATCAGCGCGACCGCCCAGTCGCCCGGGTAGGTGGCGATGCACGCGTCGCTGCCGCCGAGCAGGGCGTGCCCGCGATCCAGGCCGCCGATCGCCGCGCACCCGCTGCCCGGCTGCCGCTTGTTGCACGGGAACGCGAGACCGCCGCGGAAGTAGCCGCAGCGGGTGCGCTGCAGCAGGTTCCCGCCCACGGTGGCCATGTTGCGCAACTGCTGGGACGCCGCCTTGGCCAGGGACTCGGCCAGCGCCGGGTAGTCGCGCCGCAGCACCGGGTCCGCCGCCACGTCGGCCATCAGCGCGCCCGCGCCGAACGACAGCTCGCTCGATCCCGCCGTGTCGATGCCGGCCAGCTCGGGCAGCGCGCGGATGTCCACGACGGCGGGCGGGGTCTCGACGTCCAGCTTCATCAGGTCGTAGAGCGAGGTGCCGCCGGCCAGCAGCTTGGTGCCGGGGCCGGACTCCGACAGGGCGTGGACGGCCTCGTCGAGCGTGGCCGGGGCCGCGTAGGCGAACGGACGCACCCCTCAGCCCTCCCGCCGCCCGGCCGCTGCGCGGATCGCCGCCAGGATGCCCGTGTACGCCCCGCACCGGCACAGGTTCCCGCTCATGTGCTCGCGGATCTCGTCGTCGTCACCGGCGTTGCCCTCGGCGATGCAGCCCAGCCCGGACATCACCTGCCCGGGCGTGCAGTAGCCGCACTGCAGCGCGTCGTGATCCACGAACGCCTGCTGCAGCGGATGCAGACGCCCATCGGGGCCCGCCACGCCCTCGATGGTCCGTACCGACCGGTGGTTCGCCTGCACGGCGGGGAACAGGCAGGACACGACCCGGCGCCCGTCCACGTGGACCGTGCACGCGCCGCACTGCCCGTGGTCGCAGCCCTTCTTCGACCCGGTCAGGCCCAGCCGCTCGCGCAGGACGTCGAGCAGCGACTCCCGCGGGTCGAGGTCGAGGCGCACGTCCTGACCGTTGACCGTGAGTGCGGTCGCTACTTCCGAGGTCATACGCGCCACGCTAATGCCGGACGTCGCTTTTATCCCCACATGTCGGGGTAAGGACCGGTCAAGAATGGCCCCGTCCCGCCGGTGGTCAGGGCAGCACCGAGCCCGTGAGACGGCCGGTGCGGCGGTAGACGGCGCACATGATGTCGCGGTCCCCGTCCGCCCACGTCTCCGCCGTGGGCATGATCGGGTAGAAGGGCAGGTCCGCGCGCTCCCGCCCCCACAGCCCGGCGTGGCGCTCACCGCAGCTCCTCCAGGCGAACGCCGACAGCGCCGCCCGGTCGTACGGGCCGTCGGGGGCGTGGGTGAAGCCGTACGACTGGTTGTCGGCCCCGCCGTCGCACGGGGTGTAGAGCACGACCCGCTCGCCCGCCCCTGGCGAGTACGTCGGATCGCTGAAGCACTCACCGCCCTCGATCAGCAGGATCCCGGTCGTCTCCGCCGTGATGAACGCATCCGTCTTGGTCACCGGCTGCGCGGGCGGGACCACGAACAGCGTGCCGAGCGCGGCCACGGCGGGCAGCAGCGCCCAGCGGCGGGTCGCCGCCATCCCGTTCACCTCCCGCTCACGCACACGATCATCCGCGGCCGATCGTAGGCGGCGTCCGGAGAACGGCGGGCCAACGCCCGATGACGGCCACATTTCCGCTCCCGAATTCATCTCGCGGACAGTCTCGGGACAGGTGAGCGTCAGCGATGCCTGGGTGAATGCGCTGGCGCCCGTCCCGCGCTCGCGGATGGGCGGACACCGCTTCTCGATGGAGTGAACAAGAAGTGACTCAGCCCACGAAGCCGCGGGCCTTCGGCTCCCGGCAGACGAAGCTCGCCGCGGTCGGCACCGGCGTGCTGCTGGTCGGCGCGTTAGCGTTCGGCCCGGCGGCCGTCGGCGCGGCGGCGCCGCCCGTCTATCCGGCTGCCGAGGTGCACAAGCCCACCCCGATCCCCGACCGCGTCATCCTCATCCCCACCACCACGCCGGCCACCAGCCAGCGCGTGTCGTGGCGCGCCGAGGCCACCGCCGACACCGCGCAGGCCCAGATCCTGGAGGCGCCGCGCGCACTCGGCCAGGTGCAGCCCGCCGCCGGCGCCGTGGCCACCGTGCGGGCGCTGGCCAGCACTCCGGTCAACACCACGCTCGGGTACGCCTCCACGTACCACACCGCCGAGTTCACCGGCCTGAAGCCGGACACCCGCTACACCTACCGCGTCGGCGACGGCACCAACTGGAGCGCGTGGACCGATTTCACCACCACCGCCGAGGGCTTCGAGCCGTTCTCGTTCATCTACTACGGTGACGCGCAGAACTACCTCGACTCGGCCGTGCCGCGCGTGTTCCGCCAGGCGTTCGCCGACCGGCCGCAGGCCAAGGCGATCGTCAACGCCGGCGACCTGATCGACTCCGCCAACAGCGAGGAGCAGTGGGGCCAGTGGTTCAGGGCCGGCGGCTTCATCGACGGCCAGGTCAACAACATCTCGATCCCGGGCAACCACGAGTACAGCGGCGGCCTGTCGACCTTCTGGCGGCCCCAGTTCCCGTATCCGGACAACGGCCCCGGTAACGCCGAGCTCAAGCAGACGGCCTACACGCTCGACTACCAGGGCGTGCGGTTCATCGGCCTGGACACCAACCACCAGAGCAACGCCACCCTCATGGCCGCCCAGACGGCGTGGCTGGAGAACCTGCTCAAGAACAACCCGAACAAGTGGACCGTGGTGACCTTCCACCACCCCGTCTACTCGACCACGGGCACCCGCAACAACCCGAACGTCCGCGCCCAGTGGGCGCCGCTCTTCGAGAAGTACGGCGTGGACCTGGTGCTTCAGGGCCACGACCACTCGTACGGGCGCGGCAACCCGGTCTCGGCCCGCAAGTCGGCGACGGTGCACAACGGCGTCGCGTACGTCGTGTCGGTCTCGGGCGGCAAGATGTACGCGCTCAACGGCGGCGAGAACTGGACGGGCAACGGCGCCGAGGTGCGCAGCACCAGCCAGAACACGCAGCTCTACCAGCTCGTCGACGTGACCCGGGACACCGTCACGTTCGAGGCCCGCTACGCCAACGGCGAGCACCACGACGGGTTCGTGATCCGCAAGAACGACAAGGGCGAGCGCACCGTCAACGACCTGCGCACCCCCGAGAACACGGTCGGCGAGCAGGTCACCGTCGACAAGACCTCGGTCCGGCGGCTGGAGACCCTGAAGGTCTCGGCCTACGGGTACGACCCGGGGGAGAAGGTCGCCGTCTGGTGGCGCGAGAAGGACGACGACGCGGCGCGCCGGGGCCGCGACGGCACGCTGATCGGCTACGAGAAGGCCGATGAGCTGGGACGGGTCGAGGAGACCGTCCGGGTGCCCGCGCTGGTGAAGAGGGACGGGGTCTACGAGGTCTACCTGGACAGCCAGAACCAGAAGATCACCAGCCCCGCCATCACCGTGACCAAGTGATCCACCCTGGGCGGGGCCGCGGCCTGCGTGTGAGACGGGACGGTGTCCCGGTCATGTGCCGCCGTGTGGTCGGGCCATGCCCGGTCATGTGCAGCCGTGTCGTCGGGCCATGCCCGGTCATGCGGCCCCACCCAGGCCTTTCCCGTTCCCACAGGAGCTTTTCCTTGACGCTTCCGCTCATCGCACGCCGCCTGTGCGTGCTGCTCATCACCGCCGCCGCGGTCCTGGTGCCCGCGCACGCGGCCGCGGCGCACCCGTTCGGGCCGCCGTCCACGGCCCGCGTCGGCGCCGACGGCAACCGGGTGAGCCTCGCCTGGTTGCCCGCCGAGGACGATTGGGTGGCGCTCGGCCGCTCCGTCGGTGCGTTCGAGGACCCGGCCGCGGGCGCCGGCACCTCACTGACGGGGGAGCAGAAGCTGGCCCGCTCCGCCGCCGTCCGCGACTACCTGCTGGCCCACGTCGGCGTCACCCAGGCAGGCCGGCCCTGCGCGGCCGAGCTCGCCCCGCTGGAACGGCTGCTCGCCGAGGGCGCCCGGTTCAGCTTCGAGTGCCCGGAACGGGTCGTGGACGTGGACGTCCGGGTCGGCGCGCTGACCGACCTGCACGAGGCGTACCGCACGATGCTCACCGCCGAGACGCCGGCCGAGCCCGCCAAGGCGCTGCTCACGGCGGAGGCCGACACCCGCAGGCTGCGCTTCGACCCGTCGGCGACCGGCGGGGTGCCGCTCGTGGTGCCCGCCGTCGCGCTGGTGGCCGTGCTCGGCGTGCTGGTCGCCCTCCTCGTCCGCAGGCGGCGGCGCTCGGACGTGCGCGCATGAACGGCATCACCGGACCGGAGAACTACCTGATCGGGCTGTTCGACGGGGCGGGCGCGTTCTGGCTGGCCCTCGTCGTCGCGCTCGGCGTGGGCGCGCTGCACGCCGTCGCACCCGGCCACGGCAAGAGCGTGACGGCCGCGTATCTGATCGGCACGCATGGGCGATACCGCGACGCGCTGCGGCTGGGCGTGGTCGTGGCGCTGATGCACACGGTCTCGGTGCTCGCACTCGCGCTGGCCTGGGTCGGGCTGAGCAGCGCGGCCGCCGTCGGCACCGAGGCCGTCACCGCATGGCTGCAGGTGGTGGCGGGAGTGGTCGTGATCGGCGTCGGCGCCCACCTGACGTACCGCCATCTCCGCCACGGCACAGCGCACGGGCACGGGCACGGTCATGGGCACGGGCACGGTCATGGCCACGGGCATGGGGAGTTGGACGACCCGTGGTCGGCGCGCGGGCTCACCGCGCTCGCGCTGTCCGGCGGCCTGGTCCCCTCGCCGTCGGCGTTCATCGTGCTGGTCAGCGGCCTGCTCACGGGACGGTCGCTCGACGCGGTGGTGCTGGTGCTGGCGTTCGGCGTCGGGATGGCCGTCACGCTGACCGCCGTCGGGATCGTGACCGTGCGAGGGGCGGCGATGCTGAGCAGCCGTACGCCCCGCGTGCGCCTGCTGAGGACGGTGGCGGCGTGGACGCCGGCGCTGGCGGGCGTCGCCGTGGCGATCGGCGGCTGCCTCTACCTGGCCACCGCCGTCACGTCCCTGGCGTCGTGACCGTGATCACCACGTTCCCCGTCTTCTGGCCCGTCTCGACGTAACGATAGGCGTCGACGATCTCGTCCAGCGAGTAATGCCGGTCGACGACGGGCCGGAATTCGCCGGACTCGATCAACTCCTTGAGATGCCGCGCTATTCCGGCGTCATTCTTGGGGTACGGGAACCTGACCCGCCTGCCGCCGAACAGGGGAGTGACGATCGTCAGGGCCAGGTTCTGCCATAACGGCCCCACGTCGGAGGCGATGAAAATGCCGCGCGGCTTCAACAGCCGCTTGCACCGTCCGAACGTGCTCTTGCCCACCGCGTCGATGACGACGTCATATCTCTGGTCGTCGGCGGTGAAATCCGTGGCCGTGTAGTCGACGACCTTGTCCGCCCCCAACCGGCTGACCAGGTCGAGATGTTTCGTGCCGCAGACCGCGGTGACCTTCGCGCCGATGTTCCTCAGCAGTTGCACCGCCGCCGAGCCGATGGCCCCGGTGGCGCCGTACACGAGCACGTCCTGCCCGGCGCCGACCTTCGCCGAGCTGATCAGCGACAGCGCGTAGTGCGCGCCTTCCATGCCGGGAGCGGCCTCCTCGTACGACAGGCCCTGGGGGAGCGGCGCCAGCATGCCACCCTGCGGGATCACCATGTATTCCGCGTGCGCCCCGTACTGGGCGTCGTTGTAACCGAACACTTTGTCGCCTGGTTCGAACGCGGTGACGCCGCCGCCCACCTGCTCGACGTCCCCCGCGAATTCCGTGCCGAGAACGGGGACGCGCGGCCTGACGAGACCCGTGAAGAATCGCCAGAGAAAAGGCTTGGCGGCCCGCATCGCGCAGTCCGTGCGGTTGACGGTCGTCGCCCGTATCCGGACGAGCACGTCACCGTCCTTGACGACCGGTTTTTCGACGTCTGAAACGCTCACCACTTCCGGCGGGCCATATCTGGCGCGCACTGCGGCTTTCATGCTCGGATTCTAACCATGGATCACCCGTCGATCGCGGCGTGAACGTGAGCGAGATCGGCTTCCATGCGCGCCGCCGTCTCCCTGAGCGCGGGCAGGACATCGCGCAGGAGCGTGGCGTTGGAGGCGCGGCCGGCGTGCGTGGCCACGTTCACCGCCGCCACCGTACGCCCCGACCGGTCGCGGACCGGCACCGCTATGGACCGCACGCCCTCCTCCAGCTCCTGGTCGACCAGGGCGTACCCGTCCGCGGCGGCCTGGCGCACCAGGGCCCGCAGCTCGGCCGCCGAGGTGACGGTCCTGGGCGACAGGCGCCTCGGCACGATCGTGGCCAGCCGTTCGTCGGGCAGCTCGGCCAGCAGCACCCGGCCCATGGAGGTCGCGTACGCGGGGAACCTGGTGCCCACGGTGATGTTGATGCTCATCAGGCTGACCGTCTGCACCCTGGCCACGTACACCACGTCGTCGCCCGACAGCACCGCCACGGACGCCGACTCCCGTACGCGTGCCACCAGGTCGGCCAGGTGCGGCTGGACGACCTCCCCGAACGTCAGCCCGGACAGGCGGGCGTACCCGAGCTCCAGCACCCGGGGCAGCAGCACGAACCGGGCCCCGTCCGTGCTCGCGTAGCCGAGCCGCTCCAGCGTCTGTACGGCCCGCCGCACCGTCGCCCTGGGCAGGCCCGTGACCTTGGCGCAGTCGGCGAGGGTCAGGCCGCCCCGCGCCGTGCCGAGCGCGACCAGGACGGCCAGCCCGCGCGCCAGCGACTGCAGGAACCCCATCCCCAGCTCCTGCTTGGCGCCGCGCGACCGATCGACCCCGGCGACGCCCGCCACCGCCGGCCCCGCCCCGCCAACGGCGCTCGCCTCTTTGTAAGCGCTCGCCTCTCCGGCCGCGCCCGCCTCTCCAGCGGCGCTCGCATCGCCAGTGGCGTTCGCTTCCTCCGTGGTGGACGGTTCGCCGGTGGCCAGCGTCGCTTCCATCTCGCCCACCGTCTTGCGCAACGCGCCCGCGCAGTGATCACGCAGCTCGGCCACGGTATGCCTGCTGGTGTGGCTGACCACGCTGACCGCGCAGACGGCCCGCCCCTCCCCGTCCCGCACGGGCATCGCCACCGCGATCAATCCAGGCTCGATGAGCTGATCGTCCTCCGCCCACGGTGCCGACGGGTCGAGCAGGGCCAGTCCGGCCGCGCACCGGTCCACGGGCAGCAGGTCGCCGACCCGGAAGGTGACCGACATGGTGCGCCGCCGGGTGCACTGCACGATGAACCGCACCCCGTCCCCATCGCGCACGGCCAAGGACACGGACTCGTCCAGCTCGTCCGCCAGCCGCCCCGCCAGCGGCGCGAGCGTGTCGCGCAGCCCGCCGCCCGCCAGGTACGCCTCGCCCAGCTCCATCAGGCGCGGCGCCGGCAGCACGTCGCGGCCCTCGGCCCGTACGTAGCCGAGGTGCGCGAGCGTCCCGAGCACCCGGTCCACGGTGGACCTGGCCAGGCCGGTCGCGCGCACCAGGTCCGTCGCCCGGACGGGCCACCGGGGGTCGGTGGCCAGCGCGCGCAGCACGGCGAGCCCGCGCTCCAGGGTTCCGGCCGCTTCCATCGGCTCCTCCTCCAGGCGGTGAGGCGACGGGCGGGCGCCCATGGCCTTCAAGGGGGACCTTTGACAGCCCCGCCCCCGATCCACATACTGAAAACACATAATAGTGAACTAAAGTTCGCAGAGCGAACACGTACGAACGGAGCGTCGTGCGCAAGGACAAGGTGGTCGCCACGCCCGAAGAGGCGCTGGCCGGCGTGCGCGACGGCGCGTCGTTCGCCGTCGGCGGCTTCGGCCTCAGCGGCATCCCCAACGTGCTGATCAAGGCCCTCTACGACACCGGCGCGAGCGGCCTCGGCGTCGTGTCCAACAACTGCGGCGTCGACGGCGGCGGCCTGGGCATCCTGCTGGCCGCCGGGCGCATCGCCCACGTCACCGCCTCCTACATCGGCGACAACAAGGAGTTCGCCCGCCAGTACCTGGCCGGCGAGCTGGAGGTCGAGCTGACGCCGCAGGGCAGCCTGGCCGAGCGGCTGCGCGCGGGCGGCAGCGGCATCCCCGCCTTCTACACCCCCGCCGGTGTCGGCACGCCCATCGCCGACGGCGGCCTGCCGCTGCGCCACCACCCCGACGGCTCGATCGCGGTCGCCTCGCCGCCGAAGGAGGTGCGGGAGTTCGACGGCCGCCCGTACGTGCTCGAACGCGGCATCCGTACGGACTTCGCGCTGGTCCGCGCGGCCAAGGGCGACCGCCACGGCAACCTGGTCTTCAACAAGGCCTCCAGGAACTTCAACCCGCTGGCCGCCATGGCCGGGCGCGTCACGGTCGCGGAGGTCGAGGAGCTGGCCGAGCTGGACCCCGACGAGGTCCACCTGCCCGGCGTCTTCGTCCAGCGCGTGCTCGTCCTGACCCCCGAGCAGGCCGCCGACAAGGGGATAGAGAAGAGGACGATCACCGAATGAGCTGGACCCGTGACGAGATGGTCGCGCGGGCGGCGGCCGAGCTGCGCGACGGCGACTACGTCAACCTGGGCATCGGCCTGCCCACCCGCATCCCCTCCTTCCTGCCGCAGGGCGTGGACGTGGTCCTGCACTCGGAGAACGGCGTCCTCGGCGTCGGCCCGTACCCGAAGGCCGAGGACGTCGACCCCGACCTGATCAACGCCGGCAAGGAGACGGTCACCGTCCTGCCGGGCGCGTCGTTCTTCGACTCCTCGCTGTCGTTCGGCATGATCCGCGGCGGTCACATCGACGTGGCGGTGCTCGGCGCGATGCAGGTCTCGGCCCGCGGCGACCTGGCCAACTGGATGGTGCCCGGCAAGCTGGTCAAGGGCATGGGCGGCGCCATGGACCTGGTGCACGGCGCCCGCAAGGTCATCGTGATCATGGATCACAACGCCAAGGACGGCTCCCCGAAGCTCGTCGAGGTGTGCTCGCTGCCGCTGACCGGCAAGGAGTGCGTGCACCGGATCATCACCGACCTCGGCGTCTTCGACGTCACCGAGCAGGGGTTCGCGCTGGTGGAGCGCGCACCGGAAGTGACCCTGGACGTGGTGCGCGAGCGCACCGGCGCGGAGGTGATCGCGGCATGAAGGACGTCTACATCGTCGATGCCGTACGCACCCCGTTCGGCCGCTACGGCGGAGCCCTGTCCAGGATCCGCCCCGACGACCTGGCCGCGCACGTCGTCAGGGCGCTGGCCGAGCGCAACGGCCTGGAGGCCGCCGACGAGGTCGTGCTCGGCAACGCCAACGGCGCGGGCGAGGAGAACCGCAACGTCGCCCGCATGGCCGCACTCCTCGCCGGCCTGCCCGTCACCACGCCGGGCGTCACGGTCAACCGCCTGTGCGGCTCCGGCATGGAGGCCGTCATCCACGCCTACCGCGCGATCGCCGTCGGCGACGCCTCCACCGTGATCGCGGGCGGCGTCGAGTCGATGACCCGCGCCCCCTGGGTGCTGCCCAAGCCGGAGAAGGCGTTCCCGGCGGGCGGGCAGGAGCTGGTCTCCACCACGCTCGGCTGGCGGCTGGTCAACCCGGACATGCCCGCCGAGCACACCGTCGCGCTCGGCGAGGGGGCGGAGCTGATCGCCGACAAGCACCGGATCGCGCGCGCGGAGCAGGACGCGTTCGCGCTGGCCAGCCACCAGAAGGCGGCGAAGGCGTCGTTCGAGCGCGAGATCGTGCCGATCGCCGGCGTGAGCCGGGACGAGGGCATCCGCCACGACACCTCCCTGGAGGCGCTGGCCAAGCTCAAGCCCGCCTTCCGCAAGGACGGCGGCACCGTCACCGCCGGCAACTCCTCCCCGCTGAACGACGGAGCCGCGGCCCTGCTGCTGACCGACGAGGCGGGCCTGCGCGGGCGCGAGCCCCTGGCCAGGATCGTGGCGAGCGGCGTCAGCGCGCTGGAGCCCCGCTACTTCGGGCTCGGCCCGGTCGAGGCGGCGGGCAAGGCGCTGGCCAGGGCGGGCAAGCGGTTCGAGGACCTCGACACCGCCGAGCTGAACGAGGCGTTCGCCGCCCAGGTGCTGGGCTGCCTGGCCGAGCTGCCCGGCCTCGACCCCGCGATCGTCAACCCCGACGGCGGCGCGATCGCCATCGGCCACCCGCTCGGAGCCTCGGGCGCCCGCGTCACCGGCGCGGTGGCCCACCGGCTGGCCGCCGCCGGCTCCGGCACCGGTCTCGCCTGTCTCTGCATCGGCGTCGGCCAAGGGCTGGCCGTCGTACTCGAAAGGTAGCGTGATGTCCGAACCTCTCAAGCAGGCCGACATCGATCAGGAGATCGCGGCCCGCGCCGGCGAGCAGGGCGATCATCCCGCCCGCGACTACGCCCCCTACCGCAGCACCCTGCTCCGCCACCCCAAGCAGCCGCTGGTCGCGATCAAGGATCCGGAGGCGGCGGAGCTGGCGGGGCCGGTGTTCGGCGCCAGCGACGTGACGCCGTTCGACAACGACCTCACCAAGCAGCACCTGGGGGAGCCGCTGGGCGAGCGGATCACGGTGCGCGGGCGCGTGCTCGACCGCCAGGGCCGCCCCGTGCGCGGGCAGCTGGTCGAGGTCTGGCAGGCCAACTCCTCCGGACGCTACCTGCACCAGCGTGACGACCACCCCGCGCCGCTCGACCCCAACTTCTCCGGCGTGGGCCGCTGCCTGACCGACGACGACGGCAACTACCTCTTCACCACGATCAAGCCCGGCCCGTACCCGTGGCGCAACCACCTCAACGCCTGGCGCCCGGCGCACATCCACTTCTCGCTCTTCGGCACGGCCTTCACGCAACGGCTGGTCACCCAGATGTACTTCCCGGGCGACCCGCTGTTCCCGTACGACCCGATCATGCAGTCGGTCACCGACGAGCGCGCCAGGCAGCGGCTGGTCGCCGACTACGTGCACGACCTGTCCGAGCCGGAGTTCTCGCTCGGCTACCGGTGGGACATCGTGCTCGACGGGCCCACCGCGACCTGGATGGAGGAAGGCCGTTGAACCCCACCCCTTCGCAGACCGTCGGCCCGTTCTACGGGTACGCGTTGCCGTTCCCCGGGGGCGGCGACCTGGCGTCCGGCGGGATCGCCGTCCACGGGTACGTCTACGACGGCGCCGGTGACCCCGTGCCGGACGCGCTGCTGGAGTTCTGGCAGGCCGACGAGCACGGCTCCCTGGCCGGGGCGCCCGGCACGATGCGCCGCGACCCCACGAACGGCGCCATCCTCGGGCGCGACGGCGTGCGCTTCACCGGCTTCGGGCGCGTGGCCACCGACCTGGACGGGCACTGGGCGTTGCGCACGGTCGTGCCGGGGAACGGGTACATCAGCGTGTGCGTCTTCGCCCGCGGCCTGCTGCACCACCTGTACACGCGCATCTACCTCGGGCAGGACGCCTTCCTCGACTCGCTCCCGCCGGAGCGGCGGCAGACGCTGGTGGCGGCCGAGGAGCGCGACGGGGTTCACCGGTTCGACATCCATCTGCAGGGCGAGAAGGAGACGGTCTTCCTTGACTTCGGCTGATCCCGAGCCGCAGTCCGACAGCACGGCTGCCACGAGCGGCACGGCGAACGCCGGCGGGGCACCGGCTGCGGGTGTGGCGCCCGCCGGTGGGCCGCCGTCCCCGCAGGCCGATCTGGGGTTGTTGTCCCCGATGCGGGGCGCCGCCGAGGCCACCGGTGACGTCGCCGTGCTGCAGGCCATGCTGGACGCCGAGGCCGCCCTGACCCGCGCCCAGGCGGCCCTCGGCCTGGTACCGGCCGAGGCGGCGGAGGCGGTGTCGGCCGCCGCCCGCGCGGACGCGTTCAGCCTGCCGGACCTCGTGGCGCGGGCCCGCTCCGGCGGGAACCCGGTCATCCCGCTGGTACGGGACCTGCGCGAGGCGGCCGGACCCCATGGCGAGCACGTCCACCGGGGCGCGACCAGCCAGGACATCGTCGACACCGCCCTCATGCTCGTCGCCCGGCGCACGCTGGGCCCGGTCCTCGCCGACCTCGGCCGGGTGATCGGCGGGCTCACCGCGCTGGCGGCGACGCACCGTGACACCCCGATGGCCGCCAGGACGCTCACGCAGCAGGCCGTGCCTACGACGTTCGGGCTCAAGGCGGCGGGCTGGCGCGAGCTGGCCGCCGCCGCCCGCACCCGCCTCGCCGCCGCCCGCGAAGCGCTCCCGGCCCAGCTCGGCGGCGCGGCCGGAACCTTGGCCGCCTTCCAACCGGCCCCGGCTCGCGGCGCAGAGGAGGCAGCCCCTGCCGGCGACGCGCCGGGGGAGGCCACTGCCGGCGGTGGAGCGGTCGAGGAGGCGGTTGCGGTGGCGCTGCGCCTGCCCGGGCGGTTCGCCGCCGAGCTGGGGCTGGCCGAGCCGGTGCTGCCCTGGCACGTCCTGCGCACGCCCGTCGCCGACCTGGCCGGGGCGCTGGCGTTCACCGCCGGGGCGCTGGGCAAGGTGGCGGCCGACGTGCTGGTGCTGTCGCGTACCGAGATCGGGGAGCTGTCCGAGGGCGTCGGCGGCGGGTCGTCGTCGATGCCGCACAAGCACAACCCGGTCCGGGCCACGATGATCGCCGCCGCCGCCCGCCAGGTGCCGCCGCTCGCAGCCATCCTGTACGGCTCGCTCGCCGCGGAGGACGAGCGCCCGTCCGGCGCCTGGCACGCCGAATGGCAGCCGTTGCGCGAGGCCCTGCGCCTGGTGGCGGGCGCCGCCCGCGACGCCGCCGAGCTGATCACGGACCTGCGCGTGCACCCGGACCGCATGCGCGCCAACCTGTCCGTCCCCGGCGCTCCCGGCCCCGCCCCGGCCCTCGTGGACCGCGCCCTCGATCACCGCCAGGACGCGGACCGTCCCCTCGATCACCGCGAGGACGCGGACCGCGCCCTCGGCCATCACCAAGACAAGGCACCGCACTGATGCTGCTGCACTACCGGCTGGACGGCCCCGAGCAGGGGCAGCCGCTCATCCTCGCCCCCTCACTCGGCACCTCCACCCGCCTGTGGGACCCCCAGATCCCCGCCCTGGCCCGCACGTTCAGGGTGCTCAGGTTCGACCTGCCCGGCCACGGCCACTCGCCCACGCTCCGGGCGAAAACCCTGGACGACCTGGCCGCCCTGGTCCTGGACGTGGCGAACGCCGAGGGCCTGGACACCTTCCACTACGCGGGCGTCTCGATCGGCGGCGCCATCGGTGCCACCCTGGCGGCCCGCCACCCCGGACGGCTGCGCTCCCTGGCCATGATCTGCTCCAGCGCCAGGTTCGGCGACCCGGAGCCGTGGCACGAGAGGGCGAAGCTGGTCCGCGAGCAGGGCACCGCGCCACTGCTGGAGGCCACCGCCCGCCGCTGGTTCGCGCAGACCCCCGACCAGGCGCTGCTGGACGACCTGGCCGCCACCGACCCGGCCGGGTACGCCGCCTGCTGCGACGCCCTGGCGGCCTACGACCTGCGCGCCGGCCTCGCGAACATCACCGTCCCCACCCTCGTCGTGGCCGGACGTGAGGACCCGGCGACACCTCCGGCCCACGCCAGGCAGCTGGCCGACGGCATCCCGGGCGCCACGCTCGTCGAGCTGCCCGGCGCCGCGCACCTGGCCCCCGCCGACCAGCCGGAGCGCGTCACCCAGGCCCTGCTGGCCCACCTGCCGGCCCTGCCCGGCATGCAGGTGCGGCGCGAGGTGCTCGGTGACGCCCACGTGGACCGCGCCGTGGCCCGTACCACGCCCTTCACCAGGGACTTCCAGGACCTCATCACGCGCTACGCCTGGGGCGAGATCTGGACCCGTCCCGGCCTCGACCGCCGCACCCGCAGCTGCATCACGCTCACCGCGCTCGTCGCCCGCGGGCACCTCGACGAGCTGGCCATGCACGTACGCGCCGCGCTCCGCAACGGGCTCACCCCGGACGAGATCGGCGAGGTCCTGCTGCAGAGCGCCGTCTACTGCGGGGTCCCCGCGGCCAACGCCGCGTTCGCCGTGGCCCAGCGCGTCCTCACCGAGGAGAACCACTCGTGACCATCGCCCGCGACGCGGACCTGTAGCGCGTCCGGGGCGCTGTGCGCGGGGCGGCCCGGCGGGCGATGGAGGCGTTCACCGACATCCGCTGGATCACGCTCGCCACCCAGCAGGCGCACCATCCCTTCTGAGCGCCGTCGCCGTACAGCTGGCGGGCCAGCCTATGATGAGCCAATGACCTCGCCCCCCGCCACCACCGAACGCCAGCGGGACGCCGACCGTACCAGAGCGGAGATCCTCGAGGTCGCCCAGCGCGAGTTCGCCCGCTACGGCTACGCGGGGGCGCGCGTGGACGAGATCGCGGCCCGCATGCGCACGACCAAGCGCATGATCTACTACTACTTCGGCAGCAAGGAGCGGCTCTACATCGCCGTGCTGGAGAAGGCGTACGCCGAGGTGCGCGAGGTCGAGCGGACGGTCGACGTCGAGCACCTCGCGCCGGTCGAGGCCATCCGCACGCTGGCCGAGCTGACCTTCGACCACCACGACGCGCACCGCGAGTTCATCCAGCTCGTCGCGATCGAGAACATCCACCAGGCCGAGCACATCCGCAAGTCCGAGGTCCTGGGCAATCTCGGCACGCCGGTGCTCGACCTGATCTCCCGCATCCTCGACGCGGGGCAGGAGTCGGGCGACTTCGTCACCGAGGCCGACGCCATCGACGTGCACATGATGATCAGCGCGTTCTGCTTCTTCCGGGTGGCGAACCAGCACACGTTCGGGGCGTTGTTCGGGCGCGACATGACCGCGGCCGAGCACCGGGACCGGCAGCGGCGGATGGTCGGGGAGATGATCGTCGGATACCTGTGCGGCAGGGGCGCGCCCCGCCCCTAGCCTGCCCTTCCGATCAGGCGCTTGCCCAGCCGCTGGCCCGGCAGCTCGATCAGGCGGTAGGTCAGGGCGCTGAGCGGGATCAGGGCGAGGAAGAACAGCGGCAGATCCGGCAGCACGTGCAGCAGGATCGGGTGCAGCAGGTAGACGGAGAAGCTGATCAGCCCGAGCCACGGCAGCCAGCGCGGGAACGACCGGCCGCGCAGCGCGTACGCCAGCCCGAACGCCGCGAACGCCAGCACGATCGCCGGCGCCCAGGCGGGATCGTCCTTGGCCGGGATCCCACAGCCCAGCACGACCGCCAGCGTGACCCCCGCGGCCCGCCACGAGATCGTCCCCTGCTCGGCCCGGTACACCGCCGTCCCGGCGAACATCGTGGCCAGGATGATCATCCCCTGCCAGGTGCCGCCCCGGCTGCCCAGCACCACCAGCGCCAGGCCGAGCAGCCCGCCCGCGATCGCCGCCACCGTGCGCGCCCTCTCGGACGCCAGCACGCTCACCGCGATCGCCGCGACCACCGCCAGCCCGAGCAGCGCGGCGACCAGGTCGGCCCGGCCGCCGATCGTCGCCTTGGGCAGCAGCAGGCCCAGCGGCACGGCCGCCGGCGCCAGGCTGAGCGCGATCCCCGCCGACCTGTGTGCCTGCCGCACCGCGAACAGGGCCACGCTCATCAGGTAGAACGCCATCTCGTACGAGAGCGTCCAGGTCACGTTGATCAGCGCGGGGAGGTTGAGCAGCTCCTGGAGCATCGTCACGTTCCCGAGCGCGACCACCGGCCACGGGCGCTCGCCGAGCCCCGGCGGTAAGGGCAGCGGGCCTGCCGCGGCGAGGAGCAGCGCCAGGCAGCAGGCGGCCAGGAGCAGCGGGAGGAGGCGGAAGGCGCGGCCGGTCCAGAAGGCGCGCAGGTCGCCGCGCCGTTCCAGGGAGGCGGGGATGATGTAGCCGCTGACCAGGAAGAACACGAACACGCCCCACGAGCCGAGATCGATGCGGCGATCGACCTCGGCCCAGACGCCCGGGACGAACGTCCAGCCGGCGTGGTGCATGGTGACGGCCAGCGCTGCCGGTCCCCGCAGGGCGTCCAGCCAGGCCAGCCGGGCGGGGGCCGGGAACATCTGCCGCAGTCTAGGCCATAAGGGACAAAAGCCAATTCGTCCCTGCCCAACCCGAGCGGCACCCGCTCACCTGCCCGCCCTGACGCCTGCCTGTCCACCCGCCCGGCCGGCGCGTCCGTTGGCGGGATGAGGTGGTCAGGTGCCGGCGCAGGACGGGCGGAGGCGGGTGAAGGCCGTGTCGACGAGTCGCATGTGGTCGCCGTCCGAGCCCGTCCGGAGCCACTCGCGGGAGGCGCAGTCGACGGCGGCGCCCGCAGCGGCGGTCAGGAGATCGACGGTGAAGGGGTCCAGGCCGGTGCGGGCCGCCAGGGACTCGGCGATGCGCGAGCGTACCTCCTCGCGCTTGTGCTGGAAGCGGGCCCGCAGCGAGGGCGTCCGCTCGATCAGCCGCAGCGTGGCCCGGCTCTCGGCGTCGATGCGCGCGACCCACTCCCGCAGCACCGCGTGCAGCGAGTCCCAGGGGCGCTCGTCCGCCGGCCGGGCGGCGAGCTGCTCGGCGATGTCGTCGCCCATCACCTGGACGCCGCCGAACACGGCGTCCTCCTTCGCCGGGAAGTAACGGAAGAAGCTGCGCTTGGACACCCCGGCGGCGCGGGCGATGTCGTCGACCGTGACCTCGTCGAAGCCCCGCTCCGTGAACAGCTCCAGCGCCACCGCGGCGAGCTCGGCCTGTACGGCCCGCCGCGCCCGCTCTCTCAACCCAGCCATGCGTCCGAGTGTATCGCTAGGCATATAGTGTCGTTCATGGCATCTAATGACATGAATGGCAGAGTGGCGCTCATCACCGGCAGCACGGGCGGGATCGGCATGGAGACCGCCCGCGGCCTGGCCGGGCGCGGAGCCTCGGTGATCCTCGTCGGGCTCGACCCGGCGCGGGGCCTGCGGGCCGCGCGGGACATCAGGAGCAGCGCCGGGCACGACCGGGTCCACGCCGTCTCCGCCGACGTCACGCGGCTCGACGGCCTGCGCCGCCTGGCCGCGGCGGTCGGCGAGCGCCACGACCGCCTCGACGTGCTGGTCAACAACGTCGGCGTGAACCTGCCGGCCCGCGAGCTGACCGCCGACGGCGTGGAGAAGATGTTCGCCGCGCACGTGCTGGCCCCGTTCACGCTCACCCACCTCCTCCTGCCGCAGCTGCGACGCGCCCCCGCCGCCCGCGTGGTCAACCTCACCGGCGGCATCCCCGGCGGCCCCATCGACCGCGGCGACCTCCAGGGCGAACGCCGCTACATCGGGTGGACGTTCAGCCACTACAACCACACCAAGACCATGACGATGGCGATGACCCACCGCCTGGCCGAGCGGCTGCGCGGCTCCGGCGTGACGGCGAACGTGGTCTACCCGGGGCACGGCTACACGCCGATGAACCGGTCCACACCGATCAGGGCGTTCCCGATCGTCTACCGGCCGATCGCGCCGCTGGTGCTGAAGGTCGTCGCGCCGCTGTTCCTGTCCGATCTCGCCAGGTCCGCCCGATCCAGCGTGTACGCGGCCACGAGCGCCGAGCTGGAAGGCGTGAGCGGCGCGTACGTCGACGACAAGTGCCGCAGGAAGCCGCTGCCCGCCTCGGCGCTCGACCCCGGCAACCAGGAGGCGGTCTGGGAACTGTGCGTCAGGCTGAGCGCGCCCGTGCTGCAGGCGGCGGGAGAGTCGTCCTCGGCCTGACGCGCCGGCAGGAGCTCCGCCAGGCGGGCCGGCGCCGCGCGGTACCCGCCGGTCGCCCGCCCCTGGCCCGGCGCATCACCAATCCGGTATCGGATCAGAGCCTCTTTAATCTATCTTTACCGTGACCATGCGTCACGAAGGAGATGTTCTGTGAAGAGGCTTCTCGAAGGAACCGCCATGCGCGCCGGTGTCGTGGCCGCGGTCGCGCTGGCGGGCGGGCTGCTGACCTCGTCCCCGGCCGGCGCCACCACCGTGACCGGTGGCAGCGTCGCCACGACGGTGACGCTCACGGCCGACTCGGCCGCGCTGGCCCGCCCGCGCAACGGCACGATCCTCTACGACCGCATCAGCGGCGGCCAGGGGAGGCTGAAGATCAAGAACGGCCTCTCGCAGGACGGCGTCGTCGCCCTGGTCAGGGGCAAGACCAAGGCGATCAGCATCTACGTGCGCGCCAAGTCCACGGCCACCATCAACGACGTCAGGGACGGCACGTACCGGATCTACTTCACCACCGGCACCCGCTTCAGCAAGTCGAAGGGCAGGTTCACGCGGAACGCCGTCTACCAGCGCTTCAACGAGAAGCTGACGTACCGGACCACCGCCACCCGGATCCCCGGCTGGTCGCTGACCCTCAACCCGGTCAGGGGCGGCAACGCCAGGACGACCTCGGTCAACCCGAAGGACTTCCCGGCCTGATCCGCTGAGGTGCCCCGGCCGGGCGGCTACGCGCGGTCGCGGTCCTGCATCACCGTCGGCGACGGCGTCCGCGACGCCGTCGCCGACGCGGGGCACCAGGCCGGCGTTCGTCGCCACGCCGCCCAGCGTGCGGCTCAGGCCCGGCGGGATGTCGCGGCGGACCTGCGGGGCGGGCCGGTCGTGCGGCCTGATGGCCGGTCCGGCTTGACGGACGATCTTAGATGCACCAGATTGTTCGCGTCTTTCCGGACCGTTCCCAAGGAAACCAATGAAGCGAACCATCGTCGGTGTCGCCGTGGTCGCGGGCATGGCGCAGCTCACCGCCGTGCCGGCGCAGGCCGCCTCCGCCTCCGACCCGGTCAAGGCGCTCCAGGCCGAGTTAGCGCCCGGCAGAGCCGTCAACCTGCGGGCGACCGCCAAGATCACCTACCCGGGCGACCGGGTCGTCACCTCCACCGTGGACGGCACGGTCGGGCTCGGCTCGCGCGGCCCGGTGGCCTCCGACCTGGGCCAGACCGTCCAGTACAGCGACAAGCTGCTGCGCGAGATGAGAAGGACCAGCCCCAAGGAGACCGAGGGCCTGCAGGCGGGCCCCGTCCGGCTGATCTCCTCGGGCAGCGTGAGCTACGTCTCCGGCCCGGTGGTCGAGCAGGCGCTGATGATCGCGGACGCGAGCCACGTGCGCTACGGCGGCGTCAAGCAGCCGCCGAGCAACCTGCTCGTCGAGGTCCTCGACCCGGCCACGCTCAAGGCCCTCGTGGCCGCCCGTACCTCCTGGAAGGACGGGATACTCAAGGGCGCCATCAAGCCCGCCAAGCTCGCCGCCGCCTCCGCCCCGTTCGCCTCGCGGTACGGCACGCGGTTCAAGAGCGGCAAGATCTCCTACGCGCTGTACTTCGGTGAGAAGGGCCTGGTGCGGCGGGTCGCGGTCAAGGCGACCCTGCCCGTGTCCAAGACCACGGTCCAGGTCGAGTCGGACACCCGCTTCACCGACTGGGGCCGCGAGGTCAGCGTGAACCTGCCGCTGCGGGGCGACGTGATCGACCGCGCGGAGGTCAAGGACGAGGTGCCCGCCGGCGTTCCCGGGATCTGGAACTAGCCGCCCAGCACGGCATCCCGCGCCGGCCTGATTAATCGGTGGCAGGCCGGCGCGACGCCCTCCTACACTGGGCCCCATGTCTACGCCCCGGACTTCTTAGCCAGGACACCAGCTTCCACGCCACCCTTGTGTCCTTGAGCTGTTCCGGAGCGTATTTCCATGCTTACCTTTCGTGGTGTCGAGCTGCGTGCCGGCGCCCGTCTCCTGATGTCCGGCGTCACCGCCCACGTCGCCCCCGGCGACCGCGTCGGCCTGGTCGGCCGTAACGGCGCCGGCAAGACCACCCTCATGAAGGCCCTCGCCGGCGGGCTCCAGCCCGCCGCCGGCGACATCGTGCGCAGCGGCCCCGTCGGCTACCTGCCGCAGGACCCGTCCGCCGCCGACCCCGGCCTCTCCGTCCTCGACCGCGTCCTGTCCGCCCGCGGCCTGGACCGGGCGCTGCGCGACCTGCGGGCCGCGGAGACGGCGCTCGCCGAGTCGGGCGACGAGCGGTCGATGAACCGCTACGCCAGGGCCGAGGCCGAGTTCCAGGCCCGCGGCGGGTACGCGGCCGAGGCGGAGGCCGCCCGCGTCGCCGCCGGGCTCGGCCTGCCCGACCGGGCGCTCGACCAGCCGCTCGGCACCCTGTCCGGCGGGCAGCGGCGGCGCGTCGAGCTGGCCAGGGTGCTGTTCGCCGAGCCGGGCGTCATGCTGCTCGACGAGCCGACCAACCACCTGGACGGCGACTCCGTCGCCTGGCTGCGCTCGTTCCTGCTCGGGTACTCCGGCGGCCTCGTCGTGATCAGCCATGACACCGAGCTGCTCGCGGACGTGGTCAACCGCGTCTGGCACGTGGCGGACGGCACGCTGGAGGTGCACAACACCGGCTGGCGCACCTACCTGGCCGACCGCGAGTCCGACGACCGGCGCAGGGCCCGGCTGCGCGCCGCCGCGGAGCGCAAGGCCGCCGCGCTGCACGCCCAGGCCGACCGCATGCGCTACAGGTCCGCCACCGCCGTCCGCGCCCGGGACATGGCCCGGCGGGCCGACCGCATGCTCGCCGAGACCCGCCCGGTCCGCCGCGCGGGCAAGGTGGCGCGCATCCGGCTGCCCGAGCCGGCGCCCAGCGGGCGCACGCCGCTCGGCGCGATCAGCCTGACCAAGTCGTACGGCGGCCTGCCCGTGCTGACCGGCGTGGACCTGGCCATCGACCGGGGCAGCAGGCTCGTGGTGCTCGGGCTCAACGGCGCGGGCAAGACCACGCTGCTGCGGTTGCTGGCCGGGCACGAGCGGCCCGACTCGGGGCGCGTCGTGGCCGGGCACGGGCTGCGGCTCGGCTACTTCGCCCAGGAGCACGACACCCTCGACCCGGCCACCACCGTCGGCGGCCACCTGGCCTCAGCCGCCCCGCAGCTCACCGACGGCGAGGCCAGGGCGGTGCTCGGGTCGTTCCTGTTCGGCGGGGACGACGTGGACAAACCGGTCGGCGTGCTGTCGGGCGGGGAGAAGACCAGGCTGGCGCTGGCCGGGCTGGTCAGCTCCCGGGCCAACGTGCTGCTGCTCGACGAGCCGACCAACAACCTCGACCCCGCCTCCAAGGCGGAGGTGCTGGCGGCCGTGGAGGCGTACCAGGGGGCGATGGTCATGGTCACGCACGACCAGGAGGCCGTGGAGGCGCTGCGGCCCGAGCGGGTGCTGCTGCTGCCCGACGGGGCCGAGGACCTGTGGCACGACGGCTACGCCGACCTGGTCACCCTCGCCTGAGCGGCTCGCCGGCGGCGCCTACTTCACGGCGCCGCCGGTGATGCCGGAGATGATCCTGCGCTGCGCGACGGCGAAGACGACCAGCAGCGGCAGGCTCATCAGGATGATGTAGGCGAAGATCAGGTGCCAGTTGTTGAGGTACAGCCCGGCGTTGGCCACCTGGAACAGGTTCAGCGGCAACGTGTCCAGCCGCCCCCCGACCACGAAGAACGCGTAGAAGACGTCGTTCCAGACGTACAGGCAGATGAGGATGGTCGCGGTGGCCAGCACCGGCCGCAGCAGCGGCAGGATCACCGAGAAGAACACCCGCACGGGCCCGGCGCCGTCCATGCGGGCCGCCTCCTCCAGCGACAGCGGCACCGTACGCACGAAGCCCGTCACGAAGAAGATCACCGTGGACAGGTAGATGCCGACGTAGACCCCGATCATGCCGGCGGGGCTGCCCGCCAGGCCGAGCTGCCGCAGCAGGAGCACGATGGTGACCACGGCGGGCGGCAGCACGATCCCGCTGATGGCCAGCGCGTACAGCACCGCGTTCAGCCGCGACGCGCGGCGGGCCAGGATCCACGACGCCATCGAGCCGAACGTGAGCACCAGCACCACCGACGGCGCGACCACCAGCAGGCTGCCCAGGAACGCCATGGGCACCTCGCCCTGCTGCCACACCTGCGCCAGGTTCTCCCACAACCGCCACTCGGCGGGCGGCGACAGGTTCGGCGACAGGGCCTCGCCCTGCGACTTGGCGGCCGTGACGACGACCAGCCACAACGGCACCCCCATGACGGGGACGACCAGCGCGACCACCGCGAACGGGCGCAGCCGGGCGGCCAGACCCCGCGCCACCGGAGACGGGGCACGGCGGCGGGCGGTGGAACCGAAGGCGGGGACCGTCACAGGATCTCCTCCCTTCTGCGCAGCACGCGGATGACGGGGAAGGCCAGCAGCGCGACCATGAGGAACAACACCAGGCTCATGGCCGTGGCCTGGGCGAACAGGCCCTGGCCGAAGGTGCGGTAGATGAAGATGTTCAGGATCTCGGTGCTGCGGGCGGGGCCGCCGCCGGTCAGCGCCTGCACGATGTCGAAACCGTTCATCGAGCCGAGCAGCGCCGTGGCCACGTTGAAGGTGACGGCCGGGGCCAGCAGCGGGAACCGGATCGCCCAGAACGCCTGCCACGGCGTGGCGCCGTCGATGCGGGCGGCCTCGGTCACGTCCTCGGGGACCGTCTTGAGCCCCGCCAGGTAGATGAGCATCGACAGGCCCATCCACTTCCAGGCGTGGATGACCGCGGCCAGCACCAGCGTCCACGTCGTGCTGCCCAGCCAGGCGACGTCCACCTGCTGCCCGGACAGCGCCGAGAGCAGGTCGTTGAGGCTGCCGTCCGGCTTGAGCAGGGCCTGGAAGACGTAGCCGACGGCCAGCGCCGACATCAGCACCGGGACGAGGAAGGCCAGGCGGGCGGCGCGGTTGAGCCAGGTGTCCTTCTCCAGCAGCACGGCCAGGCCGAAGCCGAACAGGTTCTGGAACAGCGCCACCAGCGCGGCGTAGATCACCGTGATGCGCAGCGCGCTGAAGAGCGTGCCGTCCGACAGCAGGTTGGCGAAGTTGTCGAAGCCCGCGGGACGGATCTCGCTCTTGAAGCTGGACCAGTCGGTGAAGGCGTAGACGAAGTTGAACACGGTCGGCAGGAAGAAGAAGACGAACAGGATCGCGAACGCCGGCAGGAGGAACCACATGGGGTGCGTCCGGCCGCGCGCGACGGTGCTTGCCGGCTTGGCCGCCGGCGCCCGCCGGGCGGCTCTGCCGGGGCGGGCGAGCGTCTGCTGCACGGGTGACTCCTCGGCGTCAGAAGCCGGTGGCGCCGGCGGCCTTGGCGAGCTGGGCGAACTGCTTCTGCGTGGCGGCCGCCACCTGCTCGGGGGTCAGGCTGCCGGTGATCATGTCGGCCAGGTTCAGGTACAGGTCGGGGTTGGCCACGGCCAGCGCCTGCATCGACCCGACCGACCCGCCGAGCGAGGCGTGCACGTCCTTCAGCGCCTGCGGCACGCCGTCCGGGGCCGGCACGTCCGTACGCAGCGACACGGTCTTGCGGTCGGCCACGAAACCGGCGTAACCCGGTCCCATCCAGTACGCCAGGAGCTGCCGCGCGGCCTGCTCCCGCTTGGCGTCGCCGGTGCGGAAGGCCACCAGCGCGTTCGACTGGTCGGGGATGAACGTGCCCACGTTCCCCGACGGCGAGATCGGGAAGAAGCCGATCTTCTCGTCCAGCTCGGCGGTGTCCGCCTTGGCCTGGAGCTGGCCGAAGAACGAGTTCACCTGCATCACCATGGCCGCCTTGCCGGACAGCAGCGCCTCGCCCTGGTCCTCGAACGTCGCGGTCTTGATGTCGGCGTTGAACAGCCCCTCGTCGATCAGCGCCCGGTACTTCTTGATCGCGTCCAGGATCGTCCTGTCCTCGAACGTCTCCTTGCCCGTGTTGACCCGCTCCCACAGGCCGTCCTTGGCGGCGTCGGCGAGCTGGACCTGCACCCACCACTGGGTGGCCCACTTGTCGCCGCCCATCTCGAAGAACGGGGTGACCCCCTTGCCCTTGAGCGCGCGCGCCACCTCGACCAGCTCGTCGAAGTTCTTCGGCGGCTGCTTGACGTGCTGCTTGTTGTAGTAGACGCCCTGGACCGCCGGGCTCGTGACGAGCGCGGCGTAGCGGGTGCCGTCCAGCAGGCCCGTGATGTCGCGCAGCTCGGGGGAGAGCGTGGACAGCCAGGGGGCGCCGTCGAGCGGCTGGAGGTTGGCGCGGGCGTTGAGCGCGGTGAGCATGGACGCCGTCGGCTGCCAGAACGCCAGGTCGGGCTTGTCCCCGGTCGCCACCTTGGTCTGCACGCCCTGTTCGTACGGGTCGGGGATGGTGACGACCTCCACCTTGGCCCCGGTCGCCTGGGTGAAGGCGTCGGTCACGGCCTTGGGCACGGTGTTGCTGTTCTGGGCGGCCCAGATGGTGAGCGTCACCCCGTCCAGGCGGGCGGTCGGCGAGGGCCAGGCGGCCGGCGAGCCGCCGGTGGCGGGGGCCGCGGCGGGACCCGCCGAGGGGTCGCTGCAGGCCGTGACGGCCAGGACGAGGGCCGACGCGGCGGCGACACGCTGTGCGAGCTTCACGGTTCGGCTTCCTTCGGTTCGGAGGGGGCGTTCAGAGGGGGCGGAGGTGCAGGATGCGGGCGGTGGGCGCGGGGACGGTGGCGGTGACGGTGAGCTCGGCGGCCCGCGGGTCCCAGGAGCAGGCCCAGCCGTCCGCCGCCGGGTAGGCGATCTCGGCGGTGAGATGGCGTCCGGCCAGGTGGGGCAGGTGCAGCACGGTGGCCGCCGGGGCTCCGGGACGGCGCCAGATGCCCAGGTGGGTCACGTCCTCGGTGCGCAGGCCGAGGGCGAGCCAGGGGTCGTCCCAGCCGGGCAGGCCGAGCGGCCAGCACGGGGTGGCGCGCAGCAGGTCGGCGCGCAGGCTCTGGTGCAGCCGCACGCCCCGCTCGACCGAATCGAACTGCTCCGGCGTCATCCGGTGCAGGTTGCCCGACAGGTAGAGGCGGCCGAGGATGCCGGTGACCATGGTGAAGGCGATCTCCTCGCCGGTCATGTCAGGCTGGGGGTAGGCCCAGTTGGCGGCCTGCTCGGGCAGCATCGACAGCGGCGCGGCGACCGCGATCGGCGGGTAGCGCAGGAAGTCCTGCTGGTCGCTGGTGGACTGCAACTGCAGGCGCGAGAGCATCGCGTAGTCCATGCGCATCGCGCCCGAGCCGCAGTTCTCCAGCACCAGGTGGGGATGGCGGTCCAGCACGCCCTCCAGCCAGGCCAGGTGGGCCCGGTTGTGGGCGAGCAGTCCCGCGCCGACGCTGGTGGCGTCCCTGTCGGTGCCGGCGCCCGGGTCGATGTTGTAGTCGAGCTTGAAGTAGCCGACGCCCAGCTCCTCGACCAGGCGGTCCACCACCTGGTCCAGGTGCGCGACCGCGGCGGGGTGGCGCAGGTCGAGGTGGTGGCGGCCGTGCTCGGCCAGCCGCACGCCGCCGCGCTGCAGGAACGCCTCCGCGGGCAGCTTGCCGGCCATCGGGCTGCGCACGCCGATCACCTCGGGCTCCAGCCACAGGCCGGGTGTCATGCCGTGGCCGGCGATGCGGGCCAGGACCTCCTCCAGGCCGCGGGGGAAGCGGGTCTGTGAGGGCTGCCACTCGCCGACGCTGTCCCACCAGTCGCCGCCGTCGTCGTACCAGCCGGCGTCCACGCAGAACACCTGCGCGCCCGCCGCGGCGGCGGCGTCGATCAGGGGAAGGAGCTTGTCCGTCGTGGGGTCGCCCATCAGCGTGTTCATGTAGTCGTTGAACACGACGGGGAGCGCGGCCCGGTCGGGGTGCGGGCGCACCAGCGCGCGGCGATAGGCCGTCAGCGCCGCCGCCGCACCCTCCACCCCGTCGCCGGAGGCGGCGATCGCGACCGGCACGGTGGTGAACGACTCGCCCGGGGCGAGCAGCTCGCTCCACTGGTGGTCGAGGTCGGTCGGGCCGGACAGGGCGACGTACGCGCCGTCCAGCCGCTCGCCCGTCTCCCAGCGCCACGGGCCGTTGTGCTCGATCTGCCACAGCCACGTACGGCCGGTGCCGCGGTCGGTCAGGCCGCCCATGGGCACGTGCCGGCCGCTCGACCAGGTGCCCTGGCTGGTCAGGGCGAACGTGCCCTTGCCGTGCTGGCCGTGCTCGGGCAGGCCGAGGCCGGGGACGTGCTCGGTGAGCGGGCGCCTGGTCCAGCGGTTCTCGCCGAGCCACTCGCTGTCGGCGTACAGGACGTCGAGGCCGTTCATCCCGTTCGCGGGGAAGACCGCGGCGAACGAGGTGACCGCCAGCAGGGGCACCGGGCCCTGGCCGGTGTTGGTCACCCGGACCCGCGCCTGCACCGCGGGCACGCCGTCGGGTGAACGCATGATCAGCTCGGCGGCCAGGCCCGAGACCTCGTCCCGCATCCGGATCCGCAGCTCGTGCCAGCCGCCGTCGCTCGACTGCTCGGCGCCCGCGTACCGCAGCCGGCAGCCCACCGACGTCTCCGACAGCCGCTGGGACGCCCTGGCCCGGCCCTCGCCGGGCACCAGCACCTCCACCAGCGGCTGGGACGCGCGGGCCGCCGTGGCGGGTGGCGCTCCGGCCGACAGCTCGCGCAGGGCGACCGGGCGATCCGGGTGGATCTCCACGACGGCGGTGAGGCCGGTGTGCCCCCAGCGCACGGTCTCGACGACGTCAGCAGGCATCAATGAACTCGCTTTCCCGAGGCATGTGACCGGTCACATGCTTGAGCCTCAGTGTGAGCGGTCACATGCCGGCGGGGGAACCCTCTTTGCTGGATCGTTACACGCGCGTTTCAGGAGATCGCGTGCCTGCCGCGCCCCTGGTGAGCGAGGGCCGGCCCCGGGCGGAACACCGCCTGCCGCGCAGCCGGATCAGCGGCGCTGGGGCGGCGGAGCGGTGGACTCGCGCAGCACGAGCGCCGGCGGGGTGAGAGCGGGCTCCGGCTGCGGGCCGCCGGTCAGCTCGGCCACCGCCGCGTGGAAGCAGGCCCGGCCCAGGCCCGCGAAGTCCATGCGCACGGTGGTCAGCGCCGGCGTCCAGTACGCCGACCCCGGGATGTCGTCGAAGCCCACGATGCTGACGTCACCCGGCACGTCCTTGCCCGCGTCGTACAGCGCCCTGCGCACCCCCTGGGCGATGTCGTCGTTGCCGCACAGGATCGCGGTGACGTCCGGCGAGGCGGCCAGCCGCTGCCCGGCCGCGTACGCCGAGCGGATGTCCCACCCGCACCCGATCAGCTCGGGGATCCCGGCCCCCGCCGCCCGCAACGCGTCCCGCCACCCGGCCAGCCGCCCGCCGGGCACGGCGCCCTCCCCCTCGGACGGGATGGCGACGTGGTGGACGGTGCGATGGCCGAGGTCCAGCAGGTGCTGGGTGGCGTCGGCGGCGGCGCGGCGCTCGTCGAGCGCGATGGCGACGCGCCCCCGGTCGGGCGCGGCCGGCTCGGCGGCGGCCACGGCCGGGACGTGCTCGGGCAGCGCCTCCAGGACCGCGACGCCGAGCCGGTCGAACGCGATCACCACCACCCCGCCCGCGCTGGCGTCGGCGACGTGGTCGACGGTCTGCTTCACCTCGGCGGGCTCGGCCGACTCCACGACCCTGATGCCCATGGCCATGCCCTCGGCCCTGGCGGCCTCCTCCAGGCCCTGCAGCGTGGCCGCGTAGCCGTACAGGATGGTGTTGGAGGTGACCACGGTGATGCCGCGGGCGCGGCCCAGGCTCAGGGCGCGCGCCGTCCGGCTGGGGCGGAAGCCGAGGCTCTCGATCGCCGCCAGCACCGCCGTGCGGGTCTCCGGCCGCACGCGCGGCGACTCGTTCAGCACGCGCGAGACGGTCTGGTACGACACTCCCGCGGCGGCGGCGACATCCCGGATGCTGGGTGCGGCTGCGCCGCGAGCGGCGGTGCGGGGCGCGCGTCGAGGAGTCGGAGTCACGATCACATCGTAGGGCGGGCGGCGGGCCGCGCCGGTCCTCACCGGCCGGCCACGCCGTCGGCGAGCTGCGGGCCGGCGCCGCGTACGTGCTCGCTAGCGGGCCGCCCGGGCGCGCAGCTCCGGTTTGCGGATCTTGCCGGAGCCGGTGCGCGGCAGATCGTCCACCACGTCGAAGTAGCGGGGGATCTTGTACTTGGCCAGCCGGTCGAGCAGGAAGCCGCGCAGCCCGTCGGCGGTGACGCGCGCGCCGGGCCGGGGGATGACGAAGGCGTGCCCGACCTCGCCCCAGGTGCCGTCCGGCACGCCGACCACGGCCGCCTCCGCCACGCCGGGATGCTCGGCCAGCACGCCCTCGACCTCGGCCGGGTACACGTTCTCGCCGCCGGAGATGAACATGTCCTTGGCCCGGTCCACGATGTGGAGGTGGCCGTCGGCGTCCCGGGTGGCGATGTCGCCGGAGCGGAACCAGCCGCCGTCGGCGAACGCGGCCCGGGTGGCGGAGGGGTTGTTCCAGTAGCCGGGGGTGACGTTCGGGCCCTGGACGAGGACCTCGCCCGGCTCGCCGGGAGCGGTGTCGGTGAGGTCGGGGCGGACCACGCGCACGTTGGCGAAGAAGACCGGCACGCCCGCCGAGCCGGCCTTGCGGGCGCTCTGGCTCGGCTCCAGGAACGTGGCGCCCGGAGCGGTCTCGGTGAGGCCGTACCCCTGGCAGAACACCAGCCCGCGCTCCTGGTACGTGCGGATCAGCGCCGGCGGCACGGGTGCGCCCCCGGCCATCAGCGTGCGCACCGAGGACAGGTCGGCGCCGGCCCAGCGCGGCGAGCGGGCGAGCGCCGCGAACATCGTGGTGACGCCGAACATCCAGGTGACGCGGCGCTCGCCGAGGACGAACGCCGTGCGGTCCGGGGTCATCAGGGCGCGGCGGGCGGGCCAGCCGCCCAGTCCGGCGTTGCGCATGGGGGTTGCTCCTAGCGGGATACGCCGCTGTGGTCGGCGGAGGACACCAGGTCGGTACGGCTCGTCTCCCGCAGCGCCGCCGTGCACACCACGGTCAGCAGGCAGAACCCGGCGATGACGGCGGAGATCAGCCCCGTGCCGCCGCCCCCGGTCGAGGCCTGGATCTGGGCGAACAGCAGCGGGGCCAGCCCCGCGCCGAGGCCGGCGATCTGGTAGCCGAGCGAGGCGCCGGTGTAGCGGCTGCGGGTGGCGAACAACTCGGCGTACAGCGCGGCGAGCGGCCCGTACATCATGGGATGGATGATCGACTGCCCGAGCACGAGCGCGAGCGTGAGCAGCCCGACGCTGCCGGAGTCGGCCAGCGGGAAGATCGCGAACGCGAACGCGGCGGCGGCCACCGCGCCGGCCAGCACGATCGGGCGGCGGCCCACCCGGTCCGACAGCGCGGACCAGCCGATGATGCCGAGGACCGCGAGCCCCGACGTCAGGGTGAGCGCGCTGAGCACCTGCTGCCTGGCGAACCCGGCCTGCACCCCGTACGAGACGAGGAACGTGGTCAGCGTGCCCTGCAGCACGAACGGCGACAGCCCGACCCCGATGCCGAGCAGCAACGCCCTGGGGTGGTGGCGCAGCACGTCCAGCAGCGGCGCCGAGCGCCGCGCCGGGCCCGACGAGGCGGCCGAGGCGAAGACGGGCGTCTCCGCCACCCTGGCCCGCACGAACAGGCCGATCGCCAGCAGCACGATGCTCAGCAGGAACGGGATGCGCCAGCCCCAGCTCAGGAACGCCTGCTCGTCCATCATCGCGGCGCTGCCGTTGAGCGCCGCCGTGGACAGCAGCATGCCGAACGGCGCTCCGGCGTTGGTGAAGCTGGCCCACAGGCCGCGGCGGCCGGTCGCGTGCTCGGCCGACATGAGCACCGCGCCGCCCCACTCGCCGCCGACCGCGACGCCCTGCGCCACGCGCAGCAGCACGAGCGCGACGGGAGCGAGGGTGCCGATCTGCTCGTACGTCGGCAGCACGCCGATGAGGGTGCTGGCCACGCCCATGAGCGTCATGGTCAGCACCAGCATGCGCTTGCGGCCGAGCCGGTCGCCGAAGTGGCCGAAGATGACGCCGCCGAGCGGCCGCGCCAGGTAGCCGGTCGCGAACGTGCCGAGGCTGGCGACCGTGGCGGCCAGCGGGCTCAGGTCGGAGAAGAAGACCTTGCCGAACACCAGGGCGGAGGCGGTGGCGTAGAGGAGGAAGTCGTAGTACTCGATGACGCTGCCGAGGAAGCTGGAGGCCACGGCGCGGCGTAGCTGGGTGGGGTTGGACATGCGTGATCCCGTTCGTGGGGGGCGTGGCGGGAAGTCAGGCGTAGTGGCGGTAGATGGCGCGGGCGACGCAGGCGGGCTTGGGCTCGCCGTCGATCTCGATGGTGAAGTCCACGTGCATCTGGACGCCGTCGCCGGGCACGTCCTCGGCCTCGGCGACCCGGCCGGCCAGGCGGATCCTGGCGCCGACCTTGACCGGGGCGGGGAAACGCACCTTGTCCAGGCCGTAGTTGATGCTCATCCTGACGCCCCTGATCTCCAGCAGCTCGGTGAAGAGCGGGATGACCAGGGCGAGCGTGAGGTAGCCGTGCGCGATCGTGCCGCCGAACGGGCCGGCCTTCGCCCTCTCCTGGTCGGTGTGGATCCACTGGTGGTCGTCGGTGGCGTCGGCGAAGGTGTTCACCCGGTCCTGGCCGATCTCCAGCCAGCCGGTGTGGCCGAGGTCCTTGCCGGCCAGGGCCTTGATCTCTGCCAGGCCGTCGGCGGTGGTGGTCATCCCTGGGTCTCCTTCGATGCGAGGCCGAGCAGGCGGGCGGCGTTGTCCTTGAGGATCTTGGGGCGGACCTCGGGCTTGATGTCGAGGGCGGCGAAGTCCTTGAGCCAGCGGTCCGGGGTGATGACGGGGTAGTCGGAGCCGAACAGCACCTTGTCCTTGAGCAGGGTGTTGGCGTAGCGGACGAGCTGGGGCGGGAAGTACTTGGGCGACCAGCCGGACAGGTCGATGTGCACGCCCGGTTTGTGGGTGGCGACGGCCAGGGCCTCGTCCTGCCAGGGGAACGACGGATGGGCCAGGATGATCTTCAGGTGGGGGAAGTCCACGGCCACGTCGTCGACCAGCATCGGGTTGGAGTGCCTGAGCCGCACCCCGGCCCCGCCGGGCACGCCCGCGCCGATGCCGGTCTGGCCGGTGTGGAACAGCGCGATCGCGCCCAGCTCCTCGATGACCTCGTACAGCGGGTAGGCGAGCCGGTCGTTCGGGTCGAAGCCCTGGATGCTGGGGTGGAACTTGAACCCGCGCACCCCGTGCTCCTCGACGAGCCGGCGGGCCTCGCGGGCGCCCGCCCGGCCCTTGTGCGGGTCGACGCTGCCGAACGGGATCAGCACGTCGGCGTGCGCGGCGCAGCTCTCGGCGATCTCCTCGTTGGAGATGCGCGGGTGACCGGTGGCGTGCTCGGCGTCGACGGTGAACACCACCGCCGCCATCCGCCGTTCCCGGTAGTAGGCGGCCATCCGGTCGATCGTCGGCCGCTCGTGCGAGCCGAAGTACTCCGCGGAGGCGCCGAACAGCTCGGGGCTGAGCGAGGTGTGGCCGTCCCTGGAGATCTCGGCGTGGGTGTGCACGTCGATGGCGGTGAGCTCGTCGAGGTTCATGGGGCCGGCACCTTGGGCGCGGGGATGCCGTACGTCTCGGGCTCGAAGTCGCCCCAGGCGGCCGCGATCGCGTCGGCGCTCCAGCCGCCGTCGGCGTAGGCCACCGCCTTCTCGGCCGGGTGCGACCAGAGGGCGAGCCTGTCGCCGCCGATCCCGATCGCCTGCCCGGTCACCTCCCCGGACGCGTCGGAGGCGAGGTAGACGATCAGCCCGGCCACGTCCTGGACCGTGCCCATGCCCTCGTCCCTGCGCAGCCAGGCGGGCAGCGGCGCGCCGGTGCGCTCGGCCTCCTCCAGGTGAGGGGCGAAGGCGGGGATGGTCCTGGTCATCTCGGTGGCGGCCACCGGCACCACCGCGTTGACCGTGATGTTCGCCCTGGCCAGCTCCATCGCCCAGGTGCGGGCCATGGCGACGATGCCGGCCTTGGCCGCGGCGTAGTTCGTCTGGCCGAAGTTGCCGCGCTGCCCGGCGGGGGAGGAGATGAGGATCAGCCGCCCGCCCTCGCCCTGCTCGCGCATCCTGGTGGCCGCCGCCCTGGCGCAGCTGAACGTGCCGCGCAGGTGGACGTCGATGACGGTGTCGAAGTCGTCGTCGGACATCTTCCACAACACCCGGTCGCGCAGCACGCCGGCGTTGGTCACCAGCACGTCCAGCCGGCCGAACTCCGCCACCGCCGTGGCCACCAGGCTCTCGGCCACCTCCGTGCCGCCGACCGCTCCGGGCGCGGCCACCGCCCGGCCGCCCGCCTCCCGGATCGCCGCGGCCGCCTCACCGGCGGTTCCCGCGTCCACGTCGTTGACCACCACGGCCGCACCGGCTGCGGCCAGCGCCTCGGCGTACGCGCAGCCGAGCCCCCGGCCGGCGCCCGTGACCACAGCCACTTTTCCTGACAAATCCATACACGTCACCTCATGTCTGCAAACGTGGGGCAAACTTGCGACCTGCGTCAAAGTTTTGCCCAATATCTCGGATCCGTCTACCCTCGGCTTGTGACTTTTCGCGAGGGAGACGACCTGCCTCAGGCCCCGTCCACGCGCCCCCAGTCGCTGATGTTCAGCTTCCTCGGCGTCTACGTGCTGGGCCGCGACGTCGCGGTCTACTCCGGCAGCGTCATCGACGTGTTCGCCCGCCTCGGCGTGACGGAGGAGGCGGTGCGCTCGACGCTGACCCGCATGGTCAAGCGGGGGTTGCTGGCGCGGCACCGTTCGGGGCGCAAGACGTACTTCGGGCTCACCGCGCACGCCACGGCCGTCCTGGAGGACGGGCGGCGGCGCATGTGGGAGACCGGCGCCGTCAACCGGGGCTGGGACGGCGCCTGGACCCTGGTCGGCTTCTCGCTGCCCGACGACCGCCGCGCCACCCGCCACGACCTGCGCTCCCAGCTCATCTGGGCGGGGTTCGGGCTGCTGCAGAGCGGCATGTGGATCGCTCCCGGCGTCAAGGACGTCCGCGCCATCGTGGCAGACCTCGGCCTGCGCGACCACGTCACCGTGCTGACCGCCAGCGCCGCCGAGCCGACGGAGTCGGCCGACCTCGTGCGCAAGGCGTTCGACACCGGGCAGATCGCCGCCCGCTACCACGCCTTCCTCGACCGCTGGGACACCCCCGACCCCCAGGCCGCGCTGCCCGACGACCTGGCGCGCCAGCTTCTGCTGCACACCGACTGGCTGCAACTCGTCCGCCAGGACCCGCACCTGCCCGCCGAGCACCTGCCGCCCGACTGGCCCGCCATCCGGGCCGAGCAGGTCACCCGCACCCTCGCCCGCGCCTACGAGCAGCCCGCCCGCGAGCTGGCCGCCAAGGTCCTGGACGAGCTGCCGCTGCGGGCCTGATCGCGTGCCGGGGGGCGTGAGCAGCGCGAACGTGGGCAGGGTGCGTCATGACCGCGCTTTCGAGCGATCCGCGACCTCTCAGGACGCCGACATGACACCACCAACCGGCCCGCACCCGCCGGACGGGCCCTCGGGTCCGCGCCCCACGTACGGGCCTTCCGGCCCGCGCTCATCGGACGCGCGTTCCTCGGCCGGTCCGCCGGGACCGCGCTCGCCGGACGGCGCCGCGCGCCCGCCCGACGGGCTGCCCGGCGACGGCGGCCCGTCCGCGGAGTCGGCCGCGGAGGTCGAGATCGGACGGGTCAAGGAACCCGCCCGGCTGCTGCGCGTGAGCACCATGGCGCGGTCGCTGCTCGACGAGGCCCGCGGGCTGACCCTGGACGAGCACGCCCGCGACACGTTGCAGCACATCCACACGCGGGTCGTCGAGGAGATCGGGGACTCCGTGGCGCCCGAGCTGCGCGACGAGCTGCGGCGGTTGCTGCCCGCCTCCTCCGAGACGCTCACCCAGTCCGAGATCCGGATCGCGCAGAGCCAGCTCGTCGGGTGGCTGGAAGGCGTCTTCCAAGGCATCAGGGTCGGGCTCACCCTCCAGCAGGCCGCCCGCCCCGACCTCCCCCGCCCGCCCGGCCCCGCATCCGGCCCGGGCGCAGGTCCCTACCTCTGACCGGCCTGATCGGGGCGGTCAGGGGGCGGTCAGGCGCAGGCGGAGCGGTGGGTGGCCTCGATGAGGGGCCTGACCCGGTCGTCACCGCCCTCGATGAGCTCGGTCATGCGGTTGGGCACGTAGGCGAAGCCGAGCTCGTGATCCGGGTCGGCGTAGGCGAAGACGCCGGTGACGCCCGGGTGGCCGAAGGCCGTGGGGGAGCAGTCGCCCGGCCACATCGGCCCGCCGGGGAGCAGGAAGCCCCGCCCGTACGAGGTGTGGCAGCGCAGCACCAGATCCATGCCGCACGCCTCGACGGTGCGGGCCCGGTCGGCGGTCTCCGGGCGTAGCAGGCGGATGCCGTCGACCTCGCCGACGAGGGCGGCGTACATGCGGGCGAGCCCCGAGGCGTTGCCCGCACCGCCGCAGGACGGGATCTCGGCCTGGGGCGCGCCGACGGCGGCCAGGGGGTTGCCCGCCAGCGAGATGCTGCCGAACGTCGAGCGGTGGAACAGGGACGCGGGATCGCAGATGGCCCGGTTCAGCCCCGCGAGTTCGGGGTTGGCACGCCCCTGGAGGAGCTGCTCCCCGGTGGGCGGCACGAGGCCCGCCAGCCGCCGTCCCCACGCGCCGGACAGGCCGACGTGCAGGTCGAGGCCCAGCGGACCGGCGATCTCCTGGGCGAAGAAGCGCTGCACCGACAGCCCCGTGACCCGCCGGACGACCTCGCCGACCAGCCATCCCATGGTCAGGCAGTGATACCCGTGCGCCCGGCCCGGCTCCCACGCGGGTACGGCGGCCGCCAGGGCCTCGCCCACCGCCGTGCCCCCTTCGAGGTCCACCATGGTCAGCGGCGGATCGACGGTCACCACCCCCGACCGGTGCCCCAGCACCCACCGCAGCGGGATGTCGGCCTTGCCCCCCGCCCCGAACTCCGGCCAGTACTCCGCGATCGGCGTGTCGAGGTCGAGCAGGCCGCGATCGACCAGCAGCATCGCGGCCGTGGCGACCAGCCCCTTGGTGGCCGAGGCCAGGAGCGTGATCGTGTCCTGCCGCCAGGCCTCGTCCCGGCCCGCCTGCCCGCCCCACAGGTCGACGACGGCCCGCCCGCGCTGGTAGACGGCCACCGAGGCGCCCAGCTCCCGCCCCTCGGCGAAGTTGCGCGCGAACGCCTCCCGCACCGCGCGGAACCTGGGCTCGCACATGCCGTGGATCTCGCTCAATGCCCCCTCCTCACGACCCTCGCCGGCTGCTCCGGGCGCCGGGGGTCGCCGAGGGGTTGGTGGCACGGGGCCGCCGATGTGTGCGCCTCCCGACTACCCGGCTGACCAGGCACGAAACAGGAGGCCGAGCCTTCGCCCGGCACCGGCGCCGCGCGAGGCCGCGCCGGCACCGGGACAGCAGGTCACGCCGGATCGAGCGCCGGCGCCGGTCACACCCCCTTGACCGCGTACGTGACGAGCGTGGTGAGCACTTCCTTCACCGACACGCGCCGCCGCACGTCGCACAGCACGATCGGGATGTGGTTGCCCAGCCCGAGCGCCCGCCGCACCTTCTCCGGCTCGTACCGGCGGGCGCCGTCGAAGCAGTTCACCCCCACCACGAACGGGATCCCGCGCTGCTCGAAGTAGTCCACCGCCGGGAAGCAGTCCTGCAGGCGCCGCGTGTCGGCGAGCACGACGGCCCCGAGCGCGCCCAGGGCCAGCTCGTCCCACATGAACCAGAACCGGTCCTGCCCGGGCGTGCCGAACAGGTACAGCCACAACCCGTCGCGGATGGTGATGCGGCCGAAGTCCAGCGCCACGGTCGTGGTGGTCTTGGACTCCACGCCCGAGGTGTCGTCCACCCCGATGCCCCGATCGCTCAGCAGCTCCTCGGTGTGCAGCGGCCGGATCTCGCTGATCGTGCCGACCATGGTCGTCTTGCCGACCCCGAAGCCGCCCGCGATGAGAATCTTGATGGCCAGGGCCGAGGGAGCCCTGGTCGTACCAGGGTCAGAGACTGCGTAGCCCATCCAGCACTTCCCTGTAGATACGTTCGTCGATCGTCTGCGCGACGGGGCGCGGGCGCTCGATGCTGACCAGGCCGTCCCGCCGCAGATCGCCGAGGATCACGCGGGTGATGTTGATCGGCAGCCTGAGGTGGGCCGCGACGTCCGCCACGGGGGTGGGCCTGCGGCACAGCGAGAGCACGGCGCGATGCTCGGGGATCAGGTCCCCGGGCTGGGGGGAGTCGCCGACCGTGATGACGATGGCCATCAGGTCGAACGACTCGCCCTGCGGACGCGCCCGGCCGCCGGTCAGCCCGTACAGCCGGATCAGCGGGCCGGGATCCTCCCCTGTCACGGTCTCGCGCCGTTCCAGGCGGGTGCCGGTGCCGCTCCCCTCGGATGCGCGGACAGGTGCTCGCCGACCCGCTTGACCATCAGCGCCATCTCGTACGTGACCATGCCCAGCTCGGCGTCGGCCGTGGCCAGCACGGCCAGCCGCGCCCCCTGCCCCGCGGCGGTGACGAAGAGGAAGCCCTCCTCCATCTCGATGATCGTCTGCCGTACGCCGCCCAGTCCGAAGTGCCGGCCCGCTCCCATGGCGAGGCTGTGGCTGCCGGCGGAGATGGCGGACAGGTGCTCGGCGTCCTCCCTGGTCAAGCCGCGGGAGCTGCCCATGGACAGCCCGTCGGCGGACAGCACGATGGCATGCCGGATGCCGGGCACGCGCTGGATGAGGTCGTCGAGCAGCCAGCTCAGTTCGCTTCTGGGGTCAGGCATCGGGTTGGTCGTCCTTTCGATTCCACATGCCGGGCTCCTGCTCCGCGTGCTGGCGACCTTCCTGCCAGCCGCGTTGCATGGACGACATGAGCTTTGCGAGCTCTTCGGGCGAGCGCCCGCCTGGCCCGCGCCGCTCCGGCCGCGCGTCGACGCGCAGCTGGGGAGCGAGGCTGGCCTGCGGGATCCGCATCGGCAGCCCGTCGAGATCCTCGTCCGCCTCCTGGGGCGGCACGGTGACGCTCCAGCCCGCGGGCGGGCCGGAGGTCGTGGCGGGGCCGGGCACGGCCCCACCGGCGAGATCGTTCCCGAACCCGATCAGCTGCTCGAGGTCCGGGTGACCGCTCAGCGGCGATCCGGACACCGGCGCCGGGCCGCCTTCCTGCGGAAGCGCCCGCGGGGGCTCGGGCGCGGGATCGGTCCTGTTCTGCATGGGGCCGGGCTCGAACCAGGTGCCGCGTACGGGCCGGGTCGCGCGGCCGTTGACGGCATCGTGGCCGGCGGTCCGGCCGGGGGTGTTCCCGGCGGCGTGCCCAGGGGCGTTCCCGGCGGCGTGCCCGGGGGAGCTCCCGGAGGTGTGAGCGGCGGCGGCCGGTCCCGCGGTGAGGGCCAGCGGCTGGGCCTCGGCGAGCAGCCCGGCGGGCAGCAGCACGATCGCGGTGGTCCCGTCGTACGGCGACCGCCGCAGCACGATCTTGATCCCGTGCCGCGCCGCGAGCCGCGCCACCACGAACAGCCCGAGCCGGTCGCTGTCGGCCAGGTCGAACTCGGGCACGTCGGACAGCCGGTCGTTGAGGTCGCGCAGGGTGGCGTCGTTCAGGCCCAGACCGCGGTCCTCGACCTCCAGCGCCATCCCGTTGGCCGCCGTCACGCCGCGTACCTGCACGGTCGTGTTGGGCGGGGAGAACACGGTGGCGTTCTCCACCAGCTCGGCGACCAGGTGGATCACGTCGGTGACCGCGGCGCCGACCAGCAGCGGGGCGTCGGGCATCGGCGCGACCGTCACGCGGGTGTAGTCCTCGACCTCCAGCACCGCCGCCCGTACCACGTCGAACAGCGGCACCGGGTCGCGCCAGCGGCGCGCGGGGGAGGAGCCGGACAGGATGATCAGGTTCTCGGCGTGCCGGCGCATGCGGGTGGTCAGGTGGTCGAGCTTGAACAGGTCCTCCAGGACCTCGGGCTCGTCCACGCGCCGCTCCATGGTGTCCAGCAGCGCGAGCTGGCGGTGCAGCAGCGCCTGGTTGCGCCGGGCCAGGTTGAGGAAGACCTGGCCGACGCCCTTGCGCAGGGCCGCCTGGCCGACGGCGGCCTCGACCGCGGTGCGGCGTACCGCGGAGAAGGCGTGCACCACGCGGTCCACCTCGGCGGTCTCGGCCGGGTCGAGGCCGGGCGCCTCGGTGGCCGGGTCCACGTCGTCGCCGCGGCGCAGCCGCTCGACCAGCCGGGGCAGCCGCTGCTCGGCCAGCTCCACCGCCGAGCCCTGCAGCCGCCGCAGCTCGACGACCAGCGACCGGCCGAACCGGTACGACAGCCACACCGAAAGGATCACCATGGCCAGGCCGAGCAGCAGCACGACGCCGATCCGCCAGTACGCCGCGGTCTTCTGCGCCTCGCCCGACGCCGCCGCGCGGATCAGCTCGGCCTGCGTGTCACGGTTGATCTGGGCCAGCACGGCCTCGGCGTCGCCGCGCCACTCGCCGGCCGACACCGGGGGCGGCCCTCCGGTGTCGTACGAGAACAGCTCGTCCTCGACCGACACCACCCGCTTGTAGGGGGCGCTGCCCACGAGCTGGTCGTAGGCCGCGCGCAGCTCCGGCGAGGCGTCACGCTCGGCGTTGGCCAGGGCCAGCCGCCGGGCGGTCATGGCGGCGACGAACGCCGCGCGGTCGGTCGGGGTCATGTTGCGGCGCACCAGCGTGGTGGTGAGCACGGCGTGCTCACGCCACAGGTACTCCGCCGAGGTGCTGTAGGCCGTCATGCCGCGCACCGACTGGTAGGCCGAGGCGTCGCTCATCGCGTCGCGGTCGGTGAACTGCTGGTTGGCGACGGCGATCAGGTTGTTGTACGCCTCGATGATCGTCAGCGTGGGCGCCAGCACGCCGCCGTCGGCGGAGGCGCGCAGCGACTGCAGCCCGTCGAGGGCCTGCACCATCGCCTGCACCTGGGCCGGGGTCTCGCCGACCGCGTCGGCGTCGAGGGTCGCGATGACCTCCCGCAGCCGCTTGACCTGGTTGTCGGTGACCTTCCGCTGGTCGGTCAGCGGCTTGTACGCGGCGGTGCTGCCCGGCGCCTCCGCCGAAAGCTGCCGCTCCTTCTGTAACTCCACGATGAGCTGGAGCACCGGCGCGCCGATGGACTCCCACCGGCTCTGGATCTGCGAGACCGTCGCGATCTCGGCCACGCTCGAGTAGGCGATGAACCCCCAGAGGGCCACCATGGAGACCAGCGGAAGCAGGAGGATCCTGAGCAGCTTGCTGCGAAGAGGCGGGGGCGAGCTCATCCGTCAATGTCCAATTCCGCGCGTGGGGGGCGTGCGCCGGGCAGTCGTGACCTTGCTACCGCCCCCGAGGTTGCCCGCCACGACTGGGTGCGCCTGTGGTCCGTCCACTATGCCGATGGGGCAGATGGACTTCAAGGTACGGATGCGAAGAAACCTCCCGAAAGTAATGTTGACTCTTTGTCAGCACACGGTTCGTGACCGTGATCGCGGGGAGTTCACGGTGGGTAGTCAGACAAAGGCACTCATCCCGGTCACCGCGCGGCCGACGATGAGCGTGTTGATCTCCCGGGTGCCCTCGTAGGAGTAGATCGCCTCGGCGTCGGCGACGAACCGGGCGATGTCGTAGTCGAGGATGATCCCGTTCCCGGCGAGCAGCTCGCGGGCCCAGCCGACGACCTCCCGCATCCGGCTCGTGCAGTACGCCTTGGCCAGCGCCGAGTGCTCGTCGCGGAAGACGTCGTCGTCCTGCAACTGCGCCAGGCGCACCACCATGCCCAGGCAGGCGGTGGCGTTCCCGAGCATCCTGACCAGCAGGTCCTGCACGAGCTGGAACTTGGCGATGGGCCGGCCGAACTGCTCGCGCTCCTTGGCGTAGCGCAGCGCGATCTCGTACGCGGCGAGCATGATGCCGACCGCCTGCCAGGCCACCCCGCTGCGGGTCCTGCGCAGGATCCTGGCCGTGTCGCGGAACGAGCCCGCGTTCCGCAGCCGGTTCTCCTCGGGGACGCGGCAGCCGGACAGCGTGATGTCGGCGTTCTGCACCGTGCGCAGCGCCATCTTGTTCTCGATCTTCGTCGCGGTGAAGCCAGGCGTGCCCTGCTCCACCACGAACCCCTTGACGTGCCCGTCCTCCACGTCCCTGGCCCAGACGACGATCAGGTCGGCGAACGTGCCGTTGCCGATCCAGCGCTTGGCCCCGTCGAGCACCCACTCCCCGCCCTCGCGCCTGGCCGTGGTCCGCATCCCGCCCGAGACGTCGGAACCGCCGGCCGGCTCGGTGAGCGCGAACGCCCCGATCTGCTCCATCCTGCTCATCCCCGGCAACCACCGCTCCCGCTGCTCCGCCGACCCGCAGGCGGCGATGCTGCCCATGGCCAGGCCGGTGTGCACGCCGAAGAACGTGGCCATCGACGGGTCGGCGCGGGCCATCTCCAGCGCCAGGAAGCCGCTGAGCAGGCCGCTCGGCTTGGGCCCGGGGCACTCGGGATAGGCCAGGCCGGCGATGCCCAGCTCGGCGTACTCCTTCACCAGGTCAACGGGGAACTCCGCGCGCGCCCAGCACTCGTTCGCGATGGGCACGACCTTCTCCGCGAGGAACTCGCGCACGCGCAGCAACGTCGCGCGCTCCTCGCCGGCGAGCAGGCTCTCGAACGCGTACAGGTCCCCGGTCAGCAGCTCGGACATGGCGGGACAGCTACCCGTGGCGGATGCGATGACACGAAGCGCGGTACGGACCGCACCGGTCACGGCAGACTTTCGCCTCACACGTCGCCTCCGAGAAGGGCAGTGAAACGCCGATGCTCGACGCGTTCGACAGATGCCGCCTCCACGACGACTTCCAGCCGGTGACCGAGCTGGGCGCCTACCCCTACTACCGCCCGGTCGAGGAGCGGCTGGCCACCGGCGAGGTGGTCGTCGGCGGGCGCGTGCTGGTGGCGGCCGGCTCCAACGACTACCTCGGCCTGTCGGCGGACCCGCGGCTGAAGGAGGCTGCCTGCCGGGCCATCCGGGCGCTGGGCACCGGCACCTCAGGATCGCGCCTCGTCAACGGGTCGCTCGCGCTGCACGAAAGGCTCGAAGGCCGGCTCGCCGCGTTCCTCGGCCAGGAGGCGGCCATGGTGACGCCTACGGGCTTCCTCGCCAACCTCGCGCTCAGCGCCCTGGTGGGGCCGCGCGACACCGTGCTGGCCGACCAGCTCATCCACGCCTCCCTGATCGACGCGGTCCGCCTCTCGCGCGCCCGCCTGCGCCGGTACCGCCACAACGACCTCGGCCACCTGGAGCGGCTGCTGGCCGGGTGCGACCCCGCCGGGGCCGGGCTGATCATCACCGAGGGCATGTTCTCCACCACCGGCACGCTCTGCGACCTGCCGGGCACCGCCGCCCTGGCCCGCCGCCACGGCGCCCGCCTGGTCCTGGACGGCGCCCACGACATCGGCCTGCTCGGGCCGGGCGGCCGCGGGGCCGCCGAGCACCACGGGCTGTTGCCGGCGGTGGACCTGCACACGATGGCCTTCTCCAAGTGCTTCGGCACGACCGGCGGCGCCGTGGCCGGGCCCGAGCAGATCATGGTCTACCTGCGGCACCACGCCCGGTCGATGGTGTTCTCCGCGGCGCTGTCGCCGTCGAGCACCGCGGCGGCGCTGGCCGCGCTGGACATCGTCGAGGCCGAGCCGGAGCGCCGCCACCGGGCGCTGGCCGCCGCCGCCCGGCTCCGGGCCGACCTGGCGGGGCTGGGGTTCGGCACGGGCGCCTCGCAGACCACGATCATCCCCGTGCACGTGGGGGACGTCGTGCTGTGCTGCCGGCTGTGGCGGGAGCTGTTCGAGGAGGGGGTCTTCGCCACCGCGATGGTGCCGCCCAGCGTGCCGGACGGGCAGGCGCTGATCCGCGTCAGCACCACGGCCCTGCACACCGACGCGCAGCTCGACCGCATCGCCTCCGCCTTCGCCGCCGCGGGCCGCCGGCTCGGGCTGATCCCCCGGACCGGAAGGAGCTGATCCCTCAGACCAGGACGAACAGGGTCACGGCCACGAGGATCACCAGGAGGGCCAGCATCGCGACGATGACGAGCCACTTGGGGTCGAGCCAGTTCGGCCTCGGCGCGTGGGCCTGGGCGTCCGGGTCGAGGAGGCCGCGCAGGACCGGGTTGATCCGGCCCTCCGGCAGGCGCCGCTCCAGGACGGGGATCAGGCGTGGCAGGCGCGAGCGCACCTCGGCCGGTTGCCGCCTGGCCGCCCAGGCGCGCATCTCCTGCAGGATGGTGGTGACCTCCTTGGCGGAGGTCGCCTGGAGCAGGTCGGTGCAGAGCATCTCGAACGCGTCCTGCTCCGCATACTGCTGCACGACCGCCGGACCGCCCGGCACACCCCCGGCCTGCGCGTCCGGTGCGGGGCGCGGCTCGGCGGTGTGCGCCTCGCCCGCCATCCCGGCGTCGGCGTGCCGCTGGCCCGCCGCCCGCGGACGCTGCGACTCCGCGGTCTGTCCCGCTGCTTGCGAGGACGGCTCGTGCGCGAGCGGTGCCTGCGGATGCGGTGCCTGTGCGGGCGGCGCCTGCGGGGGTGGTGCCTGTGCGGGGGGTGCCTGCGGGGGTGGTGCCTGCGGGGGCGGCGCGGCCTGGTACGGCGGCTCGCCCTGGGTCGAGGCCCGCGCGGCGGGCTGGGAGCGCGCGGGAGGCTGCGGCGACCAGACCAGCTCGTCCCCGCTCTCCTCCACCGCCGCGGGCCGGGCCACGAGCGCGGTCGAGTCGCCCGTGACGGACGCGAGCCGCCGCAGCCGCTCCTCCAGCGGCGTCTTGTCGCTGATCCGCAGCCGCTTGACCAGCCCCACGAGCTGATCCCGCGCGTACGCGTCCACCAGCATCGAGGCGATCTCGGCGCACCTGTCCCCCTGATCGGGAGAGCGCGGGTCCACGCGCGTCCGGTACGAGCTCTGCGACGACGGCCCCGGCCACTGCCGCAGGAAGATGATCTCGGCCCCCTGCTTGAGATCGTCGCTCTCGTAGGTGGAGAACGTCTCCGGATAGTGCCCCAGCGCCAGGTCCAGGATGTCCACCAGCCCCCAGAGCTGCACGATCGGGTTCCCGCCCGAGGCGACCGACAGCGGCGCCCCCGGCCGCCGCAGGCACTCGGAGACGACCGGCGCGAGCGCCGCCGCCACCGCCCGCGACTCCCGGTCCAGCGCGGCCCGCGCGCCGTCGTACGAGCTGATCAGCTTGCCCAGGTCGAGCGGCTCGTTCCCGTCGGGCAGCCGGGCGGCCCAGCCGGCGGCCAGGGCGAGCGTCTGCCGCACGTTCGGCATGGCCATCGGCTGGGAGGCGGAGCCGCCCAGGTACGCCTGGACCCGGATGGTGCGCCGGCTGTCGGCGCCGCCGGTCCGCATCCTGGCGAGCACCACCACCCGCCCCTCCACCAGCAACCGGCAGAGGCTGACCCCCGGCTCGGGCCCCGGATCCAGCCAGGGCCCGAGCTGGTGGTACCAGCCGCCGGTCCGCTCCAGCGAGGTGCGCACGGGACCGAGACCGGTGCGCTGCTCGTCCCATTCGAACTGGATCCAGTCGACGCTGGCGTAACGTCCCATCAGAGCCCCACCTCCGGGTAGCCGCGCAGGACGCCGGTCATGGCGAAGAGCGAGATCAGGGGTTCGAGCACGCGCCGGGGCCGGACGCCCCGCCGGTAGCGCCCCTCGGTGGCGGCGGCGCCGGTCGCCGAGACGAAGTGCAGGGTGCACTTGCGGCACTTGTCGTACGGGCTCAGCCACGCCTGCGCCCCGCGCCGGTGCAGGTAGGCGTAGACGTCGCGGCTCTCCCGCAGGACCGCCGCCGGGTCCAGCCCGTCGGGCTCGGCGTACAGCCACGTGTCGACCGGCGCCTGGAAGCGCACCGCGTCGCTCTTGGTGACCGCGATGGCGGCCGGGATGTCCAGCCGCCCGCCGGTCTTGGGCAGCCGGTCCAGCACGGCACGGAACGACTCGTCGCCCATCCTGGCCGACCTGGTGGCGGCGTCGATCACGAACAGCAGCCCGCCGATGGCCGGCACGAACCTGGTGGCCTCGTGGGTGGCGCTGCGCAGCAGCTCGCCGGCGATGTCGAAGAAGGCCACCGCGGTGGTGTGCCGGCCGTCGTTGACGAGCAGCGCGTCCACGGGCTCGGCGGTGGCCCGGTGCGTGGTGCGGTTCAGCGCGGCCCGCTCGACCAGCAGCGGACGCACGTACGAGTTGACGTACTCGGCGTGCCGCTCGATGTCCACCGCGTCGGTGGTCAGCCCGTACGGCCGCAGCCCGCCCTGCTCGATGGCGCCGATCATGGCGGCCAGCAGGTGCGTCTTGCCCGTCTCCGGCCCGCCGACCAGGCCGATCACCAGGGGGCGGCCGTGCCGCACGTAGGTGTAGGGCAGGTGGTGTTCGAGGCCGGGGTCCGACACCGGGGCGGGGCAGCGGACGTGCGCGGCCCGCAGGAGGTCCTCGCGGCGGGGCCCGGTCACGTGCCCCAGGGACAGCGGCTGGTACTGGCCGGCGGGGGTGCGCTCGAAGAGCTCGTCCTCGCTCCAGGCGAACTCGTGCAGGCAGATGGGGCAGAGGATCACCGGGTCACCACCCAGAGGACGATCAGCAGGGCGAGCAGGACGGCCAGCGGCAGCCACCGGGCCCACCAGGGCAGCCGCCTGCCCTCCTCCTCTTCGGGAACGGGCTGGATCCGGGTGACGTGCTCCTCGGCGGCCACCGGGTCGCGCCTGGCCTCGCGGGCCCGGTCGAAGGCGGCACGGCCCTCCTCCAGCCCCAGGTCCTGCTCGACGGCGACGCTCTGCATCGGGTCGGGCATGCGCAGCCGGGCCAGCACCTCCTGCGCCGAGGGGGGCGAGCCGGAGAAGACGTCCTTGAGCGGTTGCAGGGCGGGGGTGGCCGACAGGTCGGGCAGGTCGGCGATCTCGCGGCCGGTGACCGTACGGCAGATCACCATGCCCGCGCTCCAGAGGTCGTCGGCCGTGGCGGCCAGGCCCTCGCCGGCGCGCTGGGCGGGGGAGGCGTAGGGCGCCTCGCCGATCCGCAGCCGTCGGGTGCCGATCAGCGTGGCGTGGCTGAGGTCGGTGAGCTGCACGGTGGCGCCGTCCCAGCGCACGGTGGCGGGCTCGATGCGCCGGTGCACGATGTCGCAGGCCGACAGGATGCGCACGGCGCGGAAGAGGCTCGCCTGCAGGGTGCGCTGCTCGCTGATCAGCAGCGCGCCGAAGTAGCGGCTGACGGGCTCGCCCCGGTAGTCGTAGAGCAGCACGAACGGCTCCTCCTCGTCGAGGCTGTAGCCGATCAGCCGGGGCAGCTCGGGCGGGTAGGCGCGGCGCAGCCGGGAGAGCAGCCTGGCGCCCATGCGGGCCTCGTTCTCCAGCAGGTCGTAGAGGTACTCGCGGTCGCGGCCCTCCGCGCGCGGCACCCGCCGCTGCACGAGCTTGGTGCCCGAGGCGAGGTGGGTGACCCGGCGCTCGAACGGGTTCTGCCACGGCTCCGCCTCCACCTCCCAGCTCACCGGGTCGCCTTCCGGGGAGTCGAAGTCCAGCGGCTCAGGCTCCATCACCACTCCAGTTCTCCTCCACCGTCCCCGGACGCAGCGGCACCAGGCGAAGGGTGCCGGCGTACTGGCCCGACCGGGTCCACACGACTCCGGGCGGGTTGCCCTGGCCCCGTACGGCCCTGGGCGCGAACCGCACCGCGTACGCCTGCCGCAGCAGCAGCGACAGGTCACGATCACCGCAGAGCTGCAACATCTGCCCGCCGGGCGGGGCCTGCAGGGCCCGCACGACCTGCTGCGACTGCCGCCACACGGCGTCCACCAGCTCCTGGCGGCCCGCGTCGGCGGTGCCGAAGTCGGGTTTCTCCTGCACGCCCCGGTGCGCCAGGTGGTAGCGGTACTGCCGGAGCGTCTCGTCGACCCGCCGATCGAGGCCCGTCCGGACGTCGCGGAAGTCGCCGTGCTCCAGCGCCGGCCAGCCGGGCTCCAGCCAGCCCGTCACCGCGTCGAGCAGGTCGCCGGTGATGACCTCGCGGAGCTGGCCGCCGCGGTCGCGCAGGCGGACGGTGACCTCCTCGTCCAGGGCCTCGCCGGCGGTGGCCTGCCCGGCCTCGGCCATGCTCCAGTCGGACAGCGTCGCCGACACCTGCGCGCAGGTCTCGGCCAGCACCGCCGCGATCGTGCGGGCCGCGTCGGAGGTGTGCATGCGGGCCTCGCCGAGCGTCCACTCGCTGGCGGCGACCCGTTCGAGCAGCGAGCGCAGCTCGTCGAGCGCGGTCCTGGCCGGGCCGAGCGCGAGCTGCTCGCGCCACCAGTCGCGCGAGTGCCGCCAGAGCACGAAGCGGTTCACCAGCCCCCGGGGGAACTCGGCGGGCGCGTGCAGGACGTTGAGCAGCTCGTCGGGGCACCTGCGCCGGCAGCCGGGGACGAAGGCGGCGCTGCCGATGGGCGCGCTCTGGTCGGCCAGCGCGCGCAGCCGCGACACCAGCCGCATCAGGCTCCTGCGCTCGGCCAGGGCCGACTCCACGTCGGCGCGCAGCTCGGCGACGATCTCGGCGTGCCCCATGCCGGCCGGGGTGGCGAACTTGACGCCGTTGGCGGCCAGCACGTCGGGAGCGTCCTCGTCGCCGTGGTCGACCTCGGCGAACAGCCGCTCGACCGCGTCGCGGAACTCGGCCAGCGCCCGCCCGGCGGCGATCACCTCGTCCACGATCGCCGCCCTGGCCGGGGCGGTGCTGAAGTAGCCGAGGTCGTCCAGAGCCCGGGTGGCGCGGTCGAGCCGGTCGCGGGCCTGCCGGTGGAGCCGGTCCATCCGGCCGTCGGGGACGAGCGCGTCGAGGAGGTCGGCGGGCAGGTCCGCGGTGCCGCTGAGCACCGGCAGGGCGGTGGCCAGCGGCGAGCCGAAGACGCCGGTGTCCTGCTGCACCGGCCCGGCGAACCGGTCCGCCACGTCGGTGAAGGCCTGCGCGAGCACCTCGGGGTCGATGCGGCCCGCCACGATGCGCCAGCCGGGCGAGGCGGTGCCGTACGGGATCTCGCCCAGCTCGCCCACCACCTGGTCGAACACCTCGGGCTGGGACAGCAGGTCGATCAGGATGGCCTCCGAGCTGACCTCCGGCCCGTGCGCCGCCTCGCCGGTGTCGGCGTTCCAGAGGATGCCGCAGGGGTCGCCCACCCACAGCACCCGGCGGCTCTCGCCGCTCAGCGCGGGAGGCAGGCGCGGCTCCGGACCCAGCGCCACCACCAGCACCGACCTGACCAGGCGCGAGCTGAACACCTCCTGCAGCGCCTGCTGCCCGGCGGCCAGCCGCTCGGTGTCGGTCACCACCAGGACCCGGGAGCCGAGCCTGGCCACCTCCTCCTTGCGGAGGTCGAGCACCACGACCATGCTCACTCCCCGGCGAGCGCGTCCAGGTCGCGCAGGTTGTAGGCGACGGCCTCGGCGACCCGTTCGAACGGCAGGTCCAGCGCGGCGGGCAGGGTGTTCGCCCAGAACGCGACGAGCTGGTCGGCCCGGTTGCGGGCGCCGGACGGCAGCTTCGGCATCATGATCTCCAGCAGGCCGAGCTGGTCGGCGGCCATGCCGGTGACCTGCTGGTAGAGCGGATGGGGGACGCTGAGCGTGCCCGCCAGGCCCTTCGGCAGGGCGTTCATGAGCTGCTCGCTCACCAGCCCGCGGAACTCCTCGTCGCCGCCGATCACCCACTGCTCGTAGGCCCGCAGGATGCTCGGCCACGAGGACGCCTTGCCGTAGCCGGTCAGCGGCAGCGTCATCGAGCCGCCCTCGACGTCGATCCTGATCCGCGACGGCGAGTGCGGCTCGCCCTCGACCACGCTGACCTGCCCGTTCCAGAGCAGGCAGAGCAGCCGGTGCAGGATGCGGACCCGGTGCTCCTCGGTGGTGGCCAGGTAGCCGAAGTCGTAGCCGAGCCGCTGGCGCCACTTCAGGTGGTCCTGCGGCCGCTCGTGCTGCAGGGCGTCGGCCCAGCTGTGCAGCACCTCGCGCAGCTCGCGCACCTGGGTGACGCTCATCGAGGTACGGACCTGCACGACCGTCACCGAGTCGGCGTCGATGTTGCGGAAGTCGGGCACGCCGGGCAGGTCGATCCGCTCCTTCAGGAAGCGTTCGAGCTCGGTGTCCTTGGCCGGAGCCGGGTAGGAGACGAGCACTTTCAGGTCGCCGGTGCCGTCGGGGGTGAAGCCGCCCGGCACCAGGTCGGCCAGCTTGAGCTGGAACTGCCGCACGTGCGGGTCGTCGCCGCCGCCCTTCGCGGCCTGGGCGAGGATGTCGGCCAGGGAGGGCAGCAGCGGCTGCTCGCCCAGCATGGCGGCCTCGTCGCGGTCCTTGAAGAGCTTCTTGACCTCCAGCTTGAGCCGCTCCCGCACCCAGGCCAGCGCGTCGGCCGGCTTGCCCGTGCGCCAGGCCATGTCGTAGGCGTGCCGCCAGCCCTCCGGCCCGATCAGCGCGTTGACCACGCCGGCCTCGCCGTCGGTGGGCCGCAGGAGCTGCCGGGCCACGAAGACGTCCACGAAGCGGCGCACGACCGCGTCGTAGAAGGACTCGGCGCCCGCGGGCGGCAGCAGGTGGTAGACGCCGACGCGGTTCTCGTACAGCTCGCCGGCGCGGCGCGCGAACCGCTCGGGGTCGGCGTCGGCGTGCTCGGCGAACACCTCGGTGAAGTCGCGGACCTCGCGGATGAGCTGCTTGCGCAGCGGCTCCCAGCGCGGCATCTGGTCGGCCCACGCCCGGTGCCACAGCGCCTGGCTGCGCCACAGGTACCAGGCGTCCTGGTCGTGCAGCGACGCCTGCACCTCCGGGTCGCTCCACTGCACCTTGCGCAGCAGCCGGTCACGCATCGGCCGCGGCTGCGGCGGCGCCTCCGTCATGTTCTCGTACGGCTTGCGCGGCTGCGCCCTGCGCTGGTCGAGCAGCCCGGCGAAGCCCAGCTTGTCGGCCTCGTGCACGTCGCCGGGCAGGCCCGTCACCACCCGACGCAGCCGGAACGGATCGACGTGGCCGAGCCCCTCGATGGCGCCGCGCCGCACGTCCATGTCCTTGGCCATGGCCGGCACGGCGCGGCTGAGCTGCCGCTCCAGCGAGGCCAGGTTGTCCTCCATCGCGCGCATCCGGTTGGCCAGCGACTTCTGGATCTCCGCCGCGCCGGTAGCGGTGCGGGCCTCGGGCAGCGGCAGCGGCTCGCGGGTGTTGAGCGGCTCCAGGTTGGTGGTGGTGAACAGGCGCCGGATCTCCTCCACGTTGCTCTCGGCCGCGCCCGGTGGCACGGCTTCGAGCTGCGTCACCGCGCGGGCCAGCAGCCGCGAGCTGACCAGGTCGGCCAGCTCCTCGACCGGCACGGTCATCGAGGAGACGAACGCCGTGGACACGCCCCGGTTGCCGATGCCGGAGGCGGCCGGGACCTCGCGCTCCACGGCCCGGTTGATGAAGTCGTCGGCGAAGGTGGACTCGCCGCGGTCCTCCATGCCGCCGGCGGCCTCGCCCGCGGTGCTCGGCCGGGTGCCGGCCAGGGACACGATCAGCGAGGCGATCGAGCGGTGCAGGTCGTCGCGCGCGACGCCGGGCGGCATGGTGAACAGGAACGCCGTCTGCACCGTGCCGGTGGCCAGGCGCACCTCGCCCTTGGCCGGGTAGCGCACGCCGAGCTCGCCGACGATGCCCTGCTCGTCCACCTGCGTGCCCGCGTGCGGCGCGTTCTGGTCGTCGACCAGCCGGAACAGGTCGAGCAGGCTCGCCCCTGCGTTCAGCCGCGCCCTGCGCCCGCCGCCCTTGCCCTCGACGAACGCCGACGGCATGACGACCAGCGGGTGGATCCGCGCCCTGATGTGGTTGCGGGCGAAGGCGTCGCCGATCAGGTGCAGGTAGTCGTAGAAGATGCCGCTGCCGGTGCCGCCCGCCACCGAGAAGGCCACGAACACGTCGCAGGTGCGCCGCAGCCGGCCGCCCAGCGCGGCCAGCTCGCTGCCGGAGTTGCTGATCGCGCCGATGGCGTCCTCGATGCCCTGCACGACCGGCCCGGTGCCGTGGCGCATGCGCTCGAACAGGGCCGCCCTGGCCACGGTCGGGAGCTGCCCGGCGCCCCGCATCAGCGGCGCGACGAGCGGCTCCTGCTCGCGTGGCGGCAGCCAGTCCTTGACGTGGTCGCCCAGCGTGGCCCGCAGGCTGCGGGCCACCTCCGGGTAGGAGTCGAACTTGGGCACCACGTCGTGGACGAGGTGCGCGGTACGGCCCGCCGCGGGCAGCTCCCGCTCGGTCGGCACCACCCGGCGGCGGGTGCGGTTCAGCTCGTCCTCGTTGAGGTCCACGTAGACGAACTGCAGGCAGGAGGGCAGCTCGTAGGGCTGGTAGTTCTGCCAGCTGAAGTTCCTGATCAAATCCATGCCGTCAGGACCGCACAGCTCGTCACGCAGCCAGCGCTCCAGCTCCACCCCGACCCGGCAGCCGGTGCCGCCGAGCCCCACGAACATCATCGGATCGAAGATCCTCATGCATCCCTCACAACAGGTCGTCGCCTGGCATCGGTCGGTGGGTCCTGCTCTGGTACGGCTCGGCGGAGCCGTAGGCGGGCTGCTCGGCGCCGCCGCCCCTGGCCCGGCCGTCGTCCACGCCGAGGAACATGCCGTTCGGCAGGGCGATCGGCGGGCCGGGGAGAAGCGGGTCCAGCTCCCGCCCCGACGGGTCGCGGACCAGCACGGTACGGCCCTGGCCCCGGCGGACGGAGTAGCCGGTCCCGTACGTGCGGACCAGCCGCCCGTCGCTGACCTCGAACGTGAACTCGGGGCCCTCGCCCAGCGGCGCCTGGAGCCGGCTGATGTACGGCTCGCCCGGCCGGTCGAACAGGTGCAGCGTCAGCTCGCTCGGATCGGCCGCCCGCCGCCGCGCCCGCCGCCGGGCCAGCAGGAACGGCAGCGCCACCGCGAGGATCGCGAGGAGGATCAGCAGCGCCTGCAGCGCCCGCTGCCACAGCGGCGTCGGCGGTTGCACGTTCACGTCCACGAACTCCTCGGCCACGACCTGCCCGGCCGGGTCCAGCACCTGGAGCACGCCGCTCACCGCGCCCTCGCCGGCGTCGGCGCTGACGCGCAGCTCGAAGCCCTGCTCGGAGCTGCCCGTGGGCGCCTGGAGCCGCTGGGCGGGCAGGCTCACGGTGCCGGGGACGTCCACGAGCCGCAGGCCGAGCTGGACGGGCTCGGCCTCGTTGGTCACGCGGACGGTGCCGGCGAGCGTGCCGCCCGGCTCGACGGTGGCCGAGCCGAGCTCCACCTGGGCGCGCAGCCGGTCGGCCGGCCCGGCGATGCGCGTGGCGTACGGCCGCTCGTCGCCGGCCACGCCGGGCCCGCTGACCTTGCCGACGAACGACAGCGCGCCGGTGGCCGTGGCCGGGATGACGATCTGGCCGGAGTACTCGCCGTCGCCCTGGGCCCGGTCGGCCCCCTCGCCCGTGTCGCCCAGCTCGACCGGGGCCTCCTGGAAGCCCTCGCCGGACATCCGCGCGCTGAAGCGCAGGCCCTCCAGCGCCGCCGCGTCGGTGATCGTGCCCGTCCTGGTCTGCAGGCGCAGCCGCACGTTCACCTGCTCGCCGGGGCGCGGCCGGGGGTTGCTCAGCGAGATCGAGGCCCGCAGCGCGCCCTGCCAGACGACGGTGGCGCTGACCTCCTGGCGGCTGACGCCGGGCGGCGACTTGAGCTGGATGCGCCACTGGCCGGGCAGCGGGTTGCGGATGCGCAGCGACTCCACCGGGCCGGCCTCGCCGGCGGCCTGGAAGGTGGACTCCTTCAGCTCGCCCTGCTTGGGCACCTGCGTGCCCTCGGGGTCGAAGTAGGTGACCTGGATGCGCTTGTCGCGCTTGACCACCACGATCGAGCCGTCGGTGGCGATGATCGGGATGTTGACGTTCAGATCGATGGTGGCGCCCGCGTCGAGCGAGTCGGTCACGGACTTCTCGATGCCGGCGCACCTGGCGTAGGCGAACGCCTCCAGCAGCGAGCGCTCCACGTCGGCCGAGGTGGCGACGACGCGGGCCCTCGGGGTGGCGGTCTGCTGCTCGCCGCAGGGCTGGACCCAGCCGCCGGCCGCGAAGGCGTCGAGCGCGGACTTGTCGGCGGCGCCGAAGCCGAGCGGCCAGATCTGCACCTGCCCCTGCTTGGCGTCGTCGAGGCTGCGGGTGATCTGCGCCTGGGCGTTGGCGTTGCGGGCCTGGGCGTCGGCGCCGTACTGGGGGCTGTTGCGCACGTCGAGCACGCCGTCGGTCAGCAGGAACACGATCTTCGCGCGCTGCTGGTCGTCGGGCCGGCCCATGATGTCCAGCGCCTGTTCGAGGGCGGCGGCGTGGTCGGTGTCGTTGCCCTCCTCCGCGGTGCGCAGGCGCAGCTTCTCCACGCACCGGCTCAGCGACTCGCGGTCCTGCGCGGTCTGCACTCCCGTGAGCGGGCAGACGATGTCGACCGCGGACTGCCCGGGACCGTTGGAGCTGCCGAAGCCCACCACGGCCACCTGTGACTGCTCCGACAGCTCGCTGAGCGCGATGAGCTGGGCGGCGGCCCGCTCGCGCGTCACGTCCTGGTCCTTGAGGCTGCCTGACTCGTCGACCAGGATGACGACGCGGACGGGCTTGACGTCGGAAGGTGGGGCGGCCTGCGCGGCCGCCGGGAAGAGCGCCACGGCAGCGGTCACGGTCAGCGCGAAAAGAAACCTGAGGGATGAAGTGACGGGCACATTTCCTCACAGTTGCCGTTTTTCTTATCCGCAGAACGGAGAGAGGCTCCGATAAGTTTCAGCCCTGTTTCTGGTCACGACGTCTGTTGGATTGTGCATGTCCGTAATCGCCGGTGTCTACCCCGCATACAGGGATTCTATGGGGAAGGTCACGAGCGTGGGGCTGGTGAGTCAAGAGTTCAGTAAATACGGTTTTATGCGCATTTATCAGTTTTAAATGGCCTCCGCCCCAGTTTGGGAGGTGGGGCGGAGGGAATCCGAATCGCGCTAGAAGTCGGTGGCCGACAGGCGGCCATAGACGATCATGAGCACCGCCACCAGCGACGTCCACCCCGTCTGGTGCGCCGCGCCCAGCCCCGCGCCGTTGTCGCCGTGGAAGTACTCGTGGAACTGGATCAGGTCCCGCCAGTGCGGGTCCTCCTGGAAGACGCGCTGCCCGCCGTACACCGGCCGCCGCCCGTCCTGGCCGCGCAGGAACGTGCGGACGAGCCGGTCCGAGATCTCCTTGCTCACCTCGAACAGCGTCATCCGGTGGCCCGAGCCCGTCGGGCACTCCACGGTGAAGTCGTCGCCGTAGAAGGCGTACAGGTGCAGCAGCGCCCGGATGAGCAGCACGTTGATCGGGAACCACACCGGCCCCCGCCAGTTGGAGTTGCCGCCGAACACGCGGCTGTCGGACTCGGCCGGCAGGTACGCCACCTTGTACTCGCGGCCCTGCACGTGGAACGTGTACGGGTGCTCGGCGTGGTGCCGCGACAACGACCGGATCCCGTACGGGCCGAGGAACTCGTCCTCGTCGAGCATGCGCGCCAGCAGCCGCCGCAGCTTGCGCTCGTCCAGCAGCGACAACATCCGGCGGCCCGCCACGCCGGGCCGGTCGGCCGCCGACATGCCCTCGGCCAGGTCGGGATGGCGGCTCGCGAACTCCCTGACCCGGTTGAACAGCCGCGCCTCCGATTCGCCGGCGCGCGGGGTGAAGACGGTGGTGGCGCACAGCGGCAGCAGGCCGACCAGGGAGCGCACCCGCAGCCGGGTGGCCTCGCCGTCCGGCAGCCGCAGCACGTCGTAGAAGAACCCGTCAGCCTCGTCCCACATCTCCTCCTTCAGGTCGCCGACCCGGTCGGTCGAGGCGGAGATGCGCAGGAAGGCCTGGGCGAAGCGCACGGCCAGATCCTCGTACGCGGGCGCCCGGTCCGACAGCTCCGCGGCCATCTGCACCATCGTCTGCGTGTAGAACGCCATCCACGCCGTGCCGTCGGCCTGGTCGAGCGTGCCGCCGGTCGGCAGCGTGGCGCTGCGGTCGAAGACGCCGATGTTGTCCAGGCCGAGGAAGCCGCCCTGGAACACGTTGCGCCCGTCGGGGTCCTTGCGGTTGACCCACCAGGTGAAGTTCACCAGCAGCTTCTGGAAGACCCGTTCGAGGAAGTCCAGGTCGCTGTGGCCGTCGAGCCGCCTGTCCAGGCTGTTGACGAAGCGCGCCGCCCACGCCTGCACCGGCGGGTTGACGTCGCCGAACGCCCACTCGTACGCCGGCACCTGGCCGTTGGCGTGCAGGTACCGCTCGCCCAGCAGCACCTCGATCTGGTGCTTGGCCAGGTCGAGGTCCACCACGGACAGCGCGACCGCGTGGAAGGCCAGGTCCCAGGCGGCGAACCAGGGGTACTCCCACTTGTCCGGCATGAGCAGCACGTCGTCGGCGGTCATGTCGAACCAGCCGTGGTTGCGCTGCCCGGTGCGGGTCCACGGGTCGGCGCCGTGCTCGGCCAGCCAGGTCTCGACGTCGAAGGAGTAGTACTGCTTGCTCCACAGCAGGCCCGACAGCGACTGGCGGAGCACCAGCGCCTCGTCCTGGCCCAGGTCCGGCGGGGCCAGCGCGGCGTAGAAGGCGTCCGCCTCGGCCCTGCGCCGCCGCAGCACCTCGTCGAAGCCGGGCCCGAGCGGGTCGGGGCCCACCTCGCCCGCGGCCAGCCGGACGCGCACGGTCACCTCGCCGCCGGCCGGCACGGTCAGCGTGTGGTGCACGGCGGCCTTGGTGCCCGCCCGCTCCGGGTTCACCGCCCCGCTCTCCCCGCGCACGACGTGGCGGCCGATGCCGTCCTTGACGTACGGGGAGGCGTTCGTGCCGCCGGACAGGCGCTCGTGGTTCGTCTCGTTCTCGGTGAACAGCAGCGGCGCGTCCGCCGCGCAGTACAGCCGGTACGTCCCCAGCCCGGGATGGTCGGCCCGGATCACCCCCGGCTCCGCGGCCCGCAGCGCGGGCCTGGCCGTGCCGGCCCCCCACGACCAGGTGTTGCGGAACCACAGCGTCGGCAGCACGTGCAGGGTGGCCGCCTCGGGGCCCCGGTTGGCCACGGTGACGAGCATCAGCAGGTCGTCGGGGGCGGCCTTGGCGTACTCGGCGAACACGTCGAAGTAGCGGCGGCCCTCGAAGACGCCCGTGTCGAGCAGCTCGTACTCGAAGGCGCGGGCGTCCCTGGCCGCGTTCGTGGTGACCAGGTCGGCGTAGGGGAAGGGGGCCTGCGGGTACTTGTACAGGTACCGCATGTAGGAGTGGGTGGGCGTGCTGTCGAGGTAGAAGTAGTACTCCTTGACGTCCTCGCCGTGGTTGCCCTCGCCGTTCGTGAGCCCGAACGGCCGCTCCTTCAGGATCGGGTCCTTGCCGTTCCACAGCGCCATCGACAGGCACAGCCGCTGCTTGTCGTCGCTGACGCCGCCGAGCCCGTCCTCGCCCCATCGGTAGGCGCGGGAGCGGGCGTGGTCGTGCGGGAAGTGGTTCCACGCGTCGCCGGTCGCGCTGTAGTCCTCGCGGACCGTGCCCCACTGCCGTTCGCCCAGGTACGGCCCCCACCGCCGCCACGGGGCGTCAGGGGCGGCCGACTGCGCCAGTCGTTCTCGTTCGGCATCCATGGGCGCAGCATCCTCCGATGCCCGCCCGCTGCCTCCTGCCCCGGAAGTGAGGTTTGCCAGCCGCGAGCCGGCGGGGCCGCCTCGTTCCGCCACTTCGCGACCTGGGCGGGCCGCCGTTCGGCCTCCCCGGCCGCCTCCGCAGCTCCTTCACCCAGGAGCGGGCCACGTGGTGACGGGGGCCTGCCAGAGCCCGGCCAGCGCGTCGATGAGGCCGGCGGCGGTGGCCTCCCAGCCCGTGCCGGCGTCGATGAGGCCGGCGGCGGTGGCGTCCCAGCCCGTGCCCGCCGCCGGCCCGCCTTCGTGCAGCGCCCGCTCGCGCTCGGCCAGCGTGTGCACCACGAGCAGGCGGCTCATGTCGCCGCGCTCCGCACGCACCGCCTCCGGCAGGCCGGGCAGCAGCCGGAACATGCCTTCCAGGGCGCGCCCCATCGACGGCGTCGCCACGGACTCCTCCACGACGATCCGGCGCAGGGCGGGGACGGTGTCGAACTGGGCCAGGCAGCGGGCCCGCCAGCTCGGCACGCCCAGCGCGTCGAGCTGGCCGGTGGCGGGCCGGACCAGGCAGGAGATCCACGCGTGCAGGTCGCCCGGCTCGGCGATCTCCGCCAGCATGCCCAGGCGGCGCTCCTCCGTCACGGCGGTGTGGCGGCGCACGATCGCCCGCACCAGGTCGGCCTTGGTGCCGAAGTGGTAGCCGACGGCGAAGTTGTTCGCCTGCCCGGCCGCCTGGCCGATCTGCCGGTTGGAGACCTCGCCCACGCCGCGCTCGGCGAACAGCCGCTCGGCGGCGTCGAGGATCGCCTCGCGGGTGTCGTGGGCCCGCCCGGCCTTGCCGGCGGCCCTACCGGAGACGCTTCCGGAGGCGCTGTCGGAGGCGCTGCCGGGGACCCTTCCGGAGGCGCTGCCGGACGCTCGCCGCGTGGCCCTGCCGGACCCCGCGCGCACGGTTTCGGTGGAGGACATGCTCACCACCGTACGGCGACCCGCTCCGGCCCGCCTGCGATCAGGGCCTCGCGGCGCCGTGAAGGCCGTGAGCGCGGGAGGCCGGCCGCGCTCACGGCCCGGGGGGCGGTCAGATGGAGATGCGGCCCGCACCGGCGCCCGCCGTCACGATCGACTTGACGCTGGAGGCGCTGTCGAGCGAGTACGAGTACGGGATCGACCGGACGCTGCCGCCGCTCTGGCCGCTGCCGGAGTTGACGAAGTGGTTGTTGCGGGCCACCAGGCTGCCGGCGGGCGAGCTGCCCTCACCCAGGTGGAACGGGTCGTCGGTGTTCTCGAAGTAGTTGCCTTCGACGAGCACGCCGGCCTCCTGGGTGGAGGCGACGCCGTAGCTGCCGACGTTGCCGTAGTAGTTGTTGAAGACGTGCACCGGGTTGCCGAAGCGGACGCGCGGGTGACGCTGGTTGGTGCCGTCGAACCAGTTGTGGTGGTAGGTCACCCGCAGGCGGCCCCGGTCCTCGGCGCCGTTGCTGTCGCTGTGGCCCAGCAGCATGGTCTTGTCGTGGTCGAAGAACCGGTTCCAGGACACCGTGATGTAGTCGCTGGAGCGCTTGATGTCCAGGGCGCCGTCGCCGCCGTTGCTGAAGGAGTTGTGGTCGATGTAGACGCGGGTCGAGTACTGGACGTTGATGCCGTCGTCGCCCCAGTTCCTGAAGTTGAGGTTGCGGATGATGACGTTCGAGGCCTGCGACACGTTGAAGCCGCACCCGGAGATGGTCGCGCCCGAGTTGCCGATGACGGTCTTGTTGGAGGCCACGCGGAGCATGCCGGAGCAGGAGATCGTGCCGGAGACCCTGATCACGGCGGCGGAGCCGGACGACAGGGCGCTCGTCAGCGCCGAGGCGGAGGAGACGGTCGTGGCCGGCGCGCTGCCGCCGCCGGTGGTGCCGCCGCCCTGCGTGGCCCAGCCGACCAGCGGGGTGTCGGCCGCGGCCGGAGCCGAGGTCGCCGCCGTCAGCCCGGCGGCCGCGGCGGCCAGGCTGGTGAGGAGGGTGAGGACACGTCGTGATGTGCGCATGAGTGCTCCTACCTACTGCGGTTGTCTGTAGGTGCTGTCTGTTGCCTGTCGTCCACATATGTGAACGACAGGCATAGGAGTGAATGACAGTGAATCTAGGAAAGCGCTTTCCGGTCGTCAATGAAGCGCCCGGAGATCCTTTGGGTGCGGTCGGCATCGTGGCCGGTCAGGGCATGACAACCCGGATTGACCATGGTGAAACTTTCATGTCCGACCCTGACTGCCGCATCTGACGAAGATCCACCAGGCCCGTCCGATGGACACGACCGTCCACGCGGCGATCAGGAGCAGCCCGCCGGCTCGGCTCGCGCCGCTCTCACCCGCCCGGTCTTCAGGACGGCCGTCAGCGCGGCCTGCGGGTGCGGTGCACGCTGGCGATGGCCGCCACGTCCGGGTGTGGTGACAGGGACGGCACCGCCTCCGCCAGCTCGGCCAGCTCGCGCTTGGCGCGGGAGGCGATGCCCGGGCCGAGCGCGTACCGGGTGGGGGAGGCGGCCCGGCGGGCGCCCGCCACCAGCGCGAGCGCGCCCCTGCTGGTGACGCCCGTGTCGCGGAGGATCAGGTGCGCGAGGCGGTGGGGGGCGGAGGACAGGATGTCCGCGATGGCCGCCGTGGCGGGCTCGTCGAGCCGGTTGCCGGGCGCGCCGAGCGCTCCCGCCGCGCGTACCCGGCCGAGGTCGAGCAGGGTGACACCGGCCGACGCTGCGGCGGCGACCAGCTCCACCAGGGGCTCCGGGCCGATGCCGTTGCTGGCCAGCGACAGGTGGGTGAGCCCGGGCGGCGCCGCGCGCAGCGCCCGCGCGAGGAGGCGGGCCCCCGCGTCGCCCAGGCCGGCCGCCGAGACGTACAGCTCGTCCACCGCTCCGGTACGGACGATGCGCGCCACCTGCACCGCGCCGAGGGGGTTGCCGCCGAGGTACAGCCGGCCGATGCGGTCACCGCGCGCCGCCACCGACTCCACCCCCTCCGCCAGGGCCGCCGTCGCCGCCGCGTCGAGGCCGGTCTGCACCAGGTCGAGCGTGGCCAGACCGCTGCCCCGCGCCATCAGCCGCCCGGCCACCCGGCCGCCCTCCCCGCCGAGCGGGTTGCGCTTGAGCCACAGGCCGCGTACGACTCCGGGGGAGGCGATGAGCTGGCCGGCGATCCGGCAGGCGCCCGCCGCGCCGATGCCGTTGCAGCCCAGGTACACGGTCTCCACCCCGGCGCCGATCGCGCCCTCCGTGGCGTCGGCCGCGCCCGCGTCGCCGAGGCCGTCCGTGCCGAGCAGCAGGTGCCTGACGGGGCCGTGCGGGCGCAGGGCGGACACGACCGCCCGCACGCCGTCCGGGCCCAGCGCCTGCTTGCACAGGTCGAGCCGGCCGTCGGGCATGGCCGTGCCCGCGGGGAAGTCGGTGCGCTCCCCGACCTGGCGGCCGGTGCGCAGCCACTCCAGCAGGGGCGCCAGGTCGTCCATGGGGCGAGGGGCGACGGGGCCGATGCCCGCCCACTCGGTCACCACGGCACCTCCCGGTAGTCCTTGAGCAGTACGCCGTGCACGGGATCGCCCGCCTCCCCTCGTACGATCGGGTCGTACACGCGGGCGGCGCCGTCCACCACGTCGAGGGGCGTGCGCCAGCCCGTGCCCGCGCGCCGCTCGCGGTCCGGCAGCGGTTTCTCGTCGGTGATCCAGCCCGTGTCCACGCTGCACATGTAGACGTGCCGCGCCGCCAGCTCGCCGGCGCTGGTCCTGGTGAGCATGTTGAGCGCCGCCTTGGCCATGTTGGTGTGCGGGTGGCCGCCGGTCTTGTTCGCGGTGGCGAACTGGCCCTCCACGGCGGAGACGTTGACGACGTAGCGGCGGGGGTGCGGGGAGGCGAGCATCAGCGGGAGGAGGCGGTCGGCCAGCAGGAACGGGGCGACCGCGTTGACGAGCTGCGCCTCCAGCAGGTCCACCGGCTCCACCCCGCCCAGCCGGGCCGACCACGAGTTGGTGGCGGAGGGGTCGGGAAGCAGCCCGGCCACGTCCGGGAGCAGTCCGGCCACCTCGGGGAGCAGTCCGGCCGCTGAGGGAGCGGCCCGGCCGTGTCCGGCAGGAGTCCGGTCGCGTCCGGGAGCGGCCCGGCAGGTGCGGGGGTCCTGTGGGATCCTGCGTGCGTCTGCATGCGTGCGTGCCCCCGCGGAGCCTCGTGGACGTCCGCGCCGGGGGCGGCGCGCAGTGCCGGGCGGGGCACGCCGGTGCCGGGCGGCGTGAACCCCGGCGCCGTCCAGACCGGCAGGTCGGCGTCGTGCGGCGCCGCCTCGGCGGCGGCCAGCGCGGCGTAGGAGAAGGCGGGCCGGCGCAGGGTCTGGGCGGCGTTGTTGACGAGGATGTCGATCGGCGCCCCCTCCGCGAGCAGCCGGTCGGTGAGCGCCACCACCTGCCGCGGATCCCGGAGGTCCAGCGCGGCCACGCTGAGCCGCCCCCACCACCGCCCGGCGTCCGGCGCGGCCGCGAACCGCCGCGCGGCGTCGGCCGGGAAGCGGGTGGTCACCATGACCTCGGCGCCGTCCCGCAGCGACATCAGCGCCAGCTCATGCCCGATCTTGACCCGCCCGCCGGTCAGCAGCATCCTGCGCCCCGTCAGGTCCGCGCGGGCCGTGCGCCGGGCGAGGTTGTCCACCGCGCAGTCCGGGCAGAGCCGGTGGTAGAAGTGGTGCACCCGGCTGTAGAGCCGCTTGCACACGTAGCAGTGGCGAGGCCGTCGCAGGCTGCCCGGCAGGAAGGCAGCGGCGGGCGCGGGCGTCGGCGTCGGGGCGTCCGTCTGCCGTTCGGCGGCGGGTGTCGGGAGCGGGGCGTCCATCTGGCGCTCGGCGGCTCCCATGGCGGTCGCCGCCAGCAACTCGCCGTCCAGGCGCGTGGCCTCCGCGCGGGCGGCGGCGCGGCGCTCGTGCCGCCCGTCCCTGATCAGCCCGGTGGCCGCGTGCTCGATCCTGCGCCGGTCGGGATGGCCGGCCGGTAACCGCTTGGCCAGCCCGAGGAGACGCAGGCACGCCTCCACCTGCTCCGCCTCCATCGCCGCTCCTCACCCCCGCCCCGGCAGTGGACCCGACCGGACTCGAACCGGCATCCTCCAGCAATTGAGTTGCGGCGCATCACCACTGTGCTACGGGCCCGTCCGCGCACGGCCAGTGACCTTGCCGCCCGCGTCCAGCAGCATACGGGACGGGAACGGGCAAGATCGCGACATTTTCGGCTACGGCCGGATGGCGACGGACGGCACCAGCCGCCGGTTGCGCACCAGCCAGATGGCGCGCTCCAGGTCGGGCGTCTGGTAGCGGTCGTCGCCGAGCGGCGCGACGTACCGCCTGAGCTCCGCCAGCAGGCTCCCCGTGGCGGCGCCCAGCGGCAGGCCCGCCATCTTCCCGGCGATGAGGTCGATGCCCTGGGCCGCCATCAGGTACTGCACGGCCAGGACGATCTCCAGCCGGTCGAGGTTCTCGTGCAGGTGGCGGGCCGAGGCCATGGCCATCGTGTTGTGGTCCTCCTGCCCGTCCTTGACCGGGCGCGACAGGGTGCCCGCCGGGGTGGCCCTGGCCTGCATCTCGGGGATCAGCGCGGCGGCCACCGTCTGCACCTGCACCAGGCCGGAGTTCAAGCCGACCGGAGGGCCGGCCAGGTTCGCCGGGAGGCCGTAGCTCCACCTGGGGGACAGCAGCCGGCCCGACAGCTCCTGCGACAGCACGCCGACGTCGGCGATCTCCGCGTTCAGGGTGTCGGCGAGGTGTCCCATGACGGAGCCGTCCCAGTTGCCGCCCATCACGAACTCGTACCCCCGGCCCCGGTCACGTCTGAAGACCAGCGGGTTGGAGGTGGAGGAGTTGGCCTCCCGCGTCAGGGCGCGGCGGGCGTCGGCGAGCGCCTGCCGCAGCCCGGCCAGGATGTGCGGCGCCGCCCGCACCGACACCGCGTCCTGGACCCGCGGCTCGGGGCTGAGGCGGCGGCGGCCCTCGTCCGTCATCCAGCGCGAGCCCGCCACCATCGCGCGCAGCCGCGCGGCGACCGCGTTCTGCTCGGGGATGTGCCGCTCGGCGTGGGTACGGGCGTCCAGCGAGCTCCGCTCGGCCCTGGTCGCCTCCATGAACAGGGCGAACGCCCCCTCCGCCTGGTCGGCCAGCGCGGTGGCGCGGTGCACGGCGTGCGCCAGCGTGGCGGCCAGCACGGTGCTGCCGCTGACGATCGGCAGCGCCTCCCCGGCCTGGAGGGTGAAGTCCCTGGCCAGCCCGGCCCGGGACAGGAGCTCGGAGGCGGGGCCCTCCTGGCCGCGGAACCGCACCGGCGCGTCCTCGCCGATCGCCGCCAGGCCGGCCGCGGCCTGGGGCTGCAGGTCTCCGGTGCCCAGCGAGCCGATCTGCGGCATCCGCGGCACGACGCCCGCGTTCACCAGGTCCAGCAGCCGCTGGGGCACCTCGGGGCGGACGCCGGAGCGGCCCCTGGCGAGCTGGTTCGCCTTGAGGATCAGGGCCAGCCTGGCCACGTCGTCGGGCAGCGGGTCGCCGACGCCCGCGGCGTGGGAGCGCAGGATGTTGCGCTGGAACCGCACCTGCTGATCGAGCGAGAGCGGCCGGTCCTTGAGCGGCCCGAGCGCCTGGTTCCAGCCGTACACCCGCTGGTCGTCCAGGGCGGCCAGCGCGCCCGCGCGGGCCCTGGCCATGGTGGCGCGGGCGGACGGCGCGAGCGTGGCGGAGACGGGACGGCCGTCGAGGATCGCGAACGCGTCCCGGAGCGAGAACGAGTCGCCGTCCAGCACCAGGCTCAGCGGGCGCGGCGCGGGCGGAGGAGCAGGTTCCGCGACCGCCTGTCCCGGCACGCACAGGGCGGTGACCAGGCCGAGGCCGGTGGCGATGCGTCGGGTCACGGAACCTCCCTCGGTGAAGATCGATGCCGTTTCGTTCTAGCCAGGAGGCGGCGTGCGCGGATGGCGACCCGGCCTCGGCGGGAAGAGTGCTGACCCGATCTCGACCCTTTCCATGACAACTTCCTGGGAAAGCTCCCGTCGAGGTAGGACGGTGGGCGAAGGGCCCGATACGGTCGTCTGCCATGGAGATCTGGATCAACCCCGCGTGCTCGAAGTGCCACTCCGCGCTGTCCGTCCTGGACGCCGAGTCCGCGAAGTACAAGGTGCGCCACTATCTGGAGGATCCGCCGAGCGAGCCCGAGCTGCGCGAGGTGCTGGCCAGGCTCGGCCTGGAGCCGTGGGACATCACGCGGACCGGTGAGGCGCGGGCGGCCGAGCTGGGGCTGGACGGGTGGCCGCGGGACGCGTTCGCGCGTGACCGGTGGATCAGGGCCCTGGCGCAGAACCCGATCCTGATCCAGCGCCCGATCATCACGGCCGACGACGGGTCGGCGGTCATCGGCCGGTCCGAGGACGCGGTGCGGTCCGTTCTGTGAGTGCCCCGGAACCGGCCGGGCAGGAGGAAGGCCGCGTCCCCGCGGGCGATACGGGAACGCGGCCTTCCTGGTCGGGGGTCACGCGCCGGTGACGGCCTCCTCCTTGGCCGGCGGCGCCGGCAGGTCCAGGCTGTCGCGGAGCCTGGCGGGCTTGAGGAAGGCGGCGGCGACGAGGCCGACGGCGGCGATGGCCGTCGAGACGAGGAAGATGTGGCCGGTGGCGTCGCCGTACGCGGACCTGACGATCTCCTTGATCGGGTCGGGCAGCGCGGCGATGTTCAGGCTGCCACCGGCCGCGGCGGCGTCACCGCCGGTCGGGATCCCGGCCTTGGCCAGCCCCTCCGAGATGCTGGTCGCGACGCGGTTGGCCAGCACCGCGCCGAGCACCGACACGCCGACGGTGCCGCCGAGCGAGCGGAAGAACGTGACCGCGCCGCTGGCGGCGCCGATCTCGCTGAGCGGGACGGTGTTCTGGATGACCAGGACGAGGTTCTGCATGGACATGCCGACGCCGATGCCGACGGCGAGCATGTAGACGGAGAGCAGCACCAGCGAGGTCTCGTGGTCGATGGTGGCCAGGCCGCCGAAGCCCGCCAGCAGGACGACCAGGCCGACGAGGATGTACGGCTTCGTCCGCCCGGTGTTGGAGACCATCCGCCCGCTGATCGTGGACGACAGCAGCACGCCCGCCATCATGGGGATGGTCAGCAGGCCCGCCTCGGTGGGGCTGAACCCGCGGCCGATCTGGAAGTACTGGCCGAGGAAGACGGAGCCGCCGAACATGGCCATGCCGACCGCGAGGCTGGCCAGGATGGCCAGCGCGGGGGTGCGCCGCCGGATGACGTGCAGCGGCACGACCGGCTCCCTGACGACCGACTCGACCCACGTGGCCAGGGCGAGCAGCACCACGCCGCCGCCGGCCAGCGCCGCGGTCTGCCAGGACAGCCAGTCGAAGTCGTTGCCGACGAAGGTGACCCAGATGAGCAGGATGCTGACGCCGGCGGCGATGAGGGTGGCGCCCCAGTAGTCGATGCTCACGTTCGCCCGCCGCACGGTCGGCAGGTGCAGGGTCTTGGCCAGCAGCGCGAAGGCGGCGATGGTGAACGGCACGGCGATGAAGAAGCACCAGCGCCAGCCGAGCCAGGAGGTGTCGGCGATGAGGCCGCCGAGCAGCGGGCCGCCGACCGTCGCCACGGCCATGACGGCGCCGAGGTAGCCGTTGTAGCGGCCGCGCTCCTTGGGCGAGATCATGGCGGCGATGATCACCTGCGCGAGGATCTGCAGCGCGCCCATGCCCAGGCCCTGCACCGCGCGGAAGGCGATGAGCTGGCCGGTGTTCTGCGCGAACCCGCAGGCCAGCGAGCTGACCATGAAGATCACGATGGAGATCTGGAGCAGCAGCTTCTTGTTGAACAGGTCGGCGAGCTTGCCCCAGATGGGGGTGGAGGCGGTCGAGGCCAGCAGGGATGCCGTGACGACCCAGGTGTACTGCGACTGGTTGCCGTCCAGCGCGCCGATGATCTGGGGCAGCGCCACCGAGACGATGGTGCCGCTGATCATGGCGACGAACAGGACCAGCAGCAGGCCGCTGAGGGCTTCGAGGATTTGGCGGTGGGTCATCGGCTCCGCCGCGGACGGCGCTGCCGGCTGTGCACTCACGCGCAATCTCCGTTTCTAGGAAGAAGGGATCAACCCGGACACCTTACATGCACATGGGGCAACTTTGCGCACTGGGCATTTATTCCCGTTGGGTAAGCTGTGGGTCATCATGGGCAGCACAGCAGGTTTGCGGGAGCGCAAGAAGGCCGAGACCCGGCAGGCGGTGCACGAGGCCGCGCTGCGGCTCACCATCGAGCACGGCCTCGACAACGTCACCGTCGAAGCCATCGCCGACGCCGCCAACATCTCGCGGCGCACGTTCTCCAACTACTTCGACGGCAAGGAGGACGCGCTGCTGTACGGCGACGAAGCGCGCCTGGACAGCCTGGTGCTGCTCGTACGCGAGCAACCGGCCGAGCGGACCGCCTGGCAGGCGCTGCGCGGAGCGCTGCAGGGCCTCTACTCCGAGACCGGCGGGCCCGACCGCGAGTGGCACCTGCGCGCCCGCCTGGCCATGCGGCACCCGTCGCTGCTGGCCAGGCAGCTCGCGGGGCGGGTACGGCTGGAGCACGAGCTGAGCCAGGCGGTGGCCGGGCGCGGGCAGCCGGAGGACGTCGGGCCAGAGGTGATCACGGTCGCGTTCCTGGCCGCGATGCGGATCGCCACGCAGTGGTGGTGCGCCGAGTCGGAGACGCGGTCGCTGTACGAGCTGACGGTGCTGGCGCTGGACGAGATCGCCCGGCCCTTCTCCTGAAGGCCGGGGGCGCTGCGCGCGCCTGAACGCCAAGGGCGATCAGGCGCGCGCCCGCCACAGCAGGTAGACGAAGTACGGCGTGCCGATCAGCGCCGTCACCAGCCCCGCCGGCACCTGCGCCGGCGCGATCACGGTCCGCCCCAGCGTGTCGGCGAGGCTGACCAGCAGCGCCCCGAGCAGCGCCGCGACCGGCAGCACCCGGGTGTGGTGGGCGCCGACCAGGGCGCGGGCGGCGTGCGGGGCGACCAGGCCGACGAAGGCGACGACCCCGACCGCCGAGACCGCCGTGGAGGTGAGCAGCACGGCCCCGGCGAGCGCGCCCAGCCGTACCGGCTCCAGGGGGACGCCCAGGATGCGCGGCGTGTCCTCGTCGAGGGCCAGCAGGTCGAGGTCGCGGCGCAGCCAGACCAGCAGCGGGGTGACGATCGCGAGGGCGAGCACGACGGGGACGAGCTGCTCGGGGACCCGCCCGTAGGTGGAGCCGGACAGCCAGGTGAGGGCCTTGGCGGTGTTCCACGGGTCGGACAGCACGATGATCAGCACGGTGATGGCGGTGCAGGCGTTCTGCATGGCGACGCCGATGAGGACCAGCCGGTCGGAGCTCAGCCCACCGCGCCACGCCAGCCCGTACACCACGGCGAACGCGATCAGCGCGCCCGCTCCCGCCGCGGCGGACATCGACCAGATGCCGGCCATCGGCGCCAGCGTGAGCAGCGAGATCGCGCCGACGCCCGCGCCGGTGGTGACGCCGAGCACGCCGGGCTCGGCCAGCGGGTTGCGGCACACGGCCTGCACGGCCGCGCCGGCCACGGCCAGCGCCGCGCCGGCCAGCAGCGCGGCGGCCACCCGCGGCCAGCGCTGGTCGAGCACGAACGTCAGGGCCCGCCCGCTGCGGCCCTGCAGCCAGTTGGCCACGTCGCCGGTGAGCAGCCACCGGTCGCCGCCCAGCATGCCGAGCACGGCCGCGCCCGCCACCAGGACGGCGCAGAGGGCGACCACGGTGAGGAAGGCGGTGCGCGAGCGGGCCCCGCCCGTGCGCACGGCGGGCGGCTTGCGGGTCGGACCGGCGTCGCGGTAGCGGCGGGCCAGCCAGATCATCACCGCCGCACCGATCACGGTGGTCACCACGCCGGGCGGCACCTCCACCCCGGCCTGCGCGCCCAGCACGGCACGCAGCACGATGTCGGAGCCCAGCATGATCAGCACGCCCGCCACCCCGGACAGGGGCAGCAGCATGCGGTGCCGGTGCAGCCCGGGGATGGACTTGGGCAGCAGCCGTACGACGACCGGCGCGCACAGCCCGACGAACCCGATGGGCCCCGCGATCGTCACCGCCGCCGCCGACAGCAGCACGGCCAGCAGGGTCAGCCACAGGCGCAGCCGCCGCACGTTCACGCCGAGGACCGTGGCGGTGTCGTCGCCCAGGCCGAGGATGTCCAGCCGGGGCCCGGCCAGCACCGCGCCGGCCAGCGCGAGCGCGATGAGCGGGCCGAGCTGGGTGACGGCGTCCAGGTCGCTCTGCACGAGCGAGCCGCTGCCCCAGGCGAACAGCCCGGTGGTCTCCTGCTCGAACAGGATCATGACGAGGTTCGTCAGCGAGCTGAGCGCCAGCGACGTGGCCGTACCGGCGAGGATCAGCCGGGTGGTGCCGGTGCGCCCGCCCGCCGACAGCGCCAGCACCAGCGCGGCGGCGGCCAGGCCGCCGATCAGCGCCAGCCCGCCCGACATGGACACGGGCAGCGCCAGCCCGAACGCGGCCGCGGTGGCGACCGCCAGGTACGCGCCCGAGCTGACGGCCAGCGTGTCCGGCGAGGCCATCGCGTTGCGGGCGACGGACTGCAGCAGCGCGCCCGCCACGCCCAGCGCGACGCCCACGCAGACGCCGGCCAGCAGCCGGGGCAGCCGCGAGGCCAGCAGCACGCGCGCGGCCTCGTCGGCGTTGCCGGAGCCGCCGAACGGCAGCGCCAGCAGGTCGAGCGCGCCGATCGACGAGGTGCCCTGGGTGACGTGCACGGCCGCCACCAGGACGGTGGCGGCCAGCGCGAGGAGGAAGACCCCGGCGGTGCCCAGCCGCCGCAGCGGCGTGGTGGGCGGCGCCGGGGTCAGGACGTCCGTGCTCAACCGGTGTACGCCTTCACCAGAGCGTCGGCGAACTGCCGGCAGGACAGGGGCCCGCCGAAGGTCCAGATGCCGTCCTGCAGCTTGGTGACCTGCTGCTTCTCGACGAACGGCAGCGACTTCCAGATGGCGTTGTCCTTGAGCCCGTCGGCGAAGACGTCGTCGCCGTCGGAGGCGTTGTAGAAGAAGCGGATCTCCGGGTCCTTGAGCACGTTCAGGCCCTCGACGTCGGTGGTGCCCAGGCCCCACTGGTCGTCGACCTTGCCCGTCCAGGCGTTCTTGAGGCCGAGCTGGGTGGCCACCTCGGAGACCAGCGAGCCCTTGCCGAACAGGCGGACGGAGATCGTGCTGCCCTGCTTCCACCCGTCGGCCATGACGAACGGCTTGCCGGCGCCGCCCGCGGCGGCGATCTTCGCCTTGCCGTCGGCCAGCGCCGCGTCGAAGTCGGACATCAGCTTGGTGGCGGCCTCGGTCTTGCCGACGGCCTTGGCGATCAAGTCGAGGTCGTCGCGCATGCGCTTGAGGTTGTCGGTGGCGTCGCTGCCCTTGGCCACGATCACCGGCACGAACTTCTCGAGCTGCGCGGCCAGCTCCTCGTCGTCGGACTCCATGACGACCAGGTCGGGCGACAGGGCGCTGATGGAGTCGATGCTCGGCTCCTGCCGCATGCCGACGTCCTTGACCGAGGAGTCGAGCTTGACGGCGGTGTCCCAGGTGGCGTACCCCTTCACGTCGGCCACGCCCACCGGCATGACCCCCAGGCCGGCCAGCATCTCGGTCTCGGCCCACTCCAGGCTCACGACCCTGGTGGCCGGGCGGTCGAGCTTGACTTCCTTGCCGCGGGCGTCGGTCACGGTGATGGGTCCGGCGCCGGCCGAGGCCGTGGTGCCGGCCGCGGGGGACTGCTCGGTCACGGGGGCCTCGGTCGTGCCGCAGGCGGCGACGGCGATGATGGCGGCGATGGCGGTCAGGGGGGCCGTCAGGGCACTGCGCATGGTTGTTCCTGTCATGTGGTTGCTGGGACGGTTCTGCTGTGGCGGCCGATGGGCCGGGTGGTCACGGTGCCCGTCCTCGGGTCGTGGCTGACCTCGATGCGGATGCCGTACGTTTCGGTGAGCAGGTCCTCGGTGAGGACCTCGGCGGGCGGGCCGTCCGCCCGGATGCGCCCCTTGTGCAGCAGCACGACGTGGTCGGCGATCTCGGCGGCCTGGTTGAGGTCGTGCAGGACCACGCCGATCGCCACCCCGTGCTCGTCGGCCAGGTCGCGGACGAGGTCCAGCAGCTCCACCTGGTAGCGCAGGTCGAGGAACGTGGTGGGCTCGTCCAGCAGCAGGACGCCGGTGTCCTGGGCCAGGCAGGTGGCCAGCCAGACGCGCTGCAGCTCGCCGCCGGACAGCTCGTCCACCGGCCGCTCGGCCATCCCGGTCACGCCGGTGAGCAGCATCGCCCGCTCGACGTGGGTGGTGCCGTCGGGGTCCGCGGCCCGCCAGCGCCGCCGGTAGGGGTGGCGGCCGTAGCCGACGACGTCGCGCACGCACACGCCGCCCGGGGTGGGGCGGCTCTGCGCGAGCAGCGTCACCCGGCAGGCGAAGTCGCGCGCGGACAGGGCGAGGGCGTCGGCGCCGTCGCCGAGCGTCACGGCGCCGCTGTCGGGGCGGTGCAGCCTGGACAGCGCGCGCAGCAGCGTCGACTTGCCGCTGCCGTTGGGGCCCACCAGAGCGGTCACGTGGCCCGGCCGCAGGGTGATGCGACCGTCCTCGACCACGGGGGTGCCGTGGTAGCTGAGGCAAAGCTCCGCGCCGCGGAGAGAGATCTCCTCGGTCATGGGCCTAAGGTTAGGCTAACCTTGCTATAGACGCCATGCCGGGGTGCTTTACCGGCTGTGATCAGGTCCTGTACAGCAGCGACAGCGGCTCCGGCGAGGCCCTGCCGGCCAGCTGGGTCGCGGTCCGCCCGACGTAGCGGGACAACGACCGCGCCAGGTGCGGCTGGTCGAAGTAGCCGAGCCGGTGGACCACGTCGTGCGCCGGCACGCCCTCCTGGATCAGCACCGCCGCCTGCCGCGCGCGGCCGATCTGCCGGACCGCGCCCTGGGTGAGCCCGGTCGCCGCCACGAAGCGCCGCTGAACCGTACGCGCCGACACGCCCGCCGGCCTGCCGCCGAGCACCGCGGCCACGACCGGGTCGAGGACCAGGATCTCCTCGCGCACGAGCCGCCGCACGAACCACTCGGCGTCGTCGTAGCCGGGCAACCGCCAGGTGGAGCCCTTGAGCTGGAACGACCTGCGCGTCGTGCCCGGGATCGGCACGTTGCCGTCGACCAGCCGCTCCATCGGGAAGTGCGGCATCGAGGCGCCGGTGGCGAAGCTGATGCCGAAGAACGTGGCGTACTCGGGGACCGGCGCCGGGCTCGCCCTCGTCTCCGGCCCCTGCACGGCCGCGCTGACCTGCCCGCCGTGCTCCCAGAAGACCAGGTCCCAGGTCGCCGACGCGACCGACGTCATGCGGCCGACGTCGTCGCTGCGGCTGCGCCACACCCGCTCGACGTACGGAGAGTCGGACGGCCGGCTCTCGACCTCCAAGCCCATCGGAATCCCTCACCGGAAGCCGGGATCACTGCTGCACGTCCACAGCATCGCATGGTTGACGGGCCGCGCGGTCCCCGCCTACCGTGCCGGCCGGCGGCGACGGACACGGAGGAGCCCAGCCATGCCCGCACCGGTCCAGGCCCGGGTGGCCGTCTCCCTGCTCTACGTGATCATGAGCATGCCCATCGGCGGCTGGGCCGCCAGGGTCCCCGAGATCCGCCGGCAGGTGGGCGCGGACGACGCCCTCTGGGGCCTGGCGAACACCCTGCCGAGCATCGGCAACCTCGCCGGCCTCTGCGTGATCGTGCTGCTGGCGGGCCGGGTCTCCAACCGGCTGCTCGGTGTCGCCGGGGCCGCGCTCGTCCTGCTCACCGTGCCCCTGCTCGCCGCCTCGGGCAGCTTCGCCGCGGTGGTGCTCGGCCTGACGACGTGGGCGCTGGTCTCCCTCGTCATGGCCGTCCCCATGGGCGCGCTGGCGCTGGAGGTCCAGCGCCGCTACGGCAGGCCCCTCATGGGCGGCTTCGACGCCTGCTTCGGCGCGGGCACGCTGGCCGGCGGGCTGACCGGCACACTCGCGGCGGCGCTGGACGTGCGGCCGTGGGCGCAGTTCGCGCTGACGAGCGCGCTGCTCGGGCTCTGCCTGGCGGCGACGGCCCGGTGGCTGCCGCACGAGGCGGGCGGGGGAGCGGGGAGGCCGCGCGGGCGCTTCACCCGCAGGGTGCTCCCGCTGACCGCCATGGCGTTCCTGTCCGGGTACGTCTCGGAGGCGGCGGTCCTCTGGAACGCCGTCTACGTCTCCGACACCATGGGCGCCGGCCCGGTCGCCGGCGGCGTCGCCTACACCGTCGCCACCACGGCCGGCACGGTGACGCTGCTGGCCGTGGACCGGGTCACCGCCCGCCTGGGCATCGTCGGCATGGTGCGGGCGTGCACCCTGTTCGCGGCCGGCGGGTTCGGCCTCTGCCTGCTGCTCGGCACCCCGATGGCGGCGGTGGCCGGGTTCGTCCTGCTCGCGGTCGGCATGGCAGGCGTCAACCCCGCCCTCTACACGCTGGCGGGCCACCAGGAGGGGCTGTCGCCGAGCGAGGGCGTGTCGATGGTCGAGCTGGGCCAGCTGCCGGGAGCGTCGATCGCCGCACCGGCCCTGATCGGCGCGCTTAGCGGGCCGGCCGGCCTCCGCCTCGCCCTGACGTCCGTCGTCGTCGCGGTGCTGCTGCTCGGCGTGCTGGCCGGCCGGCTGCGCCCGGCCGGCGACCGGGTGTGGTGAGTGCCTTGACACGGGCATGTGTATCGATAAAGTTGCCTCGCATTTATCGATACACATCCCGTGCGAGAAATGGTTCTCTCCCCATGAGCGACAACGTCGTGCCCGCTGTCATCAACCTCGACGTGACCGGCCCGGTGATCAGCCGGCACCTGTACGGCCACTTCGCCGAGCACCTGGGCCGGTGCATCTACGGCGGCTTCTACGTGGGCGAGGACAGCGACCTGCCGAACGAGGGCGGCATCCGCCTCGACGTGGTGGAGGCGCTGCGCGCGCTGGACATCCCGAACCTGCGCTGGCCGGGCGGCTGCTTCGCCGACGAGTACCACTGGATGGACGGCATCGGGCCCAAGCAGGAGCGCCCGGCGATGGTCAACACCCACTGGGGCAACGTCGAGGAGAACAACCACTTCGGCACCCACGAGTTCATGGCGCTGTGCGAGCTGCTCGGCGCGGAGCCGTACATCAGCGGCAACGTCGGCTCCGGCACGGTCAAGGAGATGAGCGACTGGGTCGAGTACCTCACCCGCGAGGGCGACTCCCCGATGGTCAGGCTGCGCAAGGCCAACGGCCGCGAGGAGCCGTGGAAGATCCGCTTCTGGGGGCTCGGCAACGAGGCGTGGGGCTGCGGCGGCCACATGAGCGCCCAGCAGTACGCCGCCGAGGCCCGCCGGTTCGGCACCTACTGCCGCGACCACGGCGGCAACAAGCTCTACCGCATCGCCGCCGGCGCCAACTCCGCCGACTACGCCTGGACCGAGACGCTGATGAAGCAGCTCGGCGAGCTGGGCTGCGCCTACCGGCCCGCGCCCTTCATGCAGGCGCTGTCGTTCCACTACTACACGATCCCCGGCACCTGGCAGGACAAGGGCGACGCCACGGCGTTCGACACCGACGACTACTACCGCACGATGGTCCAGGCCGCCCGCGTGGACGAGCTGATCACCGGCCACTCCAACGTCATGGACTGCTACGACCCCGGCAAGAACGTCGGCCTGGTGCTGGACGAGTGGGGCACCTGGTGGAACGTCGAGCCGGGCACCAACCCGGGCTTCCTCTACCAGCAGAACACGCTCAGGGACGCCCTGGTCGCCGGCCTGCACTTCGACATCTTCCACCGCCACGCCGACCGCCTGATCATGGCCAACATCGCCCAGACGGTGAACGTGCTCCAGGCCATGATCCTCACCGACCCCGACACCAAGGCCCTCGTGCTCACCCCCACCTACCACGTGTTCGAGATGAACAAGGGCCACCAGGACGCCGCCTCGCTGCGCGTCGACCTCAAGGCCGCGCTCCCGGCGCGCGAGGTCGGCGGGACGAGCCTGGCGACCGTCTCCGTGTCGGCCAGCCGCAAGGACGGCCGGGTGCTGATCTCGCTGTCCAACCTGGACGCGGCGGACGCGGCCGACGTCGAGCTGGACCTGCGCGGCGGCACGGTGGCCGAGTTCGGCGCCCGCATCCTGACCGCGGGCAGCCTCCAGGCCCACAACACCCCTGACGCGCCGGACACCATCGCCCCGCGCGCCCACGAGCAGGTCACGGCCACGGCGACCGGCCTGCGCGTGCACCTGCCCGCCCACTCCTTCGTCACGGTCGAGGGCCGGCTGGGCTGACCGGGCGCGCAGGTGGGGCGCGATAAGCTCGACGAGGAGGGCGGGGAGAGCGGAGCGTGGGGCACGGCATGGTGACCATGGGAGACGTCGCCCGGCTGGCCGGGGTGTCGAAGATGACCGTCTCCAACGTGGTCAACAACCGTGCCGGGGTCAGCGACCCGGTCCGCAGGCGCGTGCTGGAGGCCATCCGGCAGTCGGGTTACCGCGTCAACGTCTCCGCCCGCACGCTCAAGTCCGGGCGCACCGGCGTGATCGGCCTCGCCGTGCCCGACATCGAGGCCGCCTACTTCGGCCATCTCGCCTCCCACGTGATCGGCGAGGCCCGGCGGCGCGGCTTCCACGTCGCGGTCGAGGAGTCGGGCGCCGACGCCGGCGGTGAGGCCGACGCCATCGCCCGCTCCCGCACCCTGCAGTTCGACGGGCTGATCCTCAGCGCCGTCGAGCTCGACCGGCTGGAGGAGCCCGCCGACGCCCACTATCCCGTCGTCATGCTGGGCGAGCAGGACTTCGGCGGCCGCTTCGACCACGTCGCCATGCCCAACGAGGAGGGCGCCCACGCCGCCACCGCGCACCTCGCCGACCAGGGCTGCCGCCGGATCGCCATCGTCACCGGCGGTAGCCTCGAAGGCGTGAACGTGGTGACGCGCCGCTACCGGGGCTACCGTGCCGCGCTCGCCGAGCGCGGCCTCGACGTGGACCCGCCGCTGCTGTTCGCCCTCGACGACATGAGCATGGAGGCGGGCCGCGCCGCGGCGCACCGCCTGGTCGACTCCGGCCGCGAGGTGGACGGCGTGGTGGCGGTGACCGACACCGTCTGCCTGGGCATCCTGCGCGGCCTGGCCGACCGCGGCCTGCGCGTCCCCGGCGACGTGCGGGTCGCCGGCTTCGACGACATCCCGGCGGCGGCGTACGCGGTGCCGTCGCTGACCACGGTGGCGCCCGACCACCGGTGGATGGCCGCCAAGGCCGTCGAGCTGGTGACCCAGCGCATCGCCGCGCCGCTGCGCCCGACCGGCCAGTACGTCGCCCCGTTCGAGCTCGTCATCAGGGAATCGAGCCGCTGAGCAACCGGGAGGTAACGGTGGATCTCGGAGAGCTGGGCGCGTTCCTCAAGTCGCGCAGGGACCGGCTCGCCCCGCGGGCCGTCGGCCTGCCGCCCGGCGCCCGGCGGCGGGTGCCCGGCCTGCGCAGGGACGAGGTGGCGGAGCTGGCCAGCATGTCCGCCGACTACTACACCGAGCTGGAGCAGGGCCGCGGCCAGTGCCCGTCGGAGCCGGTGCTGCACGCGCTGGCCCGCGCCCTGCGCCTCGATCCGGACGAGACCGCGCACCTGTTCCACCTGGCCGGCCATCCGGCCCCGCTCGGCGCCGAGCCCGTGCGCATGCAGGAGGCGCTGCGCCAGCTCATGGACCGGCTCCAGGACACCCCCGCCATGGTGATCACCGACCTGCACGAGGTGGTGGTGCAGAACCATGCCGCGCAGGTGCTCGTCGGGCCGCAGGCGGGGCTGACCGGCGTCCGGGCCGGCTTCCTGTTCCACTGGTTCACCGTCCCGGCCACCCGCGACCTCTACCCGCCCGAGGACCACGACTACCACTCCCGGCTGCTCGTCAGCGATCTGCGGGCCGCCGTCGCCCGACGCGGCCCCGCCGACGCGGCCTCCCGCGCGCTGGTCGATCACCTGCTGGGCGCGAGCGCCGAGTTCGCCGGGCTGTGGCAGGCGCGCGAGGTCAAGGTGCGCCACGAGGAGTACAAGCGGGTCGTCAACCCGGCGCTCGGCACCCTCAAGGTCACCTGCAACAGCATCGTCACCGCCGACGCCGCCCAGCGCCTGCTCTGGTTCGTCCCCGACGACGCCGACGCCGTGCCGAAGCTGCACACGCTCGACCCCGCCGAGGTCTGGCGCGACACCCCCGGCCCGGCGTTCGGGCTGTTCAGAAGCTGGGGTTGAGCACCCCAGGCTGTTCAGGAGCAGGTGGGGCAGTCTGGTGACAGCGGTACGGGGGCGTCACCCGGGCCGCGGGAGGAACCGTCATGCGAGCAGCACTCGCCACCGGGGTCGACACCCCGCTGTCCCTGATCGAACGCGAGATCCCGGAGCCGGGCCCCGGCGAGGTCCTGGTCAAGGTCACCGCCTGCGGCCTGTGCTTCACGGACCTCAACCTGCTGCGCGGGCACTACCCCTTCGCCCGCTTCCCCGTCGTCCCCGGCCACGAGATCACCGGCACGGTCGCCGCGCTCGGCGGCGGCGTCACCGGCCTGTCCGTGGGTGACGCGGTCGGCGCCCAGTTCCTGTACGACTCGTGCGGCCACTGCGACTACTGCGTGTCCGGCGACCAGATCCTCTGCCCGGCCAAGCGCGTCACCGGCATCGTCGCCGACGGCGGCTACGCCGAGTACGCCCTGCTCAAGGGCGGGTACGTGACCCCGCTCCCGGCCGGGCTCGACCCGGTGGCCGCGGCGCCGCTCATGTGCGCGGGCCTGACCGCGTTCAACGGCCTGCGGCGGGCCGGTGCCGGGCCCGGCTCCCGGGTGGCGGTCATCGGCAGCGGCGGCATCGGCGCGCTGGCCATCAGGTACGCCGCCGCGATGGGCGCCAGGGTCGCCGTGATCGGCCGCTCGGCCACCGGCGAGGCGACCGCCAAGGAGCTCGGCGCGGAGCTGTACGTGGCCACCCGCGACACCGACCCCGCCGCCGCGCTCAAGGCCTGGGACGGCGGCGCGAACGTCATCCTGAACGCCGCCCCCTCCAACGAGGCGGCCTCCGCCGTCCTGACCGGGCTCGCCCCCGACGGCACGCTCGTGCTCTGCGGCTACGACAACACGCCGCTCACCCTCGCCGCCCAGCCGATGGTGCTCAACCGGCTGCACGTCATGGCCTCGCCGTCGGGCTCGCCGCACGACCTGCGCGACGCGCTGGCCTTCTCCGCGCAGCACGGCATCCTGCCCCAGGTCACGCCGATCACCCTCGACGAGGCTCCGGCCGCGCTGGAGGCCATGGGCGGCGGCTCCGCGGGCGGCCGTCGCGTCATCACGTTCTGACGAGGAGATCTCCCATGAGCAAGACCATCCTGATCACGGGCGCCGGTTCCGGCTTCGGCGCGCTGTCGGCCCGCGCGCTGGCACGCGCCGGCCACACCGTGTACGCGGCCATGCGCGCCACCGCCGGCCGCAACGCCGCCCGCGTCGCCGAGGCCGCGCGGTACGCCGGCGAGCACGGCGTGGACCTGCGTACCGTCGAGCTGGACGTGCTCTCGCAGGAGTCCGTGGCCGCGGCGGTCGAGACCGTGCTGGCCGAGGCGGGCGCCATCGACGTGGTCGTGCACAACGCGGGCCACATGGTGCTGGGCCCCGCCGAGGCGTTCAGCCCCGAGGAGCTGGCCGCCGTCTACGACACGAACGTGCTGGGCAGCCAGCGGCTCAACCGGGCGGTCCTGCCGCACCTGCGCGAGCGGGGCCAGGGACTGCTGCTGTGGATCGGCTCCAGCTCCACCAGGGGCGGCACCCCGCCGTACCTCGCGCCGTACTTCGCCGCCAAGGCGGCGGCCGACGCGCTCGCGGTGTCGTACGCGGCCGAGGTGGCCCGCTTCGGCATCGAGACCACGCTCGTCATCCCCGGCGCGTTCACCTCGGGCACCGACCACTTCGCCAACGCCGGCCACCCGGCCGACCAGCGCGTCGTCCCGGCCTACGACGAGCGGTACGGCGGGCTGATGGAGCAGGTGGGGGCGCGGCTGGCCGCGTTGCAGCCGCCCGGCGCCGACGTGTCCCTGGTCGCCGACGCCGTCGTCCAGGTCGTGGACACCCCGCACGGCAAGCGGCCGTTCCGGGTGCACGTCGATCCGATCGACGACGGGTCGGCGGAGGTGAGCGAGGTCGCCGACCGCGTACGGGCGCGCTTCCTGGCCCGCATCGGCCTGGAGGACCTGCTCACGCCGAGCCCCGCCGCGTAACGTACGGGGGTATGACCCACACTCACGATGAGGACCCGGCGTGTGAGGTGGCCCACAGCGACGCTCCCGCCGTGGAGGGCGGGCGGACGCTGGTCGCCGTCTTCGCCTCCGCGGTGGCAGGCTGCCTGCTGAGGTTCGGGGCCGAGCTGGGCTATCGCACGGTCCTGTACGAGCCCGACCCCGAGCGCACCCTGGCGGGATTCGCGCCGGCGCAGCGGCTGGCCGACCACCTCGACGGCACGGCGGACGTGGTGCTCACCGACCACCACCGCGACGAGATCGGCCCGATCCTGCGTGACGTGCTCAAGTTCCCCGTCCGCTGGGTCGGGATCATGGGCAGCGCCCGCCACAGCGCGCCGCACGTGCGGGCGCTGGCCGAGCTCGGGGTGCCGCCGGAGGAGGTCGCCCGGGTGCACCGGCCGATCGGGCTCAACATCGGCTCGCGCACCCCGCCCGAGATCGCCGTCGCCACCCTGGCCGGCCTGATCGCCGACCGCAACGGCCGCCCGGGCGGCTTCGCGTTCTGACGCGTCCAGGCTCGGGCAGGGAAGTTGCGGGGTGCGCCGCACGAGGTCCCGCGGCGCACCCCGCACCGCCTCAGCTCTGGACGAGCGAGAGCCGCCGCACGCCGGTCAGGGTCGGCGTCGGGATGAACTGCACCGGGTCATCAGGATCCGTACGGAGCCGATCGAACCGGTCGAGCAGGATGTTCAGCGCGACCCGCCCCTCCAGCCGGGCCAGGGGAGCGCCCAGGCAGAAGTGGATGCCGCGCCCGAAGGCGAGATGCGGGTTGGGATCGCGGTGCGGGTCGAAGGCGTCGGGGTCGGGGAACTGCCGGGGGTCCCGGTTGGCCGCACCCAGCCAGCACATGACCATCTGATCGGCCGGGATGGTCACGCCGCCGAGCTCGACCTCGCGGGTGGTGGCCCGGCCGAGCGCCGCGAACGGCGTGAACAGCCGCAGCGACTCCTCGATGACGGCCGGGATCGAGGCCCGGTCGGCGCGCGCCCGGTCCTGCTGCTCGGGGTAGGCGTCCAGGCACAACACCGTGTTGCCGAGCAGCATCGTCGTGGTGATGTGCCCCGCCAGCAGGAGCACGATCGCGAAGTTGACCACCTGGTCGTCGGGCAGGCGCTCGCCGTCCACCTCGGCCTCGACGAGCCTGGTGAGCAGGTCGGCGCGCGGCTGCCGGCGGCGTTCCACGGCGTGCCCCCCGAGGTAGTCGGACATCTCCTTCCACGGCTTCATCACCGCCTGGAGCTCCGCCTCCCGCTCGTCCGCCGGCTGGTTGACCGAGACCTTGGCGTCGCGCTGGAACAGCGCGTCGGCCCACCGCTTGAACAGGGCGCGGTCGCTGGCAGGGATCCCCAGCAGCTCGGCGATGACGATCACCGGCAGGGGATAGGCCAGGTCCGCCACGAGCTCGAACCGCTCCCGATCGCGCGCCGCGTCGAGCAGTTCGTGGGTGAGCGCGGCGATCCTGGGCTCGAGATCCGCGACGACCTTGCGGGTGAAGGCGCTGCTGACCAGCTTGCGCAGCTTGCCGTGCTCGGGCGGGTCGATCTGGGTGATGAAGCCGTCCAGCGAGAAGTCGTCCTTGGGCGGCAGCATGGACTCGGGAACCACCCGCATGGTGTCGGAGGAGAACGCCGCCGGGTCACCGAGCACGTCGTGCAGCTCCTGGTAACCGTAGACGTTCCACATTCCGGCGTCGGCCGCGAACTCGACCGCCGGGCCCGATCGGGGCCCGTGCAGCCAGAAGTGTTGTACGGGGATGTCGTACCGTTCGACGATGTCGGCCATCGCCTCTCCTTGTTGTAGATCCCTCGATGGAGACGTACGTCAGGATGACGTGTCGCGGTACTCCTGCCAGCGGTGGAGCATCTCGTCCCCGTCCTGCACGGTGAAGGCGAAGAAGTCCCGGGTCTCCTCCAGCCGGTCGCGCTGACCGGTGCGGTCCTCGTCGAGGATCGACAGCCCGTACTCCAGCGTCTCCAGGCTCTGCTTGACCAGGTCCAGCTGGACCCGCAGGATCTGCGCCCACCCGCCGTTGACCGCGCGGTAGCGGTGCTCGCGGGTGGCCGCGGGGACACGTTCGATGATGCCTCCCGCCTCCAGTTGCCTGGCGACCGTGCTGACGGCGGTCTTGCTCAGGCTGAGCTCCGCCGCCAGGTCGGTGAGCGAGGGGTCGGGAGGGTCGCAGATCATGAGCCACGCCCACAGGCGGCCCATGGTGCGCGTGCCGCCCAGGCGCTCCATGACCAGCCCCATCCGGTCGACGAACTCGCTCTCCGAAGGCTTCACGGGCGTCAACTCCGCAACGATCGTCAAGTACGTACTTTACGAAGTGTACGTCGCGGGACGGAGGACGGGAAGAGCAGGGGTCCGGCCGGGATCAGCCTGCCTGGCCCGCGACCTGGTCGATGCGGACGAACGTGGCGCCCCGGGCGGCGGCACGGGCGCCGAGGACGTGCCCGTCGCACATCCGCGTGACCGTCCCCGCCAGGTCGATCACCTTCCACGTGGCCGGCTCCTCGCACGGCCGGCCGAGCCGGTCGTAGCTCCAGGTACGCCGGCACACCCGGCACTCCGAGACGCCCGCCCGGGAGGAGAGCGTGTTGCCGTGCTCCTGGCACACGCCCCACGGCAGGCCGCACGGCCGCACCTGCAGCCTGGCCAGCTCGGCCGCCGCGCGCTGCAGGTCCTCGGCGGCCCTGGCCAGCCAGCCCGCGGCCTGGCGCGCCTCCACGAGCGGGTCGGGCTCGGGCGAGCCGTCGGCGGAGCCGCCGCACAGTGCCCAGACCTCGGCGGTGAGCGCCTCGGCCCGGGTCGCGAGGGCACGCAACTGCTCGGGAGTGACGGTCATGCGGGCTTCCCTCTCGCGAGGGCCGTCGCCGGTACGGCCGGGGAACTGGTCGCTGGAATGGAACCCTACGTCCTGCCGGCCGCCACCGCGTCTAGGGCATGGCCGCGGCCTGGAGGATGCTGTAGCGTCCCGAGGTCGAGGTGACCTCCTCCGGCTCCCACCCGCCCGCGCGCAGCAGGTCGCCGTACTGCGACCGGGTACGCTCGCGGCCGCCCAGCAGCACCAGCATGGCCAGGTCGGACAGGTGCACGGGCGACGGCGCCCACGGCTCGGGCAGCAGCATCTCGACGAGCAGCAGCCGGGCGCCCGGAGCGGCGGCGCGGCGGCAGGTGGCCAGGATGCGGACCGCGTGCTCGTCGTCCCAGTCGTGCAGGATCCACTTCAGCAGGTACAGGTCGCCCTTCGGGACCTCCTCCAGGAAGTCGCCGCCGACGAGGTCGATCCGGCCCGCGAGAGGGGAGCCCTGGAGCCGCTGCCGGGCCGCCTCGATCACCGGCGGCCGGTCGAGCAGCACGCCGGTCGCGGCCGGGGCCTTCTCCAGCAGCGCGGCGAGCAGCACGCCGTAGGCGCCGCCGACGTCCACGAGGCGTTGGTGCGCCGAGGGGTCCACGGCGGCCGCGACGTCGGCGGCCACCTGCGCCGACTGCTCTCCCATGCCCAGGGCGAAGTGCTCCGCCTCCTCGGGATGGGTGGCCAGGTGCTCCCAGAACGAGTGGCCGAGAACCGCGGGCGCGACCGGCCCGCCGGTGCGGACCGACTGCTCGAAGTCCCCGACGAGCCGCCACACCGTCGGGGAGCCGTAGGCGACGGCCAGCTCGCGGATGGCCGTGGGGGAGTCGGAGCGCAGGCATTCGCCCGCCTCCGTCAGCCGGTAGCGGTCGGGCCCGGTCTCCGCCATCAGGCCGACCGTGGCGGCGGCGCGCAGCAGGCGCAGCAGGGCGCCGGGATGGGCGCCGACGGCCGCCGCCAGGTCCTGCGCCGGGCGCGGCCCGGCGGCCAGCTCGTCGGCGACGCGCAGCCGGGCCAGGACGAAGATGATCTGGGAGTGCCAGAAGCCGCTCAGCAGTCGCTGGACGTGCTCCGCGGGTGTCTCGCGCCCGCCGCGATCCTGGTTCCCGGTGCCGGCGTACGACATGGCCTCACTATGGCACCCGGGGTGATCGGTGTCATCGGGCCGTTTCACGGGAGATCATCCCGGCCCTGGTCAGCGAGGCGATTTCGTGAGACGAACACTGCGGACACCACAGACCATCACCGATCACTGTCAGGAGCCTCGCCATGCCCCTCACGCGCCTCCCGATCACGATCCGGCCCTTATCCTTCGCGTCGCGGGCGCTGGCGGTCGCCGCCGCGATCGTCCTGGCCCTTCCCGGCGTCGCTTACGCGGCCCCGCCGCAGGCGCTCGACGGCGCCGCACCGCCGGCCGACCGCACGTACCAGCCGGCCTTCGACTACGACGGCGACGGCTGCTACCCGACGCCCGCCATCGGCCGTGACGGCACCCTCGCCCCCGGCCTGGCGCTCGGCGGAGCCGTCAACGGCCAGTGCCACGACCTGTCCGACCTCGACAACACCAACTCCTACTCGCGCTCGAAGTGCAACAACGGCTGGTGCGCCTACCTGTACGGGCTCTACTTCGAAAAGGACCAGGCGCTGCCCGGCTGCTGCGGGCACCGGCACGACTGGGAGCACGTCGTGGTCTGGGTCCAGAACGGCACCGCCCAGTACGTGGCGGCGTCCGAGCACGGCGCCTACAACGTCCGCGCGCGCTCGCAGCTGCCCTGGGAGGACACCCACCCGAAGATCATCTATCACAAGGACGGGCTCTCCACCCACGCGTTCCGCTTCGCGAACTCCGGGGAGCAGCCGGAGAACCACAAGGGCACGTGGCAGTACCCGCCGCTCGTCGGCTGGGACCACTACCCCGCGGGGCTCCGCGACCGCCTGGTGGCGCACGACTTCGGCTCGGCGAGTTTCGGGCTCAAGGACGCCTCGTTCGGCACGGAGCTGGCCAAGGCCAAGCCGGCCGGCATCCCCTTCGACCCGTACGCCTGACGCGCCCGGCGCGGAGCTTACACGATTGTCAAAAACCGTAACGAGCGGTGTACTGCCTTCCGGAAAGCTGATCTTCAGGATCGAGCACGAGGGAGGACCGGTGGACTTCGGGATCTTGGGCACCATCCGCCTCAACGGCCCCTCGGGCCGGCTCCGTCTCAGCCGCAAGCAGCGGGCGGTCATCGCGGCTCTCCTGCTCCATCCGAACGCGACCGTCTCCACGGAGCGGCTGATCTCCGCCCTCTGGGACGATCCGCCGCGCTCGGCCGTGGCCAACGTCCAGACGTACGTCCACCAGCTCCGCCGCCTGCTGGAGGGCAGCGGCCTGGAGGTGCGTACCGAGGGGTCGGGGTACGTCTGCGAGGTGCCGCCGGGACGGCTGGACCTGCAGGTGTTCGAGGAGGGGCTGCGGCGGGCGCGCGCGGAGCGGGCGGGCGGCGACCTGGCGGCGGCGGAGCGGGAGTACGCGGCGGCGATCGCGCTGTGGCGGGGCGCGCCCGCCGAGGACGTGCCGCTCAGCGGGGCGATGGCGCCGCGGATCACCGAGCTGGAGGAACGCCTGGCGGTCGCCAGGTCGGAGTGGATCGACGTACGGCTCGCGCTCGGCCGCGAGGACCTCGTCGCCGAGCTGCGCGCCCTCGTCGCCGCGCACCCGCTGCGCGAGCGCCTGTGGGAGCAACTGGTGGTCGCCCTGCACCGCGGCGGCCGGCGCGACGAGGCCCTCGACGCCTTCCGGCAGGCCCGCGCGCTCCTGGTCGCCGAGCTGGGCATCGAACCGGGACCGGAGCTGCGCCGCCTGCACACCGCACTGCTGGCCGGCGACGACGACCTCGGCACCCGGCCGGAACTGCGCCGCCTGCGTGCCGCCTCCTCGGGCGCGAACAACGATCCCGACGCGCGGGTGGAGCTGCGCCGCCTGCGTGCCGCCTTGGCGGGCGCGGACGGTGATCTCGACGGGCGGCCGGAACCGCGCCGCCCGCCTGCCGGGGCACGGGGTGGTGATGCCGGCGCGCGAACGGAACCCGAACCGCGAGGCCGGCGTGCCGTTCCGCCGCCCGATGACGGCGACCCCGGCGCGCCGCCGGAGCCGCACCGGTGGCCGGGCGGCGAGGAGGAGGCCGGGTCCCGGCCCGCGGTGCCCGTGGCGTTCCGGCGGTTGTGCCAGCTACCCGCCGACACCGCGGACTTCGTCGGGCGCGAGGCGGAGATCGCCGAGCTGACGGCGTTGCTGCGGGCGGGGGAGGAGCGGCTCAGCCCGCCCATCGTGATCGTGTCCGGGCTGCCCGGCATCGGCAAGACGACGCTCGCCGTGCACCTGGCCCACCTGCTGCGCTCCGACTACCCCGACGGGCAGCTCTTCGTCCGGCTCGGCCAGGACGAACGCGGCCCCCGCGAGCCCGGCGAGCTGCTCGACGTGCTGCTGCGCTCGCTCGGCCTGGACGGCGCGGCCATCCCCGCCTCGGCCGAGGAACGCGCCCGCCTGCTGCGCCAGCGGCTGGCCGACCGGGCGGTGCTCGTCGTGCTGGACGAGGCGGTCGAGGAGGCGCAGCTGCGCCACCTCCTGCCCGGCACGCCGCGCGGCGCCGTCCTGGTGACCTCCCGCTCCCGGCTGCCCGCCCTGGAGGGCGCCGTACGCCTCACGCTCGACCTGCCCGGCGAGAAGGACGCCCGGATGTTGCTCGAACGCGTGGCGGGGCCCGACCGCATCGGCACGGCGCCCGGCGCGGCCGAGCAGATCCTGCGTTCCTGCGGACGCCTGCCGCTGGCCATCCGGGTCGCGGGCGCCCGCCTGGCCACCCGTCCCGTCTGGCCGGTCAGCGAGTTCGCCACCCGCCTGGCCGGGCGCGGCCTGGACGAGCTGGTCGTCGGCGGGCTGGACGTGCGGGCCACCTTCGAGCCGAGCTACGCGGCGCTGCCGGAATCGGCCCGCCACGCGTTCCGGCTGCTGGGCCTGGCGGGGCTGGACAGCGTGGCCGAGTGGTCGGTCGCGGCCCTGCTCGGACCGCCCGGACCGGAGGCGGGCGCGGCACCGGGAGGACCGGGGCCGGATGCGGCGCCGTACGGGCGCGGGGCGGATGTGGCGCTGTACGGGCAAGGGACGAGCTCGGCGCCGTCCGGGCTGGAGGCGGATGCGGCGCTGGAGACGCTGGTCGCGCGGGGGATGCTCACCTCGACCGAGGTGGACGGCGCCGGGCAGCCCCGCTACCGGCTGCACGACCTGCTCAGGGTGTACGCGCGGGAGCGGGCCGAGGCGGAGGAGTCCCCGGCGCGCCGGCGCGAGGCACTGACCAGGCACGTGCTGGAGTGCCTGCGCCGTACCAGGGCCGCGACGCGCCGGATGCCGATCCCGCTGTCCCCGCCGTACCCGCGCGAGCCGGAGCCGGCACCGGCCGCCGGGGTACGGACCGGAGGGGCGTGGTCGGCGGCCTACACGCAGGCGGGTGAGGCGTGGCCGGTGGCCGGGGCGAGTGCGGGTGAGGTGTGGCCGGTGGCCGGCGCGCGGGCGGGTGAGGTGTGGTCGTCGGCCGACGTGCGGGCGGGTGAAGCGTGGTCAGCCGCCGACGCGCGGACAGGTGAGGTGTGGCCGGTGGCCGGCGTGCGGGCGAGCGCGGCGTGGCTGGCGGCCGAGCGGCGCACGCTGATGCTCGCCCTCACCACGGCGGCCGAGCTGGGCCTGGTCGCCGCCGCCACGGAGCTGGCCCACCACCTCACCGGCTACCTGCTCATGGACCGCTTCCTGGACGACGCCGAGCAGGTGCAGCGGGTCGTGATCGGGATGGGCGACGCGTGCGCCACGCTGCGGGCCCGGCTCCTGCTGGCCGCGGTGCACATCGAGCGAAGCCGCTTCGAGCGGGGCGACGCGGAGTGCACGGCGCTGCTGGCGGACCTCGGCCACGCCGGCGACCTGCACGGCGCCGCGTACGCGCTGATCAACAGGGCCGCCGCCCGCCACGGGATGGGCCGGCTCGACGAGGCCCTGGCCGACGCGTACGCCTCGCTCGACCTGCTGGCCGCCCACGACGACACCGCCGGGCTGGCGTACGCGTGGACCTGGCCCGTCTGGATCCACATCGAACGGGGCGAGCACGCCCGCGCCGTGGAGATCGCCAGGGCGCGGGTGGAGGTGACCCGCGACGAGGACCACACCATCCGCGGCAACCTGCTGCGCGCCCTCGGCACCGCCCTCTACCAGCAGGGCGAGACGGCGGAGGCCGTCGAGTGCTACCGGGAGAGCCTGCTGACCGCGCAGGCGACCGGCGACCGGGGCGAGATGAGCAAGGTGCTGCGCCGCCTCGGCGAGGCGCTGGGCGCGCTGGGCCGCTTCGACGAGGCGGCCGAGACGCTGGCGGCGAGCCTGCGGCTGTTCGTGGAGTGCGGAGACGCGCTCGGCGAGGCGCTGGCCGGGCACGCCCTGGGCGTCGTCCGCCTGCGCCAGGGCGACGCGGGCCAGGCTCTCGCGCACCTGCGTGCCGCGCTGGAACGGCTCGGCGGCGACGGCCCCCAGGTGTGGCGGGCCCGCACGCTCAGGGAGCTCGGCCGCGCCCATGCTCTGCTGGGCCACCCCGAGGAGTCGGCGGCGGCGTGGCGCGGCTCGCTCGCCCTGTTCGGCGACGCGGCGGAGGCCAGGCAGGTGGCGCAGTTCCTGGCGGAGTGACCGCACTGGGGGTGCCTGGCGGAGTGACCGCACTGGGGATGCCTGGCCGAGTGACCGTGCTGGGAGTGCCCAGCGAAGTCCCCGGCGGAGTGCCCGGCGGGGTGACTGTGCTGGCGGGGTCATTCGTGGAGGCGCCAGACGACGGGCGAGCCCTGCGCCCGGGCCAGCCGCGCCTCCCGCCGCGCCAGCCCCGGCGTGGCGCCCTCGGCGACCGGCACGCCCGCCGGTGACAGCGCGACCCACACCCCGGCGGGCGCGTCCGCGAGCTCCAGCGCCCGGTTCACCTCGGGCCGGGTCGGCGCGGGCGTCCTGCGCGCCTGCCGGCGCCGCCAGTACAGCCACTGGACGAAGATCAGCGGCCCGAGCACGGTCAGCAACGGCATCGGCCGCCCGCCGGTGAGGACGAAGGCGATGGACACGGCCAGCAGCACGGCCTCCAGCCCGGCCGCCGACCACGCGGCCACCCTCCCGTACGCCCGCAGCGCCACCACCGGCCAGATCGACAACATCAGGCAGTCGCCGAGCCCGATCAGCGACGGATTGGCGCCGTAGGAGGTGGCCAGCACGGGCGCGAACGGCAGCCCCTGCATGCGCTGGACGAAGTCGACGGTGAGCGAGGTGAGCCCGGTGGCCAGGGTGTCGTACACGGTGAGCGCCGCGGCCAGGGCGGCTATCTGCGCGGGCGTGACGGCCGCCTGCGCCCACAGGTTCACCACGCCGACCACCAGCAGGATCAGCAGCGCGTCGTTGACCACGAGCAGCGCGAGCGGCAGGCCCGCGGCGTACGTGGCGACGTCGGCCGCGCACAACACCAGCGCCGCGATCATCGCCCACCGGCCGCCCAGCACGGGCGCGAGCATGAGCTGCGTCAGCGTCAGGACCACCAGCCCGAAGATGGACACCACGACCCCGACGGGCACGTGCAGGTACGCGAACGGCATCACGACCAGCGCGGTCACCATGACCGCGATGTCCGCCCCGACCATCCGGCCGACCGGCGGGCGGGGTATGACGTAACGGCCCAGGTAGCCGACGGTGAGCGCCACGGTCAGGGCGACGAGCGCGTACAGCGCCAGCACGTTCGGGATCATCACAGTCCTCGCTCGAAGCTGAGCTCCAGCAGGTCGGCGCGGAGCCGGCAGGGCGCGGGCAGGTCCTCGGCGGTCTCGACCAGGACGATGCCGGTCAGCGGCAGCCCGTGCGCGCGCTCCTCCAGCCGCCCGAGCAGGCCGGGGTCGTGCTTGCCGGCCACCACGTAGAGCAGGTCCCCCTCCAGCGCGTACCGGGTGGGCAGCGGCAGCGCGTGCTCGGCCTGCAGCAGGTCGAGCACGTCCCGCGTGGTGACCCCGCCGGGCGACATGCGGCCGAGCACGCGGGAGGCGGCGGGCAGCGCGGCGAGCGCGCAGGAGGGGGTCTCGCCCTCGGGCAGGGTCCTGACCAGGTCGCCGGTGACGTACCTGAGCAGGAGCGTGGTGTCGCGGAAGGTCGAGTACGGCGTCACCACGATCGTGCCGATCTCCCCGGGGGCGGCGGGGGCCAGCGTGACGGGGTCGAGTATCTCGATCAGACCCTGGTCGGGCGGCAGATGCAGGTGACCGTCGGGGCAGACGCGGCCGGAGACGGGCGCGATCTCGGTCATGGAGTAGCCGTCGTGGATCTCCGCGCCGAACACCTGCTCGGCCCGCTCGCGCAGCGCGTCGGTGAGCACCTCGCCGCCCGACCAGATCGTAGTGAGGGCGAAGTCGCCGGCCTTCCAGCCGCCGCGGTCCGCCTCCTGCACGAGCGCCGCCAGGTAGGAGGCGGTCAGGTTGAGGTGGGTGATCTGCGCGCGTTTGCCGGGCACGTGCAGCGGCGTCGCCAGCCGGTCGAGCGTCGCCGCCGGGTCGATGGCGCCCAGGTGGGCGAAGGCCGCCCCGGTACGGGTGACGGCCCGCTCGGTGAGGATCTGCGCGATGGAGCGGGAGCTGATCGCGTTGGCCCACACGTCGTCGGAGCGCAGGTTCCCGGCCATCATGAGCGCGAGCGCCGACAGCGACGACATGAGCTCGATCTCGTAGGCGGAGAACCAGACGAGCGTCGGCGTCCCCGTCGTGCCGGTCGTGTGCGCCAGCACGGCCGGCTTGGCCCGGTCGGAGACGAAGGCCGCCGGCCGGCCGCGCAGGTCGGCCTTGGTGGTGGGGGCGATCGAGGACAGGGTGCCGGGCGTGATCGAGGCGGGGTCCACCCCGTTCGCCGCGAACCAGTGGCGGTAGTAGGGGCTCTCGGCCGCCGCGTGCCGCACCGTGAGCCGCAGCCGCCGCCGGGTGAGGTCCTCCTGGAGCTCGGGGTCGTTGCCCGCGAGCATGTCGTCGGCCCCCTCACCGGGCGAGCCGAACGTCTCCAGGGTCTCGCGCATGTCGTCGACCAGCGCGTTCACGTCCCGCAAGCGGAACCTGCGCCCCGACATCATCGACCAGGCGTAGCCAAGCTGGCGTACCGCGGTCCCGAACACGGCTCGTCCCTCCGGTCGTGGGTGTCCCCCGGGAGACACCCTCCCGGGGGTTCACTCGTCCTCGTCAGCCGTTCAGCACGAAGATGGCGGTGGAGAGGGTGCTGATGGCGTACTTCGCGTAGCGACGGGCCGTCTTGACCATAGGGATCTCCCTGGTTCTTCCGGGGGCGCGCTGGTGGCGCCCGCTGCGATCAAGGATGTGAGCGGCCGCCAGAGACTTCCTACACAACCGCTACAAGGGGCAAGAACTCAGCAGCGATCGGGCCTCGAAGGCGCGGACCGGACACGATTCGGCGGTCACGGGACGGACAGCCTGTCTCCTGCTTCCTGTAGCGCTGTGGACCTTGACCCACGGCCGTGCCTCGCCGATATTCGCGGTATCGAGCCGGGATGAGGGGTGCGCATGAGGATCGTGGAGCTCGTCTCCGTGGACGGTTACGTCGCCTTCGACCTCGACTGCCCGACGAGCGCGGGCGGCACGCGACTGGCCCCGGACGTCACCCCCGGCGAGGCCGGGCTGCTGGCGCGGGCGATGACGTACAAGCTGGCCGTGCTGGGGGAGCGGATCGGCGGGGCCAAGGCGGTGCTGCGGGCCACGGACGAGCAGCGGGAGGCCACGCTGGCCCGCTACTGCCACGAGATCACCCCGCTGATCGAGAAGGGCGAGTTCCTCACCGCCTCGGACCTGGGCACCCGCACGCAGGACTTCGCCTCGCTGCCCGACTACCGCGCCGACTCGCTGATGCACCAGGAGATCGGCGGCGAGCTGGTGGACACGATGGTGACCGGCCTGGGCGTGGTGGTCGCGGCGGAGACCGCGCTCGGCGGGCTGGCGGGGCGGACGCTGGCGGTGGAGGGGTTCGGCAAGGTGGGCGGCGCCGTCGTCCGCGAGGCCGTGCTGCGCGGCGGGCGCGTCGTCGCGCTGTCCACCCTGTACGGCTGCGTCGCCGACCCGGCGGGGCTCGACGTGGCCGCCCTGACACGGCTGCGTGCCCAGCACGGCGACGCCTGCGTGGGCCGGCTCGGGCTGCCCGTGCTCCCGCCGGAGGCGCTGTACGAGGTGGCCGCGGACGTGCTCGTGCCCGGCGCGCGCACCGGGACGCTGACCGCCGGGCGTGCCGCCCGGGTGCGCGCAGGCCTGATCGCCCCGGCGGCGAACGTGCCCTACACGGCGGCGGGGCTGCGTACGCTGCGGGAGCGGGGCGTGGTCACGCTGGCGGACTTCGTCTGCAGCGCCGGCGCCACCATCGGGTATCTCGCCGACCGCACCGGCAGTGTCCGCGACGCCGACTCGGCGCGCGCCGTGGTGGAGGAGCGGATCGCCCGGCTCACCGCAGCGGCGCTGGAGCATCCGGACGGGCCGTTCGCCGGGTCGTGCGCGCTGGCCGAGCGGTTCCTGGCCACCTGGCGCGACCCCGGCGGCCTGCCCGACGGCCCGCCCCTCGCCCCCGACCAGGAGTCATGACCCGCCGCGCCCGCCTGCCGCCAGGAGCTCACGGCCCCCGGGTGCCGAACGCGGCCACGAGCGCGAACGCGCCGACCCCGATGAGCGCCGCGGTCGCGCCCGCGGGCCCCAGGTCGAACAGCTGCCCGACCACGATCTCGCACGCGAAGGAGAACATGCCGGCGCAGAACGCCAGCACCCCGTAGTACGACCCGAACCGCTCGGGCGGCGCGTGCCGGGTGACGCGCTGGAAGATCGACGGCTGGATCAGCCCGTTGGCCACGCCGTTCAGCACGGCCGCGACCATCAGCGGGCCCAGCTCGGTGCCGTCCAGCGGCGCGAGCACGAAGAACGCCCCAGCCGCGCACAGCAGCCCGGCGCGCAGCACCCAGGGCCGCTCGCCCCGCCGCCCGGCGGCGACGAACGGCTGGGCCGCCGCGGCGATCGCGGCCAGGACGCAGAAGCAGAGCGTGGCCGCGCCGGGCGCGAAGCCGAGCAGCGGCACGGCCGTCATGATGTGGTTGGCCAGCAGGGTCGTGGGCGCGGTCATCAGCGCGAAGAGCAGGAACGAGCGGTCGCCGAGCACGGCGCGCACGCCGGGCAGCACCCCGCCGAAGGGCACCGGCCGGCGCTCGGTCCTGGGCAGCAGGAGGAACAGCGCGCCGGAGACCGCCCACATGGCGGCGGCCGCCCCGGTCAGCAGCGCGAACCCGGGCTCCAGGGAGATCAGGACCAGCCCCGCGGGCGGCCCCGCGACGGTCGCGACGTGCTGCGCGGTGACGTAGGCGGCGAAGCCCCCGGCCTGGTGGGGCCCGGCGCCGGCCAGCAGGCTCTGGGCGGCGGGGTTGTAGAGCGCGCCGCCCACGGCGATCACCACGGCCGCGCAGAGCAGCGCGCCGACGCTCTCGGCGGTCCCGAGCAGGGCGAAGCCCGCCGCGCGCAGGACGCAGGCGATCACCCCGGTACGGCGCGCGCCGATCAGGTCGGTGAGCGCCCCCACCGGCAGCAGCAGCGCGAACTGCAGGCCGGTCCGCGCCCCGAGGATCAGCCCCGCCGTGCCCGCCATCAGGCCGAGGTCGTGCCGCAGGTGCGCGACCAGGTGCGCCATCACCGAGAAGAAGCCCAGGCAGCAGGCGAGCTGGATCGCGACCACCGTGACGACGACCCGGCGACCGGTGGGGTCCGCGGAGGGCGGAGGGGAGACGGGAGCGGCGACAGTCACGGGAACCGAGCACACCAGAGCCATGACCGGCGGGTCCAATATCGAGGTGCGGCCGGACCGATATCCGAATCCTTATCCCGCCTCCTTCACGTAAACCGCTTGCAGGCGATGATGGCCCACGCGCCGCAGCCCGTCAAACCCTCCGGGCCAGGCATGACACAAACCTTGACTTCACTCCCCGTTCATGGTCCTATCCCGTCTATGTAAACGCTTCAACCCTCTTGGGTTTCGACCGGGTTACGCGTCCGCACCGGACGCCCGCCCGGCACCCCCCTCGTGACCAAGGAGGTCATCATGAAGTCCACGAACCGGTTAGGGGCCGCCGCCGCCACGGCGCTGCTCCTCCTCGGCGCCGCGCCGCTCGCCACCCCGCCGCCCGCAGCCGCCGCAGCAGCCGCCGCCCGCCCGATGGAGAACCTGGACCGCGGGGTCGTGGCCGTGCGCAGGAGCAGCACCGAGGTCCTGGTGACCTGGCGGCTGCTGGGCCTGGACCCCGACGGGATCAGCTTCAACGTCTACCGGTCGACCGCCGGCGGCGCGGCCGTCAAGCTCAACACCGACCCGCTGACCGGCGGCACCAACTTCGTGGACTCCACGGCCGACCTCACGCGGCGCAACAGCTACTACGTACGGCCGATCATCGACGGCGTCTGGCAGCCCGCGAGCAGGTCCTTCACGCTGACCGCCGGCCACGCCGTCGAGCCGGTGGTACGCGTGCCGCTGCGGCCCGGCGGCCCGATCAAGTTCGCCTGGGTCGGCGACCTCGACGGCGACGGCGCCTACGACTACGTGGTGGACCGGCAGACCAGCCCCCAGACGATCGAGGCCTACCGCGGCGACGGCACCTTCCTGTGGTCGGCGAACATGGGCCCGAACAGCACCGACCAGGACAACATCGAGGGCGGCTCGTCGGTCATCGACGTGGGCCACTGGGACGGCGTGACCGTCTACGACCTCGACAGCGACGGCCGCGCCGAGGTCGCGGTGCGCGTGGCCGACGGCGTCACGTTCGGCGACGGCACCAGGTACACCGCCCCCGACGACACCCGTCAGGCCATCGCCATCCTCGACGGCCGGACCGGCGCGCCCCGCGCCACCGCCCCGGTGCCCACGGACTACCTGGCGGACGGCCCGATGCCGGCCCGCTTCGGCGTCGGACACCTCGACGGGGTCACGCCCAGCCTGGTCGCGTACATGAAGAACCGGGTCGGCGACGGCGGCTTCAACCTCATGTTCACCGCCTGGAGGTTCGACGGGAGCAGGCTGACCAACCAGTGGAAGTGGCTGCGCGGCGGCGCCGACCACGCCGACGGGCACAACACCCGGATCATCGACGTGGACGGCGACGGCAGGGACGAGGTCGCCGAGATCGGGTTCGTGCTCAACGGCGACGGGACCCTGCGGTACTCGCTGGCCGACGAGGGCGTCGTGCACGGCGACCGCTTCCACATCGCGGACCTGGACCCGACCCGGCCGGGCCTGGAGGGGTACGGCGTGCAGCAGGACAACCCCAGCGGCCTGCGCGAGTACTACTACGGCGCGCAGCAAGGCACGATGCTCTGGCGGCACGTCGAGGCCGGCGTCGGCGACGTCGGGCGCGGCATGGCGGGCGACATCGACCCGCGCTTCCCCGGCATGGAGGTCTGGTCCTTCTCCGGCGTCTACAACGCCCGCGGCAACACGCTCACCCAGGCGACGGGGCCGTGGCCGCACCTGGGCGTGTTCTGGGACGGCGATCTGAGCATGGAGCTGTTCAACGACGGCAAGATCGAGAAGTGGGACCCGGCCACCGGCGGCGTGTCGCGGCAGGTGACCACCTGGAACCACGGCGCGGTCAACGTCGGCACCCAGTATCCCGCGCTGATCGGCGACATCCTCGGCGACTGGCGCGAGGAGGTCGTGATGCCCTCCTCCGACCACGACGAGCTGGTCGTCTTCACCACGGACAGGCCGACGGCCACCCGGCTCTACACGCCGGCCCACAATCCGGCCTACCGCAACGACATGACCGTCAAGGGTTACCTTCAGGACCACCACGTGGACTACTACCTCGGCACCGGCATGGCCGGGCCGCCCCGGCCGAACATCACCTACGCCGGTAGCTGACCCTCTCGTTCCAGGAACAGCCGGGCCCGGGCGCGCGATGGGAAAGCGCTTACCGGGCTTGGCCCGCGCAAGGAGAAGACCCTGTGGTTGACATCAGCCGACGCACCATGCTCACCACGACCGCCGCAGGTGCCGCGGCGGCGCTGGCCTTACGCGGCGCGAGCCCGGCCGCCGCGCAGGCCGTCCCGACGCCGGCCGAGGTGAGCGGCCATGACCCGATCTCGCTGACGTGGCTGGAAGGCGGCGCCCCGGCCGAGGTGACCGGCGGCACGACGTGGGGCGTGCCGTGGCCGCGCGGCGCGTTCGCGCCCGGCCAGCAGTTCACGCTGACCACCGAGGCGGGCGCGCAGGTGCCGGTGCAGTCGTGGCCGATCGGCTACTGGCCGGACGGCTCGGTGAAGTGGACCGCCCACGCGATCAGCGGGGCAGCGCCGCGGGCCGAGAGCTACCGGCTCGGCGCCGGCACGGCCGCCCAGCCCGCCGAGCCGGTGGTGGTGAAGACCGACGGCGGGCAGGTCACCGTGGACACCGGCGTGATCACCGTGGCGTTCGCGCGCTCCGGCGAGCACGTCGTCAAGTCGATCACGCGAGGCGGGACGGTCATCGCCAAGGACGGCCGCCTGGTCGCCTCCCGCCAGGACAAGCCCGAGGAGCCGGGCAGGAGCGAGTCGTTCACCAGCCATGTCTCCTCGGTGCACGTCGAGCAGAACGGTCCCGTGCGCGCGGTGGTCAGGGTGGAGGGCAGGCACAAGAAGGGGCGGCGCGAGTGGCTGCCGTTCACGGTGCGCTGCTACCTGTACGCGGGCTCGGACGCCGTCCGCGTCGTGCACACCTTCGTCTACGACGGCAACGAGAACAAGGACTTCATCAACGGCCTCGGCGTGCGCTTCGCCGTGCCGATGCGCGGCGAGCCGCACGACCGGCACATCCGCTTCGCCGGCGAGGGCGACGGCGTGCTCGCCGAGGCCGTACGCGGCATCACCGGCCTGCGCCGCGACCCCGGCCAGGCCGTCCGGCAGGCCCAGTACCAGGGCAAGGCCACCCCCGACCCGGCCACCTGGGACCAGCGCGTCACCACCCGCCTGCGGTGGATCCCGGCCTGGGGCGACTACCGGCTGAGCCAGCTCACCGCGCACGGCTTCGAGATCCACAAGCGCACCGGGCCGGGCCACTCGTGGATCCGCGTGGACGGCGGCCGCCGCGCCTCCGGCCTGGCCTACGTGGGCGGCCCGACCGGCGGGCTGGCGTTCGGCATGCGGAACTTCTGGCAGCTCCACCCGACCGAGCTGGAGATCACCGGGGCCGCCACCGACGAGGCGCAGGCCACCGTCTGGATGTGGTCGCCCCGCGCCGGCGCCATGGACCTGCGCTTCTACCACGACGGCATGGGCCAGGACACCTACCCCGAGCAGCTCGACGCCCTGGAGATCACCTACGAGGACTACGAGCCCGGCTTCGGCACCCCGTACGGGGTGGCCCGCACCACGGAGCTGACGTTCTGGGCGCTGGCGGCCACCCCGCCCGCGGAGCGCTTCGCCCGGCTCGCCGCCGCCAACGCCACCCCGCCCCTGCTGATCAGCCCGCCGCGGCACAACCACGCGGCCGGCGTGTTCGGCTCCTGGTCGCCCGCCGACCGCTCGGTCCCGGCCAAGGCCGCGCTGGAGGACAAGCTCGACCTGATGCACAGGTACCACCGCGAGCAGGTGGACCAGCGCTCCTGGTACGGCTTCTGGGACTACGGCGACATCATGCACAGCTACGACGGCGACCGGCACGTGTGGCGCTACGACGTGGGCGGCTACGCCTGGGACAACTCGGAGCTGTCCACGGACCTGTGGCTGTGGTACCACTACCTGCGCACGGGGGACGCCAAGGCGTTCCGCTTCGCCGAGGCGATGACCCGCCACACCAGCGAGGTGGACATGTACCACCTCGGCAAGTGGCGCGGCCTGGGCACCCGGCACGGCATCCTGCACTGGGCCGACAGCGCCAAGCAGGTGCGCATCAGCAACGCCGGCTACAAGCGCTTCTACTACTTCCTGACCGCCGACGAGCGCATCGGCGACGTCATGCACGACCTGATCGACTCCGACCGCAGCTTCCTCGTCCTCGATCCCGGCCGCAAGATCAACGGCGGCGAGCCGTTCGACCCCGACCCGAAGGCGCTCGGCGTCGGGCAGACCACCGACTGGGGCTCCCTGGCCATGGCCTGGCTGGCCGAGTGGGAACGGGGCGGCGACCCGATCGCCCGCACCAAGCTGATCAACGGCGCCACGACGATCGCCGCGCTGCCCAACGGCTGGGTGCAGGGCGGCGTCACGTACAACCTCGCCGACGGCCGCTTCAACCCGATGACGGAGAAGTCGGTGAGCGTCGGCAGCCTCAGCTCGGTCTTCGGCCTCATCGAGGTCATGACGGAGCTGATCGGCCTGATCGACGACCAGGCCGTGAAGGCCAAGTGGCTGGAGTTCTGCCGGCTCTACAACGCCACCAAGGCCGAGCAGAAGGAGGTCACGGGGGCCGACTGGGGCAACCTCAACCTGCGCCAGGCCTACTCGCGGGCCACCGCCTACGCGGCCAGGCAACTGGGCGACCAGGCCCTGGCCAAGCGGGCCTGGCAGGAGCTGCGCACCGGCCACGCCGGCTACCCGGACAGCCACCCGTTCGGCGCCAGGCGCATCGAGGGGCCCGCCGTGCTGAACCCGGTCGACGAGGCGGACCTGAGCACGAACGCCAGCGCGCAGTTCGGCCTGGCCGCCTTCCAGTGCCTCGCGCTCGTCGGCGAGCACATCTGACGATCGCGCGGCGGGAGTACGGTGATCGCCGGACCCGGCTCCCGCCGCCGCGGAGGCCGGCTGTCGTTTCTGTACAAGACCGCGGCGGCCGCTCCCGCCTAGCCTCCCAGCCAGCGAACTGAAGAGAGCAGGGCGGCAATGGCCAAGATCGTTTCGAGTTTCTTCATCTCCGTGGACGGCGTGGTGGAGTCGCCGGACCAGTGGCACTTCCCGTACTGGAACGACGAGATGGGCGCCATGGTCCAGTCGGGCATGGAGAGCGCGGCGGGCTTCCTCATGGGCCGCAAGCTGTACGACGAGTGGTCGTCGTACTGGACGGCGACGGACGCCGACCCGGAGATCGCCGCGAGGTTCAACGAGGCTCCCAAGTACGTCGTGACGAGCTCGCTGGAGCGCGCCGACTGGGCCAACACCACGATCGTCTCCGGTGACGTCGCGGCCCGGCTGCGCGAGATCAAGGAGCGGGTGGAGGGCGACATCCAGATCTCCGGTTCCGCGACGACCGTGCGGTGGCTGCTGGCCAACGGGCTGCTCGACGAGCTCAACCTGCTGGTCCACCCGATCGTCGTCGGCCGCGGGCAGCGCTTGTTCGAGGACACCCCGTCCCACCCGCTGAAGCTGGTCAGGAACGAGACGTGGAAGACCGGCGTGCTCCACCTGACCTACGCCCCCGAGGGCTGAGGGGGTCAGGCCGTGTAGGGGAGCTGCTCGGGCAGCACCTGCCCGCGCAGGGGGTCGCCGGCCAGGAGCCGTTCGAGCTCGGTGACGGCGAACTCGCCGAGGCGGCGCAGCTCGCGGCCCTGCGCCCCGGCCAGGTGCGGGGTGATGAGCACGTTGGGCAGCTCGAAGAGCGGATGGCCGGGCGGCAGCGGCTCGGGGTCGGTGACGTCGAGCACGGCCGAGACGCGGCCGGACGCGCACGCGTCGGTGAGCGCCTGTGTGTCCACCAGCGAGCCGCGCGCGGTGTTGACCAGCACGGCGCCGTCCGGCAGCAGGGCGAGCCTGCGCCGGTCGAGCAGGTGGTGGGTCTCCGGCAGCGCGGGCGCGTGCACCGTGACCAGGTCGCTGCGCCGGCACAGGTCGTCGAGGTCCACCTTCTCGGCGCCCAGCAGCGCCGCCTCGGCGGGGGTGACCGTGGGGTCCGACAGCAGGACGCGTACGTCGAAGGCACGCAGCCGCTGCAGGACGAGGCGGCCGATGCGGGAGGCGCCGATCACCCCGACCGTGCAGTCGTACAGCCCGGTGCCGTCGCCCGGCTGCCAGAGCGCCCGGTCCCGCCCGCCCGCGTAGTGGCGGGCGCGGCTGAAGGCGAGCTTGGCGCCCAGGACGAGCGCGGCGACGGTGTAGTCGGCGACGGGCACGGCGTTGGCCTGCGCCGCGGAGGACACGGTGATCCCGAGGTCGAAGACGGCGGGGTCCACCAGGGTCTTGACGCTGCCGGCCGCGTGCAGGACGGCCCGCAGCCGGGGCGCGGCGGCGACGGTCCGGGCGTCGATGCGCGGGCAGCCCCAGCCGGTGAGCAGCACCTCCGCCCCGGCCAGCGCCTCGGCCGCGGCGGGGCCGTCGAAGGAGGTGAGCCGCACCGCGTCGGTCACGTCCGCGGAGCGGCGCAGCCGGGCGATGACGTCGGGCGGGAAGACGCCGGGAAAGGCCCAGGGCGCGATTGCGAAGACCGCGACGGGTCGCCGTGGCACGGAGTGGTCTCCTTCTGGTTGGCGCGGGAGGCGATGTAAACGCTTCCGCACATTCTGCCATGCCACGGTCCAAGGCATCAGGGGAGCATGCAGGGTTTATGTAGAGACGCTCTTGGCGGGGTCGCAACTCCTGGTTGCTCGCATGTAACCGTTTTATGTCCCGGGCGCGCGCTCGCCGCTGACCTGCACTATCGTGGGAGCCGAGTCCGGCACACTGATCCTGTGCCGGACTCGGCCCTCCCGCGCGGTGCCGGCTAGCTCCTGCTCCAGACCGACGCGATGACGCCGTCCTCGGCGCTCAGGATCTGCGGCCGGTAACCCAGCGTCTTGAGCTGCGCCGCCTTGACCGTGTACGTCACCTTCGACAGGCTCAGGTACTCCTTGGCGCCGGTCGTGGCGCCCTTGCCCCACACCGTGGAGTACTGCTTGCCGGGCCCGACGGCCATGAGCACCGGGCGCAGGCCCTGCTTCGCCTTCGCCAGCAGCTCCTGGCCGCGCTGCTCCACGGTCTGGCCGAGCGTCACCTGCAGGGTGCCCGTGGCCGCGCCCGCCACCCACACGGCGGCGTAGAGCGGCTTCTCCGCCGTGCCGTACACGTCCAGCGAGGCGAGGCTGTAGCCGGCGGCGCCCAGCTCGGCGTTGACCTTGAGCAGGGTCTCCTTCGTCAGCGCCAGCTCGGACTTGACGAGCTGCGCGGTCTTCTCGAAGACCACCGCGAAGACCGCGCTCGCGCCCGTGCCCGTGCCGGTGACCAGCTTGGGCTGGAAGCCCAGCTTCGCCTGCTCGGCGATGCGCTGCGGCAGCTCCGTGGCGGACAGCCCCTGCAGCACGTTCACCTTGCGGGCGGTGTCCTTGACCCACAGGGACGTGTACTGCGGGTCGGCGGCGTTGGTCACGCTCAGCGCCTGCGGCACGTACCCCTTGCCCAGCAGCTCCTTGACCCGCTGCACCAGCTTCGAGCCGCTGAGCGCGTCGAGGGAGAGCCAGTCGAGCGCCTGGTTCCGGACGGTCTGCGTGGCCGCGCTCTCGGCCGTCGCCGGGGCGGCGACGCCCAGCAGGGGAGCGGCGGCGAGCGCCACGGCCGCGGTCAGGGCGGTCGCTCTGTTCTTGCCCCTCATGTTCCTCCTATGTAGGTAAAGGTCATCCCAATTGCGGACAAGAGGGGACCATAACAGAGCATGAGGGGAAGGCGACCTACCGTTACGGCGATCGTGACAAGGCTGTGTCAAAGCCCCTTACGAATGAGCGTCACTCATGTTCTACGAGGTCACGCAGCAGGGTCTCGTACGCCCAGCGCTCGAACCGCTCGGGCGCCCAGCCGCGCTCGCGGACGAACAGCAGGTAGAGATCGGGACTCAGCACCCCGTAGAGCAGGTCGGCGGCGTCCTCCACCGGCACCTCCCGGCGCGCGCCCGGCTTGGCCATGAGGCTGCGCGCCGCGGCCGTCGCCACGACGTGCCGCGGGTCCTCCGCCTCCGGCCACATCTGCGGCACCTCGGGGTCGGTGGCCGCGGCCACCTCCAGCACCTTGGTCATCGGCGCCACCCGCTCCAGCACGGCCCGCGTGCCCGCCACGTGACGCAGCAGGTGCTCCCGGGCGGTGGCGGCGGCCATGGCCTCGCGGAACCAGGGGCGGTCGAGGGTCGCCACCGGCTCGTCGTCGCCCGCGATCGTGACGTCCACGAGCTCCTTGAGCAGCCGGCGCTTGTTGCCGAACACGAAGTAGACCGTCTGCACGGCCACGCCCGCCCGGTCGGCGACCTCCTGCAACGTGGTCGCGCCGTACCCCTGCGCGACGAACAGGTCTCCGGCGGCGCTCAGCACCCGCCGCCGGGTCTCCGCGGACTTCTGCGCCTTCTTGCCGGGCCTCTTGCCGTCGCTCACGCGGGCAAGGCTAGTGCAACTCTAGAGCCGGACTACAATCCGGGCGCCTCGCGGAACCGGACGAGGCGCCCGCGGGCCGAATATCGACGGGCCTTCCGCGGGAAGGATGCTGCTGCCGTGTTCATGCGCCACGGAACTGCCGAACGAGGAGACTCATGTCACGCATCCTGATCACCGGGTCCGCCGACGGGCTCGGCCTGATGGCCGCGCAACTGCTCATCAGCGAGGGGCACGAGGTCGTGCTGCACGCCAGGAACGCGCAGCGGGCGGCCGACGCCAGGGCCGCCGCGCCCGGCGCCGCCGGTGCGCTCACCGGCGACCTGTCCGGCATCGAGGAGATGCGGTCGGTGGCACGGCAGGCGAACGAGTCGGGGCCGTTCGACGCGGTGATCCACAATGCGGCGGTCGGGTACCGCGAGCACCGCAGGATCACGACGGCCGACGGGCTCAGTCACGTGTTCGCGATCAACGTGCTGGCGCCGTACCTGCTGACCGCGCTGATCACGCCGCCGCGGCGGCTGGTGTACCTCAGCTCGGGCATGCATCGCAGCGGCGACCCCGACCTGTCCGACCTGCAGTGGGAGAAGCGGGCCTGGATCCCGGCGCAGGCGTACGCGGACTCCAAGCTGTACGACGTCCTGCTGGCCTTCGCGGTCGCCCGGCACTGGCCGCAGGTGCTCTCCAACGCGGTGACGCCGGGCTGGGTCGCGACGAAGATGGGCGGGCCCGGCGCGCCCGACGACCTGAGCCAGGCGCACCTGACCCAGGCCTGGCTGGCCGTGAGCGGCGAGCCGGCCGCGGCGGTGAGCGGCGCGTATTTCTACCACAAGGCGCAGGCCGACACGCATCCCGCGGCCCACGACCCGGACCTCCAGGACGGCCTGCTCGCGGCGTGCGCCGAGCTGACCGGGACACCGCTGCCGGGAACGCGCCCGGCCCGTTGACCAGGTCAACGCTGCCGGGAGCGGGCCCGGCCCGTTGACCGGGTCAGGCGAGCTGCCCGGCCGCCGTGCGCGCCGCCATCCGCCGCTCGAACCACAGCGAGGTGAACGGCGGCACCGCGCAGGCCAGCCCGAGCACCACCGCGCCCCGGCTCCAGCCCGCCTCCCGGGCCGAGAGGATCACCCCGGCCGCGTACAGGACGAACAGCGCCCCGTGGATCGGCCCGAAGATCTTCACGCCGAGCTCGCCCGTCTCGGTCACGTACTTGAAGAACATCCCGACGAGCAACCCCGCCCACGAGCACGCCTCGGCCACCGCCAGGACCCGGAACCAACGCAGCACGATCCACCCTTTCACCCGATATCGGGCTTACTCTACAAGCTGTAGAGGGCCGCGGTGACTGCCCCGTGCCCGCGACGACGCGCCCGAGTACGCTGCTGCCGAAGCGTTCCGGCTCCCGAGGAGGTCTGGCACTCATGACCACGACGTTCGGCGCGATCGGCAGCGGGCGGCGGACCCGCTTCTTCCTGCGGCTGGCCGCGGCGATGCCCGACCGGCTGCGCGTCAGCGGCGTCGTGACCCGCGGCGAGGAGCGGGGCAGGCAGATCACCGACGAGTGGGGCGTGCCGGCCTTCCGCTCGGTCGGCGAGCTGCTGCGGCACGAGCGGCCCGACTACGTCACCGCGGCGGTGCCGTGGCCCGCGATGCCGGACGCGATCCGCGCGGCGGTCGAGCACGGGACGCCGGTCCTGGCCGAGACGCCGCCCGCGCCGGACCTGGCCGGGCTGCGCGAGCTGTGGCGCGACGTGGGCGCCACCGGCCTGGTGCAGGTGGCCGAGCAGTACCTGCTGATGCCCGGGCACGCGGCCCGGCTGGCGCTCGTGCGAGAGGGCGTGATCGGCGAGCCGACCTCCGTCCAGGTCTCCTCGACCCACCTCTACCACGCGGTGTCCATGATCCGCGGCCTGCTGGGCATCGGGTTCGAGGCCGCCGAGGTGCGCGCGGGCGCGTTCGAGGCGCCGCTGGCCGATCCGCTGGGGCCCGGCGGGTGGACGGGCGACGGCACGCCGCGACGGCTCACCACCACCATCGCCACCCTCGACTTCGGCGGCCGGATGGGCCTGTACGACTTCACCGACAACCAGTGGTGGAACCCGTTGCGGATGCGCCGCATCGTGGTGCGCGGCTCGATCGGCGAGCTGGTGGACGACCGGGTGGTCCGGCTGCTCGACCCGGTGACGCCGGTGGAGTCGCCCCTGGTGCGGCGCGACACCGGCGTGGACCTCAACCTGGAGTTCCGCGACCTCAAGCACATCAGCTTCGACGGCCGCGTGGTCTACCGCAACCCGTTCGACGGCGCGGGCCTGTCCGACGACGACATCGCGGTGGCCGACATCCTGGAGCGCACCGGCGCCTGGGCCCGGCAGGAGGGCCCGGCCCCGTACCCGCTCGCCGAGGCCTGCCAGGACCACCTGATCAGCCTGGCCATCGGCGAGGCGGCCAGGACCGGCGCCCCGGTCACCACCGGCAAGGAGGCGTGGGCGGCGTGAGCGAGCGGGTCTTCGGAACGGCGGAAGGACAGCCGGAGGGCCCGGTACGCTGCAACGGCTGACCTGATCATGGAGGACACCGGTGAAGAGGCTGCTTGCCCGGCTCTGGCTCGGCATCCGCGGGTCGATGCAATGGCGGCTGCTCTACCTGTCCCAGGCCAAGTTCATGGTCGGCGTCACCGGTGTCGTCCGCGACCGCAGCGGCAACGTGCTGCTGCTGCGGCACCGCTTCTGGCCCGAGCACCGGCAGTGGGGGCTGCCGACGGGCGGGGCGAAGCGGGGGGAGACCTTCGAGCAGACGGTCGTGCGCGAGGTGCGCGAGGAGACCGGCCTGGAGGTGAGCGTGGGGAAGCTGGTGCACCTCAGGAGCGGTTTCCGGCTCAGGGTCGAGATCGCGTACGCGGCCGAGTACGCCGGCGGCGGCACGATGCGGCTGAACCCGATGGAGATCCTGGAGGCCCGCTGGTGCTCCCCCGACGACCTCCCGGAGGGCCTGCTGGAGCCGCACCGCCTGCTGATCGCGTCGTCAGGTGGGCAGCGCGGCTGTGGTGGAGAAGGCCCCGTCGAGGTGCGCGGTGTCGTTGAAGCGGCGCAAAATCCACCGGACCCCGGTCAGCACCAGGTGTGACACCGACGCGTTGTCGGCGCCGAGGAACGCGAACGGCCGCGACCCGGTGGCCGCGGCCAGCGCCTCGGCGATCACCCCGCCGTGGGTGACCACGACGATCCGCCGGTCGGGATGGGCGGCCGCGAGTCTGCCGAGCGCCTTGCGCACCCGCTCGGCGAACGCCTCGGCCGGTTCGGCGCCGGGGATCACGTCCCAGCGCTCCTCGGCGGACATGCGCCTGGCGATCGGGTGCCCCTCCGCGACCATGCGCCGGAACAGCCCGCCCTCCCACTCGCCGAGATGCACCTCGCGCAGCTCGGGGTCGATCACCGGCGTGAGGCCCAGCCGGGCGGCGAGCGGCGCGGCAGTCTGGGACGTGCGCCGCAGCGAGCTCACGTAGATCGCGTCGATGCGCTCCGCGGCGAGCCGCAGGGCCACCCGCTCCGCCTGCTCGTGCCCCTCGGGCGCGAGCCCCGGGTCGCCCTGGCCGTCGACCAGGGGGAACGGCCGGTCGGGGCGCGCGGGCTCCGACTCGCCGTGCCTGACCAGCAGGATCTCGGTGGCCCCTGGCGGCGTACGGAACCGGCTCTGCCGGTACTCGACCGGCCTGCTGTTCTCAGCTCCCACAATCACCGAACATTACTCTACTGCTGCCGGGCCGCCCGTTCCCGGCCCGGCCGGTCAGCCGCCGCTCGCCTCGCGGGCGTGGTCCCAGAGGCGGTCGGCGGCGGCCGGGTCCACCGACCAGGCGGCGACGCCGGTCATCACGTCCGGGCCGCCCGGCACCACCTCGGCCTCCTGGTTGTCGTGCGAGAAGAAGCGGCCGGTCACCCCGTCCATCAGGGGGGAGGCGGCGAGCAGCACCGAGGTGGCCGCGCCCTGCTCCGGGGTGGTGAAGTAGTCGGGGGTCAGCAGGTTCCCCTCGTCGTCCATCATGCCGATCGCCCGCTTGGCGTCGTCGTCGATGTGGCGCTGCAGGTTGGTATGCACGTAGCCGGGTTCGAAGGAGTTGGCGGTGATGCCGTCGGCGGCCCAGCGCCGGGCGATGGCGACCGCGAGCAGCACGTCGGCCGTCTTCGACTGCGCGTAGGCGGCCCACGGGTCGTACGGGCGGCGCTCGAAGTGCGGGTCGTCGAAGTCGAACGGCTCGCGCAACTGGGCGCCCGAGCTGACCGTGACCACCCGCGCGCCGCCGGCCTGCCGGAGGTTGTCGTGCAGCCCGGTGATCAGCGCGAAGTGCCCGAGGAAGTTCGTCGCCAGCTGCAGCTCCCAGCCGTTGGCGGCGACCTGGCGGGTGGGCAGGGCCATGATCCCGGCATTCGCCACGATCGCGTGCACCGGCCCGCTCCACCCGGCCACGAACGAGCGCACCGACGCCAGATCGCCGAGGTCCAGCGCCCGCTCGCCGCCGGCGGGGTTGCGGGTGGCGACCGTGACCTCGGCCCCGGCGCCCCGCAGCGCCCGGACGGTCTCGAGGCCGATCCCGGAGGCGCCGCCGGTGACGATGATCCTGCGTCCGGACAGGTCGATGCCGGCGAGGATCTCGGCAGCGGTGGTCTTGGCGTCGAAAGGGGTGGTGATGCGCGTCATGACCACCACCGTAAGGACGACGATTTGGACTTGGAACACTTGTGAGTCCACCATAGTTGCGTGAACGTCCAGCAGGCCGACCCGCTCGAAGACGTCCTCACGCTCATCGGCACGACCAGCCACCTGTCGGTCGGGCTGGTCGCCGGTGGCCGGTGGGCCCTGTCGTTCGGGCCGCCGGCGGGGGTCAAGTTCAACGCGGTGCGCCGCGGCCACTGCGTGCTCACCGTGGACGGCGTGCCCGAGCCGATCCCGCTGGCCGAGGGCGACTGTTTCCTGCTCGTCCAGCCGCGCGCCTTCACCCTGGCCAGCGAGCAGGGGCTGGGCCCGCTCCCCGCGGGCCCGGTCTTCGCCGCGGCGACCGGCGGCGTGGCCCGCGTGGGGGAGGGCGAGGACGTGGTCTTCGTCGGCGGCCGTTTCGGCTTCGGCGAGCGCGCCCAGGAGCTGCTGCTGGACGTGCTGCCACCGGTGATCCACGTGCCCGGCGCCACCGCCGAGGCGGCGACCGTGCGCTGGGCGCTCGAACTGATCGAAGCCGAGCTGCGCGAGCGCCCGCTGGCCGCCACCCTGGTCACCGAGCACCTCGCCCTGGTCATGCTGATCCACCTGCTGCGCCTGCACCTGATCACCGCCGGGCCGGGGGAGACGTCCGGCTGGCTGGCGGGGCTCGCCGACCCGGTCGTGGCTCCGGCGCTGCGCGCCATGCACGCCCGGCCCGCCCACGCCTGGACGGTCTCCGAGCTGGCCGGGGTGGCGGCGGTGTCCCGCTCGACGCTGGCCGCCCGGTTCAAGCAGGTCGTCGGGCAGGGGCCGCTGGAGTACCTGACCGGCTGGCGGATCGAGCTGGCCGCTGACCGCCTGCGCCGCGGCGACGAGACGGTGGCGGCGATCGCCCATCAGGTGGGTTACGGCTCGGTGAGCGCGCTGAGCAACGCGTTCAAGCGGGTCGCCGGCGTGTCGCCGCGCGATTACCGCCTCTGGAAGCGCGAGAACGCAGCGGTGTCCCCGGGACGGCCGTGACCTTCGGGTGTCCGATATGTTCTTTTTGGTGTTGTCTTTACTCGGTCTTGGGGGTCGGTGCCGGTGCGCGGCTCGTTGCTGATCGCGGCCTGTGTCGTGGGCCTGTCCGGCTGCGGCACGGTCCCGGGGCCCCCTGGCTGGCCCGTCCGCGTGGCCGCCCCCTCACCCAGCCCCTCGCCCAGCCCCTCGCTCAGCCCCTCGCCCAGCCCCTCGCCGGCGGCCACGTCGCCGTCCCCCGCGCCGTCCGCCACGGCCACCACTCCGGCCAGGGCGGCACTCACCATCCCCCAGGCCAGGCAAGCCATGCGGGAGTGGGTGGGCAGGTACAACGCGACGATCAAGCAGCGCAAGTGGTGGCGCAAGAACGCGACGCTCGACGCGCTGTTCGTGGAGGGCGCGCTGCACGAGGGCGTGCTCGAACGCAACCACGAGGACTTCGGCTGGAAGCCGGAGCACAAGCCGATCAACCCGGCCGGCACCCCGGTGGTCTACCTGCCCAGGCCGGAGCGGCAGCCGCGGATCGGCGACTGGTTCATCGCGCAGGCGACCTACAAGGACACCAAGGGCCATGCCCGCCCGCACGTGCTCGCGTTCCTCCGCACCCCCGGCCAGCCCTTCAGGCTGGCCGTCGCGACCCCGATCCACTGGGGCCAGCGCATGCCCGAGCCCCGGCTCGACGCCGACGGCTACATCACCGACACGGACGACACCATGGCGCGCGCCGTGACCAAGGAGTACCAGAACTTCTGGAACAACGAGAAGAAGGAGGGCGCCTCCGGCTACCGCCTGGCCAAGGACAGCTACAGCCGCAAGGCGCTCCCCGAGGTCTACAAGGGGCTGTACGTCTCGTTCGCCGGCCACGGCTCGGTCTTCGGCTTCCGCACGGCGGACGGCGGCTCCTTCTTCCTGTTCGCCATGGTCAACGCCCCCAAGAGCGTCAACCAGGTGCTGAGCGAGGCGCTGCTGGTGCCCAAGGGGAGCAGGACCATCCACGAGCTGGGCGCCAACTGGTTCTCCTAGCCCGCTCCTAGCCCTCCAGCTCGGCGGCGTGGTCGGCGCGGGCCGGCAGGAGCAGGGCGGTGATCACCACGGCCACGGACAGCACCGCGCCGATGATGAAGGCCAGCCGCATGCCGCCGAGGCTGGCGAGCGCCTCGGTGACGCCCGAGGACCTCAGGGCGTCGGCCCGCGCGCTCATCACGGTGACCACGAGCGCGGTGCCGAAGGCCGCCGACACCTGCTGCAACGTGCTCAGGATCGAGCTGCCGTGGGAGTAGAGGCGCGGCGGCACCGCCCCGAGCCCGAGGGTGAACACCGGGGTGAAGGTCGCCGCCAGGCTCACCATCAGCAGCGCGTGCATGCCGAGGAGCTGCCAGAACGGCGTCGTCATCGAGACCTGGGTGAAGCCGGCCAGGGCCAGCATGATCCCGACCGCGCCGGGGATGACCAGCACCCGCCCGCCGAACTTGTCGAACAGCCGCCCGACGGTCGGGCCGAGCAGCCCCATCGCCAGGCCGCCCGGCATCACCAGCAGCCCGGTCTCCAGGGCGCTGAGCTCGCGCACGTTCTGCAGGTACAGCGGCAGCAGGATCATCGAGCCGAGCATCGCCATGAAGGCCACCGACATCAGGATCAGCGCGACCGTGTAGGTGCGGTGGAGCAGGGTGCGCAGGTCCAGCAGCGGCACGCCGCGCTTCTGCAACGACAGCTGCCGCACCACGAAGACCGCGATGGTGACCAGGCCGGCCGCCACGATCGCCGCGGCCACCCGTACGTCGCCGCCCTCGAACCGGCTCAGACCGTAGATCAGGCCGCCGAACCCGGTCGCCGCGGTCACCACGCTGAACCAGTCGATGGTGCCGGTGCGCGGCTCCCCGACGTTCCTGAGCCGCCGCAGGCCGCCCCAGGTGATCAGGGCGGCGATGGGCAGCACCACGGCGAACAGCAGGCGCCACGACCCGAAGTGGAGGATCACCCCCGAGACCGTCGGCCCCATCGCGGGCGCGACCGAGATGGCCAGGGTGACGTTGCCCATCACCCGGCCCCGGTCCGACTCGGGCACCACCTGCATCAGCGTGGTCATCAGCAGCGGCATCATCACGGCCGTCCCCGACGCCTGGATGATGCGGGCGCCGAGCAGCACCTCGAACGTGGGCGCCACGATGGCCAGGGCCGTGCCGAGCAGGAACAGGCCCATGGCGGTGACGTACGCGCCGCGGGTGGAGACCCGCTGCAGGAACCAGCCGGTGATCGGGATGACCGCGGCCATCGTCAGCATGAAGGCGGTCGACAGCCACTGCGCGGTCTGCTCGCCGATGTGCAGCGCGCTCATCAGCCGCGGGATCGCGTTGATCATGATCGTCTCGTTGAGGATGACCACGAACGTGGCCAGCACCAGCAGCCGGATCACGGCCGGGGTGCGACCTGGGACGGCGGCCGCGGGGTCGGCGGTGGAGTCGAGCTGTGAGCGGGACACGGCACCTCGATGCGGGCTGTCGGACACTGCGCTGTCACGGCCGGCCTCGGGTCCTTCGGTCTCATATGAAGTCGTGGTCATGCCCATACTGACCGGCGCCGCTGACGAAACTCATCGACGACTCCCAGCATCGCGGCAAGTACTGCGATATGTCACCTCCTTTTCACCCACAGTGAAAGACGATCTTCTGGGCGCCCCGGCCGCACGGCGTCGTCGCCCGAGACGTCCTGGTGATACCTCGTCAGATGAGGTCCGAGGAGAGGTAGCCGTTCTGGAGGAATCGGGCCTGCCCTTGGGCCAGCGCGGATTCTTCGGGGGTGAGCCAGCGACGCAGGATGTGGTCGAAAAGGTCGATGTCAATGGAGCTCGGGCGGTATCCGCCGGGGTCGTCCACGCGCCGGTAGCACACCTGGGGAAGCGCTGAACTGACGGTCTGGGTGATCTGGGTGATCAGGCACCGCGCGGGCCGGTCGCCATGCTCTGGACTCGATTCCCATTCCAGTGCGTGCTCGAACCATTTGCCTTTTTCGGGGGGTGTACTTGTCACGCGTTCAGTATCTCCGCAAGGCGCATATGACGGAGGGTAAACGGTCCATTCCTCCACGTCCGCGGGCTCGGTCAGTCGTCCGATGATGCAGATCTGCAAGTCTTCCTGCACATGGGGAACGGTGATGGCGATGCTGTCGGGACATCACCGGCGTCGCGGGCGCGGATCTTGCCGCACGCGCGGCACGCCGGCCGTACGGAAGGCAGCGCAGATGGACTCCACCCGACGGCCCGGCACCGACACCGGCCCCGACGCCGTCGGCGCCCGCGCTGCCCGGCCCGGCGCCGACGCCCTACGCCGGTAGTAAGGCGGCCTTGACAGGGCGTGTCAGGCGCAAGAGACTCGCGCCAAATATTGAGCACTTCACGGTAAGTCCGGAGAATCGGTCGAACGCGCAGGACAGGGTAGAAAGCGCCCGCCGCAAGGGTCTACGGTGACCGGCGAAGGAGGCACCATGGCCACCCCCACCACACCGGCGACGACCGGCACCGCCAAGCGAGCGCGAGACGACACGCGGCTGGCGCTCCTGTTCATCCTTCCCGCGCTGATCGGCTTCCTGGTCTTCCTGCTCTGGCCGACGCTGCGGGGCATCTACCTGAGCTTCACCAGGTTCAACCTGCTCACCCCCGCCCGCTGGAACGGGCTCGACAACTACGTGCGCATGGTCCAGGACCCGGTGTTCTGGAACGCGCTGGGCGTGACCGTGTACTACGTGGTCGTCAACATCGCCGTCCAGACGGCGCTGGCGCTGGTCATCGCGGTGATGATGCAGCGGCTGACGCGCCGGACCTGGCTGCGCGGCATGGTGCTGACGCCGTACCTGGTCTCGAACGTCGTCGCGGCGCTGGTCTTCCTGTGGATCCTCGACTACCAGCTCGGCATCGGCAACAAGGTGCTGGAGCTGATCGGGATGGACCGGATCGGCTTCCTGGCCGACTCCGCCTGGGTCATCCCGACCATCGCGCTGATCAACGTCTGGCGGCACGTCGGCTACACCGCGCTGCTGATCTTCGCCGGCCTGCAGACGATCCCGGAGACCCTGTACGAGGCCGGCCGCATGGACGGCGCGAGCGAGCTGCGCATGCTCCGCAGCATCACGCTGCCGCTGCTGCGGCCCGTGATGGCGGTGGTGCTGATCATCAGCGTGGTGGGCTCGTTCCAGGTGTTCGACACCGTCGCGATCGCGACCAGGGGCGGACCGGTCGACTCCTCCAGGGTGCTCCAGTACTACATCTACGAGGTCGCGTTCAGCCGCTTCCAGTTCGGTTACGCCTCGGCGATGTCCGTGGCGCTGCTGGTCGTCCTGATGGTCATCACGTTCGTGCAGTACCGGCTGACCCGGGCCGGCACCTCCGACCTGGCGGGAGGGTGACATGGCGACCGTGACCGCCCCGGCCGGGAGCCCCGCCCGGAAGCCGCCGCCGAAGCCCCCGTTCGGCATCCGCCGCGCCCTCGCCTGGGTGTTCATGATCCTGGTGATGCTCGCCAGCCTGTTCCCGTTCTACTGGATGTTGCGGACCGCGCTGTCCGACAACAACGCGCTCTACGCGGGCGGCGACAGCCTGCTGCCCGTGCAGTTCTCGTGGGGCGGCTTCGAGCGCGTCTTCGGCATCCAGACCGGGCAGGAGGCGATCGACGCGGGCGGCGCGGGGCAGCCGATCGCGTTCTGGCGCTACCTGCTCAACTCGGTGCTGGTCGCGACGATGGTCACCGCCGGGCAGGTGTTCTTCTCCGCCATGGCCGCCTACGCCTTCGCCCGGCTGCGCTGGCGGCACCGCGAGAAGGTCTTCGCCGTCTTCCTGGCCGGCCTGATGATCCCCGCGATCTTCACGCTGCTGCCGAACTTCGTGCTCATCAAAGAGCTCGGCCTGGTCGACACCGTGCTCGGCATCGCGCTGCCCAGCATGCTGATGACGCCGTTCGCGGTGTTCTTCCTGCGCCAGTTCTTCCTCGGCATCTCGCGCGAGGTCGAGGAGGCCGCGCTGGTCGAGGGCGCCTCGAAGACGCGGATCTTCTTCCGGCTCATCCTGCCGATCTCGGCGGCGCCGATCTCCACGCTGTCGATCCTGACCTACATCACCTCCTGGAACGAGTACTTCTGGCCGCTCATGGTCAGCTACACCGACAATTCGCGCGTGCTCACCGTGGCCCTCGGCGTGTTCAAGTCGCAGAAGCCGCAGGCAGGGCCCGACTGGGCGGGCCTGATGGCGGCCACCCTGGTGGCGGCGCTGCCGATGTTGCTGCTGTTCCTCGTCTTCGCGCGCCGCATCGTCAACTCCATCGGCTTCAGCGGGATCAAGTGATGCTCAGACGACTCCTCCTGACCGCCCTCCTGCTGACCACCGCCTGCGGCGGGGGCGGGAGCGGCGGCGCGTCCGGCACCATCGAGTACTGGCTCTGGGACTCCGCCCAGCAGCCCGGCTACCAGAAGTGCGCGGACGCCTTCCAGCAGCAGAACCCCGGCCTGCGCATCCACATCTCCCAGTACGGCTGGGACGACTACTGGTCCAAGCTGACCGCCAGCTTCATCGCCGACACCGCCCCCGACGTCTTCACCGACCAGCTCGCGAAGTTCCCCCAGTTCGTCGACCTGCAGGTGCTGCGCCCGCTCGACGACCTCGGCCCCACCAGCGACATCAAGGACTCCGACTACCAGGAGGGCCTGGCCGAGCTGTGGAAGGGCAAGGACGGCAAGCGCTACGGCGCCCCCAAGGACTGGGACACCATCGCGATCTTCTACGACGCCAACGCGCTCAGGGCCGCCGGCATCGACCCGGCCACGCTGGACGAGCTGACCTGGAACCCGCGCGACGGCGGCACCTTCGAGAAGACGATCGCGCGCCTGACCATCGACCAGAACGGCGTGCGCGGCGACGAGCCCGGCTTCGACAGGACGAGGGTCAAGACGTACGGGCTGGCGGCGAACGGCAGCGGCGGCGACAACTGGGGGCAGACGCAGTGGTCGGCCTTCACCGGCAGCGCCGGCTGGCAGGCCACGGACCGGAACCCCTGGGGCACCCGCTTCAACCTGGACGACCCGGTCGTGCAGGACACCCTGGGCTGGTACTTCGGCCTGGTGCGGAAGGGCTACATGGCCGGCTTCGCCGCGATCGGCGGCAACAACGCGGTCACCGCCGACACGCAGATCCAGTCCGGCATCGCCGCGATGGGCCTGAGCGGCTCGTGGACGATCTCGTCGTTCACCAAGCTCACCGACGCGAGCGGCAAGAAGCTCGACATCGGCGTGGCGCCGACCCCGATCGGGCCGACGGGGAAGCGCGCCTCCATGTTCAACGGCCTGGCCGACTCCATCACGACGTTCTCCAAGCAGCCGGAGAACGCCGCCAAGTGGGTGAAGTTCCTGTCAGGGGAGCAGTGCCAGAACATCATCGGCCGGACCGGCGTGGTGTTCCCGGCCCGGCCCGCGGGCACCGAGCTGGCCATCCAGTACAACAGGAACGAGCGGAACCTGGACGTGTCGGCCTTCACCGACCACATCAGGAACCGCACCACGTTCCCCCTGCCGGTGACCTCGAACGCGGCCGACATCACCGCCCTGATGCGGCCCGCCCTGGACGCCCTCTTCCTCGGCGAGGCCCCGGCCTCCTCGCTCACGCAGCTCAACCAGCAGCTCAACGCGCTGTTCGAGGTGGCCGGATGAGCCGGTCGGCTAGGGGGAGGCCGGGCCGAGGGTCCATGCGGTGATGTTGCCACCGCGGTCGCCGGCGGCCAGCCAGGTCTCACCGTCGTCCTCGGCGATCGCCACCGAGTAGACGCGCCCGCCCGGAGCCTTCAGCGGGTCGCCGAGCTGCTTGCCGCTGCGCAGGTCCCAGACGCGGATCGTCCCGTCGAACCCGCCGGAGGCGACCACCGCGCGGCCCTTCACCCTGCCCACCGCCAGGCAGGCGACCTCGGCGGTGTGGCCGGAGAACGAGGTGATCTCCCGGCCGTCGCGCAGGTCCCAGACGCGGACCTGGCGGTCGGCGCCGCCGCTGATCCCCACCGGCCCGCCGTCCATCACGGCGGTGGCCACGGCGAAGACGTCGTTGCCGTGCCCGCGGAAGGTGGCGCCCATGGCGCCGGTCTCCAGGTCCCACACCCGCGCGGTGTCGTCGGCCGCCGCGATCACCGCGAACGGATGCCCGTCCATCGTGCCGGTCGCGACACCGAACACCGGGTCGCCACCGGCCGCCTTGGGCTGGGGCCCGGAGTCCTTGCCCGTCTTCGGGTCCCATACACGGATTTTTCCAGCTTCGTCGCCGCTGACCACCACCGTCTTGCCCGCCACCTGCACGGGCGCGAGCGCGTAGACGATCCTCTGGTGGCCCTGGTAGGTGGGGCCGACCGGCTCGTCGCCCTCCGCGCCGGAGACGACGACCCCGCCGTTCTGCAGCCGCCTGAACGTGGCCGCCTTCCCGTCCACCTCGCCCACGTCGATGGCGGCGCCCGTCTCCTCGCCGCCGGAGTTCTGCACCTTGGCGAGCTCGCTGGCGCGCGTGTCGAACCTCCACACCTTGGCCACACCCTTGGTGCTGCCGGCCAGCACGGCGCGCTGCCCGTCGTACGTGCTCACCGCCACCGTGTTGACCTCGCCGCCGAGCGTGGCCCTGCCGAACCTCCTGCCGTACGGCCGGGCGGTGACGCCGGGCGTCGCCGGCGGCGCGGCGGACGTCGTGCTCGCCGTCGCCGAGGGCCTGGACGCCGTCGGAGAGGCGCCCTCTCCCCATCGCAGGGCCACCACGATCACGCTCACGAGCACCGCCACGGAGGCCGCCGCGCCGACCACCACGAGCTTGGACCTCTTGCGGGGGACGCCGGGCGGCGCCTCACCCGCGGGCGGCGTTCCCGGTGGAGGTGTCCCGGTGGGCCCGGTGTAAGGGGGCCCGGCGTAAGGAGGCCCGGCCGGCGTCACGGCGGTGGGACTCCACGCCTGCGCCGCTCCCGTCGGCGGAGCGCCCGCCGGCGGGGCGGCGGCGGCCGGCGGGGCGGCGGCCGGGTGGGGCGCCGACGGTCCGGTGACGGGCCTGGTCACGGTCTGGTCGTGGCCGAGGAGGAGATGCAGGGCCTCCGCCGCCGTCGGACGCTCCTGCGGCGCCTTGGCCAGGCAGCGGGCGAGCAGGGCACGCAGCGGCTCGGGCACGCCGTCCAGATCCGGCGGGGCGTTGAGGATGCGGTACATCACCGCGGGCACCGTGTCCCGGCCGAAGGACGGGCGCCCGGTCGCGGCGAAGCCCACGGTCACCGCCCAGCTGAACACGTCGGACGCGGGCTGCGCCGGCTCCCCGGCGATCACCTCGGGAGCCATGTACGTCGGGGTGCCCACCGAGCCGCCGGTGAGGGTCATGTCGATCGCGCGCGCGATGCCGAAGTCGATCACGCGGGGGCCGTCGGAGCCCAGCAGGACGTTCGACGGCTTGAGGTCGCGGTGGACGACCCCGGCCCGGTGGATGGCCGCCAGCGCGGTGGCCGTGCTGACCGCGATGCGGTCGAGCGCGCCCCCCGACCTGGGCCCGTGCTCGCGGACGGAGTCCTCCAGCGACGGGCCGTTGACGAACTCCGACACGATGTACGGCCTGTCGCCGTCGACCGCCACGTCCAGCACGCGGGCCGTGCAGAACGCCGCCACCCGCATGGCCGCGTCGACCTCGCGTAAGAAACGTTCCCGCGCCTCGCTGTCGCCCGCCAGCCTGGCGTGCAGCACCTTGATCGCCACCTGCTCGCCGGAGGTGCCCTCGCCCAGGTAGACGACGCCCTGCCCGCCCTCGCCGAGACCTGCGATGATGCGGTAGTCACCCAGCCGGTTCGGCTCGCCGGCACGCAGGGGGCGGAACATGGTTCCCGACGATACACGTTCGGCGATTCCACGGCGATCCCGCACGTACCGGGCCCGACGGGCCTCCCCGGCCCGCCCTAAGACAGCCGTGCGAACCAGCGGTCGTGCGCGCTCCAGCAGTCGGCCCCGGCGAACCCGCCCGCCAGCGCGACGCGCCGGATGTCGTCCGCCGAGACGGTCGCCCAGCCGAACCACGGCCCGGCCAGTGGCCCCCGGCGCAGCCGGAGCCGGTCGACCCGGCTCCGGGTGCCGGGCGGCGCCACCTCGGCCAGGACGGCGCCGCCCGGCCGGAGCAGGTGCCTGACCCGGTGCAGCAGGGCCGCGGGGTTGCCGCCGATGCCGATGTTGCCGTCGGCGAGCAGCGCGGTGGCCCAGCGGCCGCTGTGCGGGATGTCGTCGAAGACGTCCCGGAGCAGGGCGAAGCCTCCGGCGCGGCGGGTCAGGGCGACGGCGCGCGGGGTGATGTCGATGCCGAGCGAGCGGATCCCGCGCCGGGTCAGCGCCACCGTGAGCCGTCCTGGGCCGGAGCCGACGTCCAGCGTGGGGCTGGAGCAGCGGCTCAGGAACTCCTCGTCGCCCCCGATCGGCTCGAACCAGCGGGCGGCCTCCAGCGGCGCGCGGGCGCCGTCGACGTACTCGATCTCGACGCTCTCGCCGGCCAGGGCGTCGGCGTAGATCTCGCCGATCACCGGCCCAGCTCCCGCAGCGCGGCGGCGAAGCAGGAGGCGGGCGCCTCGGCGGCCACGGCGGCGGCGTCCGCCGCGGTGTCGACGTCGGTCAGCTCGGGCAGGTGGCGCACGTACAGCCCGGCCCGCCGGAGCCGGTCGAGCTGGTGCTTGCCGGTCTCCGGATGCGACATCGGCACCCCCAGCAGCAGCGCCGGGTCCGGCCGGCGCAGGCCGAGCAGCCAGAAGCCGCCGTCGGCCGCCGGGCCGTACACCGCGTCGTGCCGCTCCAGCGCCCGGCCCGCCTCGCCCAGCAGCGCGGGCGTGACCTGCGGGGTGTCCATGCCGATCAGCACGACGGGGTCCGGGCGCAGCCGGTGGGCGTCGGCGAAGGCCGCCGCCAGGCGCTCGTCCAGGCCCGCCCCGCGCTGCGGGACCACCACGAATCCCGGCGGCAGCCAGCGGCCGGGCAGCCCGTCCAGGGCGAGCACCCGCTGGGTCGCCGGCGCCGCGGCCACGGCGCGCACGCTGTCACGCAGCGCCGCCTCGGCGAGCCCGGCGGCCTCGGCCGGGCTGTACGGCGGGGTCAGCCGGGTCTTGACCTTCCCGGGCAGCGGCTCCTTGGCGATGATCACGACCTGGTGGCTCAGTGTGCTCAGTCCTCACGGGATGCGGGGGCAGGTGGCCGGACGGCCCGGTGGCGCGCCCGGGCGGCCCAGCCGATCAGCACGGCCACGGCGGCGGCCGCGTAGAACAGGGATCCGGGGCCGGCGGTGTAGGCGACCGCGCCCGCCAGGGCCGTGCCCAGCCACTCCCACCGGCCGTCCATGGCGACCAGGGCGACGACCAGCAGCGCGTACCAGGAGTAGCCCGGGGTGAACAGCAGCAGGAGCGAGCCGCTGACCAGCAGCGCGCCCTGCCAGGGCCGGTCGGGGTCGCCGTGGCGCAGGACGAGGAGGGCGACCAGGCCGAGCGACGCGATCGCCGCGTACGGGGCCCACGGGTCCGGCAGGACCAGCCGCAGGACCGCGTACCGGTCGCCGCCGCCGTCGTAGCGCTCCTCCTCCAGATAGCCCGGCAGGTAGCCCACCACGGAGCCGCCCGAGGCCAGGACGTACGGCAGGTAGGACAGCGCCACCACGAGCGCGGCGGGTGCCACCGTGACGGCGGCGCGGCGCCACCCCCCGCGGTTCGCGAGCACCCCGGACAGGGCGCCGGGCAGCGCCGTCGCGGGCAGCAGCTTGGCGGCCACGGCCGCGCCGAGCAGCGCCCCGCGGGCGTGGCCGGCGCGGACGGCGCAGAAGGCCAGCACCACCAGCAGCACGCCCAGCATGTCCACGTGCGCGTTGTTGACGGCCTCGACCGGCACCGCCGGGCACCACGCCCAGTACGCCGCCCGCCGGGCGCCCGCCACCCGGTACAGCGCCACCAGCGCCAGCACGGCCATCACCCAGCCGCCGAGCTGCAGCGCCTTGTGCCGCGCCCCCTCCGGCGACAGCCAGTGGACCAGCAGGAAGTAGCCCTGCGCCACCGGCGGGTAGATGGTCGGCTCCGTGGGGCGGTTGATCCGCGTGCAGCCGCCGTCCGGCAGGGGATGGCGGGCGGCGCAGCCGGCCGGGAAGAGCCAGCCGTCACGCAGCGCCGCGAGCTCGGGGGCGGACGGCGGGTGATCGTAGGGGGAGAGGCCCGCGGCCTGCACCCGGCCGTCCCAGGCGTACCGGAAGGAGTCGGTGCTGGTGCTGGGCGGCGCCGCCAGGCCGGTCGCGGCCAGTACGATGCCCCCGGCCACGACCGGCGCGCCGAGCCGGTGCCCGGGGATCCGCCGCGCCAGCCACACGGCGCACGCGAACAGCGCCCAGGCCGCCAGGTACCAGCCCAGCCCGGAAGGCCCGGCCACCATCCTGATCAGGACGGCTGCCAGGGCCGCGAGAACCCCGCCGATGGCGAGCAGGTGCCGGCTCACAGGCGGCAGCCTCGCACGCCGGAGCCCGGCCGGGACCGCCGCGCCGGCCGCCGTTCGAGGTCCGTAAGAACCCTTACGAACCGCGAACGTCGCTTCAGGCCGCCCGAGGCGCCGGGTTAGCGTCGGCGGCGTGAGAGTGATGGTCACCGGCTCGGCCGGTTTCATCGGCGGGCACGTGACCGAGACCCTGCGTGCCGCGGGCCTCGACGTCGTCGGCCTGGACCTGCGGCACGGCGCCGACGTACGCGACGCGGGCCTGCTGGACACGCTGCTGCCGGGCGTCGGCGCCGTCGTGCACCAGGCCGCCAAGGTGGGGCTCGGCGTGCACGTCGCCGACCTGCCCGACTACGCCTCCGTCAACGTGTACGGCACCGCCGTCCTGCTGGCCGCCATGGCCAGGCACGGGATCGCCCGACTGGTCCTGGCCTCCTCGATGGTCGTCTACGGCGAGGGCCACTACACCTGTGCCACGCACGGCCAGGTCAGGCCCGGGCCCCGGGCCGCGCACGACCTGGAGCGGGGCCGGTTCGACCCCGCCTGCCCGCGGTGCGGCGAGCCCCTGCGCTGCGCGGCGATCGAGGAGGACGAGCCCACCGACCCGCGCAACGCCTACGCCACCAGCAAGCTCGCGCAGGAACACCTGGCCGCCAACTGGGCCAGGGAGACCGGCGGCAGGGTGGCGGCGCTGCGCTACCACAACGTGTACGGCCCGCGCATGCCCCGCGACACCCCCTACGCGGGAGTGGCCGCGATCTTCCGCTCCGAGCTGGAGGCGGGCAGGGCGCCGAAGGTGTTCGAGGACGGCCGCCAGCTCCGCGACTTCGTCCACGTGCGCGACGTGGCCCGGGCGAACCTCGCCGCCGTGTCGGCGCCCGTCCGGCCCGGCGAGTTGCGGGCCTGGAACATCGCCTCCGGCACCCCCCGCACCGTGGGCGAGATGGCCCGCGCGCTGGCCGCGGAACGGGGCGGGCCCGGCCCCCGGATCACCCGCGAGTACCGGCTGGGCGACGTCCGGCACATCGTGGCCTCGCCCGGACGGGCCGCGGCCGAGCTCGGCTTCCGCGCCGAGATCGGCTTCGAGGCGGGCATGAAGGAGTTCGCCCGGTCATGACGATCGACGTGATCCTGCCCTGCCTGAACGAGGAGGCCGCGCTCGGCCGGGTGCTCGGCCGCATGCCCGCCGGCTACCGCCCCGTCGTGGTCGACAACGGCTCCACCGACCGCTCCGCGGCGATCGCCCGCGACCACGGGGCCGAGGTGGTCCACGAGCCCAGGCGCGGCTTCGGCGCCGCCTGCCACGCCGGGCTGCTGGCCTCCTCGGCCGAGCTGGTCTGCTTCATGGACGCCGACGCCTCGCTCGACCCCGCCCAGCTGCCCCGGGTGGCCGCGGCGGTGCTCGACGGGCGCGATGACCTCGTGCTCGGCCGGCGCGTCCCGAAGGCCGCCGGGGCCTGGCCGCCGCACGCCCGGCTGGGCAACGCCGTCCTGGCCGCGATCCTGCGCCGCCGTACGGGTGCGCCGCTGCACGATTTGGGCCCCATGCGGGCGGCCAGGCGCTCCGCGCTGCTGGGGCTGGAGCTGACCGACCGCCGCTTCGGCTACCCGCTGGAGATGGTGCTGCGCGCCGCCGCGGCCGGGTGGCGGATCGCCGAGGTCGACGTGGACTACCTGGCCAGGGCGGGACGCTCCAAGGTGACCGGCACCGTGCGCGGGACGCTGCGCGCCGTCGCCGACATGCGACGCGTCATGGGCTCGTAAGATCCGGACCCGGCGCCCGTGCCTATGCTCCCGGCATGACGAGGATTCGTGCAGTGGCCGCCGTGGTCGCGGCGGGATTGTTGACGGCCGCGTGCGGCGCGGCCGGGGATGCGGGCGGCGGCGGCGCCGCGCCGGCCCCGACCGCCGTGACACCGGCCACCTCCGCCCCGCCCACCTCCGCCCCGCCCACCTCCGCCCCGCCCACCTCCGCCCCGGCCACTTCTGAGCCCGCGACGGCGGCCTCCAGGGGGCAGGCGAACGTTCCGGAGGCCCTGCGGTTCACCGCCACCACCCTGGACGGGCAGCCCTTCGACGGCTCCAGCCTGGCGGGCAAGCCCGTCGTGTTCTGGTTCTGGGCCCCGTGGTGCCCGAAGTGCCAGTCGGAGGCCCCGGCCGTCAAGGCTGCCGCCGCCAAGTACGCCGACGTCGCGTTCGTGGGCGTCGCCGGGCTGGACGGCGCAGCCGCCATGAAGGACTTCGTGCGGCGCACCGGGACCGGCGGCTTCGTGCAGCTCTCGGACGAGAAGGGCGCGGTGTGGACCCGGCTCGGCGTCAGCCAGCAGTCCACGTTCGTGTTCATGAAACCGGACGGATCCACCGGGAAGGCCTCGGGGCCGCTCGGCTCCGACGACCTCGATCGCCATGTCGCCGAACTGCGCGCCGCGTAGCGCACGCCGCCGGGGGCGGGCATGACCGGTGAGCTGCCGCTGGCGCTGGCCCTGACGGCGGGGCTGGTGGCAGCGTTCAACCCGTGCGGGTTCGCGCTGCTGCCGGCGTACCTCACGATGCTGGTCGCCGACGGTCAGCCCGGCGCCGGCGGCGCCTTCGCGCGCGGGCCGGTGGCGCGGGCGCTGCTGCTCGGGGCGGCCATGACCGCCGGGTTCGTCACGGTGTTCGGGCTGTTCGGGCTGGTGGTGACGCCGCTGGCGGTATCCGTCGGCCGGTACCTGCCGTGGGTGACGATCCTGATCGGCGTCGCCCTGTGCGGGCTGGGGGTGTGGCTGCTGGCCGGCCGCGAGCTGCTGGTCCGCACACCCCGGCTGGCCACCGGGAGACCCGTCGCCTCGCTCCCCTCGCTGTACGGGTACGGCCTCAGCTACGCGGTGGCCTCGCTGTCGTGCACCATCGGCCCGTTCCTCGCCGTGACCTCCGCCTCGCTGGCCGCCGGCGGGATCCTGGGCGGGCTGCTGGTCTTCGTCGCGTACGGGCTCGGCATGGGGCTGGTCGTGGCCGTGCTGTCGCTGGTGGTGGCGCTGGCCCGGTCGGCGGCGGTGGCCAGGGCACGGTCGATGTTGCCGTACGTGTCGCGGATCAGCGGCGGGCTGCTGGTGCCGGCGGGCCTGTACGTCGCCTACTACGGCTGGTACGAGCTGCGCGTCTACGCGGGCGGCACGCCCGACGACCTGATCGTGGGCGCGGCGACCGCCGTGCAGGGCGCCATCGCGGGATGGCTGGAATCCGTTGGCCCCGGCCGGGTCGCCCTCGCGTTCGCCGTGCTCGTCGCGATCGTCCTGGCGGCCCGCCTCGTACGGCGCCGCGCGCGCTCCGGTCCCGGGACGCGCGTGGACCCGTGAATCCGCCCGTCAGGAGCCGGTCAGCACACCGCGGAGCTTGCTCCGCGAGTCCACGTCCAGCTTGGCGAACACCTTGCGCAGGTGCCACTCGACGGTGCGCGGGCTGATGAACAGCTCGGCGCCGATCTCGGAGTTCGTCTTCCCGCCGGCGGCCAGCCGGGCGATCTGGGCCTCCTGCGCCGTGAGGACCTGACGTTCCTCGGCCGCGTGCCGGCGTACCGACTCGCCGAGGGCCACGAGCTCGCGGCGGGCGCGGTCGGCGAAGGCCCTGGCGCCGAAACCCTGCAACATCTCGTGGGCGGTGTGCAGGTGCTCGCGCGCGTCGGCGCGCCGGTTCTCGCGGCGCAGCCACTCGCCGTACACCAGGTGGGTGCGCGCGAGGTGCACGGCGACCCGGGTGCGCTGGAGGTGCTCGATGGCCTCGCGGTACAGCTCATCGGCGGTCCGGCCGCCGGACAGCAGCGCCCTCGACCGGGCCAGCAGGCCGAGCGCCCAGTCCGTGCCGCTGGCGACGGCTCGTTCCTCGATCCGGCGCAGCGCGGTCGCGGCCGCCGTGGGGGCGTTGCCGCGGGCTCCGGCCTCGACCAGCTCGATGAGGGAGAACCCGAAGAGCCCCAGGTCGTCGTACTCGTACGCCTGCTCCGCGCTGGCCAGGGCGTCCTGGTAGCGGCCGAAACCGTTGTAGACGAGGGCGTGCAGGTAGGGGCGGGCGCCTATCGCGCGTCCCTCGCCCCAGGTGCGCGCCCAGTCGGCGCCGGCGTCGACCACGCCGACCGGCTCGGTGTTCGCGCCACGCCACGAGAGCAGCAGCACCGAGGCGTAACCGAGGTGCGAGTTGCCGGTGACCTTCAGCAGCGCGTCGGACTCCTCGATCAGGGTGGAGGCCGCGTCGAACTCGCCGGCGTGCACGTGCACGGCGGCGCGGTAGGTCAGGGCCAGGGGCAGGAAGTTGAGCGCGCCGGCCTCGCGGGCCGTACGGACCGCGTGCGTGGTCAGCTCGTGCCACGTCTCGTCGTCGTACATGTCGCCGGCGGCCGGCCAGGCCAGCCAGAGCCAGCGCATGATGTCGTCCCCGTTGCGGCCGGCGTCGTGTCTGAACGCCCGCAGCGCGTGCGTCAACTGCGGCGCGCCCGCGACGTAGCCGTCGGCGAACCGCGTCGCCAGGCCGTCGAGCAGCATGTCCGCGAGCCGGGACGGATCCGGTCCCCGCGGTGCGGTGCGGGCGGCCTCGGCCACCCGCCGCAGCCCGTCGGGCTCGCCGAGGCGGCCGGCGAACACCGCCGATCCGATCGCCTCGAGGTACGCCTCGCGCGCCTGGCCCTCGTCGGCCCGTTCCAGCTGGCCGGCCGCGTCGAGCAGCAACGGCGCGGCCTCACCGCCGCGCCTGCGGGCGAAGAGGATCTGGGCGCGGAGCCGGGCCAGCCGCCCGCGCCTGAGCTCGTCCAGCGGGCTCATCTCCGCGGCGGAGAGCAGCTCGAGCGCCGCGTCCGGAGCCCCGGCCTCGAAGGTGGCCTGCGCCGCGGCCACCGCCCGCGCCCCGCGCCTGGCCGGATCGGGTGTCAGCTCGGTCGCGCGCTTCAGGAACGCGGCCGCCGCCGCCAGGCCGCCGCGCGCCTGGGCCCGGTCGGCGGAGCGCTCCAGCTCGCCGGCCACGGCCTCGTCGGGTTCGACCGCCGCGTGGGCGCGATGCCAGGCACGCCGGTCCGGGTCGGACTCCGGATCGGTCGCCTCGGCCAGCGTGCGATGCACGTCCTGGCGTTCTTCGAGGTCCGCCGCCCGGTAGGCCGCCGAGCGCACCAGCGGATGGCGGAACCGGGCCCGCGTACCGAACTCGATCAGCCCCGCCGCCTCGGCGGCCGCCGTGGCGTCCGCGCTGATGCCGAGCCGCTGGGCCACCCGTCTCAGCAGCGAGACGTCCCCCACCGGCTCGGCGGCCGCCACCAGCAGCAGCCGTTGCGTCGCGGCCGGCAGCTCCTCGATGCGCCGCAGGAAGCTCTGCTCTATCTTGCTCGCCAGCGGCCGGGCGTCGGGACGGCCGAACCCACCGGCCAGCTCGGCCACCGTGAGCCCGTGCGGCAGCTCCAGCAGCGCCAGCGGGTTGCCGCGGGTCTCGGCGACGATCCGGTCCCTGACCCGCTCGTCCAGCCGCCCGGGCACCACCGAGTCGAGCAGCGCGCGCGCGTCGTCGTAGCCCAGGCCCCTGATCGCCAGCTCCGGCAGCCCCCGCAACGGGTCGTCGCCAGGAACGGACGCCGAGGTGCGCACCGCGAACACCAGCGCCACCTGCTCGGCGAGCAGCCGGCGCGCGACGAAGGCCAGCGTCTGCGCGGAGACCTGGTCGAGCCACTGGGCGTCGTCCACGACGCAGACGAGCGGCTGCTTCTCCGCCACCTCGGCCAGCAGGCTGAGCACCGCCAGCCCGACCAGGAAGCGGTCCGGCACGCTGCCCGCGCTGAGGCCGAACGCGACGGCCAGGGCCTCCCGCTGCGGGCCCGGAAGCCGATCGATCTGTCCCATCATCGGCAGGCACAACTGGTGCAGCCCGGCGAACGCCAGCTCCATCTCGGACTCGACGCCGGCCGCCCGCAGGGTCTGGCATCCCGTCGCGTTCGCCACCAGGTGGTCCATCAGCGCGGACTTGCCGACCCCCGCCTCGCCGCGCAGCACCAGCACCTGGCTCCGGCCCGCCTTGGCCTCGGCGAGCAGCCGATCCAGCGCCTCGCACTCGCCGCGTCTGCCACGCAGGCTGAGCCGGGGAGCGCCGCTCGACATTCACCACCCCGCGCAGGTCAAGTGAGCCAGACCTGGGTAATTCGGCTCGACCCAATTATGCACCGGGAGGGTACGGTTCGGATGATTCGGGCCGCCCCGTCTGGAAGGCGCCGTCCTGGCCGGCGTTCCCTCGTGGTGGCTAGCGTTCGTCGGCGGGGTAGTCGGCCGAGCGGCTCACGTCGGCCCATTTCTCGGTTTCCGCGGCGCGGATCTCGGCCGCCTGCTGAGTGCTGGCGACGGCGTCGCTGCCGAGGAGGAGCCGCCGGGGCGGGTCGTCGTCGCGGACGACGTCGATGATGATCCTGGCGGCGCGGGCCGGGTCGCCGGGCTGGGTGCCGTCGGTCTCGCGCCGGTAGCGGTGGATGGCGCCCACGGTCTGCTCGTAGTCGGGGCCGACGGGGTGGATTTCCATGGAGGAGCCCTGCCAGTCGGTGCGGAACGCGCCCGGCTCGACGATGACGACCTTGATCCCGAAGGGCGCGACCTCGTTGGCGAGGACCTCGGAGAAGCCTTCCACGGCGAACTTCGCGCTCTGGTAGGCGCCCATGCCTGGGGTTCCGCCGACGCGGCCCCCGATGGAGGAGAACTGGACGAACACGCCCGATCGCTGGGCGCGCAGGACGGGCAGGGCGGCCCGGGTGACGTTCACGACGCCGAAGAAGTTGGTCTCGATCTGGGCGCGGAAGTCGTCCTCGGCCATCTCCTCGATCGGCGCGCTGTTGCCGTAGCCGGCGTTGTTGACGACCACGTCGAGGCTGCCGAAGGCGCCGGTGGCCTCCTCGACCGCCCGGGAGGCCGCGGCGGCGTCGGTGACGTCGAGCGCGACCGCCCGCACCCGGTCGCCGTGGCGGGTCACCAGGTCGTCGAGCTGCTTGGGGCTGCGTGCGGTGGCGACGACCCGGTCGCCCGCTTCGAGGACGGCTTCGGCGAGGCGACGTCCGAAGCCGCGCGACGCTCCGGTGATGAGCCATGTCCTGGCCATGGGGATTCCTCCGTCATCAGAAGTAACTGCCTCGTCAATGTAGCATTTAGGTGGCAAATCTCTGCGTTACTGTGACGGGAATCTCTCCATGTGCTACAGATGTGCGCCCTGCGCGCGCCCTGCCGCGGTAGCCCGGGTCGGGCTGGACGGCACCGATCACGACCACGTCATGGGTACGGGTGTCTTCGGCGGTCACTGACCCTCCATGGCGTGGCCGCCGGGTCCATGGGAATGCCGCGGTCAGCGGCCGGGCAGCCGTACGGTGATCTCCTGGAGGAACCAGCGGTTGCCGTCCGGGTCGGCGAACGAGGCGAAGGAGCCGTAGCTGGCACGCTCCGGGTGCAGGCCCTCGACGCGGCCCGCCTCGCCGGCCTGGTGGAAGGCGCCGGTGGCGTCGTGGAACGGGCCGGTGACCTCGACCCCGCGGCCCGACAGCTCCTTCTGGGCCTGCTCGATGTCGGACACGATCAGGTGCAGCCCCTGCACCGTGCCGGGCTCGGCGCCGGTGAGACCGTCGCCGAAGATGATCGAGCAGGCCGAACCCGGGGGAGTGACCTGGATGATGCGGTAGCCGTCGTGGATGGGGAAGTCCGCGTCGAGGCGGAAACCCAGCTGCCGGGTGTAGAAGTCCCTGGCGCGGTCGGCGTCGGAGACGGGCAGGACGACGACTTCGAGCTTCATGTCCATGGTGTGATCCTTCTTTCGCGTGGTGCGCATGGGTGCGCGGGTTTCCGTACGCGGGCCCGGCGACCTGGGCCCGGGGCGGCTCGCCGGGGCAGGCTCAGAGGTGGTCCACGTCCACGACGGCCTGGGCGAAGGCCGTGGGCGCCTCCTGCGGCAGGTTGTGGCCGATGCCCTTCAGGAGGCGGTGCTCGTAGGGGCCGGTGAACATCTCCCGGTAGGTCGAGCCGTCGCCCGGCGGCGCCGTGAAGGGGTCACGCTCGGCGTCCAGGGTGATCGTCGGCACCTTGATGCGCGGGCGCGCCTGGAGCCGCCGCTCGACGGCGTCGTAGCGGCGTTCGCCCTCGGCCAGGCTCAGCCGCCAGCGGTAGTTGTGGATCACGACGGCGGCGTAGTCGGGGTTGTCGAAGGCGGCGGCCGTGCGCTCGAACGTGGCGTCGTCGAAGTCCCACGTCGGGGAGACCGTGTCCCAGACGAGCCGGTTCAGGTCGTGCCGCTTGTCCTTGTCCTCCATGGCCTTGCGGCCCCGCTCGGTGGCGAAGTAGTACTGGTACCACCAGGCGTACTCGGCCTTCGGCGGCAGCGGGGAGAGGTTGGCCTCGAGGTTCGTGATGAGGTAGCCGCTCACCGACACCAGGGCCTTGCAGCGCTCGGGCCAGAGGGCCGCGATGATGTCGGCGGTCCTCGATCCCCAGTCGAAGCCGGCGAGCACAGCCTTGTCGATCTTGAGGGCGTCCATCAGCGCGAGGACGTCCAGGGCGATCGCCGACTGCTGGGCGTTGCGGAACGTCTTCGACGACAGGAACCGCGTCGTGCCGTGGCCGCGCAGGTAGGGCACGATCACCCGGTACCCCTGCGCCGCCAGCAAGGGGGCGACGTCCACGAAGCTGTGGATGTCGTACGGCCAGCCGTGCAGGCAGATCACCACCGGCCCTCCGGCCGGGCCCGCCTCGGCGTATCCGACGTCCAGCAGCCCGGCCTTGACCTGCTTCAACGGGGCGAAGGAGGTGTGCGTGCCGGGCGTGAGCGCCGGCAACCTCGGGGCCGTGCCGCGCGTGGTGGCGGAGGCGGCCGGGAGCGCCTGCAAGCCGGCCAGCGAGGCGATGGTCGCGCCGGTGGCCAGGCCGACGACCTTGCCGAAGGTTCGCCTATCGATCATGAGGAGTCCTCCGTGTCGTGTCACAGGTAATGCGGCGCTTCTTACTGTTTCGGGAAGCGGAATCCGGCACATCAGTCAGATGACGGTGAAACGCGGCGGGCGGCGGCCGTGCCGCCCAGGCGAAACCTCCCTGGTGACAGGCCCCACGGCTGGCGGCGTCGGGCCGGCGACGCGACGCGGAAGGGAACGTTGAGTCATTCGACTGCTCCCCGTCCTCGCGCTTCAGCCGCCCGACTGCCCATGCCGCGCAGGCGGTAGCGCCGGCGGCATAAGTGCAGCATCCGAGTAGCGCTTGAAGGGGCAAATTTCGCACCGCCGTGGCAGTAAATTGCTCCATGTGCTACGGAACGGAGTATCTTTGGGCAGGTGAGAGCAGACGCGACGCGCAACCTGGAACGCCTCCTGAGCACGGGCGCCCGCATGCTCGCCGACGACCCCTCGGCGACCATCGCCGCCATCGCCGCTGCGGCAGGAGTCGACCGGCGCACCGTCTACCGCCGCTTCGCCTCCCGTGAAGACCTCATGGCCGCCGTCTACGGGGCACGTTACGACGCGGTCGAGGAGGCCATCGAGGCCGCCCGGCTGCGCGAGGCCCCGGTCGCGGTCGCGCTGCACCGCTACGCCGAAGGCATCATCGCCGTCAACCGCAGGTGGCCCGTGGAGACCAGCCGCATGCTCCGCGAGGAGACGATCCGCGAGCGCCGCCGCCGGCTGGTCGACGAGGTGGACGCCTTCCTGCGCCGCGCCACCGACGAGGGCCTGCTGCGCTCCGACCTGCCGCCCGGCTGGGTGGCCACGGTCCTGCCGCCGCTGCTGGAACATGCGGCCGAGAACCTGTCCGAGCTGAGCGCCGCACAGGCCGCCGACGTCGTGGTGGACACCCTGCTGCGCGGCGTCGGCGCCCAGCAGGTGCGCTGACCCTGCGGCGCGGGCATCCCGCAGGCGTGCCGGAGCGGCCGTACCCCGGCCGCCGGGTCCGTCGCGTGGCCGGGTGTGTCGCGTGGCCGGGTGTGTTGCGCGGCCTCGCCTGTCACGCGGCCGTGGCCGCCACGAAGGCCGTCACGGCCCGGGCGAAGGCGTCCGGCTCTTCGACGTGACCGAGATGGCCGCTGTTCTCCAGCAGGACCAGCTCGGCGCCGGGGATCCCGCCGCCCAGTTCCTTCGCCCAGCGCGGGCCGCAGATGACGTCGTGGCGGCCGGCGATGACGAGGGCGGGCGTCTTGATCGAGCCGAGCAGGTCCCGGTCGTCGACGAGGTCCGGGGCGAGCCGGTCGTCCAGGCCGGAGATGTAGGTGCCGGTGACGGAGAACAGGGGCGCGTACTCCTTCCGGTGATCCCAGTAGTCGGCGAGGTAGGCGGGCAGTATGCCGCGGGCAGCCGGCCGGAGGCGCCCGTGCCGATCGGCTCGACGTACACCATGGTGAGGTGGCTCTCGGCGGCCGGCATCCGCAGGTAGTCCCACGACAGGCCTGGCCCGCCCGGGTGGGCCAGCACGACGGGCCCGGTTCCGGCGACGTGGTAGCGCTGGGCGACGCCCCCGACGTCCACCACGTGCGTGCCGGGCGACAGCGGGGCCGTCCGGGCGGTGGTTTCGGGTGATTCGCTAGATGTCTGGTGGTTCGACATGGCGCACACCCTAGGAGTCGCCCGCATGCGAAACGTTGAGGACGCGTATACGCGGCGGTGCAGGAAGGCGGGCCGCCGCGTGTACGCCGGCGAGGCCCGTCGAGCGCTTCGCCCGCGCCCCGCGTCGATCCCGGCCGCTGCTAGGGTGAAGGACGATCGAGAGGCAGGAGAGGACCAGGCATGGCAGGTGACGACGACATCTCCGGGTGATACCGGAGGTTGACCGGCCCCGGCAGGCGCACGTGACCGCCGCCGACGTGGCCTCGGTCGTCGTTCCACCATCCCCTGCCCCTTCCGGCGGGCGGCTTCGGCGCGCCCGTGCTCCCCTGCGAGGTCTTCTCACATGTCCGAGGCGTTCATCGTCTGTTGCCATCCATCCCTTCCCGGCCGCCCGCTGGAGACGGGAGGGCCCGCCGATGAGTGAGGCGCTGCTCGCCCGCGATCTCGTACGGACGCTGGGCGCGCGGCGCGTGCTCGACGGCGTCTCGCTCACCGCCGCACCCGGTCACCGGATCGGGCTGATCGGCGAGAACGGCGCGGGCAAGTCCACCCTGCTGCGGTTGCTGGCCGGGGTGGACGAGCCGGACTCCGGCTCTGTCATGCGGCCCGCCGACCTGGGCTTCCTGCACCAGGAAGCGCCGTTCCCCGATGACACCACGGTCGGCGGCGTGCTCGACGACGCCCTGCGGGAGGCCCGTACGGACCTGGCCGAGCTCGACCGGCTAACCCGGGCGCTGGCCGAGGCCCCGGACGACGCCGCGCTGCTCGAAGCGTACGGGGCCCGGCTCGACCAGGCGCAACAGCGCGACTCCTGGGACGCCGACCGCCGCGCGGAGATCGGTCTCGACCGGCTCGGCCTGGGCGGCGTGCCGCACGGGCGCGTGCTCGCGTCGTTGTCCGGCGGGCAGCGCGGTCGCCTCGCCCTGGCGGCGCTCCTGATCAGGCAGCCCGCCGCGCTGTTGCTGGACGAGCCCACCAACCACCTGGACGACACCGCCGCGGCGTTCGTGGAGGAGCGGCTGCGCGCGATGACGGGGGTGGTGGTCGTGGCGAGCCACGACCGGGCGTTCCTGGACGCCGTCTGCACGGACCTGGTCGATCTCGACCCGGCGGTGGACGGGCCCGTCCGGTACGGAGGCGGGTACGGCGCCTACCTGGCCGAGAAGCGCGCCGAACGCGAGCGCTGGGAGCGGCGCCACGCCGAGGAGCAGGAGGAGCTCGGCGAGCTGCGCCGCGCCGTCGCGGTGACGTCACGGCAGGTGGCGTTGGACGGGTTGCGGCGCGACAACGAGAAGATGGGGTACGGGCACCGCGCGGGACGGGTGCAGCACCAGATCTCGCGGCGGGTGCGCAACGCGGCCCGCCGGCTCGCCGAGCTGGAACGCGAGCAGGTCCCCGCGCCACCACCCCCGCTCCGCTTCCGGCCCCACCCTCTGGTCACCTCCGCCACCGCCACCCCCGAGGCCGCCGCCCCCGAGGCCGCCATCCCTGAAGTCGCCGCCCCCGAGGCAGCCACCCTCGAAGTCGCCGCCCCCGACGCTGCTACCTCCGATGCCTCCGATGCCTGGGACGACGAGGTCTTGCTGCTGTCACTGCGGGACGTGCGGGTTCCCGGACGGCTCTCGATCGACCGGCTCGACGTGGCGCCGGGGGAGCGGCTGCTGGTCACCGGGCCGAACGGCGCGGGCAAGTCCACGCTCCTGGCGGTGCTGGCCGGACGGCTGGACGCGGAAGGAGCGGTGCGGCGGCGGCCCGGGCTGACCGTCGGGCTGCTGGCTCAGGACTCCGTGTTCGAGCGGCCGGACCGCACGGTGCGGGAGACGTACGAGTGGGCACTCGGCCAGGAGCGCGCCGAGTCCGTGCCGCTGCTCTCGCTCGGCCTGATCAGCCGGCGTGACGTGGACCTGCGGGTGGGGGAGCTGTCGGTCGGCCAGCGCCGCCGGCTGGCGCTGGCGCTGCTGGTGGCCGACCCACCCGGGGTGCTCCTGCTCGACGAACCCGCCAACCACCTGTCCCCCCGGCTCGCGGACGAGCTGGAGGAAGCCCTGGGCGCCGGTGGGCCGGGCGCGATCGTGGTGGCCAGCCACGACCGGTGGCTCCGCTCCCGCTGGCACGGCCGCCGCGTCCACCTGCCATGAGTCTCCTCCGTTCGTCACCTCCTTGACAGGTGACGCTCGCCTTGCCATCATCACCATATGAACCGGTGACGCGATCCGCGTCACCGGCCTTCCCCACCTGCCCAGAACGGAAGATCATGGCTGTCGACCACACCGGCGCGCGGCGTGCCCGCTTCGGCCGGCTGCCCGAGCGGGTCCGGCTGGAGGACACGGTCGAAGAACGCCCGGCCATCGCGCCGGACCCCGCGCAGTGGGCCTACGACGCGGACGAATGGCTCGTCCGGTACTGCTCGTGAAACTGGAGGGACATCATGGTGCGCATCCCCGAACCGATGAGAGTGCTGCTGGTGGCCGCGATGGTGGTGGCCGTCGCGCTGGGGTGCCTGGCTCAGGTGTTCTGAGCCCGCTCCAGGCGTTCAGGCGCAGTCCGCCACGCGGCTCCCGCTGAGGGCCATCTCGGGCCAGAACTCCCGGTAGCGGCCGGAGTGGAAGACGAGCGGCTCCCCTTCGGCCCGCTGGTAGCGCTCCACCGCGCCGACGAAGATGTGGTGGTCGCCGCCGTCGTGGACGCGCTCCGTCCGGCAGACGAAGCCGGCCAGCGTCCCGGCGAGGATCGGCAGGGGAGCGGCGAGCAGCTCCACCCCGGCGAACTTGTCGGCGGACGGCGTGGCGAAGCGCCTGGACAGGTGGTCCTGGCCGGCGGCGAGGACGTTGACGGCGAACCGCCCGGCCCGCAGGAAGACCGGCGCGCTGGGCGCCCGGCTCGACAGGCACCAGAGCACCAGCGGCGGATCGAGCGAGACCGAGGTGAAGGAGTTGACGGTCACGCCGGCCCGCTCCCCGCCGGCGGTCGCCGTCGTGATCACCGCCACCCCGGTCGCGAACTGCCCGAAGGCGTCACGCAGCGATCTCATGCCGCGGCCCTGCTCAGGTAGGCCTCGGCCCGGCCGGCGTCCATGAACCACTCGGCGTAGTCGGCCGGGTCGTCGAAGCCGTTGACGAACCGGGAGGCGATCTCCGGACGTTGCCCGGCGGCGCCCAGGAGGGCCAGGTGGTGGGGCTCGGCCGGCGCCAGCAGGGCGTTGGTCCAGTTCGTGACGTGCTGGGCCTGCGCCCAGAAGAGGTCGAAGGTGCGCCGCATCCAGTCCGCGTCGAACGGCTGCCCGCCCCGTTCCACGATGGCCCGCAGGTACGTGGCCGCGCACTTGGCGGCGTTGTTGCTGCCCTGCCCGGTGATGGGGTCGTTGAGCACCACCACGTCGGCGACGCCGAGCACCGGCGCGCCGGAGGGCAGGACGGCGACGGGGCGGCGGACCGTGGGGGCGAACCGGCCGGTCAGGACCGCGTTGGCGTCGGTCAGCTCGATCCCGGCGCAGCGCTCGGCCTCCCACGGGAAGAAGGTCTCCAGGACCTGCCGGCTGCGCGCCAGATGCTCGGCGGGGCCGCGCACGTCGCCCCAGCAGTCCATGGGGCCGCCCGGCACGCCCTCGAACACCATGATCTCGCAGGGGCCGGTGTGCGTGAGCGCGGGGAAGACGAAGTACTCGCCCACGCCGGGAAGCAGGTTGAAGCAGACCGCCGAGTGGCCGGGGCGGGGGGCCAGGCCGTTGACGTAGGTGACCGCCAGCGCGCGCTGCGGGGCCGCGTACGGGGAACGCGCGGGGTCCCGCTCGAAGAGCGAGGCGATCTGCCCCTTCCCCGCGGCGACCAGGACCAGGTCGTGCCGGGCCGCGTAGCCTTCCAGATCCTCGGGGGTGGCGTCGTGCAGGACGAGCCTGCCGCCGAGCCGTTCGAACTCGCCCAGCCAGGCCGGCATCTTCAGCCGCTGGTCGACCGAGCGGGCCGGGACGTGCAGCCGCGCCGCCCAGTCGAGGGCCTTGCCGCCCTCCGGGCTCGGAACCGTGAGCGCGATGCCGTCGATGGGCGGGCAGACGCCGGCCCACCAGTCCAGGCCGAGCTCCCGCTCGTGGGCCTGCGCGGTGCCGAACATGGCCTGGCCGGACATCACCCGGCCGTCGCGGATGGACTCGGGGGTGCGGTTGGAGACCACGGTGACGTCGTAGCCGTGCTGGAGCAGGCCGATCGCCAGGTGGAGGCCGGCCTGGCCGGCGCCGACGATGAGGATGTCGCGCATGGTGAGAGGGTCCCTTCGCAGTCGTGAGTGGAGGTTCTGATCGGCGCCTGAGAAGAAAGTACGGCCGGCGCGTCCGCCCGGGCCATCCGCTGAGCGCGGATCTCATCCACCTGACGCGGAGCCCCTGCGCAACGTCTCCGACGGCGGCTGCCCGTACCGCTCGCGGTACTGGGCGGCGAAGCGTCCCTGGTGCAGGAAACCCCATCGGGCGGCCACCGTGGTCACCGTGGCCCTGGCGGGATCGGCCGTCCTGAGCTCGTCGTGCACCCGCGCCAGCCGTACCTGCCTGAGGTGGGCCATGGGGGTCAGCCCGAGATGCGCGCGGAAGCCCTCCTGGAGGGAGCGGCTGCTGACCGCGACGGCGCCGGCGATGTCGGTGGTGGTGAGCGGGAGGTGCGCGTGCCCTTCGATGAACTCCATCGCCCGCCGCACGACCTTCGGCAGGGCGGGCGGTCTGGGCGCCGTCAGCCGTTCCCGGTAGTTGGAGGGCTGCATGGTCAGCAGCAGGGTGATCAGGGCGTTCTCCAGGTGCGCGACGGCCAGCGGATGGCCGGCCAGCCCGTCGTCGCGCTCGGCCTCCTTGACGAGCAGGTCGGCCATGTCCCGCCAGGACCGGGTCCAGCCCGTCGTCAGGTCCATGCCGAGGTCGAAGACGACCGGACCGTCGAGCTGCTCGCCGAGCATCTGCTCCAGCGAGCGCTCGATCGAGGTGCGCTCGAACTTGACCAGCAGCTGGGGGCAGCCCGCGGCCCAGCGCATGTCGAGGTGGCGGGTCGGCGAGGGCAGCGAGGCCAGCGACGGGGTGGAGACGATCTCCTCGCGGCCGGCGCGGATCAGGCTGTGGCCGGCGAGCGGGATCATGACCAGGAAGAACGTGTCGAGGTCGCCCGGTTCGATGTGCACGTCGGCCCCGTAGTCGAGGTAACTGACGCGGACCGAGCCGAGCTGGACGGAGTTGAACCGGGCCGACAGCAGGTCCGCGTCCCCGGCCAGGTCCAGCCGGTGCGGGCAGAACACCTTGGCGACCTCGCCGCGGACCTCGTCGAGGTCGGAGCTGGCGAAGACGGCACGATTGCTGAGGAGCACACCAGATGATCCTTGGCCTCGCTCCCGGCCTTCCAGGTAAAAGGACGCACATCCGGAGCGGCCCCCGCCCCCGGCCGGCAGGTTCATGCCCGCGACCCGGACACCCCGCAGTGATCGACGCCGCGTGAAGTGCACGGACAAGGGTTGAAGGCGGACCTGGACCCGCCCGGCTTCGACCCCCGCACTTCCCGGAAAGTACCCCTCGTCCTGCCGCTTGAGCAAGATCTTGACCGGCTGTCGATCATCATGAGATATTGCCGATCATCATTCTGGTGGTGCCCGGCAAGGCGCCCGGCACGCATGCACCCTCCTGCGCACCCTCCTCGTAGCTCAACGCCCCATGTGGACGCTGTTTCGGCGTGCCCGTTTCCCCTCGCGGAAGGCAACACCATGCACGTGCGTGCACCGAACGGACAAAGTCTCGTCGTCGAAGGGAACTCCCAGCCGTTCATCGGCGGCTGGGCCTATCTCATCTGGGCACACGGCCCCACCGAGGGCATCCGTTTCCAGGTCACACCGGCGGGATCCGCCGAGATCGTCTCCAAGCAGATGGGCGACTGGTCGCGCTACGCCGTGCGCGAGGCCCAGTGGAACGGCGGCCGGCTGCTGTCGATGGAGGACCCGGAGAGCGGCACCAACATGGTGTGGGTGGGACCGCATCACGAGGTCTCCACCTTCTTCACCGGCACGGGTGTCCCGTTCGAGACCTTCATGGACATCCTCGCCAGGTTCGACATCCAGGACACCCCGGAAGGCCTGACCATGCTGCCGCGGGCGGGATCGGGCATGACGCTCGGCAACCTGCTGGCGGTCAACACCATCGACCAGGTCTGCAACGTCCAGGTCAAGCCGCTCGCGGACGCCTCGGAGTCGGTCCCGCGCTCCAAGGGCAAGCGCGTGCGCGGCGGCTCGATGTGGCGGGTCGACGAGCGGGACGCGGCGGGCGCCGTACAGACCCGCTCGGCCTTCGTGGTCAACGACACCACCGCGACGACCGTCGTCGCCGCCCGCCCGGACGACGTGCGCTTCATCGACGTCGTGGAGTCCATCTCGTGCAGGCTGAGCTAGCTCGATGAGAGCGTTCCTCGACTCGCTGGCGGTTCTGTCCTTCCTGGGGACGGTGCTGCTGCTCTTCGCCTTCGCCGCGCTGCTGAACATGGTTCGTGAGCTGCAGGGCAAGCTGCTCCAGGCGCAGGCGGCCGTTCCGGCGGCGCCCGCCGTCAGATCGGTGGACAGGTTCGGCTCCGACGACGGCCGGCCGACTTTCGTCCTGGTCGTGTCCGAGCACTGCCCCAACTGCCGGGAGCGGGCCCACCGCCTCGCCGCCGTGGCCGGGCCGGACCTGCCCGGGCACGCCGTGCTGCTGGCCGCCGCCGAGCGTTGCGCCGAGTGGGTGGCTGACAGCCAGGTCCTGTCCCTCATCGACTCCGCCCTGCTGGGCAAGGTCGCCGTCGGCGCGACTCCGACGCTGGTCAAGTACTCCGCCGACGGGACAGAGGAATGGCGCAGGGTCGTCGGCTCCGACGACGACCTCGACGCCTTTCTCGCCGTCAGCCACTCAGAGAGGTCAAACGCATGACAGTCGATGTCGACCGTTACTGGGCCGACGTGCCCTCCGTGGACGACGAGCCCGACCCCGGCGGGCGCCGCCGTCCGAACTGGTCGGCGCCCTCCCGCCGCACCGTCTTCAAGACCATGGGCGCGCTGGGCGGCGCCCTGGCCCTGAACGTGCTGTCGGCCCTGCCGGGCAGGAACAACAGCGCCCATGCGGCGGTGGGCACCGAGTACACCAACTGCGCCAACTACGGCAGCCACTCCGGCTACAACAACAACACCAAGGTCTGCGTCGGCGGCACCTACTCCAGGAGCTACTGCGGCTCCGACGGCTGGTTCCTGCGCTCCTCCGGCACCTGCTACAACAGCTACGCGATCAAGGCGTGCGGTGCGGGCGGCCTGGCCGCCAGGAACGCCTGGCGGTGGACGCACAGCGGCAGGAGTTACCGCTGCGCCGACGGAAACGTCGCCACCTGCGGCGGGACCTACTTCTACATCTGCTCCTGGGCCCTGTAGCCCAGGGTGAGCAACACCTACGCCGCCACCCGGGTCGCGCTCGGCATCGCGCTGAGCACGGCCTTGGTGGCGGCCGCCCACCAGCTCTGGACCCCGTCGTTCACCCCGCTCGCCTGGGCGCTGATGGGAGTGACGGCCGGGTTCTCGCTGTCCGGCTCCGTTTGAAGCCTCAACTCAGCGGATTTGCTGACCTCGTCGGTCTGGCGAGGCAAGTTGCCGGTGTTCAGCACCGGACTCATGCTCGGCGCGCTGCTGGCCGGGCTCATCACCGGGGCGCTCGGCGGGCTGGCCTCGGTCATCCCGGAAACGGCGCGGTTGTGGCTGCTCGCGCCGGTCGTCGCCGTCATCATGCTCTTCGAACTTGCCGGGCGGCCGCTGTCGCTGCCGCAGAACCGCCGGCTCGTGCCGCAGGACGTCATCCCGCGCGCCGACTTCTCCGGGCCGCTGCAGTTCGGCTTCGAGATGGGCACGGGGGTGCGCACCTTCACCCCGACGGCGCTGCCCCAGCTGCTCGTCCTGGTGATCGTGCTGGCCGGAGGCCTGGGGCCGGGCCTGCTGGCCGGGCTGGGCTTCGGCGTGGGCAGGACGCTCATGCCGCTCTCCCGCGCGCTCAGCGGCGACCCGCGCCGGTGGGACACGAAGCTGCTGGCCTCGACGGCATGGGTGGGGCGCCTGTGCGCCACGGGATTCCTGCTGGCACTCGCGCTCCTCTGGACGTAGATGACGATCTCTGACACGTTGCCTGCCTGCTTCGCCCTGGCGGGCGCCGTGCTGCTGGTCGCCGCGGCGGTCCGCCGCCGCGGCGACCTGACCCGGGTGATCAAGGCGCACGGCCTGCTTCCTCCGTTCCTGATGCGGCTCACGCCGCTGATCGGCCCCGCCGAGGGCCTGGCGGGCGCCGCCGTACTGGCCGGGTGGGTGACCGGCGAGGCCCGGCTGCTGCGGCTCGCCGCCGCGGCCGTGGCGCTGTGGTACCTGGCGCTGACCGTCTACCTGGCCGTACTGCTGCGGCGCAGGGGCGGGGTGCCGTGCGGATGCCTGGACGGGACCAGCCCGGTGTCGAAAGCGAAGGTCGGCCGCGCCGCGCTGCTGGCTCTGGCGACAGCGCCGCTCGTGGCAGGATGGCCGCCGGTACCGGCTGAGCTGAGCGCGCGGCTGCTCGCCTGCGGGCTGGCCGCCTTCACGGCCGGGTTCGTGGTCGTCGCAGGCAAGGTCGCCGATCTGCACGGAACCTCCGCGGCCCCCGGGCGGTAATCATGGCGACGAACCCCGGGGAGGACCAGACATGAACCGCACGATCGCGATCGCCATCGCGCTGCTCTGCACGGCCTGCGGCACGGCGGGTACGGCGGGCACGGTGGGCACGGCGGGCACGGTGACGGCGCAGACGGCCGAGCCCGCCCCGCTCCTCCTGGAACCGGGCCGGCTCGAGGACGGCCGCACGTGGACGGTCGCGGGCACCTCGGCGGGGACGTGGCAGGAACTGGACGCTGACCTGGTGCCCTGCGGGAAACCGGGCATCGTGCCGGCGGAGGCGGTGACCCGCTGGCGATCGTTCAAGGCGACGGACGGGGCCACGGTGACGCAGGTCGTGGTGAGCGGGGTGGACGCCATGGACGCGTTCAAGTCCTTCCACGCGGAATGTGGCGCGGTCGGCAGCGTCGAGTCGGTGGCAGGTCCCAAGAACGTCGCGCGCCACGACGGCGAGGTGGAGGTGGCGGCGATGTCGAAGGACAGGTTCATCCTGCTCGGCGGCACCGTGCCCGACACGCAGCTCCAACGGTTCGCGGAGACCGCGCGCACCCATCTGGACACCGTGCCGTCCTAGAGCGTCACCGATGAGCCCGCCCGGAGCTCACTCTCCGGGGCCGCGCGGCCCCGTGGGGCGGGCGGGGCGGACCGTCGGCAGGCCGGCCTCCACCCAGGCGTCGAACCCGCCCACGACGTCGGTGGCGTTGTGCAACCCGAGCTCGCGCAGCGCCGCCGCGGCCAGCGAGGACGAGTACCCCTCGGCGCAGATCACGATCCACTGGATGTGCCGGGAGCTCGCCTCGGGGATGCGGGACTCGCACGTGGGGTCGAGCCGCCACTCCAGGTGGTTGCGTTCGATCACGATGGCTCCGGGGACCTCGCCCGCGGCCCTGCGCTGGTGCTCGGGCCGGGTATCGACGATCTTCGCGCCGCGGCCCGCGGCGGCCCACGCCTCCGCGGGCCGCAGGCGCTGGAACCCCGCGCGAGCCTGCGCCAGCAGCCGGTCCACCTCAGTCGCGCGGGCGGAAGGCTCGCCGGTCGTTGTCGACACGCTTGGTGATTCCACGGGCATCGAGACACTCCAGGAGAGGCAGGGCGACGCGGCGGCTGGTGGCCAGGGCCGTCCGCGCGTCGCTGACGGTGAAGGGAGAGGGAAGCGCCGCGAGCGTGGCCGCGGCCTTGTCCAGCGCGTCGGGCATGAGCACGACGTTCTTGCCGATCGACAGCACCGCGCCCGCGTGGATCGCGGCCGCCAGCGCCTTGCCCGTGAGGCCGAGCTCGTCCAGGCGTTCGGCGGTGGGAGCGGCGAAGGGGTGCTCGGCGAGTTCGGCGGCCAGCTTCGCGACCGCCCGGGCGATCGCGGGAGGCAGCGCCCTGTCGGCGGGCAGGACGCGCCCGCCCTCGACCACCAGCGGCGGTGCGACGAGTGCCTCGGCGAGCCGCCGATCGGGCAGCCCGAGGAGCTGGGCCGCGGCGTCCACGGTGATCCCCGGATCGTGCGCGGGCCGTCGCGAGACGTGCTCGGCGAGACGGCGTGCCAGTGACGACCAGTGCCCCGGGTCGGCGTACCAGTCGCCGGCCACCGGCGTCCCGGTGGGAGGGCAGCCCATCGCCCTGAGCTCGCCGCCCTTCAGCAGGCCGTGCCAGCGCAGCAGCGCCGCCGCGTCGGGCAGCGGCACCTCGTCGAGCGCGGCCGCCCTGGCCGCCGCGGCGCCCCGGCGCCGCAACGCGGGCGGGCGGACGTCCAGCACGAGGACCCCGGCGACGATCTCCCGCCTGCCGGGGTCGCGGAGCAGGCCCCGGTCCCCGGTCCTGAGCGGCAGCGGACGGCCGAGGGCCAGCCTGGCGGTGTCGGAGCCCAGGCGGCGGATCCTGACGGGAACGGCGGCCGATCCGAGGTGGAGAACCGCCTCCTCGGCCCGATGGCCCATCGCGGGAGTCAGCCGCACGTCGATGGCCCGGGCCGGCAGCCACGCCTCCGGTGTCACCAGCGCCATGCCGCGGGTCAGGTCGTCACGGTCGACGCCGCGGAGGTTGACGGCGACGCGGGCGGTCGCGGAGACCTGCTCCGCCTTCTCGCCGAGTGTCTGGAGACCCCGGATCCTGACCCGGGTCCCGCCCGTCTCCAGCTCGTCGCCGACGCGGAGCGTTCCCCTGGTCAGGGTGCCGGTGACGACGGTCCCGGACCCGGTGATGGTGAACACCCGGTCGATCCACAACCGGACGGCGTCCCCGGTGTCCGGCTCGGGAAGCGCGGCGGCGAGCCGTGCCAGGGCGGTCTCCAGCTCGTCGAGCCCCTGCCGGGTCCGCCCGCTGACGACGACGCTGTCGATCCCCGCCAGTCCGGTCTTCCGGAGGTGGTCGTGAACCTGCCTCAGGGCAGGCTCGGGATCCGCGAGATCGGCCCGGGTGACGACCGCGAGGCCGTGCCGTACGCCCAGGGCCTCCAGCGCCGCCAGGTGCTCGGCCGACTGGGCCTGCCAGCCCTGGTCGGCGGCCACGACGAGCATCACCGCGGGGCAGGGCCCCACTCCGGCCAGCATGTTGGTGACGAACCGCTCGTGCCCGGGGACGTCGACGAACGCGATCCGCTCACCCGATCCGAGCGTGGTCCAGGCGAACCCGAGATCGATGGTCATGCCGCGGCGGCGTTCCTCGGCCCAGCGGTCGGGCTCCATGCCGGTCAGCGCCCGGACCAGCGTCGACTTGCCGTGGTCCACGTGCCCGGCCGTCGCGATCACGTGCATGCGCGCTCTTCGGCGTAGGTCCGCGGCGCGGAACCGCGTCGATCCACTCGCAAACCATTCCCCGATTCGCTGATCAGCGGAGGCGGACGGGAATCGAACCCGCCGCGCCGAGATGCTCGGCGCCACTGGTTTTGAAGACCAGGAGGGTCACCAGACTCCTGAACGCCTCCGAAGCTGATCATAGACCCGCGAACGACCTCGAACTCCCGCAATTCACCCCAAGAACCAAGCCCGTTCAGGGACGGACGATGACGGTGTGCCCGGTGTGCTCGATCAGCTCGCCGATCACGGGGGCGCCGGGAATCTCCCCGGCGACGAGCAGTCCCCCCGAGGTCTGGGCGTCGGCGAGGAGCACCAGGGTCTCCTCCGGGACGCCTTCGTGGTCGAGGTGCGGAGCCACCCAGGCGAGGTTGCGCTGCGAACCACCGGGGACGAACCCGTCCCGTACGGCCCGCGCCGCCCCGTCCAGCACGGGCACGGCCGAGGCCCGGATCACGGCGGTGACACCGGAGGCACGGGCGAGCTTGTGGAGGTGGCCCAGCAGGCCGAAGCCGGTGACGTCGGTGGCGCACCGGATCCCGGCGTCCAGGGCCGCGCGGGAGGCGTCGGCGTTGAGCCGGGTCATGGTCTCCACGGCGTGCGGGAACACCTCGCCGGTGTTCTTGTGCCGGTTGTTGAGCACGCCCAGGCCGAGCGGCTTGGTCAGGGACAGCGGCAGGCCGGGGCGGCCGGTGTTGTTGTGGAGCAGCCGGTCGGGGTCGGCGATGCCGGTGACGGCCAGGCCGTACTTGGGCTCGGCGTCGACGACGCTGTGCCCGCCGGCCAGGTGGCAGCCGGCCTGCGCGGCCACCTCCGCGCCGCCCCGCAGCACCTCGGCGGCCAGGTCGTAGGGTAAGCGGTCAGGGGGCCAGCACAGGAGGTTGAGCGCGACCACCGGGCGCCCGCCCATGGCGTAGACGTCGGAGAGCGCGTTGGCCGCGGCGATGCGGCCCCAGTCGTAGGGGTCGTCGACCACCGGGGTGAAGAAGTCGGCCGTGCTGATGATCACGGTGCCGTCCTGGACGCGGACCACGGCGGCGTCGTCGCCGGATTCCAGGCCCACCAGGAGCTCTGCTTCGGGCTGCCGCGGGAACGGCATCTCCGAACTGCTCAGCAGCAGTTCCAGATCCGCCGCGGGGATCTTGCAGGCGCAGCCGCCGCCTTGGGCGTACTGTGTGAGCCTCGTCATGATCGTACTCTAGGGGGATGGCAGACCATCGTCGCTCCATCCCGCGGACGGACGCGCTGCTCGCCGACCCCCGGCTGGTCGAGGCGCGGCGGCGGCTGGGCCACGACCGGGTCAAGGCCGCGATCGTCGCGGCGCAGCGGCGCGCCAGGGAGGGAGAGCTCGCGCCTGGAGAGGTCCTGAGCGCCGTGCTGGCGGCGCTGCCCGCCTCCGCCTCCGGCCTGCGGCCGGTGATCAACGCCACCGGCGTGCTGCTGCACACCAACCTGGGCCGCGCTCCGCTGTCGGCCGCCGCCCGCCAGGCGGTGGAGCTGGCGGCCGGGGTCACCGACGTCGAGCTCGACCTCGGCACGGGCGGCCGTGGCAGGCGGGGACGTACCGCGCTGGCCGCGCTGGCCGCCGCCGTTCCCGCAGCCGAGGCGGTGCACGTGGTGAACAACAACGCCGCCGCGCTCGTGCTGGCGGCCACCGCGCTGGCGGCGGGAGCCGAGATCGTGATCAGCCGGGGGGAGCTGATCGAGATCGGCGACGGTTTCCGCCTGCCCGACCTGCTCGTCTCCACGGGGGCGCGGCTGCGGGAGGTCGGCATGACCAACCGCACCGCGCTCGCGGACTACGCCGACGCGATCGGGCCGCAGACGGGCATGGTGCTGAAGGTGCACCCGTCCAACTACCGGATCGAGGGCTTCACGGCCGACGTGCCGGTGGCGCGGCTGTCGGCGCTGTGCCGTGAGCGTGGCATCCCGCTCGTCGGCGACGCCGGGTCCGGGCTGCTGGCTCCCGAGCCGCTGCTGCCCCGCGAGCCCGACGTCACGAGCTGGCTGAACGAGGGCGCGGACCTCGTCACCACCAGCGGCGACAAACTCCTCGGCGGCCCCCAGTGCGGGCTGCTGTTCGGCCGCGCCGGCCTCGTGGAGCGGTTGCGCCGCCATCCCCTCGCGCGCGCGCTCCGGGTGGACAAGATCACGCTGGCGGCCCTGGAGGCCACGGTCGCCGGCCCGCCCACCCCGACCTGGGAGGGCCTGCACGCCGATCAGGCCACGCTGAGGTCCCGCGCCGGGAGCCTGGCGGCCCTGCTGCGGGACAAGGGGATCGACGCCGAGGCCGTCGACAGCCTGAGCGTGGTCGGCGGCGGCGGGGCGCCCGGGGTGGCCCTGCCGAGCGCCGCCGTCGCGCTGGACGGGCGGGCGGCCGCCGCGTTACGCCAGGTGGAGCCGCCCGTCCTCGCCCGCGTGGAGAACGGCCGATGCCTGCTCGACCTGCGCGCGGTGCCGGCCGAGCACGACGACACGCTGCTGGCCGGGGTCCTCGCCGCGCTGGAAGGGGAGTGACGCGCAGGCCGTCGCGACGGTCCCGGCGGTGCGCGGGCCGGTCAGTTGGTGCGGGTGAAGTGCAGCAACCAGGGGCCCTCGTGCTCGATGTCGGCCACCTGACGGACCTGCCTGCCGTTCAGGTCCACGACGCCGGCGTGGCCCTCGCGGTAGACGAGCAGGTGGTCCTCGTTCCACCAGCCCCATAACACGCTCTTGTCCGGCAGCGCCACGCGAGCCTGCCGCGCGCCGGTGCCGGCGTCCAGGACGCACGCCGCCGCGGCCTTGCCGGGGCACACGGTGATGAGCCGCCGGCCGGAAGGGCTGAACCACTGGTCGCTGCTGTCGTTGGCGATCACGTCACGGTAGCTGCGCAGCACGGTGCCGCCGAGGTCGTACGCACGCACGCCGGTCCTGCCGGAACGCCGGATGACGCCGGAGCCGTCCGGCAGCCAGAGGTAGGCCGCCGTGCCGGTGCCGGGCGCCGCCACGCGGACCAGGCGGCTGCTGCGCGCCGCGAGGTCCACGACGACGAACCCGGCGGCCTCCTCGGACCCGTCCTCGTCGAGCACGGCGGTGAGCAGCAGCCGCCGCCCGTCCGGGGACCACTGCGGCGTCCTCACCACGAGGGGCAGGTCCACGGTCGGGATGGTGTGCCGGGCGCCGGTCCCGCGGTCGGTGACCTCCACGTCGTTGTGGTTCTCGGACGCGAACTTCGGGACGTTGTAGACGGAGGCGATCGTGGTGCCGTCGGGCGACACGATGGGGTCGCGGTACTCGGTCAGCCGGCGGAAGGTGCCGGTCCCGGGCTCCCGGACGTACGCCGGCCTGTTGACCTTCCCCTTCTCCTCCACGTGGAAGGATGTCAGGCGGTACGGGTCGGACGGATGTTCATGGAAGACGGCGTTCAATCCCGGAACGGACACGGCGGCGGCCGGGGCGGCCGGGGCGCCGCTGAGCCGGGGCGGCGCGGGCGTGGTGGCCGCCGGCCGCGGCCCCGCGCCGGGTTCGGCCGGCGCGTACACCCGGACGACCGTGATGGTCACGATCAGCGCGCCGGCCAGCGCGCCGGCGCCTGCGGCCGCCCGCCGCCAGGCACGTGCTCCGAACAGCGCGGACGGCCGCGTCGGGGAACGCTCAGGCGGATGCGTCGCGGCCCGCTGGGGCGCCGAGTCCGCTCCGGCCTTGGCGGCGCCCTCGGCGAGCAGCCGGTCGGAGGGGAGCGGCCCGGCGTCCGCCCCGGAGAGGAGCGGCCTGGCGTCCGCGCCGGGCAGGAGCGGCCCGGGGGCCCGGCCGGGCAGCCGATCGGAAGGGGGTGGTCCGGCGGGCCGGCCGAGCAGCCGCAGCAGCACCTCGCTGGCGCGCGGTCGCCGGGCCGGGTCCTTGTCCAGGCACTCGGTGACGAGGCCGCGCAGGTCGCCGTCCAGCGTGCCCAGGTCGGGGTCCTCGCTGAGGATGCGGCGCACGACGGCGGCGACGGCGTCCGCGCCGAACGGCGGGTGGCCGTTGGCGGCGAAGGCCATGGTGGCGCCCCAGGAGAACAGGTCGGCCGAGGGCCCGGCGGCGCCGTCGTCGAACTGCTCGGGCGCCATGTACGCCGGCGTGCCGACCGGCCCGCCGCCCGTGGCCTCGCCGCCCACGGCGCGGGCGATGCCGAAGTCGATGACGCGGGGGCCGTCCGCGCCGAGCAGGACGTTGCCCGGCTTGAAGTCGCGGTGCACCACCCCCGCGCGGTGGATCGCGGCCAGGGCGGTGATCGTGCCGATGGCGAGCCGGCGCAGCTCGCGCCCGCGCAGCGGCCCCCGCTCGCGCACCGCCTGCTGGAGCGAGGGCCCCTCGATGTACTCGCTGACGATGTACGGGCGCCCGCCCGCCGTCCCGGTGGCCAGCACCTGGGCCGTGCAGAAGGACGCGACCCGGGGCAGCACCTCGGCCTCGCGCCGGAAGCGGGCCGCGTCCACCTCGTCGGGCAGGCCGTGCAGCGTCTTGACCGCGACGAGGTCACCCGCCCCGGTCTCGGCCAGGTACACCACTCCCTGCCCGCCTTCGCCGAGCCTGCCGACGATCCGGTGCCCGCCGATGGACTCGGGGTCGCCGTCGCGCGGCGGCATGGTGGAGGGCGGCATCGCGCGTCACCTCCCGGCGAACGTCAGGTTGACGATGTGCCTGTCGTGGCTCCTCATCTCGGCGAGCAGGCGGACCTCCTTGCCGGCGAAGTCGTGCACGGTGATGCGGAAGGTGTCCTTGCCCGCCCAGGTCGCCCGGATGAGGTGCCGGTCGTCGTACCAGCCGACGGCGTACGCGGTCCGGCCCGCCGGCAGTGTCGCCCGCCGGTCGCCGGTGGCCGTGTCCCAGATGCACGTCGTGTACGACCCGCAGCCGGTCGTCGTGAACAGTTTCCCGGAGGGGGAGAACCACTCCTCCCCGATCGGCCGGCCCACCCAGTGCATGGTGCGCGTCTCCCTGCCGGTCAGGTCGCGGAAACGCGCGCCGAGGGTCCCTTCGGGAGTCGTGTAGCCCGACATGACCCCCGTCCCGTCCGGGAGCCAGTGGTAGACGGGGGCGGACGCGTCGGCGTCCGACGCGTCCAGCGCGTCCGTGGTGGGGACGAACGTGGAGGTCCTGGCGGTGACGTCGAGGATCACGTAGCCGGCGGTGAGGCGCCGCTGCTTGCCGTCCTCGCCGACCAGGTCGTTGAAGATGGTCAGGAGGGCGCGGCGGCTGTCGCGTGACCAGTCGAGGAACTGCCCGACCTGCGGCGCGTCCGCGGTGGGCAGGGAGAACCGCTCGCCGGTGACACGCTCGGTGATCGTCACCTCCTGCCGCTCGGTCACCGCGACCGACAGCTCGTTGACCACGGCGAGCCATCGCCCGTCGGGCGAGACCACGGCGTCGGTGTTGTCACCGGCCACGCGCTGGAAGGTGTCGGTGCCTGGCGTGCGCGCGTAGCCGGCGGTCTGGCCGCCCTCCACGCCCGTACGGTAGGAGACCAGCCGCACCGGGTCGCCGGGGTGCTCGTACAGGGTGCCGCCGCTGGGCAGGGCGATGCGTTTCGTGGGCTGCGGCGGCGACGCCGGCGGGCTCGCGGCGGGGGTCGCCGTCGCCCGCGCGGCCGGTGTCGCGTCCTGCGCGGCCGGTGTCGCGTCCTGCGCGGCCGGTGCCGCGGGCGTCGTGGACGCGGCGGAGGGCTCGCGATCCCCGGTCAGGACGTAGGTGACGCCGCCGGACAGCAGCGCCACGGCCACGGCCACCGCCGTCAGGATCAGGACGCGGGAGCGCCGGCGCGCGGGCGGCGACGGCGGGGGCCCGGCCGCCGGAGGCGGGTCGGTGGGGATGGCGGTGTCCAGGGCGCCGGAGTAGCCGAGCAGGCGTAACAGCGCGTCCTCGGCGGCGGGCCGGTCGCCCGGCTCGGCGGCCAGGCAGTCGGCGGCCAGCGTGCGCAGCTCGCCGTCCAGGGGTCCCAGGTCGGCCGCGCCGTGCAGCAGCCGGTGCACCGTGTCGGTCACCGTGCCCCCGCCGAACGGCGACCGCCCCGTCGCGGCGTAGACCATGGTGGCGGCCCAGGCGAACAGGTCGGAAGCGGGAGCCGGGGGCAGGCCGTCGACCTGCTCAGGGGTGCTCCAGACGAGGGCGCCTGCCTCGACGGTCTCCTCGTCGGGGGCGGGCGCCTCGGGAACGGGGTGGCGCAGCCGCGCACCCTGCGGCCCGAGCAGCACCGTTTTTGGACTGACCGCCCCGTGCACGACGCCGGCGCGGTGCAGGGCCGTCAGGCCGGTCATGGTGGCGATGGCCAGGCGGTGCAGGGCGGCGCCGCCGAACGGGCCGCGCCCCTGCACTTCCTGCTCCAGGGTGGGCCAGTCGGCTTCCTGGCCCACGACGTACCCGAGGCCGGCCGGCTCCTCAGCCATCGCGGTCACCTCTCGGCCAGCGTGAAGGAGAAGTCGTCGAAGTCCTTGCCGGGCAGGGTCAGCACGATCCGGCGCTCCCGGCTGCGCAGGTCCATGGCGACCAGTCTGTCGGGTTCCTGGCTGGGGTTGTAGATCAGCAGGTGGTTCTCGTCGTACCAGCCCCAGAACTCGGCGCCGTCGAAGAAGATCGCGACACTGGCGCGGCGCACGCCCTCGGCGGTGTCCCAGACGCACACCGTGCCGCCGCTGGGGCAGTGGGTGAGGAACAGCTTCCCGGAGGGTGAGAACATCCGGACGCCCCCGGTGTACCCGACCCAGTTCATCGCGCGAGTCTCGCGCCCGGCCAGGTCGAAGATCCGCATGCCGTAGTCGTCGCCGGACCTGTGGGAGAGGGTGACGCCGGTGCCGTCCGGCAGCCAGGCGTAGGAACCGCGCCCCTGGCGGGTCTCGGCGTCGGTGTCCACGGGGGTGACGGCCTTGGTGGCGACGTCGACGATGGCGAACCCGCCGGGCACCGGGGTGCCGTCCTCGTCCTTGCCGGTGCCCTTGGTGGTGGTCAGGAGCAGGCGCTTGCCGTCGCGGGACCAGGTGGGCCGCCGTGCCGGGCCGACCTCGACCTCGAAGCGGCTGCCGCCCGTCCGGCTCACGAAGGTCAGCTTGCCGTCGGTGAACAGGGCCAGCCAGGCGCCGTCAGGGGAGGCGGCGATCTCCTGCGCCCGCTTCTCCTGGCTCCTGGTGAAGCGGGTGGTGCCGGGGGCGCGTACGTACAGGTCGTCGCCCTTCTGGTAGGCGGCGACCCGTAGCCTGTCGGCGGGGTGCTCGTGCAGGGCCAGTCCCAGGCCGGGAACCGTGATCCGCGCGGTGGGCGTGGGCGGCGGCGACGGCGGGGCCTGGGCGGCCAGCGTGCTGATGGCGGTCGCGGAGGGGGACGGGGTGGGCGTCGCGACGGCGGCCGGGGTGCCCTGCCTGGACTGGAGGGTGTGGACCGCGCCGGCGGAGGCGAGCGCGATGAGCAGCCCGCCCGACACGGCGAGCGCCACGAACCGCCCGGTACGCCTCGGCGCGGCGGCGGGCTCCTCCGGGCCGGCTGGCGGCGGCGCGACGGCCGTGAGGTCGCCCGTGCGGGCGGTGAGCAGAGAGTGGCCGACCAGCTTGAGCAGCGCGTCCCCCGCCGTGGGCCGGGCCCGCGGGTCCTTGGCCAGGCAGTCGGCGATGACGCCGCGCAGGTGGTCGTCGAAGGCGGACAAGTCGGGCTCGTGGCGCAGCACGCGGTTCATGGTCGCCGAGGTGGAGCCGCCGTCGAAGGGGGCCTCGCCGGTCGCCGCGAACACCATCGTGGCCGCCCATGCGAACACGTCCGCCGGGGCGCCGGCGGGTTCACCGCCCTCCTCCCGCCGCGGAGCGTCGCCGCCGAAGTGCTCCGGGGCGGTGTAGGCCAGGCCGCCGACGCGCTGGGTCGCGGTCGCGCTGGTCGCCTCCAGGGCGGGCGCGACGCCGACGTTGATCAGGCGGGGCCCGTCGGGGCCGAGCAGCACGTCGCCGGGGCCGAACGAGCCGTGCACCGCGCCCGCCTGGTGCACGGCCACCAGGGCGGCCATCGTGGCGATGGCCAGGCGGTGCAGAGCGGCGCCCTGCAGCGGCCCCCCGTCGGCCACGGCCGCTTCCAGCGGCTCGCCGTCGACGTACTCGGTGACGAGGTAGGGCAGCCCGTCGTCGGTCTCGCCGGAGTCGAGGACCTGAGCGGTGTAGTACGCGTCCTGGGCGCGCACCGCACGCATGGCCTGCAGGAAGCGCGCGGCGTCGGACGCGTAGACCTTGATCACGACCGGGTCGCCCGAGTCGTCGCGTGCCAGGTAGACACCGCTGCCGGCCAGCAACCCCTCGACGGTGTAGCCCCCGAGCCGCCGCGGATCATCCGTGGATAACGGTGAGATGTCGGGCATCGGCGAGACCTCCACTCGGCACCACGATAGATCACCCGGTCCCTCCCCGGGCCCCTTCCCGGAGCCGAACTCCCGCTAACACCTATGCGTTAGCGGCTATTGACTCGTAACACCGATAACGAGACACTGCTATCACAGCTAGCGCCAGCCTTACGAGGAAAGGGGCGAGATGATCCATCACGGCAGCCGGTTCACCTTCAGGCTGGACGCGACCCCGGAGCAGCGGGCGGAGGCTCTCGAAAGCCTGCGCGAGCAGGGCCGGGCCATCCCATCGGTCAGATCCTTCTTCGTCGGCCGCGACCACGGCGGCGACTACGAGTGGGGCGCCGTCTTCGTGATCGAAGACCTGGACGGCTACCGCGAGTTCCTGACGCATCCCGCGCGCCGCCACGCCGACCGGACCGCGTCGCCCCTGCTCGCGGACATCGTCTCGTACGACCTGACCGACGACCCGGATCCGGGGACGGGCGCGCGCATCGCCGAATGGCGGCGACACCCTCCCCTGCCGGACGGACCCGTGCGCACCCGCCGTACGGTGCTCAAGGCCATGGCGGTGACCGCGGCGGGAACGGCCGCGGCCGGAACGGGCATCACCGCCGCCCCCGCGCCCGCCGCCGCACGGACGGCCGCCGCTCAGGCGTACGCCGTCGCCCCCGGGGCGTCGGTGGAGGTCGCCATGACGGTCAACGGGCAACTGCGCAAGGTCGTCCTGGAGCCGAGGGTGACGCTGCTGGACGCGCTGCGCGAGCGGCTCGGCCTGACCGGCACCAAGAAGGGCTGCGACCGGGGTGAGTGCGGGGCGTGCACGGTGCTGGCCGACGGCGAGCGGGTCAAGTCGTGCCTGACGCTGGCGGTGATGCGGCAGGGGGCCGAGATCACCACGGTGGAGGGGCTGGCGCGGGGCGAGGAGCTGCACCCGGTGCAGGAGGCGTTCATCCGGCACGACGCGTTCCAGTGCGGGGCGTGCACTCCCGGCCAGATCATGTCCGCCGTGGCCTGCATCGACGAAGGGCATGCGGGCTCCGAGGCGGAGATCCGCGAGTGGATGAGCGGGAACCTGTGCCGGTGCGCGGCGTACCAGAACATCGTCGCCGCCGTCGCCGACGCCGCCAAGGAGGTGCGGCGGTGAGAGCCTTCGGTTACACGGTCGCCGGCAGCCCGGCGGACGCGGTGCGGATCGCCGCGAGCACCCCCGGGTCGGCCTTCGTGGCGGGCGGCACCGATCTGCTGAACCTGATGCGGGACGGCGCGCAGGCCCACGACCACCTCATCGACGTCAACCACCTCGACCTCGGCGAGGTCACCGTCGGCTCCAGGCGGCTGCGCGTCGGCGCGGCGGCCCGGATGCGGCAGGTCGCCGAGCACCCCGGGGTGCGGCGGGAGTTCCCCGTGTTGTCGGAGGCGCTGCTGGCCTCCGCCTCCCCGCAGGTCCGCAACATGGCCTCGATCGGCGGGAACCTGTTGCAGCGCACCAGATGCGGATACTTCCGCGACCCGGCCTCGCCGTGCAACAAACGATCGCCGGGCAGCGGTTGCCCGGCGGTCAGCGGGCACAACCGGGGACACGCGATCCTCGGCGGCAGCGACCACTGCCTCGCCACGCACCCCTCGGACCTGGCGGTGGCGCTGACGGCCCTGGACGCGACCGTGCACCTGCTCGGCCCCGGCGGCGAGCGCGCCGTCCCCGTCGCCGACTTCTACCTCCTGCCCGGGGCCACCCCGCACCGGGAGACCGCGATGCGCCCGGGCGAGCTGATCACCTGGGTGGACGTGCCGCGCACCGCCCTCGCCGGGCAGTCGCGCTACCTGAAGCTGCGCGACAGGGCCACGTTCGAGTTCGCGGTGGTGTCGGTGGCGGCCGCGCTGCGGACGAGGGGCCGCGTGGTGCAGGACGTGCGGCTGGCGTTCGGCGGCGTGGGCACCCGCCCGTGGCGGGACGCCGGGGTCGAGGCCGCGCTGCGGGGCCGGCCGCTGACCGCGCAGGCGATCGCCGGGGCGGGCCGGCTCCTGGTCCGGGACGCCGAGCCGCGCGAGGGGAACAGGTTCAAGGTCGAGCTCGTCCAGCGGGCGCTGGTGAGCATCCTCAGCGATCTGGGAGGGCTTCGATGAGCGCGCTGGTGGGGCAGGGCGTGGCGCGGGTGGACGGCCGGGCGAAGGTCACCGGCGCGGCCCGCTACGCGGCGGACCACGAGGTGGCCGGCGCGCTGCACGGTTTCCTGGTGATGAGCACGATCGCCCGCGGCGAGGTCGTGGAGATCGACGCCAGGGCGGCGCTGGCGCATCCCGGTGTCGTCGCGGTCTACACCCACGCCGACATGGCGAGGCTGGGGCTGAGGCTGCCGGGATTCCCGTACAACAGGCCGTTCATCCCCATGCAGGACACGCGGGTGCACCACAACGGGCAGCCGGTGGCCTACGTCGTGGCCCAGACCCTGGAGCAGGCGCAGGAGGCCGCCGGTCTGGTGAAGGTCGGCTACCGGGCGGAGGAGCCCGTCGCGCGGCTGGCGGACGCGCTCGACGAGGCGTTCCTGCCGAAGAAGTTCCGCGAAAGGGACAACGAGTTCGCCCGCGGCGACGCCGCCGCCGCGCTCGAACAGGCCGAGGTGCGCGTCGACCAGACCTACGGCAGCCCGATGCAGCACCACAACCCGATCGAGCCGCACACCACCACCGCCGTCTGGGCGGGCGATGAGCTGACCCTGTACGAGAGCACCCAGGGCGTGATGTTCACCCGCAACGTCGTGGCGACGGCGTTCGGCAGGGCGCCGGAGCAGGTCAGGGTCATCTCGCCCTACCTGGGCGGCGGTTTCGGCGCCAAGGGCCCCACCTACCCGCACACGCTGCTCACCGCGGCGGCGGCCCGCCTGGCCGGCCGGCCGGTGAAACTCGTGCTGTCCCGCGCGCAGATGTACACCTCCAACGGCCACCGCGCCGAGTACCGCCACCACCTCCGGCTCGGCGCCACCCGCCAGGGCGTGCTGACCGCGATCGCCGACACCTCGACGGCGCAGGTGACCCGCCTCGACGAGGCCGTCTACAACGGCAGCGACTCCACGGTCCACCTGTACGCCTGCCCGAACGTCCACGTGCGGCAACTGGGCGTGCGGCTGGACCTGCCGACGTCGAGCTACATGCGCTCACCGGAGACGACCGCGCACTTCGGCCTGGAGACCGCCATGGACGAGCTGAGCCACGAGCTCGGCATCGACCCGGTGGAGCTGCGGATCCGCAACCACAACCCGATCGACCCGCGGACCGACGGCCCCTACACGAGCAAGCACCTGCTGGAGTGCTACCGGGCGGCGGCCGAGGCGTTCGGCTGGGCCCGGCGCAACCCCAGGCCGGGGACGACCAGGGACGGCGACGAGTACGTGGGCTGGGGCATGGCCACCGAGACCCACACCTACGGCTGGATCCGGTCCGAAGCCGGCCTCACCATCGGGCCGGACGGGCGGGCGACCCTGCGGGCCGCCACCCAGGAGATCGGCACCGGCACGTACACCGTGCTCAGCCAGGTCGTCGCCGACGGGCTCGGCATGCCGCTCGGCCACGTCACGACGCTGCTCGGCGACACCACCTACCCCACCGCGTCGCTGTCGGCGGGGTCGTCCACGATGCCCAGCGTGGTCGGCCCGGTGTCCGAGGCGGCGCGGAGCGCGCGCAAGGCCGTGATCGCGCTCGCCGTCGCCGACCCGCGCTCCCCGCTGCACGGCGTGCCCGCCGAGGACGTCGTGGCCGAGGCCGGCCGCCTGTCCGTCCGCGGCGACGGCGGGCGCGTGGACAGCTACCGCGACGTCATGGCCCGCCACGGCCGCTCCGTCGAGGTCGTCGGGCGCCAGGACAACGCGCCCGGGTACTCGTTCGGCGCGGTGTTCGTGGAGGTCAGGATCCAGCCGAGGCTGGGCAGGGTGCGCGTGACCCGGGTCGTGACCGCGCACGACCCGGGACGGGTGCTCAACCGCCGGACCGCGCGCGGCCAGGTCATCGGCGGCGTGACCTGGGGGATCGGCTTCGCGCTGATGGAGCACACGATGGTGGACCCGAACACGGCGCGGGTCGTCAACCCGAACCTGTCCACCTACCTGGTCCCGGTCTGCGCGGACACGCCATCGGTGGAGGCGTTGTTCGTGGACCGGCCGGACCCGGGCAGCCTCGCGCTCGGCGCCCGCGGCTTCGGCGAGACCCCGGGGACGGGCGTGCCCGCGGCCATCGGCAACGCGATCCACCACGCCATCGGCCGCCGCCTGCGCGACGTCCCCTTCACGCGGGACAAGCTGCTCTGACGCGAGGCGCGCGCCCGTGCGCCGCGGGCTGCTCCGGCCCCGAGGTGCGCGTCCGTGCGCCGCAGGCTGCTCCGGCCCCGAGGTGCGCGCCCGTGCGCGGCCTCAGCGGGGCGGGGTGTGGTTCGCGGCGCGGTCCAGGAGTTCGTCGAGGAGGGCCCGCTCGCCCGGTGTGTAGAGGCCCGGCGCCTCGTCGAGCACGGCCTTCAGGCCCACGGCCCGCTGGGCCACGCCCGGCGCCCCAGTCATGTCCGGCGCCCCGGTCACGTCCGGGGCGTCGGGCGGGGCCGGCGTGGTGATCGCCGAGAGGATGGCCTCGCGCAGCCGGTCGGGCAGGGCGGCGTCGCGCTCCTCGGGAGGGGTGCCGATGAGGTTGAGCGTGAGGCCGACGCCCGCGGCGTGCACCATGACGACGGCCGCCTCGACGCCGACGCGGAGCCGGCCCGCGACGGCGATGCGTTCGACCAGCATGCGAAGCCGCTCCAGCGCCTGCTCGGTGACGCGCCTGCGGGAGCCGGGAGTGGGCCGGCCGTACATGAGCAGGTAGTGCGCCGGGTTCTCCAGGCCGAAGCCGACATGCGTGTCCCAGCCGCGGCGCAGGTCCTCCACGGGGTCGTCGGAGAGCACCTGGCTGTGCTTCCGCGCGAGGTAGCGCGCGAACCCGTCGGCCGCCACCGCTTCGAGCAGCCCGTCCATGTCGGTGAACAGGCGGTAGAGCGTGGGGGCCTGAACACCGGCCGCCGCGCCGACGGTGCGCGTCGTCACTCCTTCGCGGCCCTTGTCGTGGAGCAGCCTGGTCGCGGCGTCGAGGATGCGCCGGCGGACCTCTTCCCGATCACCCATGAATCAACGATAACAGAATGTTGATAACAAGAGTTGCGTGCTGCCGCGCAGGTCAGCCGGCCCGGGTCAGGAGGCCATGGCCAGGCCGGAGGAGGCGGCGCCGGCGAACTCGTCGTTCACCAGCACGACCTGCCGCCCGGCCCCGGCCAGCAGCGAGGCCGCCGCGGTGGCCCGGTAGCCGCTGCCGCAGTGCACCCAGACGGCACCGGCGGGCACGTCGCCGGCGCGCGCCGCGAGCTCGGGCAGCGGCACGTGCACGGCGCCGTCGATGTGGGAGGTCCGCCATTCGTTGCCGAGCCTGACGTCGAGGATCACGTCGGGGGCGGGCAGCCCGGCCGGCACGTCACCGGCCAGCGCGGCGGCCAGCCCGGCGAACGTCGCCGTGGGCAGCGACCGCACCTGAGCCGGATCGGTGGCGAGCCCGTGGGGCGTACCGGCCGCCGCGGCGGCGACGTGGTCGACGCCGATGCGCACGAGCTCCCGCTGCGCCTGCGCGACCTGCTCGGGCGTCTCGCCGATCAGGGTGAGCGGCGCGCCCCGGTCGATCAGCCAGCCGAGCCAGGTGGCCATCGGCCCGTCCAGGCCCAGGCTGACGGTGCCGGCCAGGTGGGCCTCGGCGTAGGCGGTGCGGTGACGCAGGTCGACCACCCACTCCCCGGACTCCAGCCGCCCGCGCAGCTCGTCCGGGGTGACGGGGGCGGGCGGGCGCAGGTCGACCGGCGCGGGGCCGCGCAGGTTGATCGCGCCCATGTGCGCGTAGTAGGCGGGGTAGGCGTCGAGCCCGGCCAGGGCCTGCGTGACGAACGCGTCCGCGGCCAGCCGCAGCGCCGGGTTGACCTGCCGCTCGCGCTCCATGGTGGAGTCGTCGCCGGAGGCCTGGGCGGCCGAGCAGAAGCTGCCGAAGCCGTGGGTCGGCCAGATCGCGGCGCCGTCGGGCAGCAGGCCGGACAGCCTGCGTACGGAGGCGTGCTGCTCGCGCGCCAGCGTGGCGGCGTGCTCGGCGCCCAGCAGATCGGTACGGCCGGTCGTGCCGAACAGCAGCGAGCCGCCGGTGAAGACGCCCTCGGCCGCTTCGCCGCTCTCCAGCGCGTACGACAGGTGGTGGAAGGTGTGGCCGGGCGTGGCCAGGGCGCGCAGCCGCAGCGCGGGCGAGACCTCGACGACGTCCCCGTCGGACAGTGGCAGGTGCCGGAACGGCGCCTGGTCGGCGGCCGCCAGGCCGTAGCGCGCCCCGGTCAGCCTGGCCAGCTCGAGCCCGCCCGAGACGTAGTCGTTGTGCAGGTGCGTCTCGACGACGTGCGTGATGCGGACGCCGAGGCGCCCGGCCAGCGAGAGCACGCGATCGACGTCCCGCTGGGGGTCGACCACGGCGGCCACCTGCCCGTCGGTGGCCAGATAGCTGCGGTCACCCAGCGACGAGGTCGCGATGACATGGACGTCAGCACTCATGATTTCCCCTACATCCCCCGGGGGTGTACGACGGCGAGACTGCCCCCATCGACTTCCCGCCTGGCGCGGAGTCAGACCAGCGCCAGGAAGATCTCGGAGGCCGGCCGGGCGATCAGCTCGATCACGCTGCCGCCGGCGCGGTCGCCCTCGGCGTTCCAGGGGTCATCCGGCGGGCGCCGGCGGGCCCGGCCGCCCCTCACCCGCGAGCCGGGCGTCCAGCGTTCGCACGCCGTCCTCGTAGGAGATCCCGCGGCACAGCTCGCGGGCCTCTTCCCAGACGGCCCTGGCCGTGCGGTGGCCGCCGGCGGCGTCGTGGGCGTCGCCGAGGGCGAGAAGCGTCCGCGCCAGATAGGGGATCGAGCCCCGGGTACGCCACACCCGGACCGAGCGTTCGAGGGTGGCGATGGCGGCGGGCAGGTCGCCTTCGGCCAGGTCCAGCTGCCCGAGCACGCTGAGCGAGTCGGCGAGGTAGTGGCCGAAGTTGCCGGCCTCGCTGTGGGCCAGCGTCAGCTCGGCGGTCGCCCTGGCGCGTTCGTCCCCGACCACGGCGAACAACTTCGACAGGTAGAGCAGCGAGAACGTCTCCAGATAGCGGTAGTTCAGCCGCCGTGCCATGCCCAGCGACCTCTCCAGCAGTTCCCGGCCGCCCTCGACGTCACCGCAGAACGCCTTCGCCGCACCGAGGAACTGGGTGACCGTCGTGGTGTAGTGGGCGTTGCCGAGCGCCTCGGCGATTTTCGTCGCCTGCTCCAGGACCTCGTGCGCCGCCTGCGGGTCGTCCTCGCCGTGGATGATCGCCATCACGTGGTAGGCCCGCGCCTGGCCGCCGAGGTAGCCCGCGTCGGCGGCCGTCCGCAGAGCCTGCTCGGCCAGGGCGAGCGCCTGCTCGCCGCCGTTCCCGTCGGCCGTCAGGCTCCAGGCCAGGGTGGCCAGGGCGTCGGCGATGCCGACCGGGTCGTTCAGCGTGGTGAACAGGTCGAGGAGCTGCGAGGCGCCGGCCCGCATCCGGGTCATCGCCGGTCCGGGGCCCGGCGGTGAGTTCCAGGTGGTGACCTCCAGGAGGCCGCGCATCAGCACGGCCTCGCCGCGCTTGTCGCCGGTCTCACGGCAGAGCGCGAGCGCCTGCTCGTGCATGCGCTGCCAGCCGTCGTACAGGCCGCGCACGTTCAGGTACGTCTCGGTGGACCCGGCGAGGTCCCAGGCGAGCTGGGTCAGGCGTGCCTCGCACGCCTGGGCGACCCCCGCCATCAGCGCGGCGTGCTCCGCGCCGAACCAGGCCATCGGGTCGGCCAGCAGCGGTCCTGAGACCGCCGCGGGCAGCCGCCAGCGCGGCGCGGGGCTGTGCATGAGCGCGTAGCAGGGGCCGGGGACGCGCTCCGCCGCGACCTCCGCCAGCGCCAGCCAGGCGCCCAGGGCCCGCTGGAGCGCGGCCTGGCGTTCGGGTTCGCCATCCTCGCGCTGCGCCCGCTCCCGCGCGTACAGCCGGATCAGGTCGTGGAAGCGATACCTGAGCAGGCCTGTCTCGTCCGTCCCGGTGAGGTGCAGCAGATGAGCGTCGACCAGGGTTTCGATCTCACGTTCCGCCTGCCGCACCGGCACGTCCAGGAGGGCCGCCACCGCCCAGGACGCGAAATCGGGCGCGTCGAGCAGCCCGGCCAGCCGGAAGGCCCGCTGCGCGCCCGCGGGCAGCATCCGGTAGCTCATCTCGAACCCGGCGCGGACGTCGAGATCGCCCGCCACCAGCTCGTCCAGCCGGTGCCGCTCCTCCCCGAGGACGCCGGCGAGGTGGGCCAGACTCCACTGCCTTCTGCCGAGGAGCCTGGCCGCCGAGATGCGGACCGCCAGCGGGACCCGGCCGCACAGCCGGGTGATCTCCAGAGCCGCGTCCGGGTCGTCCTGGACGCGTTCGTCGCCGACGATCCTTCTCAGCAGGTCCATGGCCTGGCCCGACGGGAGGACGTCGAGTTCCAGCAGGCTCGCGCCCTCCAGCCCGACCAGCCGGACACGTCCGGTCAGGAGCACGGCCGTGCCCGAGGCGCCGGGCAGGAGCGGCCGTACCTGCTTCTCCCCGGCGACGTTGTCGAGCAGGACGAGCATTCTGCGTCCGGCCAGGCAGCTCCGGTAGAGCGCCACGCGCTCCTCCAGGGATTCGGGTATGCCGGTGGGGCTGACGCCCAGCGCGAACAGGAACCGGCTGAGCACGTCCTCCGGGCGGGCGGGGTCCGCGGAGGCGCCGCGCAGGTCCGCATAGAGCTGGCCGTCGGGAAAGCGATCCGCGATCCGATGCGCGACGTGCACGGCGAGCGTCGTCTTGCCCAGGCCCCCCAGCCCCGCGATGCTGGCCATGGCGACGGTGCCCGGCCGCGGATTGGCGAGGACCTCGGCCAGGTGGGCCACCTCGTCGTCCCTGCCCGTGAAATCCGCGATGTCCGGCGGCAACTCGGCGGGGGTGGGAGCCGCCTGAGGCTCCGGCATCGGGGCCGTGACCTGGGCGGGACGGTCGCCGGACAGGGCACGCAGGTGCGCGTGCCGCACCTGCTCGCCCGGCTTGATGCCCAGTTCGTCCGGCAGGCGCGCGGCACGTTCGAGGCCGGCGAGTGAGGACTGCGCGGGGGACCCCGTGATCGTCACCTTGACGCGAGGGACGAGGTCGAGTGAGGGGTCCTGGGTGAGGATCCTCTGATGCATGTCGTGCAGCTCTTCGGCCGGGTCCAGGCCGGTCTCCTCGATCAGGGTCTTGCGGGCACGCGCGTATTCGGCGAGCGCGTCCGCCCGCCGGCCGCAGCGGTACAGCGCCAGCATCAGCTGCGCGCGCAGCCGCTCCCGTAACGGGTACTCGCCGGTGAGCGCGGTCAGCTCGCCCAGCAGCCCGGCGTGGCGTCCCAGCCTCAGGTCCACGGCGATCCGCGACTGCAGGACCGACAGGCGCACCTCGTCCAGCCGCGCGGCCTCCGCGGCCAGCATCGGGACGTCGGTCATGCCGACGAACGCGGGCCCGCGCCAGAGGCTCAGCGCCTCGTGCAGGCGGTGGGTCGCCTCCTCCGGCTCACCGGCGGCCTCCATCGCCTGCCCCGAGGCGGCCAGGCTCTCGAACCTCGCCGCGTCCAGCTCGTCCCCGGCCACCGGAACCAGGTAGCCGGAGCCCTGCCGCACCACGAGAGCCGGGTCGCCCAGGTGCCGCCGGAGCCGGTGGACGTAGGTCTGTACGTTCTTGGTGGCGCTTTTCGGAGGGGTGTTCCCCCAGAGCGCCATGACGAGTTGATCTTCCGAAACAGGGTGACCCGCCTGGCACAGCAGAACCGCCAGGAGCACCTGCGCCTTGGGCGTGCCCAGATCGAGCTGCTCACCCTCCCGCCATACCGTCAGCGGACCCAGTATCCCGAACTCCATCGCGCCCCCTCGGCTGGAGGCACTGTAAACCCGGACGGCCTGTTCCGCTGGCCCAGTGGGTGAAGAAACGATTGCGAATCTTTCTCGCTCAGCCCTCGATCTCCTTACGGCATCGACGCCGAACGCGCCGGCTTTCATTCGGTAAACGTTTTCGGTCGGATCGGCCATCAGTGCCATTCGCCGAATGGCCAGGCATATTCCCCTCGTATTCCACGGTGCTGCCGGCGGGTGCGACGATCAGTGGGCCTCGGCCCGGGGATCGCTCGCGCCGGAGGGCTGACTCCCGTCCGGAGAAGGAGGAACGATGAACCCGCTCAGAACGATCACCGCCGGCGTCGCCGCCGCGGTGGCGAGCGTCATTCTCGCCCAGCCCGCCCTGGCTGCGAGCTTCCAACGGGACGTCGGAGACGGGATCGTCCGCTACGCCGACCCCACCAACGAGGTGTGCGTCCGGGCGGACGACACCACAGGGACGGCCTGGGTGGAGGTGACCCTGACCCGCCCCGGTGTGATCGGAAGGCCCATCGTCATCAGGGACGACAACATCCGGCACCCGGGCGCCACCTGTGAAGTACTCACCGCCTTCGAGAACGCCACTTACCAGGCCGATTACGAAAGCTACTGGAGCGGGCGAGGCACCGTCCTGCGCGGGACGTTCCGCTTCACGACCTGACCCTCGGACAGAACCACCACGCCATTCATCGCGGTTCTCGTTCTGACCCGCCAAAAGGCGATATCCCGCACGGCTCCCGCTCGCGAAGGATTTCATGAACACATGCATGAGGGTCGCCCTCGTGGCAACGGTCGCCGCGCCCACCGCGACGGCTGAGGGTTCGGTTCGGCGTCGCAGGCTGGTCAGGAAGAAGCCGGCCCACCCCGCCAGGACGGGCTTCCCGGTGGACGCATCGCGCTGATGAGGGTGTCGAGCGGCACCCGGGCGAAACCGATGCGGGTGTCGCTCGCCCCATAGGGCAGCCACACGGCGTCGTCGTGAAGCAGGCCGCCGCAGGAGTACACGACATTGGGCACGTAGCCTTCGCGCTCGGTGCCGTCGGCGGTGAGGAGCGTTCCGGGGAGTTCGGCGATGACGCGGTGCGGCTCGTGCAGGTCGAGCAGCAGGGCGCCGATGGAGTAGTCGCGCATGGGGCCGACGCCGTGGGTCAGGACGAGCCAGCCGGAGCCGGTCTCGATGGGGGACCCGCAGTTGCCCACCTGGATGAGCTCCCAGTCCCAGCGGGGGGTGTGCAGCGGCGCCGATGGTTGCCAGCTGTTGTGCCGGTCGAGGGTCGTGAGGCCGATGGTCTCGCCGTCGGAACGGCACAGCGCCAGCGTCCGCCCGCCGACCGGTCGCGGGAAGAGCGCCATGCCCTTGTTGACGGCGGCCGAGCCGCGCATGGGAGTGATCGAGAAGCGGCGCAGGTCGTCGCTGGCGATCAGGTGTGAGCGGATGTGCTTGCCGTTGTAGGCGGTGTAGGTGGCCCGGTACGAAGGTGTGCCGTCCTGGTCGACGATCCGTACGAACCGGGCGTCCTCCATGCCGTTGGACTCGGCCGCGGTCGACGGCCAGAGCACTCGCCGGTGCAGGGGGAGATCGGCGGGGAAGGCGACGGCGTAGTCGGAGTGCGTCGCGCGGCGCATCTCTTCCAGAGTCGGCTGCGTGGAGGCGCGGGTGAGCAGGTCGGCGGGGAGCCGGGCGATCGCGCGCTCGAAGTCGTTGTCGTCGAAGCGTTCCGGCAGGGATCGCAGGACGGCGGCCGTCACCTCGTTGTCCCAGGCGCCGTCGCAGAGCCCGGCGGCGAGCAGGTCGCGCCGATGGCGGGTCCGGAGCCGGCACCCGACGGACAGCGTTCCCGAGCGGTCGGCGATCGCCAGGTCGGAGCCAGGGCCGAGCACCGCCGTGGCGAAGCCGATCGACGACAGGTGCCCCTCGCCTATCTGCCGCAGGCTGATCGCCACGCGGAGCTGTCCGGGGCGCAGGCCGGACTGGTCGGGATGGGGGACCATGGAGGGGTTGCACACCGCCGCGCCCTCCACGGCGTACTCGTGGCTGAAGTAGGCGCCCACGAGGAGGCGGGCCGGCAGGGACAGGTCGACGTCGCGCGGGACGCGATGGCGGACCAGGTCGTGGTGATGGGCGAAGGTCGTTTCGAGGTCGTGGTGGCGGTTGCCGAATCGTCGCAGCGTCTCCTGGAGCATTTCGGTGGTCTGGTCCTCGCCCAGCAGCATGATGCGGTCGATCAGCGCGGCGGCCCTGGTACGGGTGAGCGCGGCGTCCTCGCCGGGCACGAAGAGCTTGATGATCACTCTCCGCGGATCGGGAGTGAGGGCCGGGCCGAGCCGCGTGGCCAGATCCCTGATGGTCATGAGAGCCGCCTGGCGTGCTGCATGGTGGAGATCAGCGCGATGGTCGACTCCGCTCCCTGGTTGAGGTTCGGGCCGTGCTCGGTCAGGCCGTCGTAGCCGCCGCCGGTCGCCGGGTCCCACATCGGAAGGCCGGAGTCGTTGGCTCCCCGGAACCACGCCACCGACCGTCGTACCCGCTCGTGCCACGCGTCGTCGCCGGTCACGTGGGCCGCGGTGGCGCAGGCGTCGGCGAGCGCGGCCACCTCGATCGGCTGCTGGTCGTAGCGGGCCCGGGGCGCGTCCCGTCGCCAGCCGGTGGCGGGCACGACCGTGAGCAGGCCGTCCCTGGTCTGGATGTCCGACAGCCACGCCAGCATGCGCAGGCCGGTGGTGAGCAGCTGCCGGTCATCGCTCAGGTCCCCGGCGGAGATGACCACTTCGGCGAGAGCGGCGTTGGCGTAGGTCAGGTGCGGTTGCGGCCACGGCCAGGAGGGGTCCTCCGAGGGTGTGCCGATCGCCTCCACGGCGTCCATCAGCAGGGAGGCGGCCACGGTGCTGTCCGGGGTGGTGCGCAGGACCTCCGCCGCGCCGAGCCCGGCGAAGGCCATGGCGCGCGGATGCGGGGAGCGCTGTTCGGCGCCGCGAACGAAGGCGTGCAGCGCTTCGTCGCGGATCCAGGGGATGGCGTTGCGGGCCGCCGCGGTGCCCAGGCCCCACATCGCCCGTCCCCACCAGTCGCCGACGCCCGGCGGCTCGCTCCAGCGGCGGTCGAAGGTGAGCCGGTTGCGGAACGCGCCGGAACGATCCTGCGCGTGCGTGAGAAAGGCCAGGTAGCACTCGGTCAGCCGGGTCAGCTGATGGGCGGGGCGCGGTTCGCGGCTGACGACGATGAGGCCGCGGGCGACGTCGTCGGTGCAGTAGCCGTGCTCGCGGCGGACGACGGCGTGCCGGGCATGCTCGAACAGGCCGGTGTCGTCGCTCATCCGGAGCAGGTGCTTGAAACCGGGGTCGGTGGCGCTCATGGCAGCATCGCGGCCGGCCGCGCGGCGACGAGCGACCGGCCGAGGCCGTCGTACCGGGCCGCGACCGCCGGCCACAGCAGGGTCGGGATCAGGGCGCGGGTCCGCCCGGTGAGCTCGTCGGCCAGCCCGGGCTGCGTGAGGACACGGCGGACGGCGGAGGCGAGCGCGGCGGGGTCGCCGTGCGGAACGAGCAGCCCCGGGCCGCTGGTGAGCAGTTCCACGGCGTGCGGGAAGGCGGTGGCGACGACCGGCACGCCGGCGGCCACGGCCTCGATGAGGACACCGGAGGTGACCTGCTCCGCCGAGTCATAGGGCAGGATGACGACGTCTGCCGAGCGGACCAGCCGGCTCAGCGAGTCCTGATCCCGGTAGACGGGGTCGTGTCGTACGGCCGTGGACACGCCCAGCCGGGCGGCGAGATCGTGCAGGCCGTCGCGATACGCCTCACCCTGGAGCTCCAGCACCTTGGGGTGGGTCCTGCCGGCGATCGTGTAGATCGGCGAGGGGTCGAGGCCCGCCAGGAGCGCGAGGGCGCGCACCGCCCATTCGATCCCCTTGCCGGGTCCGAGCAGTCCCCACGTGAGCAGGTGCGGACGGGGGCGGCGCCGAGCCGGGACCCGCATGTGGTCGGCGGCCCCGTGCGGGATGACGGACACCTTGCCGGCGTCCACCCGGTAGCCGGCCCTCAACCGGTCGCGGGCGGTGCCGGTCATGGTCACGATCGCGTCGGCGGCGTCCACGATCTCCTCGAGCAGGGCCTTCTGCGGGGGAGTGGGCCTGGCCAGGACGGTGTGCAGGACCACGATGCTCGGCACGGTGAGGCACCGCAGCAACGGCAGGACGTCCTGGCCGTCCGGGCCGGGGAAGATGCCGTACTCGTGCTGCACGACGGCCACGTCGAAGTCCTCGAGAGCGGAGGCCGCGGCCTGCCAGCCGCCGGGCCCGCCGGGAGTCCACGTGTGCACGACCCCGGGCTGCGGCCGTTCGTCGTCACCTTCCGCGGTGACCCGGACGATCCCGCCGAACATGCCGCCCCGGGCCAGATGGGCGGCCAGGGCGGAGTTGAAGGTCGCCAGCCCGCACTGGGTGGGCGGGTGGGTGCTGAGAAATCCGTATGTGAGGACCAACTGCCTCGCCTTTCGGTCATCAGGCCGCGCCATGGTGCGTTCGGGTGCTGCCCGCTCGGTGAAGACGGCTGTCCGTCCGCCTGTGCGTGTGCGGTGGAACCTGGAGACTTCACCGGGGGCCCGTCCTCAGGCGGGGGCCCGGCCGACGCGACCGATCAGCTGATGGCGTGGTCCGCGTACCGTGACACTAGCAGGGGCTAACTTTGTCCTAACATTTCGCGGTAGATCGTCAGATAGCTGGCCACCATTCGATCCGCGCTGAACCTGCGTTCCGCCTGCGCGCGGCAACTCTCGCGGTCGATCGTCGCGATGCGTGCCACCGCGGTGACCGCCTCGTCGAGGGAGTCCACCAGGAAGCCCGTCACGCCCGGGTCCACGACTTCGGCCATGGACCCGCGCCGGTAGGCGACGACGGGCGTCCCGCAGGCCATCGCCTCGACCACCGACAGGCCGAAGGGCTCGTCGAACGCGATGGGATGCAGCAGCGCGGCGGCGCCGCCGAGGACCTGGCCACGCCGCTCCGGCCCGACCGGGCCGAGGAAGCTGACCTGCTCGCCGTCGATCTCCGGCACGATCTCCTCTTCGAAGTACCGCTCGTCCTGGACGATGCCGCAGATGGTCAGCGGCATCCCCGCCCGCCGGGCGATCTCGATGGCCGTGTGCGTCCCCTTGTCGGGATGGACGCGGCCGAACGCGATCAGCCGCCGGCCGCCCACCGGGTCGAAGGGGAAGGCGTCCAGATCGATGCCGTGGTGCACGGTGGCGACGTAGTCCAGCTCCGGGGCGCGGTCCGCGTCCGAGATGGACACGTAGGCCGACCGGGCACGGGCGTAGGCGGGCAGGATGCCCGTGCCGGAGAATCCATGGATCGTGGTGAGCAAGGGCGCCCGGCAATGGCCGGCGAAGGCCAGCGGCAGCCAGTCGAGATGGCTGTGGACGACGTCGAACTCGCCGGAACGGCTCAACGCGTGCGCGACATGCATCGCCTCCCACACCCGCCCGTCGAGCGCCGGATCGTCGGCGTACCCGCGCGGGCACACGCCGTCCAGCGCTCCGGAGGTGACCGAGTCCAGCGTGGCGAACAGCGTCACCTCGGCCCCGGCGGCGCAGAGCCCTTCGGCGAGCAGGCTCGTCACCTGTTCCCACGGGCCGTAATGGCGTGGAGGCGTGCGCCAGGCGACCGGTCCCAGCAGCGCGATCCTCACGTGAGGCAGGCTTCGCTCCGGCGTACGCCCGGCGTCGGTGCCATGGTTGACCTCCCTGTCCTGTCCAGCCGAGTCAACGCCACGGCGGACCGGCCGGAAACAGCTGATGCCGCAAGCGGTCATCACCACAACTGATGACGAGGCGGCGGCGTGACGGGCTCCTCGACGCCGTGGCGCGAAGTCCCGCGGCCGTCGGAGGCGGCCGGGATGCGCACGGCCAGGAGGGCGATGTCGTCGGCGGTGCCGGGAGGCATGCGGGCGAGGACCTGGTCGCAGAAGTCGTCCAGGGGATGGCAGGCCAGGGCGGCGGCGTGGCGGCGGAGCCGTCCCATGCCGGTGTCCAGATCGGTGCCGGGGACCTCGACCAGGCCGTCGGTGTAGAGCAGAAGGGTGGAGCGAGGAGGCAGGGGGACGGTGGCGTCCGTCCGGCCGACGTCGTTCAGGCCGGTGCCCAGCAGCAGGCCCTGTCCCTGTTCGAGGTATTCGGCGCGTCCGTCGGGGGTGACCAGCAGCGGCGGTGGATGGCCGGCGTTGGTCCATCGCAGTTGCCAGGGACCCTCGTCCGGGCCCTCGATGCGAGCCAGGATGACGGTGGCCAGCGGAACCTTCGTGATGACGGGGACGGCCTGGTCGAGGCGGTCGATGATGGCGCTGGGCGGTTCCGTCCGGTCCCAGGCCAGGGCGCGCAGCATGCCTTCCAGCTGGGCCATGCCCGCGGCGGCGGCCAGGTCGTGGCCGATGACGTCGCCGATGACCAGCGCGGTGGCGCCGTCACGCAGGAGGAACGCGTCGTACCAGTCGCCGCCCACCTGGGAGCCGGCGGGGGCGGGCTGGTAGCGGGCCGCCAGGCGCAGCCGGCCGGGTTGAGGCAGGGCGGCGAGCAGGTTGCGCTGCATGGCCTCGGCGATCTGGCGCTGGCGGCCGAACCGCAGGGTGTTGTCGATGGCCAGGCCGACGCGGCGGCCGATGTCGCCGATCAGGGCCACCTCGGCGGTGTCGAAGGGCCGAGCGGCGCCGGTACGGGCCAGGGTGAGGGCGCCTGTGACCCGCCGGACGGTACCCAACGGCACGATGACCGCGGAGGTGGCGCCCAGCGCCTGGAGGAATCCTGTCTGGACGGCCGCCAGGGGCGAATCGGGCGGGGGAGCGATGTCCCCTGGCCCCATCAGGACGGGTTCGCCGCCGTGCAGCACCCGTACCAGAGAGGAACGTGAGTGCTCGTCCAGCGCGGGGAGGGGGCCCTGCCACGCTTCCTGCTCGGCGTCGCGGCCTTCGGGCCCGATCACCGCCACCCTCTGGACGCCCTCCTCCGTACGCAGGTCGATGGCGACCCAGTCGGCCAGGCGGGGCACCAGCAGGCGGCCGAGCCGGGCGAGGGCCTCCTCGGTGTCCAGGGTCTGGGCCAGCGCTGTGGCGATCTCCGTGGCCAGGGCCAGCCGGTCGGTGAGACCTTCCAGGGCGGTCACGTGCGCCGCGAGGCCGACCGCGGCGTCCCGGTCGGTCGCGTCGCCGGTGAACAGCACGGTCATGCCGACCACCTCGCCGTTTCTGGTCACCGGATCGCTGATCCAGGTGACCGGGACGAGAAACCCGTCGCCGCCCAGGAAGCTGTCCACCTCGCGGGCGCGGACGTGCCGGGTCAGGGCCGTGAGCAGCCGGCACGGCTCATCCGGAAGGGTGGCATCGCCGGCGTGGCGGTGCAGGAGATCGTGGAAGTCCTGTCCGATCATCGCCGCCGCGGTACGGTTCAGCAGCTCCTCGGCAGCCGGGTTGACCGCGATGATCCGCTCGGAGGAGTCCAGCACGGCCACCCCGGCGCCCAGATGGTCGAAGACCTCCTGCCAGAACGCCGGCTGCGTCGCCCACCACCGGCCCTGACCGTCGGACGTGCTCTGGGCCACGCCGCTTCCTCCCACGGTAGACGTACCGCTCCCGGCCGGGGACAGCCGGCGGGCCTCGGTCAACTATCAGGGATGATCCCCGATGTGAAGCCGTTGTGCCCGGCGACGCGCTGGCCCGGGACAGCCCATGATCACGTGCGTGGCGCGATCCGTGCCATACCCTGTGTGGCAAGGCTGAGAATGCCTCTTGTCTCGGAGGCAACGGCCATCAGCAGAGAGCGAGACGCGACATGAGCAGTGCTCGCAAAACCGAGGGGCATGCCGCAGAGGCCCCCGCCCCTCCCGAAGAGGCCGACGAGCAGCCCGACCACGCGGCCAACGCGCAGTGGCTCAAGGACAACCCGGACGCCATGCCGCAGGTGGACGCCGGCCGGTGGGTCGTGTACGACCGTGCCGGCCAGTTGCGCGGCTACCTCGTCGGTGACGGCCCGACCCGCGACACCCGCTTCAAGGCGGTCAGCACCACACAGGAAGGCACGCCTCCTGACCAGGCGCTGGGCCACGGCATCACCCTGCACGACGCCGGGGCCCACCTCCTCGACGCCGGCCAGGACGGCAGGCGGCCCGAGGACGACACGGGCGACTGAGCACCGTAGCGGTGCCCGCACAGCACGCACGGCACCGGCTCGTCGCCGTAGGGGAGCGCGGGCCGGGGCCGGCGCGTGCGGCCGGTTCCGCGCCGACGGTGACCTGCGGCAGTTGCCATCGCCGTAGCTGATGATGCCAGCTGGGATCACCTGTTTCCCCCGGCTCGCTGATCACCTGGACTGGTGGGTGAGCAGACGGCGCAGCTCGCGTCGCTGTCATCGTGAGAGGGTCGTGATGACCCCGGACGCACCAGAATCGAAGGCGACCGACCGCGCCGGCCTGAACGGTCAGGTTCCGCGCTGTGATCACATCGATCAGTTCCCGGCTGTGAGGCACGGGCCACCCGAATGCACGGCGTGCCTGGCCCTCGGCCGCGCCTGGACGCGGTTGCTGGTGTGCCTGACCTGCGGCTGGGTGGCCTGCTCCGACGATTCGGCGGGCGGCCACGCCAAGGCGCACTACCAGGAGACCGACCACCCGGTGGCCGCCGTCCTGGAACCGCCCTCGACCTGGCGCTGGTGCTACGTGCACCGGCGGACTGTGTAGACGAGGCGAAACCGGCAGGACCACGACGGCGCGTCGCCGTCCTCCCCGGGACGAGCATCCCGAGCCCAGCCCTGGCTCATCGGTTCTGGTGATAACCGGCGCCGCCCTTGCTCCGTTCCCCTCGCCAGGCCGGGGCGGACACTGGGGAGTCCGAGCCGCCTGACCGTGGCAGAGCAGTGAAGGAAGATCGCGATGAGTCTGCGTTGGGAAATCAGCAACAAGGTCCAGAGGCTCAAGGGCTGGGCCGGGCGGCGCTTCGGCCGCCTCACCGGCAACCGGCGCCGGCAGATCGCGGGCAAGGCGAAGCCGGCCGGAGGGAAAGCCAGGGACGCCTTCAAACGCTGATCCCCCGCTTCGACGAACCGGCCGCTGGACGCCGGCGTGTCCGATCTGCCGGAGGTCCGTTGCCGGGTCGGTGATCCGGCCCGTCGGACAGGGACGGCAGGATGCGGGCATGACGTTGTCGACGAGGTTCACGGAGATGCTCGGCGTGCGCCACCCGATCGCGCTGGCGCCGATGGGCGGCTCGGCCGGTGGCGCGCTGGCCGCGGCCGTCTCCCGCGGTGGCGGCTTCGGGATTCTGGGCGGCGCGTACGGGGACCCGGAGTGGCTGGCACGTGAGGTGCCGATCGTCGCGGGCACCGATGAGCCGTGGGGTGTCGGATTCCTGACCTGGGGGATCGATCTGGCCGCGGTGGAGCTGGCGCTGAGCTACGGCCCCACCGCGGTGATGCTGTCCTTCGGCGATCCGGGCCCGTACGCCGAGCATGTCCGCCGGGCAGGAGCCCTGCTGATCCTCCAGGTCACCGATCTGGAGGAGGCCAGGCGAGCCGTGGACCTGGGCGCCGATGTGATCGTGGCCCAGGGGACCGAGGCCGGTGGGCACGGAGCCGCGCGCGGCCGGTCGACGTTGCCGTTCGTGCCCGTGGTGGTGGATCTGGTGGCTCCGGTGCCGGTGCTGGCGGCGGGCGGGATCGCGGATGGACGCGGTGTGGCGGCGGCTCTCGTGCTGGGCGCTGCCGGAGCGCTCGTCGGCACCCGCTTCCAGGCCACCACCGAGGCCCTGGTCGATCCCTCGATCACCAAGGCGATCGTCGAGGGGCGGGGCCAGGACACCGAGCGCAGCACCGTCCTGGACATCGCGCGAGGCTCCACGTGGCCGTCGAAGTACCCCGCCCGCACCCTCGGCCACCCCTACCTCGACCGCTGGCGCGGCCGGGAGGCCGAGCTCGCCGCCGATCCCCAAGCCCTTCGGGACTACCAGGACGACGTGGCACGCGGCGCGATCCCCCGGCAGCCGGTGTGGGCGGGCGAGGCCATCGACCTCATCACTGACCTGCCCTCGGCGCAGGACCTGGTCACCACGATGGCCACCCAGGCGGAGGACGCGTTGACCCGAGCGGGACGCCGCTGACCCGCTGCCGGTCCGGCTCTGTCGTCACGTGCCCGGAGTGAGATCACCGAACCGAGAGCGGTCCACCAGGTCGAGGCGGGCACTCCCGAGCAGTACCGGCAACTGGCCGACGGCCGCCTGGACATCGCCATCGCCTGGTGATCGCCCCTGGAGATGGATCCTTTCCGCATGGCCTGTTTCGGTCCGGCACCCGTCGGTGTGCTCTGGAGACGAACACGTTCGGCCGCCGCAGGGGGCGATCACGCGGCGGCCGGCATCCTGCCTCGACCGGTCCGTCGCCTTCGGCGCCATCCCCGACCTCGCTCCGTCCGACGCATTCGAGCCCGAAAGGCGACATGACATGAACCCGCACAACGACGACGAACTCCTCGACGAAACGGCCGACCGGCCGTCGCTCCCGCCCGAGCCCGTGTCCAGACGCGGCAACGACGGCAAGAGCAGGCCGCCGCCGCCGTCCGACAAGCTGGTCTTCGGCCCGGTGATCCGGCCCGGCCTACCGCCGGCACCGCCCGAGCCGCTGCTCAGCCCCGAGCCGCTGCTGAGCGGCGAGCCTGCCGACTGACCCAGCCCGATGGCCGCCGGCTCAGGTCGTACGTCGCCGCCGTCCAAGATCCCTTCATGGCCGTACCACCGCGACGGAGCTGCGCGCGCCGTGCAAGATCCCGAGGGTGACGGATCCGAGCATCACGGTGCCGATCGCCCCTCTGCCCTGAGAGCCCACGACGACCAGATCCGCCTGGGCGGAAGCGCTGACGAGAGCATCGACGGGGTGGGTGCGACGGACGTCCTCGATCACCGGAACCTGCGGATATCGCTGCCGCCATCCCTGGAGGATGACGGCCGCGATCCGGCACTGGGCGGCGTGGATCTCGTCCAGGTCATAGGCGCTGTCGGGGATGTGGGCGTGCGCCGGCGGTTGCCACGCGTAGACCGCGCGCAGCGTGCTCGCGCGCAGCCTCGCCTGCTCGAAGGCGTAGGCGAGGGCGGGCTCGCAGGCGGGATAGTCCTCGAGCCCGACGACGACCTCCCCGTGGGTGGTGTCGGGGTCGGATCGGACGACGACCACCGGGCCGTGCGCGTGCCCGGCCACGTGGGCGCTCACCGAGCCCAGCGCGGCCCCGGGCAACCCGCCGAGGCCGCTGCCGCCGATCACGATCTCGGCGGAGTCGCCGGCCTGGTTGCGCAGTGCCGCGGTGGCGGCGCCCTGGAGCAGCTCGCAGCCGACCTCGATGCCCGGCTGCCGCTTGCGCGCGACCGCCTCGGCGTCGTCCAGCACGCTCTGCGCGCTGACCATGATGGCATCACCCTGGCCCGGGGTGGCGAACATCGCGATCTCGTACGGCGTGCGGCCGACGGCGTGGACGATGCGGAGCCGCGCCCCCGCGCGAGCGGCGTCGTCGGCCGCCCACTCGACGGCCGCGGTCGCGGCATCCGAGCCGTCTACGCCCACGACAATGACATGATTCATGGCCACTCCAGTTGTGCCTGCAGTTCACTGATCGCTCGAAGCGCGAATGTGCCGGGCTGGACCTGCGCATTTCGATGTCGTGGACGGATCGCCCTCATCAGGCTCATGGCGCTTCCCTTCGGCCGGCCCCGGGCGCAACGCGACCTGGTCCCAGGCTGGCCCTCCTGACAAGGACGGGAAACAGGCGATCACCGACCCGATCATCACCGCAACCGATAACGGCGCCGATCTTTCTGATGGCGGCTCTGTGTCACTCCTTGTTCCGCCGAACGCCGTTCCCGCTCTCGAACCGGACCAAGCCCTGGAGGCGCACCCTGCCGATGACCCGCTGAGTGCGATCTGGATCCGGGCTAGTAACGGTGTGGTCCGACGTGCCCCTCGAACAGCAGGCACGGCGCCGGCTCGTCGGCGTAGGGGGAGCGCGGGTCGGGGTCGGGGTCGGCGCGTTCGGCCGGGCACGGCGGCAGCGTGACCAGTTCGCGGGCGCGGATGTCCCAGCGGATCCAGATGAACCGGTCCGGCCCGGGCAGCAACTGGACGTGTGCCGCGTGAGCGCCCGCGTGGCCGGGCTGCAGCTCGCACCCGTAGACGGCCTTGCGTCCGTGCCGGCCTCCCTCGGCCAGCGGAGCCCATTCCGCGTCGGTGAGGACGTTGTAGTGAGGGCAGTCCTGCTCACCGGTGTGCCGCTGCAGCCCGGTGGCGAGCGCGCCCGCCAGCCCCGCCGCGGTGAAAACCTGATGGACGGCGTTGTGGACCCGCTCGACGTCGTCGTCGCTCAGCTCCACCGCCCCGAGCTGGTCGGCCAGCAGCCGTACATGGGTGGCGAAGTGCCGGCAGGCGTCGACGAGCGCGCTCACCGGAGCCACCGCGTCATGCGGCGGGCCGGTCGGCTCGTCTCGATGCGTCACGACATCCACACTACGCCGCCCCTCAGCCAGGCACGGCGGCGGCACGCGCTCACCTCCGCGACCGCCGTGCTGTTCGGCCCCCACACCCCGACTCTCCTGAGCCGTCGGATCTGCCGGCCGTCCTCGGACGGTCCTCAGGGAGGGGTGGCGCCGGGCTCTGGTCGGTCGTCAACCCGCCGTAGGATCGGCGATGGCGCAGATCCGGGTGGACAGGTAAAACAAGCCCTGGATGCCCGAGACGTGGAACACCTGGGTGGGCCGCGAAGCCGCCGAGCAGTGCGCCTGCGACGCCGAGCACGAGACCCGGCCGTTGATCGCCGGCGGCGATAATCCTTGCTCAGATCGGTGATTTCCGCTCCGGCCGGCCTGCTGGATGATCAGAGCACTGCACGCACGACACCGCTCACGCCGGCGCCCTCGCAACGTGTTCACGCCGCCGCCTCGAACCGGCCGCCCTCTTGTCTCCCGCACCCCCCGTAGGAGCCCGGCATGAACACCACGCGCACCGCGAGCGTTTCCGCACTCGTGATCGCCGCCCTGATCGAACGGCTCGTGATCGCACTCCACCCGATCACCGCCACCGACCGCCTCCTGCGCATCACCCCGCTCGCCGATCGCACGGGCCTGCGGATCGAAGGCGAACTCGACCGCTTCACCCTGCCCGCGCTGAGGCGCGCGCTGGCCTCGCTGGCGAGCGGAGACCGCGGCTTCTGCGTGGATCTGAGCGGCCTGGAGTTCATCGACGTCGGCTGCCTGCGCGCCCTCGTCGGCGCCGCCGCCACCATCCACGACGACGGCTGCGGTGGCCATGTTCTGACGTTGTACTCGGTGCCTCCACAGGTGCGACGCCTGCTCGAGCTCACCGGCTGGCACCGGACGCCCGGTCTCCACCTGCAGGCGTCGGTGCGGCCCGGCTGACCCACGCCTGGCCCGGCTCGCTCATGAGTGCACCGGCTCCGGGGCCGGGCGCCCTGCGCGCCTTGCTCCGCTGCACCAGCCTGCTCGTCCTCGACCTGCCCGGGGTGCCGTACTGCGACGCTGCCGGGCTGGGCGTCGTGGTCGACGTCCAACACCAGGCCAGAACCCGGCTGTGGCCCCAGCGACATTCCTATTCTTCGGACTTTCTGGCTCGAAGGCTGAAAGCGCGCCTATTTCCGACCGGTGGGGAAGTTTCCCGTGCATGGATCCCCCTCAGGAGCGTCTGTTGCGGTTGGTGCCTGCGACCTTGGCGAGGATGGCCGCGTGGTGCGCGTGCCTGATCGTCATCGGCATCGTGGCCAACTACGTGTTCGGTTTCGTGGCGACGATGCGCATTGTCGCCCTGCCGGTGGCGGTCGCCCTGCTGCTGACCGCGCTGCTGTTCCCGCTCACCCGGCGCCTGCGCGCGTCGGGCCTGCGGGCGATCTACGCCACCTGGGTCACCATGCTCGTCGCCCTGGCCGTGCTGGGCGGGACGGGCTGGATCATCGGCGTGCGGGCCAACGCGGAGTTCCCCGGCCTGGTGACACAGGTCAGGCAGACGGCCAAGACGGTGGAGGGCTGGCTCTACACCGGCCCTCTGCACGTGGAGCCCATCCAGCTCAGCGGCTGGGTGGACGAGATCGCCCAGTTTGTCACCGAGCGGCAGCAGCAGATCACCTCGACGGTTCTCGCGGGCACCGTGGTGGTGGTCGAGGTGCTGGCCTCGATCGTGCTCCTGCTGTTCGTGACGTTCTTCCTGCTCAAAGACGGTGACCGGATCTGGTCCTGGTTCCTCAAGGGGTTCGGCCGGAGGGCACCGCGGGTCGACCGGGCCGGGCGGACCGCCTGGGCCACGCTGTCCCACTACGTGCAGGGCACAGTGGCCGTGGCCGCGGTGCACGGCGTGCTCATGGGTGTGGTGCTGGCCGTCATGGGCGTCCCGCTGTGGGCGGCACTGGCCGTACTGATCTTCCTGGCCAGCTTCATCCCGATCGTCGGCATACTCTTCGCCGGTGCGGTCGCGACGCTGGTCACGCTCGGCGCGAAGGGCCCGATCTACGCGCTGATCTTCATCGGCATCCTGATCGTCGAGCAGCAACTGGAGAACCACGTGCTCCAGCCGCTGATCGTCGGCCGGGTGCTGCACTTCCACCCGCTCGCGATCATCATGGTGCTGGCCGTCGGCGGCATCCTGGCAGGGATCGCGGGCGCGGTCGTGGCCGTGCCGATCACCGCCATTCTCTACCGGGCCGTGCCAGAGCTGTTCAAGGACGATCCGATTCCCCTCCCGGCAGGACCGGCCCCGCAGCCACCGGCACAGGCCGTACCTCCTGGGAAGGAACCCGAACAGAAGGATTGACGGGATCCCACCCACGGCGCGTTCGAGGCGGACCGGTGGACGCGGATCGTTCTGTGAACGCGCTCGGCGTGCACTGGCCGCGCGAGAGCTCGCTCAGCAGACCCTCGACCTCGCACGCCACGCCGTCCGACGCTGGTACGCGCGCCGCGTCGACGCCACCCCACGCCTCCTGGTACAGGACACGGCCGACGCCGTGCGGCAACACGACATCGAGGAGACGATGCGGCGGCGACGCAGACGCTGGAGCTGCGCGACGGAGGATGGTCAGGGGCCGTCAGAGGCCGGACCGGCAGGTGATGCGCACCCGTCACGGGCCTTCCCGGCCAGCGCCCGGTCGGCTGCGGCGCTGAGCGATCGTGCGGCGGCGGCTACCTCAACGAGCTGCCCTGGCGTCATCGCCTCCAGACACGCGGCGAGCCGCTGCCGGTCGCCGTGGCAGGCCATGCTCATCGCGTTCTGAAGGGCGAGTGTGCGCGAGGCCGTGCTGACCGCCTTCAGGACGCCGGCCAGGGCCTGATCCATGCCACTGTCAGGACCTGGCCACTGCGGATGCCGGGCGTCGGCCATCATTCACCTGCCGTCCTTGGCTCCGAGCGGGAACGTTCAGCCAGGAATCGTGCCTTACAGCCTGCCGGGCCGGCGACCCTCATGGAGGCGTGCGCCGTTGTGGCGGCGGTCCGGAGTGGAGGCGTCGCCCCGGAGCGGAGGCGCTGCCGGGATGCTGCATCGTGGGGCGCAGTGTGTGTTTGCCGGCCACCATGCGGCGGTGTTGGAGGCCGTCGGCGGGGTGCCAGCGCACGTTGGTGGCCCAGTTCAGGCGTTCGAACAAGCGGATCAGTGCCGCTGAGGGGTCGATCTGGCGAGGACCGCGGCCGTGCCGGGCGCAGCCGGGGTGGCTGTGGTGGCCGTGGTGCCAGCTCTCGCCGAAAGACCGCAGGGCCAGTAGCCACAGGTGGGTGAAGCGGTCGTGGCGGCGGGTGGTGTGCGGCCGGCGTCTGATCATGTGGCACAGGGAGTTGATGCTCCAGGTGACGTGCTGCAGCAGGGCGATGCGGACCAGGCCGGCCCAGATGAACGCGGTCAGCCCGCCGTACAGGCTGCCGCTGATCGCCCAGCCTGCCGCGAACGGCAGGAGCAGGGAGGCGGCGCACAAGGCGGGGAAGGCACGCGAGATGCGCAGCATGGCGGGATCGTTGCGGAGCAGGCCGGGGGCATACCGGGCGACCGAGGTGGCCTCGCTGGAAAACAGCCGGCCCAGGTGGGCGTGGGCCAGGCCGCGCAGCCGGCCGCCGAGATGAGCGCCGTAGCGGTAGGGGGAGTGTGGGTCGCAGCAGGTCGGTGAGGGTAACCCCGTTTCCCCACGCCATCCAGACGCCGGCGGCCAGCGCGACGAACGGCGTGACCATGATCGCGGCTGTCAGCGTCACCGGGGCGATGACGGCCCGCACGGGCGCAGCGGGGCGGGGGAACGGCGAGTTGCCGTCATGGCTCGCCTCGGCGGGCCTGCGGGTGGCCGGCAGGCCGGTCACGCCATGATCGGGAAGCGGTGGTCCAGGCCGGCGCCGCGCAGCAGCCGCGCCATGAACGGGGGAACGCCGGTCAGGGCCAGCGTGATGCCCAGGGCCCGGGCACGGCCTTGCACGCCGATCAGCACGCCGATCCCGCCTGGCCCGCAGAAGGTGACCTGGGACAGATCCAGGACGAGCAGGTCGGTGCTGTGGTCGAGGGTGTTGATCAGCCTCTGGCGCAGGCGGGCTGTGGTGAAGATGCCGATGTTCCCCGACAGATGGACGAGGGTCGGTACCGAGGTGGTCGCCCCGCCGAGAGGGGCGGTGTCGATGACGGTCATGCAAGTTTCCTCACTGGAGAAGCTGAAATGGACGGGATCGGCCCGACTTGTTGGCGCAGCTGGGAGGCCGGGCAGTTCGGCGGCCGCATGGCGGGAGCAGGGCCACCCGGCCCCGTACACCACCGCTCGCCGATTCGGCACCGGGTGGAGGCTGAGCCGTAGCTTGGAATCGGCCCGGGGGATCGCCGATGAGGCGGCGCTGAGCGGAGCGGGCTGAGAAAGAAGTGCCGGCGTCATGTCGTCTAACCTGTCCGGGCCTCGAGAGGCCGGTGGTGGTTCGCCGCGGGTGACGCAGACCTGAATGCCAACGCTCGAAAAGTCCTCGGTATTTTTATTCTACCTTAAGAGTTCCGGAATTATGTAATTCCGGAAGTGCGCTGAGCCCATTTCATCCCGTGCGGCCGGATATCGACGTGTTGCCGGGACGTAGGAAACACGGAAGCGACCAGCACGTCACCCCACGCACATGGCGTGCACAGTCCGCCGACGCTGTTCGGGAGCGCCGGAGCGATGGGGTAGCGAAAACGTTCTGATGCGTGGAGCATGCTCGCCGGTCAGCGGTTCGGGCGGCGCGCCCCGGCCCCGTACCCGCAGGCTCGCCATCGCCGGAGCTGATGAGGCTAGCTGGTATTGCGTGTTTCCGCCGAGCCGGCTGAGCACCTTGACTGGCCAGTGACCAGTCGGCGCACCTTGCGTCGCTGTCACCGTGAGGGGGTCGTGATGGCCCTGGACGCACAAGGAACGGACGCGACCGACCGTGCAGGTCTGAACGGTCAGGCTCCGCGCTGTGATCACGTCGATCAGCCCTCGGCCGTGGCGTACGGGCCACCCGAGTGCACGGCGTGCCTGGCTCTGGGCCGGGTCTGGACGCGGTTGCTGGTGTGCCTGAGCTGCGGGTGGGTGGCCTGTTCCGACGATGCGCGAGGTGGCCACGCCCGCGCCCACTACGAGGAGACCGACCACCCGGTCGTGGCCACCCTGGAGCCCGGATCCACCTGGCGCTGGTGTTACGTGCACCGCCGCACGGTATAGGCGCATGAACGAGACGGAAGAGAACCTATGACCACCATTTCCGAGCAGGCGGCGCAACGCCGTCAGGACTACGACGGCACCTCGCCCTTCCCCGGGGCGGAAGAGCACGTTCCCGCCCGGCCCTGCGCTCATCGGTTCCGGTGATAACCGGCGCCGTCATTGCTCGTTTCCCCCTCATCAGGGCGGGGCGGACATTGAGAGTTCAAGCCGCCTGACCGTGGCAGAGCAGCGAAGGGAGATCGCGATGAGTCTGCGTTGGGAGATCAGCAGCAAGGTCCAGATCGTCAAGGGCTGGGCCAGACAGCGCTTCGGCCGTGCCACCGGCAACCGGCGCCGGTAGGACGCGGGCAAGAGCGATCGCGTCGCAGGCAATCTGAAGCAGGCCGGCGGGAAGGCCGGGGACACCTTCGAACGCTGATCCCCGCTTCGGCAGACCGCCCGGCGGGTCCACGTCCCTGAGCTGGGATCCTCAGCCCGGCAAGTACGGCCGGGGCCGCCTCCGGGGGTCACACGCTCATGAGGGACCTAGAGTGGGAGTCGACGGCCCGCATCGGCGCCGCCCGGGCAGGGAGGGGGCGGGCATGGAGTTACGGCAGCTGCGCTATTTCGTGACGCTGGCGGAGGAGTTGCATTTCGGCCGGGCGGCCGCGCGTGAGCACATCGTGCAGTCCGCGCTGAGCCAGCAGATCCAGCGGCTGGAGCGTGAGCTGGGGGTGCGGCTGCTGGATCGCAGCACGCACCACGTCGATCTCACCCCGGCGGGCGCTGCCCTCCTGGTCGAGGCGCGTCAGATTCTCGATCACGTCAGCAGGGCCGGGCAGGCCGCGCGTAACGCTGCCGCATCGGTGCCGACGCTGCGCGTCGGCATCATCGACGCCGGTTACGACACCATGCCGCAGATCCTGCGCGAGCTCCAGCGCAGCCATCGCGGCATCACGATCCACCAGGTCGAGGCGGGCACCCCCGAGCAGTACCGGCAACTGGCCGACGGCCGCCTGGACATCGCCATCGGACATGCCTCCCAGGCCCCGGCCGACGTCGCCGCCAAGCTGATCAGGCTCGATCCGCTGGGCGTGCTGGTGCCTGACGACCACCGCTTCGCCGAACTCGACGGCGTGCCCGTCGCCGCCCTCGCCGGCGAGTTGTTGCTGCTCGGTGAGGAGTCGCAGACCCCGGAGCTCAACCAGTTCGTTCTCGCGCTGTGCCGTTCTGCCGGGTTCACGCCCGCCCTCTACGAGGGCACCGTCGAGAGCTCCCGGGCCGCGGCCGATCTTGTCCTCCAGCACCGCTGCGTGTACTGCGTGCCCTCCTCCTCCCGCTCCTCCAACCGGCCGGGCACCACCTGGCGGCCCCTGATCGAGCCCGCCACGCACTATCCGTGGTCCCTGCTGTGGCACCAGGACAACCCCTCTTCCCACATCGCCACCGTCATCGACAGCGCCCGGCACCTGGCCGGGCGGCTCGATTGGCTCGAACCCACCGCCCCCACTGCCGGGAAGGACGCGCCGAGCGCCGTCGGCCCCAGTGATGCGCCGGCCTGAACCGCCCGGTGACCGCGCCTGGAGACGGACCCTTTCCGCATGGCCTGTTTCGGTCCGGCACCGTCGCCACACACCCTCCCGAACTCATCTGCCCGGCTGGCGGCGGAGGGAGTACGGTCAGCGCCTGAACATTCTCCCGATTTCCCCGCTGTGCTGTCCCGGATCATTTCCGGTCCGGCTCGCCATGCCTTTCGACTTCAGGTGCTGGTTTCCGATGGCGCGGCCGAAGCAGAGCATGAGCCGACCCTGAACGGCCCGCATTCTGGACCTGATCTTCCTTGTCGGGCTCACGGCGCTTCGACTGCTCTCGGACGCAGCGCGGCCCGGTCCAGGCTGCTCTTCCTGGCGAGAGCAGGACACAGGAAATCACCGATCTGATTATCACCGCGACCGATGACAACGCCGATTTGTCTGCTGATTTCCTTGGTGCCGGCACGATGTCTTTGTCTCGCCAAACGAGGTAGAATAGAAAATACCGAGGACATTTCGAGCGTTGGCATTCGGGTTGGCGTCGCCCGCGGCGATAGACCACTTCCGGCCCCGTGATGAGGGGCCCGACAGGCCAGGCAACCATGATGACGACACTTCTTCCCCCGTCCAGCCCGGTTCTCGTGGCCCAGTCCGCGCCCAGGCTCAGCCTGAACGCCGTCCTCGACCGGCGAGGCACGGTCGACGGGGCGTGGTGGCCGCGCACCCGCGATGCCGCCGCCGAACTGCCCGCCCTCATCTCCGCCGTCGACCAGCGGCTTGACAGGGCTGTCCTGCGTGTGGGCGTGCATGTGGACGCCTGGGATCACCTTCCGCGCCGCATCCCGGCCCGGGGTCGCCAGGTCAGAGTGGGCTGGTTCCGCAGCGCCGACCCGCACCTGATCACCCTGAGCATCGCGGGAACCGTGCCCATCACCCTGCTGGTCATCCCGCCCCGCACTGCGGCCGGCCCCGCCATGGCCGCGCTCGCGCTCGCCGCCGCGGGCACGGTCGGCGTCCGTCCCGCCGACATCCTCCACCCTGCGGCCCCGGAGGAGGGCTCACCTGGCCGGGACGGTTCAGCCTCCTGGGAGAACGAGGGCGGCCGCGTCACCGATCCCGTGCCCGTACGGCCCGCCACCGTCTAGCCCCATGCCGAGCCGCCGATCCCGGCGGCCACGGACTTCCGATGTGCACGGTTCGGAGGCTTTCCGCGTGGATGCGTGGGCGCGCGCATCCGCGCGGAGGACGAGCAGGTCTGCTCGCCCGGCCCTCGCAGCCGTAACAACGCCATGCCCAAGAGGTTCAGCACCATCTGGCGCCCAGGCAGAGGCCGCGCCACCTCTTCCTTCCTGCGATCCTCCACAAGAGAGGAACGATCATGAGTTCGACGACCCCGTTCGTCACGCGAGCCCCCACGCCCGCGGTCCGGCCGTACCCGATCCAGGTGCACGCCCGACAGGACCACCCTCTGTCACGCTGGTTATGGCTGATGAAATGGCTGCTGATCGCGCCACACGTGTTGATCCTGATCCCGCTGTGGATCGCCTTCTGCCTGCTCAGCCTTGTAGCGCTGGTCGCGATCGTGATCACCGGCCGGTATCCGCGGTCGATCTTCGACTTCAACGTCGGTGTGCTCCGCTGGAGTTGGCGCGTGGGCTACTACGCCTACAACGCGCTCGGCACCGACCGCTACCCGCCGTTCGCGCTGCGGGAGATCCCCAGCTACCCGGCCGGACTGAACCTCGAGTACCCGGTGCGACTGCACCGCGGCCTCGTCCTGGTGAAGTGGCTCCTGGCCGTCCCGCACCTCGTGATCGTCGGGATCCTGTTCAGCGGGAGCGCCTGGATCGGGTGGCAGGCCAGTGGCGAGGCATGGAGCTGGGGCGGCGGCGGTCTGGTCGCACTGCTCGTCCTGATCGCCGGGCTCACGCTCACCATCACCGGCCGGTATCCCCGGCCTCTGTTCGACCTCGTCCTCGGCCTGAACCGCTGGGGGCTACGGGTCGCCGGCTACGCGGCCCTGATGACCGACCGATATCCGCCCTTCCGTCTCGATCTCGGCGGAGACGACCCCGCAGGCGCCGCCGCCCCGAGCAGCGAGCCTGCCGCACGCTCGCGAGACACGGCATGAGCAGTGCTCGCAACACCGAGGTTCAAGCCGCAGAGAACCCCGCCCAGCCGAATGAGGCCGATGGGCGACCCGATCACGCGGCCAACGCGCAGTGGCTGAAGGACGGCCCCGACGCCGTGCCTCAAGCGGGCGACGGGCGGTGGGCCGTCGACGACCGTGCGGCCGGCTGCGCGGCCACCCCGTCGGCCGACCCGCGACGCCCGATTCAGGGTGACAGGCGCTGGGCCGATCATCCGGTGTAGCGGTGAACGCAGCCGTGGCCTTCGGCGGCGTCGAACCCGCCGCCCCCCAACGGTCAGGTGCTCACGACCGGTGTGGCTCGTGCTCCTGGGAACACGATGCCGGGCCGGTCTCTGCACCGAAGGCGCCGGTTATCAGCTCTGGAGATGACCTGCGTATGAATTGCCCGTTTCCTCCGGCCGTGCACTCCTGTGCGCTGAAGGGGACAGCCCGGAACCCAACCTCCTGGCTGCCGGCCGCCTGATCGATGACTTCACAGGAGAGACCCCATGACCGAGCCCACCCAGACCAAGCCCCCCATCGTCCTCATTCATGGGCTGTGGCTGACCCCGCGCGCCTGGGAGCACTGGATCGAGCGCTACGCCGGGCTCGGTCACCAGGTGTCCGCCCCGGCCTGGCCCGGCATGGAGATCGAGGTCGAAGCCCTGCGCAAGAACCCCGAAGTCATGAACGGCCGGGGCGTCACCGAGGTGGCCGACTTCTACGAGAAGATCGTCCGGGAGCAGGACAGGCCCCCCATCATCGTCGGCCACTCCTTCGGCGGTCTGATCACCCAGATCCTGCTGGACCGCGGCCTCGGCGCCGCCGGCGTCGCGATCCACCCCACCCCGATCAAGGGCGTGCTGAGGCTGCCGCTCAGCAGCCTGCGCTCGGCCTTCCCGGTCCTGTCCAACCCCGGCAACCGCTCCCGCACCGTGGCGCTGAGCGCCAAACAGTTCCACTACGCGTTCACCAACACCCTGACCGCGCAGGAGTCCGAGCGAATCTACCAGCGCTACCACGTCCCCGCCCCTGGCCGGCCGCTGTTCCAGGCCGCCATGGCCAACCTGCAACGGCACCCCGCCACCGGAGTCGACGTGCACAACGACACGCGCGCCCCGCTGCTCCTGATCGCCGGCGGCGCCGATCACGCCGTCCCCGCCACCCTGGTACGGCAGACCTACCAGCGCTATCACAAGTCCCGCGCGGTCACCGACTACCACGAGTTCGCCCGCATGCCGCACTTCGCCCTCGGCGCTCCCCAATGGGAACGCGTCGCCGACCACGTCCTGCACTGGGCCGTGCGGTACATCACGAGACACCCCAGAAGCGACCGCGGCGACACACGGTAGGCGCATCGCCCCGTCGGTCGGCCCGGCCGCCTTGCGCAGCACCGCCGTCGGGACCGCCTGGCGGCGGTGTCACGGACGATCCCTGACGGCCGTCCGCCCGAGGCGTACCCGAGCTCCCGCTCATGGTCCACACCGAAGCAATCGAGACCGTGCGGCCTGTCTCGCCGCCTACCGCGCACCCCACTTCTGATTGTCTGCAACGGAACTATCTGCTACGGTCCTTGCTGACAGATTGCATGTCCAGCGGCGGCGCCCTCTTCACGACGTGCCGCCTGATGGGGGAGAACATGGACGAGAACCAGTCGGGCCCGGCCCCTCGGTCGCTGAGCGAGGAGGAACTGCTGAAGCTGCTCGACGCACAGCAGTTCGGCGTGCTGGCGACGGTCAAACGCAGCGGCCACCCCGCCATGTCCACGGTCCTCTACCGATGGGACCCGGCCGGGCGGATCGTCAGGATCTCCACGACGGCCGGCCGGCTCAAGGCACGCCAAGTGCGCAACAACCCGCACGTCTCCCTGCACGTGCAGGGACCCGACGTCTGGTCGTTCGCCGTGGCCGAGGGCGAGGCCGAGGTGTCCGGCGACGCCGACGAACTCCTGGCCTTCGCGGGCGACCAGCCGGATACCGCCGCCTTCCTGGAGCAGCAGGCCCGCGAACAGCGCGTGGTGATCAAAATCAAGGTCTCCCGCTTGTACGGCACAGCGTTGGACCTCCCCTGAGCGGAGGCGATCACCCCGAAGGCGCGCCTCGGGAGACATAACACGAAACCTCCCCTGGCGCGACGACAGATCGCTAGGCTGCGATGATGGAACACGCTACCGACGTGCCCGAGAGTTCCGGCGGCGTGCAGCGCCCTGCCTGGATCACGCCCGCCACCCAGCCTCTTGATCCGGCGATCCCGGTGAACGACTACGACAGCTTCGCCGAGGAGTACTCGGCGGAGAACGAGAGCAGCCTCCTCAACGCGTACATCGAGCGGCCTGCGATGATAGCCCTCGCCGGCGACGTGACCGGCCGCCGGATCCTGGACGCCGGCTGCGGCTCGGGCCCCCTGACCGCCGCACTGCGCGAGCGCGGCGCCGTCGTCACCGGCATCGACTCCAGCGCCGGAATGCTGGCGGTGGCCAGGCGGCGGCTCGGCGAGGACGCGGATCTGCGGGTGGTCGACGTGCGCGATCCGCTGCCGTTCGCCGATGGTACGTTCGATGACGTAGTCGCGTCACTGGTGCTGCACTACCTGGAGGACTGGGGACCGACCCTGGCCGAGATGCGGCGAGTCCTCAGGCCCGGGGGCCGGCTGATCGCGTCGGTGAACCACCCGTTCGTGGACTGGCTGACCGAGGATCCTCGGCCCAGCTATCGCGCGACCACCAGCTACACCGACCTGTGGACGTTCAACGGGAAGTCCTTCCCGCTGACCTTCTGGCGGCGGCCGTTGCACGCGATGACCGATGCCTTCACCGGCGCGGGCTTCCGCCTTGCTGTCATCAGCGAGCCGAAGACCGCCCCGGACGCCCCGGAGCCGTTCTCCGGAATCAGTTTCATGTGCTTCGTCGCCGAGGTACCGCCGTCGCCGGCCGGCTGGCTAGCTACCCGCGAGCGACGTCCAGCCCGTACCTGAACGGATCACCTTCACACCGGGGCCGCGGAAGGCCCATGACGCTCGGTACCGCGATCACGGGCACGCTCATCAGCTTGGGCAGCGGTACAGCCGAGTCATGCCACCCATCGCTTCCATGGGCTGATGGCCACCTGCGGGCTGCCGCCGGCCCGGCACGCTGGGACAGGCGTGCGCACCCTGCGTTCCGCAGCGATTCGTGTCGCGGAACCCAGCGCGGACGGCGTTCTGAGAAGGACGCTTCGCAAGATCGGAAACTACATCGGTGATGAGTGGTTCCAGGCTCCAGCCGCGGCGGTCGTCTTGACGTAGTCGGTGAAGGGCCGCGGGTCGCGTCCGAGCGCGCATCGTACGCCGTCGCCGATGCGTTCGCCGGCGCCGTCGCGGATCCGGCCCAGAAGCTCGGCCACCAGTTCGGCCGCCTCGGCCGGCACCCCCTGAGCCGCCAGCGCGGCGGTGAACCGGGAGGTCTCCAGCGGCGTGTAGCGGATGCGCCGTCCGGTGGCCTGGGCGATCAGCTCGACGGCGGTGCGGAACGACAGCGGTTCTGGGCCGGACAGCTCATAGATCTCGCCCGCGTGGCCGTCCTGGGTGAGCGCCGCGGTCGCGACGTCGGCGATGTCGTCGGCGTCCACGAACGCCTCCCGGCCCTCGCCGGCCGGCAGCGCCAGTTCCCCCGACAGGATCGGCTCCAGGAACAGGTCCTCGCCGAAGTTCTGCGCGAACCAGGCCGGCCGCAGGATCGTCCACTCCAGGTCCGTCGCGCGCAGGGCAAGCTCGACCGGCTCCTGAAACGGGCACGCCGCACCGGCCACGCCGCGTGCCGACAACAGCACCACCCGGCGGACACCGGACTGCTCCGCAGCCGCGAGGAACTCTCCGACGGTGGCCGCCATGACGGACTCGTTCATCGGGATGAGGTAGATCGCGCCGGCGCCGGCCAGGGCCGGTTCCCAGGTGTCACGGTCGGCGAAGTCGAATCTGGGCCTGCCGGAACGGGAGGCCGCACGGAGGGGGTGGCCGAGCCGGTCGAGCCGGGCGACGACACGGCGGCCGGTCTTGCCCCGGGCGCCGAGCACGAGAATGGGTGAGACGGACATGGAGCCAGCACATCAGGTGGCGCGGGAGACGATCCATGGCCATCCATCTTGTACGCATGTGAGATCGTCTCATCATGGATGTGCTGGAGGACTATCTCGCGGGCGTCCGAGCGCACGGTGCGGTCTTCTGCCAGTCGGTCGCCGCGCCGCCCTGGGCTGTGCGGTTCAGCGATCCCGCCCCGCTGGCGCTGGGCGCGATGCTTCGCGGCGAGTCCTGGATCGTGCGCGCCGGCCTCGAGCCCGTCCCGGTCCGGGAGCGGGGCGTCGTGCTGGTACGCGGCCTGCGGCCGTTCACCGTGGCCGATCGCCCGGACACCGAGCCCCAGGTGGTGATCGACGGCGCGGAGAACTGCTGGACGACGGCCGGCGGCCCGGCGACAGCCGTGGACAATCTCGTGCTGGGACCGCGCACGTACGGATTCAGCCCCGACGGCTCCGACCTGTTCGTCACCGCCGAGTACCCGCTGCGCGGCGACGTGTCCGAGCGTCTGCTCAAGGCGCTGCCGGAGGTGGCCGTCATCCCGTCGGAGCCGGAGTTCGCGCCGCTGCTGGACCTGCTGGCCGCCGAGATCGGCCGCGAGGAGCCGGGCCAGCAGGTCATCCTCGACCGGCTACTGGATCTGCTGCTGGTCCGGGCCCTGCGGTCGTGGTTCGCGCGGCCCGACGTCGAAGCTCCGCCCGGCTACCGGGCCCTGGCCGACCCGAGGATCGGGCAGGCGTTGCGCCTGATGCACGAACACCCGGCCCGCCCGTGGACGGTCGCGGCCCTGGGCGCGGAGGTGGGGATGTCGCGGGCGGTGTTCGCCCGCCGCTTCGCCGCGCTCGTCGGACAGCCGCCCCTGGTCTACCTCACAGAGTGGCGGATGGCCATCGCCGCCGACCTCCTCCGCGCGCCCGGCAGCACCGTCGCCGCCGTGGCCAGAAGAGTCGGGTACGCCGACGGGTTCGCCTTCAGCAACGCCTTCAAGAGGGTGCGCGGCATGCCGCCCAGCGACCTGATCCGTTCCTCACGGTAGCGACCTGGCCGACCGGCAGGGCCACGTCCGCGAACGAGCCGCCTGCCAGACCCGCGCGGCAAGCTACTGCGCAGTGGGGTCGGCGTCGACGGCGCCGAAGCAGCTGCTGCCGTGGTTCCCTGCGCCGGATGGAAGGTCAGCCGCGGTCTGCCAAAAGCATTCAGGACGGATGGTCTGGCCTTCTTGTGGTGTGGCGAGTGACTACATTGGAACGCCGCACCTTTCGTCTCGTCCTTCACTTCTGTCCCTTGTCATCTGCCGAGGAGCGCGCCTAGATGAACTGGCTCTACGTCGTGGGGATCATCCTCTTCCTCCTCGGCCTGATGGTCTCCATCGCGCTGCACGAGCTCGGCCATCTGGTGCCGGCCAAGCTCTTCGGCGTCAGGGTGACCCAGTACATGGTGGGCTTCGGCCCCACGGCGTGGTCGCGGCGCAAGGGCGAGACCGAGTACGGCATCAAGTGGATCCCGTTCGGCGGCTACATCCGCATGATCGGCATGTTGCCGCCGCGCCCCGGAGAGGATCCCGCCAGGGTCAGGAGCACGGCGACAGGACCTTTCCAGGGGCTGATCGAGTCGGCCCGCGACGCCGCGATGGAAGAGGTACGGCCGGGCGACGAGGGCCGCGTCTTCTACCGCAAGAAGTGGTGGCAGAAGGCCATCATCATGTCCGGCGGGCCGCTGATGAACTTCGTGCTGGCGTTCGTCTTCTCCGCCATCCTGCTGGTCGGCATCGGCCTGCCCGCCGATGCCCCGATCGTCTCGGCCGCCACCGACACGTGCCTGATCCCCGTTTCCGAGAAGCGCGCCACCTGCGAGCCCGGCGACCAGCTCACCCCGGCCGCGCAGGCGGGCCTCAAGCCGGGCGACCACATGGTCTCCTTCAACGGCGCCACGATCGGCTCCTGGGACAACGCCATCCGCCTGATCCGCTCCCACGGCCCCGGCCCGGTCAAGCTCGGCATCATGCGCGACGGCAAGCCGATGACGCTCGCCGTCACGCTCATCGCCCAGGACCGGCCCAACCTCGAGGACCCCGAGAAGATCGACAAGAATGTCGGCTTCCTCGGCGTGCGGCCCACCAGGGTGATGGAGCAGCAGAGCATCGACCAGGTGATCGGCTACATGGGCGAGCAGACGTCCAGAGTGGCGGGCTCGATCTTCAACCTGCCGGAGAAGATGGTCGGCGTCTGGCACGCGGCCTTCTCGGGCGAGGAGCGCGATCCCGAGGGCCCGGTGGGCATGGTCGGCGCGGGCCGCTTGGGCGGCGAGATCCTGGCCTCCGACCTGTCCGACGAGGAGAAGATCGCCACCTTCGTCAGCCTGCTGGCCGGTTTCAACCTGGCGATCGGCGTGTTCAACCTGATCCCGTTGCTGCCGCTCGACGGCGGGCACATCGCGGGCAGCCTCTGGGAGGGGCTCAAGCGGGCCTACGCCAAGGTCATGCGGCGGCCGAAGCCCCAGTACGTCGACATCGCCAAGGTGCTGCCGCTGACGTACGCGGCGGCGCTGGTGATGATGATCATGGCGGTCCTGCTCGTCTACGCCGACCTGGTCAACCCGCTCACGCTGACGAACTGACGGGCCGGTTCGTGATGTTCGCCGGCCGCATGCGCGGAACGTACCCGACCGCGATCGCTCCCGGACGGGACGAGAGCGACACGCGCCTGCCGACAATGCCATCGGCACAGGTGAGGGCCTTGCATGTCTTCTCCTGGCGTGCGCGATCTCCGGCCACCAGGAAGGTGCCAGTACGGCAGGACGATTCGCCGTGCTCCTTCGCCTGGCGACGGGACCGCCGCCCGTGGCGGCCGAGCCGATAGGAGCAGCAGGACGCCGACCCCGTCCCGTGCCAGAACCTCACACTCACATGACCCTCCGCCGGGGACGTCGGGCAACGGACGGGTGTCCGTGCCGGCCGATCGATCGTCGCGAGACCCAGGTTCCGGGGCGGGGAAATCGTTCGGTACCCCCTTCACCGCCGCGGACAATGCTTCGCGGTGACCGCGTACAGTACGGACTGCCGGGCCAGGGACCCTGAGTTGCCGGACCCCCCTTAGAGCGGCCGCCAGGGCAACCAGTCTCGTTGCCTCGTCGTGGTTTCACAGGTGTAGAACAGCGTGCCGTTCAGACCCCGCCCGAACACGCAGTGCCTGCCGGAGGGAAGCGCGAAGACAGCCGGCGGTGCGCTGAACTTGCCGAGATCCCTCGGCGGCCCGATCGCATCCCAGCCGCCCACGAAGTGGTCCGTGATCCGCTGTCGTCGCAGGGTGAGATCGGTGAACCGGGCGTACATCACCGCGGCCCCGTCGCGGGGGTCGCCGGCGCCGGTGACGCTTTCGACCCGCAAGTTGCCGAAGGTGCCCTGCCAGGGCTCGAACGTGCCCGGACGCACTTGTCGCGCCATCAGCCCGCCGAGACCGCCGGCGGTCATCACCACCGGCAGCCGCAGATCTCGTACGGTGTGCCAGGTGGCGCCCAGCCGTCCGTCGTGGAACTGCCCCTCGATCCGTCCTGTCCGCCTGAACGGGGGGTAGCCGCTCCCCGTGCCGAAGGTGTTGTAGACGTGCCGGTCCGTTCCCTCGATGAACACGTCCAGGCCGTTGCGGGCACGAGTCACCGTGGGGCTGCCGCGCATCGGCGCCGGACCTCCCACAGGGGTCCAGTCTGCCCAGTCCTCACGGCCGGTACCCGTGGCCACGGTGTGGAACAGCCGGTGGTCCAGCCCGTGGACGAACACCTCCGGTACCCCGCTCGCGTTGAGCGCGACCGCGGGCGAGTCGATCACCTGGGCATCACGCAGCCTTTCCCAGCCGCACCACTCCCAGGGAGCGATGCACGCCCGCCGGTTGTGCAGAAGGAACCCGTCGGTGGAGCGGCCGAACACCTCCAGACTGCCGTCCGCGCGGCGTACCGCGGCGAGGCCGCCGGTGAAACGCGCGGTCCCGAGTGGTTCCCAGGTGCTCCAGTGATGAAAGTCGTCGTCGTCCCAGTTCCAGCTGTGCTGGGCGATCCCGGCCTCGTCGACGACGAAGACCTCCAGGCGCTGCGCCCCACCCTCGTTGTTGTGGTTGAGCGCGATGGCGGGTGGGGCCCCGTTCGTGACGGGTGGGGGAGCGGCATGGGCGGCCCCGGCGGGCAGGGTGAGTGTGAGGAGGGTGGCCAGGGCCGACCCCACCGCCGTGGAACGGATGATTCTCCGCATGAGCTGACCCTTCTCGTGGAGAGGAGTAAAAGCTAACAGCAACCAACCCATCACTCTGGGCAAGTATTCGTACTCACGGTCACAAGAAAGTAACCCTTCGTCATGGCCTGGCCGGAGCCGGGAACCGCAGGCGCCCGGTCGCCGCCTCGCCGAACGCCAGCTCGGCTCTCACCAGAGCAAGATTCGCGCCCGAGGGGACCGGGCCTTCTCGCCGCCCTCCTGACATCACCGCCCCGCGACAGGAACGCCTGGCCGGACGCGTCGGCCGGTTCCACGGCACCGTCTGCCCCGAGCAGATCGGGCGGCGCAACCTCAAGTGGCACAAGAGCGCGGAAGGCGGGCAGGCGTGAGCGGTGCGGCGTAGGGTTTCAGCGTGGACATCACGATCGCAGAGGAACTGCTGCTTCTCTCCCACGACGAGGAGACCGGCAGGCCGAACATCAGTGAGGCCGCGGTGGACGTGACCCTGACCGCCGCCGTCCTCGCCGAGCTGACGCTCGCCGGCCGCTTCCGCTACGTCGAGGGCCGCCTGGAGGTCCTCGACCCGACGCCCACCGGTGACGACGAGCTCGACAAGGTGCTCCGCGACATCGCGGCGTCCAAGCCGCGCGAGACCAGATTCTGGCTCGACCGGCTGACCAACCCCACGCGACGCTGGAACCTGCTGAAGCGGCTGGCCGAGCGCGGCGTGCTCAGCGAGGAGCACGGCAAGGTCCTCGGCCTGTTCCGTACCACGAAATATCCGGAACGCGACCCGGGGGTGGAGCGGGAGATCCGTCGCCGGGTGTGTGACGTCCTCGACGGGGCGGCGCCCGATGAGCGGGTGAGCGTGCTGGTCACGCTGGTGGGAGCGTGCGGGCTCGGCCAGAAGTTGTTCCCCGACGCCCGCCGTGAACGGGTTGTGGAGATCACCGAAGGGCAGTGGACCGGCCCGGCGGTCAGCGAGGCCATCACCCAGATCATGCACGCCATCCACACGGCGGTGCGGGTCAGCACCACCATGGGGATGGGCAACATCATCGCGGCGAGCGACAGCTAGGCCAGGACGCCGGAGGCGAGCAGGGGCCGGCTAGGTCAGGACGTCGGCGTACATCTCCAGCTGGTGTCGCATGATCCGGCGGTTCAGCGTGCCGATGCGGTCCGCGTGCTCCTGCGTGACGCAGGAGATCAGGTGCACCAGCGCGACGTGATCCTCGCGGGGGACGATCGCCAGGTCCGGCCAGAGCTCGCGGCCGCCGATCGGCGCGGCGGCCACCGCCTCGCGCAGCGCCCGGTCCACCTCCTGCGCGTCCGCCCGCCAGCCTCGCGGGATGACCATCAGTCCGCTCTCCACCAGGGCGGCGTACCAGGCCCGCAGGTCGCTCTCCAGGGCCGAGCGCGCGGCGGCCACCCGGCGGGTGTCCTTGAGCGACCGGTACGCGGCCCGCGCCGCCCGCCCGTCGGGGAACCTGGCCACCTCCCACCCGTGCCGGGCGGTCACCCGGCTCTGCCTGGTGGACGGGTCGACCAGTTCGATCACGGTGGGTTGGGCCGCGGTGCGGCACCGTACGCCCGCGTCGGTCAGGCGCAACCACAGGTCCCAGTCCTCCAGCCCGCTCTCGCTCGTACGCCAGCCGCCCACCGACTCGGCCAGCCCCGCGACGTGCGCGACCTGCGAGGGCTGGAAGATCGCGTTCATGACCTGGAGCTCTGGGTGCCAGCAGAGCGTCAGCGGGGGAGTCACGTGCAGCACGTTGCCCGCGGCGTCCACCCGCGTCGCCCCGGTGGCGGCGAACCGCTCGCCCTCCAGCGCCCGCGCCAGGACCGCCAGGTGCTCCGGCGCCCATCGGTCGTCGTGGTCGAGGTAGGCGACGTATTCGCCGCGGGCCTCGGCGAGCCCGATGTTCCTCGGCCCCGAGGGGTGCCCGTGGCGATGGGTCCTGATGAACCTGACCCGCTCGTCCGCGCGGGCGAATCTGGCGACCACCTCGTCGGTGTCGTCGTCGCTCGCATCGGAGACGACCAGCAGCTCCCAGTCCCGCAGCGACTGCGCCATCACCGATTCGACGGTGGCCGCGATGGTCGGCCCGCGGTTGTAGGTGGGGCAGATGACCGAGAACCTCACGACTCCACCCGCGCGGGCTGCGCCTGGGGCTGCGGCGTGAACACCAGGGACCTGAGGTCGACCAGGACGTGCACCACGATCGGCGCGATCAGGCTGCCGGTACGCAGGTAGAGCCCGGTGAACGCGATCCCGGCCAGCAGCGACAGCAGCGCTCCCGACAGGCCCTGGTAGAGGTGCCCGAGCATGAACACCGCCACCGCCACGGCCGCCGCGGCCAGCGGGCTGAGCCCGAGCGCCAGCCCCAGGGCGATGAACAGCCCCCGGTAGATCAGCTCCTCGCAGATGCCCGCGGAGACCGCGACCCCGCCGGCCAGCCACCGCTGCCCAGGCGTGCGCGGCAGCAGGGCGGAGTAGGCGCCGGACCCCGGAACCTTCCCGCCGTTCCGGACCAGCCAGCGCATGAAGAACACCATCGGCACCATCGCGACGGGCAGCGCGACCGCGATGCCGTAGGTGAGGCTGGGGTCGTCGGGCTGCCTGATGCCCACGCCCGCCAGATCCAGGGACGGCGACAGCCCCACCACCAGGAGGGCGACGGCGGCCAGCGCCCACAGCTCCACGATGCTCAGGGCGAGACCGCGCGAGAGCGGGGTGATGCCCTTCTCCAGCCGTTCATAGGAGCGGCGGCCGAGCAGCGGCGCGACGACGGCGAGATAGCTGATCAGGCCGCCCGCGAGCACCCATGACCAGACGACGGGGGATGGCATCGGCATCCTGCTGACCTCCCTGGGGGCCTCGGCCCGGGAAGTACGGCTGGCGCCGGACGATGCAGGAGCCGAGCACCAGCCGTACATCGAACAATGGTAGACGTCCGCTGCTGCCAGCCTCGTCCACGCGGCCGGCGGGCCGTAGTCGCCGTCGTCACCGGTCCCGTGTGACATCTGTCATGTTCCTCGGTCATCTCCGGCTTGAACAGGGGAAACCGGCCCGTGGAAGCGGCCGGGGAAGCCTCGGGGAAGAGGCCGCGGAGTAAGACAAGAGCTCGGTCACGACGTGAAAACGACGGGGAGCGAAAGTGGCCAAGTATTCGGTAATGATCCCATTTGTTCCGCGACGGCCGGAGCAGATCCTTCCTTATGCGGCACTGGTCGAGTGGACCGCCGCGCACGCGTTGTGGCAGGGGCAGGCCACCCTCATCGAGCCGCACCAGGGGTTCGTGTACGCGGCCGGCGCCGGTTTCCGGGTGCCGACCGGGCTCGGGGTGACGTTGATGCCGCTGCGCAACCCGTACGAGGCGGCGCTGCAGGTCCGCTCGCTCGCGATGGCCACCGGCGAGCCCGTGGTCGCCGGCTTCGGCCCGGGACCCCTCTCCTTCCAGGAGAGCCTGCTCGGCGAGCGCTATCCGAGCCAGCTCGGCGCGATCCGCGAGTACGTCACCGCCGTCCGCGGGCTGCTGGACGGCGGCGTGGTGGACGTGCACGGGGAGTACGTCCAGTGCAAGGCCATGCTCCCGCCGGCCGTGTCGCCGCCCATCGAGATCGGCCTCGGCGTGCTCAGGAAGAACATGGCCAGGCTCGCGGGTCAGCTCGCCGACGTCGCCATCACCTGGCTCACCCCGGTCGACTACCTCGCCGAGACCGTCATGCCGGCCCTGCGCGAGGGCGCGGAGGAGGCGGGACGCCCGGCGCCCCGGCTGGCGGCCATGGTGCCCCTGGCGGTGGCCAGGCCCGACCGCACGCCCGCCGAGCAGGCCATGGCCAGCAACGCCCTGCACCTTCAGGCCCCCCACTACGTGGACATGCTGCGCAAGGCCGGGCTGGACGTCACGGGCAAGGACCCGGCCGCCGACGCCAAGGCCGCCGTGGCCGGTGGCGCGTTCCTCAGCGGGGACCTCGACGAGCTCGTCGCCGCGCTGAAGGAGTACGAGCGGGCCGGCGCCGACGAGATCATCCTCAACCTCACGGGGGTGTTCAACCTCCAGGGCCAGAAAGAAACCATGAACGAGCTGAAGGCCCTGCTCGGGGCGCTGGTAGGTGGCACGTTCAACTGAGCAACCGTTCAACAGAAGGGACGGGGGAAGACGTTGGCCGGGACGAAGCGCCTGCTGATGCAGTGGGCGACGGGGCAGGCGGGGACCGCCGCGCTGCCAGAAGAGGTATCCGCGATTGTTCTGGAGAACTCCGACCACCTGACGACGGTCATCGAGTCCGGCCTGGCCGGCCCGGATACCGTGATCTTCGTTCCTGACGGGCCCGGGGACGCCTCGGGGCCGGTCGTGGTGCCGTACGAGGGCTCGCTGAGCGAACCCGGCGCGGAGATGTCGCTGTCGGAGTCGTTCTTCCTGCAGACGCAGGACTACGCGACCAGCGAGTACATGTCCGTGATCGGGCCCACCGCCATCCGGGTCTTCGGCGAGGAGGACTTCGAGCTCTACCTGTCCGACGCCGACCGGGCCCTCGCCGAGGGCCACTTCGCCGAGTTCCTCATCCACCCGACGGTCCGCCTGGCCGACGCCCCCGCCCTCGGCGCCGGTCCCGGCCCGGCCGCGGGCCCTGGGCACGACGGGCCGCGGCTGCGCCTGTACGCCGGCCCCGACGGCGGGCTGTCCACCTCCCCGACCGGCCTGCCCCTCGGGAAGGTCGGCGACGACCTGGCCGTCCTGACCGCCGCGTGGCACCGCGTCAACGCGGGCAGCGACCACCCCTGCGCCGTCTGCCTGGGTGCGGCCGTCCCTGAGGAGCCGCGCGCCGCGGAACTGGCCGCCCGCCCCTGGCTCGGCCGCTACCTCGCGGCCCTGGCCGCCATCCGGGACCTGACCCTGCGTGGTGCCTCGGGCGTGCGGGTCTCCGGCTTCGGCGGCCGGCTGGCCACCGCGCTGGAGCCCGTGGCCGCCCCGGCGGACCTGACCAGGCCGGACCTGCCGCTGTTGTTGTGGACCGACGACGCCGCCTACGTCCATCAGCCGTGGCCCGCCAGGACGTTCGAGGTGGAGCACCGCGCGGGTGAGCTGGCCGAGGCGCTGCTGGCGTGCGGCTCGATCGAGGCCGCCGCCGAGTACGCGGACCCGGCCGGCCTGCGTACCGTCACCGACTACTTCGCCAAGGCGGGGGTGCGGCTGACGTGATGCTCCGGACAGACCTGCCACGTCAGGCCCGGGAACTGGTGACGGAGCTGGGCGAGCGCGCGGTCGTGTGCGACATGTACGACCTGACCGGCTCGGCCGTCTACCACGACGTCGCCGGCACCGACACCCATGAGGTACGCGAGCTCATCACCCTCGTCCGCCGCGTCCCCGGCCCGGTGCTCGACCTCGCGGCCGGCTCGGGCCGGCTGACGCTGCCGCTGCTCGCGCTGGGCAGGCAGGTGACCGCGGTCGACCTGTCGGAAGGCATGCTGGCCCTGCTGGCCGCCCGCCTGGAGGAGTCACCCGCGCGCCTGCGGGAGCGCTGCACGCTGGTCCGGGCCGACATGCGGACCTTCACCTCGCCACGCCGCTTCGCCGTGATCGTGCTCGGCACGTCGTCGATCTCCCTGCTCGACGCCGACGGCCGCGCCGCGTTGTACGGCACGGTCCGCGAGCACCTGGCGCCCGGCGGCCGGTTCGTCCTGTCCACCGTCGAGCTCGACGCCGTGGACGGCCACGAGGTCGAGGTGCCCTTCGTAGGCGTCAGCGGCACGTCGTACCGGTTCTTCGAGCGCTGGGACCCCGGCGCGGGCCGGCGCGTGGTGGCCATCTGCCCGGCCGAGCCGCTGGACGGCCCGGTCACCGTGGCCACCAGCACCGTCGCCGTGGTCCCCGCCGACCGGCTGGAGGCCGAGCTGGCTCAGGCGGGCCTGGCCGTGCTCTCCCGGCACGCCCTCGGCGACGCCGGTGCCAGGCACCGCGACATCCTGCTGGAAGCGGAGGTGAGCCGGTGACCGCGCCGCTGTGGCCCGCGCTGCTGACGACGGACCAGCAGGGGCTCGACGAGCTCTGCGCGGTCTCCGCGAAGGGGGTACGGATCCGCTTCGCCGACGGGCGCGAGCTGCTCTGCGGCACCAGCGGGCTGTGGAACACCAACCTCGGCTACGGCAACCCCGCGATCGCGGCGGCCGTCTCCGAGGCCCTCGCCGAGGCGTCCTACCTCAACGTCTTCCGCTACGAGAACGACTACGCGCGCCGCGCCGCGGCCGCCCTGGTCGAGCTGTGCGGCGCCGACCACTACGCCAGGGCGGTGTTCTCGACCTCCGGCGGCGCCGCCAACGACCTGGCGATGAAGCTCGCCCGGCACTACCACGCGCTGAGCGGCAACGACCGGCGCAAGCTCGTGGTCGGGCTCAACGGCGGCTACCACGGCATGACGTTCGGCGCCTTCGCCCTGACCGGCGAGGACTTCGGGCAGCGGCTCTACGGTGTGGACCAGCGGCTGGTCCGGCACGTCACGCCGAACGACACCGGCGAGCTGACCCGGCTGCTGGAGCGCCAGGGCGCCCAGGTGGCGGCGGTCGTCGTCGAACCGGTGCTGGGCAGCGGGGCCGTCCCGCTGACCGGCGAGTACGTGGCCGAGCTGCTGCGGTTGCGCCGCGAGCACGGGTTCCTGCTGGTGGCCGACGAGGTGGCCACGGGCTTCGGCCGTACCGGCAGCTTCTTCGCCTCCCAGGGCTGGCCTGAGCCGCCGGACCTGCTGCTCGCCTCCAAGGGCCTGACCAACGGGGTCAGCGCCGCCGCCGTGGTGATGGCCTCCCGGCAAGTGGCGGCGGCGTTCACCGAGGCCGGCGCGGTGCTCGCGCACGCGGAGACGCAGGCGGGCACGCCGCTGACCTGCGCGGCGATCCTGGCCACCATCGGCGAGATGCGCCGCCTGGACGCGGTGGCGCTGGGCAGGCGGGTCTCCGACCGGCTCGACGAGGAGCTGGCCGCACTGCGGCACCCGATGGTCGCCGGGACCTCCGGCGTGGGCTGCTTCCGCGCGATCAAGCTGCGTACGCCGGACGGCGCGGAGCTGCCGCAGGCCGAGGTGCCCGCCGTGGTCGCGGCGGTCCGCCGCGCCGGGGCCATCGTGCACCCGGGCGTCAACGGCGTGCAGCTCGTGCCCGCGCTCACCTACACGGACGCCGACCTGAGCGAGTTGTTCGGCTGCCTGCGCGCCGGCCTGTCGGCCTACAGCGGCAGGGAGGTCCCGGCATGACGCAGCAGAGCACGCAGTGCCTGACCCGTACGCTCTTCGGGGCCGACGGCCTGGCCCCGTGGCTGGCCGCGGGCTCCGGGCGGCGGGTGAGCCTGCTCGTCGATCCCGGCGTGCTGGAGAGCGAGATCGTCTCCCGCGTCCGCCGCCAGGTCGTCAAGGCCGGCCGCGAGGCGGAGCTGACCGTCCTGCCCGGCCCCGGCACCCTGGCCGGCGTCCTGGACCTGGCCGGACGTCTGCGGGGGATCGAGCTGGTCGTCGGCGTCGGCGGCGGCTCCCTGCTCGACCAGGCCAAACTGCTCACCCTGCTGTACGAGCGCCCCGCCGCGCGAGCCAGGCTCTCGGTCCCGCAACGCAGCGGCATGACCGTGCTGCCGCAGGGCACCGAGCGTGCCGTACGACTCGTCGCGGTCCCCACGACCCTGGGCACCGGCGCCGAGCTCAGCACGGTGGCCTGCCTGGAATACCCCCAGGGCAAGCGGCTGATCTCCGGCGAGTGCCTGCGGCCCGACATCGCGGTGCTCGACCCGGTCGCCACCGACACCCTGCCGGCCGAGCTGATCTCCGAGGGCGTGCTGGAGGCGCTCTTCCGCCTGGTCAGCCTGTACGCGGGCGACCACGCCGACCTGCCCACCGAGGACGCGCTGGCCGAGGCGGTCGCCGTACGGCTGGTCACGGCCGGGCACCAGGTGCGGCGGGCGCGGAGCAGCGGGCGGCCGGTGGACCGCGCGCTGCGGCTGGAGATCGCCAAGCTGAGCGGGCTCACCCACCAGGAGTGGATCCACCTGGGCCGCACCGCGTTCGCCAACAAGGGCTGGCTGATCGCCAACGAGGTCTCGGGCGTGCTCGGCGTCCGCAAGATGCGCGCCGTCGCCGCCCTGCTGCCGCCGCTGTGGCGGGCCATCGCCGGCGGGGAGCGGCGGCTCGGCTCCGCCAGGCGGCTGGCCAGGCTCTGGTCGGTGCTGCGGGCCGTCGATCCCGCGGGACTGCCGGGCGACCCGGCCGACGGGATGGCCGCGCTCATCGACTCGTGGCTGGTGGAGCGGCGGCTGAGCGCCGGCGAGGACGCGCTCGACGCCATCGCCGCGCGCATCGTGCGCGCCTGGGGCGCCGGGCTGCCCATGCTCGGCGGCCTGACCAAGGACGAGGTACGGCGGTTGCTGGCCGAGGTGATCCGCACACCGGATGCCGTGGCCGCCCTGCCCGCCAAGGACTCCCGCGGACAGGCCGCGGGCTGACAGGAAGGAGAGGAGGTGTGGCGATGGACATGGCGGCGACCTCCAGCCTGACTCCCGCATTGGAGCTAGGCATGCAGGAACTCGAGGCGATGGACGCTCCCGGATTCTGGTCCGGCTTCAAGCAGGGGGTCGTCATCACCCTCGGGACGCTCGTCTTCGCCAGCGCGGTCGCCAGCGCGGCGGCGACCTGACATCGAAGGAGAGGCACATGAACGAACTGGCGATTGCCCCGCTTGAGCTGGGCATGCAGGAGCTCGAGGCGATGGACGCCCCCGGATTCTGGTCCGGCTTCAAGCAGGGGGTCGTCATCACCCTCGGCACCCTCGCCTTCGCCAGCGCGGTCGCCAGCGCGGCCGCGGCGACCTGACATCCGGTTTTCCCGAGAGGAGGAATGCACATGAACGAGTTGGCCAACGCCCCGCTTGAGCTGGGCATGCAGGAGCTCGAAGCCATGGAGGCTCCCGGCTGGGGGACCTTCTGGGGAGTCGTCACCGGCGTCTCCGTGACGAGTGTCGTCGGCACGGCGGTCTCGTACGGCGTGACCGCCGTGATGAGCAGCATCAGCGTCATCACCTGAGCGCGCTGATCACTGGATGCGGCACTCGGTCTCGAGCTTGAGATGCAGGAGCCCGAGGCGGACGTAGCGGCATAGCACACAGCGGTGGCGGCGGTCGTCCGCCGCCACCGCCCGCCCTCGATCCCGCTCGGAGAAGGAATTCCCGCTCGGAGAAGGAAAGGAATGAGCAACGTGTCCACGGTGTGGTTGATCATCGCGGCTGGAATCTGTGTCGTCGCGTTCGCCCTGGTCGCGAACAGCAGCCTGGCGGGGATCACGCAGATCGTCGTGCTGGCCGTGCTCGGTGTCGCGGCTCTGGTCTGTTTCGCGCTCCTGGTCATGAACGCGACCGGGCGGTGACCGTGAAGCTCGGCAGGAGGGAACGGGAGGAGCTGGACCCGGCCATTCCCGCCCGTCCCCGGCTGGCCGACGACGTCCAGGTGCACGCGCCGGAGCACGAGGGCGCCCCGTGGATCATCCAGCGCGGCCCCGGCCGCTACATCCGGGTGGGCGCGGACATGGCGCGGCTGGGCCGCGCGCTCGACGGCGACCGGGATCACGCCGAGCTGATGGCCGACCTGGGGCCGAAGTGGACGCCGCAGGCGCTCGGCTACGCGCTGGGCGAGCTGCAGCGGATGAAACTGCTGGACGACGGCAGCCGCGGCCGTAGCGCCGCCGCCCCCTGGGTGAAGTACGTGCCCCCGCTGACCTTGCAGATCACCCTGCTGCGTCCGGCCCGGTTGCTGGCCTGGTGCCGGCCGCTGCTGGCGGCGCTGGCCAACCGCTTCTGGGCGGTGGTCGCGGTGGTGATCGCGCTGGCCGGGCCGGTGAGCCTGGCGCTGAACGGTGGCGCGCTGGCGCAGGCGCTCGGATCGCCGTTGCCGCTGAGCGTCTACGCGTGGGTGGCGGCCGGCTCGTACCTGGTCATGGTGGTGCACGAGCTGAGCCACGGCGCGGTGCTCAGCCACTACGGCGGGCGGCCGAGCCGGATGGGCGTCATGCTGCTCTACCTGCTGCCCGCGTTCTTCTGCGACGTCTCCGACGGCTGGCGGCTGGGGCACAAGGAGCGGCGTGTGCGGGTGGCGCTGGCCGGGGTGGCCACCCAGTTCGTGGTGGCGGGCGCGGCGGCCGTCGCGGCGCTGCCGACGGGTGAGGCGGCCTTGCTGGTCTTCTCCGTCGTCACCTACACCAGCGGGCTGCTCAACCTGCTGCCGTTCATCAAGCTCGACGGCTACCTGGCGCTGATGAGCCACCTCGACATCTCCGACCTGCGCAAGCGGGCGATGATCGACGCCCGCCGGCTGGTCACGAGGCTGCTGTTCGGCGGCACCTACCCGGTCGAGCTGCCGGGGCTGCGGTGGGCGGTGCCGTACGGGCTGGCCTGCCTGGTCTTTCCCGTCTACCTCGTCGGGGTGCTGGCGTTGTCCCTCTGGGGCGAGCTGCTGCGCGGCCTCGGTCTCCTCGGCACGGTGGCCATCTCGGTCGTCGTGCTGCTGCTGCTCGGCCGGCTGCTCGTCGGGTTCCTGCTGCGCGTGCAGGAGGCCAGGACGTCGGGCGCGTCGGTGTGGCGGATCGGGGGCGTGATCGCGGTGCTGGCCTGCGGGCTCACCGCCGTGCTGATGACGGTGCAGGTGCCGTACGTGATCTCGGGCGGCTACCACTACCGGCAGGGGCAGCTCGAACTCGTGGTGCCGGGCGGCGACGAGGCGATCACGCGGGGGGCGCAGGTCCGGCTGCTGCGCAACGGCGTGGTCCTGCGCGAGCAGGTGGGGTCGGCCGTGGTCGCCTCCGCCACGGCGTCGAGCACGACCGTTCCGATCTCGGCGCTGCTTCCGATCCGCGCGGAAGGCACCCTGCCGATGACCGTGTCCGCCTACCCGCTGACCGTGCGGGAGACACCGGGAGAACGCAGCGGCGCGGCGCGGGTCGACGCCGGGTCCAGGCCACTCGGTGAGTGGCTCGTCGCGACGTACCTGCCGCTCACCTGGTGACGGGGAGAAGAGAAGAGCGATGGAGTTCATCGAGTATCTGCGACACTGCCCGCCGGGAGAGCCCTTCTACGACGTCGTCGAGCCGCCGGCGGCCGCCGAGTTCTCCCACGACGCGGCCACACCCATGCCCGCGGACTGGAGACGCGACGACAACGCCGACTGGATCATCTTCAACGCGCCCGTCGAGCGCGTACAGCGGCAGGGCTGGAAGATCCACGTCTCGGCGACCATGGAGAACGCGGCCCGCATCCTCGCCAAGGTCTGGGACTACTGCGTCGCGCACCGCGTCAGCTTCAAGTACCTCCGCTCGGAGACGGTGCTGCGGCGGCGCAACGGCAAGTACGCCGACCGCGGCAGCGCGGGCAAGTTCGCCACCCTGTACCCGTGTGACGACCAGCAACTGGAGAAGATCCTCAACGAGCTGGGCGACCTGCTGGACGGGGAGCGGGGCCCGCACATCCTCAGCGACCTGCGCTGGCGCTCCGGGCCGCTGTACGTCCGCTACGGCGCCTTCGTCGAGCGCACGATCCAGAACGAGTACGGCGAGACCGTCTACTGCATCGAGGACCCGGAGGGCAAGCTGGTGCCCGACGTCCGTGGCCCGTCCTTCCGCCCGCCCCCGTGGGCCGAGCTGCCCGACTGCCTGACCGAGGCGCTGGCCGCGCGCAACCGGGGTACGCTGCGCGACTTCCCCTTCCGCGCGACCAAGGCCTTCCACTTCTCCAACGGCGGCGGCGTCTACTACGCCACCGACACCCGTTCGGGCGAGGTGGTGGTGCTGAAGGAGGCCAGACCGCTGGCCGGGCTCGACCAGGAGGGACGCGACGCCGTCACCCGCCTGGAGCGCGAGCACTGGGCCATGGACCGGCTCGCCGGCCTGCCCTGGATCCCTCGGGTGATCGACTACCGGATCGGCCACGAGCACTACTTCCTGGCCCGCGAGTACGTCGAGGGCGAGCCGCTGGGCCGGGAGATCGCCCGCCGCAACCCGCTGCTGCGGCCCGACCGCTCCGCCGCGGACTTCGCCACCTACACGGAGTGGGCGCTGAACATCCTGCGGCAGGCCGAGGAGGCCGTGGCCGCGATGCACGAGCGGGGCGTCGTCTTCGGCGACCTGCACCCGGCCAACATCCTGGTCCGCGCCGACGACAGCATCGCCTTCATCGACCTGGAGGGCGCCACCGAGGCCGACAAGAACCTGGTCCAGGTCATGGCCGCGCCCGGTTTCGTGGCACCGCCCAGCTACACCGGCGCCGAGGTGGACCGCTTCGGGCTGGGCTGCATCCGGCTGGCCCTGTTCTGCCCCATGACGGCCCTGCTGCCCTGGGGCGCCGACAAGGGCGGGCAGCTGCTGGACCTCATCACCACGTACTTCCCCGTTCCCGCGGACTTCGCCGAGCAGGTACGCCGCGACCTCGGCCCCGCCCCGCACTGGAACGACCTGGTCGCCCAGCCCGCCGACCGGCCGCCGCTGGACTGGCCGGAGCCTGAGCCCGCGGCCTGGCCGGGGTTGCGGGCCGCGATCGCGGACGGCATCGCGGTCACTGCCACGCCGGAGCGTACGGACCGGCTCTTTCCCGGCGACATCGCGCAGTTCCACCTCCCGGGTGGCGGGGCCGCCTTCGCCCACGGCGCGGCCGGTGTGCTCTGGACGCTCGCCCAGGCCGGCGCGGACGTACCGGCGGAGCAGGTGGACTGGCTGGTGCGCCGCTCGCGCGAGGGGAGCCTGACACGGCCCGGCTTCTACGACGGGCTGAGCGGCGTCGCCTACGCCCTGGACCGGCTCGGCCGCACCGCGGAAGCGCTGGAGACACTCGAACGCGCGGCCGCGATCCCGCTGGACCGGGTGCCGGGCATCGGGCTGTACTCCGGCCTGGCCGGGACCGGGCTGACGCTGCGGCACTTCGGGCGGGACTGCGGCGCGGTCACCGAACTGCTCATCGAGCGCCTGCCGCTGAAGTCGGAAGGGCCGCCGCCAGGCCTGATGCACGGAGCCAGCGGCGCCGCGCTGCTGTTGCTGCGGCTCTACGCCGAGAGCAGGGAACCCGCACTGCTGCGGCACGCCGAGGCGGCGCTGCGCCGCGACCTGGCGGTGATGGGCGTGGGCACGGGCCTCCCCGCGCCGATCGGCGCCCCGTGGCGCGAGCCGGTCCTGGAGCTGGGCGGCGCGGGCGTGGCCATGGTGCTGCGGCTGCTGATCGAGCACTACCCCGACCCGGAACTGCTGGAGGTGCTCGACGACCTCCACCGCGCCCTCGGTGACCACGTCGTCACCGGCGCCGGGCTGTTCGCGGGCAGGGCCGGGGTCATGCTGGCGCTGGCCCGCCTGGGCGAGCGGCCGGACTCGCCCAGGCTCGCCCGCCACCTGAAGCACCTCGCCTGGCACGGCGTGCCGCGGGACGGCCACATCGCCTTCATCGGGGAGCAGGCGCTGCGGCTGTCGACCGACCTGGCCACCGGCTCGGCCGGCGTGCTCCTCGCCCTGCACACCGCCCTGGGCGGCGGCACCGGTCTCCCGTTCCTGGAACCCGCGGCCACCCGCCACGACACCTGCACAACGACACAACAGGAGATCAGATGAAACCGATGTTGAGGGCAGAGGGCCTCACCAAACGGTACGGACCCGCTCTCGCGGTCAGCAACGCCAGCTTCGCCGTGCGCTCCGGCGCGATCACCGGCTTCCTGGGGCCCAACGGCGCCGGCAAGTCGACGACGATGCGGCTCTTCCTCGGCCTGGACCGGGCGAGCAGCGGCTCGGCCCACATCGACGGCAAGCCGATCCACGAGTGGCCGGTGCCCGCCCGCAAGATCGGCGCGGTGCTGGACACGCAGTGCGCGCACCCCAGCCGCCGGGCCATCGACAGCGTGCGCTGGGCGGCCAGGCTCGCCGGGGTGAAGGACAACCAGGCCGAGGTGCTGCTGGATCGGGTGGGCCTGTCCGCGGTGGCCGGCAAGCGGGCCGGGCGCTTCTCGCTGGGCATGCGGCAGCGGCTGGCGCTGGCCATCGCCCTGGTGGGCAACCCCGAGGTGGTCATGCTGGACGAGCCGATGAACGGGCTCGACCCCGAGGGCATCACCTGGATGAAGGGGCTGCTGCGGCAGTTCAGGGACCAGGGCAGGACGGTGTTCGTCTCCAGCCACCTGCTGGCCGAGATGGAGGACCTGGTCGACGACCTGGTCGTCATCGCGCAGAGCAAGATCGTCGGCGCCGGCGCGGCGCAGGCGTTCATCCAGCGCTTCCAGACGCAGACCGTCAGCGTGCAGTGCGACAACCCGCAGGCGCTCAGCGCCGCCATCACCAGCGCGGGCGGCCGACTCGTCAGCATGGCCGACGCGCAGCGCCTGCAGGTCACCGGGCTGGAACCGGACGCGGTGGGCCAGCTCGCCAAGAGCACCGGCGTCGCGATCTACGAGCTGCGCGAGGAGCGGAGCCTGCAGAAGGCGTTCAGCATGGCCACGGCCGAGAAGGCCGAGATCAAGGGAGAGGTGGGCTGAACCATGGGTTTCGCCGATCTGTTGTCCGCTGAGATCATCAAATTCCGTACCCTGCGCAGCTACCTGATCACCGCGGCCGCGGCCATCGTGGTGGCCGGCCTCGGGGGCGCCATCATGGGCGGCTCGATCGACGAGCAGGGCAACATTCCCGGGCTCGGCACCTCGGTCCAGGTCATCACGCTGCCGATGGAGGTGGTGATCTACGCGATGCTGGTGCTGGGCGTGCTGGTCGCGACCGGCGACATGCGCAGCGGCACCTTCCGCATCACCTCGGTCATGGCGCCGTGGCGCAACCGGGTCGTGGCCGCGAAGTTCTCGGCGGCGGCCGCCGTCGCGCTGGTCGTCACGATCATCGCGCTGGCCGCGGCCTGGGTGGGCGGGCTGATCACCGGAGGTGGCCGGTTCGACCCGATGGCCGGTGACGGCCTCATGCTCATCCTCACCCACCTGGTGGCCGTGCCGCTGGCGACCGTGCTCGGCGCGGCGGTCGGCATGCTGCTCAGGAACACCGCCGGAGCCATCTCCGCGCTGCTGATCTGGGCGCTGGCCGCCGAGGCGGTGCTGGTCTACACGATCCCGGCGGAGGTGGTGGCGTTCCTGCCGTTCAAGACGGTCGGCGCCGCCGCGGCCAACCTCAGCCTGGGCGCGCTGCCCGGGCTCGGCATGTTCACTCTGTACGTGGCGATCGCGGCGGGCCTGGCGTTGTACCTCCACCAGCGTCGTGACCTCGGCTGATTGTGACCGGGCCGCGGGACCTCACCCGAGGTCGCGCGGCCCCAGGCCCGCTTCCCCGTGTTGACACTATGTTGACCTTGGTGTTTATATGTGCCCAAAGCTAACTGCTTTTGGGTAATCGCACTGTTACGGGGAATTGCGGCGGCTTGACCGTGTCCTTGACGTCCCGGCTTCCCGTCGCAGAGGAAGTGGGGTTCCGTCGCGCATGGGGGCGATTCTGCAGGCGGAGAACCTCACGAAACGATTCGGCTCACTCGAGGCCGTCAAGAGCGTGAGCTTCTCGGTGCGGGCCGGCGCCATCACCGGTTTTCTCGGGCCCAACGGCGCGGGCAAAACAACGACGCTCCACCTTTTTCTCCAGCTCGTCCGCCCCACCTCCGGCGCCGCGCTCATCGACGGCAGACCCCTGCACGAATGGCCCGTTCCCGCCCGCAAGGTCGGCGCGGTGCTGAACGGCGAGTGCGCCCACCCCTCCAGGGCGGCCGTCGACAGCGTCCGCTGGGCCGCCCGGCTGGCCGGCACGACAGCCGACGCCGAGGAACTGCTGGCCAGGGTCGGCCTCGCCGACGTGGCCGGCCGGCGCTCCGGCTCCCTGTCCCACGGCATGCTGCAACGCCTCGCGCTGGCCATCGCCCTGGCGGGCGATCCGGAGATCGTCATCCTGGACGAGCCCATGAACGGCCTCGACCCCGAGGGCATCACCTGGATCAAGGACGTCCTGCGCGACCTGCGCGGGCAGGGCCGCACCGTCTTCATCGCCAGCCATCTGCTGGCCGAGCTGGAGGACCTGGTCGACGACCTGGTGGTGATCGCGCAGGGCGAGATCGTGGGCAGCGGCTCCGCCGCGGCCTTCGTCGACCGGTTCCAGCCCCACACCCTCAGCGTCCTGTCCGACCAGCCCCAGGAGCTCGCCATCGCGGTGAACGGCGCCGGCGGCCAGATCCTGGAGATCAACGGGCAGCGGGTCCTGATCAGCGGCCTGGTCTCGGCTCAGCTCGACAGGATCGCTCGCGACGCCGGCATCGCGCTGTTCGCCCTCACCGAGGAGGGCGGCCCGCCCATGGTCTCCACCACCGCCACGAACCTCCTGGCCGGGTCGTCCCCCGACACCGAGCAGGAGTGACCCATGCCCGGTCCGTCACCCGGAACGGCCCTGACACCCTGACGGTGCCCGTCCCGGGTGACTACGAGGTGGGGTGGATGCCCAGGCCGCCGCCGTTGATGAAGGCGCGGGCCAGTTTCGCGCGGCGGGCCGTACGCTCCATCCCGGCCACTCTGGCGATCTCCTCGGCGGTCGCCAGGTCGTCGAAGGCGGCCTTGGGGTCGCCCAGCAGGATCCGGGTCGTCCCCAGATCGAGGAGGATGTCGGACTGCACCACCCGGTCGCCGATGTGGATGGCGATCTCCAGCGCCTCGATCAGCTCCGGGCAGGCCTTCTCCGGCGTGCCCGCCTTGGTCGCGTGCATGGCCACCGCCCGCCTGATCCTGGCCTCGCTGCGCAGGCTCCCCGCCTCCCTGCACAGGCTGAGCGCCCGGTCCAGGCAGCTCTGCGAACCGGCCTCGTCACCGGTGCTCTGCAACACCGTCGCCAGCCCCACCAGGGACTCGGCCTCGGCGATCGTGTCCCCGCTGCGGTGCAGCGCCGCGGCCGCCTCCTGGTAGGTCTCCCGCGCGGTGGCCGGCGTACGGTGCATCCGGTCCAGGTCGCCGATCAGGTTGAGGGTCAGCCCGCTGCCCTGCTCGTCGCCCAGCCGCTGGAAGAGCGTGAGCGCCTCCCGCAACTGCCGCGCCGCGCCGATGTGGTCGCCCACCAGTAGCGCGCGATAACCCAGCGAGTACGTCAGCACGGCGTGACCGCGTACGTTCGACCCCTTGGCGACGCTGGCCAGGGCGATCTGGTGCGATTCCAGCCACTTGTCGAGATGGGCGCCGCTCTCGAAGAGCGCCAGCGGCGCCACGGCCAGCTCCCAGCAGGTCTCCGGCCTGGACGCGGCCCGTCGTACCAGGGCGACGTGGGCGTCGATGTGCCTTTCGAACCAGGCCGAGCCCTGCCCCGTCCAGGCGGGCGCGCCGGCGGGGCGGAAGCGGGGCGCGGTGCCGCGCGGGATGGAGCCGTCCTTGCCCCGCATCGATTCGTGGGCGGCGTCGGTCAGGGCCAGCCAGCTGCCGAAGGCCCGCTCGACGGCCGCGTCCAGGTCGCACTGGCCGTCCTCGGCCCTGGCGCGGGCGTGGCCGAAGCCGAGCATCAGCTCGTGGCAGCGGTAACGTTCGCCGCCGGGAAGGGGCTGGACGAAATGGGTTTCGGACAACTCTTCCAGCATGACCTCGGCGGCGTCCAGAGAGACGTCGGCGAGCGCGGCGGCCGTCGTGGTGGTGATCTCCGGGATGCCGTGGTAGCCGATCCTGCGCACCAGCGAGCGCGGCTTCGCGGGCAGCTCGTGGTAGCCGCGCATCAGCGTGGACATGATGCCCTTGCCGCCGTGCCGCAGCTCGCCCATGATCCGCGACGGCTCGGCGAGGCGGTCGGCCAGGCGCTGCAGGCTGAGCTGCGGCCGGGCGGCCAGCTTGGCCGCCAGGATGTTCAGCGCCGCGGGCAGCCCCGCGCACAACTCCACGATCTGGTCGGCCGCCGCGGGCTCGGCCCGCATCCGGCGCGCTCCTGCCCCGGTCGCCAGCAAGGTCCTGGCCGCGCGGGCGTCCAGCGCGGCGACGGTCACCGTGACGGCGTCGCGGGGCAGCGCCAGCGGAGAGCCGCTGGTCACGAGCACGGCCGAGCCGGAGCGTCCGGGCAGGAACGGCAGCACCTGCCCCGCCTCCGTAACGCCGTCGAGCACGATGAGCACCCGGCGCACGGCCAGGACGCTGCGCAGCAGCGCGGCACGCGCCCCCGCGCCCTCCGGGATCTCCTTGGCCGCCACCCCGAGCGCGGCCAGGAAGCCGGCCAGCACCTCCGCGGGGTCGCCGAGGTCGTCGGCGTATAACTGCCCGTCGGGGAAGCCGCCGGACACCCGGTGCGCCGCCTCCAGCGCGAGCGCGGTCTTGCCGACGCCGGCCGAGCCGGTGATCACCACGAGCGGGCTGGTCGGCCGCTCGGTCAGCGCCTCGACGAGCCCCCGTAGCTCGCCCCCGCGGCCGGGCAGCACGCCCGGGCGGGCGGGCAGCTGCCGCGGCACGTCGGCGTCCAGGTCTGCCGAGCCCAGCACCACGTCCTGGCGCAGGATGCGCAGCCGCAGGTCGCTCAGCGCGGGGCTGGGATCGGTGCCGAGCTCGCCGCGCAGCCGCTCCTTCATGTCGGTGAAGACCTGCAGCGCCTCGCTGGCCCGGTGCGAGCGGTAGAGAGCGATCATGAGCTGCGCGTGGAAGCGCTCCTTCAAGGGGTGCTGGTCCGTCAGGTGCTGGAGCTCGGCGATCAGCTCGCGGTGGCGTCCGAGCACGAGGAGGGCGTCGATGCGGGCCTCGACGGCGGCCAGCCGGCGCTCGTTCCAGAGCGCCGCCTCCGTCAGGAACGCCTCGCTGTCCAGGCCGGACAGGGCCGGGCCGCGCCACAGTTCGAGCGCGGCGCCCAGGATCTCGGCGGCCTTGGCGTGCTCGCCCTCGCTCGTCTGCCTGCCCGCCTGGTCGTACATGCGCAGGAACACGAAGGCGTCGATGGTGTCAGGGGTGGCGTCGAGGCGGTAGACGTTGTCCTGCACGTCGATGGTGACGCCGCAGCGCCGCAGCTCGCCGACCCCGCGGTGCACCTGGTTCCGCGCGCTCTTGGCGGGGTTGTCGCCGTAGATCGCGTCCATGAGGTTCTCGGCCGAGGCCGAGTGGCCCGGGCTCAGCAGCAGGTGCGCCAGCACCGCCCGTGACCTGCGGGTGCTCAGCCTGATCTCGTTGCCTTGCCGCCAGATGGCCGGTTGCCCCAGGATTCCGAAGTGCATCAACCGCACCTGCTTCCTTTTGCCGCTTCCCGATCAGTCGTACGGACAGCTCGTCATGGTTGGGTGGGCGTCTGGATCGTGGCCATCGCGAGTGTGCCTGAACCGACTTGCAACACACTTTCGGCTTGCCATAAATTGAGGGACCTTTGCAAGGGGTGTCACGTTATTCATCCCCTAATGTACGAAATATTCCTATTCGTCGTATTAGCGGCATGATAGATGTCACATCGCTTCGATGACACAGGCTCCTATCGGGGCAAATGTCGCGGAGTCAGACTCGTCGTATGCCTACCGCGTCGCCGATCAGCGTCTTACTTGCCGTCGACGAACAGATCCGGCGCGTGCTGGCCACCCTGCTCGCCATGGAGGAGGGCATCGACGTCGTCGCGGAAGCCGGCCACGGAGATGAGATCGCCGAGGCGGTCGGCCGGCACCGGCCGGACGTCGCCGTACTCGATGCCGAACTGACCGGGGTGGACGGCCTGACCGCCGCTCCGCGCATCGGCACCCACTGCGCGATCGTGGTCCTGACCAGCATCGGCCGGCCGGATTACCTGCGCAGGGCGGTGGCCGTGGGCGTGCGGGGCTTCCTCGGCAAGGACGCGCCGGCCGAGGAGCTGGCCGCGGCGATCCGCAAGGTCGCCGCAGGCGGCCGGTACCTGGACACCGAGCTGTCCGTCGCCTCCATGACCACCGGGGACGACCCGCTCACCGATGGCGGGCGCGGCGCCTTACGGCTCCCCGGCGACGGGCGTGCCGCCTCGCCCGACTCCGGCCCCGGGGACGAGCGCGGCTCCCCGCGCCCGCCCGGAGGCGCAGGCCCGGTGCGGACGACCGAGCTTCGTGCGCATGGGGCGGACCGCGCGCTGGTCAGTCGCGAGCGCGTCAGTCAAGTTCAGCGCGTACAGCCCGCGGGAAGCCGCCCCTACCGGGTGGCGGCCTGGCCGGTTGTGACGCAATCCGACGACCGAACGTAGCGATCGCGAACGGGTGGATCATGCACAGCGAGGACGACGAGGTCACGGTGGAAGTGAACGGGGAAGAACTCCGCGTGGATCCGGACGCCACGCGCACCATACGCTTCCCGCCGCCGAAACTGCCCAAGGGGGTGAAACGCCCGCCTCCCGAACCTCCCCAGTGGTGGGAGCCGGACGCGGGCGACGATCGGCAGGCGGGGCAGGTCGCGCCGGGCGACCCGCAGGAACGAGCAGGAGGGAAGGGCAGGCCTGCCGTGGGGCCGCCGCCGGGCCCGATCCAGCCGCCGCCGGGGCCGAACGCCTTCCAGGCGCCGCCGAACCCGCTCGGCCGGCCGGTCTGGGAGCCTTCCGCGCCTGACGTGCCGGTCTTCCCGCCCCCGCCGAGCGGCAGCCCCGGGGTGCCGGTCTTCCCGCCGCCGCAGAGCGGCCCGGAAACGCCGGTCTTCCCGCCGCCGCAGAGCGGCCCGGAAACGCCGGTCTTCCCGCCGCCGCAGAGCGGCCCGGAAACGCCGGTCTTCCCGCCGCCCCAGAGCAGCACAGAAGCTCCCGCCTACCCGCAGCCCGCCTACCCGCAGCCCGCCTACCCGCAGCCCGACTCCCCGCGGTCCGACACCGGGATGCCGGTGGCGGCGACGACCGCGGACAGCCTGCGACCGGACCGGTTGTTGCGCACCAGGCGCCGCCCGCCCACCGGAGGCTGGCGCAAGGCCGTCTACACGATGAGCGGCGGCCTCATCCACCTCGGGGACTCCAAGGCCGAACGCCGCCGCCAGGAACTCATCGAACGCATCAGGCAGCCGGTCACCGCCGGCCACTTCAGGGTCGCGGTGATGAGCCTCAAAGGCGGGGTCGGCAAGACCACGACCACCATCGGCCTGGGCTCGACGCTCGCGCACAACCGGGGCGACCGGGTCATCGCCGTCGACGCCAACCCCGACCGCGGCACCCTGTCGGAGAAGCTCAGGATGGAGTCGCCGGCCACCGTACGGCACCTGCTCAACGACCGGGGCGGCCTGTGGCGCTACGCCGACGTGCGCTCGTACACCTCCCAGGCCCCCTCGCGGCTGGAGGTGCTGGCCTCCGACCGGGACCCGGCCATCTCGGAGGCGTTCAACGCCGACGACTACCGCGCGGTCGCGCAGATCCTGGAGCAGTTCTACTCCATCGCCATCACCGACTGCGGCACCGGCATGCTGCACTCGGCGATGAGCGCGATCCTGGCCATGGCCGACCAGATCGTCCTGGTCAGCCCGGTCACCGTGGACGGCGCCAGGTCGGCCTCGGCCACCCTCGACTGGCTGCAGGCCCATGGGCACGGGAACCTGGCGGTCAGCGCCGTCGTGGTGCTGTCGGCGGTGAAGAACCCGCGCAGGAACGCCGTCAACGTCACCGAGCTCAAGGAGCACTTCGCCCAGCGCTGCCGCGCGGTGATCGGCGTGCCGTTCGACCCGCACCTGGAGCAGGGCTCCGAGGTGGATCTCGACCTGCTGCGCACCTCCACCAGGGACATGTACCTGGAGGTGGCCGCCACCATCGCCGACCGCTTCAACGCGGGGGTGGCGTCATGACGGCCCTGCTCAACGTCACCGACCTGTCTCTGTCGCCGGCGCTGGAGGAGGTCTCCTTCACCGTCGAGCGCGGCGAGGTCGTCTGCGTGGTCGGCCCGCCGGGCGACGGCGCGGGCAAGCTGATGGAGTGCCTGGCCGGCGAGGCCGAGCCGGACGCGGGCCAGATCGAGATGCTCGGCGCGACGGTCGGCCCGGGAGATCGGCGGCCCGCGGGCATGGGGGCCGCCCTGCGCGGGGAACGGCTCCCCGACCGGATGCGGGTGGGCGACGCCGTACGTCTCTTCTCCCGCCTGTACGGCACCCGCGGCCTGTCCGGCCGCCTGACCGACCTGCTGGACCTGGAGCCGCTGCTGACCAAGCGCTTCGGCGTGCTCAGCGACTCCCAGCGCAGGCTGGTCATGATCGGCCTGGCCCTGGTCGGCAATCCCGAGCTGGTGTTGCTCGACGACCCGACCGCCGGGCTCAAGGAGGGCGGCAGGAACCGGGTCGAGCACGTGATCGACGAGCTGCGTTCCGGCTACGGCGGGGTGTGCGTGCTCCTCGACGACCTGGCCCAGGCCGAGAGGCTGGCCGACCGGGTGGTCCTGCTGCGCGATGGCCGCGTACTGGCCGAGGGGAGCCCCTCGCGGCTGATCGGGCTGCTCGGCTCCGTCCACGTGCTGAGCGTGCCGCCGCACCTGCGGGTGGACCGCCTCTCGGAGGTACGCGTGCTGCCCTGCGCCGCGGCGACCTACCTGTACGGCTCCCGCCCCGCGCTGGAGGCGGCCGTCCAGGAGCTGGCGCCCATGAGCGGTGACCGGGTCTGGCTGATCCGCCGGCCCACGCTCAGGGACGCCTACCTCACGTTGTCGGCCGTGCCGGAACCCGCCGCCCTGGAGGTATGAGCATGGCAGCCACCGTCTGGACCCTCGTACGCGCGCAACTGGCCCTGCTGGCACGCACGCCGCTCGCGTTGCTGGCCGTGCTCGCGCTGCCGTTCGCGATGCTGCTCGCGCTGATGCTGTTCATCGGTTTCTCCTTTCCGACCCTGGAGTTCGGCGCCATGCCGGGCGTCAGGGTCATCGACCGGTTGTTGCCCGAGACGGCCGGTACGGTCGCCGCCTCGGCCGGGATCCTGGTGCTGACCCTGCACCTGTCGGAGATGCGGGACACGGGGCTGCTCGGCCGGTTGCGGCGCAGCCCCATGCGGGACGGGGCGTACATCCTGGCGCAGGCGATCGTGGCCGTCGTGCTGGTGGCGGCGTCCACGGCGCTGTTCATGGCCGTCACGTTCGTCTTCTACGGACCGCCGCGCACCTGGCATCCGCTGAGCCTGGTGGCCGCGCTGCTGGCGGTCACCTACTGCTCGGTCAGCGCCGGGCTGCTGCTGGGCGGCCTGCGGATGCCCCGCGCCGGCGCCAGGATCGCCGCGCCGCTCTGCTTCGTGCTGCTCTTCCTCGGCAGCGGGCTGGGCGTGCCGCGCGAGGGCTGGGAGGGCGTGGCGCCGTGGTTCTACCAGGTCACCACGGTCAACCCGCTGGCCCAGCTCAACGACTTCGTCTTCGGCGCGTACGTGGGCCGGCTGTCGGAGACCTGGCCGGCCGCCGCCGGGCTGGTCGCGACCGCCATCGTGGTCAACCTGGTGACCAGGCGCGTCTTCAACTGGGAAGGTACGAAATGAGAGCGGTCATCCTGGCCGTGGTCGCGCTCGCCCTGCTGGCCGGCGGGTGCGCCGCGCGGGACGAGCAGCACCCCATCGCGATCGCCATCGCCGGCACCCCGCCCGCGCAGGCGGGGAAGCAGACCGGGAGTCAGGCCGGGCCGGCCAAGCAGGCGCAGGCCGCCGCCACGGTCGATCCCGACGACGCGTTGCTGAAGCTCGCCCAGTGCCTGCGTGAGCAGGGCATCGACGTGCCCGACCCCGGCTCGCCCGAGGACAAGACGTACCAGTACAAGGGGGACCAGGCGACCCTGCAGCGGGCGATGAAGGCCTGCGAGCAGTACACCTCTCAGATCCCCAACCCCTTCGACGACCCGAAGGCCAGGGACGCGGTCATCAAGTACGCCCGCTGCATGCGTGAGCAGGGCATCGACATGCCCGACCCGCCGGCGGTCAACCAGAACCTCGACCCGAACGATCCCAAGCTGCAGAAGGCGGCGCAGAGCTGCGTCAAGCTGCTGCCCGGCCAGGGAGGCACCGGATGAACGGGCGGCTCAAGGGCGTCGTCGCCGCGCTGGGCACCACGGTCGTCGGCAGCGCGGTCACCGCGGGCGGCGTGTTCGCCTCGGCGGCGTTGTTCGACACCGGCCCGCACGCCAAGCCGGAACCCACGCCGACCGCGCGGCCGGTCTCCGCCGCCACCGAAACGATCACCCGTGGCGACCTGGCGGACCAGGAGAGCGTGGACGGCAAGCTCACCTACGCCGACAGCCGTACGATCAAGTCCGCCGCAGCCGGGACGATCACCAGCCTGCCCGCCGAGGGCAAGGAGATCAAGCGCGGCAAGAGCCTCTACAGCGTCGATCGCCGGGCCCGCATCCTCATGTACGGCAAGATTCCCGCGTACCGGACGCTCAAGGACGGCGTGAAGCGCGGCCCGGACGTCAAGCAGCTCGAACAGAACCTGCGGGCACTCGGCCACGCCCGCGGCGTCACGGTGGACAACCGCTTCACCGACGCGACCGAACGCGCCGTGAAGCGGTGGCAGAAGAAGAACGGGATGGAACGCGACGGCGAGGTGACGCCGGCGGACGTCGTGTTCCTGCCCGAGTCGGTACGTGTCGGCAAGATCGCCGTGGAGGTGGGCGACCAGGTCGGCTCCGTACGGCCCATCCTGGACGTCACCTCCACCGACCGGCTGGTCCGGATCAACCTGGACGCCGACAAGCAGGACATCGCCAAGAAGGGCAAGAAGGTCACCGTCAAGATGGCCAACGGCAAGGACGTCAGCGGCAAGATCATCAGTGTGGCGAAGGTGGCCACGGTGGCCGACCGCTCCGACAACCAGGAGAAGGGCGCCACGGTCGAGGTGGAGATCTCGGTCTCGGCCAAGGCGGCGGGCTCGCTCGACGAGGCGCCGGTGACCGTGGAGCTCACCAGGCAGCGCGCCGAGGACGTGCTCACCGTGCCGGTGGAGGCCCTGCTGGCGGTCCCGGAGGGCGGCTACGGCGTCGAGGTCGTGGACGCGAACGGGTCGGCCAGGCGGGTGCACGTGAAGACGGGGGCGTTCGGCAACGGCCGGGTCGAGGTGGAGGCCGAAGGGCTGGCCGAGGGCATGAAGGTCACGGTGTCGGGCCGATGAACATCCTGGAGATCCGCGGGGTCAGCAAGAGCTACGGCCGGGTGCACGCCCTGCGCAACGTGGACCTGACCATCCGCAAGGGCGAGATGTTGTCCATCGTCGGCCCGTCCGGCTCGGGCAAGTCCACGCTGCTGCAGATCGCCGGCACCCTCGACCGCCCGTCCGCTGGCACCGTACGGGTGGCGGGGCACGACGTCAGCCGGCTGTCCGACAGCCAGCTCTCCGCGTTGCGCGCCCGCTACATCGGCTTCGTGTTCCAGCAGTTCCACCTCTCGCCCGGGCTGACCGCGCTCGACAACGTCGCCGACGGGCTGCTCTACAGCGGCCTGTCCAGGCGGCAGCGCAGGGAACGCGCGGCGGCGGCGCTCGATCTGGTGGGGTTGTCGCACCGTCTGGGGCACCGGCCGCACCAGTTGTCCGGCGGGCAGATGCAGCGGGTGGCGGTCGCCCGCGCGGTGGCGGGCCGGCCGCCGCTGCTGCTGGCCGACGAGCCGACGGGCAATCTCGACTCCGAGGCGGGGGCAGAGGTGTTGTCGCTGTTCAGGACGTTGAACGCACGAGGGATCAGCATCGCGATCATCACGCACGACTCCGAGGTGGCGCTCGCCTGCCCGCGTCGCGTGCGCGTACGCGATGGGCTGGTCAGATCCGAGGTCTCATGACGGCGCTGCGACCTGCCCGGCTGCGGCCGACCGATCTGGCCAGGATCGGCACGGCCGGTCTGCGGGCCAGGCCCGCCAGGGCGATCCTGGCCGCGCTCGGCATCGCGATCGGCATCGCCACCATGGTCACGGTCGTCGGCATCTCCGCCTCCAGCCAGGAGAAGCTCCTGCGCCAGCTCGACGAGCTCGGCACCAACCTGCTCAGGGTCTCGCCCGGCGACAGCCTCTTCGGCGACCCGGTCAAGCTGCCGGAGAACGCCGCCGCCATGGTCAAACGCCTCGACGGCGTCACCAACGCCGGCCAGACCGCCGACACCGGCACGACCGTGCGCCGCAACGACCTGATCCCCAGCGGCATCTCCCTGGGCATCACGGTGCAGGCCGCCGACCTCGACCTGCTGGCCACCCTCGACGGCAAGGTACGCCACGGCACCTGGCTCAACGCCGCCACGGAACGCCAGCCCGTGGTGGTGCTCGGCGCGGTGGCCGCCGAACGGCTGGGCCTGGTCATCCCGCGGGGCCAGGTGTGGATCGACAACCGGTGGTTCACCGTCATCGGCGTGCTGGAGAAGATGCCGCTGGCCGAGGAGATCGAGCGGTCGGCGCTGATGGGGTTCCCCGCCGCCAAGGAGTACCTCGACCACGACGGCCATCCCACCACCGTGTACGAACGCTCGACCGACGCGGCGGTGGAGAGCGTCCGCGCCATGCTGGCCCGCACCGTCAGCCCGGAGAGCCCGAACGAGGCCAAGGTCAGCCGGCCGTCGGACGCGTTGAAGGCCAAGGCCGCCGCGGCGGGCGCGTTCACCGGGCTCATGCTGGGCCTCGGCGCGGTCGCCCTGCTCGTCGGCGGGGTCGGGGTGGCCAACACGATGGTGGTCGCCGTGCTGGAGCGACGCAGGGAGATCGGTCTGCGCAGGTCGTTCGGCGCCACCCGGGGGCAGATCCGCGACCAGTTCCTGGTGGAGGCGCTGCTGCTGTCGTTGTTCGGCGGCGGGGCCGGGGTGCTGCTCGGCTCGCTGGCGACCTTCGGCTACGCGCAGTTCAACGCGCTGCCGACGGTGGTGCCGATGTGGGCGTTCGGCGGTGGCCTCGGCATGACCGTGGTGATCGGCGCGCTGGCCGGAATCTATCCCGCGCTGCGCGCCGCCCGTGTCCCTCCGACCGTGGCGCTGACGGCCCAATGACGAAAATTCCGCCCGAAGTGACCGGGCACCCGTTCGCGCCCGGCTCCGGCTGTTTATATATCGCATTACGCGGCGCAGGAACCCGATTATGTCGCGGGATTCATGGACACTCCGACAAACGCTACCTAGACTGGCCGACAGCTATTCCCGATGCATGGGGCACGGGGGGATCCGCTTGAACTTCACACGACTCCGAGACAGTTTCGAACTGGTCGCCAAATACGGCGACAGCGTGCCGTTGTATTTGTTCTCCGACCTGTTCCTGAACGTCCCCGGCTACCGCGAGCTGTTTCCCGTCAACATGCGGAACCAGCGGGAGCGGCTGATGGAGGCACTGGCGTTCGCGGTCGAACACGCAGGCGCCCTGCACGAGATCACGCCCTACCTTCACCAACTCGCGCGCAGCCACCGCAAAATGGGCGTGCAGGCCGAGCACTACGCGAAGTGGTGCGCCAGCGTCGTCAACACGATGCACCGCTTCTCGGGCAACCTCTGGGACGACGACCTCGAGCGCGAATGGCGCGAGTTCCTCACCGCGCTCACCACGGTGCTGGTGGACGGCGCCAGGCAGGACGCGATGAAGCGGCCCGCGCGGTGGACGGCCGAGGTCATCAGCCACGAGCGCAGGGCCGTCGACACGGCCGTGCTGCGCCTGCTCGTCGACACGCCCTTCCCCTACGTCCCCGGGCAGTCGGCGCCGATCGAAGTGCCGCAGTGGGCGAACCTGTGGCGCTACTACTCGATGGCCAACGTGCCCCGGCAGGACAACACCATCGAGATCCACGTCAAGGCCGACGGCGCGGTCAGCGCGACCCTGGTGCGCGAGATCCAGGAGGGTGACATCGTCCGCCTCGGCGCGCCGATCGGCACGCTGACCCTCAACCCCACCACCGGCCGGAATCTCCTGCTGGTCGCCGGCGGCACCGGTTTCGCACCGATCAAAGCGATCCTCGAACATGTGACCCGGCTGCCGGTGCCGCCGTGGGTCTCGGTGTTCGTCGGAGCCCGGGAACCGGACGGGCTCTACGATTTCGACGTTCTGCGTACCTGGTCCGAGAAATATTCCTGGCTCAGCGTCAGGGCAGCGCTCTCCGACATTCACAAACCGGAACTGGCGGCCTCGGGAACGGTCAGCGAAGTGATCGCCGGATACGGCCGGTGGGATGCGTACGACGCCTATGTCTGCGGCCCGCCCGCCATGGTCGACAGCACGGTCGAGATCCTGCGCGGAAATGGTTTCAGCGACAACCGGATCCGCCTGGAGAAATTCGCCAGCAAGATCACCCCGTCACAGAGGTTCGTTCATGAATGACCCGGTGGAGCAGTTTCACGCCACATATTCACAGGAGCAGGACGGCAACACGGGGTGGTCGGAGCCCGGCGAGACGACCGGCGCTTCGTGGGAGGAGCCGCAGTGGGACGAGCCGCGGGCGGCCTCGTCCAACGGCAACCACTCCGCCGAACGGCTCACCCCCGCCCAACTGCGGGCCGTCGTCTTCCGCCGCGCCCCGCTCGGGCGCCGCGGCCTCGACGAGGACCAGGTCAACAACCTGCTCGACCGGGTCGAGGAGGAGCTGAGCCGGCTGGCCCAGGAGAAGAAGGCGCTTGCGGCCGAGGTCGAACTGCTGCGCGGGTACGTCTCCGACTCCTCGGCGATCCCCGGACCGCAACAGGAGGACCCTGCCGCATCGGCCGCGTCGGTCACGTCTGCCGCGCCCGCGACGCCGACGCGGCGGGAGACCGGGCTCGCGCGGGTGGAGCAGCAGGGCCACGTGGAGTCGCAGACGGTGGCCAGCCGGATGCAGGAGGCGCACGTCTACGCGGCCCAACTGCTCTCGCAGGCCCAGCAGACCGCTGACCAGTACATTCAGGACGCGCAGCGGTACGCGCGCGAGCTGGTCGACGACGCGCGTTACCGCAGGTCGGAGCTGCTCAGCAAGGAGCAGGCCACTCCCGGGCCGGAGAACTGGGAGCGGGAGGCCGCCCGGCTGCGTACCGCGAACCAGGAATACCGCGGCAAGCTGCGCGACTACTTCGAGCTGCTGCTCATGAACCTCGATGAGTGGGAGACGGCCGAGGGCATCAGCATGCCGTCCGCGCCCGGCTCCCCCGATCTCCCCGGCTGAGGGGCGTCACTTCCGCGTGGTGAGCGGGATCCCGCCGGGCCGTCTCGGCGGGATCCGCGCCGCGGGGGTTCGGCGGCGGCGGACTCCACCGCGGCGGCCGGCGTGAAGAACAGGGCTTCTCCTGCCAGCTGGTTCTCGCACGATCTTTCCTCGGCGAGGTGTTAGCGCTAACTTGGGGTTGATAGACGGATTTCTCTCCGGGCGGGCGTCAACGACCACGCGATAAGCGTGCGCAAACCGGCAGTGCCGCCGGCCCATGGTGCATGCCCTCAAGGAGAGAACCATGTCAAGCCCCACGTCTCGTCGCGCCCGCTCGACCGCGCGCGACCACGCCAGGTACCAGGACCATCTCGGCCGGACCGGCCGACGCGACCTTCCGGCCCGCGAGCAGACCACCGCGACGACGCACGAGAAGGGTTCCCCCATGGACACATCCGGAGCCAGGCGGCTGCTCGCCGGGCTGGCAGCCCTGGTGCTCCTGCCGATCATCGCAGTGGGCTTATGGACGACGCCCGCAGCGGCCGCGACCAGTCAGTTCCGCGGCATGAACTGGGCGGTGCTGGGCGACAACTTCAGCACCGGCCCGCTCGTCGTCGACGGGCTGAGCGGCTCCGACAGCTACGCCACCGTCCAGGCCAAGGCCAACGCGCTGTACGACGACATGCAGTCGACACTCGGTGTGAACACGGTCCGGCTGCCGATCAACACCCACACCGTCGGCACCACCTGGTGGAACGCCTACCGCGGCGCCGTCGACGCCGCCACGGCGCGCGGGTGGAAGGTCATCCTCGCGTACTGGGAGGACGGCGCGGCCTCCGGGGGCCGCATCACCAACCTCTCGGCGTGGAACTCGATGTGGTCGACCGTGACCTCCCAGTACGGATCGAACGGCCTCGTGTACTTCGAGCCGATGAACGAGCCGCACGGCTACAGTTCGGCCGAGTGGCGCACCATCGCCGCCGACTGGCTGGGCCACCACTACTCGGCTCCGCCGAACCGGGTGCTCGTCGGTGGCACCGGCTACAGCCAGGACCTCCGTGACCTGTGCAACGACTCGCGTTTCGCCGGCACGCTGTTCTCGTTCCACCACTACGCGTTCTTCTACTCGGCGAACACGTACGACGGCTGGCGGTCCCACGTCCAGACCCGCCTGGGCAACTGCGCCTCGCGGGCGGTCGTCACCGAGTTCGGGGCTCCGATGAACAACGGCCTGAACTACGCCGACGCGAACAGCACGGACAACTTCGTCCGCCACATCCGCGCCGTCACCCAGGTGATGCGGGACAACGCCATGGGCGCCACCTACTGGCCGGCCATCGGCGGCAAGCCCGGCGACATCGGCTACGACTGGTACTCGATGTACGCCAAGAGCGGCAGCGGCACCGACCTCAACCTCGCGATCCGCAACCCGTCCGGCGCGAACCGCCTGCGCTACGGCTGGGGCGACGCCGTCGACGGCGGCGGTGGCACAACGACGACCCAGATTGTCAACCAGAACTCCGGCAAGTGCGTCGACGTCCTGCAGGGCTCGACCGGGAACGCCGCCGAGATCATCCAGTACACCTGCACCGGGGCCGTCAACCAGCAGTGGCAACTGCGCGATCTCGGCAATGGCTACCACAACCTCGTGGCGCAGCACTCCGGCAAGTGCCTCGACGTGAACAACGCCTCCACCGCGAACAACGCGGCCGTCATCCAGTACACGTGCGGCAGCGGCACCAACCAGCAGTGGCAACTCCGCGCCGTGTCCGGCACGAGCCACGTCGAGATCGTCGCCCGGCACTCGGGCAAGTGCCTCGACGTGTCCGGCCAGTCGACGGCAGACAGCGCCCGTCTCCAGCAGTACACCTGCTGGGGCGGCGCCAACCAGCGCTGGGACGCTTGAGGCCGCACCCGGCCGAAGCACGTGAACACGAAGGCGTCGGGCCGCCGGAGGGCGAGCAGTCCACGTGATCCTGGACGGCACCCCGGAGCGTCGTCCAGCCCGTGGTCCAGTTCTTCCTGCCCGGCGGCCGCTCGCCGGCCGCGCGACCGCCCCGCCGGGGAGTAGGCGGCCACCCAGGACGAACAACCGGTCCGGCTGCTCGAATCCCACCAGATCCTGCGGACCAGGGATCATCACCGCGCCCCCGTCACCACGCGCCGACCGTAGAGCATGCCGGACCGGCGGTGAGGATGCTCTTGCCGGAGGCCGGCATGTTGACGCCGCCGGTGCGGCATGTTGTGATCCACACATGCGTATTCCGTACTTATTTAGTAGGAAATGAGGTGGTTATGAGGTTCCTCCGGCGTGCCGCCGCGACTGTCATGCTCCTGGTGAGCGCGGCGGGCATCCAGGCCGCGCAGGGCGGACCGGCGCAGGCGGCTCTGCCCACCGCCGCCGTCGCGCTCGGCGACAGCTTCGTCAGCGGGGAGGGCGCGGGGGACTACCAGCCCGTCGTCGACGCCTCCGGTACGGCACAGGGCTTCCCCGGCTGGTCGGCGCCCAACAGCAACGCCTACTTCTGTCACCGGTCGGCCAACGCCTCGGTGTTCACGGCATCGCTCCCGGGCATCCAGCAACGTTTCAACCTCGCGTGCTCCGGCGCCCAGCCCGCCGACATCGCCACCCCCGCCGGCGCCCGGGCCGAGGGCCGCGCCGTCGCCTCGCAACTCGATCAGCTGCGCGCCCTCGCCCGGACGCACGACATCGACGTCGTCCTCGTCGGCCTCGGCTCCAACAACACCCAGTTCACCTTCGGCGACGTGGCCACGCTGTGCGCCAACCGCTTCATCGCCGACGCCTGGACAGGCTGGTGGGAGTTCTGGGCCTATCTGAAGGGCGAAGTGCCGCAGAAGCCCTGCACCGCCTCGGACCTGGCCACCGACACCGAGGTCGCCGCCGCCACCACCGAGACCACCGCGGCCCTGCGCCAGATCCTCGACACCCTCGCCCAGATCGACGCCGACGGCACCCACCAGGTGATCCTGCAGACCTACACCAACCCGCTGCCGCCCGACATCGCCCCGCAGTACCACGACGAGGACGGCCGCACCGACACCCGCGACAAGTTCCGCGCCCTCGGCGCCGAGCGCTACGCCGCCGGATGCCCGATCCACCGTGCGAGCCTCGCCCCCGGGCACGTGTTCTCCCAGAACCTCGGCTCCCTGGTCAGGAACGCGCACAGCACGCTGGCAGCCGAACGCCCGGCGGCCGACCTGCGCGTACTGGACGTCCAGAGGGCTTTCGACGGGGCCAGGCTCTGCGAGAACCCCGGCAGCCCGGCGGGCGCGCTCGCCACGCCGGTCCGGGTACAGGACGGGCCGTCCGGCACGTTCATCACCAGCCTGTCCGGCTGGGACAAGATCGGTATCCAGCGGGCGGCGAACACCTGCGTCACCTACTTCCAGACCTGCCAGGAGTCGTGGCACCCCAACGCCGCGGGCCACACGGTCCTCGGCCAGTGCCTGACCGGCGCCTTCGCCGCGGCGCCCCGCACGGTCGTCACGTGCGCCCGTAACGCGGACGGCACGCTCGCCATCTCCTGACGTCTCCTCAGCTTCGCGTCCGGCTGCCCGGAGCCGGACGCATCGCGAGACAGACAATCGGTCCGGGCAGCGCGGCGGGGACGGCGCCGCCCGCGCTGCCGTCGGCGCAGGCGCCGTGAAGTCCTCGGCGGGCTGATCAACGAGTACTGGCGAGCCGACTGGCCCCCGGGGTGCATGAGATACGCAGGTCAGGGCTTTTGGCTCAGTTTGACACCCTTCACGCGAAACCCCGCCTTGAGGACGTACTCCCGCCTGGGCGGCCGGCCTGGACAGGCCCTCCAGAAGAACCGGTCGCCTACGGGCCGAGCGACCGTCGCGCAGACCTGAGAGCGGGGCGCGCCGACGGCCGGCGCGGTCTGTTGCAGGCGCGGCTCAAAGGCATGGCGAAGCTGCTGGAGCATGACGGGCAGGCCGACTTGCCCAAGATCGAGGCTCCGCATCTCGCCATGCTGGCGCATTGGAGCGCTGACCTGATCCAGGCCGAGTGGATCCGGTGCGAGGACGACTGCCGCTTGCTGGGCATGCAATTGGCCGTGGCTGAGAACGCCGCGCACGGGTTGCGCCTGCGCTGCGAGATCACCGGGCAGGACCTGGCGACGGCCCGGCGCGCGGGCGCGCCGGATCGGGCTCCCACCACGATCGCCATGGGAACGGCGCCTCCGGCCCACCGGACCGGCGTTCTCCTGCCCGCTGTCGTCCTGGCCAAATGGAGCCTCCCGGCGACCAGTGCGTCGTACTCGCTCGCCTCCGCCATCACCTCGGCCTCCCACGCCTCCCCCCAGGCGTTCTTGTCAGGTCGGAGAGGAGGGCGGGGATGAGGCGTTCCTCCATGACCGCGCGCCCTACTGCAGCCATCCGGCCGGCAAGAGCCGGGTCCCACGGACTGACCGCCGGGCTGCCGGTGAGCGGGGTGGATTCGCCCAGCTCCAGCCCGGCGGAGTAGTCGGCCGCCCCCATCCGCCACGGAACCGCGCCGTGCCGCAGCCGGGCGGAGGCGAGGATGCGCAGCCCGGTCCAGTCGAAGTCGGCGCGCCAGCGCGGCCGGGAGCAACCCGTGAGCAGCTTGTGGCACGCCGCCGAGGGGATCCCCTCGGTGCAGACCAGGGCGGCCGACGCCGTGCCGAGTTCGGCGGCGGCGGCGCGGAGGACCGCGGGGTTCTCGCAGACGTAGATCTCCTCGACATCAGGCACGATCTCGTACTCCACCTGCTGCTGGAGGGTGAGCCGGAACGGGATGCCGTGCGCGGCGGCGTCGTTGAGCCAGCGCGACACGACGGTGCCGCCGCGGGTCCTGAGATTGAGCACGAGCACCTGGCTGGCCAGGTCGTCGAGGATCACCCCGGCCGACTCCCACAGCTCGCGCGGCGCGAGCTCCCCGGGCGTGCGCAGGGCGAGCGCGCGCAGCACCAGCGTGGCCAGCGGGCTGCCGCGGCCGAGTGCCTTGGTGTCGCCCGTGGTGGCCTCGGCCAGCACCGGAAGCGGGACGAAGGATGCGGGAAGCAGGTCGAGCACGGCGCACGCCTGGCGGATCAGGTGGCCGTCGCCGCGCCTGATCAGCCGGGTGAGGGTGCCGTCGGCGCTCATCGCGGCCAGCCAGCCGGAGAACCAGGGGGTTCCCGCATGCCGTGAGGGGGTGGCCAGCAGGTCCTTCCTGGCCGCCTCTTCGGCGGCGCGTTCCGCCGCCCTGTCCCTGATCCGGCCGCCCAGCGCCTGGAGCAACCCGCCGGGGACCGCGGCGTCGAGCTCGGCCAGCGACACGGTGAGCCGTTTGACGCCTTCCGGGCGGTAGATCCCGGTGATGCCGATGATGGCGCGCCGCTCATCGTCGGTGGGCGCGTTCAGCCCGATGGAGCCTTCCAGCACTCCTCCGGTGCGCTCCAGGCGACGGCGGGCGGCCGCCAGGAGGCGGCCGGGGAGGTCAGCCAACGGGCACCCGCCGCACTCCGGGGGAGCCGAGCGCGACGGTCAGCTCGCCGGCGTCGTCGGCCAGCAGCTCGGCGCCGTCCCACACCAGCAGCAGAGCGCTGACCGTATGCTCGACGGGCGAGTGGGCCAGGTCGTAGTGGGCCGCGGCGGGCACTGCCGCGTGCGTGGCCCACAGGTCGTAGCCCGTCATGAACAGGTCGAGATCGAACTGGGCGGCCAGGCCCATCAGCTCGCTGCGCCCGGTGTCGTCGACACCGGCGAACGCCTCGTCCAGCGCGAGCAGCCGCGGAGCGTCGGGTCTGGCCGAGTTGAGCATGGCGTGGGCGGCGGCGAACAGGGGCAGGTGCAGTGAAACCGACTGCTCGCCTCCGGACAGGCGGCTGTGCTTGGCGCGGGTGAGCCGCTCTTCCGCGCCGCCGGGCCGTACGAGCTGGAAGGTGAACTGCCGCCAGCGGCGGTAGTCGAGAACCTTGGTGAGCAGTTCGCGGTAGGGCAGCTCGCGCTCACGCGCCCTGGCGTTCTTGATCTGGGTGGCGAAGTGGGCGCGCATCCGGCTCAGCTCGTCGGGACCGAGCCTGGCCGCGTCGGCGTCGAGCAGCCCGCAGACCGCCCGCTGCTCCTCCTCCAGGTTGTCGGCGAGCTGCCAGCTCACCCCGACCGTGGTGCCGGAGGACATCTTGCGCGAACGCATCTCGGTGTTCATCCGCCTGATCAGGTCCCGGGCATCGACCGTGCGGTCGTGAATCTGCTGAGCCAGACGGGTGAGCAGCGCATCCTCCAGGATGCGCTGCTCGGAGTCGCTGAGCAGCTGCTGCTGGTCGCGGCGGGCCTCGGTCATCTTCGCGGCGAAGGCGCCCACCGGCAGCAGGCCGTCCTCGTCGGCGACCCTGACCACGATCACTCCGTCGGCTCCGTCCCACTCCGGGCGATAGTCCTGCCCGGCGGCGGTGAGCTGCGCCTGCAAGTCGTCCAGAGCCTTGGTCAGGCGGGTGGTCGACTGCTTGAGCGAGATCTCCGTCGGTGTCAGGTCGCGGGTCACGGACAGGATCGCCTCGTGCACGACGCGCACCGCCTCAGGCAGTTGTTCTCCCCCCCAAGGCTGCGCCCCACCACCGTGCTCGCCCAGCCAGTCGGCCTCCTGCGCGGGCCAGGTCAGGCCCGGCGGGCACTTGAGCACGTCGAGCAGCTCGCGCTGGGCGAAGGGTGCGAGCCCTCTGGCCGTCTGGCGCTCTTCACCCACCGCCACCTGCAGGGATTGCTGTGCCGCCGCCAGCCGGGCGCGGGCCGTGGCGGTCTCGGTGAGCGCCGTCCGCTCGGCGTTCCTGGCCGACTCGACCGTTCTGGACGCGGCGACGATGCCGCCTTCCGCCGCCTCGATCTCGGCCAGCACCTGGCGCGCCTCCGCGCCCATGGTCTGCTGGAGGACTTCCAGCTTGGCGGCCTCCTCGGTGTGCCGCAGCCGCGCCGTCGCAGCGCTCCGCTCAGCGGCCGCCTCGTCGTCGGCCGCCGACTCCAGCCGCTCGGTGGCATCCCCGACGGCCTCGCGCTGCCGCGCCTCCTCGCGCCACCGGCCGGACAGCGCGGACGCCGTGCTCTCGAAGCGCCGCAGGGCCTGCGCCACCTCCTCGACCCGCTCGGGGGCGAGCGCGTGCTCGGCGCCGGCCCTGCGCAGGGCACGCTCGGTCACGCCGCACGCCGCCACGGCCGCGTCATAGCCGCTCTGCGCCGCGTCGGCGTTCTCCCTGCTGGCCCGCAGGCGGCCGGCTGCCCCCTGGTGCTCGTGCAGGGCGGCCGCGATCGGTCCGGTCCTGGGCAGCGCGGCGCGCGCCGCGTCGATGGCCTCCAGCGCCGACTCGGCGCCTGCCCGCTGCCGGTCGAAACCCGTGATGGTGTCGCTCAGCTCAGCCAGCTTGGCGTCACACTCCGCGAGACGTACGGCACGGCGGCGCGCCCGGGCTGTGGCTCCGACATATTCGGCATGCTCCTTGTGATGGGCGCCGACCTGGACACCCTGCGCGAACCGCCCGTCGGCGGTGATCGCCGGACTCTGCCCGCCGAGCGAGACGGAACGCAGGATCGCGGTGATCCGCTCGGGGGAGACCGGCGTGCCCTCCTCGGGAACCAGCAACTCGGCAAGGCTGGGCGTGACCGGGCCGCCGGGCTCCAGGTAGCCCTCGGAATCCCCGGCCGTCACGCTCACGGGGGCCGGCGTCACCCACGCGTCGAGCAGGTTGGCCGCCTCCAGCGCCGCCTCGACCGCCGCCGCCTGCTCGGGCGGCACCTGATCGGCGAACCTGACCAGCCGCCACAGCGGTGCACCCGCCCGGGCCTCGCGCGAAGCCGTACGAGCTGCGAAGGGCGGCGGCGCGTCATCGTGCTCCGCCGCGATCCGCGCCCGCTCGGCGCCCACCTGGGCACGCTCGGCCTCGGCAGCGGACCGCTCCGCGCGCAGCCGCGCGAGGGTGTCACGCAGATCCTGGACGGCAGCCGCCGTCAGACCCGCGAAGACCGTGTCAAGGCCGGGCGCATCCGGCTCACCCACCAGATCGAGCGCCGCCTCCAGGGGGGCGACGTCGAAGCCGTGGTGCTCGGCCCAGGAGGCGAGCTGCTCCTTGGCGTGATCTCGTGCCCCGGCCACCGCCTGCGCCGCCTCGGCCTCGGCGGCCTCCGCCCTGGCGAGCGCGGTCATGGCCTGATCGAGCGTCACCTTGGCCAGGTCGCGTGCCTGCTCGGCCTTCTGCGCCGTGGCGAGTGCCTCCCGGACCGCCCGCAGATCGTCGGTCCTGGCGGCGACCCTGCCGCCCACCCGATCGGCGAAGCCGCTGCTCTCGGCGTCGGCCGGACTCCAGGCGATCCCGGCGGCGGCTGCCTCGGCCGCCAGGTCGGCCGAGGTGCGGGAGACCGCCGCCGCCAGCTCGGCCAGCTCGCGCTGGGCCGAGGACAGCTGGACGCGGGCCTTCTGCGTGGTGGCGGCCCGGCGTTCCAGCTCGGTGACGGCGGTGGCGGCCGTCTCCGCGCAGGTCCTGACCAGCCGCTCGAGGTCGGCGAGCTGCTCGACGGCCTGGTAGGCGGCGCTGCTCTTGAGCTGCTCCAGACGGGCGCGCAGGCCGGCCAGCGCCTCATCGGCCGCCACCATGGCCGCCTCGGCCTCCGCCTGCTCCCGCTCGGCCGCGGTCAGCGCGCGTGTGGCGGTCTCGAGCGCTCCCTGGTGAGTCGCGACGTCGTCGCGGCGGCGGGTCAGCGCGTCGGCCGCCCAGCGTGAGTGCGTGCGCAGGTAGGTGGTGTAGCTGGACAGGAACGCCTGCGTCGCCTCGTCGGCGGCGACCAACCCCTCCAGGGTCCGCGCCACGCTCTCCATGTCGTCGAACGAGCGGGACGCCTCGGCGATCAGTTCGTCGTCGATGGGACGCAACCCGTCGGTGAGGGTGTCGGACAGCTTGCCCGGGTCGAGGTTCTTGGCCAGCTGCGGGCGGCGCAGCGTGAGGATCAGCGTGATCAGCTGCTCGTAGCGCTCTCTGCCCAGGCCGAACAGCCGCTGGTCGATCGCGTGCCGGTAGTCGGTCGGTGAGGCGGTGAGCGCGTGCTCGCCCAGCTCCTCGACGAGCTGCTTCCTGGTCATCGGCCGGTCGTCGGGTGTGAGCAGCGAGAAGTCCTCGCCGACGCGGCCCTCGGCGACGAAGTGCCAGCGCACCGGGGCGTCGCGGTGGCGCTGGGCGTGCAGGCCGATGCCCACGGTGACGGCCTGGCCGGTGTCGCGGTGGCGCAGCTCGAGCCAGACGTAGCCGAGCGCGGTGTCCTGCCCGCGGAAGAGCAGGTTGGACTTCATCGTCCGGTCCTCGGAGGCGAACGGGTTGAGCCGTTTGGGGTCGATCCGCCCGTCGAGCACGAACGGGAAGAGCACCTCCAGCGCCTTGGTCTTGCCGGAGCCGTTGGGGCCGCGCAGGATCAGCCAGCCGTTCGCGAAGGCGAACTCCTCATCCCGGTAGTCCCACAGGTTGATGATCCCGGCCCGGGTGGGCACGTAGCGCGTCACGTCTTTTCCTTGGCGGCTCGTGGCTTGATCTCGGCGGTCGTGGCCCGGTAGCGGGCCAGCAGAGGGAGTGCGAGCACGCCGCCCTCGACGCGGGCGACGAGCCCGAGCGCCGACAGCAGCCGTAGAGCCTCACGCAGTAGCCGGTCGGGGTCGCCGCGCCAGGCGACGGCGAAGGCGGAGCCATAGGTGCTCATGAGCTCCTTCATCGCGCCCTTCAGCCACGCGTCGGTGAGGAACGGGTAGAGCGCGCCCTCGGCGGGCTCGGGCTCGGGCTCGGTGCCAGGCTCCTCTACGGTGAGCTCGGCCACCACGCCTCGGAGTGGCAGACCCGCGTCGATCCTCGCGGCACCGGCCTGAGTGCGCTCGGCCGCGGTCGGCGCGGGCATCGTCGGCAGCTTTCCCTCCGCGACCTGCGCGGCGATGCGCGTGGACAGGAGCAGCGCGGCCTGGGAGGGTGTTCCGCCGCTGGGGAAGCGGATGTCGGACAGGCGGCCCGAGGTATCGATCAGGGCCAAGCCCTCCGCGCGGCGCTCCACCGCCTGCCCGGTGAGCCGCTCGAGGTCCTCGGCCAGGCCGGGGTGGCGCAGCTGGCCGCGCAGCGACTCGCTCACGTCGGCGTAGTAGACGACAGGGCGCTCGAGCACCAGCCGCCTGGCCCTGCGCGCGGCGGCCTCGCGGACGCGGTGCACGCCCTGCACGAGGCCGCGATCGGTCTCCAGCAGCCCGGTCACCGAGCCCAGATGCTGCAGCACCCGGCTCGGCCGGTAGATCGCGAAGACGACCTCGCGGTCGATGTCATAGAGCGCCTCGGCCCCGTCAGGACTGCTGGCCCAGTCGGCGGCGGAGCCGTCGGCCAGCGCCAGCGCGCCGCGCTCGGTCAGCCAGGTCACCGCGTCGACGAAGGCGTCTCTGTCGGGTTTGCGCTCGGTGTCGAGTCCCAGGCCGTCGATCCTGGTCGCGTCGGCGGCGACGGCCTCGGCCAGCTCGCTGAGCGCGATCTGGGTGCCTGATCGGCCCAGAGCCGCCAGCGTGAGCACCAGGTAGGCGTATCTGCGCCGGTCGAAAGGCCGGTCGGTCCTGGTCACGGCCGGACGGGTGAGATCGAGATCGTCCTGCACCCGCAGCAGCCGCGCGGTGTTGGCCGTGGTCACCAGGCGGTAGCCGAGCAACTCGTGCAGGTCGGAGCGCAGCTGGGCGGCCCACCGGCGGACCAGCGGCAGCGCCGCCCTGTTCGGATGGACCTCGGTGATCAGCGGATGGGCCAGCAGCAGCCGAACCGCCCGCTGGTAGTCGGCCAGCTCGAGCGGGCTCACGTGCTCAGCGACACTCACCTCGACACCTCCAGCCGCATGCCGTTCAGGTGCAGGCGCCCGCGTACGGTCCGTACGGTGGTGGAGCCGTCGCAGGGGTGCAGCGTCAGTCGTACGCCATGGGCGGAGGAGCCCGCGGTGACCCGGCGGCTGGTCGCCACCCGGGCGCTGAGCGCATGATCGAGCAGGCTCAGCAGGGTGACGGTCTCAGGCTCGTCGAGCACCCGCTCGTAGACGCCGTCTCCGGCCAGTGAGGCGGCCGCGTCGCGCCGCTGCCTGGCCAGCTTGAGCTGCTCGGTGCGCAGCCACTGCCGCTGGGCGTCGTTGCGCTCGATCCTGGCGGTGGCTCCGGACATGCGCGGCTCCCTGCCCGCCTCGACCAGCCCTCTGGCCAGGCGCACAGGCTCCGCGTCCCACCAGGACCGCCGCGCCGGGACCAGTTCGGGATCCTCGTGCGTGACCGACAGGTGCCGCGGGCCGCCCAGATCGAAGATGGCCTGGAACAGGCCGTGCGCCGCGTCGTCGTCGGGGCACGAGGTGAACCACTGCGCCAGGTGCCGCAGCTGGCTCTCCCTGCTCACTCCGCCTCTGCGCGCCTCGGTCACCCGGCGCAGCAGCGCGAGCACGTTGGCGATCGCGGTGACGGTCGCGCTCTGCAGCCGCTCGGCCTCGCTGTGCGGGCCGTCGCCGAACCAGTGGGTCAGGCCGGCCCAGCGCTGCCGCCAGTCATCCTCCCGCTCGCCGGGCGTACGGAACAGCCGGTCGTCGGCTGCGGCCGCGTGCGCGACCAGCCGGTCCACTCCGGTATCCGCCACCTCATGAACGGCTCGCGCCAGGCGGGGCGTGAACCTGGCCAGCTCGGCGGTGAACTCGCGCATATGGGTGAGCAACGAGTCCTTGTGCGACAGGAACACCTCTGGCCTGGTGTCGTTCGTGCGGGCCAGGTCGCCCAGCATCAGATAGAAGCGGGCGGCCCGCTGCGCCATGTCGCCGAGGACCTGGTCCAGGCGGCTGAGCTTGCGGTAGACCTCGTCGCCGTCGCCGCTCCTGTTGGCCTCGGCCAGCGCCTCCAGGTCGGCCAGGATGTCGGGGAAGATCAGCCTGGACAGCTGGGCGTCCCCCAGCCTGGCCCCGAGCACCTCCTCAACCGCGCGATAAGCGCGATAACCCGCCTGCGTGAACTGGTAGATGTAGTGCCTGTTGCGGTATTCGGCCAGGTTGGCCGCCCTGGTGCCGTCGTAACTGCGGTCGAGCAGCTGCCAGTCGTTCAGTGAGTCGAGCAGCGGCTGCACATCGCCCACCTCTGGGGCGCCGAGCTCGTCAAGCAGATCGCGTACGCCGGAGGCGTGCAGCAGCACCTGGTAGTTGGCCCGCCCGCGGTCGAAGGCACGTAGCACCCACAGGTATTCCAGGCGCTTCTCCGCCGCGGCGAAGTGGAACAGCCGCATCCGGTCATCGAGCGTGAACGCGTCGATCCCGAACGCGCCAGGTGCGTCTTCGAGGTTCACAGATCTCATCCGGCTCTCAGAGGTTCTCGAGTCTCAACCAGCATGGCGTACACGACCGACAACTCCGCACATCGCTTCAGGGAGACGCGGCGCTCAGGTCGCACAGCGCGCCCAGAACGTGCAGGGCCGCGCCGCGGCTCAGTCCGTCGTGGTGGCGTTCGTTGCGACGCGTACGCAGGCAGCCGTAGCAGGAGGTCTCGGCGCCGCAGTCGCACGAGGCGACCCGCCGCAGCGCCGCCTCGACGACCACGTCGAGCGCAGCGGCCACGCGCAGCGCAGCGCCGGCCCCGCCGGGCACCGTGTCGAAGAGGACCAGCCCGATGCGCCCGTCGGCGCCGGGGTTGACCGCACCGTCGAGGTCGTTCCTGCTGATCTCCATCCCGTCGGCCGCCCCTTCGAGCAGGGCGTACAGGGAGGAACGCCAGTGAGCGGCGGAGATCAGGTCTGGTCGCGGACTCGGCGGCATTGAGCTCAGCGCGTCGAAGCGCAGCTCGGCCAGGTCGGTCTCGAAGCTGTGAGCCAGGGACCGCCAGCGCAGCGGCCCCTGGCACTCGCCCTGACGCAGCGGGTTGACGTGCGATTTGGCCGTCTTGCCCCGGTTCGGCGTGCCCCAGCCGCACCAGTCGCAGATCAGGAAGCCGCTTCCGGCCGGTCCTTCCGACAGCATGACCAGCCGTCCGCGCGACCCCGACCGGCACCACACCGACGCCCCGCCGGCGGAGGTCCACCGGCCCTCTGTCAGTTCCTCGCCGAGGGAGACGATGTGGGTGGAGCCGTGCCAGGCGCTCCTCGGCGGCGCCGTCCCCGGTTTCGCGGTCCGGTGATCGGCGACGAAGCCGAACTCGGGCACGTAGTACTGGCGCGGCGCGCCCTCGCCAACGCTGCCGCACGCCGGGCAGGCCGTCTCCAGCGTCTCGTCGCCCTCGCGGTAGTGCTGGCAGATACGGCAGACCGCGTAGGTGCGGCTGATCAGCTCCCGCCCCGGCAGCCGGTAGACACCTGCGGAGCGCCAGAGCACGCCGCCCGCCACCACCTCGGAACCCGGGGCGTACTCGTAGATCGCCGTGGACAGGTCCCGGCTCAGCTCCAGCCTGGCGCCCACCTGGCTGTCGCAGTGCGCGGTACGCAGCTCGACGCTGTCGACGGGGAAGCCGTACTTGGGCAGCACGTTCCTGTTGGCGAGGTAACCGATCAGCGATCGGCGGGTCAGCGTGTTGACCGTTCGCTCGTAACGGGCGGCCAGATCGCTGCGGCGCTTGTCGAAGGCCTCCCTCCTGCGTTCCTCGAAGGCCTCGATGTCCGCCGCGAGCTCCAGCCGTACCTGCTCGAGGAGGTCTGCGAGGTCGCGCACCCACGCGCCCGAGCCGACCCCGATCTGCGCCTGCACGGGCGCGGGCAGCACCCGGCGCAGCGAGTGCAGCACCCCGTCGGGCACCGGCGTGAGAAAGGCCTCGACCTGCGCGCTCGCACCGGACAGGAAGAAGTCGCCCGCCGTCTTCCACACCGCCCCCGAGGTCTCCTTGGCGTGCCGGAAGAAGGCGGCCAGCGCCACGGAGTGCGCGTGCCGCCGGTCGATGCGGTCGTTGCCGAGCGGCACGTACGGCGCGCGCACCCGCCCGGCGATCATCGCCTCCGGCTCCTGATAGCGGGACAGATCGTGCGAGCGCCGCTGGGCGTAGGTCAGCACCAGCGCCGCCGAGCCGGTGCGCCGCCCTGCTCGCCCGGCCCGCTGGATGTAGTTGGCGGTGGTCGGCGGCATGTTGCGCAGCATGACCGCCTGCAGCTCGCCCACGTCGACGCCCAGCTCGAAGGTGGTCGAGCAGGACAGGACGTTGACTTCGCCGCGCAGGAACCGCTGCTGGATGTCGGCGGCCTCCAGCCCGGTCCACTGGGCGGTGTGCTCCCGGGCCAGCAGCGGCACCGGCGCCATGGACCGGTACAGCACCCGATGGTGATCGTCGAGATCGGGTTCCGCCGGCGCCAGAGTGCCCGCGCAGCCGAGCGTCGGGCAGACCCCGCGCACGGTGACGGCGCTGATCCTGCGGCACAGGCCACACCGGTGGATCGCCCCGGCCGCCGACAGCTTCAGCCAGGTGTGATCGAGCTGGAAGACCTGGCCGAGCCTGGGCAGAGCCGCCGAGCTCAGCCAGCCGTCGCGCAGCGAGGTGAGCAGCCTCCAGCAGCCGTCGAGGATCTCCCGCGCGTCCGCCTCGGACCCGAGCACGGCCAGCACCCTGCGGAGGTAGTCGAGCCGGCGGTTGACACCCCGCGTCGGCAGCCAGCTGAGCACCTTCAGCCTGGCCTCGGCGCCGTCACCGCGCACGTAGATCGGACCACGGCGGGGATCGAACAGCTCGTCGCGCGGATCGACCTCCTCCGGCATGGTCAGCGCGCCCTGCCGGCGCAGCGAGCGGGCCAGCTCGCCCAGCAGCGACCAGCATTCCTCCGGGCTCAGCCCCAGCTCCAGCAAGGGTGCGGGCAGCCGCCAGCCCGGCTCCCTGTCGAGCTCGACCCGCAGCAACCCGAGCCCCTCCAGCGACTGGCGCTCGTCGATGGCCACCAGTTCGCGCATCACCCACAGCGCCACCGTGCGCCGCCGCTGCTGGCGCGAGGCGCGGCGCTCGAACACGCCCGCGTCCCCGGCCGCCCCGACCACCTCGTCCACCAGGTCGTCGACGGTGGCGTCGTCGTCGCGGCGTACGGCGCGGCCCAGACCGTCGAGGATCAGCTTGCGCTGCTGGATCTGGGCATGACTCGACTCCAGGTAGGGAGCGAAGTAGGCGGCGGCCTGACGACTGTCGCTGAAGGTCAGCAGCTTGCGCCCGCCGCCCGGCCGGTCCTCCTGCTCCGGCATGGGCGGCAGCGCCTGGTAGAGCGTGGTGGCCAGGACCGCGGCCGCGGCCTCGTTACCGCTCTCGAACAGGCGGATCATCCCGGCGCCGCGCGCCCCGCAGGCCAGGCAGCCGCTGGGCGAGCTGGCCTTCGTTTTCAGCCGGCGTACCGGACGCAGCGCGCCATCGGCGCAGCAGGGGCTCTGCGCGGTCGCGTGGAGGGCGCCGCACCTGCCGCACAGGAAGGCGTCCTGCGCCTCGGTCTCCGGCCCCTCCTCCAGGGTCTCGTCGTCCTCGTCGGCCAGCTCGGGCGTGTCGCCGAGCAGCAGCCAGACCCTGGACTCCATCCCGCTCACCCTGGGGGTGAACCGCAGGCCGGCCGGCTCGACCGCGCCCATCAGATGGACCGCGCCACAGCGCTTGCACGCGCCGAACTCGAAGACGGCACTGGAGCAGGCAGGACAGCTCTCATGACGGCCGAGCGCGACGTGCGGGCCGGTCAGGCAGGTGAAGGCGCCCTCGGTGGCCCGGGCGAACAGGTGATAGCGAGCCGACAGCACCGGACTGCCCGCGCCGTCGGTGATCCGCGCGCCCACCGCCACCAGCGCGGCCAGCGCCTCGTCCGGCTCCTCCTGCCCTTCGAAGATCAGCCTCGCCAGTTCGGTGACGGGCTTCGGTCCGGCCGCGAGGCTGGCGCGAAGGGTGGCCATCGCGTGCTCGTGGGCGAGAGCCGAGCCCGCGTGCGACATCCCGGAGCGGCGGACCAGCTCGGCCGCCGGATCCTCGCTCACGGCCAGCTTGCGGTAGTCGACCGCGGTGAGCGGCCCCCAGAACGGCCCGGACGGCATCTCCACCCGGGTGGCGGTCACCAGATCGGCATCGTCGAACGGCGCGTCGAACAGCCGCGCGGCGAAATCCAGAACTGCTGGACCCTCGTCACCGACCGTGGCGCTGGTCGCGATGGCCTGCAGCCTGCGCCCGGGCGCCACCCGGTCACGCAACCGGCGCAGCAGCATCCCGAGCTCCTCGGCCCTGGCGCCGTCGTACACGTGCGCCTCGTCCAGCACCACGAACCGCCACCGCTCGGCGTGCTCGAAGAGCTCCAGGTCGTCGGGGCGGAGCAGCAGGTACTCCAGCATCGCGTAGTTGGTGAGCAGCAGATGCGGGGGAGCAGCCCGCATCTCCTCGCGGCTGAGCAACTCGTTGGGCAGCCGGGGCCGGCCGGGGTTGAGCTCCTCGAACAGCGCGGCACCCTGCTGGGCCCGCTCAGGGGTGTCGCCCGTGTAGCGGCCGAAAGTGATCCGCGGCGCGGCGGCGAGCAGCTCGCGCAGCCGTTTGAGCTGGTCGTTGGCGAGCGCGTTCATCGGGTAGAGCATCAGCGCCCGCACTCCTGGCGGCGGATCGCCCTCGGCGGTCAGCGCGGACAGGATCGGCAGGAGGAAGCTCTCCGTCTTGCCCGAGCCGGTGCCGGTCGCCACCACCAGGTTCCGGCCCGCCGCCGCCTTGCGCAGCGCCTGCTCCTGGTGCAGATAGAGCGGCCGGTCCAGTGGGAGCGTCCTGCTGCCGAGCGCGGCGAAGGCGGGATCGAGCACCCCCTGGCCGATCAGCTCGTGCAAGGTCGCGCCCGTCCGATAAGGCGGGGTGGCTTCGAGCAGGGGCCCCTTGGTCAGCAGCGGGCTGGCCTCGATCTGCTCCGCGAGCGCCTCGGCGATCGCGGGCTCGCGCACGGGCAGCAGAGAGCGCAGGTACCGGCGGTAGGTGCCGGCGATGAGCGCGCTGGTGGCGAGGGGATCCATGGGTCAATCGTTGCAGAGCCAAGGATCTGACGTGACTCCCAGCGGAGAGGACATTGTCGCCAGAGTGATATTTCGTACCCTGAGAGTGATTTCACCGTGCGCCAGCACGGTGTCCCGCAGGCGTACGAGCGGATAATCGCCGCGGGCGTGCGCGGTCAGCTCCTGTACGGCGCGGCCACCCGCGATCACCTCGATGGGCGGGTTCGCCAGGCCTGGCAGGTCCAGTCGCAGCCACCGGTGCTCCGGCGTCAGACGGGGCGGCGCCGTGTGCCACTGCCGGTCCACGCGTACCCGCATGTGCGGTGGCCGCACGGTGAGCGCCAGCGTGCGACCGGACGCCACGCAGGTGAGCGCGCGCGTCGTTTGCGCGGCGGTCAGAGTGAGCGCCTGCGGCGTCGCCGTCAGCCCGGGACCGGTGTGGAAGGACACGTCAGCCGGAGCCAGCCCGTCTCCCTCGAACAGCCGGATCGGCGGGTCGTAACGGACCCGCAGCCCTTCGGCGATGGTGACGGTGTGCCGTCCGGGCCGGCCGTCCGCATCCGAGATCGTCACGGTGAAGGTTCCGAGCAAGGGCCTGGGCAGGAGAGCCCACGGGTCGGCGGGGTCGGCCCGCTGTACCGTCTCGCCGACATGTCCGACCGTGACTCGCCAGTCTCCCCGCGGCAGCCACAGGGCAGGCGGTCCGGCCAGTATCGCGGAGCCGTCCGGTGCGCTGACACCGCCGAGGGCCTCCCCCGGCAGCAGCCGTGGCCCGGCCCTGCCCCGCACCGGCCTCCTGCGGCTGTCGGCCCCGGATGAGGCCGCGGCCAGCCAGCTCCCGCCCTCCAGTGAGATCAGCGCCAGCCGCCAGTGTTCCCAGCCGAAGGGCAGCATGCCCTCGGCGATCGTGCGCAGCGGGCCATCGGAGGTCAGCACGCCATCGCGGCGATGAGCGACCCAGACCGGACCGGGCGGCAGGTCTCCGGTCAACTCGCGGCCGTCCTCGGCGAAGACGAGCAGGTCCTCCCCCTCCGGCCCGGAAATACCCCCGCCGAACGGGTCGAGCAGGCGCCGGGGCGGCTCGGGCACCGGTCGTCCGGCATGCAGCATGATCGACTGAGCGGCGGTGGCCTCACGCGGCAGCCCGAAGACGTCCAGCGCGGCCAGGAACGCCCTGCCCCAGCCGGCCGCGTTGCCGCGGCGTCTGGTGGCCGCCCTCCAGCGGGGCCAGAACGCCTCGCCGGCCGCCGCCATGCGGGTGAGCGAGATCGCCACGCAGGCGGGCCAGCGGACGGCGACCTCCTCGTGGCCGTAGACGTGGCCGAGCGCTTCAGCCGCTGCCGTCGCCATCTCCTCGGGAACGTCGGTCTCCGACACCAGCGACACTTGGCGCAGGTGCGCGGCCCACTGCCGTTCGAGCAGGTCGAGAAGGGAGATGAACGGCATCACAGGCGTGCCGGCACCCAGTGGGTCCGGTAAGCGCGCTCCAAGCCTCGATCTCCGGTCTTGGAGAAGCGCAGCGGGACGGGGGGCATGACCGCCTATCGTAGCCGCGTCGGTGGCGAGGCCCAGCAGTCCGGTCTCAAACGCGCGCGTGCCAGACCCGCATGTCGGCGGAAGACTGGACGACCTCAAGAACGCGGATGGACCGGCGGTTCCCTCCGTCAGGATCGCGTGGGCATGTCGCCTCTGCTGAGGCGTGTGGCTCGGAAGTGGGCATGCGCTTCTCAGGAGGAGCATGGCAGTGCACACGGGCGATCTGGCGGATCTGCCGGAAGGCGGCCGACGTTTCACCGGCGGCATGGAGCGGTTCCACGTGGCGTGCTCGATCCGGTCGGCGCGGACGTCGTTGGCCAGATCGTAGCCGCGTAGGCTTCGCCCCAAACTCTACGGACTTTCATCCGAGGGTCGTTTGATCTGGGCCGTCACGACTTGGGATGTCGAACAGCAGGGTGGCCGCGGTGATGATGGGTCGGACGGCGTTGAGGATGAGGGTGCGTTGGGCTGGGGTGTGGTGCTTGGAGTAGGTGGCGGTTGTTTGGTAGGAGGCGTGGCCGGCGACGAGTTGCATGATGCCGGGGGCGACGCCGCCGTCGCGGAGCATGGTGATCACGGTGTGGCGGAGGGCGTGTGGGGTGATGTGCTTGGCCAGGCCGCGTTCGCGGCCAGGGTGAGTGCTGGTTGGAGGGTGCGGTTGCGCTGGTTGTTTTGTAGTCGATGTAGCTGCCGGTACGGCTCTGGAAGAGTGGCTGGTCGGCGTGGCTTCCCTCTGCGCGCCGGGTAAGTAGGGCTGCGAGGTCTGGACTGATGGGGACGATGCGCTGTTTCTTGCCCTTGGGGTAGGGCTTGATCTGCCATCGGCGGTGGCCGGTGGTCTCGTCGAGCAGGTAGGCGTAGGTCTGGAGGACGTGGAGTTGATGGCCTGCCGGGTCGAGGTGGGTGACGTGGAGGCCGGCGGTTTCGCCCCAGCGGAGGCCGGTGGCCATTTCGGTGATGATGAACAGGGCGGTGTCGGGATCGATGTCGTGCACGGCTGTGAGGTGGAGAGCGACTTCGGGGCCGTAGGGCACGGCTCGGGGGCTGACCGGTGCGGTCGGCAGGCGGAAGCCGGTGCAGGGGGAGGAGGTGAGCAGCGGCGGCTCGCCGTCTTCGCCTTGGTGGAGGGCTGCCTGGAAGACGGGTTTGATCGCTCCCCGGTACACCTTCGCCACTGTGGCGGCCGACAGCGTCCCTGCGTCCGGCGGTGCAGGACAGGGTGAACCTGCTGCTAGCCACTGGCGCAGCACCTCGGGGGAGATGCGGCCGGTCGTCTTCACGGCGATGTCGTTCGCTCGTGCCCATCGTCGTGCGGCTTCTTCGTCGGACAGAGGTGTGCGGCGTTGGTGCTGGTTGCTGGCGGAGGGCTTGGTGAGCATCCATTCGACCCATTCCCGTAGCACGGGGCGGGTGACCTGGTCGAGTGGCAGATGTCCGAAGCGGGGGAAGACGTGGCGCTCGGCATGTCAGGGTCGTGTGTGGGGTAGTAGCTGGGGTCTTCGATGCCGTGGCAGCCTTTGGGGGTATCCGTGGGGGCGGTTCTCGCCGCTGAGTGTGACCAGGGAGGCGAAGTCGTCGGCGGTCTGGCGGTCGTAGCAGGTCTCGAAGTTTCCTTGGTGTTCCTGCCGCCGATGCGCCATTTGACCAGCCAGGATTTCGCGCCGTTCTTGACCGTGCGTTCGATGATTCTCGCCACCCGTGCCCCCGTTGACGTGCTGTTGGCATGGTGACTGACGCAGGGGATGGCGCGTGGCAGTGACGCGCGGGGATGATCAAACGTGGACTGCCGCATGGCGAGATGCGGGAACATCGGGGGGACATGATCTTGTAGAGATCGTTAAGAGCGCGCTGGCATCATCCGAAGCAGGCTCTTGACCTGTGGTGATGTCGGTAGGGCGGGTGGGACTTGAACCCACGACCCACGGATTATGAGAATCCTCGGTTGATGTCGCTCAGTGTCACCGAGTGCTGTTTTGTATCGTCGTGACCAGGATTATCCCCGTCGTCGTGTCGGTCTGTGCCGACGCGTGCCGTGCTGTAACGCGTGCACGCGAGCAACCACCGAGCAACCATGGGTTCTTGACTGTCGTCATTATGTGCCGTTTGCCCCCTTTGGGAAGGCTGTGTGTTATTGGTGTGATCTACGGCGTCGCGTCTGGAAAGCCGTCTTGACCTGCGGTAATGCGGTCGCGTTGAAAGTCTCGGGTCAAGGTTGCGTCAGGCCATGGATGCGGGTCCCGGACCTGCGCCGGGCTCCTGATCGCCACGACAGAACTCGGCCCTGCGGCTGGGTCGTTCAGAGACTCTTTCCAGGGTCGGCGGGGCGGGTGGGAGAGGTGCTGGGCGCGCTGGTGCGGCGCAGGCGGGCCTCGGCGGAACGGCGGGCTGCCAGCTCGCGGATCTCTTGGGGTGGGTCGCGGTCATCGATGATGACCAGCATCTCGTCGTCGGCGAGGTGGGTTCGGGCCTTCCAGCCGAGTCGGCTGCCGGCCGTCCGTGCGGCTCGTCGGACTTCGGCCGCATCCCCCAGCTCGATCACCGCGTCGCGGGTGAGAACGAGCTGGCCGTAGAAGCCGCGGTACCCCGGCTTGAGACGGGCAGGCATCATCGCCTTGATCTGGTCGACGAGCTTGGTGAAACGGCGTTCGGCCAGTTCGTCCTTCCGGCTTGGCATGCTGACCACCTCCCGGTGGACACGGCCCGGAGTGTCCTCTTCCACAGCAGGCCGCACCGGCGAACAGTGACTGGGAGACCGTGCTCCAGCTCGGCGCCGCGCTGCCGCCGGTGGCCTCCGTGGCGCTCCGCTCGTGCGCGACGCGGATCGAGGGCCTAGTGCAGAACTCGGCCCCCATCGTGACCGGCCGGCTGCGCAGGCGCCTGCACGCGGCCCAGAAGCGGAGCAGGCGCCGGCTGCGCGAGCACCGCGACCGCTGGGACGACCTGGCTCACCGCTGCGCGTTGCAGCCTGACATCACCCAGCCGGAGCGGGACGTCCTCGCAGGCCTCCTCGCCGGCCAGGCGGCGGAATCCACATCCACCGCGCTCGCCACCATCGGCGGGCCCTACCCGGTGATCCTGCGGGAATTGCACGGCCACCACCCGGGCGGGCTGGAACGCCGCTTCACCGGCCTGTGCGGGGAGACACCGCAAGACCCGGTGGAGGAAGGGAATAGTTCGACCTCTTCGACGACCCTGGTCGGTTGGGCAGGTGATCACTGGCCCGAGCCGATGGCGCGGATCAGGTGCATCAGGGTGTGCTGTCCCAGCAGAGTGATCTTCTCCGACTTGCCCTTATCGAACGCCTGGTAGACGTCCTCCGGCTTCATCTGGGGATTCTCCCGGTACAGGTCACCGATCAGTTTCCGGACGACCCTGACGATGTCGTTCGGAACCTGGCTCCCTGGATACGACTTGTTGATTTCACGGCCCACCTTCGGGTTGTTGGTCACGATGTTGAAGTAGGGCGCCGGCTCGGGGTGGGGCATGAGACCTCCAATCGCGGGTCATCCCGAAGGTAGGAACGCGCCCGCCGCAGGTCCACGAACAGTCGCGGGCGGGAACATGACGGCGGCGCGCAGGAAGCCGCCGTCTTCCGTAGCCGGACCTGGGCGGCGGGTGATCGCGGTCTCTAGGCTGATGCCCCGGCCTCCGGCGATCGCGGTGGCCGTCGGAGAAGGGTCCGCTGCCACTGGTGGTCGTCCACGTCGCGGTCGTCGATCCCCTGCCCATGTACCGGCAGGGGGTCGCCTCCGTCCTGTCCGCCGCCGGGCACGCCGTGGACACCCCTGCCGACGTCCTGGCATGGGTGCGCCACGGCCCGCACAGGGTGGTGCTGCTGACGCTCGAGTCCGAGCAGGACTGGGACCTGCTCCGCCGGTTACGTGACGCGGACGGGACGCACGCCGTCATCGCGCTGGTCGGGGAGGACTCCGCCGTCCTCGGCGTGCGGGCGGTGCGGACCGGCGCCCGGTCGGTGCTGCCGCGCGGGGTCACGCCGGGAACGCTCCGGCGCACGGTGGAGGCGACGCTCGACGGGCAGGCGGTGCTGCCGGCGGACGTGGCCGCCGCGCTCGCCTCCGGCGCGCACTCCACCGGCGAAGGCGCCGCCGCGCCGGAGCCACAGCAGCTGTCGTGGCTGCGCCAGCTCGCGGACGGGGTGACGGTCGCGCAGCTGGCCAGGCGGGCGGGGTACTCCGAGCGGGCGATGTTTCGGTTGCTGCAGGAGCTCTACCGGGACATGGGCGTGCGCACGCGGATCCAGGCGATCGTCCGGGCGCAGGAGGAGGGCTGGCTGCGAGCCGGGCCGGAGCCGCTCACACGAGAGGTTGCGCGGCCGAGAGGATCTCGATGACCGGCCGCAGCCGGCCCGGGCGGCCGGCGCACCGGTCGAGCCGCTCCAGCAGGCGTCTGAAGTGCGTGTCCAGGTTCGGCGTGGGCAGGGTGGCGCGGGCGCGGGCCTGCTCGAACGCGCCGATGGCGTCCTTGAGCGGAGCGTCGGTGTTCAGGAGGAGGCCGCACAGGGCGAAGCCCTGATAGTCCAGCGCCATGACGTCCTGCGGGTCGTCCCGGAGGCGGCGGGCCGTCTCGTCGCGCAGGTCCTCGAAGATCTGGGACGCGTCCCTGCCACCGTCCGGCTCGCCCAGGGCCAGCGCGACCAGCCCGCGCAGCGCCTGGACGACGAGCGCCCCGTCCGGACGGTAGCGCAGGGCGCGGATCTGCCGCGCGGCCTCGTCGCGGTCGCCCCTGCCCTTGAGGAGATGTGCCGCGCACAGCACCGTCCTGGCCCTCGGCAGGGCGGTCGGGTCGCCGTACCTGAGGGCCAGTTCGAGCGCCTTGTCCGCCTCGATCCGGGCCTGCTCGTAGTCGCCGCGCAGGAGCCAGATCTCGGCCAGGCCGTTGTGGTAGGCGGTCCGCGTCCACTCCTGGCCGGACTCCTCCTGCTTGCGTCCGGCGAGCGCCACGAGCTCGTCGGCCTCCTTCCGCCTGCCCAGCTCGGTGTTCCAGCGGGCCATCCGCATCGCGAGGACGGAGCTTCTGCCCGTGGCGAAGTCCCGCGCCTCGTCCGTGCCGGGGTATCGGGGGTCATCCGGCCGGCGAAGGGCCTTGCCGGCCAGTTCTAGTGCCGGGTCGTACCGGCCCCAGAAGTGCTCGCAATTGGCCAGGCCCTCCAGGGCGCCCATGCAGACCATCGCCAGGCCGTCGTGCTCGCGGGCCAGCTTCTCGCAGTCGTCCAGGACCAGCTCGTAGTAGATGCGGGCGTGCTGCGCGTTGCCGTTCCACCAGTACGCGCCCGCCAGGTTCGCGCGGATCAGGGTGCGATGGTACAGATCGCCCTGCTGCTCGGCGCGGGCGAGCGCGTCGCCGTACGCCCGCGCCGCCTGCTCGAAGTCGCCCCTGGACGCGTACAGGTCGCCGAGGGCGTTCTCGTTGGCTCTCGCGTCGTCCTCGTCGAGCGGCTGCTTCCTCAGTGCTTCGCGCTGGTCGAGCAGCAGGACGGCTGCGTTCCAGCGGTCGCGCAGCGTTTTGTCGAGGGTCTGCAGCGAGTCGTAGGCCCAGGTGAACCTGCCCGCCCGCATGTACGCTCGTAACTCGGCGAAGTCGTAACGCAGGTCGGCGATGGTGGCCGGGGACTTGACGAAATGCGTCTTCAGCTGGGCGGCGGCCTCGCGGAAGAACTTCGAACGTCCTGCGGCGTCCGGCCGCTCCGCCTGCGGCCGGGTGTCGATGCTCCAGTCGTCGCTTCCGGGGGGCAGGTGGTACTGGCCCGCGGCGGTCCGCCACACGATGCCGGCGTCCGCCAGCGCCTTCAGGGCCGCGCCGACCTTGTCCGGCGGCTTCTGCAGCAGTTCGCACACGTCGGCGGCGTCCACCGGTGTGCCGAACGCGTCCAGCGCCTCCAGGACGCGGCGGCCCAGCGGCCCGACGCTCTCCAGAAGCAGCCCGGCGAGGAACTGCGAGACGTTCGCGGTCTCGCGCAGGGCCGCGCCCAGCTTGCGGGCGTCCCACTCCGGCAGGTCCAGCACCTGGTAGGCCAGCTCCGCGAGGCGCAGGTCGCCCCGGAGCCGCCCGCGGTGCCTGCCGACGGCTCGTTTCAGGCCGCGCCGGTCCTTGTCGATCTCGTTCAGGTACTTGCCGAAGTGCCAGGACGAGAGCGGGCCGACCCGCAGCGCGTGCGAGGCCGGCCGGGTGCGCGGGATCGGCGTCCTCGGCACGACCCGCGTCACGAGCAGGACGGTGACCCGATGCGAGGACGCGTCCGTGGCGATGATGTCGAGCGCCTCGGCCAGCTCGGCGTCGTGGAACTCGCCGGCGGGGTCCAGCAGGTGCTCCACCTGCTCGATGACGATCACGACGGGGGTCGTGCCGAGCGCCTCCAGGCCGGCTTTGAGCCGGTCCAGCGAGGTGGCTCTGAGGTCGAGGGCCTCCCGCGCCTCCGCCTGCTCGCCGAGCAGCTTGCCGAGATCGGCGATCAGGCTGTCTAGGAGCGGCAGCGCGTCGGGGCCCGCCCGGTACGTGCTGATCTCCGGCCCGGCCTCGTCGTGAGCCTTCCGCCACTTCTCCGGCAGCGCCTTCAGCACCTCCGCCACCAGCCGGGACTTGCCGACACCCCGATCGCCGTGGACGACGACGACGTCACCGGGCTCCTTGACGAGCTTCTGCATGAGCCGGCCGCGTTCCTTGTCGCGGTTGTGCCATTTGGGCTGAGCCGCCTCGTCACGCCCGGCCGGGACGCCCTCCCCGATCACCCGCCCCGCGCTCACCCTGCGGCGCCGTCCGAGCGGAACCCTGACGGGCGACCGGGCCTTCCTTGCGCCCCGCCATCCGACCACTAGCGCGATGATCCCCACCGGCAGGCCCAGCGTGCCGCTGATCCAGCTGAAGAGCTCCAGCCAGCCGAGCGGCTTGGCATTGGCCCTGTTCTCGTCCTGCCACCAGACCGCCAGGAACGTCAGACCGACGACCGTGACCACGAAACCGGCGAACCATACGCCCCTGACCATCCATCGCTTACCTCTGGGGCTCACCTCTTCATCATCACGTCAGCCCCTACTGTCGAAAAAGTCAGGATGATGCCACCGCATTGGTCGCATTCGCGCCATTCATCTCCGTGGACCGGGGTAGCGGGTCAGGCGTCCCGCATGCGGTTCTCGTGCGGGAACGGCTCGTCCGGGACCGGCAGGTCGAGCGCCGCGCACAACGGCTCCCACCCGTCGGCCGGCTCCCACTCCAGCAGCCGGCCCGCCGGCACGGCGGCGCGAACCTCGGCGAGGTGCCGCTCGTAGGCGGCGATCACCCGGTCGCGGTCGCGCGGGTCGCCGAACGCGCGCCCGAACAGCGCCCGCATCACCTCCTCCAGAGCCCCCTGCTGCCCGTCGGCCTGCAACGGCGGCCGGCCGCCCGCCGGGCTCCCGCCCATCAGGTGCCGGGCGCCCGGCAGCACCGTCCCGTCCATGCTCCGGTACCAGCGCCCGGCGCTACCCCGCCGGGACAGCAGCACCAGCGCGTCCGGGTAGGCCGCCGACAGCTCCCGCCAGAACCACGACACCGGCCAGTCCACCCCCGCCGCGTAACCCGCGCAGGAACCGGTCCCAGTCCGGCAGGTCACCCGCGCAGGCGTCACGCCAGATCGGGGCGTCGCCGGGGCGGGCGAACAGCTCCTCCATGTGGTAGCAGGGCGCGCCGAGCAGTCGGCGCAACGCCTTGCGCAACGACGTCGTGTACCGCGTCAAAATGCAGCCACGACGGCTCTGACCTTTGGTTTGACGAGATTCGTACCTGCGGACAAGATCGCGTCTTGTGCTTTTCCGCCTGCTCTATCTGCTCGCGCTTCGGGTGTTCGGCTGGCTGATGTTGCTGGGCCGCGGCCAGGCGTCGAAGGACGTTGAGATCATGGTGTTGCGTCATGAGGTGGCGGTGCTGCGGCGCCAGGTCGGGCGCCCGAAGCCGGACTGGGCCGATCGGGCCGTTCTCGCGGCGCTGGCCCGATGGTTACCGGCGGTGCTGCGCGCTCATCGTCTGGTCACCCCGGCGACGTTGCTGGCGTGGCATCGTCGCCTCGTGCGACGGGCCTGGACCTACCCGCATCGGCCTGGGCGTCCAGGAACGACTCCGGAGCTTCGGAACTGATCGTGCGCCTGGCGCGGGAGAACCCCGGATGGGGCCATCGACGGGTGCACGGGGAGTTGGTGCGGCTTGGGTTCCAGGTCAGCGAGGCGACCGTGCGGCGCATCCTACGCTCGCACCATTTCGGTCCGGCGCCCCGGCAGCTCGACACGTCCTGGCGCTCCTTCTTACGATCGCAAGCCGAAGGGCTCCTAGCCTGCGATCTCTTCCATGTTGACACGATCTTTCTGAAGCGCTTGTACGTGTTGTTCGTGATGGAGGTCCGCACGCGACAGGTGCACATTCTGGGCGTGACCAGCCACCCGACCCGGGCATGGACCGCTCAGCAGACTCGCAACCTCCTGATCGGCCTTGGCCAGCGAGCGGGGGCGTTTCGTTTCCTTATCCGCGATCGGGACGCCAAGTTCACCGCCGTCTTCGATGAGGTGTTCGCCGCCATGGGTATCACGGTGTTGAAGACACCGCCGCGGACACCACGGGCGAACTGCTACGCCGAGCGCTGGATCCGGACGGTACGCGGCGAATGTACCGACCGAATGCTGATCTACGGCGAACGCCACCTGCGCGTGGTTCTGAACGAGTATCTCGATCACTACAACGCGCATCGGCCGCATCAGGGCCGTGGACAGCGACCACCCGCTCACGATGAGCATGTAGTGGTGCCGATGGAAGGCCGGATCGAACGCCACGCGATACTCGGGGGAGTGATCAACGAGTATCAGCGAGCCGCGTAACTCGCTCGGAGAAACCCCAGCTCAAACCATGCACGAGGGTTTTGACGCCCTACACGTGCGGCGGCCATGCCTCGAACGGGTGCGGTCGGACAGGATGCCGATGACAGGTACGGCCAGCATCGTGCCCACGAGCCCGAGCGCCGACACCAGGGACAGCGCCTCGGCCCGTCCGGCGTCGAACTGACCGAGGAGTCCCAGGAGCCGCTGCTCCTCGGCAGTGGCTGTCGCCCCACCGGCCACTGCGTCCTTCAAATGGCTCAGTTCTGCGAGGTCCACAGCCGCGTCCGGTCCCGTGAACCAGCGGGCGAACTCCAGGGCCTGCACGTGATTGGGCAGCAGGATGCCCACGACCGAGCCGAACGTCAGGACAAGGGAGAAGGAGGCGAAACCGTACCACGTCAAGTAGCGCCGCAGCGGTCGCCCGCCCAGGTAGGTCATGGAGCCGCCGGGGTGGGCCGGCTCGGCGATGTCCGGTTGCCCGGTCGTCCAGCTCAGGCCGGGGTCATCACCGATCGGTGTGTGCGTCATCGAGGAACTCCTGGTGCCGGAAGGGTCTACGCGTGCGGCGCCACCCCCAAGGTGCTGCTCGCGAAACATGAGTAAAACTTAGAGTAGACCGATAACTTCTGTCCTTAAATAGAAATCTGGGACATGCTTAGAGTTGAATTCTCAGTTCTACTCGGTTTAGGAGAGCTCGTAGAGTTGCCTCATGACCACCGCTCCGCCCAAGAGCCGAGGGCCGTACGCCAAGTCGGCCAAGCGGCGTCAGGCCATCGCGCGTGCCGTGCTGGACATCGTCCGCGAAAAGGGCCATGGAAACGTCACCACGGCCGAGGTCGCCGATCGTGCGGGGGCGGCAGAGGCGACGGTGCTGTACCACTATCCGAGCAAGGACCACCTGCTCGTCGCGGCGCTGCAATGCGCTGATGACGAGACGGACGAGCAGTTCCGCCTCGGCGTATGGGTGCTCGACCTCGATGAGCTGAAGGCAGCGGCACGGGACATCCGCCGCGAGGAGAACACCATGCGGCTGTATGTCACCCTGGCAGGACACGCCGCCACGCCGGAGCATCCCGCTCAGGAGTTTTTCGCCGAGCACTACCGCAAGTCGGTGGCGGGCTTGTCTCAGCTCATCGAGCAGCGGCAATCGGCCGGGCTGGCACACCCCGGCCTGGACCCGGCCGAGGCGGCCCGCCAGGCCATCGCTGTTTGGGACGGGCTGCAAACGCAGTGGCTGGCCGACCCAGTGTTCGACCTCGGCGAAGCCATCGTCACCGCCTTCCGCCGCCTGACCGGCCAGAACTGGATGGAAGCCCGGCGCGCCTTCCTCGATCCGAGAGCCGGGCTGTGACGGCTGGGCAGGAGATACGAGAACGTCAGGCTGCCGTACGCGCTTCCGTCCCCTGCGTGGCCAGAGCTCGCGAGGAGAGAGCAGTCGGCGACCAGACTGTGCTGGCTGGCGACACCGGCTCGCTGTCCATCGCCGAACTCGGCGCCGCTCTCCAGCGCCCGGCCTGGTTCCTCAGAAGGCACTTCTTCAACCCTGCCCCCCGGATCTCAGCTGGTCGACGTCGTCACCGCACCCGAGACGGCTGCCGACGTGGTGGAGCGCGTCTGTACTTGGGTTCGCGGCCTGGACCAAGCCGATGTCGTCGTGCGGGACTCACCGGGGCTTCGCCACCAGCCGTCCTGCTCGTATGCTGGCCGAAGGCACCGTGGGCGTCACCCTCGACCGCGGTGGACCTTTCCGAATATCAGCGACCCGGGCCACCAGGCTCAGACTGCAGCAGCGGCGTCCAGGTCCGGGTGAGCCTCGTCGTACACGGACAGGACTTCGAGAACCCCGGGAGTGGGGAAGCCTGCCCAGATGGGTCCGGGCCACTGCTGTGACACCATGCCGAGCTGTTCCCTGAACCATCTGTCGAACGGGTGCTGCGATTCCGCGAATTGTTTGATCGCCGCCTCCAAGTCGTCGCCCTGCATGTAGACCACGCAGTGCGCCTGTGCGGGGGTGTCGAGGAGGAAACACACCTCGCGGCTGACGCCGATACGACGTTGGCAGTCCGCGTAGTCCTCCCGGCGATCACCCTCGCCTGCGCGGAAGACGTTGGCCGTCGACCACAGGTCGATTATGTACTCGTAGGGCTTGCCGGGCTTCAGTAGCGACGACACCTCTCCCTGGGCGGCGTTGCGGAACTGCGCGCGGACGATCCCGTCGGTGATGTTGTACGACCGCCCGTCCGGCTGGACGTCGCACAGCCGGACGACGGAGTCGGTGTCCACGGCGTCGGTCTCGGCCCACAGGTGCACGGTGATGCGCCCGATCACAGTGACATCCTCGGTGAGCGGTTCGCTGGTGTAGGCGAGGACGTCGGGGCGAGCCTCGATCTGCCGCTGGTCGAAGACGCCGGCGGGGTGCGCAGGATCGCTCATGACGGCCCCTCCGAGCGTGGGGACGGGGTCGTCGGGGTCGTAGGTGTAGCCGTCGGCGTCACTGTCCGGGGGCATGCTGCTCGCCAGCCCTCCGTCCGGCTGCAGGAACCAGGCGATCTCTGTGGCCGGAGGCGGCCACTCTGAGAAGGTCCGCCAGCGGCCATGAAGCCGCTGGGCAGCACGCTACGTCTGAGGGAGCTGCCCGCATGATCGACGGTGACCGCCAGAGCGGGGTGGAACACGGCATGGGCGACAGGATGAGCCCGCCGAGGTTGGCCGCCTACCACGCCAGCAGGTCACGGTGCAGCCGCCATGCCTGCCGGATCGTACCGCGCAGATTCGGGGTGGGTGCGAGGCGCTGTGGCAGCATGCTGGTGCCAAGGTCGCGCCGGTCGCACACCCAGCGGCTCCGTCATCGAGGCATTAGCGTGCCAGCAGCAGCGGTAGCTGCCTGCTGCGGGCGTCCGGTCCATGTCTCCCCAGTCGTATATGCGGCTGCGGGAAGCCGAGCGGGCGGTACGGGCCTGCGCTCCCTGCGAATGCGGCCTGCGCTCCACGCCAATGACAGATCCCGGCGCCGTCACCGCGTACGGTGGACTGGATGGCAGGAGCCGGCTCGTGCATCCGCTACCGGGTGGAGCGCTGCGGTGTTCCAGCCCATCGGGACAGGGCGTCGGTCAAGGAGGCGGCATCGGACCCGGTCCAGGCGACGTAGCCGTCCGGGCGCACCAGGACGGCTTCGGCGTGCAGGTCGCGCGCGGTCACTTCGTAGCCGACCCGCCCCGACCACGGGGTGACCGCCGGACGCAGGCGCTCCGTGGCGGCGAGGATCAAGGGCCGGCCGCTGTGCAGATCGAGGCCTGGCAGCTGCGTTCCGAGCAGGGGGTGCGGGTCGCCGGGCAGGGGGTAGCGGATGTCGAGCCCGGAGATCATGCCGGCGATTACTTTGTTGGCCTCCGGGAGGGTGAGTAGTTCCTCGACGATGGTGCGCAGGGCCAGGTGTTCCTCGTCGGGCACCAGCAGGACGGCTTGGGCGCGGGTGTTGGCCAGCACGCGTGCGGCCACGGGGTGCCGTTCGGTGTGGTAGGTGTCGAGCAGGTCGTCCGAGGCGTGGCCGTGGAGGTGGGTGGACAGCTTCCAGCCGAGGTTGAAGGCGTCCTGCACGCCGAGGTTGAGGCCCTGGCCGCCCATCGGGGAGTGGATGTGCGCGGCGTCGCCGGCGAGCAGCACTCGGCCGTGCCGGTAGCGGGCGATCTGCCGGGAGGCGTCGGTGAAGCGGGACGCCCAGCGGATCTCGCCGAGCCGCACCCGCGGCCCGGCCGAGCCGGTCAGAGCTCTGGTCACCTCGGCGGGCGTGATCGGCGCGTCGCTGGGCAGTTCCTGCTGCTCGGGGCCGTAGAACAGGAAGCGGTACACGCCGTCGCCGAGCGGCGCCAGGTAGCCCTTGCCGGTGGCGGACGGGGTCATGTCCGGCAGGCTCCACGAGGTGGGGGCGGGTCCGGTGAGGGTGAGGTCGGCGACGGCCATCCGGAGCCGGCCGTCCAGCCCCGGGAAGCCGATCCCGAGCAGGTCGCGTACCGTGCTGCGGCCGCCGTCGCAGCCGACGAGGTAGCGCCCGCGCAGCCGGAGGGGGCCGGCGGTGGCGGTGACGCCGTCGTCGTCCTGGGTGAGCGCGGTCAGTTCGTGCCCGCGCAGCACCTTGACATTCAGCTCGGCTGCTCGGGCTTCGAGGAGTTCTTCGACGCGGGCCTGCGGGATGCCGATCATGTACGGGTGGGCGGTGTCCCAGGCGGTGAAGTCAAGCCGCAGCCCGGCGAAGTGCCCGCCGGGCACCTTGTGGATCGCCCGGCCGGTGAGCCGGTCCAGCAGGCCCCGCGCCTCGAACACCTCGGCAGTGCGGGGTTGCAGGCCGAGCGCCTTGGACTGGCCGCTGCGCTCGGGCAGCCGCTCCAGCACGACCGCGGACACACCTGCCAGGCCGAGCTCGGCGGCGAGCATGAGGCCGGTGGGTCCGGCCCCGGCAATGATCACATCGACGTCCATGCCGAGACGGTAGGACCCACACCGTCCCTTACCGCAACGGTAGCGGCGTACCTCGGCCGCAGGCAGCGGGTGCATGCCGGCGCAGCTGCGCCCGCCGCCAAGGGATCCTGCGCTTGGTGCTAACGACATGGGGAAACGTCGCGTCGCAAGATGGCCTGCGCGTCACTCGACAACACCAGTCCCGCGAGGGCATCGCTTACTTGGAGATCATGATCATGAGCGTGCGAAAGACGTTGATCGGCACGGCGGCTGTCGCCGTGCTCGCAGCGGCGGCGGTCTTCACCACCAGCACGGCCTCGGCCTCCGGCGTGGCCGCCGAGACGCCTGGCATGGTCTGCGGGCCGGGCTACACGGTAGAGCGTCAGGCCTCGTTCACCGGCGGGGTCGCGTACCTGCTGTACAACGCCGGCAAGCAGAACGCGTGCGCGGTGACGTTCAAGACCAAGGCAGTAGGCACCCGCACCCTGGTCTGGTCCGCGGTGGACGTGAAGGGGGCGGGCGTGGTGAAGAACGAGGAGATCACGCCTCTGCACACCGTGCCCGTCTACCACCACGCCCCGGCCGGCTCCTGGGTGAAGTTCTCAGGTGGCACTAAGGCCGCCGACTCAGGCGGTGGGTACGAGCAGATCAGCTGACGGCCTCATCCCTGCCGATCGGCGCCCGGAAGCGCCGCGAGACAACACTTTCCGGCAGCGATGCGGCCGTGTCCAGCGGCACCGGCGGCCAAATGGCAGAAGCCGCTGATAGTCCGGCTCGCCGTCCGTTCCGGCCGCGGCTAGGTTGCGTCATCGCCGTTCGTGTGTGGACGAACAGCTGTGGCGATCAGGCGTCCATGCCCTGCGCGGCAGGATCCATGTCCGCGCGGCCGCGATGTGCCGGGCAGGCGCGGCCTGTTTTGCCAGGAGCGCCGCGAGCATGCTCACGGCGACGATCCTCCGGGCGTCGGCCGCGCCCGCGTTTGACCATGTCGGTGCCACGCGATGGAGGCGATGGCCTGCGCGGTGATCAGGGCCAGCATGTACTAGAGCGCCACATCCGGCTTCGCGGCGAGCGCTTCGAGCTCCGTGGCGACCTCCTCGACCACGGCCAGCGCGAGGCTGGCGCGGTTGGGGCAGCACCGGTAGAGGCTGCCCTGGCCGACGTCGCGGTGTGGGCGACCAGGCTAAGCGGTGCGTCGTAGACGCTGGCGAACACCTTGCGGGCCGGCGCAATCAGGGCTTCTCTGTTCGGGCCAGGTGCTGGGCGCACCCTGTTCGCCCAACGCTGGTGCCGGTCAGGTACAGGAGCAGCGATATAAACCGGACACGATTGTCCGATCTATTGACATCCATCCGTGCAGTTGCTCGGCGCCTCTGGTGTAACGGTTATGTGTTCAGCCAGACAGTGTTGTCCGGTAGGGCGCCGTGTGTAGCTCCCGGCTGGCCGCTTGCCGCCGTTGCGGCACATCCAGAGAATCGTCGATCGAGGCTCTCTACTGGCTCGATGGCGAGGTCACCGGTAGGGAAACGCGCCCGTGCCGAGGGTCGTAGGCTCAACGCCGCTACAGAGCAGGCGGCAGGCTAGCTCGTACCTCGATCGGCGGCGAATGCATGGCGGCGGTGATCGCGCGGGCTGATGTCGTAGGCAGTTCGGAAGGCGCGGCTGAACTCCGCCGCGGTCTTGAACCCCCAGCGCAGGCCGATCTCGCTGATCGGCCGGTCGCGAAACTGCGGGTCTGCGAGATCGGTTCGGCAGCGTTCGAGCCGGCGCCGCCGGATGGTGGCGCTCACGGTCTCGGGACGGTCCTGGAAGAGCACGTGTAGCGTCCGGACGGAAATGTGGTGGTGTGCCGCGATGTCGGCCGGGCTCAAGTTCGGATTGCCGAGTTGACGTTCGATATAGGCGTCGATCTGCGCGATCAAGATGCGGCGGCGGCTCTCGGGCGTCAGTCGGTCCTCGGAACCGAGACGACTCGCGAGGAACGCGGCGGCCAGATCGAGTCCGATGGTACCCAGGCGGGGGAGCTCTACCGGATCGCAGCCGCCTGCGTGCTCACGCAGGCCGGTGAGGTAGCGGGCCAGCATTGCCCCCGTCCCGGTTCTGGCGGGCAGCTTGTGCGCCAGCAGCCGCTCCATGTGGCCGCGTGGCAGGGGCAGCGCGTCACCGGGCAGGAACATGATCGTCAGCCGGGTGAACCCGCCGACGTCGGCGAAGGTGGTGGAGTAGGGGTGAGAGGTGTCGAACAGCGAGAAGTCCCCGGCCTGCATGCAGGAGTCGTTGCGCCGCTGCTCCAGCCGTACCGGGCTGTCCTGGACCAGGAAGAGCTGGTAGACATCAGGATCGTGCCGCCTGATGTGGGCCGGGGTGCGCCGCCCGGTCACCGGCGACATCGTGAACTCGGCCACCCGCACGCCTGCCAGGTCGATGGAGTGCGCCTGGGCGTGGAAGTTGCCGGCGTGTTCGGTGGACAGCGCCGTCGGCGCTATCTCGTGCGCCGACAGGTGCGCCCACCATGCCAAGCGCTCCTTCTTCGGCACTGCATCGGTGGACACGGAAACCACAGGACTGCGTTGGATCTTGTGGTGAATCCATGAGTTTCCGAACGGGTGATCGCACACCGCGTCTACGCTCTCGGGCACCGTCCAAGGGTGCACAACCGCGCGCCTCGGCCGCAAGACCGGCCTCACGCCTTCCTCACGACTGCCCGGCAGACGGGACGAAGGGTGCTCACCGGCCGAGAAGGAAGCACCCGCGCGGCAGCGTCGGCACCGCGGGGCACCCCGTCCAGCATGAACCCCGCGACCCGTCCCTTGCGTCTGGAGGTGAAGGCGCGGATCACGCGGTCGGCCGGCTCACTCGCAGGCCATCGAGGAGCACGGTGGTGAGCGGGTCGTCCGCGCGTGCGCCAGGCCGGCAGATCGCGACGTTGAGCAGTCCGGCGATCTGCTCGGAGGAGAGGTCGCGGCGCATGCCGTCCTCGTCCTGTGCCCGCTCGATCAGACCGGCCAGCAGAGCGTCGATCTCGCTGGTGAGCCGTGCACGACAAGGGGAGGCCGGTGTGGTGCCGGCGAGTGAGGTGACCAGCGCCAGGGGCTGCCCGGCGCAGTAGCGCACCAGATTCAGGAGGGCTTCCCACGGCGGCTGGGCGAGGGAGGCGCGCAAGTGGTCGCGCAGGGCCGTCAGGGTGGCTTCCGCGATGTCCTCGACCAGTGCGTGCCGGTCGGGGAAATGGCGGTAAAGCGTTCCCACGCCGAGGCCGGCGGCCTGGGCGATCTCCTCCATCGACACACCCGCCCCGCGTTCGGCGAACAGCCCGAGCGCGGCGCCGACGATGCGCTCGCGATTGCGGCGGGCATCGGCTCGCACAGCATCCCCCCTATCCGGAATCTGAGATTCACGTTAGTGTACCGCACATAAGTGGAAGCGGAAGGTCCGCTTCACATTGGGAGGAATCGTGCGAGTCGGCGTCTACCTCAACACCATCGGAACGGGCGTGGACATCCTGTTGCGCAAGGTCGAAGCTGCCGCCCAGGCCGGGTTTGCCAGCATCTTCCTCAACCAGCTCACCTCGCTGGACGCGATCACTGTGGCGGGCCTCGCCGCTCGAGAGACGGCCGGGATCGAGGTCGGCACCGCCGTCGTCCAGAGCTACCCGCGCCACCCGCTGGCGCTGGCCGTCCAGGCACTGACGGCGCAGGCGGTCAGCGGCAACCGCTTCACGCTCGGCGTAGGGCCCAGCCACCGGCAGATCATCGAAGGCTCCTACGGTCTGTCCTACGACCGGCCCGCCCGGCACACCCGCGAGTACCTCACCGCGCTGGTGCCCCTGCTACGCGGCGAGGCGGTCGAGTACCGCGGCGAGACGCTGTCGGCCTCCGGCCAGGTCGAGGTGCCCGATGTTACCCCGCCGGCCGTTCTGCTGGCCGCGCTCGGCCCCGCCATGCTCCGCATCGCCGGCGAACTGGCCGACGGCACCGTCACCACCTGGACCGGCGCGGCAGCTCTGGCTGACCACGTCGTGCCGTGCATCACGAAGGCGGCACGAGAGGCGGGCCGTCCCGAGCCTCGGGTCGTGGCCGCGACCCTCGTGGCCGTCACCTCCGACCCTGACGGCGTGCGCCGCCAGGTCGCTGGCCAACTCGGCTACGCGGCCGGATTCGCGAGCTACCGCTCCCTGCTGGAACTGCAGGGACTTGCGGGCCTGCACGAGACAGTCATCGCCGGGGACGAGGACACCGTCGCCAGGGAACTCACTCGCTTCGCCGACGCTGGCGCGACGGACCTCCTGATCAGCCTCCTCGGCGACGAGCACCAGCAGAGCCGCACCCTTGACCTCGTGCGAGACCGTTTCGTAGAGACTGCCCGGCCGGACGTCGTTGCCTGAGAGGCCGGATCGCGGCACGCAGGCTCATCCAGCCGTCCGGCCCGAAGCGTCTATGGGGCGACGCCCTTCAGACCCGGCATCGAGGTCTGCGTCCGCCACCAACGCATCCTGCGCTCTGCGCTAACGACACGGACATCCGGTGTCGCGAAGATTGCCTCTCGAACGATGCGACTCGAAACAGGGACAGGTGTCTGTGAACGCGGATCCCAGAGCCAGGATGCCCGCGTCGGTCGATGTCCTGCCAGCCGTGGTGATGGCAGGATGCGGCAGCTAGACGCGACTCGACGCGCCGAGAACCTCCGGGCCCCACGGTGCGGAAGTCTCCAGGCACTGTTCCTAGCGGTTGTGCTGGCCATTGCACTCGCCGCTGCTCCGGCGGAGGCGGCCTCCGCGACCCTTGTGACGGAGCGTGAAGACTGCAACCCCGAAGCCGGTGTGGTGAAGCTCCCCGGTGGTGAACCTTGGGCGCAGAAGCGCCTGGACATCAAGACCGCGTGGCGGCTGAGCACCGGAGCTGGCGTGCGCGTGGCGGTCATCGACAGCGGCCTGGACATCGAACACCCGCAACTGCCCTGGTTGTCCATTTTCATCGATCTGACTGGCACCGGGTACACCGACTGTGTCGGTCACGGCACCGCCGTGACGGGCATCATCGCGGGCCGCGTCTACCCAGGCGTCGCCTTCCACGGTGTGGCCCCCCAGGCGAGCATCATCGAGCTCAAACAGAGCAATCAGGCCGAGGGTCACGTCGCCAACCTGGCCGCGGCCATCGACAGGGCGGTCCAGCTGGACGCCGACGTCATCAACATCTCCATCAGGGCGGCCGACCATCCGGCTCTCAAAGCGGCCGTCCAGAACGCCCTGGCCAGGGACATCGTGATCGTCGCCGCCGCAGGCAACATCACCCAGAAGAACGAGGAAAAGCCCGCCTACCCAGGCTCCTACGAAGGGGTGCTGGCCGTCGGCTCCGCCACGCCCGACGGCCGCCGCGCCGACTCCTCCAACACCGCGACACCCGTCGGAGTCCTGGGACCGGGCATGGGCATCATCGCCCCGTGGCCGCGCGGCGCGTACAAGGTGGACCTGGAGGGCTCCAGCTTCGGCGCCGCCTACGTGTCCGGGACCGCCGCACTGGTACGCGCCAGGTTCCCGCATCTGGACCAGGAGCAGGTGCGGCGGCGCATCGTCGCCACCGCCGACGGCTCCGTCGGCAAGGGCACGGGAGCGGGCATGGTCAACCCGGTGCTGGCGGTCAGCGCCGTACTGCCCTTCGAGCCTGCAGGGCGACCGGTGGTGGCCGCCCCACCTGCGCCACCGATCGCGGCGGACGCGATCGCCAAGGTGCAGCCGGAAGACGTCCATGCCAGGAATCTCTCTCTGGCCGTGATGACGGGAGCACTGATCCTCGTGGCCGTTGCTGGCGCGCTCGCCCTGGTCCTGCCTCTCGGCCGAAGCCGGGGCTGGCGGGTGGACCGGCCGCATTGACGCCCGCCGGCTTCGACGGCCCGATGTGACCGGCCCGAAGTGCGTTGTCACGTCATGAGAAGACGGAAGGACCTTTAGATGAACCCGTTACAGCCGGGCGACCCCCAGAAACTGGGCGACTACGTGCTGTCCGAACGCCTGCCGGAAGGGCCGCGTGGACCGGCCTTTCTCGGCCGCGAGTCGGACGACACGCCCCTGCGTGTGATCAAGCTGCTGCCTGGGAATCCGGATCCGGACCCGGAAGGTGTCGCCCGATTCAGCGGGGTCCGGCGCATCTCCAGCTCCTACATCGCCAGGACGGTGGACGCGGGTCTGGATGACGGTCACCTCTACGTCGTCCGGGAACACGTGAGGGGGCGCAGCCTCGCCGAGACCGTGGCAGCAGACGGGCCGCTCGACGCCGACGCGGTGGAACGGGTGGCCGTCGGCCTGCTGACCGCGCTCACAGCTGCCCATCTGGCGGGTGTCACCCATCAAGGGCTGACCCCGGGCAACGTCATCATGGGCGCCGACGGGCTCCGGCTGACCGACCTGAACCTCGGCGAGCCTGCCGGTGAGATCGGGTATCGCTCACCGGAGCAGCTCAAGGCAGAGCCGTACAGCTCCTCCGCAGATCTGTTTGCCTGGGCTGCGACGGTGGTTTTCGCTGCCACCGGAAAGGCGCCGTTCGGCCATGACGCCGATGCCGTGCTGACCGGCGTGCCCGCGCTGGGCGCACTGACCGAGCCGCTGCGCGGCGTACTGCTCGCCGCGCTGTCCAAGGACGCCAGACAGCGACCCACGACGAACGCGGCGCTGTTGCGCCTGCTCGGTGGCCAAGCAGCAGAGCCGGAGACCACGGCGGCACCGCCTCCGATGGGAACGGCGGCTCAGCCACCCATGTACGAGCATCCAGCTCTGCCGCCGGCAGGGGGCAGCGCACCGCTCGAGGGCGTGCCCCTGCGTCCGCAGCCGTCGTGGGGGCCGCCACCGCCGCAGCAGGAGTCCACAAGCAGGCCACCGCAGGTGCTGCAGGTTCCCCAAGCGGGCGGATCGGCACCTCGCCGGAAATTTCCCGTCGGGCTCGCCGCCTCGGTGGCCGCCCTCATGGTGCTGTCGGGGCTGGGCCTCTGGGGCGCAGGTCACTACGTGGACACCCAGGGGATCAGCCCGGTCGGCGTCGCGGCCGACGGCAAGGCCACCAGCGAGGACCCAGGCCCGGACGCCCCGGGCAAGAACACCGAGACGAACCCCGATGACGGTGCGGCTCCGCAGCTCGGCGACCCGGGCACGGACTCGCCCCAACCGGAGGTCACCGTACCGTGGGCGACTTCCTCCGACGCGGACCCGTACGGCGTGGGCCCGCTCGTCCTGCCGACCGAGGCGCCGTCGAGCGTCCCCACCGCGCCTGTGTACAGCACGGTGCCCACCGCCTCACCGACGCTGACCCAGCCGGTTCCCACGTCTCAACCGGCGACGACGCAACCGCAGAGCCCTCAGGCGACGGCCACGATCCCGAAGGCGTCCCCGACGCCCACTGCACCGTCGGCGCCTCCGACAGCGACCAGAACGGTTACGGCGACGCCGACGGACCAGAACTCCAAGACGCCGGAGCATCCGCAGAATCCGACGCCTTCTCCCACTAAGAGCACCGAGGCCCCGTCGCCGCCGGCGCCTTCGAAAGGCGCTCAAGCACCCGCTCCGGCGCCCACGACGGCGGCCCCCAAGCCCGAGGCGGCACTGGCCACGAGCGCCGTCCCGCCGCCCGCCGCGCAGCCGGAGCCCAAGAATCCCTACGCACCGGCCCAGGTGTGCGGATCCGGATTTTACGTTCAGCGCTCGCAGGCATTCAACGGTGGCGAGACCTTCCAGCTCTACAACACCGCCACCAAACAGAACTGTGTGGTGACGATGAAACGCGTGGGCGTCGGCCAGGAAAGCCCTGTTAGCGCCACCCTGGACGTGCAGAATGGAGGCAGCCTGACCGATAGTGGCAACTACAAATTCTATGCCGGGCCGGTCAAGCTGCCTGCTTCAGGAAAGTGCGTGAAATTCTCCGGCAGTGTCGGTGCGGACAGCACCAGCGCGGGCTGGGCGAATTGCGGGTGATTCAGCGCGAACGGCCCCACCCGAGTTCCGGGTGAGGCCGTTGTTCTCTGCGGCGGTCAGTCCCGTCGGCTGCGGCGCATGCGATCGAGCCGCTCGTTCGTTTCGGCCGTATAGGCGTTTTTCAGCTCGGCCAGATCGCGTTGGAAGGCGTCCAGCAGTCCCTCGCCATCCGGAAGAAAGGCGACCAGCGCCTTGGCCTGGCGTTCCTGGTCGAGCTGTGCCGCGGCGACGGCTTCCAGCACCTCACGGCTCAGGTCGGCGGAGCCGAGCTTCATCGCCCTCGGGCTGATGGATAGTTCGACGAGTTTGCCGTCCGCGTCCACGCGCGCAGAGACGACACCCGTACGGTTTTCTCCCGCGCCCGTCAGTTGACGCAGGTCTTGCATCGCCTGTCCAAGCTCGCGCATTGAACGCTCGCTTTCCTGCACGAGCTTGTCCAATTCGGCGAGTTGCGTTTCTTCTGCATCCATGAAGGCTACGCCATCGCTTTTCGGTGAACTGAGAACGAGCATTAGTGGTCCGCGCATAGAATTGATCATTAAGCTGCAATGAGAAGGCCGCAGAAATGCCCATTCGGGCGTTAAATTTGCGTCATGAGTACAGCTGCCGCCGATGGGCGCGCTATTCATGTCACCTCATCGTCGATCGCCAACCTGCGCGGGCGGGTCGAGCAGGAGCTCAAAGCGAACCTGGGTTTCGTGAAAAGCCTCTGCGACAACACGAGCGTGGCCTCACCTGGCTTCGGCCTGCTGGGTGACCTTGTCCTGGGAGGCACCTACGAAAGCGTCCGCGAATGGGCGGAGAAACAACTCGGTGCCGCCGAAGCCGTATGTGACGGCTGGAGCGCGGCGCTGACACAGGCCGAACGCAACTGGCGCACGGCGGAGAACGCCAGCAAGGTGCGATACGTCTGATGGCCTCCATCGGTCAGCGCGCGATCGAGAAGTTGAAGGCGCTGGGGAAGATCTCGAAGTGGATGGCACCGGCAGTGATCATGGCAGGCACCGTCGTCGCCAACGAACCAGGCATGGCCCAGGCGGCGTCCAATTGGAAACACAGCATCGCCGGGCGCCTCGATGACGGAGTGAAGCAACTTCTGCCACAGCTGGTCGCCACCTCCCGGGACGGCTGGATCGCACTGGACCAGCAGGAGTTCGAGCGGGTCGTCGTGCACTTCCATCAGGAAATCGGTGTCCTGCGCGGGGTGCTGGGCGACATCGGCGGCATGATGGACGAAGTCGCCGCCGGATATCGCAGCTACTGGCTCAAGATCCTCAGCTTGGCCACGACCACGATGACGGCGCTGATGTTCGCAAAGAGGCTACAGGGCTCGCCGCACACCGCGATTTGGGGTGGGTTGCTGGAGAAGTTCATTGCCTCGGGAGCCAACGGCGCCGTCGCTGTCTTCACGCTCACACTGGTGTCCGGCATGCGTGGCACGGGAGAGATCATGGCCACGATGGCGAAGAAGGGACACCAGTTCCTCTACGTTGAGCCCTCAGGCCCAGGGAAGATCAACTTCACTCAAGCAGCCATCAATGCCAACAGCTTTCCGTCGTTCCAGGCGCCGGCGAGGCCCGAGGAACTGCCCCCAGGCGCCGACGGTTTCGATTGGAAGGCGCCTGACACGAAAGCCTGATCAATCGCCTACCTCGACTGCGCCCCACCGCACCATCGCGGTGGGGCGAGCCGGCGTTGCCCCTCGGGCCTAGTACGGCCGGTAGCCGCCACCTCGTTCAAGGGACGCGATGCCGGGGTGGCCGCCAAGGTTGCCGTAACGGCTGTAGGTGTACAGGACTCCCGCGATGATGTTGTCCACCGGGTCCAAGATCTTGCCGTGGCCGGGCAGGGAATGCGCGTTGAAGGTCGGCGGGATGGTCTGCATCAGCCCCTGGGAGGGCACGCCGTTCTTGGCGTTGATGTCCCAGTTGTTGATGGCGTTGGGATTGCCGCCGGATTCGTGGTAAATGATCGTCCAGATGCGCTCGACGTCCTTGGGATCGTTCGCGTCCAGGTCGCTGACGTCGATGCCGCGCTCTCGCATGGTGTCCGCCATCTCGGGTGAGCGGATGATGGTGAGCGCCTGCTTGATCCACTCGACGACCTCGGCCTTGGGCGCGGGCGTGCCCGCACCGGGTGAGGTCCCGCCACCTGCGCCCGCGCCGCCACCACTCGCGACTTGCGTCTGGTCGACTGGTGTCCTGGTCCAGATAACCTTCTTGTCGCCTGGATCGAAGTCGGCTCCGCCGGGATCCGGAATGCCGGTGAAGAAGCCGAAACTGGTGCTCTGTCCGGATCCGCCTGCCTTGACATGCTGGCTCAGCGTGTCCCGGGCGGCCACGACCGCATCCTCTGCCGTCTTGACGTGCCCTCTGGCCAGGTCGATGTTGGTGTTCATCAGGCTGGTCATGCTGGCGTTCCCCGCCAGCGCGACCGTCGCGGTGGTCTGGTCGGTGCCGTTCTTCTCCATATAGTCCTTGATGTGCGCGGTCGCGCTGGTGATCGCCCCCTTGCACAGCGCGTCGACGCTGGCATGAGCGCTCTCCATCGTGTTGGCGATGTTGTCGAGCGTCTGCGCGCAGGCACGCACTGCCGCGTTGAACTCTTCGCCCGCCTTGGGATAGAGGCGTATGTGCCGGTCGAAGGCGTCCGCGGAGTCCCCCTCCCACTTTAGGTCCACGTCGTTGACGTACCTGATGAGGGCGGAGGTGATGTCCGCTGCGCGGAACGAGCACGCTCGCCAGGCGGAGGCGATGTCCCTGATGGCCTGGGGGCGACCGGTCACCTTCTGGAGCAGACCCGACAGCTCCCCACCCCGCGGTAAGTCGGAGATGTCCACTGGCGTGAGGATGTTCATGCGCCGGAAGCCGTCGCGGCCGTGCGGAGGTTGGTCTCCACATCGTTGAGCGCCCGCTCCACGCTCTCCAGCTTGATCCGTCCGGCATCGATCTCGGCACGAATGGCGGCCCAGGCCGCGTCCATCTTGCCGGTTAGCTCGGTGACGTTGTTCAGCATGCCGAAGAGCGTGGCGTCCGTCCGCTCGTCAGGGACCTTCGACTTACTGTCAGCAACGATGTCGTCGAGCTTGAACTCGTTGGCCGCCGTGCGGACCCGCACTCTGCACTCGTCGAGTGCCTTGTAGGAGACATCCACGATTCCGGTGCTCATCAAGATCGCACTATCCTTCCCTCGGTTCCAGGAATGCCGTCTGGATCAGCCGGTCTCCGGACTTCCGATCCACGAAGAACCCGCGCCCAGGCGGGAGCTGCTGCGGGCGGACCTTGCCGAACAGCACGCCCTCCTCCCGGTCACCCGACATGATCAGTGCTGGACTCGCCATCTCCTTGAGCCGCTGCACCGCATGGTCGTACATGGCCCGGTTGGCGCCGCCCATCTGGCGGGCCAGGATCAGGTGCAGTCCGATGTCACGCGCCTGGGGCAGCAACTCCGCCAGCGCCTGCAAGGGGCTGTTGGAGGCCGTGGACACCAGGTCGTAGTCGTCCACAACGATATAGAGGTCGGAGCCCGTCCACCAGCTGCGGGCACGAAGTTGTTCAGGGGTGAGGTCGGCGGGCGGAAGGCGCTTGAGCAGGGCGAAACGGACCTCCTCCACCAGTTCGGCGGCTGCCGTGCTCGATGCCGCGTAGCCGATGCGGTGGTCGGTCACTGCGGTGTCCAGCAGTGACCGGCGGTAGTCCAGGACGATCATCCTGGCTTCCTTAGGCGTCTTGCGCGCGACGATCCCCTCCATGATCAGCTTCAGCATGTTCGACTTGCCGCACCCGGTGTCGCCGAAGACGATGAAGTGCGGATCGGTCTCGAAGTCGAGCGCGACCGGAGAGAGCGTCGCCTCGTCGATGCCGATCGAGATGCGGTTCTTGCCGGTCTGCTCGGGGCCCGGCAAGGTGGCGGCGGGCAGCAGCGACGGCAGGAGGCGTACAGGCGGAGCGACCGGGCCCTGCCACGAGCTTCTGACAGCCTCCACGAGCGAGCCGAGCCCGTCGGCGAGATCGTCGGCCTTGCGATGCCCGTCGATGCGGGGCAGGGCCGACAGGAAGTGCTTGCCGTCCCTGGTGAGCCCGCGTCCCGGCGTGCTTTCGGGTACCGCCAGCGACGCGTTGCGACTCACCTCGGACTCGTAGGCGTCGCCGAGCTTGAGCTCGATCCTGGTGCCGAACAGGTCGCGGATGCCCGGCCGGAACTCCGACCACTTGTTCGTGGCCGCCATGACATGGATGCCGTAGCCGAGCCCACGCGCCGCCAGATCGGTGATCACCTGTTCCAGGCTCTCGTGCTCCTGCCGGATGGTCAGCCACCCGTCCACCACCAAGAACACATCGCCCCAGCCGTCGCCCTCGATGCTGCCGTCCGCGACCCGCCGGCGGTAGGTCGCGATCGAGTCCACGCCGCGTCCGGTGAAGTCCCGCTCCCGCTGCTGCAGGATCGTCGAGATCTCGGCGATCGTGCGGCGGACCCTCTCGGCGTTCTGCCGGTTGGCCACCCCGCCCACGTGTGGAAGACCCTCCAGCGCCGACAGCGTGCCGCCACCGAAGTCCAGGCAGTAGAACTGCACCTCCTGGGGAGTGTGCAGGAGCGCCATGCTGGTGATCAGCGTGCGCAGTACGGTGCTCTTCCCGCTCTGGGTGCCGCCCGCGATGCCGACATGGCCGGCCGCGCCGGACAGGTTGACCCAGTACGGATCACGGCGCTGCTCGAAGGGCTTGTCGACGACGCCGATGACGGCATGCAACCGCCCTCTGCCGTCCCAGCCCGGTATCGACAGCCCGAGCTCCGGGGTCGACGTCAACGGCGGCAGCAGGTGCGCCAGGGTAGGAGGCTCTCCCAACGGCGGCAGCCAGATGCGGTGCGCGGCCGGGCCGCGTCCTTCCAACCGGCTGACCATGATGTCGAGCAGGCTGGCCTGCGACCCGCTCTCCTCCGCCTCTGCCGGCGCCTGCGGCTGGGGCTTCTCGGCAACGGGCAACGGTGTGGGGTCCGGCCGGAACACGACGATCTCCCGCGCTGCCGGCTGACCATCGTCCGCCAGCTGCCTGGCGTCCGGCTGATAGGCGCCGGAGACGTACGCCGCCTTGAACCTGATCATGCTCGTGGTCTCGAACTTGAGATAGCCGTTGCCCGGTGTAGAGGGCAGCTCGTAGGCGTCTGCCACGCCCAGCACCGCCCGGCTCTCCATGGCCGAGAACGTACGCAGGCCGATCCGGTACGACAGATGCGTGTCGAGCCCCCGCAGTCTGCTCTCGTCGAGACGCTGGGAGGCAAGCAACAAATGCACACCGAGCGAACGGCCGAGCCGGCCGATCATCACGAACAGGTCGATGAACTCGGGCTTGCTCGATAGCAACTCGCTGAACTCGTCCAGCACGACGAAGAGCGTGGGCAGCGGCAGCAGGTCGGCGCCCTGCTCCCGGGCACGCTCGTAGTCGCGCAACGAGGCGTAGTTGCCCGCCGACCGCAGGAGCTCCTGCCTGCGCACCATCTCGCCGTGCAGCGCGTCGTGCATGCGGTCGACCAGCGGAAGCTCGTCCTCCAGATTGGTGATGACAGCCGAGACATGCGGAAGGGACTCCAGGCCGAGGAAGGTCGCACCGCCCTTGAAGTCGACCAGGACGAAGTTGAGGATCTCCGAGGAGTGCGTGACGGCCAGCCCGAGCACCAGCGTGCGAAGCAACTCTGACTTGCCGGAGCCGGTGGCTCCGATCAGCAGGCCGTGCGGACCCATGCCGCCCTGCGCCGACTCCTTGATGTCGAGCTCGACCATGCGGCCGTCCGCGCCGAGTCCGATGGGCACGCGAAGCCTGTTGCGGCCGGCCCGAGGCCGCCAGGTGACGTTCGGGTCCACCCTGCGGGGGTCGCTGATGCCCAGCAGGTCGGTGAGCGTCGTGTTGATCGCCAACACGTCCTCGCCGTCGCCGCCGCTCGTGGAAGAGGCCCGGAGCGGAGACAACTGCCTCGCCAGCCCTTCCATCCAGACGAATGCGAGCTTGTCCGGCGTGCCGAGCCGAGTCTTGCGCTCCTTGCCGGCGTGGTCGAGCTTGACCATGTAGAGGCTGTCCTCCTGGAGGTCCAGCCGCAGCGTGTTGCTCTCCTCCACCGCGCCGGTGGTGTCGGTCAGATCGATGACGGTCACGCCCTGAATGGCGTCGCTGCCGAGCTGCGAGTCGTGCGGCATGTGCCCGCCGTCCACGATCACCACATGATACGGCAGCGAGTCCGCGGGCGAGCCGGGCTGGAACCTCGGCCGTTCCCTGAGCTCACTGCCGACGAGCTGGTCCAGTTCGCCGAGATTGTCGGCCATCAGGCGGACGTTCCCGGACGCGTCCAAGGCGTCAGGGTGCAGGGCGTGCGGGAGCCACTTGGCCCACTCCCAGTGTGGCATGCGTTCCTCGCTGGCACAGATCATGATCCGCATGTCGTCGGGGGAGTGGAAAGCGGTGAGCTGGGCGATCATGGCACGTACGAGATCGCGGATCGCCGTGAGGTCGCCGGTGAGCCGGATCCGGGCGAAGGAAGCGAGCGCGACCGACACCGGAAGCCGGGAGACGGTCGAGTGGGCGCGCATGAATCTCCGCAGCGCACCGGCCGACAGCGCGTCCAGGTCCTCCACGGGTTTGGAATCCGGAGGAAAAAGCTGGATCGCCAGCTTCTGCACGCCGGTGCCGAGCCGGATCGTGCCGAAGTCCTCGTCGCGAGGACGGCGCTCCCACAAGCGGGGGCCCATCGCGATCCACCACAGCGAATCCGGCTCAGGGCCGCTCCATTCCAGGGCTTCGCGCTGCTGCTTGGCCGCGCGTTGGGCCCTTCTCCGGACCTGACCGAGATAGCGGAAGTAGTCGCGGCGAGCGCCGTTCAGCCGGTATTTGCGCTCGCCGGCCTGGCGGCCCATCTGGCTGATGGTCATGCCGACCATGGAGACGGCGAACAGGCCGCTCGCCACGTACATGATCGGGTTGGAGTTGCCGCCCGTGGTGAACATGAGCGCCATCGCCGCAGCCCCTGCCACCATGGGCAGGTACGTCAGTACTAACATGAAGCCTTGGCCCTGGACCTCGGGAATCTCCGGCGGAGACTCGAGCATCACTTCTCCGCGAGGTGGCGTGGGGCCGGGACGGCGCTCGGGGCGCCGGACAACCACTTTGCTCACGCGACGTTCTTATCAGAAGCGACCCGCTATCTTCCGGGTTGTCCGTGATCTTCATGAGACGGAGTGGACCGTGGAATCGATGGTTCAGCAGCCGCCTCTGCCTCCGGCAGAAGGCCTGAAGAACTCCTCACCGACACACTTAGGGCCGATCCAGCAGGGCGCACTCGCACAGATGCCGCTCCCGCTGCCGGTGCTGTGCAATGTCACGATCGTGGGGCCCAGCCGAAAAGTCGATCTGACGCTGCCGGCCGACATACCGCTGCCGCATGTCCTGCCAGGGTTGCTGCGCATGCTGGGTGAAGTGGGCGGGGATGCCGCTTCATCACCGGGATGGGTGCTGCAGCGGCTTGGCGGTGCTCCGCTCGACCTGGAACAGAGCCTCAGCACCCTCGGCGTGCTCGACGCCGAGGTCCTCTACCTTCGCCCGCGCGAGTCGATCCTGCCGCCCGCGATTTTCGATGACGTGGCCGACGTCGTCGCCACAGGGGTACACACGGGGACGGGCAAGTGGACCCCGGCACACACCAGCACGCTCGCCGCAGCCGGCGCCGCGGGCGTGCTCATCCTCGGCGCCGCCGGGCTTGCCATGGCGGGCCTGCCTCCGCTGATCGGTACGACGGTCTTCGCCGTGCTCGCGTTGCTGCTGGTCATCGCGGGTACCGTGATGGCGCGCGCCCTGGGCGACGCCACCGCCGGCGCGCTGCTCGGCCATGCGGCCCTGCCGTACGGCTTTCTGGCGGGGCTGTTCGTTCCCGCCGGCAACGGGAGCCTCGCCGGGATCGGCGCCCCACATCTGCTCGCCGCGCTCGCCTGCACGGCGCTCGTCGCGGCCGTCGCGGGGATGATGATCGCGTACGGGCTGTCCGGCTTTCTCGGCACGTCCATAGCCGCGTCGTGCGGTGCGATTGGCGCGGCCGTGGTCATGGTGACAGGAGCCGCACCTGCCGGGGTGGCGGCCGCGGCAATCGCCGTGTTGCTGGCCCTCACCCCGCTGGTGCCGGCACTGTCGTTTCGGCTTGCCGGGGTGCCGCTGCCGGCCATGCCCACCACGGCCGAAGAGTTGCGCGCCGACAACCAGCGGCTCGACGCGGTGGCGATCCAGGAGCGCACGGTGATCGCGCAGCGCTACGCCACCGGGCTCATCGCCGCCGTCGCGCTCGCCGCGCTGGCGGCCCAGGCACTTCTGGTGCTGCACGACGGGCTGATCGCTTACATCATGGCCTTCATGCTCTCGCTGACGCTCGTCATGCGCGCCCGCGTCTTCTCCGGCCGTGGCCAGCGGACCTGGCTGGCGGGCTCCGGCATGGCGGGGCTGGCGATGCTGGCGTTCGCCTTCGGCTCCAAGGGAGGGATCGTCGGCGCGCTCGCCGTGGCGATCTGTGTGCTGTGGACGTCCCTGCTCATGGTGGGCATCGGCAGAAGCCTGGCCGCAGGCAAATCATCGCCGTTCTGGGGCAGGGCCGGCGACATCCTGGACGTATTGCTGATCGTCGACTTGTTCCCACTCGCGGCCGGAGTGCTCGAAATCTACACCTGGATGCGCGGGCTTTCGGGTTGATACGTTGCTTGCCCGATTCGGCTGAGGAGTGAGAGCTGTGCAGGAATTCGGAGATTTCGCGAACATCGACATCGACAAGCTGCTCAGGGACGCCGGCGAACAACTCGTACGCATGGAACAGCTGCAGAAGGACCTGGACTCCTACGTCGGCCGGGGACAGGACGAGAACGGGCTGGTGGTCGTCGAGTGCAGCCAGCTGGGAGTCGAGGAGCTGCACCTACACCCCAAGGCCATGCGCATGGCCTCTGTGGAGCTCGCCGGGCTCATCAAGGCAGCCGTGAACGAGGCGGCCCGCGACCTACAGAAACAGATTCAGGAGGGGCTGGGCGCAGCCTTCGGCGACTCCGAGAACAGCCCCATGAAGTACGTCAACGACCCGGATACGGCCCTGAAGCAGATCAAAGCCGCTGAGGCTGCCTACAACCGGACACATGAGGACGTGATGGGCGAGCTCAATCGCATCCGGCAGCAATTGCAGCTCTGAGTCCGTTCGCGAACTGCTCGACATTTGCCGGCGCCCCGCTCCCTTGAAGGGAGCGGAGCGCCGGCGAATGTTCCGAAAGTTGGCGCACAGCGCAGGCTCTGTTGGCGACGGGCGCAGGATATGCCGGGCCCATTCAGAAAAAGTGATCAGCGGGGCATTTGGTGATTAACATGCGACTGATGTTGATTCGCGGGGGAGCCCAACCATTTCACGTCGACCGGTTGACCGCCGCCGCATGAAACAAGCCATGTCCGCTTGGAGGTCCAGTGTCACTGTACGGAGCAAGCCCGACGCAGTTGACCAACGCCGCGGGGTACTGCCAGGACACCGCGCAGTACATCGAAGGCATGCGTCAACGGGTTCAGGCGATCAAAGGCGATCTGACCACCCAGGGCTGGCGGGGCGGCGCGGCCCAGAAGTTCAGCCATGCGCTCGACCAGTGGGACGTCGAGTTCAAAGCGGTGATCAGAATCCTCGAAGACATCCATGACCGCCTCAACATCGGCGCCGGCGTCTACCGGAACGCCGCCGACCAGAACATGGAGCTGTCCGGATCCCTGACCAGAGACGGCTTCTCTGGCCGGATCGACTCAGTGATCAACAGCAACTAGCCGACCCGACGCAACGGAGAACGCAGTGACCGTCCCCGATGATCACACATTCGTCAAGTTCGGCAGCATGGATCATGCGTACGAGGAGCTCAAGAAGATTGTGACCGAGCTCGACAAGGCCACAGACGATCTGTTCGCCGACATCAAGAAGGAGCTCGGGGCCAGCTGGGAGGGGGCGGCGGAGCAGTTCTTCAACGCCAAGAAGGACCAGTGGAACGCCCACGAACAGGCGATGGGCAGACAGCTGTTCCAGGCGGCCACCTCCGTCAACATCGCCCGAGGCAACTACGAGACCGCAGAGCGGCGCAACATCGCCATCTGGACGGACTGACCACAGTCGTCCGCGATTTCTTCCTCGGTCACCGCGGTGACGCGGTGACCGAGATCTCGCTTCCACAGGGGTGAGTGATGGGCAAGCCGGATCGTGATGCGGGCATCGATCCACTCCACATCGATCCGCACACGGCCGAAAAGTTCAAGAGCGACGAGAGGGTTCACGAGCCCTCGACCATGCGATCGGTAGCCAGGGTCATGTTGCAGAAGCTGCAGTCCCTGGAGAAGGCGGGCATCGAGGGGCCCACGATGGCCGACGTCCAGATCGGCTCCTCGCAGTTCGGGGAGTGGACGGACGCCAAGATCTTCGGTGCGACCGCGGGTCAGGACAGCGCAGGACAAAAGCTTGCGCAGGTCCACGCCGAGTTCGTCAAGGCGTACAAGAACGTCATCGCGGCCATCGAAGCCAGTGCCGGCAACCACGCCGAGGCTGATGCGCGAAACGAGAGCACTTGATCATGGCTGACAGCGGGACGAAACGCGAGACGCTGACCATCTGGGGTGACCAGGTGCCGACCGGCCAGACGGAGAACCATCCGAAGGCTGAGATACGCCGGCTGCTGGGGACGTCCCAGCAGGAACTTATCAAGGGGGCGGGATCCGCCTACCTCAGCACGGCTGAGGCGGTCATCGACGCAGTCGTCGGAATCGAGGATCATGCCAGCAAGATCCTCACCATCTGGCAAGGCCCGGACGCCGACAAGGCCCGCGTCGCGCTCGAGCTCATGTACGCGACCGGTCGCGAACTCGGGCAGAAACTCGCGCAGATGGGGCGCAGCCTGGAGACCTATGCGGGTTACATCCCCGTGGCCATCGCCGAGGTCGACGGCATCATGGTGGACAAGAACGACGCGAAGGTCCAAGAGATCGTCAACCGCCATATGCGCCTCTACCGGGTCGATCTGGTCGGCATCGAGTCGATCGCCATCGCAGAGGTGGAGAACGGCAAGGCGCAGGAGGCGCTGAAGAGGCTCAACGAGAAGATCCGCGACCTGCACCTCGTCTCCGTCCCATTCGACATCACCTACGAACTGCCGGCTGTGACGATCCCGGCGGCGGCAGGTGCATCGATGACAGTCGAATACCGGAGTCGAAGCGGCACCGCAGGCCCCTCCTCCGGCACCGGTGATGTCGGCCAGGACGAGACCGGCAGCGCAAGCGTCGGCAGCTCGCCTGGGACGGGCAAGGGCGTCATCGTCGGCGAGCAGGACGATGACCGGCCGGGTCACGAAGGCAACACCACGCCGGTGACTCAAGCGGGAGGCGCACCCAGCCAGGACCGGCCCGTCAATGAGGATGATTCGGGTGAACACGGACCGTCCGTCGGTCAAGACCGTTCCAGCGGCCAGGAACGATCCGGCGATCAAGGACAGCCTGATGATCGAGGGCAGCCTGGTAGTCCGGGGCAGGCGACCAGCGAGCGCGCGGACACCGAGGCCGCGCCACCGGTGATCGGTGCCCAGGCCACGACCAGTCTCGACGACGCCGCACCTCAGACGGACCCGGCCCGGACGGAAGCCTCGGCCTACGAGCCCGTGACGCCCACGGCTCCGGCCACGATCGGCGGCACTCCCGGGCATGCGGTTCCCCCGACCGCGACTCCACTCCCGACGGTGGCACCCCCCGGTGTCCCATCAGTGATCGAGTCTCCGAACGCCTCGCCCGCATCCGGCGCGGGCCCCGTGACGGTTCGTGCAGGGAGCACGGTGGGCGCGTCCAGCATGCCGTTCCTGCCGATGATGGGAGGCGGCGCCGCGGCGGGAGACTCCGGCGGCGATCTGGATCGCAACACGTACCTGGCGGAGGACAGATCGGCCTGGAACAGCGGCCATGAGGTGACGGAGCCGGTCATCGGATGAGCGATCAACAGCCCAGTCAGCAGCCGGGGGCGGCCACCGGCCAGCAGCAGGCCGCGGGCACTGGCCAGCAGCAGGCGATGGCTGCAGGTCAGCAGGTTTTTCCGGTCTACAGCAACATGCCGGTAACCCCCCAGATCTCGCCCCCTTCCTCCGGTCTGTCATTCAAGGAGGGTGGACTCGAGGCGGTCAGTGGTCGGATCGACGGCTCGACCGGGCTCTTTGGCAGCTTGCAAGGCAAGGCCAGTGAGATGGGTGTCCCGTTCCCGAGCTTCGGCGTGATCGGCATGGGAGTCGCCACAGCCCATGACAAGGCGATCGAAGCCCAGTCCTCAGCCCTGGTACGAGGCCGAGAAGCGCTGGAAAGCTGGAAGAGCGCACTGAAGGATGCCGCCGCCAACTACAAGGCGGCCGAGGACCCCCCCACTGACGGTCCGGGCATCACCGGTCCGGGCATCACCGGTCCGGGCATCACCGGTCCGGGCATCACCGGTCCGGGCATCACCGGTCCGGGCATCACCGGTCCGGGCATCACCGGTCCGGGCATCGAAGGTCCAGGCGTTGAAGGTCCAGGCATTGAGGGTCCGGGTACTGGCGGCCCTGCGAGTGTGGACCAGCCCGGTGTGCCGAAGACGACCCTGCCGGAGACCCAGCTGCCCGACACGGATCCGATGGGGACCGATCTGCCGAAGACAGACATGCCGGGCACGGACCCACCTCATGTCGACCTACCGAAGACAGACATGCCCGGAAACAACCTGCCCGGCGTTGCCAACCCCAACATGAAGGTCCCCGACATCGATTCCGTTCTCAACCCGAATCGGAACACCACCGACCTTTCCTCGTTCAACCCCAGTACCCCACAACTCAACGGGGTGCCGAGCCCTGACTCGCCAGACGTGAGTACCCGAACGGGCGTCCCTCTCGGTTCGCCGACGGGCAACGGTGTGGTCTCGACCAGCGGTGTAAGAGCGCCTGGTCCCGCTCATCCTGGCGGCATGGGCAGCGGAATGCCGATGATGCCCATGATGCCCATGAGCGGTGCGGGAAACGGAGCCGACGAGCGCGACCGGGAGCAAGCCGCGTTGTTGTCGGAGGAAGAAGGCGTGTGGGACGACGACGAGGACATCGCCCCCGAAGTCATCGGCAAGGAGTGAGATATGGGCCACGCGGGCGCCGATCCCTTGAGTGCGCATCCAGCGGCAGCGGTCGGCTCAGCGGTTACAGGCGGCTACGACAAGGCCAAGGGAGCCGTCAGTTCTCTGTTCACCTACGAGAACGGCAAATGGCTTTACGGGGCCGCAGCGGCCACCGCAGGTAGCGCCGCGCTCATCATCAAAAGGCCATGGGCTAACTATGTGGTCTTGATGATCGGTGTCATGACCTCTAACCCGGGCGGGATGTCCTCGTCCGGTCACACCTGGCGCACTCTTGATGCCGGCGGATCGACGCACGAACTCCACCAACTTCAAGATGACCTTGCCATGTTGAAGGCTGAGCTCGAGAGGCAGGGCAAGTGGGAAGGTGCGGCCCGCGCGAAATTCGATGAGGCCTACGACACATTCATGGAATCTGTCAAATCGCTCGAATCCACACGAAATGCTACGGGTGAGGCGGTCGATCAGAGTGCGAGACTGTACTACATGGGGGCGAAAGCATTCATGGTCATTGCCGGAGGGATGCTGACGTTCGCGCTGGCCATGCTCGCCATCAACCGCTACTTCCCGCTCGCCTCCGTGGTCGACCATAAAGTCGGGACGACCACGGTCAACGCGGGAAGGCAGATACTGCTCAAACAAGGTGTCACAGTCGCCGCCCTCGGCTACCTCATGCACCTGGCCATCCAAAGGTCCGAGACCACCGGGAAGCTGTTCCCCCGGGTGTCGGCCATCCCGACCGAACTCAGCTCCTTGAAATCTGGCGGCCTGCCGGAATTCACCGGCGCGGGGCTCAAGTACGACCAGCAGGCCGGCTTCATTCCGCTAGCGGATGATGCGGCGCTGAACGGCGGCCTCGACCAGCTCTGAGACGGGCGCTCCGAACCGCGAGATGACGGCAGCGACTGGCCGAGCTTCTGGACGGCAGGCGCGTGTGTCCCCTCGATCATCGATCCACTGCAAGCTTGGAGGAAGTTGTGGCGCAGTTGGACAGTGACTGGCAGCTGGACCCGAACTGGCCGGGGCTCGTAGCCGAGCGAGACGCCGTGACGTACAGCGGTGACACGCTGCGGAAGATTGCCGCGGACCTGGAGGAAGCAATGTCGGAGCTGACAGGCTTCAGCCCGAACGGAACAAGGAGTACCAGCGCCGCGCCACACGGTTCGCTAATCGACCTCCAGATCCATACCGATCTTTCGATGTTCATCAAGGAGCTTGTGCAGGTGGAGAACTGGCCAGGCGGCAGGGCGTTCGCTGAGGCGCTCAAGGCGGGGCACATCGAGATCCTCGATGTTTACGCGCAGGTCAACGGCAAGCTTGAGGTCGCGCTGAAGCTGATCTTAGAAGGCGCGGGCACCTACACGGTCACGAACATGGTGAACGAGAGCTGACACGATGGCTGAGGAGCTGAGCAAGCCGCACATCATCCGCCCCTACGGGCCGGTCGCGTTCTCCGTGGACGACGACGGCAGAAGCGTCGCCGAGGTCAAGGACAGGTTCCTGCTGCGAATCGACCCAGCGAGTGTCAGCAAGGCCGGCGCCGCCTACGTGGACGCCGCCACAAAACTCGAGAAGTTCAACGAAGTGGTGCGGTCCGCCGCTGTAGAGATGGCGAAGGTGTGGGAGGGGCCGGCATCGGTCACTGCGCAGCAGGCGCTTCGCACCTTGCACGCCACCATTCGTGAGCTCGCGCAGAAGGCCCGGGCGTTCGGCACCCCGCTCATACCTCTGGGCGAGCGGTTGCTCGATCATCAGGAGTTCGTCCAGAGCAACTCGTCGGCATGGAGTAATAACTCCTACACTTACAACGACAGCATCCCCGGATGGTACAAGACCATGGACAAGGGGTGGGAGTACGGCTCTCAGGACGAACTGGCGGGTCAGCATCTTCGCCTGCTGAACAACGATCTCGCCAAAGCCTATGAGCAGTTCCCGACCTACGTCTACAAAGCGCTTCCCGATATCAAGGACCCGCAATACACGCCACCCAAGATCGAGCTGGATGATGATCCCCACGAGTACCACGTCGACCCAGCGGTCCTCCGTCCACCGGGTGGCGAACTGAAGGGCCCGGGAATCGACGTCGGCGGCGTGACTCCGACGATCGACGGCGGGCCTGCCGGCCCTCCCGATGGCGGCATCGATGCACCTGGCGCGTTCGACCCTGATGGCGCGTTCCCCGATCGCGGCTCCGAGGACGGCGGCGTGGACGGCGGCGTCGGCGCTGACGGCCGCTATCCTGACGGCACGTACCCCGTTGGTGCCCCCCTGAACAACGATGGAACGAACGGCAGCAAGTCGGTCTCTGCGGGCCCTAATGTCACCAATCCGAATTTAGTTGTTGAAAACCCCCGAATTCCGGATATGGCAGGCCAAGACCCTTCGGACTCGCGCACCAATTTGCAGGACTACCAACGCCCGGTGACCTGGGATCCGAATGCCATCACCTCATTGCCGAACGGCAGCTTGCCCAACTCTCACACGGGTGTCGGTACCGGGCCGGGGACGGGCATGGGCGGCAACCTCATGGCCGGCCCGGCCGGCCTTGGGCGCAACGCCAGGTCTGCCTCTGCCGCCGGCATGCCGTTCCTGCCGATGGCCGGAGCCGGAGCAGGAGCGGGCGCGAACGAGCCGAAGGACAAGGAGAACAGCACCTGGCTCCACGAGGATGACGACGTCTGGGGCGCCGACACGGATGGTACCGTCTCCGACAAGATCGGTTGATCGGAGAAGGGTGCCGCACCGCTGCGGCTGGGCGCGCCTTTGCGGCGCACCGCGGTTGCTCCGTGAGTGCGCCTGCATCAGAGATCTGCTGGGCAGGTCCGGCATCCGCGCTGCGGCGCGCGCAGGTGTGTACTCGGCTCATCCGTCTTCGTCGATGAACTGCTTCTCGTATGCCTCCAGCGCGGATTCCCGCGAATGATAAGAGGCGAAATCGATGGTACGGCCGCTTTCCCGTAGAACCAGCAGCGGGCCGACCCCCATCAGAACGTCTGCCGCGTCACCGGTGCGTAGATATGCGGGGGTGGTGAAGACGAACAGCCATCCGTACGGCTTCTCGATCGTTCCGGCGGTATTAATGACGATCGCCTTCTCGCCGTCGCCGGGCAGCAGTTCGCCGACGAACTCGCGGGCGATTCGTTCGGCTTCGTCTTTGTGGATCATTTCAGCCCTGCCCTGCTACGCCGTCCGATAGACAGTATATTCAGTGCATCCTATGACATGCATATTGGCCGTCTCCAGCTTTCTGGATTGACCGTCCAAATAGAATAGCCGGCCGTCTATGTTGACAATGTTGTAGGCGTGCCCGGCGCCGAAAGCCCGGCTGACCGACACCAATCCCCTCGATCCTGGGTTCCGGCGGATGAGCTCCTCCACCTCATGAAGCGTGGTGGCCGTGAGTGAACCCATCTGCTGGATGGCGCGACTGCTGTACACCCCTGCGGTTCGGATACTCAAGTTTCCTATCAGTCCAGCCACGGCGGGTCGGCCGCTCAGAATGTCGTCGACCGCAAGGGCCACTTCGGCGCAGTTGTCCTTGCGGTCGAGGGGGTTGATGTACGGCAGCAGGCTCCGAACCTCGTCGAGACGGAGCGCCCGCCCACCGGCCTCCTCGAGGATCCGGCTGATCCTACGGTAGGCGTCCTGCATCGACTCTTCTTCGGTCTCCGTCAACTGCCGATGCCATGGAAGCAAACCCAATCCGCGAGGACGCATCTCGGAGAGCAGCAGATGCTTGTTGCTCGCCTCGCCGGCCAGAGCACGAATGGATGGGTGCATGCCTGCCGCCGGCAGCGCGGGAGCGAGCCAGGCCCGGAGTTGCTGCGCGGCGGCGGACGAGGTGTCGGCCGGCGGGAACATCTGCAGGTCTCCGAGTGACGGGCGGGCATTGCTCACGTAGAGATTGCCCAGCGGAGTGGTCTCGAACGGGGCGCCGGCTGCCAGCACGATCCGGTTGGCGTACCGGGCGAGGTCCTGGGCGAAGGTTGTGGTTCCGTCGTGAGGGCCGGTGAGCAGGATCGCGGCGTCGGGCGGCAGTCTGGGGGAGTTCAGCAGCATCGCCGCGATCACCTCTGCCGGGACAGGACGGCCGCCGACCATCATTCCCTGCTCGGAGTAGCGGCCCTCGACCACGAAGGCGCCGCCTGCAGGACGTGGATCGAGGCGTGTGTCGTGGTCCAGGCCGCTGTCGACGTGTACTCCCGCCCGCGTGTCGCTGACCGCGTCGTGCAGAGCGGGCGCCAGGGCGTCCGCCAGGTCGGGGGTGAGCGCGATCGTCGGTGTTACCACGGGTTGCGTGCCGCGATGAGCCGTGTTCTGGGTGAGGAAGTAGTGCGTCTCGCCGTCGTCGGTGTGCAGCATCGCCGTCACGGTGAAGAGGGTGCCTGCTCTGAACGCGGCGTGATGTGACTTGCCCGACAGGTCGCCGACCGGCACGTAGCCGGAGGCCAGGATGGTCACTCTGACGCTGTGGGAAGTCTCGGCCAGCAGGGCGACGTCGTCGACGCCGTCGAGCAGGGTGTCTGCGGCGAACCCTTCACCGGGCCGGATGTCGTGGCGGATCAGCTTACGGGGTACCCGGATGGCGTACACATATCCTCCGGCGCTCGGCAGTTCCGCGAGCTCGGCATCGGCACGGGAGATCACATCCATCAGTTCCTGGGTGTCGTCGGCCCAGTGCAGTGCTCTTGCCTGTACCAGGCGGCTGTGCACCTGCGCCAGGTGGTCGTTCTGCAGCAGGCCACGCAGGACCGGGCCGGACGGCGGCCGCCACGCGGGGACGCGATACTCCGCGGTGGTGGCGAGGGTCTCGGAGAGCGCAAGTGGGATCAGCCGGGTGTCGTCGGTGCCGACGAACCTGCTCAGGGCGTTCAGCATCCGTTCGTAGTGGTCACGGAGGCCCAGCCGGTCGAAGACGCCGCGAAGCGCTTCGAACCGGGCGGTGAGGTCGGCGACGTCACGGGCTGCCAGCACCGGCGCGCCGGCTCGGAAGTCGTGGTCGAAGGCTTCGCCGAACTGGACCAGCAGGGGGTTGGCGTCGAGCAGCCGTCGCAGTGTCGCGTGGTCCAGCGGCCGGTCGTGGCTCAGCAGGGTGTACAGGGCTCGGGTGGCCAGGCGGGCCTGCGCCTCGGCGGCGGGCTCCGGAGCGGCCACGATCTCCTCGAAGAGGACGAACGGAGTGGACCGGTAGGAGCCTGGCGTGCCATCAGCGACCTCTCGGGCCTCTTCCAGCCTGGCTTCGTAATCGTCCGCTGCTTCGCGGCTGAGAAACTCGTGGCGCAGCGCCCGCCGGCCGTCGACGAAGACCACCTCGGTGGCGCGGCCGGACGTGCCGATCACCTGGGCGATGCCGGTGGCCAGGCTCGCCCGCAGGTCGTTGCTGCCGTAAGTGCGCCACACGCCTCCCGTTTCCTCGTCGATGTGGACCGCCGGCCCTTCGAGACCGAGCGCCTGCCTGACGAGTGCGCGGACGAGTACCTGTGCGGTCATGGCGAGGGGGATCTGGAGGGCCTGTGACCCGTCGGCGAAGGTGAGCACCCGGCCCAGTGCCGTGTCCCGCCTCTCCAGAACCCCGTGCCGGATGTTGTTGCGGAGACGGTGGGCAGCGTTGATGATCTCGCCCTGGGGAGCCGGCCAGATATCCAATGCGGATGGCGGGTGTTCGTCCATGACCCTGAGCCGGTCCAGGTGACCGAGGTGCAGGAGTTGACCCGGCGCGGCGGTTACCACGCTCTGCCCGCCGGCCGCGTTCGGGGCGAGCAGACCTCCGGCCAGGGATTCGTGCCGTGCCATGATCCGGTCGAACTCGGGCAGCAGGCCCAGCTCGGCGAACTCCGAGCGCAGGTCCTCCAGCATGGTCCTCAGCGTCTGGACGTCCAGCGGGGACAGTGGGTTGCTCATCCACGTGCGTTCGCCGGAGGCGTCTTCGCGCAAGAACAGCTCCAGGATGGGAGTGCCGCTCGGGAGCAGGTGGAAGGCCGGTTCTGTGACGAACGGCGTGGCGTCGGCCACGGCGACCAGGTATCCGGTCAAGACCGCCTCGCGGGTGCCCAGGAAGCCCGAAGAGTTGCTGGTGGGTGCCCAGTCGATCAAGATGTTCCGGTCACCGGATGCTCTGGCGTTCGTCATCAGCCCGAGGCGGCCGGCCAACTGGGCCATCAGCAGGTGCAAATCTCGTTCTCGGCGGGTCGAGTGTTCCAGGAGCAGGGCGGGGGAGCCGTCGCTCAGGGTCACCTGGGAGAGGTTCGCGCCGATAGGTTCGGGTTCGTCCTGGACCTCGATGGGCGCAGGTTCCGCTGTGTCCATCCCGTTGATGACGTCATCGATGGACGGTGACGGGCGGGTGCGTTCGGCGAGGTCGCGTTCGACTGCGGTGATCTCTTTGGCTAGCTTGTCGGCGAGTTCGGTGTTACCGGCTACCTGCGCGGCTTGGTGCTTGCGTTGCAGGAAGCGGAGTTCGTTGCGGCGGCCGGTGACGCATTCGTCGACGGCGGCATCTCCCCGCTGGTGCTGGTGCGTGTGTGCCTTCGCGAGCCGGTACTGGATGACGTCGCTGATCTCGTGGAGGACGAGTCGTGCGACCTGGTCTTCGTGGACCCGCGGGGCGAGGGTCATCACGTGCGGGTTGTCGGCGTCCCCGGTGACTCCTTCGACGGTGGTCCTGCCGAGATAGCCGCCTTCGACCGGGCCGACCTCAACGGTGAAGTGCAGCTCGCCCAGTGTCGTGTGCTGGACGACCAGCTTGGTGTCCGATACCCAGGTGATGCCGGTGACAGCGTCGCCGAAGTCTCCAGAGATCACCTCCGCTTCGAAGGATCTTCTGGCTTCGGCCTCGGTGAGCTCGCTTGAGGTGGTCCGGCCGTCGGCGACGAACTCGGAGTCGGGGATGGGCGCGCCATGAGTGAATCCGCTCTCGTCCCCGGCATTTCCTGATGGCTCGCCGGTGATGGTTTCTGCCGCGGCTTCGATCACACGTGCCCAGTTCCTGGCGGCTTCGATCCGATGCGTCAGCGACTCCGCCTCGGCCGTGTCGCCACTCTGCTGCGCATCGAGCAGTTCATCCTCCAGCTCCGCAACCTCGATGGCGATGCCTTCAAGTAGCCTCGCGGGCCCTGTCTCGCCGGTTCGGGGAGCCACGTATCCCGCGTACCAGGCGAGCTTCTCGATCGCCTGACGATCGGCAGGTGCGGAGGGATGGCGTCCCAGCAGTGGGTTGAGCTGCTCGCGCAACAGGCCACCGTCCGGCATGACGTCCCCCAGCAGCACGTCAGACAGAACCTTCACATTGCCGATCTCGTAGGTGCCCAAGCGTTCCTCGTGGGAGGCGTTGTAGAGCTCCTGTGTCATCAGGACGAACGTGTCTGTACGCTCCAGATGCTGCTGGGTCAGCTGCGGCACGTCCTGGTACAGCGCGGCCATGCGGTGCAGCCGCCTGACGTGATCCAGTAGCGGGCGGCTTCCGGGGGGGAAGTCCTCGAGCAGGCCGCGTACGGTGTCGGACAGATGCGCGTACGGAATGTGCTCCTGGTCGAAGCTCACTCCGGTGGACTTCAGCACGGCCTCTATCACGTGTGCCAGTTCCGCGGCTGCCTCTATCGCGCGTGTCAGGTCGCTCGCCGCCTCGGCGTCGCCCCGATCCAGCGCTTCGTGCAAGGCGCTGCCCAAGCGGCGAAGCTCCTTGATGGCGGCCGTGTAGAGAGTCGCAGCGGTTGCCTCCCGGCTCTGCGGCTCCACGGACGCGGCGAACGTGACGAGGTCCTGGATGAGGCGGTTCCCGACAGGCGTCGAGGCGGGGCGCCGGAGCAAGGAGTTGATCTCCTGATGCAGCAGGTGAAGATCCGGCACCTCGAACGGCCCGAGCAGGTCGAACAAGTTCTTCAGCTGGACGAGGTCGGAGAGGCCGAAGGAGTACTCCGGGCCCGCGTTGTAGAGCTGCTGCGCCGTCCTGACAAGGGTGTCGGTGTACTCGAGATGCTTTGCAAGCAGTGGTGACACGAGGGGGAAGAGCCCGGCCATGCGTTCGAGGAGTCTGAGGTGAGCCAGCAGTGGACGATCTCCTGGCGGGAACGCGTCGAGCAGGCTGCGCACGTCGCGGGGAAGGAAAGCACTGGGAAGATACTCAGGACGCGTCCACTCGGCGCCGTCCGCCGGGGCGGCCGGGCGGTGCAGCGGCACCTTCGGCTGGACGGCGCTTTCGGGGACGAGGCCGTAGATGTGCTCCACATGGCGATCACGCAGGCTGCTGATCCCGGCAACGGCACGGCCATCCCGGTCGAGTATTGGATCGTGCTCCGACCAGAAGAGGAGGGCCGACCCCAGCAGAGTGGCGTCGGCATGGACGCCGCTGGCGCCCAGCCGGTTCCGATCGTTGTCTGCCCACCTGCTCACGTATTCGTCGGACATGCCGAGCAGATGCATCACCTCGTGTGCGAAGACGATTGGCTCCTGCTGCGTATACCAGCTCAGGTAGTGGATCATGGGGCGCTCGGCATAGTTCCTGAGCTGTTCCAGTGGTGTGCTGATCGCCTCGTCATTGCCGTACCAGCGCTGTCTGTCGGCGAAGTCCACAGCGCGGTCACCGGTTCCCGGCCAGAGAAGGACGAGGTTGTCGGGCGGGGCCGAATCTGGGGCTGGGACGAACTCCACCCGCACGTGTAGCTGGGATCCGTCGGGCAGCTCGTGCTGATAGTTGTAGTAGAGGTCGATGCCGTTGAGCAGGCTGGCATGGGCAGTGGCGATCTCGTCAGGGCCGACACCGGGATCGGCGCGATAGAGCACCTGGAGCGTGAATTCGGTGACGGGGCGCATTGAGCCCTGCCAAGGCACAAGCAACCTGCGTACCTCGAGGTGGGCTGCCCCGCTCGGGGGAGTCACCGGTATGGGCGTGGCTGAGTCTCGCAGGTGCTCCCATTGGGGAGCCCATGGCACCTTGCGCGGATCGTAGCTGTTGGCGAGCTGTTCTCCTGGCCAGGTGGCCGGGTTCATGTTGAGCTGGGGCGTGCGCGTGGCGTGGTCGAGCTCCGCTGGGTGCGTCGCGTCGTCACCCTCGTTTGCGGGCTTTTCGGCCTCCCCTGGCAGCCCGAAATTGATCAGGTCGTCGATGCTGTCCTCTTGCGGCGAGGAGCCGATGCGTTTGGCGAGGTCGCGTTCTACTGCGGTGATCTCTTTGGCGAGCCTGTCGGCGAGTGTGGTGTTGCCTGCTTCCTGGGCGGCATGGTGTTTGCGTTGCAGGAAGCGGAGTTCGTTGCGGCGGGCGGTGACGCATGCGTCGAGGGTGGCTTGTCCTGGTGTGTGGGTGTGTGCTTTTTCGAGCTGGTGCTGGATGACGTCGCTGATCTCGTGGAGGACGAGTCGTGCGACCTGGTCTTCATGGACTCGGGGGGCGAGGGTCATCTCGTAGAAACGGCTGCCGTCTTGGGCGTTGTGTTTGATCCTGGTCTCGCCGAGATAGCCGCCTTTGACAGGGCCGACTTGCACGGTGAAGTGGAGTTCGCCCAGGGTCTGGTGCTGGACGATCAGTTGGGTGTCCGACAGCCAGGTGATGGCGGTGACGGCGCCGCCCAAGTCTTGTGGGATCAGTTCCGGTTCGCTGAGTCTTCTGGCTTCGGCTTCGGTGAGGTCTTCGGGGCTGGTGCGGCCGTCCGGGACGAAATGGGAATCCGGGTCCGGTGAGCCGTGGGTGACACCGCTCTCGTCCATGCCGCCTGGCGCCCCGTCGCCGGGCGTGGTGCTGACCGGCCAGCCCGGCGTTGCCGCGGGTAGTAGGATGGCGCGCCTGTTCAGCTCCCGCCGTAGCTGCTCGGCCAGGCTCGTCTCCGCGTCCGTGCTGGTCCGCTGGTGCAACGCGTGCAGGTCGATGTGGTGTTGCTCGGCCATCGTGATCAGGAGCGTCGGCAGGCCGGCGAAGCGTTGCCCGAAGTCACCGTCGTGCGTTTGCGGATGCAGCCGGCCGTCGGGCGTGGCGATGTAGGTCAGGGGCCGGCCGGATGGAAGGCGGATGGTGACCTGCACGTCCCTGCCGAGTTCGCGGGAGGCCAACTGCGCCTGTCTGAGCTGCCCGTACGGGGCGCCGGGCAGGTCGGCGTCGAGGTTGATCCTGTCCGGCTCGCTGGAGAGGGCCGTGGCCAGTTCGTGATGGTCAGCGGCGAGGAGGCCGGCCAGCGATCGAGGGCGTGCGAGAGTGCTGTGCGCTGGCTGCTCGTGAGGGGAGGCGGCCGCCGGCAAGCTTTCGGCCTGCTTCTCGACCGCCTGCATGACCCCATCGAAGAGGATCACGTCGGCGTTGCCCGTCGCGATGCGCTGCGCCGCGACGGTGCGCTCGGGTGTCTGGTCGGTGTCGGGATCCGACCAGACCTCGAAGCCGACGTGGTAGTCGACCCGGAACCGGACCGAGCTGCCGTCGGCCTTTTCGAAGACACTGGTCTCGTCGCGGTTGCCGCCGCTGACCGTCAAGCCGTCGGTGGTCTGGTCAAGGTAGCCGAACGCCATGCCGAACGGGGAGTTGAGCGGGAACCAGGAGTTGTCCTCGTTGCTCCCGACGGACGCGCTTACCGGGAGCCACCGGGGGCCGTCGGCGCTCGCCCTGGTCGTCCACTGCCGGCGGTCGACCTGGCCGATCTCCGTGTTCTCACGACCGACGGACATGACGACCGGTTCGGACAGCACAGCGCCCAGTCGGATGCGCACCACCTTTCCGTCGCCCTTCGGCACCTGGATCACCATGTGCCCGTCCTTGGCGGTCATCCGTTCGAAGAGGGCGTTGCGGAAGTTACCCGACAGCAGCCGGGCGAGTGCCTGGGAGTCCTCGGGGCCGAGCTCGACATCGAGCGTGTCCTTCAGCCGCTGTTCGACGGCCTTGGCCAGACCTGTCACGCGCGTGGTCTCGACCACGAAGTTCTCGGGTGCGGGGATGGGCCGGGGGTCGGGTACGGCGGGCACGGGGGCGGGGACCGTGCCCGGGCGCGAGACCATGCCGGCTGGAATGATCCGGTCGATGGTGCCGGCCACGTGCCGGATGACGCTCTGCGGCAAGCCGGAACGGGCTGCGGCCTCCTGGTCGGAGACAACCAATGGCAGGCCCGGCGCCACCCAGTAGTCCGTGCTCCTGCTTACCTCGATGGAGAGCCTGATGCCCTGGCGTACCTCCGCCTTGGCGCCGTCCATGGCCGCGACGCGCTGTACCCGGGTGTGCTGCATATTGCTCGCGCCCGCGTGAGTCCCGCCACGGTCGGTTGTCGCGGCGGCCGACTCAGCGGTTTCCGTCGCCTTGAAGTCCGGGGTGACGGTCGTGCTCGCCGACTCGGAGGCGTTCTCTTCGAGCATCGTGTACATCTGGAAGATCTGGCCGTAGTCGTGGACGTCGCCCCGATACGCCACATCGTCGGTGAGCTCGGCCCGTACGGTGATCTGAAGTGTCTCCTCGCTCCCGGGGACCCTGACCGTGTAAGCACTGCCGGGCCAGTCGGGGTCGAGCATATTGTCGATCTTCCCGAGCCACGTCTGCCGGGAGAAGTCGGTGGTCAGCGCACGCAGCAGCTCGGGGTCGAGGTCGAGCACGCCCGGCGCCACATCGTCGACCGCCGCCATGACCTCCTCCAGCAGATCCACCTCAGCGCCAGGGTCGTCGGCCGGGTGGAGGTCGACCTGCTTGACCGTGCTCATGCCGATGGAGTCGCTGTAGGTGGGCGCCAGCTGGGCCGGGACATCTCCGTTCTCCAGCCGCTGGGCGTCGGCTCGCAGGCCGTCCCACACCCGCTGGTAGAAGTCGGGACTGCTCAGCATCCGGTCGCGCGTCTCGGCTACCTCCTCTCCCGGCTGCCCTGGAGGAACGTCCGGGTGCATCAGTTCGGTCAGCCTGGCGTCGGGGAACAGCTCGAGGAGCCGAGCGAGGGCCCGGTGCGTGTCGTGCCCCGAGGTGAGCGGGACACCGGGCACCGTGGGCCAGCCCCCGTTCTCCGCTCTCGCCTGGGCCAGATCGTGGAGGTAACGGTCCATGAACCTGATCGCCACCCGGCGGCCGAGCTGGAGGTTGCCGTTCATCAGCCGTTCGGCGGCGTCGGCCACCTGGTGCAGGGGCAGTTTCACTTCACTGCTCGCGTACAGGTCGAGCGCATCCCGTTCGGCGAGCAAGTAGACGACGGTGCCGTCGTCCTCCACGCTCGTCCTGGCGCCGGCACCGGATCCCACGGTCAGGTTCGGTGTGACGCCCATCGCGAAGGCGTACTGCTTGCCCGTGTCGATGGCCAGCCGCTCGGGCCCGGCGATGACCTTCTGTTCCCGCGTGGTCGTCGTCGACCCGGAGCCCGCCAGGCCCTCTTCGGAGCCCGGCTCTCCCGGCACCGGCAGCGGCACTCCGGTGCCGGCCCCCAACCCCACGGACCTGGATCCCTGAGCCGAGCTGCCGTGAGCACCGAGCGTGAGGTTGATGTCGCCCACCACCAGATTGACGGCCGACAGGAAGTGGGACTCACCCGGCGTCAGGGTGAGGGAGACCGGCTGGTGCCGGGCTGCTCGGAGTGCAGCCGTGGTGTGGATTGCGGCGCGGTGCCCGGAGGAGAACACCTCGGGATGGCTGATGAGGCTGCGTACGTTGAAGAACGCTGACAGGTGCTGGAACTGTGGAGACTCGCGGCCGGGCGGATTGGCGAGCAGATTCGCGGCGGCGGCCGCGATGTCGCCGACGTCGAGGTGGGCGACGGTGGCCAGCCGCATGGCCCGTTCCGAGGTGGGGTGGCGCGGGCTCTCCGGCCGGGGCTGGCCGTCCGCCGCCGGCGCGAGGGGCAGCAGGTCGGCGGGGAGCAGGACCCGCGCGTCACCCAGTTCCTCCTCCACCACCGGCTTCTCGACGTTGGAGCCGGTCAGCAGATCGACCCGGATGGTGTGCGGTACGCGGAAGACAGCGGTCAGCCCACTGCCCTCCACGAGCTTCACCTGGTTGACGGTGCTGCTCGTAGTGTGCGCGTGCTGGTGGCCCCTGCCGTAGCCGCCCTTGGCGTTCAAGGCCGTGACCCCGGAGAGATCCGAGCTTTCGGGGCTGAACGTTCCAGGCGCCTTCCACGACTTACCGCGATTCACGGTTGATGAGTAGGTGTCAGAGCCGATATCCAGGTTCACCACCGGTTCGGCATCGGTCACGCCTTCGTAGGCCACCTGGTCGAAGTGCTGCTCGAGTTTGATCCGCAGGGTGTAGTGCTGGGCCCCGCGGCCAACCTGGTGCTGGACCAGGTTGATGAACAGGCCCTCCTGGGCTGCCTGGTCGTAGCCGGTCTCCAGGCGTTCCGCGGAGAACTGCTCGGCGACCAATTGCTCGTTGGCGATCTGGCTGGCTCTGACCAGCGGGAACTTGGAGTAGGAGGGCACTCCGTTCTTGAGCTCGGGCAGTACCCCCTGGGCGCGGAGGAATGCCTCCACCTGGGCTCGGACGGAGGCCATGCCGGTGACCTGCTGAACCAGTGCCGGGCCCGCGCCCCGGGTCTGTCCCGGATCGCTGCCGAGCCAGACAGGCAACGCGCCGACCCTGCCGGGCGGGTTCCGGCGGACGGGATCGCCCCTGAGCAGAAGCGTTCCGTCCGGGTTGAGCCCGACCTCCGCGGCGGCGTCGACCGGCAGGCCGTAGCGGTAGGCGTCCGGTTCGGGAATGCGGAACAGGCCGGTGCCCGGTTCGGAGGTGAGGGTCACCGTCTTCGACCCCTTGCCCAGCACCTGAATCGTCACCGTGTGCTCCACGGTGAGCTCGTAGCCCTGGGTGTGACCGGCCCATCGCTGCACGCTCGGGTGAATGGCCACCCCGTTCACGCTGGTGGACACGGTGGCCGACCGCCCGGACTCGACTCCCGTGGTGGCCTTCGGCGCCAGGTCCGCGCCGATCTCGGTCCGGGGTCCGCCGCGGGGGTTCAGATTGACGCCTGCCTCCACTCCGGCGTTCTTGTTGTGGCTGCCGGACTGGCTCTGGCCCGGGTTGGAGGCCCCGTTGCGCAGTCGCTCCTGGTGGTGCTTGTTGCTGGGGACACCAACGGGCTCACCTCCGGCCAGCACCCTGGTGCGCACCGTCATCACGGCTCGGACCCGGCCGTTCACGGTGATGGCCCGGCGCAGGCCCGAAGGATCGTTGACGGCCTCACCGAGGTGACTCGGCAGATCCTCGGTGAGAGCGGTGATGATCTGGCCGCGTGCGACAGGGCTGAGCCCGACGTCCTCAAGCTGCTCCGTCACCTGGTCCGCCAGTCTCGCCAGGCCGGTCAGACCAGTGACGACGTGCCCGGGGAAGGGACGGCGCTGCCGTTCCGCCTCAGGAAGCTGGATGAGGCTCTCCGGCGGGCCGGTCAGGTAGGCGTGCGAGATCCACAGGCCCTGGCGCGCGTTCTCGGCCGGGGGCAGCACACGCGTCACCGGATCGCCGGACGTCGTGCGCAGTTCCACCTCCCAGCCCGCCCGGGCGCTGAACATGGTGGCGGTGCCGCGGTTGTCCTCAACGTTGCCCCTCAGCCAGTTGTCCAGCGCCGAAGTAGAGGCGGAGCGGCTGTCGGACCAGGCGGCCTTGAGGTTCAGCACGGCGAACCGCAGCAGTGCCTCGGGGACCGGGATCCCTGAGGCGTGCAGCATCCACCCGAGAACGGGCATTATGTTCTTGTCGAACGAAAAGCTGCGTGAGAACTTGGCGGTCGTGGACGTCTGGCCGCCACCCTGCGGTAGTTGACCGATCATGGTTTCGGAGTGCGTGCTGTTCGGGCGTGCGACTTCTCGGAGATCATCCAGCTTCAGCCGGATACGCAGCCCCGCGCCTGTGGCCGTATTCAGGCGCAGGACCATGCCGTCCGGCGAGACCGCGGTGCGGAACGCCTGGCGGATGGCGTACCGCAACTGCTGTTCGGTGAAGCGTTCGGCCACACCCTGCTGCTGGAGCATGCCGTTGACCATCGCGGTCAACGCTTCGAGGTTGGCGATCGGGCCCGCCACATGGGCCCCTGTCAGCGCCTTCATGGACGGCAGCGTCGCCCGGTCCGCCGCGGCGAACGCCTCCGCCCGGGTTCCCAGCTCGTTCAAGGCGTTCTCGATCTGCGAGGTCATCGGGCTGTCCGGCGTGTTCACCTCGTCCAGAGCGTCCAGCGCCTGTTCGGCGGCTTGTAAGGCGTGCTCGGCGGCCGCGGCGGCGGCTTGGTACAGCTCGGCCAGGTGAGTGTGGCCGGCCGCGATCGACGCCTTCAGTTCGGCCTCGGCCTCCGCCTTGCGGACCCGTTCCGCCGCGCTGTCGTCCTGCACCATGGCGTGCTCGATCGCCCGGTTCCACGCGTCGAGCGCGTCAGCCCGCGCCTCCATGGCATCATGCCGGTGCTGGAGACCGAGGTCGGCCCTGTGCCGCCAAGCGGCCCGCAGGTCCTCCGCCCAGTCGTCGATCTCCTGTCTGAGTAGCGACAGTGCGGTGTCGGACGGTGGTGTGGGGGAGGGAAGTGAATTCGGCGGCGTCGCCGGCGGAAGCCGGGCGATCTCCTCCTGGTACGCGAGCAGGGCCGTGGTGGCCGCGTCCACATGGAAGTTCAGCTGGACAGGATCGACCTGTGCTCCGTCGACCGCCTGCTCCAGCAGGTCGGCGAGCCGCTGGTGTGCGTCGCGGGCGGCGACCGCCAGCCGTTCGGCCGTCTCCTGCTGTGCGCCGATGCGACCGAGATCCGCCGCGAGGGTCCGCCACATCTCGGACCTGTCCAGGTCGCCGTCGGCCATGGCCTCCGCTGCCAGTGCGTACGCCTGGCCCGCCGACTCGTTGTAGGCGCGCACCGCACGACGTTGCGCATCGACAACAGCATCGAACTGCTCGATGGTCGAGCGTAGCGTCGCAACCGCCCCTTGACGTGCGGAAACGTGCCCGAGGAGTGAGGCGTGCAGCTCGTTGATGTCCCGGGCGCCATGGGCGCTCACCATCTGCTTCTGTGCTGTGGCCTGCCGGAAGTGCTGCTCGTAGGTGCCGCCCAGCCGGAGTAACTGCGAGACGAGCACGTTGGGCGGGGCGGGCCCTGCCTGGGTCATCCGATCGAGCAGCAGCTCGTAGACCTCGGCGGCGCGGATGGCCGAGGCCGCCGTCGCGTGCCGGTCCGCGATTGTGCCTGGGGAGGTCTGCGCCGCGCTGGTGAGGTCGGCGGCGGCGCGTAGCGCGGCGATGTGCTGGCGGAGCAGACCCGGTCCGGGCGGCGAGTCCGGCAGCCGGGGGAGTGCCCCCATCAGGCTCGCTTGTTCCTCGTACCGCAGGTGGAGCTGGTGCGCCGTGTGCAGTGCCCGGGCGAACGCGGTGACCGGCGTGGCGGAGCCGGCCGCCGTGTGGAGGAGCTGCTGGGCGGCTTCGTAGGCGGCTCTGGCCTGGGAGACCGCGAGCAGCAACGGCGCCGTGCCGGTACCGGCCGTCGACATGGCTCGCAGTTGGAGGTCCATCTCGATCCGCAGGAGCCGGTCGATTTGCCCAGCCAGAGCCTGGCCGAGATCCTGCACGGCAGAGCCGATCGCCTGCTCGTGCCCGCGCAACCGGGTGAGTAGGTCGGCCACTGACGGCGGGACAGGCGACGGGCTCGCGGGAGGGGCGTCGGCCTGGGCGTACGGCAGACCATGCTTGTCCAGGATCCTGCGTACCGCCTCGCGCTCCGACTTGAGGACGTCCCGTTCGGCAGCGCTCACCTCGGTCATCCTGCGGGTCAGGAACGCCTCCTCGCGCCGGCGGGCCGCCAGGCACTCGTCCTGGGTGCCTGGCAGGATGCTCAGCCTGCGGAGCAGGCTCTGCTGAGGATGGTTCCTGGCGTGGAGCGTGTCGGCGATCTCGTGCAGAACCAGTCTGGCAACCTGGTCGGGGGTCACGCGGGGAGCCAGTCGTACCTCGTTGAGGCCGCCGTCACGCAGCACGGTGCGGCCGAGCCGCCCCCGGCGGACCGGGCCCACCTCGAAGACGAACGTCTGGTCAGGCAGGCCGTCGAGCTCGACCACCAGCGTGCCCGCCCCGGTCCAGCGCAGGCCGGTGACCGTGTCACCGAGGTCGGAGGCGAGCACCTCGACCTCGAACGCCGCTCTGGCCTCTGCCACGGTGAGCGGGGGCACGTCGCGGGCCCGGCCGTTGGCGACGAACCTGGAGTTCCTGATGGGGCGGCCGGCCACGAGGGCATGGACGCCCCTGCTGCTCTGGCGGGCCGTTCGGATGAGTCGCGTGACCAGGCCGGGCGCGGGGTCGCCGCCCAGCCGCTCCTGGCCGGGCGCGGGTGAGGCGGTGGACTGCGGCTCCGCTGGTGCGGTCGTGCCGGTGGTGGTGGTGACCGCCTCGGACGGGACGAGGATGTCGGGAGTGCTCGCGTTCTGATGAGCCTCTTCCCGGTTGACCGGCGCCCCGGTCGGTTGCGGGACGTCGGCGCTTTTCGGCGCTCCGGCCGGCTCCGGAGAAGTCGTTGGCTCTGCGGTGGCGGGCGGTTCGGGAGGAGTGGCTGGCTCTGAGGCGTTGGCCGGGTCGGCGGTCCTGGTCGGCTGTGGGGCGTTCGGCGCCTCTTGCGTGCCGGCAGGCTCCCGGGCGGTGGTCTGTACGGGCGTGTCGGCCGTCTGTTGGGCGGCGGGGCTGGTGTTCGCGGAGTCGCCAGGAGCCCGATCCGCGGTGGTAGCGGACTGCTGGTCGGTGGGCGGGGCTTCCTGCCGGGAAGGCCGGGACGCCTGCCCCGCCTGGTCCGCGGTGTCCTGGTCCTCGGCCTGGTTCTGGGTGTCCGGCTTTCCCTCCTGCTGCGGAGCCGGTCGGCTGGTCTGGTTCGGGTTGGGTGTGGTGAGGTCCGGCGCCGGCGCGGCCTGCGTCCTCTTCTCAGGCTGTGACCCCACGGGATCGGCGATCGCGGCGGTGTTGTCCCGCCTGGCCGTCCCGGCCGACGGACCGCTGAGGTCGAAGGCCGGACGCTGTGGAGACACGTTGGCTGCAGCGGTACCCTCGACCAGCTCGGGTCGAGGGCCGGCCGGTACAGGGGAGCCGCCGTCGGCAAGGCCTGCTCCGGGCGTCCCCGCAGTGCCAGGACCACCCTGTTGTGCCGCCAACGCGTCGTCGAGCACGCCGCTCAGCGAGGTCATGGGGTTGACGATCGCGCCCGCGACGCTGGGGTTGAACGGGCTGATGGTGTTCGTACGGCCGGCGCCGCCGAGGAAGCCGCCGTACATGCCTTCCTCGCCCGGCAGAGAGAACTGGTCGTAGACGACGTAGTTGGCGACGACGCTGCCGACGGGTGAGGCGATCATGTTGTTCAGGCCGGTGTTCAGCGCGCGTCCGGGAAAGCGTAGGAACGCGTTGCGGACGCCACGGTTGTCGCCCGCGATCCTGTTCAGCCTGGAGATGCCGGGCAGGTTGTTGGTGTACCGCGACATCGGCCCGCCGAGTTTGGTGCCGGCGACCGCGCCGGCGCCCGCGCCGATCGCCGCCGCCTTGATCTTCTTCCAGTCCCAGTTGTCGCGGGTGCCCATCTTGATCTGCTGGTACTGGGCGAAGGCGTCGATGAAGACCTCTTCCGAGATCTCCTCGAACAGCTCAGCGGCCAGCGCCGCGTTGAAGAACTTGTTGCCCGCGCCTGCGCCGGTTCCAGCGAGCTTGGTGATCTGGCCGCTCTTGGCCACCGTGCCCGACCTCGACGCCGCCAGCGCCAGGCGCTGCATGATCAGGGCGATCCTGCTTGCCCCGGCCGCTCCCACGCTGCGCAGCAGCAGGCTGGCGAGCGGGACGAAGCCGGCGGCGATCAGCGCGATGAAAGCGGCGATCACCGCGACCCAGAACGCGACGTTGACCGAAAGCTTGGAGTACTGCGTCTCCCGGGCGAAGTTGTCGACCATCTTCGCGTAGGAGAAGGACTCCTGGGCCTTGGCGACCACGCCGACCTTGTCGTCGGACAGCGTGGCGAGTCGCTTGAAGATGGCCGGCTTGGCGGGTGACTGGAGGCTGCCGTTCAGGGTCTGCACCGTGGCGGCGGTCGGGTCGAGAGTCCCGATGAGGAGATTCATCAGCTTGACGTACTCGACGCGCAACTCCCAGAGCTTGCTTTCGCTGCCCTTCGGCCAGCTCTGGCCCGCTGTGAGGAGCGGGATCAGGTGGTGGACCACCCATCCGGGCAACGCCTCGGTCTGCCAGACGGGTTCGACGTCCTCGGTGGCGATCCCGCCGTCGAAGGCGTGGGCGCTTCCTGCGGGTTTGCGCGCGTCGTTGACGTCTGTTCTGCCCGCCATCACGGGCGGCGACGCGGGTTCGTGGTACCGGGCTCGATCACCTGCTCGGTGGTGAGGGCGCCGGACACGGTCGCCCGGATGGATTGCGCCCAAGCCTGGAGCCTTGCCACGTCACCGTCCTCCAACGAACCATCGCCACCTGGCGGGTGAATATAGCCACGACGTCACCTGGCCAGAAGGGACACGAAGACGTGCTGCGCCGGGTGCCAACATTTACCGCTGTTTCAGCGCTGAGTGCCATTAATGTCCGCCGGCGCGGAGGTCAGGTGGAGGGCGTGGACGGCCCCGTTCTCGGTGAGCGCTTGCCGACGGTGGTCGCGTGGGCTCATGGCGTAGGCCGTGCGGAAGGCCCGGCTGAATTCGGCGGTGGTCCTGAAGCCCCGGCGAACGGCGATCTCGCCGATGGGCAGGTCGCTCAGCCTCGGGTCGGCGAGGTCGGCGTGGCAGCGTTCGAGCCGGCGCCGCCGGATGGTGGCGCTCACGGTGTGCGGCTGCTGTTCGAACAGCACATGCAGGGAGCGAACGGAGATGTGGTGGTGCGCGGCGATGGCTGCCGGGCCCAGCTCGGGGTCACCGAGGTGTTGGTCGATGAAGGCGTCGATCTGTGCGGCCAGGAGGCGGCGATGGCTCTCGGCCGGTAGGTGGCTCTTTGTAGCGAGATGGGTGGCGAGGAATGCCGAGACCAGGTCGATTCCGATCGCGCCCAGCCGGGGCAGCTCTGCCGCATGGCATCCGGTGGCATGCTCGCGCAGACCGGTGAGGAAGCGGGCCAGCATGGCTCCCGTGCCGGTCCGGGCGGGGAGCCTGCGCGCCAGCAGCTCTTCGACCTTGCCCCGGGGAAGGGGCAGTGCCTGCCGGGGCAGGTACATGAGTGTCAGCCGGGACAGCTTGCCGACATCGGCGAAGTCGGTGACGAAGGGCTGGGAGGTGTCGATCAGCGCGATGTCGCCGAAATCCAGCACAGAGTCGTTACGCCGCTGCTCCAGCCGGAGCGGGCCGTCGTGGATCAGCACGAGCTGGTAGCCGTCGGGATCGTGGCGCCTGATGTGGGCCGGTGTGCGGCGGCCCTTGAGTGGTGACATCGTGAACTCGGCCACCCGCACCGCCGTCAGATCCATCGAGTACGCCCGTCCGTGAAAATCGTGGGCGTGGCCGGTGGACAGCGACGTGGGGACGATCTCGTGCGCGGACATGTGCGCCCACCACGCGAGACGATCCTTCTTCGCCACCAGGTCGGTGGACACGGAGGCCACAGGTCCGCGTCCCGCCGTCCGGTGGATCCAGGAGATCCCGTACGGGTGATCGCACACCACCTCGACCTCCTCGGACGTGGCCGCGCGACCGGCGGCGCCAGAGCCGCCGACCGGCTTCGGCCGAGGGGTCGGCCGTCCATCCCGTACATCGTCAAGAACCTGTTCTGACAAGGTAGGGGCCTTTCGTTCCTCTGCCTCTGCAAGGGTGGGCAGGCCGTCATCACCGGTGTGCCGTCCGGTGATCGGCCGAGTGGTTGTCAGGCTGGCAGGCGCGGCCGTTGTCCGTAACAGTTCGGTATGAAATCGCTGGTGAAGTGCGGACAATGCGTTGTCCGCGGACAACCGTTCTGCTGCACTGTTCAGCGGTTTCAGAGCGACAAGAGAGGCGACTGTGGTGGCCGGCAGAGTGGGGAGGCCTCAGGGCCGTGCGAGGGGCGGGACCGAGCAGGCGAATGCGCTGGCGGAGTTCCTGCTGGCGCTCACCAGCGGCATGACCGTCCGTGAGCTCGCCGGCCGCTACCCCGTGGGCAAGACGCAGTGGGGTCAGTACCGCTCCGGCCAGAAGATCATCCCGCTCGAGCTGCTCACCCGGCTGGTGGAGGACCACACAGCGGACGAACGTACACGCCAGGCACGGCTGGAGTCCGCCGCACGGCTGCACGCGGCCGCGCTCGGCGCACCTGCGCCGACGGCGACCCCCGCGGCGGCGACCTCACCGGCGCCGGAGAAGCTGAAGGTTTCTGAATCCTCCCGCGCCGCGCGGGCCGCGACGGACGCGCAAGCAGGCGAAGCGTCTCCAGCGGGACGCCAGCGTCCCCGGCCGCTACTGCTCGCCGGTGGTGGAGCCGTCCTCGTCGTCCTCGCGCTGCTCGTACTGCTTGCGGGGCGGGGTCCGGCAGGCGCGCCCCCCTCTCCTGGCACCGCCGCGGCCCCTGCGGGGACCGTGTTCACCGTCGGCCCGGGAGGACGAGGCGTCTTCCGATGGGACGGCAAGGACGCAACCGGGTGGACCAAGGTGGGCGAGGGCGCCACCCGCCTCTGGTCCGGCCCCGCCGGCCTGTTCGCCGCGGGCACGGACAACCGGCTCCGCAGGTACGAGGGCCGTCCCGGCCTCTGGACGGACATCGGCGAGGCAGGACGCGAGGTCGCGGTCAGCGGTTCCGGCGTCTACCGTCTGGACACGGACCGCAGAGCCGTGCGGGTGTGGGACGGGCACGGTACGTCCTGGACACAGATCGGCGGCCCTGCCGCCCGTTTGTACGGAGGTGAGCCCGGCCTGTTCGCGACCGATCCGAACGACGGCCGGATCTTCCGCTACCTGGGCCAGCCCGGCCATTGGGAATTCGTCGGCACGGCCGGATCCTCGTTCGCGCTCACCAGTACCGACCTGTACGGCCTCAACCCCGAACGCACGGTTGTCAACCAGTGGCTGCCCGGCCAGAAACCGGCACCGGTGCTGCCCTGGGTCTACGCGGCGGGCCCGGCCGGCGAGCTGTACGGCGGCGCCGCGGGGCTCTACTCCACCGACCCGTCGGGCGACAGGCTACGGATTCTCTCGAGAGAGTCGGGGGGTGAGGCCACCGTTCAGGGCTGGCGGGACATCGGTGCGGCGGGTGCGGAAGTGGGAGTCGGCCGGCGGGAGGTGTACGTCCTCACCACCGACCGCTCGGAGATCGTCCAGTGGTCCCGTGACACGGCTACCTGGCGGCGGATCGGCGGTCCCGCCCTGACCTTGACGGCAGCCGCACCTCCTGAGGGCTGAGACCGGCTCAGCTCGCCGTCAGGCCTGGCGGGGAAGGTTCGTGAGGCCGAGTTCGATCGCCTGCTCGGTGGTGAGCGTATTGGTCACGGTCGCGCGCAGCAGAGGACCGGAACCGGAGATCTCCTTGATCAGGTCCTCGGTGTCACGCAGGAACCTCTCCGGCCCGCCACCGGCCAGGTAGCGCCTGTCGAAGGAGGCGCCGTCCGCCCCGTCGCCCTGAGGATGAACGGCGTTCAGCGCGCGGATCCGTGCCGCGATGCCGGGCCAGGCGGCGCTCAGGTCGGTCGCCATGGCGTCCCACTGGTTGAGACTGGAGCTGATCGGTCCGCGGATGTGCAGGTCCGCGCGGTCATCGGCGGTCATCGGTGATGCGTTTCTCCTGACATGCCGCTGGAGAGCTGGTCGAGCACTGTCTCCAGGTCACCGTTCAGATGGGCGCGCAGCTGTTCGGGCGGCACCACCGGAGCGAACAGCTCGACCAGTTCCTCCAAAGCCTTGGCCGCGGCGCGCTGGACCGTTCCGGTGATCGCGTCCGCCAGCCCTCTGGCGTCGGGACGGCGGAACACCCGAGGGTCGAGGTCCAGCCTGATCAGCTCCCCGCGGACGCCCACGGTGGCCGAGACGAGGCCGTCGGCGGATTTCTCGGTGATCCGGATGGACTGGGCCCGCGCGTTGAGGTCGGACGCCTCGCGTTGCATACGCATGAAGGTCTCGCGTAGCTCGTCGGCATAGGCCTGGAGCCCTGCCACGTCACCGTCGTCCAACAAGGCTTCCACCTCCTCGCTGGGTGACTGTAACGTGAACGTCGAATGACGTGGCAGGGGTGACGACACATCTGCGTCGCCTGCCAACAACTGCTGCGCCCAGTGGTAAGCATGGTGGGTTCAGGACTGGCTGGACGGGGTTTCGGTGACGGGCTTGCGCGAGGCTGCGGGGTCGAGGAGAGGACCCTCCGGGATGAGACGGAGCAGGTGCGCGGGCAGCGGCGCCACGTGAGCGGCGTCGTAGCCGAGCATGCCGACGACGTCGGCGGACGCCAGCCGGTAACGCCTGCCCTCATCGGTGATGAGCGAGTATTCGTTGATCGCGCCGGCTTGCCCTTCTCCGGGGAGCTGGCCGGCGAGCGCCGCGCCGCCTGGGGGGAGGAGGACCTGGTCGACGCGGTCGGGGCCGCCGCTGCCGGCGGGTCTGGGGATGGACAGCGTCGCGCCGGTCGTCAGTTGTGCCCGGGTCGAGCCCTTGAGCGTGTCGGCGTACTTCGCGCACAGCGGGGTGGAGGCGTCCGGGGTACGGAAGCGCGGCATCGTGAGCGGTAGCCCGCCGCCCAGCAGGCGCTGGGACGAGGCCTTGGTGGCGTTGACCGTGGCTGCGTCGACGGCGATCTGATGGACCCGCCGGGTGCCGTAGGCGATCTTGGTTTCTGGGTCCTGCAACAGGAGCGTCGCCTGCGTCTGGCTGATGGGCGCCAGGCCGTCGGCGAGCAGGACGTACCAGCGGTCCGGTGTTCCTGGGATGGCGGCCAGGGTGAAGACCTGGCCGACTCGCGCGGGCGAGCCGCCGGGACCCTCGACCCGTTTGCCGCGCTGCGGGATGTCGGGCGCGACGAGGTCCGGTCCGGCGGGAATGGCGTTGACCCAGGAGATCGGCACCTTGCGGGGCGTCTGGTCGGTGAGCCGGCCCAGGTTCTCGATGAGCATGCGGTAGTTGTTCCACAGCACCCAGTTCTGCTGCCCGTCGTTGACGACGAGCGCGTCGCCGCCCACCGGAGTGCCGCCGACGTCGATTCCGCCCAGCAGCGTGACGTACGGCCGGCGTACTCCCGCGGCGTCCGTCTGCTCGACCACGCATGCCGTCCACGGCGCTTTGATCATCTTTTCCGGCTTGGGCAGTGAGTCGGGCGCGCCCGCGATGCCGACCTTCTGGCCACGGGCGAGACCGGCCAGCGACTCGGCCGACACGGTGCGTACCTGGATGTCCTGGTTGTCCAGCAGGAGTCTCGCAGAGACGTAATTCGCCACCGGCTGCAGCTTGCCGTCGCTCTGGTTGTAGACGTAGGAGGCGCCGGTCTCCTTCTCGATGAGCAGCTGGCCGGGCTCCTTGAGCTTGGTGGCTCCTCCAGGGCTGAGCATGCCCCAGATCCCGAACCCGGCCATGATCAGCACCATGACCAGGATGCCCGCGAACGTCGCCACGTTGTACCGCCGCATCGGGGACTCGGGTAGATCCGGCTCGCCCTGGAGCAGCGCCAGTCCCAGGCGCTGGGTCATCAGCTTGTGCGCCTGGTAGAGATCCTTTCGGGTCTGCATGGCGGCCTATGTTACGCACGTCCAACACGATCGCCAGCGCGGTTCAGTGGCGATCGAGCCGTACGGCCTTCTCACCCAGGGCCTCCACCTCGCCGCGCTTCACCCAGGCTCGGTACACGCCGCGCTCGATCCGCTCCAGGCCGAGCGCCACGGCCCGGCGCGCGTCCCCGCCGGTGTACTCGAGGAGCAGCTCCGTCTCTCGGGTGGTGATCACCAGGAAGGGAGTGCCACGCCACTCACAGACGGTTGTCACCAGCCAGATCGCCGAGCACTCCGTCGCCGGTACCACGCGCACGAACCGCCCGGGCGCCACCTCCTCGAAGCCGTCCGCGGGCGCTGACCCGTACAGACGCATCCACAGACGGCCGCCGACGAGGTCCGGCGACGCCTCGAAGTCCACACCGGCCCACCGAGCACGATACGGTTGCCGGTTCACCCCGCCTCCACCAGCAGCCAGCGGCCATGGTCGGCGTCATACTTCGCGCGCACCCGCTCCTGCCCGTCATCCGCCAGCTCCACGATCTCGGCGCCGTGCGGAAGTCCGATACCGTCGATCTTGTACTCCCTGATGGCCGGGCCCGCGTTCGGCACAAGGCCCATCCCGACGAACGGCGGCTCCTCGATCACCCAGCCGGCGACCGCCGCCCGGCCCTTCTCGTCGGTGCCGCCGTAGGGCGTTCGATAGAGTCCCAACCCGATCGCCGGCCAGCGCACCAGGTTGACCGCACCCTCCGTGGTGAGCGCATCCTCCTGCAGCAGCGCTTCGGCGAGGATGGCGGGCGTGGCGATGTGCGCGACGTCCAGCGCGTGATGGCAGTAACCCGATACCCGCGGGCGCTCACTGTCCAGCAGTTCCTGGATCTGGGCAACCGTGAGCAGCTTCTGCACGATCGGGAGGCCACTGTCCGGCTCGGCCGCGAGGTCCTGCTCCAGCGTGGGCACCGCAAGCCGAGCGAGCGTGCCCGGTTCAAGCAGGAACGACGGTTCCAGCCCTGGGTTGATCGCCAGCCCCCAGCCCGGATCAGGCCAGCCGGCCGCGAGCTCGACCAGCGAGAGAACCCGGAAATGCCCGATGGCCTCGCCAGTGGCCTCGCGCATTGCCTCCGCGGAGGTGTACACCGCCACCCAGACCCGGTCCGCCCCCGTCACCGTCGGCCAGGCGACCTGCTCCTCGCCCCTGGCCGCGGCCTCACTGACCGGGCATGCGAAGTCCGCGAACCGCAGGAGTGTGAGGCATGCGGTCAGGTCGCCTCGGCCCTGTGCCTGATGAAGCCGCTTCTCGAACGGCGTCGGTGTCCGCATGGCGGCACAGTAGTGGGTTGGTGCGCAACGCCTGTAGGTTGCGCGTGTGACGGATTGGCCGGTTGCCCGCACCCGCGACGAGGCTCTCGTGTACCTCGATCTGAACCCGTGCGAGTGTGGCTCAGTGGAGACCGAATGGGACAGCGGCGTCGTGAGCAGCGGAGGTGCGCTGGTCAAGTGCTACTCCGGGGCCTGCGAAGGTTGCGGTTCTGACCGGGAGTACTTGTTCTCGCTGCCCCGGCGTGAGGTGATGCCGAGTGGCTGGCCGACCTTCGGCGGCCCGGAGCCGTCCCAGCTGCTCGACGCGGGGGAGTGGCTGTGGCTCGCCGACTTCACCGCCGGCAACGTGCCAGAAGACCCGGAGAATGCTCGCCGGGTGCTCTCCATGGCATGCGCGGCTGTGGAGGAAGTCCTCAAGTTCATCCCGGAGGGGCAGGACAATGTGCCGGCCGAAGCCTTCTGGTCGGCACGGGGCCGGGAGGTACGCGAGGCCGAGCCACCCCGCTTCCGCCGAGATCGTCTACTGGTCGTCAGGGATACCTATCGCGAACTCGCCGATCGTTGAGCTCCGGCCGATCAGGCTCGGGGATGACCGCGGGGAGCGCTGGTCGCCCGGGCGCCGCCACCGTGTCTGTCTTCGCGGCCTCAGCCTGAGCCTGACCTGCTATCTGAGATGTGCGCGCCTCGCCAACTGGTCCTGCGTTCTGTGCTGATGACACGGGGAAACCGACGTTTCAGAATTGGCTCGTCATGGCGCCGGTGGTGGCCAGGGAACGGATGAGAGCGAGTCGAGACGAACGGTCTCGGCGCCGAGGCGGCTCGCAGGAACGCGCTGACGGGCCGACCGCAGGGCGCGCAGGTGACAGCGTTGCGGCGATTACGGCCGTCATCGCAATGGCCGTTGCGGCCTGCGGCGTCACCACGGATGGTTACGGCATCACCATGGACGAACGCCTCAGCCACCTGCGAACGGTCGGCCGCCGTGGCGCCGACGCTCACCAGCAGCTCCGCGCCCGTGACATGCGCATCGACGCCGCGCGCTGCGAGCAGGCCTATTACAGCAGCGGAGCCGGCGACGACCTGCCCGCCGACAATCCGGACGGCAGTACCTCCGACATATGGAGGGAGCATGTGAAGGGCAACTTTGTGGAAGCTTGCGTCGCCGGTGCCTTCCCACCCCCGCGATGAAGTGTGGCCTTCCCCTCGTAGCGTGGAGACCGAACCGGGAGAGGTTTGGTCGTGGCAGCAGTCACGCGACGGCGCTTTGATCCGGAGTTCCGGGCGGGCGCGGTGCGTATCGTGAAGGAGACCGGCAAACCCGTCGCGCAGGTGGCGCGGGATCTGGGGATCAGCCCGTACACGCTGCACAATTGGGTGCAGATGGATCGGCTGGACGAGCACTACAACGGCAACGGGAGCGGAACGCTGGAGGAGTCGGAGCAGGAGGAGCTGGCCCGGCTGCGGCGGGAGAAGGCCGCGCTGGTCAAGCAGCACGCCCAGGAGAAGGCGGCCTGGGAGAAAGAACGCGAGCAGCTGGAAGACGAGCGTGACGACGCCCCTATGCTTGTCAAGCCGCAGCGGATGATATTTCCGCAGGTGAGAGCGCTTCGGTGATGATCGGGAAGATCTCCCTGGCGACGTAGCGCTTGAGGCAGCGGATGATCTCTTTTTTGGATTTGCCTTCGCTGGTGCGGCGTTCGGCGTAGGCGCGGGTGCGTGTATCGCGGCCGAGTCGGGTGACGACGATGGTGTAGAGGGCGCTGTTGCTGCGGCGGTCGCCACCGCGGTTGAGTCGGTGCCGGACGGTCTTGCCGGAGGATGCCTCGATCGGGTTGACGCCGCACAGGGCGGCGAAGGCGGCTTCGCTGCCGAGCCGGTCGGGGTTGTCGCCGGCGGTGATGAGCAGCGCGGCGGCGGTGTCCGGCCCGATCCCGTGCCGTTGGAGCAGCTTGGGCGCGCGGTCGGTGATGATGGCGACCAGTGCGCGTTCGTGGGCGCGGCTCTCTTCGGTCAGTGCCAGGATGCGGCGGGCGAGCATGCGCAGCACCGTGCGGGCCGCGTCATCGATGCTGCGGTGATCGGCCTCCGGCAGGTCCGCGCAGGTGCGGATGAGCGTGATCGGTCCGAGGCCGGCGAGGGCGTCGCGTAGTGCCGGGTCGGCTCGTACCAGGACGGCTCGCAGCTGGTTGATGGCCTGGGTGCGAGCCTTGACCGCCGAGTCCCGGGCGACCTTGAGCATGCGGATCATTTCCACGGCGCCGTCACCGGTCTTGGCGATGGCGGTCGCCTCCTGCGACAGCACGGCGCGGGCGGCGTTTTCGGCGTCGACGGTGTCGCTCTTGCCGCGCCGCCGCCGGCGGGCTCGATCGGGCCGGTTGACCTCCAGAACATCGAGGCCCTGGCGGCGCAGGTAGCGGTTGAGGGCGGTGCCGTGGGAACTGGTGCCCTCGACTCCGGCCCGCCGCAGGTGGCCGTGTCCGCGTGCCCATTCCAGCAGCGCGGCATAGCCGTCGGCGGTGGCCGGGAACGCCTGGGTGCCCAGGAGCACGCCCATGACGGTGATGACTGCTGCGACGTGCACGTCGTTGTGGGTGTCCACGCCGAGCACGATCTGCTCTGGCGTATCGGCGTGGGTGGTGTGGTGGTCGGCGGAGCTGGTCACGGATCTCCTCAGCGGCAGGGCAGGTGACGGTCACCGGCCGGGCGAGGAGGTCAGGACTGTGATGATGCACATGGCGAGGCCCCTATGGGGACACATCCGCGCCTGGTCCGGCGGCACCGCCCGGGCCAGGGCGACAGGTCATCACCAAGGCACAACGTGGCCAGTCTCAAGCTGGGTCAGACCCTGGCTGGTCGGGCGGTGCCTCTCCAGTCTCACAGTGCTCAAGCGTTCCGTGGTCTTGTGGGTCAAAGAGGCGATGGGCCGATAAGCGTGGCGGCCTTCATCAGCTCCCAGAAGACCGAGCACGACATCGACCACGTCACCTCCTGCCGGGCGCTGGGTGTCTCGCAGTCCTGGTACTACAAGTGGAAGAACCGCATCGGCCAGGAGACGCCGACCGCCCTGCAGCGCCGGCGAGCGGGCCTGGATGCGGAGATCACCCGCTCGTTCGAAGCATCCGGCGGCACCTACGGCTCGCCGCGCATCACCCGTGACCTGCACGAGGCGGGCTGGCGGGTGTCGGAGAACACGGTCGCCGCCCGGATGGCCGAGCTCGGCCTGGTCGCCCGTGTGCGGCGCAAGCCGCGCTCGCTGACCCGCCAGGGCAAGCGGCCGGCCGCCCCGGACCTGGTCCGGCGCACGTTCACCGCGCCCGCCGCGGACGTGCTGTGGTGCGGCGATGTGACGCAGATCGACACCGACGAGGGCAAGCTGTATCTGGCCACGGTCGAGGACCTGTTCTCCCGCCGGCTGCTCGGCTACGCCATGTCCGAGCACCATGATGCCGCGCTGACCTGCGCCTCGCTGCAGATGGCGGCGGTCACCCGGGGCGGCGACGTGGACGGGGTGATCTTCCACTCGGACCGCGGCTCGGAATACACGGCTGCCCGCTACCAGGAGCTGTGCCGGCGCCTGGGCGTGGTCCAGTCGATGGGTCGCGTGGGCTGCGCGCTCGACAACGCAGCCGCCGAGGCGTTCAACAGCACCCTCAAGGTCGAGTACGTGCACCGCCACCGGTTCCGCACCCGCGCCGAGGCCCGCCTGAAGATCGCGACCTGGATCGCCGACTTCTACAACACCACCCGGCGGCACAGTGCCAACGATGGCCTGCCGCCCATCACATTCGAACGTCACATGATCGAGAAGAGAAACGCCTCATCGGCCCTGTTGAGGACCGCTGTGGCATAGAACCGTCTCCACGCTTTCAGGGGATTGACACCGATTGAGTACCGTAACGGGTCAAAGAGTGCGCCGATCCGGTGATCAACCTGCGGAGCAAAAGCTTCATATGCCACCAGTTAGGCCTAAACGCCCACTAAGACCGTGACTCATTTGGGGATTGATCATTAGTTCGTTCGTGGATGCGTTCCTTCGACGGCTTGTGCCTGATGAGTTGTGGGAGTTGTTCCTGCGGGTGGTCCCGCCGGCGCCGACGCGGCCGCAGGGTGGCGGGCGGTGGCGGGTCGGCGATCGGGTGATTCTGGCGGCGATCGTGTACGTGGCCACCACTGGGTGCGTCTGGCGGCAGTTGCCGCCGGTGTTCGGCGCCTCCTGGCAGACGGTGCACCGCCGCTTCACCGAGTGGAGCACCGCCAGGGTGTGGGCCAAGCTGTACCGGATCCTGCTGGACGAGCTCGGCGCCCGCGGTGAGCTGGACTGGTCGCGGTGCGCGATCGACTCCGTCAGCGTGCGAGCTGTGAAAGGGGGGGAACTGACAGGCCTGAATCCTGTCGATCGCGGCAAGAAAGGATCGAAGATCCATCTCATCACCGAACGGACCGGTCTGCCCCTGGCTGTCGCGATCAGCGCGGCCAACCTCCACGACAGCGTTGCGCTGGAACCGCTGGTGCGCAGCATCCCGCCCATTCGCTCCCGCCGCGGGCCCCGACGCCACCGACCGGGCAAGCTCCACGGGGACAAGGGCTACGACTACCCCACCTGCGGACCTTCCTACGCGGCCGGGGCATCATCCCGCGTATCGCCCGCCGCGGGATCGAATCCAGCCAACGCCTGGGCCGACGTGAAAGCCGCTGGAAGCCATCGCCTGTACACCTCTCTGCGGCGGAGACGCTTCAAGGATCCGCCACAGGGGCGAGGGACGGCCTGAGGGCCGTCCTCTGGAGCAGGAGCCTGGATCACTGAGGTTCTCGCAGGTCAACGGTATGGCCATGCGTTCCGTGGCCGGTGAGCCACTAGCTGCGTCCGGAAGCCTGGCCGCAACAGATCGCATGTCTCCCTGATGGGTGAAGCAACTGGGCGTAGCCGAGACGGGTGGCGATGATGGTGATCGAGACAGGCTGGGGCCAGGCTACGGCAGGGTCTGCGAACCTGGCCCGTGGTCGCATGAGAGCGGCGGTTCCCGTCGGCGGGGCGTCCTAGTGCTGCTCTGAAGTCCAGAATGACCCCGTTCTCTGGCCACGTTGATGCGGTGTGCCACATGCCTGACACCACGCGGGAGAGGCGCGCTTCCGTCAGTGGGGCATCCGGGTGGTTCACCGTGCGTGTCCGGTTGATGGTTATGCGGGCGGTTTACGGAATGTCACGTACCCGATAAGCCTGTTATCCGTTTTGTGATGATCGCACGTCTTGCCCGGTACGTCGGATTTTTTTACGTTGATCGTCGGAACTGATCGACTCCGAGCCGCGCGACCTGACAGGGCCGTGGCGGAGAGCGACGGCTACGCCTTGTTGGTGTCCTTCGTTGTGGTTCGGAGTGTGATGGCGCATGCGCCCAGTTTCGTCATGGCGTCGTTCAGCTGGGATGATCCTCACGCTTGCCGGGTTAGCCCCGGGTCTGCTGGTGCTGCAGGCGGCGCCGGCTGCGGCTGCCCCTACCGCGGGCGCGGTCGCTGATCTTGGTGCCTTACCCGCAGTGCCGCAGCAGATGATGGGGTCGGGAACGAAGCTGCCGCCGTTCGTGCCCGCGAGCGAGGTGCCGGCCGCGGCGGAGCCGTCGGACGGCTGGCGATCGAGCGTGACCCCTCCGAAGGGGGCGGTGCCGCGGGAGGACCTGACGATCGATGCGACGTCCGCGTCCGAGGAGTCCAGCCTGCCGGCGGGCACGTTACGGGCGGAGGCGGCCGATCGAGCGGTCATGGCCGTGCCGGTGCTGACCAGCGTGTATCCGGTGTCGGGGCATCTGGTCGATTCGCTCACCCCGGCCTTGCGGGCCTGGGGGAAGAGCGCCAACTCCAGCACCTCGAAGGTGTCGTACTCGTTCAAGCTGTGCGACAACGAGGCCATGACGACCGCCTGCACCACCTCCGGCACGATCGCGGGCAACGGCAACACCTGGAGCGTTCCGGCGGGGAAGCTGGCCTGGGGCAAGCAGTACTGGTGGACGGTCACCGTCAGGGACTCCTACGACAACTCCACCACCACCTCGCCGAAGCTGACGTTCGTCACCGGGGTACGCCAGCCGACGGTGACCTCGCAGCTGGCCTCCTCCGGTGTGGAGGGGCGGGAGTTCAACCAGCAGACCGGCAACTACACCACGACCTCGACGGATTTGCAGGTGGCGACGGTGGGGCCGCCGCTGTCGGTGGTGCGCACCTACAACAGCCTGGACCCGCGCACCGACGGCATGTTCGGGGCGGGCTGGTCCACCCGCTGGGACATGAAGGTCGTCAAGGAGGTGCGCGGCGCTTCCACCTCGGCTCTGGTCACCTACCCGGACGGGCGGCAGGTGCGGTTCGCCGCCAACGGGGACGGCACGTTCCAGCCGCCGCCCGGCACGCATGCGACGCTGGCCGAGGACAGCGGCGGCACGTGGCGGTTGCGGGACAAGGCCAACGCCATCTACCTGTTCAACGCGTCCGGTCGGCTGACGAAGATGACCGACCAGCGGGGCCGCAGTAGCGAGTTGACCTACGACACCGCGGGGAAGCTGGCGAAGGTGACTGGGGTCGGCGGCCGGTCGGTGACGTTCACCTGGCAGGGCGACCAGGTCGCGACGGTGTCCAGCGACCCGGTCGACGGGCAGGCGCTGACCTGGACCTACGGCTATGACCAGGGCCGGCTCGTGCAGGTGTGCGCGCCGGTGACGGCGCCGAACTGCACCACCTACGACTACGGCAGCGGGTCGCTGTATCGCAGCAGCGTGCTGGACTCGGACCCGTTCGGCTACTGGCGGCTCGGCGAGGCCACCGGCAACGCGATCGACCTGGGCTGGGGCGCCGGCGATGCCGGATACGACGTCGCCGCCAAGCGCGCGCAGCCGGGTGCGCTGGCGGGCACGACGGACGGCGCGGTGGAGCTGACCACCACCACCGGGGTGCGGCCCCCGGAGGGGATCGTGCCGAGGATCGGCAAGCAGGCGACCATGGAGGCCTGGTTCAAGACCAGCTCCGCCGTCGCCGGCACGGTCATCTCGCTGCGCACCAGCAGCAACGTCAAGGAGGAGGTGTTCGGGGTCGGCAGCGACGGCAAGCTGCGCAGTTCCTACCAGCCGACCACCACCCCGATCACCACCGCCGCTGCGGTCAACGACGGCGCCTGGCACCACGCCGTGCTCACCGTCGCCGGCGACCTGCAGACCCTGTATGTGGACGGTGCGGTCGTCGGCACGCTCAACCAGCCGATCACGGGCACCGAGAACCGGTACATCACCACGATCGGCGGGATCGCCGGTCTGGTGGACGAGGTCGCCGTCTACGACCGGCCGCTCACCGCGGGCGAGGTGCAGCGGCACTACGCCGCCCGCACCGCGGCCCCGAACAAGCTGACCAAGGTGACGCTGCCGTCCGGACGGGTGCACGCGGTCAACACCTACGACGACAAGACCGACCGCATCGCCACGCACACTGACGCCGACGGTGGCACCTGGAAGATCGGCACCGTCGGGATCGAGCAGGAGTCCGGCGAAGCCGAGGTGATCGTGCTCGACCCGGACAATGAAGAGCTCAAGTACCTGTATGACTCCCGGCGCGGCTACCGCATCCGCGGCGTAACCGACCAACGCCCTGCCACCACCTGGTACGAGTACGACCAGGCGGGCTTCCTGACCAAGGTGATCGATCGCAACAATATCGCCAACGACATCTACCAGGACGAGCGCGGCAACACGATCGGCCGCAAGTACTGCCGGGCAGCGAACGAGTGCGCGATCGAGTACTGGACGTACTACCACAACGAGAACGACCCGTTCGACCCGCGCAACGACCAGGTGACGGCGTATCGGGACGGCCGGTCGGCCAGCGACACCGACCCCACCCACGCCACCACCACCGAATACAACACCTTCGGTGAGCAGACCAAGGTCACCACCCCGGCCACGGCCGACTTCCCGCAGGGCCGCTCCGAAAGCATCGCCTACACCGACGGCACCGAGCCGGCGGCAGGCGGCGGCACCACCCCGGCCGGGCTGACCAAGAGCAAGACCGACGCCCGCGGTAACACCTGGACCTACCACTACACCGCAGCCGGCGATCTGGCCGAGCAGAGCAATCCGGAAGGGGCGGTCACCAAGCTGGACCACGATGTGCTGGGCCGCATGGTGGCCAGCACCCGCATCTCGGATGCGGTACCGGACGGAGCGAAGACCACCTTCGCCTACGACGGCTGGAACCGCCTCGTCTCCAGCACAGCCCCGGGGGTGAAGAACGAGATCAGCGGTGTCACCCACACGGCGCAGACTCGCACCACCTACGACCCGGACAGCAACCCGCTGACGCAGACGATCGCCGACCTGACCGGCGGCGACCCGGAGCGCACCACCACCTACACCTACGACGCGCACGGCCGCCAGGACTCCGTCACCGGCCCCGAAGGCGGTGTGGCGCGGCAGGACTGGAACCACCGCGGCCAGGTCATCCGCACCACCGACGCCCGCGGCACGGTCATCGAGCAGACCTACACCGTCCGCGGGGAGCTGCACACCAGCACGTTGAAGGGCTGGACCGGAAGCCCGGTCAACCCCCAGGCGGCCAAGGACGTGCTGCTGGAGAGCCGCAGCTACGACGCGGGCGGGCGCCTGACCTCGATCGTGGACGCGATGGGCCGCACCTCTACGAACACCTACTGGACGGACAACCGGCTGAAGGAGCAGATCGCGGTCGGGGCCAAGCTGAACAGTCCCACCGCCACGCCGCGGGATGTGCTGATCAAGGCCGAGGAATATGACCCGGCCGGCAACCTGGAAGTGCAGATCAACGGTCTCCAGGCGAACGGTGTAGAGGTCGTCACGATATTCAAGTACGACCAGGCCAGCCGACTCATGAAGCAGACGCTGGACCCGGACAACCTAGCCCGCGCCACGGAGTTCACCTATGACGAAAACGGCAACGTCGTCAAGACGACCCGCACGGCCGCTGGCGGAGACCGCACCGAGATCACCAGCTACGCCTACAACAAGCTGAACCAGCAGACGAAGCAGACCGTCGAGAACGGCACCGAGGACATCGTCTCGACCACCGAGTACGACGATCGCGGCCTGCCCGTGGCCGCCACGGATCCGCGTGGCAACGCCGACGGCGCGAACGCCGCCGACTACACCGCCACGATGCGTTACGACCTCCTGGACCGGCTGGTGGAGAGCAAGGCGCCGCAGGTGCAGGTGGACAAGAACGGCACCGCCGCCCCGGCCCGCCCGACAGCGCTGGTCGGCTACGACACAGTGGGCAACCAGACCCATCAGCGTGACGCCGAAGGCCGCACCGTCATCTCGGCCTACGACAAGGCCGACCGGCTGACCAGTACCACCGCACCGGCCTACACGCCGCCCGGCGGCACCGCGCTCACCTCGACCGTCGAGCAAGCCTACGACAAGGCCGGGCAGCTGATCAGCAGCACCGACCCGCTCGGCAACGTCACCACCTACGACTACGACCAGCTCGGCCGACAGGTGCGGGTCACCGACCCCGCCCCTGCCGACGGTCAGACTCCCGGCACTCGGGTGATCGAGTACGACATGGCGGGTGAGACGCTGGCCACCGTCGATCCGACCGGCGCCCGCACCCAGGCCACCTACGACGACCTGGGCCGGCAGATCACCGCCACCCAGATCGAGCGCAAGCCCGCCAGCGCCGCCTACACCACGAGAATGGAGTACGACGACGCTGGCCGGCTGATCAAGCAGATCGTCCCCGGTCAGGGCACGACCACCATGACCACCAACTTCAAGGTCAATGCGGCCGGTGAAATCATCGAGGTGGCCGACCCAAGGGGGACCAGCACCAGGGAATACGATCTGGCGGGGCGTCTGAGCACGACCAGCACGATCATTGACGCGATCGGCAACAAGAGCGCCACCACCGCCGAATACGACCTGGCAGGCCGTAAGACCAAGGCCGAGGCCAAGCGCGTGACTGCAAACGGCACCAGTACCGTGCTGCGCACCTCCAGCATGGCGTACGACGCCGCGGGTAACCAGATCAGCGTCACCTCGTCTGAAGGCCATGTCACCCGGCAGACCTTCGATGCGCTGAACCGGCTCACCTCCCTCGTCGAGCCGGTCTCGGACACCGAGTCGATCACGACCAGTTTCGGCTACGACGCCACCGGCGCCCGCACTCGGGTCACCGACGGGCGCGGCAATGCCACCTGGACCGGTTACAACAGCCTCGGCCTGGCCGAGAAGGTGATCGAACCCGCGACCAGTCAGCACCCGGACGAGGCCGACCGTACCTGGACGCACATCTACGACGCGGCCGGCAACCCGACCGCTACCATCCAGCCCGGCGGGGTGCGCACCGACCGCACCTTCGACGATCTGGGCCGGCTCACCAAGGAGAGCGGCGCGGGCGGCGCCGCCGCCACGGCCGAGCGCACCTACGGCTATGACCTCGCCGGTCGCCGCACCGTCGTCGGTGACCTGACGATCGACTACAACGACCGCAGCCTGCCCTTGAAGGTCTCCCGCGGCACCATCCAGCAAACCGCCTACAGCTATGACGGGCTCGGCGTCCCCCTCCAGCGCATCGACGCCGCGGGCACCGCTACCTTCACCTACGACAGCGCCAACCGGCTCAAGACAGCCACCGACCCGGTCACCAGCCGCACCCTCACCTACGGCTACGACCCGGCCAGCCGGTTGAAGAGCATCATCGGCACCAGTGGCACGGCCAGTACCCAGACCCTCGAGTACGACGACATGAATCGGGTCACGAGCCAGACGCTGAAGAACGGTTCCGGCACTCAGCTCGCCAAGATCGCCTACGGGTGGGACAAGGACGACAACCTCACCACCAAAACCACCACAGGCACCGCAGGAGCAGGCGCCAACTCCTACACTTACGACCATGCTGGCCGGCTTACCTCCTGGACCGCCCCGGGCGGCGCGGTGACCGGCTATGGGTGGGACGCCTCCGGCAACCGCACCAAGGCCGGCAACGCGACGTTCACCTACGACGAGCGCAACCGCGTCACCTCAGGTGACGGTACCGATTACACCTACACCGCGCGCGGCACCCTGGCCACCAGCAGCAAGGCTGGCGCCACGACGAACTACACCTTCGACGCCTTCGACCGGCTCATCGCCGACGGCGACGGCCTCTTCAGCTACGACGCCCTCGGCCGGATGACCAGCCGTATCCGCGGTACCGCGAACCAGACCTTCGCCTACAGCGGGCTAGGCAACGACCTGGCCGCCATCACCGACAGCGGCGGAGCCGTCCAGGCCAAGTATGCCCGCGACCTCGGCGGCGGCCTGCTCGGATTGAAGGAGGGCTCTGGCGCGGCTGTGGCGGCGCTCAGCGACCTGCACGGCGATCTGGTGGCTACTTTCACTACCAGTTTGCAGACCTCCACCGCCTACGATCCGTTCGGCACCATTACCGCCCAGAGCGGCACCAAGACCGGCCTCGGCTACCAGGGCGAGTACACCGACCCGGACACCGGCAAGGTCAACATGCACGCCCGCTGGTACCAGCCCGGCACCGGCACCTTCACCAGCCGCGACACCGCCACCCTCAACCCCAGCCCGTCGGTGCAGGCCAACCGCTACACCTACGCCAACGCCTCACCTCTGACCGGCACCGACCCCACCGGACACTCCACCATCAGCATCGGAGGCAGCTCGCTCGCCGGCTCCGGCTACGGCAGCTCCGGATCGAGCGGTGGCGGCTACACCCTCCCCGCAGGCGGCTACGGCAGCTCGGGATCATCGGGAGGCGGTAAGGTCATCGGCCCGGTCGGCGGCGGCTCGGTTGACGATACATGTGTCCGCATGGGTTTCTGTGTCGGCGCGGGCGATGTCGTTGTGGACCCGAGCTGGGCCCGGATGATCGAGCTGGAAAACGAGAAGAAGTTCTGGCTCGGTCAGGACGAAGTCGAGAGGCTGGGCTTGGAGGTCATGCCCAACGGCCGGCCGATCGACCAGCCGAACTTTTGGTTCGCCAGTGAGAAGGTGCAAAACGAATACATGTCCAACTGGTCGCCTACCATGACCGACAAGCAGCTTGCCTTCAGCTGGGTGGCGGCGGGCGGGCTGGAAAGCTTCGCTGCCATGGAGAAGGCGGCGAAGAAGAACGCTAACGATGTAAGGCTCGGCGAGTGGCGAAAGATGCAGCAAGTAGGCAGTAGGCTCGGTTCGGGCATGTATGCTACAAAGCCAAAGGACGGAACTAGCGCCTCTAGATGGGCCTCTTATGAGAGCTATAAGTACATCGTTAGATACTGGAGGGATATCGAGAAGGCGGCCGCGAATCACGGAATCAAAAACGTAAATGCCTTGGCTGCAGTTCTCATGTACGAAAGCCACTGGCAGGCCAATCAGATGTTTAACGATAATGTCAGCTTTTGGGCGGATGGAGAAGGGGCGTCGGTTGGCGTTTCCCAATTGGAAATCTATAAAGTAAGGCACGCGCTTAACGCATACAAGGAGGGGTTTGCCGCCAAAAAATATGACGATGGCCAGATCGCGGATATGATGAAAAACCCTTCGTTTGCAATTCATGCGGCGGCGGCATATATGCGCTACCTGAAAGCGCGCATAGAGGGTCTTAATCGTCTCATGACTGACATGGACGCGGCAATCGCCTACTGCACCTGCTCCGGAGCGGTCACGGACGTGAAAACCGGAAAGGTCAGCGCCAAGCGATACGTGGCTTGGGCAAATAGTGGCTACGTCGGCAGGCCCGAGGCCACCCCGCAGAATCCAGAAAACGGGCGAATCGCAGAGGAGCGCCGTAACGCTCTACTAGCATACGAGAAGGCCGCCCCTGAGCTCTTCGCATGCGGAAAATCTGTGCCCGCATGCTGGACCTACATGTAAGATACGATATCGTCCTCAATTGATGCCGTGAGCGAGAAGATATAAAAAGATGAGGGTTACGCGGAGACGAAAGCTGCCTGCACTTGCTCTTGTGATCTCTCTTCTTGTTGGAGCGTGTGCGCAGCAGCCCGAAGAGGTCGACCCCGGCGTACTGGGAGAAATCAATAAGATCGGCACAGTTATCTGGAAAGAACGCCAAGAAGTCTCAACGGGGTCAGAAATTCTAGTAACCCATGCTTTCTTGGTCGATGTCGGTGGCGATACTGAGGAGAAATCGCTAGGGAAGGCGGTAGCCTATCTCCACAGCCGGAACTGGACCACCAAGGTGGACAGCCGGCCGCTAAATGTGTGGCTGAAATCACCCCGGTGGGAAGGCGCCACCGTTGCTGCTTATGCGTGGAGCGTCTCCGAGGAACACGATCGCCCCGAAGCGATGAAGGCCATCGAAAGGCAGGGTATCAAGCCCACTGCGCTCGTGAGCGTTTACGCGTACGTAGGCTGGTAAGTACAGCAGTCGCATCACCGTCGCCTGGTAGATCAGCCACAGAAGCACAGACTCACCGATGAGGAACTCGAACCTTATGACCGGGTCATGCAGCATCTGCTGGCGGTGTATTCGCGCCGCAACCGCAGCGTCAACGTCGTCGAGTTCGCGATCATGCAGCAGGCCGGGACCTGGAGCATGCCGGGGACATAACGCGTCTCGAAGTGCCCGATGAGGTGGGGCCTCGAGTGTGAGTCGGCCGTAGTCCGCTTCAAGAGGCTCCTGGCGACCCGCATCCGGTCACGGAAGGTGTTCGTCGACATGAAGCCGTCACCCGCCTTTCCTCATGGCTCAGATCATGGAGTTCCTCAAGGTAGGCGCGCACCTCGCGTTGTCATCGTGATGCTCGCCCACTGTGTGCACCAACTTCCGTGACGACATAATCAAATGCGGGACAGACCTCCGCTGAGCGAGAGGGACCGGTGACCGTAGCTGGCAGCCTGCTCCACGTCGCCGCGCTGGGCCGCGATCACCCCGAGCGTCAAGCGCGTCTCAGGCCGTGACTCATTTGGGGATTGATCGTTAGTTCGTTCGTGGATGCGTTCCTTCGACGGCTTGTGCCTGATGAGTTGTGGGAGTTGTTCCAGCGGGTGGTCCCGCCGGCGCCGACGCGGCCGCCGGGATCGCACTGTCACCTTGAATGTCGTTCGGTCACCTGGAGAGATGCTGATTTAAGGACAGTGCACAGGTCGGCCGCACGCCCGCTGTCATGTTCAGCGACGCCAGACACCCCGTCGAAGTGTCATCTGTTGCCTTGGCGGAGGGAGTGCTGGTCGCGCGGGGTGTAGGTGGCGAGCATGGCGGGGGTGAGCAGGTGGGCGGGCTGGGTGCCGTAGATACGGGCCAGCAGGTGCAGGGTGTGGACGGAGGGGCGTCGGCCTGTCTGGGGCCAGGTCTCGTGGTCGTAGAGGCGGGATTCTCGTAGTCCTGCGCCGGTGATGTCGGCGAGCCGGTGGAAGGCGTCGACTGTCTGCGCTGCGGTGAGGCCGGCGGCGTGGCGGTAGAGGCGGAGTGGGCTGGCGGGATGATCGAGGGCGAGGATGATGGCGATCTGGTCGATGGTGAAGCCGTGCTGGCGCAGGTATCGGCTGCGGCGGCGGCAGTCGAGGAGCGTCTGGTAGCCGGTGCTGGTCATGCGGCGAGGTGTCCTTTCTATTCTGACCGCGGCGTTGTGTCGCCTCAGCGGGGGCGGGGTCGAGGAACGGTAGGTGGGCTGGGCCAAGGGGCTCAAGCTTCTGCGTGGGGTGATCGCCGGAGGTACTACGGGCGTTCGGTGGGCGTGTGGATGGCGATGGTGCTGATCGAAGCGGTACCGGGGCGGGGTTGCGGGTTGGGGATGTGATTCGGGCGGCGAGGTGGGTGATGGTGCTGGCCGTTCCCGGATGCGCCGGGGCGCGACCGGAAGGAACAGTCAGCATGAGCCACCGCGAGCAGCACACCTCAGTCGAGCCGAGCCGCCCTGTCGGACTGTGGGCGCCCCGACAGTCGCTGGGGGAGGAGTTTCCGGATCTGGCGCCGGGGCTGGTGATGTCGACGTTCCGGTCCCAGCAGCTGTGGGGTGGGATGGCGTCGCGGCGGGCGTTTCGAGGGCGGGAGGACCAGTCGGCTCCCGCGCGCCGCATGGTGGGCTGGTTGCTGGCCGACACCGGCCGAAGAGGGGATGCGGAGTGGGTGACGGCCGAGCTCGTCAGCAACAGCCTGCGGCATTCGCGTTCGGGGCAAGCGCGGGGGTTCTTCGTGGTGGAGGTGCTGCGCGGCGCGGACGTGGCGCGCATCGTGGTCTATGACCTGGGCGGAGGTTCGGTTCCGGACTTCTCCCGGACACCAGACTCCATACCGGGACTGGCTGAGCACGGTCGCGGGCTGGCCGGAGTGGCAAAGCTGGCGTCCCGGTACGGGGCGTTGGGTGATCCGAGCACTGGGCATGCGGTCTGGGCGGACCTGGCTCTGCCCGAGGAGGCGGCTCAATCCGCCACAGCCGACGATGCGGCCGGTGCTGGCGGGGAACGGCCGGAGCCGGTCGGCTTGCACGAGCGGATGCCGATGCCCTTCAGGAAGGTCACGAAGGAAACGGGACGCGCGATCACTGGTGTCGGCTCCTCGCCGGTGGACTGCGGGGGAACCCCCAGTGATCTGGCGGCTGGCCTGTATCCCTCGCCGCAAGGCAACACGATGTTGAGGTGGGAGGCGGACCGGGGGTCGGCCTTCGGTCAGGAGCCGTGGGCGCAGTTGGCGCTGGCCGGGCTGCGCCGGGACTGGCCCGATTGGGCCTTCCTGGTGGTGCGGTATCGGTGGCTCGCCATGCGCGGCCCCCAGGTGGTGATCGCCGCGGCTGGTCCAACGGAGCTGCGCCAGGCCTTGCCGCCGATCCCGCGAAAACCCATCTCGGCCGACTCTGGATCCGGTGCATCCAGTCTGCATGAACACTGCGCGGTGGCGCCTGACCCGCCGGTGCTGACCTTCTCCGAGCCGCTGGGGACGGAGCCGTACAACGGTCGGGAGCGGGCGGGCACGTCATCACCGCCAGCGCCCACGCCGGGTGCGTGCGCGGATATGGGTGGGGTGCGCGGGGGAGAGGGCGCCGGGGCGGGGTTGAGCGGCACGCTGGCGGCGGTTGCGCCGCCGTCAGGGGTAGTGGCCGCCGAACGGTCGGGGACGGGCACGTGGGCGGTTGTCGGCGCGGGCCCGGCGCGGGTGGCGTGGTGGCCGCGCGGGTGGCCGGTGTGGCGGCGGGGCCGCTCGCGGGCAGGCGCACGAGTGTCTGAAGGGGACCGTCGGGCTGATCCGAGAGGTTGGCCTGGTGGGGGTGGCCCTCGCCATCGCCGGGTTCGGTCGAAGACCGTCGCGGTGGTCGCTGTCGCCGCCCAAGGACAAGCATCTGCGGCGTGATGCGGGGCTTGACACCTGGGGCGCAGATGGGCGTCGATTCTGGTCCCGCCTTCCGGCGCGGAGGGCGCCGGAAGGCGGGCGAGCCCTGAGGCTGAGGTACCTCTGCCGGTGAGGGACGAGCCGAGATCGGGAGGACGTGGAGTGTCGCGTTCGCTGTTGCGGGTTCGTGGACGGGGCGTTGTCCGGTGTTGTCTTCGGTGTCGCGTTTTGTTGTCGCGCTCGGTGTTGCCGCTGAGAGCGCCTCACCCGTCGATGTGCCGTTTGCTCAGGTCAGGTGGGTTTCGGCTGTTGCGATGGCCGCCCCGAGTCGCCTTAAGGCGACTCCTGGAAGATGTGTGCGGGTAAGGTGGCGTGCTGCGTGCTCCTACGCCGGTGTGGTTCCCGTCGTCGGCTGCCTTCCCGTCTCGTCTCGCTGCATTTCGACTGGTGTGTTGCAGGGTGCCGGCTGGCCGGCCCTGGTGAGGCTTGCCGAGAAGGCCCTGGGTGAGCAGGTTCGTCCTGCCGCCCGCCGCCCGCGTGATCGCCGCCCGCGTGATCGCGTGTGATGGGGGCGCTGTGCGCGGGCATGGGTGGGCCCCGGTACCGCTGTTGGGCGGTGTCGGGGCCGTTCCATTGCCGGGGACCGGTTGTTAGGCCGGGGCGTGTGTGTCGTTCATGTCGGCCGGGCGTGTGGCGTCCGTGGTGGCGGTGGTGTTGTCCTGACTGGGGTCGAAGTCGCCGAGGGTGTCGGTCAGGTAGGCGGCGATGGCGTCATAGTCCGGGTGGTGGCTGCTGAGGTTGATCATGTGCTCGTGGGTGCAAATTTCGAGGAGTGCGTCGTCGTCGCGGTCATGGCGGGTGATGACGGGTTGGGTGTGGTCGTCGTGCCACATGAGGGCCCAGTCGGGGCCGTGGGCGGCCAACGCGCGGACGTCGGCCGGTTCCACGGTGATGTAGCGGGGGGTTTCGGGAAAGCCGGTGTCGTGGGCGTGGCGGTAGCCGGTGGTGGTGTGTGGGGGGAGGCCTCCGGCGGCGATCAGGGCGGCGACAGCGGCGGGCGGCGTTTGGCGGGGCACGGTCACCGTGTACGTGGGGACGCTGTGTGCGGGGTGGGGGCCGGTGATGGTGATCGTGATGGGTACGGTTGAGTCGGCGGCGTACGGCATGGTGATCGATGCGGTCGCGCCGGTGCGGGTGATCCGGTAGTCGGTGGTGATGTGGCGGCCGTCGGCGTCGGGGCGGCTGGCCTGGTGGCGATGGATGCCGTAGGGGCGTAGCGCGGTGGTGTAGGGGCCGGTGGCGGCCATCATGTGGGCGGTGTGCGGCCATTGCCGCAGGCGGATACGGGCCTGGCCGGTGATGACGGCGACGACGGTGACAGCGATGGCGGCGGGGCCGTCCGGTTGGCCGTGCCAGGCGTGCTGATCGTGGATGGCGGTGTATCCGGCGTGGTCGATGATCTCGAAAATGTCCCCGTGGTCGGCCAGGTGGGTGGGGGCGGCGAACACGTCGTGTCCGTCCCACATGAGCGCCCATCCGGGGCCGTAGGCGGCCAGGCCGCGTAGGTGGGCGGCGTCCACCGTGATGTCGTCGGCGGCCATCGTGGGTGCCATGCGGTTTTCCTTTCGTTCCCCCGGCGCGTCATCCCGGGTGGTTTTCAGCGGCGATTCACCGCCTAATTCCATGGACGCTCCATCGCGCATTAATGTCAACCCGGACGCGCATTAACATCTGAGATTCCACAACTGGGAATCGGACAATCAGGGGTCGTTCGCCGTCGTCCGGTGAAATGCGTGAAGAGTCGGGCCGGCCGCGGATGTCAAGCCGATATAGCGATCCATCTTCGAGATGTTTCCGCAGATCAATGATTGTTTATGAGGGTAGCCTCTCCAGCCGTTCCGGTGACGGAAAATGTTCCCGGATCGGCTTGCCAGTCGTTATCTATGCGAGGGATGGTCGTCGCACAAACAAAAACATCGGCCCGGAACGGGGCCGGGAAACGCGACCGGAAAGGGACGCACGCCATGGCTATCACTACGCGGGAAAACACCGGGACCGAAAACATTCCCGCTGACACCGACGCCGCTATCAATAACGCGAATACCGCCGTCCCGGCCGCCCACGCCGCGCCCCTGACCGCCCCTGACCGCCCCGGCACCGCCGCCCCGGACACCGACCCCACGGTGGGCACCGATACCCGTGCGGAGGCGGTGTGGGCGGCGCTGAACGCCGAGCCGGGCGCGACCGCAACGGCGATCGGGGCGGCGGCCGGGCTGAGCCGGATGGTGGCGGGCAAGATCCTCAACCAACTCGATTCCGACGGGCGCGCCCGCCGCGAGCCGGGCACGAACGACGGTCAGACGCGGGGCCGCGCCGCTGACCGGTGGTACCCGATCACCACCGACACCACCGCCCCGGACACGTCCGCCTCGGACACCCCGGATGCCGAAACGCCGGGCACCGCACCCGCCGCGCCGGACGCTGATACCCCCGACGCTGACACCCCGCAGGGTGACACCGTAGAAGCAGCGGACGAGGAGACGCTTCCGGCTGCCGACGGGACGGCCGCCCCCGCCCCCGGCCCGGTGGCCGCTCGGCGCGACGAAGGGGAGCCGGTCGAGGAGGCGCATGATCAGCCGGAGGAGCTCGGCGACGAAGCGCCCGATGAGGGTCCGGACCAGGCCCACGTCCCGGTCCCCGGCGCTGACCCGTCCGAGCCTGTGTCCGAGTCGGTGTCTGGGCCGGTGGTGGATGATCCGGCGTGGGCGCGCGTGCGGGCCGAACTGGCGGAACTGATCGACCTGCTCGGCGGGGTCGCCCTGGCCAAAGACGACAGTAACGACGTGATGGCGTTGGGGTGCCTGGAGATGGCGATGGCCAGCATCGCCTCGGTGCACCGTGACGCGCGCGCGGTGCTGACCGGTATCGACGCCGCCCCGGCCCGCGCCGTGCCGGGCGCCCGGCCGGGCGGTGCCAGCGGCGGCATGGGGGGCGGGGTGCGGCCGGGGGCGTTGCGGGATCGGGTGTACGCGCATCTGATCGAGTACCCGGGCAAGGACTTCACCCCGTACGAGATCGGGAAGGTGCTGGATGCCTCGTCCGGTGCGGTGGCCAACGCGTTGGATCGGCTGGTCAACCTCGGCCAGGCGGTGCTGACCTGTGAGCGGCCCCGCCGGTTCGCCCTCACCCCCACCGACGCCCCGACCGACGCCCCGACCGACGCCCCGTCCGAGGCCAGCGCGGCGGACACCTACACCGGCTGAACGAGGGTCAGGGCGGGCCATCCCATGTCGGCCCGCCCCGGACCCTGTAGCCCGGCCGGTCGCCCTACCGACGCCCACCGCAACCCACGGCCCACCCCCAGCTCACACGCTGGGCGGTAACACCGTCCGGCCCACCCGGGCCACCTCCATCGATCCCCGCTCCACCGGCCCTGATGCTGAGGGGCCAGCCCCACACCTGTTCGTCATCGCGTCTGTTTCGCCTGCCCACACATCAGAAAGGCCCTGTCATGGCTCACGAAATCGAGATCTTCGCCAACGGTTCGGCCGGGTTCGCCGCCGCTGGTAAGCCCGGCTGGCACGGGCTCGGCTACACCGCCCCCGGCCCGATGACCGCCGAGGACCTGCTGGCCAACGCCCAGCTCGCCGGATGGAACGTGCGCAAGGTGCCGGTCGGCCAGGTGACCGACCCCGTCACCGGACAGCCGGTCACCACCGACGAGGACTTCCTGGTGGTGCGCACCAACCCGGTCACCGGATCGCCGGAACGGCTCGGCCGCGTCGGCAAGGAGTATGAGGTGCTGCAGAACGAGGACGTGACCGCGTTCCTGCAGACCCTGGTGGACGAGTCCGGGGCGGTGTTCGATACCGGCGGGTCGCTGAGCAACGGGCGGCGCATCTTCGTCACCATGCGCCTGCCCGAGCCGCTCATGGTCGGCGGGTTCGATCAGATCGACCTGTACCTGGCGGCGTTCTCCCGGCATGACGGGTGGGGCGCGTTCGTCACCGTGGCGACCCCGGTCCGGGTCGCCTGTGCGAACACCGAACGGGCGGCGCTGGCCAACCACGCCTCGAAGTTCACCGTCCGGCACACCGGCCGGATGGCCGGGCGCATCGCCGAGGCCCGCGAGGCGCTCAAGCTCACCTGGAAGCACGGGGAAGCCTTCGCCGCCGAAGCCGAGAAACTCCTCGCGACCCCGATGGATTTCGCCGAGTTCCGCCAGTTCACCAACGTCCTGTACCCGATCCCGCCGGGTGCGAAAGACCTGGCGCGCAAGAACCGCGAGCTGACCCTGCGCCAGCTGGAGCACCTGTTCGCCCACGCGCCCACGCAAGAGCCGATCCGCAACACCCGCTGGGCCGCCTACAACGCGGTGACCGAGCGGCTGGACCACCGCAGCCCGGTGTTCGGCAGCCGCGACGTGGCCGCCGTGCGGGCCGAGCGGGCCCTGCTCGACGACCACGATCACGCCAAGATCAAGACCCGCGCGTTCCGGCTCCTGGCCACCGCCTGACCTGTAGCCCCCGGGCATCCGGTACGGCCCCGGCGCGGGGCCGTACCGCCCGGCACGCCGCTACCCGGCGGCGTGCCGGGACGCGACCCGCCCCCCGCGAACGGATCGGCGGCCACACCGGCCGCCCGGCCGGGGACCGGACAACCGCGAGCAGCCGATACCCCGCCCCGCGCCGCGTACGTCATCACCCGATTACCGAAGGAGGTCCCCATGGGACGACTCGAAGATCTGGCCGTTCACTACGCCAACGCCGCCCGCTGGGAACTGAGCGAGGCGCTCAACCGCATCGCCACCCTGGACGAGGAGGGCACGTTGCACGACAAGGACCTGGGCCGGATCGCCTACGCCTACCAGCGGATGTCGTGGTGGCAGCAGGTCACCGACCTCACCCACGGCTGCGAAGAACCGATCGACGGCGCGACCGCACTGCTCACCGTGCGGCAACGGGCCCAGGACCTGCTGATCAACGCCCGCCCAGTGAACAACGGCGGCTTGTTCGTCCTGGCCATGGCCGAGGCCCGCAGGGGCGGCGCCCGCGCCTTTCTCGACGCGACCGAGAAACTCGCCGACGCACTGGCTCTCCTATCCGATCACGACACTCACCCGGCCGGGGAACCCTCTCCAACCCTGCCCACCACCGGGCAGGCCCCGCCCGAGAGGCGTCGCCCGTAATGCCACGCCCGGTGGCCGCCGCCTACAGCCAGCCGGGCGGCCACCCCATGCCCCTACCCCTCACTCATCCCTGTCACTCAACGAAAGGACGACACCCGATGGATGACCCTCGCCAGCCCAGCCCGCTGCCCCCGCCCCGTCAGCCGGGCAGCACCACCGGCCATGACGAGAAGGCGTGGCCCTCGTGCGATCAGCTGACCACCGAGAAAATCACCGCCACCCGCCACGCCTGCTACACGGTGGCCGCCAAGGCGATCTTCGCCTTGCAGAACGGTCAACGGCTGACCGGCGAGCAGCTGTTCGTCACTGCCCACGCCCAGGCAGCACGCGCCTGGTGGGAGCTGGTGCACGAGGAGATCAGCGGCAAGGAGCTGTCCTCCGATCACGCGCTACGCCGGGTGCGCTCCTGGGCCCGCCACTACCTCACCACAGAACCACCGGCTGCCCGGCCCGGCACGTTGTTCGATCACGCCCTCGCCCACGCCGCCCGCATGGCCGCCCGCGACTTCCTCAACGACAGCGGCCATCTACTCACTCAGCACCTCATCCACCAGGCAACCAACTCGGCCACGCCCGCCGACCACCCCAACGGTCCGGCCATGCCATCCACGACGTCTGCAGCGCTATGAGCGAGCAGCCGGAGCGCCCGCGCGCATGGCGGCGCTGGCGACACCTCCAAAGAAAGGACACCAAGGTCATGAGCAACTCTGAGCAGCTTCCCGTTACTGGCGCACCACCCGAAGGAGGGCCGAGTCGATGGGAGGCGATCATCGAGCAGGCTCGTAGCGCCCGCCAGGATCACACCGACGACATTTTCCGGCGTCTGGGCCGGGGCGAGCGGCTGAGCGCCGCACAGCTTTACGACCTCCTGTACGCGCACACGCTGTGCACGTGGTGGCTGCTGGTGGCCCGGCACATCGCCTACGCCGACGGTGGCGGCTTGCGCCCGGCCCAGGCCATCGCCAGGTTCGTCTCCTGGATCGCCCCCTACGCCGACACCCCACCCGAACCCACGACGCACACCCAGAACCCCGGCGCGGACGTCGAGCGCGAGCCGGCACTGGACCACCTCGAGCACAGCCTGGCCCTCATCCGGCACAACGCCGCCCGCACCTTCCTCGCCCAAGCCGAGACACTCGCGCCGGCCTGCTCCCACCAGCAGACCCCCGCTGCTTCGACCGGACAGGAGGCCACGGCATGACCCACCCCCACCACACCGCCACCGGTGACCCCACCGGCCGCGCTGCGGAGCCTCGGTCCAACGGGCCGGAGTCGCGGGCGGACACCTCGCGTCTGGAGATCTTCCAGATGCTCGGCTGGAGCTGGAACATCACCGCCGCCAAGAAGCTCACCCAGGGCCGGGCCCCGGATGGGGTGATCATGACCGAATGGTGGGCAGGCATGCTCAACCTGATCGGCATCGACGCCGAGTACGCGGCCCAAGTTGATCTATCCGAGCCGCTGATCGCCGCCACGGTCCCGACCGGCGGCATCCTGATCATCGACGGCTGGCACCGCCTCTGTAAGGCCGTGACCATCGGCCTTCCGGAGCTGTACGCCGTGGTGCTCACCGCCGAGGAGGAACGCGTCTGCCGGATCTGCGGCGGAGAAGAGCCGGTAGCGGAGGAGGACATGGCCGGTAGCGCCTGAGCCGGTGGCGTAGGTGGCATGCCCCGCCCAGCACAAGACGAGTGTGCTGGCCGGGGCACACCTCCTGCACCACCGGATCAGGCACGGCTGCCCGGCCCCTTGCCCATGACCGGAGGGTGCTTGCCCGCCATGATGAGCGCGACCTTCTTCCTCACCTTCTCGGGCGTGAGGTCGCGCATCAGGTACGGGTTGGGCCCCAGGCCGAGAGGGCTCACGTAGGGGGCAGGCTTGTCCGGCTTGGACTCCGGCTCGATTCTCCTGAAGAGCGGGCCGCCGCCGTCGGGCGCGCCTGCTGGCCGGGGGTAGAGGGTGTGGCCGATGAGCCGGAGCACGGACTCGATGGGCAGCAGGTAGTCGATGAGACTGGTCTCGTCGTCATCCGAGAGCGTGGGGTCGCGGGGCCGGTTCCGGTTGTGCAGATCGACTTGCCCCGCCTTGGTGAGATGGTCGTAGAGGCGCCCTTCCAGCCAGCCGGCCTCGCTGCTATTGAGCGTCTCATCCTCGTTGGACTCATACCGGATGAGCAGCGCCCGGTACCAATGGGCGCGGTCCCTGAGCTGCTGCAGAACGCGATGGCGCAGCCCTGGGGTGGCGGCCTTGCCGACGTAGGCGCCCCAGCGTCCTTCGGCATCGGGCCGGTCGAGCAGGAGGTAGACGCCGGGCACGTTCCAGCCGCGCTCGAGGCGGTTGGCGTGGTCGCGGTCGAGCAGCAGCATGCCGGCGACCTTGTGCTTGGCGCGGATCTTCAGCGGGTTGTTCAGGTCGTAGGAGAGGCTGACGATGAGCTGGGACGGGGCGAACCGCATCGCACACACGCGGGCGTCTCCTTCATCGGTTCCGCGGGAGATCTTCCCGAACAGTATCGGACGCATCGCTTTGCGTAACCATTCGAATGGGGCAAGGCAACGCCCAGCTCACCCACCGGATAGGTGTCCTCCTGGCATCAGATGGCACCATGCCGGATGCGGTATGGCCTCATGTCGCCCATCCGGGTGTGCGGCCTTACCGAGGACGAGTGTCACGGCCTGCTTCGCGGTTGCCGGATGTCGTCTGCCTATTGCATGCACGCGTGACCAAGCAGGAGTCTCATGAGGGGGAAGGGGTGGAAGTTTCATCCAGCAGGTTCTGCTCGCGAATTCGCTGGATCATGGGCGCCCCGATGGTCTTGACCCGTTTGCAGGCGGCGTTGGCCGTCGATGGGGGCTCGTCGCCGACGATGATCTCGACGACGGTACCCTGCCCCGCGAAGAACGCCGCCGCGCACGCTGGCCTGACATCGCTCTTGCCGAAGATGAGCGGCACGCCGCTGAGAACCACGTCCTTCTCGCCCAGCGTGGGGAATGCCTGGGAGAAGTCGACCAGGGTGTCGCTGTCCCATCGGACGAGCAGCATCATCGAGAAGTTCTTGGCGGACCATGAGCAACTGCGGGCCGTGTCGCTCTGCTGAGCATCGGCCTTCGTGAGGGCGTGGGCTTTCTCCAGGTCTTTCGGGAGGAAGGAACAGGGGTCGGCGTCCCGCACGCTTGTGGGGGACGGCTGGGCGCTCGCGGAAGGCCCGTCCGCGCTCCGCGACGGCTGCGCGGTTCCGCCGCAACCGGTCGCGGTTGCGGCCAGTAACGCGACCGCCATCAGGTGAACCGCTCGGGAAGAGGACGTACCAGTCATGCGCACCACCGTACCGACGGGCACAGGGGACCGGTCCCGAGATCGATCCACGAGGTTGAAGAACGGCTGCCGTGGCTGAGCGACCACCAAGCCCGTCCGGTGTTGGGCCGGAAGAACGAGTGCTGCGCCAAGAACCAGCCGACGGCGAGGTCGGTGCGCCGCGTGGCGCCCGATCAGCGCCAGGGCCGAACTGATGCTTTCGTCCCTTTCTCGCGTTCAAGGCCGTCGTCGTTACTGGGGGGATGCGCAGCCCGTCCATGTCCGAGAGGGTGCATGGCGTACGGCAGGCGGTGGAATGTGCCGTCCGGTACCCGCCACGCTGTCACTTCCGCCTACGGTCACCGTGGATCGGGCTGGTTTCCTGAGGGGTGCGCGATCGGTGTAGGAAACCCGCTGGGTTCGTGATCTATAGCCGTTGGCTGGGTGGCCAGGAGCGCAGGGTCATTCCAGCCATGCCTATCTGGTCTTGATTGTTGACAGTTGGTCGGGATTTTCGAAGGCCTCTCGGTGTTTGCTGGGTCTAGTCGGGCTTTGGGAACCGTGAGCTGCCCCGGGTTGGTTGGAGGCTCCCAAGACTGGAAGGCTGGGAGTCGTGCCCGCACCGAGGAAGTACCCCCAAGAGCTGCGTGATCGCGCCGTCAAGATGGTGTTCGACCTGCGTGAGGAGACCGGAGGCAAGGCCGGGGCGATTGCCCGGGTGGCCGACCGGCTCGGCGTGCATCGCGAGGCGCTGCGCTCATGGGTACGGCAGGCGGAAGTAGATGAGGGAAAGCGTCCGGGCACCACGTCGAGCGACGCGCAGCGGATCGCCGAATTGGAGCGGGAGAATCGTGAGCTGCGCCGGGCCAACGAGATTCTGAAGGCGGCGTCCGCGTTTTTCGCCCGGGAACTCGACCCGAGACTGCCGCGCTGATCGAGTTCGTTGACCTGTATCGGGATTGGTTCGGTGTGGAACCGATCTGCGCGGTCCTGGAATTTGCCCCGTCCAGCTATCACGAAGCCAAGCGACGCGAACGTGAACCGTCGGCTCGGGCGTGCCGTGACGAGGAGTTGAAAGTCGAGGTCATGCGTGTGTGGGAAAATCCGGGCAGAAAGGTGTACGGGGCGCGCAAGGTCTGGCGTGAACTGAATCGTCAGGGAATCGTGGTGGCGCGGTGCACGGTCGAGCGGTTGATGCGTGAATTAGGTATCGAGGGTGCGTGCGCGCGCCGTAAGCGGCCCCGCACGACGTTGCCGGCCGGTGTGGAGCCGCCCGCTGACCTGCTGAAGCGGGACTTCGATGCGTTGGCGCCGAACCGTCGCTGGGTCGCCGACCTGACGTACGTGCCGACCGCGTCGGGATGGGTGTATACGGCATTCGTGATGGATTTGTATTCGCGGATGATTGTCGGCTGGGAGGTTGCCGATCATCTGCGGGCCGATCTGGCTTTGTCGGCGCTGGAAATGGCGATATGGTCGCGGCATGAGAGCCTGGACGGCGATCTGGTGCATCATTCTGATCGGGGTGTGCAATATACGTCGATCTGCTATGGTGAGCGTCTGGCGGATATCGGCGCGGTGCGCTCGGTCGGCAGTAAAGGTGATTCTTACGACAACGCTGCCGCCGAGTCTCTGAACAGTCTGTACAAGAAAGAGCTCATCGACTTTCGCGGCGGCTGGCGCGGCGTCACCGACGTGATGCTGGAAACTATGGAATGGGTTTCCTGGTACAACGAGACGAGGCTCCACTCATTCTGTGGTAATGAACCGCGCCGAGTTTCTTGGAGGCCGGGTTATCTGGCTGGGGTGAGAGTAGCTGGGTTGGTCTCTGTTCGGTAGAGGGCTTCGTATTCGGCGGGCGGTAGGTCCTGGCAGGCACTGTGGAGGCGGCGGTTGTTGTACCAGTCGACTACCAGTCGACCCACTCCATGGTGGCGATCTCCACGTCGTCCAGGCCCTTCCACGGACCGCGGCGGTGGATCAGCTCGGTCTTGTACAGGCCGATCGTGGTCTCGGCCAGCGCGTTGTCGTAGCTGTCCCCGCGTGAGCCGACCGAGCTGACCGCGCCGATGTCGGCCAGCCGCTCGGTGTAGCGGATGGACAGGTACTGACAGCCGCGGTCGGAGTGATGCACCAGCCCGTCCAGGTCCTCGACCCGGCCGCGGCGCCAGACGGCCATCTCCAGCGCGTCCAGCGGCAGGTCGGTGCGCAGGTGGTCGGTCAGCCGCCAGCCGACGATCATCCGGGAGTAGACGTCGATGACGAACGCCGCGTACACGAACCCGGACCATGTGGGGATGTAAGTCAGGTCGCTCACCCACAGGCGGTTCGGTGCCGGCGCGGCGAAGTCGCACTCGACCAGATCGGCCGGGCGCGGGCTCAGCGGCTCGATGACGGTGGTGCGCCGCTTGTGGTCCCCGCGGACAGCGCCGGACAGTCCTAAGTGGCGCATCAGCCGGGCGACCGTGCAGCGGGCCACCCGCACGCCCTGCCGGTTGAGCGCCTTCCACATCTTGCGCACGCCATACACCTCGAAGTTGTCGTGCCACAGCCGCAGGATCTCGGCCGTCAGCTGCTCGTCGCGCCGCTGCCGCTCCGACGGGGGCCGGCTCCTGGCGGCATAGTAGGTCGACGGCGCCACCTGCAAGACCTCACAGATCGGCTAGATGCCGAACCGGTCGCGATGGGCGTCGATGAAGGCGACTATCTGGGCGGTCGGGGGTCGAGTTCCCGGGCGAAAAAAGCGGCCGCGGACTTGAGGATCTCGTTGGCCCGGCGCAGCTCACGGACCTCCCGCTCCAGCTCGGCGATCCGCTGCGCATCGGCTGTCGAAGTGCCCGGCCGCTGCCCGCCGTCGACTTCGGCCTGGCGCACCCAGCCGCGCAGCGCCTCACGATGGATGCCCAGTTGCTGGGCCACCCGGGCGATCGCACCGGGCGCGCCCCCGCTCTGCTCACGGACCTCGAACACCATCCGCACCGCGCGCTCACGCAGTTCCTGCGGGTACTTTCTCGGGGCTGGCATCGCGTGTGATTCTCCCTTCCGCCAGCACGATCATGCTGGCTTCAGGGCCTCCAGGAAACCCAGACCGGTTCAGTCGGCTCGCCCTACTCGCGGGTGCACTGAGGCTTTTCATCCTTGGGTGCACTCGTAGTTCTGCTGGGCGACGATGGCATTGCATAGCTTGCCTGCCTTATGCGGCAGCAGCGGACGACCAATCTCACTCACGATGGCGTTGATGGAGCGTGGGGACAGCCGCCCGCCGGGCTAGCGGGCGGTGATGGAGTAGGCCACCTCAGGAGTGGATCACAGGTGGGTGGGCGGTGATGGAGTGGTGGAGTGCGTTCGCCACGGCGTGGACGAGGGGGACTTGGGAGGCGTCCCAGACGAGGTTGAGGCCGCTGTGGCTGCGGAGGATGAGTCTGCCGTACAGGAGGATGGGCAGGCGGGCGTTGTTCTTGAAGCGGCGGTCGGGGCCGCCCTTGACGTTGACGTAGCGCCAGGTGGAGTCGACGACCGTGCCGTCGCGTGGCACCGGGCCTGTTTCGATGAAGCGGGAGTGTTCCACGCCGACGTGGAGGTGCTGGTAGGCGAGGTCGGCGATGTGTCGGCCGTCCTGGATCAGGACGCGGTCGGGGAGGAAGTGCACCGATAGGCTGCCTGTGGTGAGGGTCGGGACGGCGACGTTGGTGACCAGGATCCGTGGTCCTGCCAGCCGAGCCGAGGCGTTCATCCTACGCAGCAGGCTGGAGGCGCCGGCGTTCACCTTGAACTGGTAGGTGCTGGCGATCGCGCCGGATGCGGTGATCAGCCAGAACCCGTGGGCCCGCTGGAGGCCGGTGATCGCGTTGACGAGGTGATCGAAGCGTGAAGCCGCCTCGTCGGTCACGTCGTACATGACGACCACCGCCCGAGCGGCCCGATCGCGCAACGCCACCCAGAGCACGAAAGGCAGCCCGACGGCGATGATGACCAGGCCGAAGCGTCCCGTCGCCAGCCCGGCGACGAGCATGGCGGCCAAGGCGAACGGCCAGTACGGCCGGCGTCCGGCGGCCTTCTGCAACTGCTGGACGATGTCGCTCGGCTGGGCCGGGACCAGGCTGACGACATCGTGCATGACCACGTCACGGCCGGGCGCGACGGTCCGGTAGGAGATCGTTCCGCGTCCCATGCGCACGACGTTGCCGCGGGGGCCCATCCCTACTCGAAGGCCCGGGATGGCGGTCGAGACGTCCATCCCGCCCTGGCTGAGGGTGAAACGGAACGGTCCAGCCCTGAGGCTGGTGCGCACATAAAAGCCCACGATGGAGAATCCTTCTGACCTGGATGCCCGTTACTGCGGCAGATCGAGGTCCTGGAGTCGTGTACCGCTTCAGACCCGGTCGTGACGGCTCTGACCAGTCGAAGGACACGCCGAGGCCAGGGTGTTGCATGAGGTGGCGGTGCTGCGGCGTCAGGTCGTTCGGCCGAAGTCCAGCGGGGGCCTACACATGTGAACTTCGCGCGCTTTGGTCGTTGGTCTATGGTTCTGCATGAACTCCGGTTCTTTGTCGCACCAGATGTGCCACGTGGCTGAGGTACCTACCTAAACGTTTGCTCTTGGCTGGGTCTGTCGTTGCGCGACTCGTACGTTGCTTCTGAGACGGACCTGGAGGCGAGCGATGACAGGCAGCGACGACGGGCATTGCGTGGTCTACAAGCGATGCGGATGCAGCGACAAGATCAGCGGAAGGCGGCTGGGTGGCCGCTGCGGCCGGTTGGCCGAGGCAGAGCATGGGCGCTGGTATTTCGCGGTCCAGGCCGTGGGGGCGTCGGGTCGCCGGGAGCGGGTTCGGCGCGGCGGGTTCGCAAGTGCGGAGGCGGCGTGGAGTGCGGGCGGTGAACTGCTGGTGGCGGAGGAAGAGGGGCCGCTTGCTGCTGGGTGCACGGTGGGGCAGTGGTTGCGGTACTGGTTGTCGGTGGTGGAGTCGCGGTTGCGGCCGACCACGCACCGGGCCTACCGGGATCACGTGCGGCTGCATCTGGTGCCGTATCTGGGCCGGGTCAAGCTGGCGGAGTTGTCGCGGCGGGACGTGACGCGCATGTTCGTGGTGCTGGGGCGGCGGCGGAATCGGTACGGCCAGCCGATCAGCGCATCGACTTTGGAGCGGATCCGGGCGACGTTGCGGGCGGCGCTGAACCACGCGGTGCGTGAGGACCTGATTGCCGTCAATCCGGCGCAGGGCGTCCGGTTGCCGGCGCCGGTGCGGATGCATCCGGTGGTGTGGACGGCTCGTCGGGAGGCGGCCTGGCGGCGCGGGGGAGAGCGTCCGGCGGTGGCGGTGTGGACGGTCGAGCAGCTGGCCGCCTTTCTGCGCTTCGCGCGGGAGGATCCGCTGTTCGTGTTGTGGTGGCTGGTGGCCTTGCGTGGGCTGCGGCGTGGGGAGGTGGCCGGGCTGCGGTGGGTGGACGTCGATCTGGAGCGGCGCGAGCTCACCGTCGCGCATCAGCTGGTGCACACCGAGGAGGGGCTGGTGTTGTGTGAGCCGAAGAGCGCGGCCAGTCGGCGGACGTTGGCACTCGATCCGGAGACCGTGCGGTTGCTGCGCCGGCACGAGCGTGCGCAGCGCCGGGGGCCGGGGGAGCGGTGGTCACCGACCAGCCCGATCTTCACCGCGGGGAGCGGAGCCCCGGTGCAGCCGAGCTATCTCACCCACCGCTTCCACAAGCTGGTCGCCGCGAGTGGGCTGCCGCCGGTGCGGTTGCACGACCTGCGCCATGGAGCTGCGACGTTGGCGTTGGCGTCGGGGACGGAGTTGAAGGTGGTGCAGGGCACGTTGGGGCATGCCAGCATCGTGCTGACCGCCGACACCTACGTTTCGGTGCTGCCGCAGCTGTATCACGACAGCGCCCGCGCGACGGCGCGGCTGGTGCTGAAGGCGGTACGGGACACCAACCACAAGATCGGCAAGGCCCGGGGAGACTACGTGACTCACGTGTGGCTCACCGTGACTCACGATCAGATGACGCGATTACGGATCCGGGTAAAGCCGCAGGTCGGCGTGGTAGGGCGGGTGGGACTTGAACCCACGACCCACGGATTATGAGCAGCAGACGTCGTTGATCATGTGAAGAGGCTTGCGCCCGCGGACCGTGGCTGTTGGGGTCGGGGCGCACTGGGCCAACCCATCGGAGCGGTTCGCCGACGGGAACCTTTTGTCGGTCCTCAGCCGTAGAGTGCTGTCGTTGCCGCTCATGATGGACATCTAGGGGAGGCGCCTAGCTGGGGGCGTGGTGAGCGGGCGACCAGCGACGACGGAGTTCGGAGCACCTTTGAAGAAGATCGATAATAGCGCCCATATCGGCGATAGCGGCATCGCGCTGATCCATCAGCTTGTCAACAGGATGGGCTTCGTCTGGCACGAGCGGAAGCAGGATGCCGGCATCGACGGCGAGATCGAGCTGCGCAACCCGGCCACTGGCGAGGTCCTGAACCGGCTGATCCCCACCAGGAAGTTGAACAGCCCAGAGATGCTCGCCAGCCGACGTTTGATCGTCCGGGCCGACAGCCCGGCCTCCCCGTCCTCCAGGCGGACCACTTTGGCATCGATGCGCGGGGAACGCTGCATCTTGATAAAGGCCAGCACATCCACGGTGGTGACCTCGGCCGGGTCCTTGCGGATCTGGCTGAAGAACACCTTCAGGTCATACGCGGTCGCGATCAACGTGTTGGGCCGGGCCCGGGCCGCCACCAACTCCAGATAGTCATCCAGCGCCGGATGCCCCAGGCGCACCACACCGGGATCGACAGGGTCGGAACGGCCGTTGAGCAGACAGGGATCGAACGACATCGGGGAGACTCCCGTCACTGGGGTAACTCCAGCATCAACCACTGTCAGCCAGCGCCAGCCGTCAACGGCCACTCATCTCTGACCTGCAGGCCAGCACAGGATCACCTGCATATCGTGACCAGGTGGAGAAGATGCCGTTGCTGCATTCCCACGTTTTGTCACTGAGTGAGAAATAGGCCCAGTGGCCGTCCGTGGTCCAGCCCAAGGGATCGCTGGCACCGTTCCAGCAGCTTGCACCTTCATCGGCGTGGGCGGTGCCGCCAAGAGCCGGGACGAAGGCGGCGAGCGCGGCGCCAGCGGCAGGCCGCTACTACAAGTAATCACATTATTCCAGTTGGCCAACGTATGCCCAAGACCTCAGGCAATCGTTACTGCAGGTAGTCAAACTACTACGCCTCTCACGCATCGGCGGGCTCATGCCTACCGAGACCAGAAGCGACCCCATGGCCTCCATCGACGCCCATATCATCACCGGCACGAGCGCGGATGGAGCGGACCGTGGGCGGGCGGGACCAGCCCCGCCGCGGCCACCCTCATCGGCACCGCCAGCACCGCCCGCCAGTTCGCCGCCGAGATCACTGCCCAGTTGTGGCGCCACGTCCCGGATCGTGGCGAAGTTTCTGATCCATTCGCTTGGGGGGTGTTGAACGAAGTCGATCTTTGTTGTGCACGGGGCTGACGGTCAGCGGTTGGTCGGCGTGGAGGTAGCTCGCTCGCTGGTCGCTCCGCGCGTGTCGGTGGGTGTTGGCGCGTGAAGACCCTTCATCAGAGGCCGTCGGTCACGGAAGGGCGGGCGGCGAGCCGGAGGCAGGCCACGCCCGTCCCTCCCACGGCCGCATCCCGTAGCGGCAGAGACGTGAGCCCCTGAGCCACCCGCGATGAGCCTACGGCGTCGGCTTCTGCCCCTCGCCGGGCACCTCGATGGCCGGACAGGACAGCCCCTGGGCGGGCACCTTCAGCTGGATGAGATAGGCGTCGACCGCGGCGTTGACGCACGCGCTCGGGCCGAACGCGATGGTCGACGGGAAGACCGTGTGGCCGAAGCCCTCGTACGTGAGGAGCCTGGCCTGGCTCTGCCGAGCGGCGTTCCTGGTCCACGTGTACGCGGTGGCGTAATCGTTGATGTTGCCGACCATGAGGAGCGGCGCCGCGCCCTTGACCTTCAGGCGCGCCTGCGGGTTGGTGGTCCTGCCGCGATAGCCCACGCAGTCCAGCGCGGCCGCTGTGGCGTTGGGGTTCCAGTTGATGTTGGGGTAACGGTTGGTGAGCCGGGCGATCCCCCTCTTCAACTCGGCGTAGTCGCTGACGCGGAAGTCCCAGTCCTGACAGAACGTCGCCTGGCGCGGATAGTTGGCGACCTCGGGCGCGGGGCGCGGCCCTGGGGCGGGTCGCTCATCCGGTTTGGTTCCCTCGTGGAGGTGCTTCAAGGTGACGGCGAGGTCCTTCCAGTACTCGGGGAGGTTGACGCGTTGGGCCAGCCCTGTCAGCCGGGCGAAGTCCACCTTGTCGCCTGTGCTGGGATGCGTAAGCTCGCCCTTCTTGGCTCGTTCACGCAACTCGCCGTACACCTTCCTGGCGTCGCTGTGGTGGAGGGCGCAGTCGGAGGTCTTGTCACACCAGTCGGCCCACTGGACGAAGTTGTTCTCTATCGCGGCGGTCTGGGCGTCCAGGAAGTCCCAGAACGAGCGGATGCTGTGGTCCATGTTGCCGTCGGTGACCGTCGCGCGCACCCGCTTGGGAAACATTTCGGCGTAGTGCTGGGCGGCCAGGGTTCCGTAGGAGTAGCCGACTTGAGTGATCTTGCTCTCGCCGAGGGCGATCCGGATGGCCTCGATGTCACGGGCGATCTGGCGGCTGTCGACGTGGTCGTAGAGCGGACCGGTGAGCTCGCGGCAGTTCTGGCTGAGCTTGGCGTTCGCCTGCTTGAGTGCCTCGAAACCGGCCGCGCTTCCTGTCGCCGCGGCCTGTGCCGCACTGGCCTGCTCCAGCAGCTTTCCATCACACTTGATCTGGGTGCTGGTGTTGACGCCGCGCGGGTCGACGCCGATCACGTCGAAGCGTTCGCTCACCGCCTCGGTGAACGGGGTCTGCTTGCGCTTGACCTCGGCCACGCCGGAGCCGCCGGGACCTCCCGGGTCCAGGAGAATGGAACCGATGCGGGCGTCGGGCTTGGTGGCCTTGCGGCGGGCCAGGCCGATCTCGATGGTCCTGCCGCCGGGATCGGACCAGTCGAGCGGCACCTTGATGGTCGCGCACTCGACCTTTCCGGTGGGCGCCGGTTCGCCCGGGGCTTGGCTGCAGCGCTGCCAATCGATCGCGTCGGGGGCCGCTTGGGCACTGGCCGGGATCGGCGGTACGGCCAGCACGAGCCCGCCTATGAAAACGGCCGTCGAGCGGACACACGGAACTCTCATCGAGGTCCCTTCAAGAATCTGGGGTGACGCCGGCCTCAGCAGCCGGCGTGATCGACGGTTGACAGGTATACGGTGGTGCCGGTTTCGGGGAGGTTTCATCGGATTCTTCGGCGCACGAGAGGCTCGCCTGCTATCTACGGCTCGCTGCCGCGTCCAGGGACAACGACCCTGCTACGCAGGTCCGGTGAGCTTCGGTATCGCCCTGGACGCGGCGTCGTTCTGCCGCGGCCGATCCTGGTGCGCGACCCGAAGCGGGCGCACGCCAAGAGGCGCCCGCAAGGCGGATGACCGGCGCGGATAGCATCGCCGGCAGGCGCACTGACGGGGATCACCGAGGTGGAGGTGGCCCCCACCGCTCGACCGCGAGGAGTGGGGGCAGGAGGATCCTCAGCCAGTGATCCGGTGGGCTCAGTGGCCGAGCTGTGATGGGGAAGGCGAGCTCCGCAGAGCCCGCGCCCGGCCGTCGAGGACGGTTACTGAGCGGTTTCGATGTCTGGGCAGCGGATGCCCTTGGCGGGCACCTTGAGGTTGATCAGGTAGTCGTCGATCAGGTCGTTGATGCATGTGACCGGCCCGGCTTTCGCGGTGCTCGGGTAGACGGTGTGTCCGTAGCCCTCGTAAGTGACCAAGGTCGCGCCGGTCTGCTTGGCTGCGGCCTGCGAATCCTGGTACACGGCGGCCGGGTCGTGCACGTTACCGAGCATCACGATCGGCGGGGCGCCCTTGATGTTCGGTCGCTTCTGCGGGTTGGTGGTCGTGTCCTGCCAACCGGTGCAGTCGAGGCCCTGGGCGTTGTGGTTGGTGGTCCACTGGACGTTGGGGTACAGCTTGGCCAGCCTTGCGGCAATGCTCTTCCACTGGGTGTAGTTGTTGACCTTGTACCGGAAGTCCTTGCACCAGTACAGGCTCTCCGTGATGGGCTGGATCTCCGCCGGCGGCCCGTCCTGCTGCTCCTGATGTTCCGGCTCGGATCTGGTCTTCTCGCCGTCGTGCAGGGCCTTGAGCACAGCGGCGATCCGGGACTTGGTGGCCCTGGTCCGGCTCAGCCCGATGTGGATTTTCCCGCCGTCCGGCTTGGACCAGTCGGGCGGCACGTTGATGGTGGCGCACTGGACCGCTCCCGTGCTGCCGCGGCAGTCCTTCCAGGCGATCGTGACCTTGCCTGCAGTGTCCGCGTCGGCGCCGACGCGGACAGGATCAGCGCGCCCGCGAGGACGGCCGCCAGTTGAGGGGTGCGAAATCTCATGAAGGCATGCCTTTCGAGGGATTCGTCAGGGGGCCTGCTGGCCGGCTCAGACGGTTCTGAGTGCTTCGGTAGGTTGCATGCGGGCGGCCCGTAGCGCTGGAAGCAGCCCAGCGATGGCGCCGATGGCGACGGCCGCGCCGAGCCCGCCGCCCCAGGCCAGCGGCGGCACCACGGTGGCCCAGCCCTTGACGTGGGCGTAGACCGTGGTGGCCACCACCCCCATCGCCACTCCCGCGGCCCCGCCGAGCGCGGCCAGCAGGACGGCCTCGACCAGGAACTGCATCCTGATATGGCCCTTGGTGGCCCCGAGGGCGCGCCGCAGCCCGATCTCGGACCGGCGCTCCAGTACAGAGATGACCATGGTGTTCGCCACCCCGATGCCGCCCACCAGCAGGGCGACCGCGCCCAGCCCGAGGAACAGGCCATTGAGCGCGGACTGCGCCGCGGCCCGCGCCACCAGGGCCGCGGACGGACGGCTGACGCTGACCTCGCCGGCCTCCTGCGGGTTGGCGGTGGCGGCCAGCACCTGCCGCACGTTCTCCACCTGATCGGTCTGGGCCCGTACGTAGACCATGGAAGGGTGGCCGTCGAAATGCAGGTATCTCTGCGCGGCCGGGTACCCGACCAGCACCGATGAGTCGATCTCGGGGCTGAGCGGGGCCGGGTTGAGTATCCCCGCGATGTAGAACCACTGGCCGCCGACCCAGATGCGCGCGCCGGGATGGATGCGGGCGATGCCGAGCCGGGTGGCGGCGGCCGAGCCGAGGACGGCGACCGGTTGCCGGGCGGTGGCGGCGTTGAGATAGCGGCCCTGGGCGATGGTCGTACGGACGGCCGCGGGCAGGCCGAGGCTGGCGGCGCTGACCGTGAGCGCGTTGGTGTTGATGCTCGGAATGTACGGACTGCGGTAGGCGGAGGCGCCAGTCTTGCCGGTGTGCTCGGCCATGTCGACCGGGCCGATTCTGGCGATCATCGCCGGGGCGTCCTTGGGCAGCTTGGCATCGCTGCCGCCCATGGTCTGACCCGGGGTGACGGTCAGCAGGTTCGTGCCCAGCTTGTCGATCTCGGCCAGCAACCCGGCCTGGGAGGAGGCCGACAGTCCGAGCACCGCCACCATGGCGGCGACGCCGATGGCGATGCCCAGCGCCGACAGCGCGGCCCGCATGGGCCGGGTCCGCAGCCCCACCCCGGCGGTACGGCCCAGGTCGGCGAGGTGCAGGCGGCCGGGAGCCGTGGCCCTCACGTCGACCGCCCTTGCGCGAAGGTGACGTCGGCGACGATGCGGCCGTCCAGGACCTCGATGCGGCGCGGCAGCCGGGCGGCCAGCTCACGGTCATGGGTGATCATAATGATCGTCGCTCCTTCGGCGTTCAGCTCCGTCAGCAGCTCGAAGATCGCCGTCCCCGACGCGCTGTCGAGATTGCCGGTCGGCTCGTCGGCCAGCACGATCGCCGGGTTGCCGACCAGCGCCCTGGCGATGGCGACTCGCTGCCGTTCGCCTCCGGACAGCTCGGGAGGCCGGTGGCTGAGCCGGTGACCCAGCCCGACACGCTCCAGCGCCGCCGCGGCAGCCCGGATGCGTGCCCTGTGCCTCGTGCCCGAATAGAGCATCCCGTCGGCCACGTTCTCCACGGCCGTGGCGTGCTGGGCCAGGAAGAACTGCTGGAAGACGAACCCGATCCGGCTCGCGCGCAGCCCGGCCAGCGCCCGGTCGGACATACCTGCCACGTCTTCGCCGACGATCCGCACCATCCCGGAGGTGGGACGATCGAGAGTGCCCATCACTTGCAGCAACGTCGACTTGCCCGACCCGGATGGTCCCACGATCGCCACCAGCTCGCCGCGGCGCACCGAGAAGGTGGCCCGGTCCAGCGCCACCACCGGTGAGGCCCCCGGGTAGATCTTGCTCACCTGTTCCAGTTGGAGCACAGCGTCACCGGCACGCGCGGCGGCTCGCGGCATGGTTTCCGTGTCGAGACCGGTCATGTGGCCGGAACCACCACGTTCTGGCCAGCCGCCAGGCCGTCGCCGGTGACCTGCACCTTGCCCGCGCTGTCGTCGAACATCCCGGTCTCCACGGGGATCAACCTGTGCCCGCCCCCCGCCTCGACGACCTCGACCGCGTACCCGCCGCCAGCCAGCGCGAGCAGCGCGTTCACCGGCACCGACAGCACGTTCTTCACCGTGCCGGACACGATGGACACCTGCACGGGCGCCTGGTCGAGGCTGCCGGTCGCCTTCGGTTTCAGCGGCCTGATCCGCACGTCGATGGTGGTGCTGGTGTCGCCCTTGGTCGCGACCTTGCCGACCGAGGAGACCACGCCCGGGGTGCTCTGACCGTTCGGCAGCGAGATGGTCGCCTTGTCACCGACTTCGACCTCGGACTGCTGGGCGGCGCTCAGCGAGATGGTGACCTCCCTGGCTGTCGAGGAGGCCTGCAGGACCACCGACCCGGCCGCCGCCATGCCACCGCGCACCGCGACGACCTTGGTGATCCTGATCTTCCTGGCCGGCGCGAACACCGCCTGGCCGAGTTCCAGGCTGCCGGTCTCGTCCAGCCCGGCGGACTCCTGCAGGTCCTTGACCGCGGCATAGGTCTGCGAGCCGTAGTAGCCGGAGTCCGGATCTATCTCGCCCTTGGTGGCGTATCCCAGTGCCACGAGCGCCGCGTTCAGCTGCCGCACATCGGTGCCCTCCGTACCCCAGGAAAGGTCACGGTAGACCGGCACGTCGCCGGACAGCAGCACCACCGGCTTGCCGTCCACCCGGTAGAGCACCTTGCCCTGGGCGACCACCTGGCCCACCGCGGGCAGCGTGGTGACCGTGCCGGCGACCTTGTTGACCAGCTGGTACTCGCCCGCGTAGCCGAGCGTTCCGTTCTGCAGCGAGCGGGAGGACAAGGTGCCCTTGGTCACCTGCGCCAGCCCGGTCGCGGGCGCGGTATGAGCGGGAGCGGCCGCCGGGCCCGCGGCGAACGGTCCGGTCAGAGCGGCCCACGTACCGGCCGCAGCCACCGCCGCAGCCACCGCCACGGCTGCCGCCAGCAGCCCCCAGCGGCGCCCACCACTCACGACTGCCCTCCCTGCATCTGCCCCTTCTTCGGCATGTTCTGCGGCTGGTACTGCTTGCATGCCTGCTCCGCCTGCTTGAACTGCGGCGAGCTGGGGTCCACGCCGCTCTTCTCCTCGAAGAGAAATCCGCCGTTCTCGCTGGGATCGGGGAAGTTGGGCACGCCCTTCTGGCGCATGCAGGCGGAGTACTTCAGCTTGTCCGCGTCGGACCAGCCGTCCTTTATCTCGGGCGGCTGTCCCGTCGGTACGGCGGGCTGGAACTGCTTGCAGTTCTTCGCCGCCGCCTTGAACTGCGGTGAGTTGACCATCTCCGCCGACAGGCCGACACCCTTCTGCCCACTCGGGTCGGGAAAGTCGGGCATGCCGTTCTCGCGCATGCACCTGGCGAAGGCCAGCATGTCCCCTGGCCCCTGGGAGGCCGGTTGCGTGGCCTCGGATTTGACGCCTGCCTGTGGCGCCACGGACGCGACGGTCCTGGCCTGGCCCTCACCGCTCCCGCAGGCCGCGGCGGCGACCGCGACGCAGGCCAGCAGCATGGCCATCGTGCCACTCCGTCGTGCCCGGCTGTTTCGGCAGGCGGCAACGCTTCGCATATCGCTCTCCACTCCGTGATGGAATACGGACATTTGTAGGAACGCAGCGGTTTCGGCACGGTTTCACCGGCGCTGAGCTGCGGACGAAACGCCACAGAAACCGGCCTTGGAGCATGCTGGACGAGGTGTTCAAGTGGAAAGGGGGCGCCGGATGCGCGTGCTCGTGGTGGAGGACGACGAGGTGACGGCGCAGACGGTAGCCGTCGGGCTGCGCAGGGCCCAGATGGCCGTGGACGTGGCGCTCGACGGACCGGGGGCGCTGGACCGCGCATTGTTCAACGACTATGACGTGATCGTGCTCGACAGGGACCTGCCGGGGATGCACGGGGACGACGTGTGCGCCGAACTGGTCGCGGCCGGCTGCCGGAGCAGGGTTCTGATGCTGACCGCGGCGTCGACCACGGAGGACCTGGTCGACGGACTCGGCCTGGGCGCCGACGACTACCTCACCAAGCCGTTCGACTTCCCCGCGCTGGTCGCGCGGATCGGCGCACTGGCGCGGCGGGCCCATCCGGCGGTGCCGCCCGTGCTGCGCCACGGCGACCTCGCCCTCGACACCGCGCGCCGCCGGGCCAGCCGGGGTGACAGGCCGCTGGAGCTGGCCCCCAAGGAGTTCGGCGTCCTGGAGCTGCTGCTGGCGTCCAAAGGCCGCGTCGTCTCCGCCGAAGAACTGCTCGAACGAGTCTGGGACGAAAGCGCCGACCCCTTCACGAACGCCGTGAAGATCACCGTGAGCAGGCTCAGGGCCAAACTCGGCGAGCCCGCGATCATCGAGACCGTGGCCAGGCGGGGATACCGGATCTGATGACGTTCGTCGCCCGGCTCGCGAGCCGCTTGCCCCGCCGCACCGTACGCCTGCGCCTGACCCTCCTGTACGGAGGCCTGTTCCTCCTCTCCGGTGCCGTGCTCCTGGCCATCACGTACGCCCTGGTGCGTTTTTCGGTCATCGGCCAGCCGCTCAAGAGTTTCATCCCTGCGCCCGGCCGCGGATCCGAGCCGCCGCCGAACGATGCGCCGCCGCCTGGCGAGTCGCGCTTGCTGAACCTGGCCTCACCCCAGATGCGGCAAGTCCTGGAGCTCCAGAAGGCCGATGTGCTGGACCAGCTCCTGATCAACTCCGCCGTCGCGCTCACGCTGATGTCAGTGATCTCGATCGTGCTCGGCTGGATCGTCGCCGGACGCATCCTCGGCAGGCTCCGGACGATCACCGCGACCGCCAGGGACATCTCGGCGACGAACCTGCACCAGCGCCTGGCCCTCGACGGCCCCGCCGACGAGCTGAAAGAGCTGGGCGACACCTTCGACGGCCTGCTCGGCCGGCTGGAGGCCGCCTTCCAGGCGCAGCGCCAGTTCGTCGCGAACGCCTCTCACGAGCTCCGCACGCCCCTGACCCGCCAGCGCGCACTCGGCCAGGTCGCCCTGTCCGACCCCGCAGCCACCGTGGAGTCGCTGCGCGAGGCCCACGAACACATCCTCACCGCCGGGGCCCAGCAGGAACGGCTCATCGAAGCGCTGCTCACCCTGACGCGCGGCCACACGGGCATCGAGGTTCGCCAGCCCTTCGACCTCGCCCGGCTCACCCGCGAGATCATCGAGATGCGCCAGGCGGACGCCAAGGCCAGAGGGATCACCATCCAGCACTCGTCCGGCCCCGCCACGGCAGCCGGCCACCGGGCCCTTGCCGAACGCCTGGTCACCAACCTCGTGGACAACGCCCTCCACTACAACACACCAGGAGGCTGGCTAGAGGTCACCACCCGCACCATGGACGCCAGAGCCGTACTCACCGTCACCAACTCAGGCCCGGTGGTGCCCACGGACGCGGTCAGCCGACTCTTCCAGCCGTTCCAACGCCTCGATCCCGCCCGGACCAACCGGACGGGCGGTCTGGGCCTCGGCCTGTCCATCGTCCAGGCCGTCGCCACAGCTCATGACGCCGCCATCGACACCATCGCCAGGCCCGAAGGCGGCCTGACCATCACAATCACCTTCCCACCTCATCCATCGGCGATCACGAGGCCGCCGCGGCGGCCTGCCCACCACAACGACGGTGTCCGTCAAAGCGGAACAAGCTCAGGAGAGGAGGGTGCTCTGCTGACCGTGGGGGACTGTACGACGAACGGCTCTGGCCCGAACAACTGGACACACCCGTCAGTTTTTGATGCCAAGACCCCTCGGATGCCGAAGGGCCCGCGCGGCGCGGGCCCTGGGCCTCTCCTGAGGATGCGACTCGGTGACGTGGTGATCGGTCACGCAGTGGCGGGTGGGAGGAGCTCGATCTCGATGGCCAGCACGCCCAGTGCCTCTTTCTCGGGGCCGTAGATGCGGCGGATGTTGGCCAGTTGCTGCTCGCGGGGGCTGTCGGGGCTGACCTTGGCCGGGCCTTCGGTGTTGAGCATTCCTCAAACGAGGCGTACCGGCTCACTCGTTTGACGCGGGTGAGGGCGTCGTCGCGGCCGCAGACGAACCGGATGTGATCCCCGGCCTTGAGTGGAGGATGCCGATTCTCTTCAGGAAATGGCCCTTCCGTGAAGTAACCTGGCGGCATGATCGCGCAGACGCCCAGCTCGGCCGCCTCCGCCGAGGGGCAGGATCGCCGCAAATTCACTTCACGAAAGGTCGTCGGCCTGTCCGGAGGGCTCGACCCGGCCGATGACGATCTTGGGGTGTAGATCGAGCGCTACCTCGATCTCGCGGTGCGCGGGGTGCGCTCGCCCGAGGTGAGCGCGAAGATCAGCCGGCATCTGGAGCGGCTGCGCGCCTGGATCATCGCCGGGCTCGGGCACCAACGCATCTCGGCGATCACCGCCCGCGAACTCGCCGCCTGGCGCGATCACCTGGCCGCCGCCGGGTGGCAGCGAAAAGACGGCAGCGCGGCCGCCATGGCGCCGGCGACGGTCAACAACCATCTCGCCCATGCCTCGGCGTTGTTCTCCTGGATCAGCGCGCACGCCCCGGCCGCGCTGCTGCCGGGCGGCGATCCGACCAAGCGGGTTGAGCCGCTGCGTCTGCCCGCTCCCGAGGTGCGGGCGTTGAACGCGGCCCAGGTGCGTACGGTCAAGAACGTGCTGGACCGGCTGGAGTCCTTCCATCAGCTGACCGGCCGCCGCCACCGCGGTGACGGCGGCCGCGCCGCAACGGGCGCCACGCATCGCCACGCCCGGCCACTGCGTGATCGCGCCATCGTGCACACCATGCTCGGCACCGGGCTGCGCCGCGCCGAGATCGCCGGCCTGGACCTGGCCCAGCTGCAGCCGCGCGACCCCGAGCAACTGCGCCGGGTGAAGAAGGCCAAACTTGCCGGGGTGCGCGGCAAGGGCCGCACCAGCCGCAGCGTCTTTCTCGGCCTGGACGTCCGCACCGCGCTGGCCGACTACCTTGAGCACGAACGCGACGGCGACGCCGCCGGCTCCAGCGCCGAGTGCGTCGCGCTGTTCCTGGCGGCCTCCTCCATCGCCGCCCGCCGGCCCGACGGGCGGCTGTCGCCGCGCTCGATCAACACCATCGTCGCCGAGATCGGCGCCATCCACGACCTGCAGGTCACAGGCGCCGACCGGCAACTCGGCACAATGCGCCCGCACGATCTGCGCCACACCTTCGCCTATCTGCTGTCCCAAGCCTCCGGCCACAACCGGGCCGAGCTGGAACGGCGCCTGGGCCACGCCAACGAGCGGTATTTGCGGCTGTACACCAACCCGCCCGAGGACATCGCCGCCGCCTACGTCGAGGACCTGTGACAACAAGCTCGCCGCACAACAGCTCAGCGTCAGCTTTCACCACCCTGACAGCGGAGACCGTGGAGCCGTGCGGCTGACACAATGCAGCACGTAATCGGCCAAGACGATCATTCGGCCTGGCCGCCGGCGATACCCGGGCGCTCTTCACCATGCCGCCATCACGCTGGCGAGGTGGGGCGCCCTGGCGTGTTCTGAAGGGACCTCATGCCGGTCAGCTTCCTGTCCGAGGAACAACGCAGCCGCTGGGGAGCCTTCGACGGCGTCCCCGACCCCGCCCAGCTGGGCGCCTTCTTCCACCTGGACACCGCCGCCCGGCGCCAGGCGATGGCCGCCCACGGCGCCCGCAACCAAATCGGCTACGCCCTTCAACTCGGGACGGTGCGGTTTCTCGGCACCTTCCTGACCGACCCGACCAACGCCCCGGCCGTGGTCGTCGACTACGTCGCCGAGCAGCTCGGCCTGGACCCGGCCGACCTGAAGGGATACGGCGAGAAGGAGGCGCGCTGGGATCACCAGAAACTGATCCGCGAAGTGCACGGCTACACCACCTTCGGCTTCGAGCAGTGGTTCGGCCTGGCCCGGTGGGTGTATCGACGGGTGTGGAACGGGAGCGAACGGCCGATCGTGCTGTTCGACCTGGCCACCCACCGCCTGATCGAGGCCAAAATCCTGCTGCCTGGGGTCACCACCCTTGAGCGGATGATCGCCGGGCTGCGCGAACGCGCTGCGCTGCGCCAGTACCGGCTGCTGGCCGCCGCCCCCAGTCCCGGCCAGCGGCGCGCCCTGCAGGACCTGGTCCTGGTGGAAGAGGGCCGCCGGGTCTCCAAGCTGGACCGGCTGCGGCGCAGCCCCACCGACGTCAGCGGCGCCGGCGTGGCCAAGGCCGTCGACCGGCACCTGGACCTGCGCGCCCTGGGCGCCACCACCTGGGACCTGTCGGCCATCCCGCCGGGCCGGATCGCCGCGCTGGCCCGCTTCGCCAACGCCGCCCGCGCCAACGCCGTCGACGCCCTGGCCGGGGACCGCAAGCTGGCCGCCCTGGTGGCCTTCGCCCAGGTGATGGAGCCGACCTCGGTCGATGAGGCGATCGAGGTGTTCGACCTGGTCGTCGGCGACCTGCTGCGCACCTCAGGGTTCAGAGGGCGGTTCGCGAGTTGATGTCCCTTTGATCGCTTGCACTGCATGAGGGGGGCTGGTCACGGGCTTGTTGCCGGGCTACGGACGCGACTGGGCGAACAATCCCGGCTCGGTCTCCACGAGAATG
>NZ_JBGNUV010000070.1:0-549 GCF_041950525.1 Nonomuraea sp. GTA35 | reverse complement strand
CCGTGAACGCCAGCGGTTGCGCCTCACCGGGATGCGCATGTCGCGGCCGGAAACCGGCATACCCCTCCGATCTGACCGATGGCGAGTGGTTGGTGCTGGAGGGCGAGGCACGCGGTGTGATGGCCGAACTGGTCGCGGTCGCGGGCCGGCCGATGGTGCACGGCCTGCGAGCTGTGCTGGACGCGATCGGCTACGTGACCCGGTACGGGATCGAGTGGCGGGCCCTGCCGGTCGACTTCCCGCCGCATGAGGCGGTGTATGCGTTCTTCCTGCGCTGGTCCCGGCGCGGCCTGCCTGAACGACTGACCGGCCGGTTGCGCGGGCGGCTGCGTGTCCTGGCCGGCCGGCGTGAGCTGCCGACGGCTGGGTGTGTCGACTCCCAGACGGTCCGGGCGGCCGAGACCGTCGGGGCGGCGGCCTGTGGGTACGACGCGGGCAAGAAGCTGAAGGGGCAGAAGCGGCACGTCGTGGTGGACACCCTCGGGCTGCTGTTGTGCGTGATGGTCACCGCCGCGTCGGTGCAGGACCGCGACGGCGCGCATCCGGTCC
>NZ_JBGNUV010000069.1:0-560 GCF_041950525.1 Nonomuraea sp. GTA35 | reverse complement strand
CGGTGAGATGGATCTGAGTCGGACGATCACCGCGACCTGCGGAAACACCGAAGATCGTGCTGTCGCGCCAGACTGTCCCACCGTGTTCGGGCCGGAACGCTGATTTGACCCTGTCGGCCGCGCGCCCGTCTGACCTGCTCGAACAGCCCATACCGCCAATGACTGTCCCGTTGTTCCTCGCCCCCGACATCGCACTTGCGCGACGCTGATCAGCGGGTGCCCCATCCCGCACCGCAGCGGGCTGCTGGGCTCCCTGACCGTGTCGGAACGCCCACCCATCTCGTAGCTCTTGATCCACATCGTAAGTGTATCGAGATCTTGCCAATGGGCTCCGGAGTTATCGCAGGTCAGAGGCTACTTCGTTGGAAATTTCTTCATTGCTACCGGGACCCTGGTTCGGCACCGCCGACCACGACCCGGTCGCGCTGCGGGACACGCTGGGGCTATCGGGGTGGCGGGGTCTTCGCGGCCGGCGAGGTGGGGCCGGTAGCCGGGCACAATCACGTGCACGGATTCACCGCGTCCGCCCTGGTCTTCTCCGGGTCTTCGCCGGGTGGCCT
>NZ_JBGNUV010000006.1:0-614794 GCF_041950525.1 Nonomuraea sp. GTA35 | reverse complement strand
GGGAAGGAAACACCCGGTTACATTCCGAACCCGGAAGTTAAGCTTCCCTGCGCCGATGGTACTGCACTCGGGAGGGTGTGGGAGAGTAGGTCACCGCCGGACAATCTTTATAGGAAAGGGCCCCGACGCCGAGCGTCGGGGCCCTTTCTGCATTCTGCCGCGGCGTCACTTGTCGCTGTGGGGCGCGCATAGTACGGTCGCGTCCACGAGTGGTAACCGACAGGTACGGGCATCCGTCGAGGGGGCCTGGTGAGCGAGATCTTCATCTCTTACCGTCGCGCCGACAGCGCCGCGGTGTCCGGTCGCTTGTATGCGGATCTCCAGCATGCCTTCGGAGAGTCCGCCGTCTTTATGGACACCTCCTCCATCGCTCCTGGAGCGATCTGGCCACGCAGCATCGAGGAGGCCCTCGCGCGGGCGAACGTCGTCCTGGTGGTGATGGGCCCCCAGTGGATCCGGGTGGCCAACGAGTGGGGAGAGCGGCTGATCGACCAGGAGGGCGACTGGGTGCGCCGAGAGGTCGAGACCGCACTGGCGGCCGACAAGCAGGTGATTCCCCTTCTGGTGAGCGGTGCTCGGATACCTCCGCCTGAGCGGCTGCCGGCGTCGCTGCGGAGCCTGTGCGACCGGCAGGCGGTGCCGCTGCGCGATGAGTTCTTCGAGCACGACCTGAAGCTGGTCCTGACCCAGGTCGAGGCGCGGGCGAAGCTCGTAGGGCGGCCCACCGTGGACAACTGGTATCCCCAGCCGCCCCCCGAGGTGCCGGATCCCATGAGCGAGGAGAAGCTGGCCGTGGCGTTGAAGGCGGCGCTTCGGCACTGGCAGGTGGTGGAGAGCCCCCTTCCGCAGGATGTGACGAGGACCCGGGTGGAGCTCTACCGGGAGTACCGCTTCAAGACCTTCAGAGATGCGATCGCGTTCATGAACGAGGTGGCGCCGGGGTGCGACATCGCCATCCACCATCCGCGCTGGGAGAACGTCTGGCGTCACGTACGGGTCTTTCTGACCACGTGGGACATCCAGCACCGGATCTCTGATCGCGACGTGCAGCTCGCCAAGTATTTCGACAGCGCCTACGGTGAGTTTCCCGGGGCGGATCCGCCCGAGTGACGGCGCCTTACGGGGAGCGGCACGTTGCTGAACCCGGCCGGCGGCACACTAGCGGGGCCCCGGAGGGATTCTGGATAATGATCGCGTGCTCGCGGTCGGGGCGAAGGCGATACCGCGGCTGATCATCGTGCTCGCCCTGGTCGTTCTGCTCGTGACGGCCAAGAATCAGGTGCCGGCCGTGGTCAGTGCCGTTGACGTGCCGTCGTCCGGTGTGGTCCTGGCACCGGAGCTCGTGCCTTTCAGTGCGGCCGTGCGGGGGCTGTCGTCCCCCTCGTCGCGCGTCGGATCGCCGGGCGTGCCGCGCGTGGCGGCTCGCCCTGCGACTGACAGGGCGAAGAGCGCGGCGAGGGTGCCGGCGAAGCAGATCTCGAAGCGGCTGGACCGCTTTCTGGCGGGCAGGCCGGGGCCGGTGACGGCGATGGTGAAGGAGCTGGGGACCGGGCGGGTCTACCGGTATCACGCCGGCGAGCGGCTGATCACGGCCAGCACGGCCAAGGTGCAGATCCTCATGGCGCTGCTCCTGCGTACCCCGTGGAAGAAGCTTCCCGCGGCGGTCAGGCGCGATGCGGAGAAGATGATCCGCTACAGCGACAACCACGCGGCCGACCGGCTCTGGCTGCGGATCGGGGGCGCGGCGGGGTTCAGCGCGGCGGGGAAGAAGTTCGGGTTGAGGCACACTCAGGGGGTGCCGGGGAACTGCGTCGACCTGTACTGCTGGGGGATCACGAAGACGTCCGTGGACGACCAGGTGCGGCTCATGGCTGCGCTGGTGTCGGAGAAGAGCCCGCTCAAGGCCGGGGATCGCAAGCAGGTGCTCAAGCTCATGGGCGCGGTCGTAGCCGGCCAGGACTGGGGCATCAGCGCCGCCGCGTGCCGGGGCGAGCGCGTGGCGCTGAAGAACGGCTGGCTCAAGCGCGTCTCGAACAAGCTCTGGGCCACGATCAGCGTCGGGCTGATCAGGGACGGCGGGCGTGACTACGCCGTTGCCGTACTCACCGAGGGCAGCCCTGAGGTGGGGTACGGCATCGCGACGGTCGAGGGCGTGGCCGAGCGGATCATGCGTGACTTTCGGCGATGCCAGGAGTGACCAGCCGGTAGCCCACCCCGCGTACGGTCTGGATGAGCCGGTCGTCCTCGTCGCCCAGGCGCGCCCGCAGGCGCTTGACGTGCACCGCGATCGTGTTCGTCGAGGTGTTCGCGGCGGCGTGCCAGACGTGGCGCATGATCTGCTCGCGGGTGACCGTGCGGTCGGCGTTGCGCATGAGGTACTGCAGCAGCTCGAACTCGCGCAACGGCAGGTGCACGGCCCGCCCGGCCACGCGTACCTGATAGGCCTGTACGTCCAGCTCGACCCCGCCCACGGCCAGCACCTTGCGGGACTCGGGCGAGGCCGCCTGGATGAACGGCAGCAGCTCCGGCACCCTGTAGGGTCTGGCCACGCAGGCGGCGGCGCCGGCCGCGAGCGCGCGTACCGCCTGCTCGGCGTGTCCCTCGCCGACGCCGAGCAGCACGGGCACGGCGCGGGCCCGCCGTACGGCGCGGACGAACTCGACCGCGTCGATGACCGGCAGCGTGGCCGAGACGAGCACCACGTCCGGCTGGAGGGCGCCCGCCTGCAGCAGCCCCTGAGCGCCGTCCGGGGCGCCGGTCACGGCCACGCCCTCGCGTTCGAGGGCCGTGGCCACGTCGTCCACGACGGAGTCGTCGGGGTCGGCGATGAGCAGTACGGGCTTGGTCCTCGTGTCCCCGTTCATCGTGGATGCCGCCTGCTGTTGGGTCATCAGCCGAAGCGCCCCGTGATGTAGTCCTCGGTCGCCTTCTGCGTCGGGTTGGTGAACATGCGGGACGTCTCGTCCATCTCGATGACCTTGCCGGGCTGGCCCTGAGCGGCGAGGTTGAAGAAGGCGGTCCTGTCGCTGACCCGGGCGGCCTGCTGCATGTTGTGCGTGACGATGACGATGGTGTACTTGTCCTTCAGCTTGGCCATCAGGTCCTCGATGGCCAGCGTGGAGATCGGGTCGAGGGCCGAGCACGGCTCGTCCATCAGCAGGACCTCGGGCTGGACCGCGATGGCGCGGGCGATGCAGAGGCGCTGCTGCTGACCGCCGGACAGGCCGGCGCCGGGCTTGTTGAGGCGGTCCTTGACCTCGTTCCAGAGGTTGGCGCCCTTGAGGGAGTCCTCGACGATGCCGTCCATCTCGGACCTGGAGATGCGACCCCGGTTGAGGCGGAGGCCGGCGGCCACGTTCTCGTAGATCGACATCGTGGGGAACGGGTTGGGGCGCTGGAACACCATGCCGATCAGGCGGCGGACCGAGACCGGCTCGATCGTGGGGGCGTACAGGTCGTCGCCGTCGAGCAGCACCTTGCCCTCCACCCGCGCGCCGGGGATGACCTCGTGCATGCGGTTGAGCGTGCGCAGGAACGTCGACTTGCCGCATCCCGACGGGCCGATGAAGGCGGTGATCGAGCGGGGCTCGATGGTCATGGACACGTCCTCGATCGCCTTGTGCGATCCGTAGTACGCGTCCAGGCCCGAGACCTGGATCTGCTTGGACATTGTGGTCGTTTCCCCCTATCGGCCCTTGGCAGGCGAGCGCCACCAGGCGATCAGGCGCGCCACCAGGTTGAGCAGCATGACGATCAGGATGAGCGTGAGGGCTCCGGTCCACGCCCGGTCGATGGCGGTGTCGTTCGGACGGGCCGCCTGGTCGAAGACGAAGAGCGGAAGGCCCATCTGCGGCCCGTTGAACGGGTCGTTGTTGATGGAGTTGGTGAAGAACACCGTCATCAGCAGCGGCGCCGTCTCGCCGGCGACGCGGGCCACGGCCAGCATGACACCGGTGACGATGCCGGTGAACGCGGTGGGCAGCACGACCTTGACGATGGTGCGCCACTTGGGCACGCCCAGCGCGTACGAGGCCTCGCGCAGGTCGTTCGGCACCAGCCTGAGCATCTCCTCCGCGGACCGCACGACCGTCGGCATCATCAGGATGGACAGCGCCAGCGCGCCCGCCCAGCCGGAGAACTCGAAGCCGAGGAAGAGGATCCAGAACGCGAAGACGAACAGGCCCGCAACGACGGAAGGGACGCCGGTCATGACGTCCACGAAGAAGCTGATGGAGCGGCTCAGCCGCCCGCCGTTGCCGTACTCGACCAGGTAGATGGCGGTGAGCAGGCCGATCGGCACCGAGATGAGCGAGGCCAGCAGGACCTGTTCGAGCGTGCCGATGATGGCGTGGTACGCGCCGCCGTTGGCGTCCCTGGCTCCGATGCCGTTCATGGAGTGGGTGAGGAACTCCAGGTCGAAGCGGGCCAGGCCGTTGGAGATGACCAGCCAGAGCACGGAGACGAGCGGCACCACGGCCAGCGCGAACGCCAGATAGACCAGGCCCTGGACGACCCGGTCCTTGATCCGGCGGCCGGTGGAGATGTGTTGGATCGTGGTCATGCGCCGGCCCTCGCGTACTCCTTGCGGCGGTTGATGACGAACCGCGCCGCCATGTTGACCAGCAGCGTGATCACGAACAGCACCAGGCCGGACGCGATCAGGGCGCCCCGGCCGATGTCGTTGGCCTCGCCGAAGCCGTTGGCGATGTTCGCCGCGATGCTGTTGGCGTGCGGGGTGAGGATCTGGAAGGTGATGTCGAAGGTGGCGGGGAAGATCAGCGCGACCGCGATGGTCTCGCCCATGGCGCGGCCGAGGCCGAGCATGGCGGCGCTGATGACGCCGGGGCGGCCGAACGGCAGCACGGCCATCCTGATCATTTCCCAGCGGGTCGCGCCGAGCGCGAGCGCCGCCTCCTCGTTCATCTTGGGGGCCTGGAGGAACACCTCGCGGGAGATGGCGGCGATGATCGGCAGGATCATGATGGCCAGCACGACCGAGCCGGCGAGCATGGTCTTTCCGCCGATGATGCCGTCACCGCCGAACAGCGGGAACCAGCCGAGGTTCTCGTTGAGCCACTGCGAGGGTGTCCTGAGCAGCGGCACCAGGAACGCCACGCCCCAGAGGCCGTACACCACGCTGGGCACGGCGGCGAGCAGGTCGATCAGGTAGCCGAGCGGGGCGGCCATCCTGCGCGGCGCGTAGTGCGAGATGAACAGCGCCACGCCGACCGCGATCGGGGTCGCGATGACGAGCGCGAGCAGGGAGCTGAGCACGGTGCCGAACGCCAGTGCCGCGATGCCGAACTCGCGGCTGCTGTTGGGCTCCCAGGTCAGCTCCGAGAAGAAGTTCGCCTCGTTCGCCCGCAAGGCCGGGATCGCCTCGCTGATGAGGAACACGGCGATGGCCGCCATGATCGCCAGAAGGGCGACGCCGGCCGCGGTGGACAGGTAGCGGAAGGGCGCTTCACCGCGGCTGCGCCGCGAGGCGGACCGGCTCGTGGCCGGCCCGCCGTCACGGGTACGTACGTTGGTCGCCATAGGGGATTAGGAGATCGCCTCGACCGCGGTCCGGACCTTGGTGAGCAGAGTGCCCGAGAGCGGGGCGTAGCCCAGCTCCTTGAGCGCCGCCTGGCCCTCGTCGCTGGAGGTGTACTTGAGGAACTCCTTGACGACCTTGGCCTCCTCGGCCGGCAGGCCCTTCTCGCAGGTGATCTCGTAGGTCACCAGGACGATCGGGTAGGCGCCCGCGGTCTTGGTGGCGTAGTCGATCGACAGGGCCAGGTCGTTGCCGGTGCCCTTGATCTCGGCCGTCTCGACCGTCTTGGCCGCGTTCTCGGGGGTCAGCTCGACGAACTCGCCGGCGCCGTTGGCGACCTTGGCCTTCTGCAGCGAGGAGTTCTCGGCGTAGGAGAGCTCGACGTAGCTGATGGCGCCCTCGGTGTCCTTGACGGAGGAGGCGATGCCGTCGGAGCCCTTGGAGCCCTGGCCCTTGGCCTCGGCCGGCCAGGCCTTGGCGGGCTCGTGCGGCCACTCGGCCTCGGCCGTGGCCTTGAGGAACTTCGTGAAGTTGTCGCTGGTGCCCGACTCGTCCGAGCGGTGGAACGCCTGGATCGGGGTGGAGGGCAGCGTGGCGCTGGGGTTGTCGGCCTTGATGGCGGCGTCGTCCCACTTGGTGATCTTGCTGTTGAAGATCCCGGCGAGCGTCTTGGGGGAGAGCTGCAGGCCCTCGACGCCGGGCAGGTTGTAGACGACCGCGACCGGGCCGGTCACCATCGGGATGTTGATGGCGTTGCCGGTCTTGCACCGGGCGTTGGCCTGGGCGGGCTCGTCCTCCTTCAGGGCCGAGTCGGAGCCGGCGAAGGCCACCGTGCCCTGGATGAACGCCTGCACACCCGCGCCCGAGCCGCTGGGCTGGTAGTTCAGGGTGACGCCAGGGTTCGTGGCCGTGAAGTTCTTCGTCCACTCGGTGATCGCGTTGGCCTGGGCCGAGGAGCCCGCGGCGTTGATCGTGCCACTCAGGCCACCGTTGTCGTTGCCCGCGGCGGGTGCGCCGGCGCTGGCGGAGCTGGTGCTGCCAGCGCCGGCGTTGTTGTCTGTGCCGCACGCAGCGAGCGAGAGCGCGCCGACGACGGCGACGGCGGCGAGCCGGCCTGCATACTTCACGGTTGGGTTCCTCCCACTTGGTCCTTAGTCGCCATGAAGGTATGCAGCGAAGGTGACTCAGACCCCCTATCAAGGGTGAACGTTCGGTGAACGCGCCAGGTCACCCTCATGATGGGTGCTATGACTTATCGCGTATGCCTGGTGTGCATGGGGAACATCTGCCGATCGCCGATGGCCGAGGTCGTCCTCCGTCAGACGCTCGCCGACCGCGGCCTCGGCGACCGCGTCATCGTCGAGAGCGCCGGGACCGGCGGGTGGCACGTCGGGGATCCCATGGACGAGCGGGCGCTGGAGATCCTCGCCGCGCACGGCTACGACGGCTCCACGCACCGGGCCCGGCAGTTCACCAAGGACTGGTTCGACCGCTACGACCTCGTGCTCGCCATGGACCGGGACAACCTGTCCAACCTCCGCCGGCTGGCCTCCGCCGGGGTGGAGGTGCAGCTGTTCCGCTCCTTCGACCCGGTGGCGCCGGAAGGGGCCGAGGTGCCGGATCCGTACTACGGGGGCCGGGAGGGGTTCGAGGAGGTGCTGGGGCTGGTCGAGGCCGCCTCCGAGGGGATCGCCAAGCACATCGCCGACTCGCTCGATGAGAGTCACTGAGGACCTCGGCTCGTCGCACGGCTGGCGGCTGCGGCGGGGCGTGCTGGACGACGGGCGCGAGGTGTTCGCCAAGACCGGAGCCGCCTCCGAGGTGTTCGCCTCGGAGGCGGCCGGGCTGCGCTGGCTGGGCGAGGCCGCCGCGGTGCCCGAGGTGATCGAGGTGGGCCCCGAGCGGCTCGTGCTGTCCTGGGTACGCCAGGAGCGGCCCGACGCGGCCGCCGCCGAGCGGTTCGGGCGTTCGCTGGCCCGGCTGCACAGGGCCGGGGCACCGGGCTTCGGCGCGCCGTGGGCCGGGTTCATCGCCGAGTTGCCGATGGACAACTCGCCCTGCGCCGACTGGCCGGCGTTCTACGGTGAACGGCGGGTGCTGCCGTTCCTGCGGCTCGCGCGGCTGCCTGCTGCCGACGTCGCGCTGGTGGAGCGGGCGGTGGGGCGCTTCGCCGACGTCGCGGGGCCCGCGGAGCCGCCCGCGCGGATCCACGGGGATCTGTGGAGCGGGAACGTGCTCTGGTCGGGCGGGGAAGGGGTGCTGATCGATCCGGCTGCCCATGGTGGGCATCGGGAGACGGATCTGGCCATGCTGGAGCTGTTCGGGCTGCCGTACCTGGATCGGGCGCTGGGGGCGTACCGGGAGGAGTGGCCGCTCGCGGAGGGGTGGCGGGAGCGGGTGCCGTTGCACCAGCTGCATCCGCTGCTCGTGCACGTGGTGCTGTACGGGGGGAGTTATCGGGAGAGCTTGATGAGGGCGGTGCGGCGGGTGCTGGCGCTCTGACTTGTCTTCACGGCTGCGGCGGCGTGGCGGGTGACCTGTGCCGGCGCTCGGCCGTCCTCTCGCTTGCGGTAGGCCCTCAGCCGTCCTTTCGCTTGCGGTAGGCGCGCTGCTGGCATGCGCGCGAGCAGTAGACGCGCGGACGGCCCGAGGCGGCCGGCTCCAGCGCCTTGCCGCACTCCCGGCACGTTTCGTCACGGTTTTCGTCACGCTCGCGGATGAGGGTCTCGACGCCGTCCAGGAGGCGGCGCAGGCCGAACTCGAAGGAGTCCTCCGGGTGGTCCCAGCCGCCCGACTCCCACAGGTGGGTGATCGCCGGGTAGCGGTCGAGGCGCTCGTACAGGGAGTCGCGGGATCCCCACCACTCCTGCTCGGACACGCCGCTGCGGCGCTCCTCGCGCTGCGTCTCGACCAGGACCAGGGCCTCGGCGTCCACGAAGCGGCCGAGCAGGCCGATGACCGCGATCACCTCGGACGGCCTGAGCGCGGTGCCGGTCAGCGTGGCGAGCATGTCGTCGTAGTGGGCGACCCCGTGCGGGCCCGGGAGGTGGCGGCTGCCGCGCACCTCGGCCAGCCACGGGTGCCGCCGGCGGATCTCCCACGCCTGCCTGGCGATCGCCTCCAACCGGGCGCGCCAGCCCTCCTCCTGGGGCAGGGCCTTCGGGTGCTCGCTCATGACCTCGTCGCTCATGAGATCGACGAGCTGGTCGCGGCCGGGCACGTGGCGGTAGAGCGACATGGTCGTGAAGCCCAGCCGGTCGGCGACCTTGCGCATGGACAGGCCCTCCAGGCCCTCGGCGTCGGCCAGCTCGATGGCGGCCCGCACGATCCTGCCCACGCTCAGGCCGGGGCGCGGCTCGGGCCCCTCCTGCCGCCACAACAGCTCGACGGGATCCTGGCTCATTGGCATGCCCCTAGTTTATGGTGTACTACTTCGTGTACGGCATAAACACGGTGGAGGTAGCTGAGATGTTCTACGTGTCCCCTGCAGGGGACGACTCCTGGCAGGGCTCCTTCGAGCACCCGTTCCGGACCCTGGAGCGGGCCCGGTCCGCGGCTCGCGAGGTTCCCGGCGGGGTCGTCGTGCGGCTGAGGGGCGGCACGCACGTGCTGACCCGGCCGTTCGAGCTCACGGAGGCCGACTCGGGGACGGTCTACGAGGCGTACGGCCACGGGACCGCCGGGCGGGAGGAGGCGGTGGTGAGCGGCGGCCGGCAGATCACGGGGTGGCGGGAGCGCGACGGCGTCTGGCTGGCCGAGGTCGGCGACCTGGAGATCCGCCAGCTCTACGTGGACGGCCGCCGGGCCGCCCGCGCCGCCATCCCCGGCCTGCCGGGGGCGGCGGAGGCGACCGGGACGGGATACGTCACGGACAGCGCCGAGCCGCTCGGGTGGCGGAGCGCCGAGTTCGTCCACCGGGGCGTCTACCCGTGGACGGAGGCGCGGCTGCGGATGGACCGGGTCGCGGCCGACGGGGAGCGGACGGTGATCACCATGGCCCAGCCCGGGTTCGGGTGGGCCATGGAGCTGTACAACTCCGTTTGGGAGGGCAACACCTCCCGCGGTCCCGGCCTGCCGACGGCGATCGAGAACGACCCGGGGTTCCTGCGCGAGCCGGGCACGTTCGTGCTCGACCGGTCGCGGCCGGGGGGTCACGTGCTGATGTACCTGCCGCTTCCCGGTGAGGACCCCGCGCGCACGACGGTGGTCGCGCCGGTCCTGGAGACGCTGGTGCGGGTCGCGGGGGCGCGGGACGTGGCGTTCAAGGGGCTGGTGTTCGCCGACGCCACGTGGTTGCGGCCCGGCCGTCCCAAAGGGTTCGTGCACTACCACGGGAGCGGCTACTACGAGGGTGGCGGGGTCGAGACCGCCGTTCTGGGGGAGGGCGCCTCCGTGACGTATCCAACGGATTCCGTCACGATCCCGGCCTGCGTGCGGTTCGAGGAGACGACGGGGGCGCGGGTCGAGGGGTGCCGGTTCACCCGGCTCGGGGCCTCCGGGCTGGGCGTCTCCGGGGGCGAAGGGCTCACGGTACGCGGCTGCGACTTCGACACGCTGTCCGCCGGGGGCATCGTGGTGTCCGGCAGCCGGGGCACCACCGTCGAGGACAACCGGGTGCGGCAGGTCGGGCTGGAGTTCAGCGGGTCGCCGGGGATCGCCGTGACCGGCACGCACGGTTGCGTCGTCGCGAACAACGAAGTCAGCCAGGTGCCTCACTGCGGCATCGTCGCCGGCGCGGGCGAGGGCACCAGGATCCTGCGCAACCTGACCGTGGACACCATGCAGGTGCTCGCCGACGGAGGCGGGGTGTACATGAGCGGGCCCCAGGGGGAGGGGGCCGAGGTGCGGGGGAACGTGATCAGGGACACGCGCACGCCGTACAACTTCGGGCTCTACCTCGACTACGGCGCCAGCGGGGTGACCGTCGAGGAGAACGTCGTCATGCGCGCCGACAACACGTCCGTCCTGCACGTGGGGCCCCCGCTGGAGAACGTCGTCTTCCGGGGCAACTTCTGGGACGCCGACCCGCTCGGGCACGACGATCCGCCGAGCGGGGTCACGTACGAGGGGAACGTGACCATCAAAGATGAACGCGAGCTGAACGCCGCGACCGAGGACCTCCGGTCGCGGGCGGGTCTGCTGCGGCCCAGGAGCTAAGAGCTTCTGATCGTGGTGCCGTTGAGGCGGTTGATCACCTCGTTGTGCAGGATGCCGTTCGTGCACACCAGGCTGCCGCCCTCCAGGCCCTTCACCCCGGCGGTGTCGGTCCAGACGCCGCCGGCCTCCTCGACGATCACGGTGAGCGCGGCCATGTCCCACGGGGACAGCTCCGGCTCGGCCGACAGGTCCACCGAGCCTTCGGCGACCATCATGTGCGACCAGAAGTCGCCGTACGCCCGCGTGCGCCAGCAGGCGCGGCTGAGGTCGAGGAAGTTGTCGAGCTTGCCCCGCTTCTCCCAGCCGCCGAAGCTCGAATAGGAGAACGAGGCGTCCTCCAGGGCGGACACGGAGGACACCTGCATGCGGGACGCCTTGGTCAGGCTCTTGCCCGTCCACGCCCCGCCCTCGGTCGCCGCCCACCAGCGCCGGCCGAGGGCGGGGGCCGACACCAGGCCGACGACGACCTTGCCGTACTCCATGAGCGCGATCAGCGTGGCCCAGACCGGCACGCCGCGTACGTAGTTCTTGGTGCCGTCGATGGGGTCGATGATCCACGACCGGGCGCCCCACCCGGTCTTGCCGAACTCCTCGCCCACCACGGCGTCGCGCGGCCTGGCGCGGCGCAGCGTGCCACGGATGGCCTCCTCCACGGCACGGTCGGCGTCGCTGACCGGCGTCAGATCGGGCTTGGTCTCGACCTTCAGGTCGACCGCCTTGAACCGCCGCATGGTCAGGTCATCGGCGGCGTCCGCCATGACATGAGCGAGGCGAAGATCATCGTTATAACCCTGCACGGTGGCCCACGCTACCGTGTCGGGTATAGAGAGCATCAGTCGCTAAAGCCCCTTTTCTGGTAACTCGCGTTCCAGTTACTCGCCGGTAGCATGGTCGGTATGTCGGTAGATGTCGGTGGCCTCCTGCTGGATACAGTTCCGTTTGCCCGGACTTTGGGGATCGTCTTCGAGACGGTCGAGGACGGGCGGGCGGTCTGCCGCGTGCCGGACCGTCCGGAGCAGCGCAACCACGTGTCAGGGCCGCACGCCGGGGTGCTCTTCACGCTCGCGGAGTCCGCGTCGGGGGCCGCCGTGCTGTCGTCGCTGGGCGACCAGCTCAGCCGGGCGGTGCCGCTGCCCACCACGGCCACCATCGAGTACCGGAAGGTGGCGCTGGGGGAGGTGCGGGCCGAGGCCCGGCTGCTCGCCTCGCGCGAGGAGGTCGTGGCGAGACTGGACGCGGGGGAGCGGCCGGTGTTCGACGTGGCGGTGGAGATCACCGACGCGGGCGGCACCGTGGTGTCGGCCCTGACCGTCACCTGGACCCTCCGCCCGAACCGGCCCCGCTGAGCCGGCGGCGCTTCCCGCCCGCATTCGTCCCGGCTGCCGCCTACGGTCGCCGCGTTCCCGCCTGCGAAGCGCCGTGTTGCCCCCGCGTTCCTCACGGACCGTGCTCCTGCGGCCCGCGGATGGGCTGGCGAGTGTGAGCTGGTGCCGACCGTCGGATGAGCCGCGGTGACGGCGGCGAGGCGCATCGTCAGGAGGCGTCGTTGGGCAGGGGCGCGGGTCAGGGGCGCCGCTCGGTGGGGCTCAGGGTGGGGGCGTCGTTCGGGACAGAGGTGGGTCAGGAGGCGTCGTTCGGGACGGGCTCGCGGCGGGGGGTGGACGGGTCGTCCGGGGTGCCCTCGCGGCTGGACAGGAGGCGGCGCAGGGACTCCAGGCGGGCGGGGTCGGCGTTGCCGGCCGCGACCCAGGCGTCCAGCGCGCAGTCCTCGTCCAGGTGGGTGCAGCCCTTCGGGCAGGTGACCGTGCCCTCCACCAGGTCGGGGAAGGCTGCCAGCACCGTCTCCACCGACACGTGCGCCAGGCCGAAGCTGCGCACGCCCGGCGTGTCGATGATCCAGCCGCCCTCGGGCAGCTCCAGGGCCACGGCCGAGGTGGAGGTGTGGCGGCCGCGGCCGGTGACGGCGTTGACCTGGGAGACGGCGCGGTTGGCGTCGGGGACCAGGGCGTTGACCAGCGTCGACTTGCCGACGCCCGAATGGCCCACCAGGACGCTGATGCGGCCGGCCAGGTGATCGCGCAGCTCGTCCAGGGAGCCGCCCTTGTGGACCACGACGTGCGACACGCCCAACGGCTCGTAGAGCGCCACCAGCTCGTCGGGCGGCGCGAGGTCGGACTTGGTGAGGCAGAGCAGGGTGTCGATCTCGGCGTCGAAGGCCGCCACGAGGATCCTGTCGATCATGCGGGGGCGCGGCGGCGGGTCGGCCAGGGCGGTCACGATGACGAGCTGGTCGGCGTTGGCCACGACCGGCCGCTCGATGCCGTCGGTGTCTTCCGTGTCGTCGGCCGAGCGGCGCAGCATCGACGTGCGCGGCTCCACGCGTACGACTCTGGCCAGCGTGTCCGGGCGGCCCGAGACGTCTCCCACCAGGGCCACCCTGTCGCCCACGACGATGCCCTTGCGGCCCAGCTCGCGGGCCTTCATGGCGATCACGAGCCGGCGCTGCGGCGGCTTGCGTTTCTGGGCCGAGCCCTTGGGGCGCTCCGGCTCGACCAGCGTCGTGTAGCGGCCCCGGTCGACGGCCACCACGAACCCTTCAACGGCGTCCTCGTGCGCAGGACGGATCCGGGTCCTGGGCCGGGAACCCTTGCCCGGCCTGACCCGTACGTCGTCCTCGTCGTACTGCCGCTTGCTCAGCGGTCCGCTCCCATGCGCTCGCTTCCCCTCTGTGCTTGTGCTGTGTGCGTGCGGTGGTGATGGCCGGGCCGCGTGGCCAGGCCGTCGCGCCGGCGTGCCTCACCTGTGCCGCCGGCGAAGGGCCGGCCCGCACCACCGATGGCTGTCGCCGTGGAGCTCTCCGGTGGGAGGAAGGCCCCCGTGGTGCTCCATCGTGCGCGGCCCGTGCTGGTGGGGCGCCGGCCGGCGTGGCCGTGCCCTGCTGAGCGCCGGCGTGCGTGGCCGGGGCTCGTGAGGGGACGGCCCGTGCGGGCGGTGTCGAACGTGTGCGTGCGGGTGTAGCCGATATCGATGCTGCGGACGCCATCCTGCGCTGGGCGGACGGCGGTGTCTTGCTGGTGGATCATCTCTTCTTCGCCATGCTGGCAGCGCGCGGTCACGTGCCGCCCCTCCCCGAAGTGCCCGGCGTGCTCCTGGCGAAACCAGCCGTCAGGTGACGGTGTCGGCCGGCCCTGATCGCGGAGGTCATCGGGCTTCCAGCATCGCCGTCCACATCTGGACGAACTCTGGCAGGGTCTTGGCGGTCGTCGCGACGTTCTCCACCTCGACGTCCGGCACCGCCAGGCCGATCACGGCTCCCGCCGTGGCCATGCGGTGGTCGTCGTAGCTGTGGAAGGTGCCGCCGTGCAGGGGGCGGGGGCGGATGATCAGGCCGTCCTCCGTCTCCTCGGCGTCGCCTCCGAGGCGGTTGATCTCGGTGGCGAGGGCGGCGAGGCGGTCGGTCTCGTGGCCGCGCAGGTGGGACACTCCCCGGATGCGGCTCGGGGTCGAGGCCAGCGCCGCCAGGGCGGCGATCGTCGGGGTCAGCTCGCCCACGTCGTGCAGGTCGGTGTCGATGCCGGTGATCCGACCCGTGCCCGTGACCACCAGGTCGGCGGTGCCCGGCCCCGTGGAGCCGTCGGAACCGGCGGGGACGTCGATGCCCGTGGCATCCGCCGAGTCGGAGTCTGCCGGTGCGTGTGTGCCCGGGGCGCCCGCCGAGTCGGGGCCGGCCGGTGCGCGGGTCACCGTGGCGCCCATGGCGGTGAGCAGGTCGCGCAGGGCGTCGCCTGCTTGCGTGGTGCGCAGCGGCCAGGCGGGGATCGTGACCGTGCCGCCCGTCACCAGGGCAGCCGCCAGGAACGGCGCCGCGTTGGACAGGTCGGGCTCCACCGTCATGTCTCTGGCCGCGATCGGGCCGGGCTCCACCCGCCACACGTCGCGCTCGCCGTCGTCGACCCTGACGCCCACCGCCCTGAGCATCTCCACCGTCATCTCGATGTGCGGCAGCGAGGGCACCGGCGGGCCTACGTGGCGGATCGTGATGCCCTTCCCGAAGCGCGCGGCCGCCAGCAGCAGGCCCGAGACGAACTGCGACGAGCCCGACGCGTCGAGCGTGACCTCGCCGCCCGCCGGCGGCCCGCTGATCGTGAACGGCAGCGCGTCGTTGTCGATCCTCGCCCCCAGCGAGCGCAGGGCGTCGAGGATGGGGCCCATCGGGCGCTTGCGGGCGTGCGGGTCGCCGTCGAAGGAGACGGGGCCGTCGGCCAGGGCGGCCACCGGGGGCACGAACCGCATGACCGTGCCCGCCAGGCCGACGTCGATGTGGGCGCCGCCGCGGACCGGGCCGGGCGTCACCTGCCAGTCGACGCCCGCCGAGGTCTCCCGCACGGCCACCAGCGTGGTGCCCAGGGCCCGCAGCGCCGCCACCATCAGATCGGCGTCGCGGCTGCGCAGCGCCTGGCGCACGACTCCCGGGCCGTCGGCGAGCGCGGCGAGGAGGAGCGCGCGGTTGGTCACCGACTTGGAGCCGGGCAGCGGGACGGTGGCGGAGACCGGGGTGGTCGCCGTCGGCGCGGGCCAGTGCGGAGCGGGCATGGTCAAAGAGTACTGGCCGTGGCGGGGCGGGGGTCACAGCCTGTGGATGACGACTGCCGCGCTGTCGCGACCTGTGGATGGACGCTGGAAGACAGCTCGTACGGCTGCGCGGCCCCCGGCCTCCCGGGCGGACGAACCGCACGCGGCAGACATGCGGGCGAAAGCCGGACGTGGCAGTGTGGGGTCATGTGCGGTAGATACGCCTCGGCGCGCAAGAAGCACGAGCTGCTCGAGGAGTTCCAGGTCGAGCAGGACGGCGAGCCCGACAAGGAGCTCAACGCCGACTACAACGTCGCGCCCACCAAGAACGTCTACGCCGTGCTGAGCCGCGTGCCCAAGGAGGCCGAGCGGGCGGTGCGGCAGCTCAGGATCGTGAAGTGGGGCCTGGTGCCGGCGTGGGCCAAGGACCCGTCGATCGGATCGCGGATGATCAACGCGAGGGCCGAGACGCTGGCCGAGAAGCCGTCGTTCCGGCAGGCGTTCGCCAAGCGCAGGTGCCTGCTGCCGGCCGACGGTTACTTCGAGTGGATGCCCGTCGAGGGCGAGAAGAAGAAGAAACAGCCGTATTTCATCCACCCCTCCGACGGCGGGGTGCTGGCCATGGCGGGCCTGTACGAATTCTGGAAGGACCCGTCGCGGGACGACGATGACCCGCTCAAGTGGCTGGTCACCTGCACCGTCATCACCACGAACGCCGAGGACAAGCTCGGCCGCATCCACGACAGGATGCCCATGATGATCGAGCGGGAGCGCTGGGCGGAGTGGCTCGACCCCAAGCTCACCGACACCGAGCAGGCGGGGGCGCTGCTGGTGCCGGCCGAGCCGGGGCGGCTGACCGCGTACGCGGTGTCAACGGACGTGAACAACGTCCGGAACAATGGCCCGGACCTCATCAAACCGCTCCCTGAGGGGGAGGAAACCGCGCTTTTCTAAAGGTGTAAGAAGCGCGGTTAGTGGGCATCCGGTGAGGAAAGCGATGCATCCGTTTACTCGGTGTCACCGCCAGCAAATGCCCCCTAATTGCACCGGGCGGGACATCCGGGGAAGTCCTAGCCGCGGGTTGCCCTCATTCTCCCGGAGGTGCGGATTCGTGGACGTCACGACCGCTCGTGAGCGGCTGGAAGAAATGCTCGCGGAACTGGACCGTTCGATCGGAGTTCTCCAGGGCGACCCCGTCGCCGTGCGTGAGCACTCCGCGGCGGACGCCGGCTCCGACCTGACCGACGCCGACCGCGCCCAGGCCATGCTGACCGTGGCCACGACGCAGCGCCAGGCGATCATGGAGGCGCTCAAGCGCATCGACGAAGGCGTGTACGGCAGGTGCGTCGACTGCGGCAGCCCGGTGCCGGAGGGCCGGTTGGAGGCCCGTCCGGAGGCCGCGCGCTGCGTGCAGTGCCAGGGCAAGCGGGAACGCCGCCGCTGAGGACGTACGCTCGCCGCCGGACACGAAGAACGGCGGCACGGCAACTCAGACGGGTCGCCCCAAGCGGGGCGGGCCTCCGGCGGGTCCCTAGTGGGGACGGCGGGCGCTGGCCACCAGGTGGATGCCCACCGTGTCGTCGTCGTTGGGCTGGGCTTCGAGCTCGGTGCGCACCAGGTAGTTGAGCGCCCGCGCGTCGGAGCTCAGCACGTGGTCGACCGTGGACGGCGACAGCACGGTGCGCGGGCGCATCCACTCCACCTCCAGCCCGGCCCCGACCAGCAGCTCGCGCAGCTGCCCGCTGCTGAAGCAGCGCGTGATGCTGCCGTCGGGCCAGGGCACGAGCATGACCTCGCCGGTCTGCCGCAGATGCTGCCACTGCTCCTGCTCGGCCAGGATCGCCATGCCCAGCACCAGCGAGTCGACGCACACCAGCGCCCGGCCGCCGGGCCGCAGGACCCTGGCCACGTCGCTCATCGCCGACTCGGCCATCAGCTCGATCGACATCACCCGCTCCTCGGCGAGCACCGCGTCGACGCTCGCGTCGGGCAGGAAGGCCAGGTCGTCGGCGCGTACGTGGCGGACGCGGTCGGCGTCGCGGAGCCGGGACTGCCCGTCGGGGGTCCGCCGGAAGTCGAGCACCTCGATCACCCTGTGCCCCAGCCTGGCGGCCTGACCGGACCACTTGCCACGACCGCCGGAGAGATCGAGGATCACTGAGGGTTCGCCGGGGAGCCATCGGTTGAGTTGTTCGGCGGCAACGGCGCGGTAGAAGGTCCAGTACGGCCCGAGCGTCCCTGAGCCGTTCAGTTCCTCGGCCGGAATGGGCAGCACACGCGACTCCTGGGTTCCGGAAAAAGGGCTACCAGCCGGTACGTATGACGTTCCCCGCACCGGGTCCTTCGTACCTTCTATCTTGCGGGAACAGACAAGGGCGCGGGCGTGTTGCGACGAGCATGCTCACATTGGTAGAACCCCAGCCCGCTGACCGACTGGTCACGGGCCAGCGGGTATCCTCCCCTGAGTACGGTGTTCCGCCACAGCCGGCCACCGGTGATCTTAGGGGGGTGGGTCCGGTGCCCGCGACAGGCGCGGAGACGCTGGAGCAGCGAAGCGAGCGATTCGAGCGCGACGTCATGCCGTATCTCGAGCAGCTCTACTCCGCCGCGCTCCGGATGACCCGAAATCCCGCGGACGCGGAGGACCTGCTGCAGGAGACCTTCGCCAAGGCGTTCGCGTCGTTCCACCAGTTCCAGCAGGGCACGAATCTCAAGGCGTGGCTCTACCGGATCCTCACCAACACCTTCATCAACAGCTATCGCAAGAAGCAGCGGGAGCCGAAGCAGTCGGGCACGGAGGAGATCGAGGACTGGCAGCTGGCGCGCGCCGAGTCCCACACCTCGAGCGGGCTGAAGTCGGCCGAGGTGGAGGCGCTGGAGCACCTGCCCGACGGTGACATCAAGCAGGCGCTCGCGGCCCTTCCCGAAGAGTTCAGGATCGCCGTCTACCTGGCCGACGTCGAAGGCTTCCCTTATAAGGAGATCGCCGACATCATGGGCACTCCGATCGGCACCGTGATGTCGAGGCTGCACAGAGGGCGCAGGCAGCTCCGGGGCCTCCTAGAGGACTATGCTCGCGAGCGTGGCCTGGTCCCGGCGGAGGGATCGAAATGAGCTGTGGAAACCCGCATGACACCGACTGTCGCGAGGTCCTCGACAAGGTGTACTCCTACCTCGACGGTGAGCTGACCGAGGGGGACGTCGCGGAGATCCGCGTGCACCTCGACGAGTGCAGCCCGTGCCTGAAGGAGTACGACCTCGACAAGGCCATCAAGGCGCTCGTGCACAAGCACTGCGGCTGTGACCCGGTCCCGGCGGACCTGCGCTCGAAGGTGCTGGCCCGCATCGCCCAGGTGAGGTCCGAGCTCGCCGACTGAAGGCTCGCCGACCAGAAGGCTCGCCGGCTGACGGCGGGCCGGCCGGCCGGAGGGGCTGTCCGACGGGAAGGGCCGGACGACTAGGATCTCCTGCATGCGTGTTCTGGTCACCGGGGGTGCCGGCTTCATCGGTTCGAATCTCGTCGATCGCCTCCTGGCCGACGGGCACGAGGTGCACGTCGTGGACGACCTGTCGTCCGGCACGCGCGACAACCTGGTGGAGGCCGCGGGCAGCGACCGGTTCCGGCTGCACGAGATGGACATCAGGGACCCGGCGCTGATCGGGCTGATGGCCGAGCTGCAGCCCGAGGTCGTCTGCCACCTGGCCGCGCAGATCAGCGTGCGCAAGAGCGTGACCGACCCGGCCCACGACGCCAGGCTCAACGTCGAGGGCACGGCGGCCGTGCTGAACGCCGCCCACGAGGGGCGCACGCGCAAGGTGGTGTTCGCCTCGTCGGTGGCCGTCTACGGCCGCCCCGCCACGATCCCCGTGCCCGGCGACGCGGCCACGGACCCGCGCTCGCCGTACGCCGCCTCCAAGCTCAGCGGCGAGATCTACCTCGCCACGTTCCGCGCGCTGTACGGCATCGAGTACACGACGCTGGTGCTCTCCAACGTCTACGGCCCGCGCCAGTCGCCCGACGGCGAGGCGGGCGTGGTGGCCATCTTCACCGACGCCCTGATCAACGGCACGCCCACCGTCCTCTACGGCGACGGCACCCAGACCCGCGACTACGTCTACGTCGGCGACGTGGTCGACGGCTTCGTCAGGGCGTGCGGGGCCGACGGCAACGGCCGCCGCTTCAACCTCGGCACCGGCATCCAGACCACCGACCGGCGGCTGCACTCGCTGATCGCCGACGCCGCCGGTGCCCAGGACAAGCCCGGTTTCGCGCCGCCGCGCGTGGGCGACCTGCCGGCGATGGCGGTCGATCCGGTGCCCGCCCACGAGGGGCTCGGCTGGCAGCCGCGTACGGACCTGTCGACCGGGGTGAAGAAGACCGTCGAGTGGGCGGCGAGCCGTTGCGCGAAGTAGTGGCTTGATTACGCTTTGCTTGCGATTTCCGACTCCGCCCATGCGGCCACGTCGGGTTCTGTAGCGTGAACCCCACAAGTCGACGTGGAGGCATGTGGATGTTCAAGGTTACGGTCGCCCGGCTGCTCACGGTCGTCGTGCTGGTCACCCCGGTGATCATGCTGATCGGCGGAGCGGTTCCTCCTGGGGTGTCCTGGACCTGATCGCCGTGGGGGGCCGCAATGCGTGATCTGCCGTGGCCCGCAAGGGTCTATCTGGTCGCCGTGATCTGTGCGGCGGCCGCACTCGTCGTACGCGGCGTGATCGTCTCGGGCGCGCCGGTGGCCACGGAGGACCTCGACATCCTCCTGGTGCTCGCCCTGCTGTTCCTGGTGTGCGAGTCGATGCCGACGCTGCTCAACGTGGAGCAGTTCGCCGTGTCGGTGAGCTTCTCCGCCTCGCTCGCCGCCGTGGTGCTGCTCGGCCCCGAGGGCGCGGCGCTGGTGGGGCTGACCGCCGTGCTCAGCGTGCGGCCGGGGCTGCCGCTGATCAAACGGCTGTTCAACGGCGCGCAGTTCGCCATCTGCGGCTTCGTCGCGGGGCGCGTGTACGAGGCGCTGGACGGCCGCGTGGGCGTGCCGGAGGTCAACGCCTTCGACGACCTCATCGGCCCGTACGCCGCCGCCACGGCCGTCTTCGTGCCGCTCAACATCGCGCTCACGCTCACCATGATCGGGCTGGCCACCCAGGTGCGGGCCACCGAGGTGCCGATGCGGGGCATGGCCCAGTTCCTGCTGTCCTACCTGGGGTACGGGACGTTCGGGCTGCTGGTGGCCGGCCTGTGGGCCACGGTGGCGTCGATCTCGGCGGTGCTGGTGCTGCTGCCGCTGTTCGTGGCGCGCTGGGCGTTCGGCCAGTACCACGCGCAGCAGCGCTCGTACGACGCCACGATCGCCGCGCTCTGCCAGGCCGTGGAGACCAAGGACTACTACACCAGGGGCCACTGCACGCGCGTCTCCCACGCCTCCTCGATGATCGCCCAGGAGATCGGCATGGGGCTGGAGCGCGTGCGCGCCATCCGCTACGCCGGCATGCTGCACGACGTGGGCAAGCTCGGCGTGCCCACCAAGGTCCTGCAGAAGGACGGGCCGCTCACCGAGGAGGAGTTCGCCGCGATCCAGCTCCATCCGATGCGCGGGCTGGAGATCGTCAGGGGCATCGGCTTCCTCGACGAGGCGTACGCCGGGATCATGCACCACCACGAGAAGCACGACGGCACCGGCTACCCGATGGGGCTGGCCGGTGACGAGATCCCCGAGTTCGCCAAGGTGATCGCGGTGGCCGACGCGTTCGACTCGATGACCTCCGACCGTTCCTACCGCGGCGCCAGGCCCGTCCCCGAGGCCGTCGAGGAGCTGCGCAAGAGCGCGGGCACGCACTTCGACCCGGTGATGGTGGCGGCCTTCATCCGCGCGCTGGAGCACGAGCCGTGGCAGCCGCCGCGCCGCGTCGACCAGCCGCCGCCCGACGCCGCGGAGGCGACGATCAAGGACCACGACGACCCGACGATGCCCATCCAGGTCGTGACCGGCTCATGATCGCGACAGAGCGTGTCAGGCGCACCACCGGACGATCGCTGAACACGGTCCTGCGCCGTCTCGACTCCGGCCAGCTCCTGCTCATCTGCGCGGCCGGGCTGGTCGCGCTGGCGGGCGTGGCCCACACGGCGGCGGTCGGGCTGGAGCGGCCGGAGATCGCGGTCGGGTTCGGCGCGCTGATCGCGGTCGGCGAGCTGGCCAGGCTCACCATGCCGGGCAACAGGGAGGTCGCGCCGATCGGCGCCGCCGCCGCGCTGGGTTACACGCTGCTGCTCGACCTCAGCCAGGTCCCGCTGGAGCACTCCGCGCTGCAGGTCGTGGCCGTGATCGCGGTGGGCATGACGGCGGGGGCGCTCCCGCACCTGGCCGTCGGCCGCCCGCCGCGGCTCGACGCGATGGCCAGGCGGCTGCTCACCGGCGCGCTGCTGGCCTTCGCGTTCCGGCCGCTGGCGGCCCCGCTCTACGAGATGACCAAGCCGCCGACCCGGACGTGGTGGCCGGCGCTGGTGGTCATGGTCACGCTCATCGCGATCACCCTGCTCATCGACGTGCTGATCGCCGCGCTGCTGCGCGCCGAGCAGGTGCGTACGGCGTTCAGAGTGGCCGTGCGCGACGAGATCAACATGGCCTTCCCGCTCGGCGCCGCCGTGGCCTCGTCCGGCGTGCTGCTCGCCCTGGCCACGCACAGCATGGACCTGGTGGCGCTGCTGGTGTTCGCCGCGCCGCTGCTGGTCACCCAGGTGGCCTTCCGCAAGTACGCCGGCATCAGGGCGACCTACCTGCAGACCGTCCGCGCGCTGTCGCGGGTCACCGAGGTGGGCGGGTACGTCGAGCCGGGGCACTCACGCCGGGTCAGCCGCCTGGCCGTGGCCATCGGCAGGGAGCTGGGCATGGCCGAGCCCGAGCTGCTGGAGCTGGAGTACGCCGCGCTGATGCACGACATCGGCCAGCTCTCGCTGCGCGACCCGATCCCCGGCGGCGCGACCGTGCTGACCGAGCCCGAGCAGGCCCGCCGCATCGCCGAGCTGGGCGCGGAGGTGATCAGGCAGACGGGCGTGCTGGACCGGGTGGCCGAGGTGGTCAGCAGGCAGTGCGAGCCGATCACCGACGACCCGCCGCTGTCGAGCCGCATCATCAAGGTCGCCAACGCCTACGACGACCTGGTCGGGCCCTCCACCGATCGCGACCGAGGCGGGGCGGCGCTGGAGCGGATCCGGCTGTCGTCGGGGAGCGCGTACGATCCTCATGCGGTCGAGGCGCTCGCCCGGGTGATCGACCGCGGGCGGGTGTGAGACGAGGGGAGCCCCGCTGGCCGAGGGCGACGTGATCCAGGAAGGCGACCTGATCGCCGTCATCGGGTAGCGCGGGCGAGGAACTTGGCGCGGTCGACCACGATCCGCTCGATCGTGCCCTTGCCGACCACGGTGTGCTTGTCGTGCGCCTCGAACGCGAAGACCAGCCGCCGGCCGTCCACCTCGGTCAGCTCCACGCCGATCTGGACGTGCGCGCCGAGGGGGCTGGCGGCCAGGTGTTCGAGCTCGACCCGGGTGCCGACGGACGTCTCGCCGGGCGCGAGGTGCCGCTCGACGGCGCGTACGGTCGCCGCCTCGGCCAGCGCGAGCAACCGGGGCGTGGCCAGCACGGGAACGTCTCCGCTGCCGATCCGCTTCGCGGTGTCCTCCATCTCGACCATGATGAGCAGTTGGGCACGGAGACCAGGCGTGAGCGTCATGGGACGAGCCTCTCATGAGGCCGCTGACTTCCCGGAAACGCGGACAAGTCAGGCAGGAAGGCCCCAGGATAGGCTTTGTACGGCTTGAGGCATTTGAGTGGCATGTGGGTCAGGTGAGTCGTACACTCTCTGAGTTCCGTGACCACTGTGTTACCTCACCGCGACAAAACTTCGCTTTGTTGGAGATCCGCGGGGTGGGCGAGGTAAATGGGTTCCGGGACGTAGGGGGGTAGCGGGGGAATCATGGTGGCCCAAGGGACGACGCTGGCGGGGCGGTATCGGCTGGATACCCGCATCGGCGCCGGTGGCATGGGCGAGGTGTGGCGAGGCGAGGACGTCGTGCTCGCACGCACCGTCGCCGTCAAAGTGCTGCTCCCCGGCCGTATGGAGGACCCCGGGTTCGTCGCTCGCTTCCAGGGGGAGGCGCGGGCGATGGCCACGATCAACCACTCCGGCGTGGTCGACGTCTACGACTACGGCGTCAGCGGCGACACCGTCTACCTGGTGATGAAGTTCGTCGACGGCGAGCCGCTCGACCGCCTGCTCGGCAGGCTGGGGCGCATCCCGCCGCAGGCGGCCATGGAGCTCATCGCGCAGGCCGCGTCCGCGCTGCAGGCCGTGCACGACCAGGGGATCGTCCACCGCGACGTCAAGCCGGGCAACCTGCTCGTGCAGCGCGACGGCACCCTCGTCCTCACCGACTTCGGCATCGCCCGCTCCGACATCGCCAGCCGGCTCACCGACGCCGGCATGGTGCTCGGCACCGCCGCCTACTGCGCGCCCGAGCAGGCCGAGGGCGCCCCTGTGACGCCCGCCGTGGACATCTACGCGCTCGGCGTGGTCGCGTACGAGTGCCTGGTCGGCCAGCGGCCGTTCGACGGCGACAGCGCGGTCACGATCGCGCTCAAGCACATCCGCGAGGCTCCGCCGCCGCTGCCCCAGGACATCCCCCAGTCGGTGCGCACGCTGGTGGAGATCGCCCTGTCGAAGGACCCGGCCAGGCGTTACCCGAGCGCCCGCGCGATGAGCGAGGCCGCCAGGGCGATCGCCAGCGGGCAGGCGCCAGCCGTGCCCGAGCTGGCCACCGGCTCCACCATGGCCCAGCCCTCGCAGCAGCAGCCGAGCCAGCAGTACCCGCAGGGCCCAGGCGAGCAGCAGTACCCGCAGACGGGCCAGCAGTACGCCCAGAGCGGCCAGCAGTACCAGCAGACCGGCCAGTTCCAGCAGCCCGGCCAGCGCGACGCCAACCCTTACCAGACGGGCGCCAGGATGGCGCACGAGGACACGGCGATCTCCGACCGGCGCGGGAGCCGCCGCGCGGCCAAGGCGCCGCGCAGGACCGGCCTGATCGCGGGCATCGCCGCGGCGGTCGTGCTCGGCGCGGGCGCCACCGCGGTCGCGCTGACGGGCATGCCCCTCGGTGCCCCGGAGCAGACGGTCACCGAGACCCCCCTCGGCAACGACACGAAGACCACCAAGCCGCCGTCCAAGCCCGTGACCAAGACGACGAGGCCCGAGACCGATCCAACGACGAAGGAGCCGATCAGGCCTCCCGCCACCAGGGAGGGCAAGCCCACGCAGACGCCGGAGGACACCGAGGAGCCGACGAAGACGCCGACCAGCACGCCCTCGTCCACCCCGTCGACGTCGAAGACGCCCACCCCGACCACGTCCAGCAACAAGGTGCTGATGCCGAACGTGATCGGCAAGCGCTACCTCGAGGCGGTGGACATGGTGGAGGCGGCCGGCCTGCTGTCCAACCCCGACGACCAGACCACCACGACCGACGGCATGCGCTGCGGCCGGGTCAAGGCGTCCATGCCGGGCGCGGGCAAGGCGGTGACCAAGGGCACCACGGTCACCCTGGTCGTCGTCGACAGCGTCTGCCCCGAGGACGCCTCGCCCACGCCCACCCCGACGACCCCCACCCCCACGGCGAAGAAGTCGTAGGGGGTCGCTCACACCCCCGTCGTGTTGCGGGGGTAGGCGATCTGCGGGTCGGTGGCGATGTTGACCAGGTACGGCACGCCGGAGTCGAACGCCCTGCGCAGCGCGGGCCCGATCTCCGACGGCTTCGTCACCAGCTCGCCGCCCCCGCCGAGCGCGGTCACGACCTGGTCGTAGCGGCACTGCGGCTGCAGCTCGGCCGCCACGTCGTAGCCGTACAACATCTGCATGGGGTGCTTCTCCAGCCCCCACATGCCGTTGTTGCCGCAGACCATCACGACCGGGAGGTTGTGGCGGACGAGGGTGTCGACGTCCATCAGCGAGAACCCGGCGGCGCCGTCGCCGAGCAGCAGCACCACCTGCGAGGACGGCCTGGCCAGGCGGGCGGCGATGGAGTAGCCCAGGCCGGTGCCCAGGCAGCCGTACGGGCCCGGGTCGAGCCAGTTGCCCGGCTGCTTCGGCTCGACGTACTTGCCGGCGTAGGAGACGAAGTCGCCGCCGTCGCCGATCACCACGGCGTCGTCGTCGAGGACCCTGTTCAGCTCGCCGTAGACGCGCATCGGGTGGATCGGGTCGGAGCCGGAGGCCAGCAGCTCGGCGTCGCCGGCGATGGCCGCCCCGGCCGCCTCGGACAGCCTCGTGACCCACGAGGCGTACGCGTCGGGCTTGACCCCGGCCTCGCCGCAGGCCGTGCCGAGGCTCCAGAACACCACCGACAGGTCGCCGGCGGCGGACGCGGCCGGCTGCATGTGCGTGGCGAGCTGCGAGGGCGCGTCGGCGATGTGCACCACCCTGGCCAGCGGCGCGCCGTCCTTGCCGCCGAACCAGCCGTAGCCGAGCCGGAAGTCGAGCGGCGTGCCGATCACGATGACCAGGTCGGCCTGGGCGAAGGCCAGGCCGCGGGCCCGGGTGACGAGCAGCTCGTGGCCGGACGGCAGGATGCCGCGCCCCTGGCCGTTGGGGATGACCGGCAGCCGCCACGTCTCGGCGAAGTCGCGGGCGGCCTCCTCGGCGCGGTCCATCCACACGTCGGAGCCGTACACCAGCACAGGCCGCTCGGCCTCGGACAGCAGCCGCGCGATGCCCGCCAGGTCGTCGGGGTCGGGCTCCAGCGGTGACGGCGACTGCGTGTGCACCTCGTGGACCGGCGAGGGGGAGAACAGGTGGTCCATGTAGAAGTCGAGGAAGACGGGGCCGCGGTGCGGCGCGACCGCCGTGCGGAAGGCGACCTCGACGTCCTGGCCGACGGAGTCGGCGCCGGACGCGGTGAACGACAGCTTGGTGATCGGGTCGAGCAGCGGCGGGTGGTCCATCTCCTGCAGGGCGCCGCTGCCCCAGCGGGACTGGGGCGCCCTGCCGCCCAGGACGACCACGGGGGAGCCGTTGAAGTGGGCGGTCGCGACGCCGCTGACGCCGTTGGTGATGCCGGGGCCCGCGGTCAGCACGGCCAGGCCGGGTTTCCTGGTCAGCCTGGCGGTCGCCTCGGCGGCGAAGACCGCGCTCTGCTCGTGGCGTACGTCGAGGATGCGCATGCCCTCGTGCACGGCGCCGTCGTAGAGCGGGAAGACGTGCCCTCCCGACAGGGTGAACATGGTCTCGACACCGTAGGCCTTGGACACGGCGACGGCGGCGTCACCGGCGTGCTTCGCAGACTCCATGCCGGGAACTTACCAACCAGTCACACAGGTAAACAGACTTTCATCGGCAGCACACGCTCACGAGGCCCTCGGGCGCCCTCACGGTGATCTTCCTCGGCGCGTCGGGGGACCTCCTGACGTCGACGGTGGTGTTGGCGCCTTCGGCCGAGACGGCGTACAGGCTCGGCGGCACGTGCATGTGGACGTCGCCCGTCGTGCGCACGACCGCCTTGACCTGGGACGGGGCGCTGCGGAAGGTCAGCGCGACGTCCCCCGAGCCGACCTCCACGTCGGCCCGCTCGCTGCGCAGGCGATCCCCGTCCACGCGGCCCGTGCCGGTCCGCACCCAGAGGTCGCCGGCGAGGGCGTTGACGCGCACGTTGCCGGACACGGTCGTCAACCGCAGGTCGCCGAAGAGCTCGGAGACCACGAGCGCGCCGACGGACGTGGCGGCCTCGAGCGTGGTCTCCGGCGGCACGGCCACCACGTAGTCGGCCTCGCAGATCGGCCCCCGCGGCTGGTCGGAGCCGGGGCACACGGCGTCGAGCCGCAGCGTGGCGGACTCGGCGTCCCAGTCCTCGGTGACGGTGGGCCGTTCGCGCGACCAGCTCAGCGACCTCTGGATGAGCAGCTCGCCCGCCTTCCCCGACAGGACCCACACGTTCACCCGGCCCTTGCCGGCCTTGACGCGCAGCTCCTGGCCGTCGAACGGGATGGACCGCATGGTGACGTCCGTCGGTGTCCTGGCACTGGCGAAGCCGTGCCAGAGCAGCGCCGTGGACAGCACCAGGGCGAACACGGTGGCCGCGGCGCCGGCAGTCAGCCACACCGCTCTCACGGCAGGCTCCGGATCTTGAGGAACTGCAGCACGGCGAGCACCCGCCGGTGGTCGCCCTCGGCGGGCGGCAGGTCGAGCTTGGTGAAGATGTTGCCGATGTGCTTGCCCACGGCCCCCTCGCTGAGCACCAGGGCCTGCCCGATGCCGGCGTTGGAGCGGCCCTCCGCCATCAGCCTGAGCACCTCGTGCTCGCGCGGCGTGAGCCGCTCCAGCGGGTCGCTGTTGCCGCGCAGCAGGAGCTGGGCCACGACCTCCGGGTCGAGCGCGGTGCCGCCGGAGGCCACCCTGCGCAGCGCGTCGATGAACTCCGCCACGTCCGCCACCCGGTCCTTGAGCAGGTAGCCGACGCCGCCTGCCGAGGCGGAGGCGAGGAGCTGGGCGGCGTAGCGCTCCTCGACGTACTGCGAGAGCACCAGGACGGCCAGGCCCGGCTGCTGGCGGCGCAGCACGAGCGCGGCCCGCAGCCCCTCGTCGGTGTGCGTGGGCGGCATCCTGACGTCGGTGACGACCAGTTCGGGGCGGTGCTCCTCGGCCGCCCGCAGCAGGCCCTCCGCCTCGTCCACGGCCGCCACCACCTCCATGCCCGCGGCTGCCAGGAGCCGGATCAGGCCCTCCCTCAGCAGCACGGAATCCTCTGCGAGCACTACTCGCACGGCAGCTCCACCTCGATCGTCGTCGGTCCGCCCAGCGGGCTGGACAGCCGTAGCGTCCCGTCCACGGCGTCGATCCGCTGGGCCAGGCCGCGCAGCCCGGTTCCGCCGTCCATCCTGGCACCGCCGCACCCGTCGTCGTAGACGAGCACGTGCAGGCGGTCGCGCTCGCGCCGCACGCTCACCTCGGCCCTGGTGGCCGCCGAGTGCTTGGCGATGTTGGTGAGCGCCTCCGACACGGTGAAGAACGCCACCGCCTCGATGGTGGGCGTGGTACGCCGCTCGATGTCGACGCGCAGCTTGACGGGGAAGGGCGCGCGGGCCGCGACACCGGACAGCGCCGCGTCCAGGCCCTGGTCGTTGAGCACGGCGGGGTGCAGGCCGCGGACGAAGTCGCGCAGCTCCTTGAGCGCCTGCTTGGCCTCCTCGTGCGCCTGCTCGATGGCCTCGCGGGCCGGATCGGGCAGGTCGGTCAGGGTGGCCCTGGCCAGGCCCAGGTTCATGGCCAGGGAGACGAGCCGCTGCTGGGCGCCGTCGTGCAGGTCGCGCTCGATCCTGCGGCGCTCGGCGTCGGCCGCGTCGATCACGCCGGCCCGGCTCTCGGTCAGCGTCTCGATGCGCTGCCCCAGCTCCGTACGGCTGGGCCCGAGCAGCGTACGGGCCACCGACAGGTCCAGCGCGGCCATGCCGCGGGCCAGGAACGGCGCGAGCACCAGCAGCGCCAGGCCCACCAGGATGAAGCCGAGCTGGACCCGGTTGTCCCTGAGGTCGAGCGCGAACTCCAGCGGCGGCTCCTCCAGCTTCGGCGGCAGGAACGCCAGCAGCCCGACCACCGCCCCGCCCCATGCGAACGCCACCAGGACGGCACCGGCCAGGCCCACCACCGGCGACAGCAGGTGGTAGCCGATCTGCCGCCACGTCAGCGGATCGCGCCAGCTCGCCGGGGCGGGCACCGGCGGGATGCGCACGCCCTGGAAGGCGCGCAGCCGCGAGCGCTGCACCCTGGTGAACCACGGCAGGGCCCGCCGCAGCAGCGGCGGCGCCACGGCCAGCAGCAGCGTGAGCCCGCCGAGCAGCACGGCGACCGGAAAGCCGATCATCACATGGGCCGTGTCCAGCCAGGCCCGCGCCGACCAGGGACGGGGGACTTTCATGCCTCAACGGTATTGACCTGGAGCGAGGACGCGAAATGGGTCTGGTGTGCCGGTGCATGGTAGGGCTAGCCCCACCCCCGCGAACCGATGCGTCCGGCGTGGCATCCCGTGGTTCGGCTAGAGGCTGTGGCGCTGCCTGAAGGCCAGCGGGTCGAAGGCGCCGCCCAACGTGGCGCCCAGCCCCTCGCGGGCCGCCTCGGCGAACTCCTGGCGCCCCCGCAGGCCGCCCAGGCCTTCGGGCAGCGCGCCTGCCAGCGGCCTGGCCGCCAGCATCTCCAGATCCGTCACGCTGCCGCGCGCGGCGGCATCGGGCGCGGCCGGCCACCGCCCGATGACGATCCCGGCCAGGTCCAGCCCGTGGTGGGCCAGCGACTCCAGGGTGAGCGCGGTGTGGTTGACGGTGTCGCGGCAGGGCCGCACCACGACGAGGACCTGCGCGCGCAGGGCGCGGGCCAGGTCGGCCAGGGTGGCGCCCTCCTCGTCGTAGCGGTCGAGCAGCCCGCCGGCGCCGTCCACGACGACCAGGCGGTTGCTCTCGGCCAGCTCCCGCACCAGCCCGGCGGCCGCGGACAGCGACACGGGCGGAACTCCCGCAGCCCTGGCGCCCGCCGCGGGCGGCAGCGGGCCGGGGAAGCGGCCGAGCTCGAACGTGGTGGTGACGCCGGACAGCCGGATGACCTCGTCCACGTCGCCCGGCTCGCCGGCCGCCAGCCCGGTCTGCGCGGGCTTGACCACCGCCGCCGCGGACCCGCGGGCCAGCGCCAGCGCGCTCAGCGCCGCCGTCACGACCGTCTTGCCGACGCCGGTGCCGGTGCCCGTGACGACCAGGACGCTCATGGGCGGCGCAGGCGGGTGACGAACTTGTACCGGTCGCCGCGGTAGAGCGACTGCGCCCACTCGACGGGGTTGCCGTCGGCGTCGAAGGCGTGCCGGGTGAGCAGCAGCATCGGCAGGCCGACGTCCACGCCGAGCGCCTTGGCGTCGTAGGGGGTGGCCAGGACCGTCTCGATGATCTCCTCGGCGTCGGTCAGCCGCACGTTGTAGGCGTTGTGCAGCGTCTCGTACAGGGAGGCGTGCACCTCCAGCTCGCGCCGCAGGCGGGGGAAGCGGCGCGCGGACAGGTGGGTGGTGTCTATCGAGACCGGCTCGCCGTTGGCGAGCCTGAGCCGGTGGATGCGCAGCACGCGGCCGCCCGGGTTGATGGCCAGGCGCCGCGCGAGCGCCTCGTCGGCGGTGATGTAGCCGATCTCCAGGATCTTGGTGTCCGGCTCCAGGCCGGCCGTGCGCAGATCTCCGATGTAGGAGGTGAGCTGCAGCACCTGGGCCACCTTGGGCTGGGCCACGAACGTGCCCTTGCCCTGGATGCGCAGCAGCCGCCCCTCGACGACCAGCTCGGTCAGCGCCTGCCTGACGGTGGTGCGCGAGGTCTCGAACCGTACGGCCAGCGTGCGCTCGGGCGGCAGGGCCGTGCCGGGGGGCAGGGTCTTGGTGAGCTCGAGCAGGGCCCGTTTCACGTCGTAGTACTTCGGAACGCGGGGGCTGTCGTCTGTCACGCTCTCACCTTCACTTCTGCCACGGCGGTGAGGGCGTGTCTGATCACCGCGAGATCATCGGAACTCACTTCGGCCCGAGCGGTCAACCGCGGGCTGGAGCGGCCCGCAGGCTCCGGGCGCGTACGGGTGTGAGCACACGCGGATCCGGGCAGCTCAGGTTGATTGTGAAGGATATCCACAGCAGCGCGCACGATCGAAACCGAGGCCGGTCCGCGCGCCGTGTCGCGGAAGAACCACCTGCCCGTGTGGATCACCTCCGGCTCGCCGCGCACCGGCCCGTCCTGGGCTCCGGCGACTTCGACCCTGTGATGGTTCTCACAATATGAGATTGAACCCCCCGCCATATGGTGTTATGCCCCCGCTGGCGTGAACCCTGCCTGCTCGTCCGCTATCGGCTTCACCCTGCCGCCTCTCACCGGGAGTCGGTTTGGTTGTTGCGGGGGAAAGCACGCATGATGCACTCGTGCCGACTCTCAGCGACCTCGTAGCCCGCCACACAGCGCTCGACGAGGCGGACCTCGACTGGCTGCACTCGCTGGTCTCCGACTGGCAGTTGCTGGCCGACCTGTCCTTCGCCGACCTCATCCTGTGGGCGCCGCTGCTGGGGGAGAGCGGCTGGATCGCGATCGCCCAGATGCGCCCGACGACCGGCCCGACCGTCTACCACGACGACATCGTCGGCACCGTGGCCGCCAAGGGCGAGCGCAACCTCATCGACACGGCCTGGAACGAGCGCCGCATCTGCCGCGAGGGCGATCCCGACTGGTCCACCGGCGTGCCCGTCCGTGAGGAGACCATCCCCGTGCGCCGGGCGGTCGAGGGCGGCGAGGGCCGCTTCCTGGGGGTCATCCAGCGCTCCACGAACCTCTCCTCGGCCCGCACGCCGTCCCGCCTGGAGCTGACCTACCTCCAGAGCGCCTCCGACCTGGCGCAGATGGTGGCCGAGGGGCGCTTCCCGTTCTCCGGCGAGGAGCCGATCCTGGTGCGCTCGCCGCGCGTCGGCGACGGTCTGCTCAGGCTGGACAGGGCCGGGCGCGTCACGTACGCCTCCCCGAACGCGCTGTCCGCCTACCGGCGGCTCGGCCTGCACGCCGACCTGGTCGGCGCCGAGCTGGGGCGGGTCACCGCCACGCTGTGCTATTCGGACGAGCCGATCAACGAGGACCTCATGATCGTGGCCAGCGGGCGCGCGGCCAAGGAGACCGAGGTCGAGTCGGGCGGCACGATCGTGCAGTTGCGGGCCATCCCGCTGATCGTCGGCGGCGGCCGCATCGGCGCGCTGGTGCTCATCAGGGACGTGACCGAGCTGCGGCGGCGCGAGCGCGAGCTGATGACCAAGGACGCCACCATCCGCGAGATCCACCACCGGGTCAAGAACAACCTGCAGACCGTGGCCGCGCTGCTCCGGCTCCAGGCCAGGCGGCTCCAGGTGCCCGAGGGGCGGGAGGCGCTGGAGGAGGCGGTGCGCCGGGTCGGGTCGATCGCGATCGTGCACGAGACGCTGTCGCACGCACCCGAGGAGTTCGTCGACTTCGACGAGATCGCCGATCGGGTGATCGCGATGGCGGGAGAGGTGTCGTCGCCGGAGGCGGGTGTCACGCCGCGCCGGGTGGGGGCGTTCGGGGTGTTGCCCTCGCTCATCGCCACACCGCTGGCCATGGCGCTGACCGAGCTGTTGCAGAACGCGTTGCAGCATGGCCGGCCCAAGCGGCTGGAGGTGGTGGTCGAGCCCGCGCACGAGCGGCTGAACGTGACCGTCTGGGACGACGGCCGCGGCCTGCCCGGCGGCTTCGACCTCGACAGCTCCACCAGTCTGGGGCTGCAGATCGTGCGCACGCTGGTCGAGGGGGAGTTGTCCGGGCGGCTCACCATTGAGCCGCGCCTGGAGGGCGGCACGGAGGTCGTCCTGTCGATCCCGCTCCCGCCGGGCTGAACGCGCCGGCTTGACGACGGGGCCGCTGCTGCGCGCGGGCCGGCGTCGCGTCTGTTCTGGGGGTGTGGTGGGTCAGGCGGTGGCGCGGGCGCGGGCGCGGGCGGAGCGGCGCTTGAGCGCGCGGCGCTCGTCCTCGCTCATGCCGCCCCAGACGCCGGCGTCCTGGCCGGACTCCAGCGCCCACTTCAGGCAGGCCTCGACGGCCGAGCAGGAACGGCAGACCTGCTTGGCCTCCTCGATCTGCATGAGTGCCGGGCCGGTGTTGCCGATCGGGAAGAACAGCTCGGGGTCCACGTCACGGCAGGCAGCTCGGTGGCGCCAGTCCATGCGTCCACTCCTTAGTAGATGGAGCCTCTGGTCGGCTCCGTGCGGCTACTACTTTGTGAAGAGTTTCACTAACTCGCGCGAACAATTACCCGCATCCTTGTGTGGACCGGGGTTGCCCGCTGACGATCGGAGGACCCTGGGGTGTTTAAAGGTCCTACGTTCCGACGTCATGAACGAGCCTGTCAGCCACGGAGAGTGCACGCAAGGGGGTTGGCGGGAAGTTTTGGCGGTTATGGATGTCGGATGCGTCACACAATGACCGAATGTAACCGACTAGACCAGAACTTGTAATGCGTTCGGTGTAGACCGGAATGTTACGGTTTCCCGTTCTCCCAGGTAGTCGCCGTCCAGCTGGAAGGCCACGGGACGGTCCGCGGTGAGCGTGATCTCGGCCTCGTCGTGCATCTGGACGAGGTGCCGGCCGGACGGAAGGATGTCACTCTCCGTGAGAATGTGACGGATCACGTTCGCCAGCGTCATCGGCCCCATGCGCCGCATGCCGAGGAGGTCGAGCCCGGTCTCGAAGCTCGCCCACGGGGTGGGCCGGACGGGCCTGCTGCCCACGTACGTCCACGGCGAGGTGTTGGAGACGATCGCCATGAACACCCCGCCGGCGGCCGGGATGCCGGGGCCGGTCACGGTCATCGCGGGATGCCGCTTGTCCGTGGCCAGATAGTGCCTCAGAGCCGTGTTCACATACCGTGCAGGGGTAGCCTTACGCCCGGTGCCCCTGAGGCCCTCCACGGCCCGTACAACCTCTGCGTCGTAGCCCATCCCCGAGCAGAAGGTGAAGTAGCGGCTCTGCCCCTCCCAAAGGGCTTGGCCCAAACCCACGGTCCTGCGCCGGCCCTCCCTGAGCGCCTCCAGCACCTGGCCGGTCGACTCCACGGGGTCGTTCGGCAGGCCCAGCGCGCGGGCGAAGACGTTCGCGCTGCCGCCGGGGATGACGATCAGGCCGGGGCGGCCGGTGCTGGGGTCGTCCCTCGGCGGGTCGTCGCCGCCGTTCACCGGGTTCAGCAGGCCGTTGACCGTCTCGTTGATCGTTCCGTCGCCGCCGAGCACCGCGACCACGTCGTACCCCTTGGCCCGCGCGGTGGCCGCCAGCGAGGCGGCGTGCCCGCGGTAGCGGGTCTCCTCGACCGTGAGCTCGACCGCCGCGCCGAGCGCGCGGATCAGCACGTCCCGGGTACGGGCGTTCGTGGTCGTGGCCTTGGGGTTGACCAGCAGCATTGCGCGCATATCGCCAGCGTAGCCGGTGACCTTGTCCGACTTATCGGCCGAACGTCCTATTTTCCGGCCCGTCCGGCCCGGGAGGTAGGGTACGGACGTGAACGGTCGCCCGCTTACCCTGCTCATCGCCGCCTCGATCGTCGCCCTGGAAGGGCTGGTCGCGCTCGGGCTCGGCGGCTACGTCGCGGTGCAGACCCTGACCGGGGCACCGGACGACATCTCCACGGCCCTGGCCGTGGCGGGGTTCGGGCTGCTCGTCGGGGCAGGCCTGCTCTGGGTGGCCTGGGGCGGGCTGTTCAGGACGGAGCGGTGGGGGAGGTCGCCGGGCGTGCTGACGCAGATCTTCATGCTGCCCGTCGGCGGCACCCTCATCACGTCGGGCCAGCCGCAGCTCGGGATCCTGATGATCGTCGTGAGCCTGGCGGGGCTCGTGACGCTGCTGGCCCCCCCGACCACGCAGGCGCTCTACGGCGACGGCCAGGCGTCGGACGCGGATCCCTCGCGCCGTTAGGCCGGTTACCCCGCGCCGTCAGGCCGCTTCCACGCATCGGCGCGTTTCGGCGTCGGCGGTGGGCCCGTTTCCGCACATCGGGCCGCGGAGCGGCGACGCGCGGAAAGCCGGGGCTCAGTCGTCGGCGGTCAGGCCCTCGCGCAGCTGCGCCAGCGTGCGGGCGAGCAGGCGCGAGACGTGCATCTGCGAGATGCCCAGCTCGGTGGCGATCTGCGACTGCGTCATGTTGCCGAAGAAGCGCAGCAGCAGGATGCGCTTCTCGCGCGGCGGCAGCCGTTCGAGCAGCGGCTTGAGCGACTCGCGGTACTCGACGCCCTCCAGCGACTCGTCCACGATGCCGAGCGAGTCGGACACCGCGGGGGCGTCGTCGTCGCCCGAGTCGGGCGCGTCCAGCGAGACGGTGGAGTACGCGTTGGCCGACTCGAGCCCCTCGAGCACCTCCTCCTCGGTCATCTTGAGGTAGGAGGCCAGCTCCGCCACGGTCGGGGCGCGGCCCTCGCGCTGGGACAGGTCGCTGATCGCCTTGGTCAGCGAGAGCTTCAGCTCTTGCAGCCTGCGCGGCACGCGGACCGCCCAGCCCTTGTCGCGGAAGTGCCGCTTGATCTCGCCGACGATGGTGGGCGTGGCGTAGGTGGAGAACTCCACGCCCCGGTTGAGATCGAACCGGTCGATGGACTTGATCAGCCCGATGGTGGCGACCTGGGTGAGGTCGTCGAGCCACTCGCCCCTGTTGCGGAAGCGGCGAGCCAGGTATTCGACCAGAGGAAGGTGAAGCTCGACCAGCTCATCCCTGATGCGCTGGCGGCGCGGCTCCTCGGGGCCCAGCTCGGCCAGCTCGGCGAAGAGCATGCGGGCACGCACCCTGTCGGGCACGGCGTGTTCGCTGGTGGCCATGGCTCCAGTCCTTTCCGTCACGCCGGCCTCGCCGCGCCTCGGCGCTTACGCAGGACGATCGCCATGCGATCAGGGGAGTCGGTCACCGCGTCGACGTCGTCGGCCAGGGCGGTCAGCACCATCCAGGCGAAGTCGTCGCGCTTGGGCGCGGAGCTGCCGACAGTCGCCACCTCGACCCTGACCTGCATCTCCTGCCCGGTGAGCTCGAACTCCGCGGTGAGGTCGGTGCCGGGCACCGCCTCGTTCAGGAGCATGGCGCAGGCCTCGTCGACCGCGATCCGCAGGTCCTCGATCTCGTCCAGGGTGAAGTCAAGCCGCGCCGCCAGGCCGGCGGTAGCCGTACGCAGCACAGACAGGTAGGCACTCGCCGCGGGGAGCCTGATGCTCACCACGTCTCGGATGCCCGCCACGCCCTCCGCGCGCGTCTCGGTTTCCTCGGTCACGTTCCTCCTCGCGAATCCGACGCTGACTGCAACTTACCGCCCTTCAGAGGTGCTTGGATGAATCAGACTCGCCATCTACGGAAAAGGCTCTGTGCGGTTGGTAACCGCACAGAGCCTTATGTGCCGTTTTAGGCGGCCTTGGTCTCCCAGAAGATCTTGGAGATTTCGTCGATCTTGCCCAGCAGGTCCTCGGCCTTGGCGACCTCCACGGTGCCCTTGGCGCCCGCGGCGCCGGCGAGCTTCGTGGCGTCCCAGAAGAGCTGGTGCAGCTGAGGGTACTGCTCGAGGTGCGGCGGCTTGAAGTAGTCGGTCCACAGCACCCAGAGGTGGTGCTTGACCAGCTCGGCCCGCTCCTCCTTGATCTTGATGGCGCGGGCGCGGAAGACCGGGTCCTCGTTGGCCGCGTACTTCTCCATGATCGCCTTGACCGACTCGGCCTCGATGCGGGCCTGAGCGGGGTCGTAGACCCCACAGGGCAGGTCGCAGTGAGCGGAAGCGACATGCTTGGGTCGTAGCAGTCGTGCGAGCATCAGAAAATCCTTCCTGGATGCTGAATCAGCTTGGTCCATCAACGACCTTACTCGTGTCCCAACGCCTGCGGAGTGGGGGGTCTAGACGATGAGAGTGCGTGTCGAAGGGGATTCGATGCGGCCCGCGCTGCTGCCCGGCGACTGGCTCCTCGTACGCCGGGGGGCCACCGTGCGCCCCGGCGACCTCGTGGTGGCGAGGCTGCCCGGCGATCCCGATCGGCTCATCGTCAAGCGGGCGCAGTGGCACGGGGCCGGCGGCTGGTGGCTGGAGAGCGACAACCAGCGGGCCGGCGGGCGGCGCGACAGCTGGGACTTCGGGCCGGTGGACGACATCGTGGGGCGCGTGGTGCTGCGCTACTGGCCGCTCCTGCGCAGGTCGCCTCGCAAGGGCTAGGAGCCGTTCCTGCGGCGGGCGCGGAAGGCGGCGACGTTGGCGCGGCTGGCGCAGCGGGCCGAGCAGTAGCGGCGGGAGCGGTTGGACGAGGTGTCGAGGAAGGCCAGGCCGCAGTGCGGCTCGCGGCACCGCCCGAGGCGGTCCACGCCCAGCTCGGCGACGACCGAGGCGAGGCCCATGACGGCGGTCGCGGCGGGGTCCTCGGCCAGGTGCAGGTGCCAGTCGTGGCCGTCGTGGTCGGAGAGCTGGGGGCGCACGGGGTAGCGCACCAGCAGGGCGTTCAGCCGCTCGGCCACGGCGCGCGCGTCGCCGGCCGCGTCGAACACGGCGGCCAGCTCGTCGCGCAGCCGCCTGAGCTCGGGCGGCGGGTCAGGATCGTTGGCCAGCCGGACCGCCCACTCGGCGTAAGAGGTGAGGTCCATGCCGGTCCATTACAGCAGAAGGCGGGGCACCCGGGTGGCGAGCTTCCCGGTGTGCCCCGCCCCTGGCCGGCTACTCCTCCGGGTGCAGGACGCGGTGCAGGAACGTACGGGTGCGCTCCTGCTGGGGGTCGCCGATGACCTGAGCGGGGGCGCCGTCCTCGACGATCACGCCGCCGTCCATGAACACCACCCGGTCGGCCACCTGCCGCGCGAAGCCCATCTCGTGGGTGACCACCAGCATGGTCATCCCCTCCTCCGCCAGCTTGCGCATGACGGTGAGCACGTCGCCGACCAGTTCGGGGTCGAGCGCCGAGGTGGGCTCGTCGAAGAGCATCAGGCTGGGATTCATGGCCAGGGCCCTGGCGATCGCGACGCGCTGCTGCTGGCCGCCCGAGAGCTGGCCGGGCAGGGAGTCGCACTTGGCGCCGACGCCGACCTTGTCCAGGTTGTCCCGGGCGATGATCTCGGCCTCGCGCTTGCCGCGCTTCAGCACCCGCTGCTGGGCGATCATGACGTTCTGCAGCGCGGTCATGTGCGGGAACAGGTTGAACTGCTGGAAGACCATGCCGATGCGGCGGCGTACGGCGTCGAGGTCCACGTCGGGGTCGGTGACCTCGACGCCCTCCACGAACACCTTGCCCCTGGTCGGCGTCTCCAGCAGGTTCACGCAGCGCAGCAGGGTGGACTTGCCCGAGCCCGACGGGCCGATGACGCAGACCACCTGGCCCGGGTCGACGGTCATGTCGATGCCCTTGAGCACCTCGTTCTTGCCGAAGTACTTGTGCAGGTCGCGCAGCTCGATGGCGTGGGTTGTCATCGATTCCTCCCCTTACGCCCCTCCAGCCGGGACGCGAGGTACCCCAGCGGGATGGTGACGATCAGGTACGTGATGCCGGCGACCATGATGGGCGTGGCGTTGGCGTACTGGGAGGCCAGGTCGTTGCCGAACTTGGCCAGCTCGACGTACTCGCCGGACACGCCGAGGAACAGCACCAGCGACGAGTCCTTCAGCAGGGCCACGAACTGGTTGGTGGTCGGCGGGATGACCATCCGGATCGCCTGCGGGATCACCACGGTGACCTGGGCACGGGTGGCCGACATGCCGAGCGACCTGGCGGCCTCCGTCTGACCCTTGGGCACGGCCTGGAGGCCGGCCCTGAAGATCTCCGCCTGATAGGCCGCGCCGACCAGGCCGAGCCCGAGGATGCCCTGTCCGTACGTGCCGCCGGGCACCTCGAAGCCCGGCAGCGCCAGCGGCAGGAACACGATCAGCAGGAAGATCAGCAGCGCGGGCAGCCCGCGGAAGATCTCGATGTAGATGAGCGAGATCCACCGGTACGGCCGGACCTGCGAGAGCCGCATGAGCGCCAGCACCAGGCCCAGCACGAACGCGCAGACGAACCCGCCCACCGTGTAGATGATCGTGTTGCGCAGCGCGATGGTGAAGAGCTCGGGCAGCGCGGCACTCGCCACGTCGGCCTTGGCGAAGTTCTGGGCGAGGCTGGCCCAGTCGGCGTACAGTACGACGGCGACGAGCGCGGCGGCCAGTACGACGTATTGGATACCTCGGCTGACCTGCTGCTTTTTCCGAGGGCTGAGCCTGGTACGCCCAGGCTCAGCCGTCTTCGGCTGGTCGGCCATGGATCAGCCCAGCTCGCCGGGCTTCTTGCCGAACCACTTCACGTAGATCTTCTCGTAGGTGCCGTCCTGCTTGGCCTTGGCGATCTCCTCGTTGATCGTCTTGAGCAGGAGCGGGTCGGCGCCCTTCTTCAGGCCGATGCCGTACTGCTCGCCGGTGTCCAGGCTGCCGATCATCTCGAACTTGGCGGCGATGTCGGGCTTCTTCAGCCAGGTGAGGACGACGGGCAGGTCCTGGACGATCACGTCGGCCTGGCCGGCCTGCAGGGCCAGCAGCTCCTTGGCCGAGTCGGCGTACTCGGTCGGGTCGAAGCCCTGCTTCTTGACGTAGTCGAGGCCGGTGGTGCTGGCCTGGGCGCCCAGCTTGAGCCCCTTGGCCTTGACGTCCTCCAGCGAGGCGGCGCCGGTGCCCTTCTTGGCCAGCAGGGCCTGCGTGGCGTCGAAGTAGGGGTCGGAGAAGTCGATGTTCTGCTTGCGCTCGTCGGTGATCGTCATGCCGGCGGCCGCGACGTCGCACTTGTTCGCGGCCATGGCGGCACCACTCTTGATCACGGCGAAGTCGATGTCCACGATGTTCTGGGTCACGCCCAGCTTCTTCGCGGCGAGGTCGACGATGTCCACGTCGAACCCGACGATCTTGCCGCTCGCGTCCTTGAACTGGAACGGCTCGTACGGGATGTTCGTGCAGACCGTGAGCTTGCCGGGCTGCACCAGCTTGGCACCGCCGGCGGCGGAGGCGCTGGCGCTGGTCGTGCCGGTGCCCGAGCCGGTCTCACTGCCGCACGCGGTGAGCATGAGCGCAGTGGCCAAGGCGAGCGCGCCGGCGGCGTAGCCACGGCGGCCCAGGGGTCTGAGGGCCATGTACGGCCTCCTCGTAGTGAAAAGCCATGAAACTTGCGTTTTGTGCAGTTTAGATGGGGTTTAGCTGCGGTCTGTCACCCGGGATTTAACGATGCGTCAACAGAACGGCGTCGGCGCCGACACCGAACAGCATCTCAGCCTGTGGCAGTATGGGAAGACGGGTGACCCCCGAACCCCCTCACCAGACGACCGGCGAGGGGATCCTGGCAGCTACCGAAGCCAGCCCGCTCGCGCTCGTCCGCCGAAGGTTACTTCCGCTACCGATGACTACAGGGGTCGCTGTGGCTGCCACGCCCGCTTCTGCTTCCGTCGAAACACCCGACCTCGATCCGGCCTTCGCCCTGCACAGGGGAGGCAAGATCGAGATTCGCTCCACCGTCCCGGTCCGCGACGCCGACGACCTGTCGCTCGCGTACACGCCCGGCGTCGCCCGGGTCTGCACCGCCATCGCCGAACAGCCCGCGCTGGCCGGCGACTACACCTGGGTCTCCAACGTGGTCGCCGTCGTCTCCGACGGCACCGCGGTGCTCGGCCTCGGCGACATCGGCCCCGCGGCCGCCATGCCCGTCATGGAGGGCAAGGCGCTGCTGTTCAAGGAGTTCGCGGGCGTCGACGCCGTGCCCATCTGCCTCGACTGCACCGACGTCGACGGGCTCGTCGAGACCGTGGTGCGCCTGGCGCCCTCGTTCGGCGGCATCAACCTCGAGGACATCAGCGCCCCCCGCTGCTTCGAGATCGAGGACCGGCTGCGCGGCCTGCTCGACATCCCGGTCTTCCACGACGACCAGCACGGCACCGCCATCGTGGCGCTGGCGGCCCTGCGGAACGCCGCCCGGCTGACCGGCCGCACGCTGGGCGACCTGCGGGCCGTCGTGGCCGGCGCGGGCGCGTCCGGCGTCGCCGTCACCCGCATCCTGCTGGAGGCGGGCATCGGCGACATCGCGGTCTCCGACTCCAAGGGCATGATCTACGAGGGCAGGGAGGGCCTCAACCCGGTCAAGCAGGCGCTGGCCCGCGACACCAACCGGGCGGGCCACACCGGCTCCACGGAGGAGGCGCTGGAGGGCGCCGACCTGTTCCTGGGGCTGTCCGGGTCCACGGTGCCGGAGCGGGCGATCGCGTCCATGGCGCCCGACGCCATCGTGTTCGCCCTGTCCAACCCGACGCCGGAGGTGCACCCCGAGGTGGCCGCCAGGTACGTCAAGGTGGTGGCCACCGGCCGCTCAGACTTCCCCAACCAGATCAACAACGTGCTGGCCTTCCCCGGCGTGTTCCGGGGCGCTCTCGACGTGCGGGCCACCGCGATCACCGAGAACATGAAGGTGGCCGCGGCCAACGCGCTGGCGGGGGTGGTCGGTGACGACCTCTCGGCGACGTACATCATCCCGAGCCCGTTCGACGAGCGCGTCGCGCCCGCCGTGACGGCCGCGGTGGCCGCCCAGGCCCGGGCGGACGGGGTCGCGCGCGTCTGAGCCCCCACAGGCCGTCCTGGCGAGCGAGAGAGCCCTTTCCGGCCCTCGCTCGCCCCTTTTTTACCGCCTCTCACCAGGTCTTTCTGCTTTTCGGGTTACGTGGCCGTTTCGTGGGTAGTTGAGATCCCCGTCCAGGAGCCAGGGTCCGCCTGATCATGTGCAGGACGGCCCGGGGTGTGGGATGGAGTTTGGGTGACCTTTGGGAACTGCCATAAACCCTTTACGCAAGGTGCTATAACAGTAGCTCTCTGTAATGATGTGGGCGCCGACTCCTGTGACGAGGAGAGCGATGGAACGCGAGCCGAATCGACTGCTGCAGCAGCTCATCGCAGAGGCGGGTTTTTCCCACAAGGGACTGGCCAGGCGCCTCAACGATCTGGGAGCCGCACGTGGCACTCCGGGCCTCAAGTACGACCACAGCTCCGTCCTGCGATGGATCGGAGGTCAGAGGCCGCGCGATCCGGTCCCGTGCCTGCTCACCGAGATCTTCGCGCTCCGGCTAGGCAGGCCGGTCTCGTCGGAGGACCTGGGCATGCCGGCCGTCATCACACCCCTCGATCTCGGACAGGAGTTCACGCACACCTGGCAGGAGGGGGTCGCGACCGTGACGGCGCTGTGGCGGGCCGATGTGGAGAGACGGAGGTTCCTGATCGACTCGACGTTCGCGATTGGAGCAGGCTCTGTTGGAGCCGTACGCTGGCTGACATCGCCCTCTGAGGGGCGCCCGAGCGGCACGGGCACGCGGCGGGTAGGCCGCGCCGACATCGCCGCCATCCACGAGGTCACCCGCTCCTTCGGTGAGCTCGACAACCGCTTCGGCAGCGGACGCGTCCGCTCGTCCGTGGTCAAGTACCTCGACACCGCCGTCTCCCCCTTGCTCAAGGACGGCTCGTACGGCGAGTCCACCGGCAAGCAGCTGGCCGCCGCGGCCTCGGAGCTGACCCGCCTGGCGGGGTGGATGGCCTACGACATGGAGCAGCACGGCCTCGCCCAGCGGTACCTGATCCAGGCCCTGCGCCTGGCCAGGGGCGCCGACGACCAGACGCTGGGCGGCGAGATCCTGGCCGGCATGGCGCACCAGGCCATCTACATGGGCCAGCCGGCCCACGCCCTCGACCTGGCCAGAGCCGCCCAGATGGCGGCCCGCGCGGCCGGGGTGAAGACTCTCCTGGCCTCCGCGCACGTCCTGGAGGCCCACGCGCACGCCGGCCTGGGCGACGCCCGCTCCTGCGGCCACGCCCTCCACGAGGCCGAGTGCGCCTTCGATGCCCGCAAGCCCGCCGACGAGCCCAAGTGGCTCAGCTACTTCGACGAGGCCTACCTGTCCGCCAAGTTCGCCCACTGCTTCCGCGACCTCGGGGAGGGGGAGCGGGTCGTGCGCCAGGCGCGGCGCTCGCTCGACATGGACTCCCGGTACGTGCGGGGGCGCATGTTCAACCTGTCGCTGCTGGCCGCCGGGCTGCTGCAGTGCGGGGAGCTGGAGGAGGCGTGCTCGGCCGCGGCCGGCGCGCTGACGCTGGCGGCCGAGCTCCAGTCGGCGCGGTCGCGGTCGTACGCGGCTGATCTGCGGCGGCGGCTGGAGCCGTACAAGAACGAGCGGCCGGTGGCCGCGCTGCGCGAGCGCACGCGCGAGCTCACCGCCGTGTGACCTGATGGGCCCGGGCCGGCTTGTGCCCGGGCCCGTCGACAACCGTGCCGGCCGATCTTGGATCTTGACGGCCCGAGTTTTCTCTGACTTGATCAGGGCGCCGACATCTTCCCTTCCTCCAGATCGGAGATCCTGTGCGCCCTTTACGCCTCGAACTCACGCGCCGTTTGGCCGCCTTAAGCGGTGTCGTGGCCATGACGGCGGGATTGATCACTACGCTGGCCCCGGCGGCGGCCGCCGATTCCACGACCGACCTCGGTGTCTCCCTGGGCGTCACCTCCAAGAGCGGTGATGTGGTCGTGGGCGGCGGCAAGGTCTTCGTCTCCGCCGAGAACCAGATCGTCGTCGCCGACACCGCGGGCGAACTCAGCGGCGCCATCACCGGCCTCTCCGGTGCGCAGGGCCTCGCGATGCGGCCCGACGGCACGCGTCTGTACGCGGCGCTGCGCGGTTCCAACGAGGTCGTCGAGATCGACACGGCCACTCTCGCCATCACGCGGCGGATCGGCCTGGCCTCCAACCCGTGCCCGTCGTACCTGGCGCTGTCCGGAGATCGGCTCTGGGTCGGGTATGGCTGCCAACACATGTACAACGGAGGCGTTCTCGGCCTCGACCTGTCAGCGGGGGTGCCGCAGCCGGTCGAGTTCGGCCCGAACACGAGCTACGCGCCGATCCTCGCCGCCGCCGGTGACACACTGGTCTTCGGAGATCCCGGCGTCTTGCCGACGGACCTGTTGGTGTACGACGTGAGCGGCGCCTCGCCCACCTCACGCGGTGTGATCTCGGGCGGGGCGAACGGCGGCCTGTCCAACCTGCTGGACCTGGCCATCACGGCGGACGGCTCCGAGGTCATCTCGTCGTTCGGTCACCCCTACCGCTTCGACGTCTGGGACACCACCAGCCTGACCAGGACGCGTACTTACGGGGAGGATTCCACCTCCCATGGCTCCTGGCAGGCCGTCGCCATCAGCCCGGACGGTGAGCATGTCGCGGGAGGCAGCAAGCGGGGCAGCGTGGATCTGACCCTGTTCGACACCGCAACGGCGGCGACGACGTACACGACCGCCAATCCGGCCGGTGACGTGATGCAGGGAAGCCTGGCTTTCTCCGGCGACGACGTCTTCAGCGTGCTGAGGGCCTCACGCGACGGCAGACTTCATCTGTGGCGCGCGGAGGACGTGACTCTCAGCGGATCCACGCTGACGCTGACGCCCCCTGACTGGTCGATCGTGTCGAAACCGCTCACCATGACCGGCCGGCTCACGCTGTCCCACGAGTCGGCTCCCGGTCCGCAGCAACTGGTCGTGACCCGTCGCCCGGACTACGGGAGTGCTTCCACGCTCCCTGGCGTGACCACCGAGGCAGACGGTACGTTCACCTTCACCGACACGCCGACGGTGGCCGGGGGCACCACCTGGGAGGTGCGCTGGAACGGGGACTCCCTCCACCGGGCGAGCACGGTGTCGGTGAACATCTGGACCCGCCTTCCCGCCTCGCTCACCCTGACCGGCCCTGCGGAAGGGCTTGTCGGCAGCCCACTGCGGCTCACCGGCACACTGACCACCGACGGCCAGGCTCCGCCCGCGGGGACTCCGGTGAGCGTGCAGCGCATCCTCACCAAGGACGGGGAAACCGTCACCACGGATTTGCCGGGCGTGGCCACCGCCGATGACGGCTCGTTCGGCTTCACCGACACGCCGGCGGAGGCCGGCCGTTACCGGTACACCGTTCAGTGGGGTGACACCCACTTCGAGCCCGCTGAGGCCGGCCACGAGGTCACGGTCCAGGAGGATGCTGGCCGGTAACTCGTTGTCGCCTGGGTGGGCCCGGGGCGGCATGTGCCCGGGCCCACCGCTGGGTTACTTCAGGAGCTCGCCGTTGGGGCCGACGATCTTCTTCGTCTCGGCGAAGTTCGCCTTGTTGTAGACGTCGGCGGTCTCGCCGTCGAAGATGGCCGAGCTGATGGTGTCGATCCGGTCGTTGCCGTCGTTGTCGGCGAAGACGCTGGTCACGCCGTTGACGTAGCCGGTGCGCTTGCTGTTGTTGTACTTCATGAGCCACGGGCCGCCGTCGGCGCCCCACGTCATGGAGCACTTGAGCACCTGGTGGGTCTCGACCTTGAACGTGTTGACCTGGACGCTCTTCGTGCCGGTCTTGCCGGTGCACCACTTGGGGGTGACGCCGGTGAACGGCCTGTCGCCGTCGGGGTGCGGGGCGCTCGGGTAGCCGAAGACCGTTACCTGCTGGCCGAGCGGCTGGTTCCAGGCGAAGCCCTGGCCGCCGACGACGTCGCCGAGGCGGCCGAGGTCCTTGGCCAGGCCGATGTGGTAGTGGTCGCGGAAGTAGCGGACCGTCTTGCCGGCCTTGACCCACTGCTTGACGTAGTAGCGGGTCTCGAACCACGCGGTCTCGGTACCGTTGGCGTCCTTGGTGACGGTGAGCTTGCCGAGGTACTTGCCGTCGCCCTTCTCAGCCGTGAGCTTCTTGAACTCCTCCTGGCTGATGGGGGTCGGGCCGGCCTGCTCGTACTGCTCGCCGTTGACGTCGCTCGCGGTGTCCTTCGGCGCCTTGTTGTACTCGGACTCGGTGACCTCGACCTTGGTCAGGATCTTCTCGCCCGAGTAGTTGTGCGCGACCTTCTCCGGCGTGACGTCGAAGTCCTTCGACCAGTACGGCCCCGCGGGTCCGTACTTCTCGAACCCGGCGTCGTACTCTTCCTTCTTGATCTCTTCGTGCTTGACCCACTTGTCGCCGCCCCAGGCGTGGAACTCGCTCTTGACGACCTCCTTGGAGCCCGTCAGCGCGAAGCCGTTGTGCACCGCGACGAAGGCGTAGTCGCCGTCGTAGTCGTCGTAGGTGTCGAGGTCGTAAGCGGTGAAGGCGTAGGCGCCGACGTAGACGCCCCAGGGGGCCTTGCCCTGGTAGTAGCCCGGCACGAAGATCCACTTGCGGTAGACCTCGTCCTTGCCGTTCTCGAACACGCAGTGGCCGGCGGTGGCGACCAGGTTGCGGTTCCTCGACTGGATGGAGGTGGCCGAGCACCAGCGGTAGTGGCCCGACTTGTCGAGGAAGAAGACCTTGCCGATGGTCTTCGGCAGGTTCACGTTCTTGCTCGTACCAGCCTTGGGGGTGGTGGTCGGGCCCGTCATGCCGGGCTTGCCGTCGGGGACGCCCTTGCTGCCCGAGCTGACGACCTTCGGCACGTCCTTGGCGTCCAGGTTGTACTGCGTGGCCTTCCGCAGGGCGGCTCCGTTCGAGTCGAGCCAGAAAAAGGCGGCACCGTACGCGTCGGCCGGCTTGGGCAGGAGGTCTTCGGATGCCCAGGACGGTGCGGCGTTGGCGGGCGAGGCGAGTACGGCGGCGCTCAGGCCGGCGGCGGCGAGGGGGATGAGCAGGCGCTTCACGGGAGGCTCCACAGTTGTCAAAAAGGGTGTAAAGACCCTATCGACCCACCAGTCACTCTGGTAAGGGGAATGCTCAAATTTGTCGTAGAAAGGCCAAAGGGCCCGGCAGAAGCCGAGCCCTTTGGGTGAAGCATGTGAACGATGACTAGGTCGTCGTTCTGTCCAGCAGCGAGAACTACGGGATCAGCTTGCCGGACCACGAGGCCGAAGCGGCCTTGTAGATCGCGGCGGTCTCACCGTCGAAGTACGGCGAGGTGATCGTGTCGTAGCGCTTGTTGCTGTCGGTGTCGGCGATGAGGCTGGTGACACCGTTGACGTAGCCGAGACGCTTGCTGTTGCTGTACTTGTACAGCCACGGCGCACCGTCGTAACCGGCGGTCACGGTGCACTTGAACGACATCTGCTCCTCGACCTTCTTGGACGGGATGCGCAGAACGTTCTTGGCCGTCTTGCCGTAGCACCACTTCGGCGTGACACCGGTGAACGGCTTGTTGCCGTCCAGGTGCGGGCCGAAGGGGTAGCCGAAGGTGCGGACGTACTTGCCGGTGGGCTGGTTCCAGGCGAAGCCCTGGCCACCGACGTTGTCACCGAGGCGGCCGACGCTCTTGACGGCGTGCTCGACGACGTAGTAGTCCTCGACCCAGTACTCGATCTGCGAGGTGGACTTGATCCACTTCTTCACGTAGTACTGCGTCTTGAACCAAGCGGTCTCGGTGCCGTTCGCGTCCTTGGTGACGCGGAGGGAGCCGAGGAACTTGCCGTCGCCCTTCTCGGCAACGAGCTTCTTGTACTCCTCCTGGGAGATCGAGATCTCCTTGGAGAGGCGCTCGAACTTGTTGCCGTTGTCCAGGCCGGCGGGGGCGTTCTTGTAGACCGACTCCGTCACCTCGACGCCAACCAGCTTCACGCCGTTGACGCCCTTGGAGATGTAGTCCTCGATCTTCGCCGCAGCGTCGGACGGCTTGGCAACCGACTCGACCTTGGGGTCAGCAGCGGCCGACTTGTACGGACCAGCCTCGCCGTACTTCTCGTAACCCGCCGCGAACTCCTCAGCGGTGATCGGGGTCTCCTTGACGTACCCCTTGCCGCCCTTGGCGATGTGCGCCGCGTACTCGCTCGGGGTGACCTTCGTGGACTTGTTGGCGACGCCGCCGATGCCGTCGTAGACGGTCACGAAGGCGTAGTCGCGGTCGAAGTCCTCGTAGACGTCGAAGTCGTAGTGGGTGAAGGCCTGCTTACCCACGTAGATGCCCCAAGGAGCCTTGCCCTGGTAGTAGCCCGGCACGAAGACCCAGCGGGAAACGACCTCGTCGTTGGCGGCGATGTCGTAGACGCAGTGACCGGCCGTGGCGACCAGGTTGCGGTACTGCGACTGGATCGAGGTGCCCGAGCACCAGTAGAGCGAGCCGTCACGGTACTCGAAGAAAACCTTACCGATGGTCTTCGGCAGGTTCACGTTCTGAACCTTGGCGGTGCTCTTCTTCTCCTCGCCGATGGGAGCGGTGGAGCCCGGCTTGGTGTCCGCGCTGTAGCCGCCACCGGAGGAGATCTTCTCAACCTCGAGAGCGTCGGGGTTGAACGCCACGGCCTTCTTCAGCGCCGCGTTGTCCGACTTGGTCCAGAAGTCAATGACCTCGGCAGCCTGCGCCGCGGTCTTGGCCAGGTCGTCCTTGGCGACGGTGTCGTCAGCCTGGGCGGTGCCGGCGAGGCCGGCGGCCAGCAGACCAGTGGCCAGAATGGCGCCACCGGCCGGGAGGAGGATGCGCTTCAAGGTAACTCCTTGCGCTGTCGTGGAACGCCTCTTGCGTCCCATGCGTCAGTAAAGGGATAGCCAGGAACATACAGTGTCGATCTTGAGATCCGGTAGCCGCTTTGGTCGGAAAAGATGGGACAAGGCGGCCGTGATCGTTCTGTGATGTTTAAGTGGCTGATGCGCAGGAGCTGAGGAAAGCCAGCCTCTTTACCGTTTGCCCAGATCAACATAAGGAAGTTGTCAGTGGGGCTCGCGGGGCTGAGGCGCCCTCCCGGTTCCGGTCGATCAGGCGATGTGACACAGATCACATCGACTTGATGGCACCGTCTGGACGTCCCATGCGTCCAAACGCCTTCACGTTCGGCGGAAAAGCGGAAGGGCCCGGCAGGATGCCGGGCCCTTCACTGGCAACGGTTACACGAACGGTTCAAGCCCGGTCGCTATCCGTTACTTCAGACGATCTTGCCGGACCACGAGGCCGCGGCGGCCTTGTAGACGGTGTTCGTCTCGCCGTCAAAGTACGGCGACGAGATGTAGTCCACGCGGCCGTTGCCGTCCTGGTCGTTGAAGGTGCTGGTGACACCGTTCACGTAGCCGAGACGCTTGCTGTTGCTGTACTTGTACAGCCACGGGCCACCGTCGGCACCCTCGGTCATGGCGCACTTGAGGGCGACGTGCTCCTCGATCTTCTTGGCAGCCGAACCCACCAGCTTCTTCGTGGTGGTGCCGTAGCACCACTTCGGAGTCACGCCGGTGTAGTTCTTGTTGCCGTCGGGGTGAGGAGCGGCCGGGTAGCCGAACACGCGCACGGGCTTGCCGGTCGGCTGGTTCCAGGCGAAGCCCTGGCCACCGACGTTGTCGCCGAGACGGCCCGCGTCCTTGCCGGCGATGTCGACCACGTAGTAGTCCTCGACCCAGTACTTGATCTGAGCGGTGGACTTGATCCACTTCTTGATGTAGTACTGCGTCTTGAACCAGGCGATCTCGTTCTTGTTGGCGTCAAGCTGGGCGCGAACCTCGCCCATGAACTTGCCGTCGCCCTTGGCGGCCTTCAGCTCGTCGTACTTCTCCTTGCTGATGGGCACCTCGGTGCTCAGGCGCTCGAACTTGGCGCCGTTGTCGAAGCCCGTGGGAGCCGCGGTGTACTGCGACTTGTAGACCTCGGCACCGACGAGCTGGACACCCTTGGTGGGGCCCTCGCCCTTGATGTAGGCGTCGACGTTGCCGGCGGTCACGTCGGAAGGCTTCGCAACCGTCTCGACCTTCGGGTCGGCGGCCTTCGACTTGAAGGGGCCGTCCTCGCCGTACTTGTCGTAGCCGGCCTCGAACTCTTCCTTCGTGATCGGCGTTTCCTTGACGAAGCCGACGCCGCCCTTGGCCACGTGCGACTTGTACTCGCTCGGCGTGACCTTGGTGGTCTTGCCGGAGACGTGAACGCCGTTGTACACGGTCACGAACGCGTAGTCGCGGTCGTAGTCCTCGTAGACGTCGAAGTCGTAGTGGGTGAAGGCCTGCTTACCCACGTAGATGCCCCAGGGGGACTTGCCCTGGTAGTAACCGGGGACGAAGACCCACTTGGACATGACGTCCGTGTTGGCGGCCGTGTCGTACACGCAGTGACCGGCCGTGGCGACCAGGTTGCGGTACTGCGACTGGATCGAAGTGGCGGAGCACCACTTCTTCTCGCCCTTGCTGTTGACGAAGAAGACCTTGCCGATGGTCTTCGGCATGTTGACGTTCTGGACCTTCGTGGAGGCCTTCTTCTCCTGACCGATCGGCGCGGTCGAGCCCGGCTTGGTGTCCGAGCTGTAGCCGCCCTTGCTCTGCAGCTTGGCGACGTCGGCCTTGTCCCAGACGTTCGACTCGGTAGCGGCCTTGAGGGCGGCACCGTTGTTCTCCGCCCAGAACTGGGCGATGGCCTTGGCGTTGGCCGCGCTCGTCGCCATCGCGTCCTTGGCGACGGTGTCGTCGGCCTGGGCGGTGCCGGCGAGGCCGGCGGCCAGGAGACCGGTGGCCAGGAGGGCGCCACCGGCGGGGATGAGGATGCGCTTCAAGGGAACTGCTCCTTGCTCTGTCGTGGGTCGCAACTTGCGTCCCATGCGTCAGTAAAGGGATAGCAAGGAACATAGCGTGGTGATCTCCGCAGGTGAAACCCGCTTTGGGGGATTCGGTATGGCCCCCGTGCGGCGTGACCTTTCCGTGACCTGTCAGAGACATTTGCGCGTTGTGATCGTCAAGTCACGTTTTCGCAGGGTATGGAGGGGTTGTTGCTGCTGGTACGAAAGTGCCGTTAGGGGGATGCGACTGACTGTAGTTGGTTGAATGTGACTCAGATCACAGGAACCAGATGGGAACCGGCTCCGTCTAAATTGCCCCGTTTCTCACAGGAGATCTTCAGAATCGGGTCCGAGAGCCGTGCTCGCCGGGGTTCTGGCGGTGTTGCCGGCGCATCAGAACGGCCCGCCGACGCATCGTCGACGGGCCGTGAGGCAGGGGTCGGATCAGGCTCCCTTGGGTCTGACCGTTTCGCCCAGGAGGGCTTGGATGCTGGTGAGCACCGCTGTGTCCTTGAGGGGGGACGGGAGGTGGGTGGTGCGGGGGGAGCCTGGCGGATGGCTGCGGATGAGGTCGAGCTCCGCCGGGCCGATCCTGCCCACGCGGGCCGGTACGTGGTCGCCGAGGTCGCCGGGGTCGGCGGGATCGCCTGGGTCGTCGGTGTGCAGCGCCAGGGTCAGGCGCTGCCAGGTGCCGTCCGCCAGCCAGCGGCGGTGGCGCTTGTAGAGGGTGACCCAGCAGCCGTACCGCTCGGGCAGGTAGCGCCATCGGACGCCGGTGCGGGCCTGGTAGAGGAGGCCGTTGATCACGGTGCGGTCGTCGGTCGTCCGGCCGCCGTGGACGCCGATCTGGGGCAGGAGGGTGGCGACCCGGTCCCATTCGGCGTCTGTCAGATCATCGCGACGCATGCGCCCATCGTGACAAGGCAAATACGGTCTGTCAGTTGAACAAAGAAAGATCTTCATGCCGACAGGTGTGACGGCTGTGTGTGCGTCACTTCGGGGTGGGGGATGTGTGCGGCGCCTTGTTTCGGTCACGCCCCATCCGATGACCGTCCCAGCGTGAGACGCGAGCCGTGTGTCGGGCCGGGAGCGGCTGAGGGGCTCTCGGCGCCGCGGCGTGGTGGGGATCGAAGGAGGGCGGAGCCTCTGGGAGGCGCTGTCTGGAGCTGTGCCGGCGCGAAGCGCCCTCCGGCGGAAGGCCGTGCGTGGTCCCCGTACGAACCCCCGGAAACAGCAAGCGAGGGCCTCGGATGCCCGAGGCCCTCGCTTTCCCCTGGTAGGGCTTACTTGTACAGCTCGCCGTTCGGGCCCACGATCTTGCCGGACCACACGTTCTTGGCCGCGTTGTACACCGAGGCAGTCTCACCGTCGAAGTACGGCGAGGTGATGTAGTCGATCCGGTCGTTGCCGTCCTGGTCGGCGAACGTGCTGGTGACGCCGTTGACGTAGCCGAGACGCTTGGCGTTGCTGTAGTTCAGCAGCCACGGACCGCCGTCGTAGCCGGGGGTCACGGCGCACTTGAGGCCGATGTGCTCCTCGATCTTGAGCCAGGAGGCCCCGACCGTCTTGGCGGTGGTGTTGCCGTAGCAGTGCTTCGGCGTCACGCCGCTGTACGGCTTGTTGCCGTCGGGGTGCGGGGCTGCCGGGTAGCCGAAGGCGCGCACGGGCTTGCCGGTGGGCTGGTTCCAGGCGAAGCCCTGGCCGCCGACGTTGTCGCCGAGGCGGCCCGCGTCCTTGGACAGCAGGATGTAGTAGCGGCCGCCCCAGGCCCGCTTCGGGCCGGTGAAGCGCTCGAAGTCCTTGCGGTCCACCTGCTTGACGCCGTTCGAGGTGATGCCGTTGTAGACGGTGACGAACGCGTAGTCGCGGTCGTAGTCCTCGTAGGTGTCGAAGTCGTAGTGGGTGAAGGCCTGCTTGCCCACGTAGATGCCCCAAGGAGCCTTGCCCTGGTAGTAGCCGGGGACGAAGACCCACTTGTCCATCGTGGAGCTGTTGCTGTCGGTGTCGTAGACGCAGTGGCCGGCCGTGGCGACCAGGTTGCGGTAGTTCGACTGGATGGAGGTGCCCGAGCACCAGCGGAACTTGCCCTGGCCGTCGACGAAGAAGACCTTGCCGACGGTCTTGGGGAGGTTGACGTTCTGGGCCCTGCCGGTCGACTTCGACTCGCCGGTCGGCGCCGTGGTGCCGGGGCTGCCGTCAGGGCTGTAACCGCCCTTGGAGACGACCTTCCGAACCTCGTTCGAGTCCCACGTGTACTGGGTCGCGGACCGGAGCGCGGCGCCGTTCGAGGCCAGCCAGAAGGAGGCGACGGAGACGGCGGCGGAGTTGTTGCGGGCCATCGGGTCGTTGGCGACGTCGCCGTCGGCCTGCGCCGTACCGGACAGGCCGGCGGCCAGCAGACCGGTGGCCAGGATGGCACCGCCGGCGGGGAGAAGGATTCGCTTCAAGGTAACTCCAGGTTGCGCTGACATGAGGCGCCTCATGCACCTCCATTACTCAGCAAACGGACAGCCCGGAACCTATCGGTTTGACTTGGTCCGTGTGAATTGCAGGTAGATCCTGTCAGCGTTCCAAAGGCGCGCCGTGACCGTACCGAGACAAAGAAGCCGCTGATCACCCGCCGTGATCATGTGGTTGCTATGACTTAGGTCACATTTGAGAGCGTGGTGAGCCCAGCGGCGCGTCGGTAGACCTCTCCGGTGGTGGTGTCGAAGTACGGAGCCGACACCGAGTCGTAGCGGCCCTTGGCGTCCCTGTTCCAGGTCAGGCTGTTGACGCCGGCCAGGCTGCCGAGCCTGCGGTTGTCGTCGTAGGCGAGCAACCAGGGGCCGCCGCTGGCGCCCGGGCTGAAGTCGCACGGCATCAGCTCGACGCCCTTCTGCAGGTCGCGGCCGGGGGCGACGGTGAAGCGGGTGCTGCCGGGCAGGCACTTCTGCAGCGTCTTGCCGTCGTACGGGTGCGACCCGTCGGGCTGCTGGCCCGCCGGGTAGCCGAACGCGGTCACGGCGTACGTGCCGGGCTTCTTGTTCAGCTCCAGCCCTAGCCCGCCCACGTTGTCCTGGAGCCGGCCGATGTCCCGCATGATGTACGCGCCGTCCTTGGGGACCCAGGCGAAGCCGCGGTGCACGGTCACGAACGCGTAGTCGTAGTCGTAGTCGCCCTTGCCCGACCAGTCCTCGTGCAGGCTGATCGAGGCGCCCACGTAGATGCCGTCGGGCGCGTTGCCGTTCGGCTCGGGGTTCGGGACGAAGATCCAGTAGTCGGCGGGCTTGGCCGTGCGCGAGTCGTACGCGCAGTGCCCGGCGGTGGCCACCACGCTGCGGTTCTTGGCCGCGACCGCGGCGGCGGAGCACCAGTACTCCTTGTCCCCGAACCGGAAGAAGACCTTGCCGATGGTGTTGGCGGCCGTGCCCGTGCGCGGCAGCGCCGGCGCGACGGCGGCCGCGGCGGTCGTCCGCTTCACGGTGGCGGCCGCGGCGGCGCCCGACGAGGCCGCCGAGGCGGCGGAGCCGGAGCCGGGCGTGGCAGGGGTGGACAGGTCGGTCTTCTGCAGGCGGTCGGGCCTCCAGTAGTCGGCGACCCGCTTCACGTCCGCGAGCGTCTTGGCCAGCGGGACGGCGTACACCTTGCTGGGGGCCACGGAGGTGGCCGCAGTGGTGGTCACAGCGGCGGTCACAGCGGCGGACGCGGCGTGGGCGGCGATCCCCGTGAAGGCAGGCACGATCAGCAGCGCGCTGCTGAGGGCAGCGGCCACGAAGTGCCTGGCTCGGGGGATCATGAAATGCCTTTCTTGGGGTCGTAAGGGTGGATTTTTCCAGATGTACAGACGGTATTGCAGCTCGGATAGAGATTCGTTACCTGATCAAGAGTGCATCGTGAACCATAAGGACACCGTCAACCGAACGCCCCCGATACGTGTAAATGATCATTAGGCCGGTCATGTCTCCGCAGGTCGGAGGCCGGTTCGTCGACCATCCGCGCGTACGTAATTGGCGCCCATTCGCGGTCGCATTCGCACGCTCCAAGTGGCGTACGCCACGTCGGCAAGTGGTCCCATTCCGGCGAAGGGATGGCCCCGGCTCCCAGGGGGAACCGGGGCCCGGGGTGCCGTCGATCAGCGCCAGTTGCCGGTCCAGCGGTTGGCGGCGGCCTTGTAGACCTTGTAGGTGTCGGTGTTGAAGTACGGCGACGAGATGTGGTCGTAGCGGTCGTTGCCGTCGGTGTCCCACGCGACGCTGTTGACGCCGACCAGGTAGCCGGTCCGCGACGCGCTCTTGTAGTTGTAGATGAACGGCCCGCCGCTCGCGCCGGCGGTGAAGGAGCACTTGAAGCCGGTGTGCTCCTGCAGGTTGTACTTCTTGGCCTCGGGCATCGCCTTGGTCTTGCCGTAGCAGTACTTCATCGTGCGGCCGGTGAACGGCTTGTCGCCGTCGGGGTGCTCACCGGCGGGGTAGCCGAACGAGAACACGTTCAGCTTGGTGCTCCGGTTCCAGGTGAAGCCCTGGCCGCCGACGTTGTCGCCGAGGCGGCCGACGTTCTTCACGGTCCACTTCCACTGACCGTTGACCTTCTCCCAGTTGACCTTGATGCCGTTGAAGACGTTGACGAACGCGTAGTCGAAGTCGTAGTCCTCCTTCACGACGAAGTCGTCGTGCGCGTTGAACGTCTTGGCGGCGTAGATGCCGTAGGGAGCCTTCCCGTTCCAGACCTTGTCGCCGTCCCAGTACGACGGGATGAAGATCCAGTTGTCGTAGAAGGTGTTCTTCTTGGTGTCGTACACGCAGTGGGCGGAGGTCGCCACGAGGTTGCGGTACTTGCCCTGCACCGAACTGGCCGAGCAGTAGCGCCAGTTCTTCGGGTTGCGGGGGTCGGCCTTGGGCAGCGTGAAGAAGACGCGGCCGACCGTGTTCGGCAGGTTGACGTGCTTGCTCTTCGTGGACCTCGCCTTCTCGGCGCCGATCGGCGGAACGGAGCCGGCCGGGCCGTCGGGGGCGTCGTTGCTGCCCTTGACGCCCTTGGAGGACAGGTCGAGGCCGTCGTCGTGGTCGGTGGCCAGCTTGACGCGGTCCGGCGTCCAGAACTGGATCGCCTGCTCCGCGGGGGTCGCCGAGTTCTTGGAGACGACGTCCGAGGGTGCGGTCGTCGCGTTGGCCGCGCCGCCGCTGACCATTCCCGCCGCCAGCCCGATGGCCACGAGGCCGGCGAGGGGGATCGCGATGCGCCTTGCTCGGGAATACATGGAGCTCCTCTCAGCTTTCGGCGGCCCAGAGCGGGGTACTGCGCCCCGGATGGGCCAGGAAAACGATCGGAACGTTAATGAACGGCTCGATCCGGCGGCCAGTAAACGACGCGAAAAAGCATGGGCCGGTTCCGTTCCGTTATAGAAATAGCGAGTGCGCATGTATTCGGAATTGGCATTTCCGCAGGTCGAGACGTGGTTTTAATTTCTCTGGTCACATCGGTAACGTCCATTATCAAACGCCACTCCTTATCAACCGAGCGATGTTCTGGTTAGCTGGGGTCATGGACCCTCGCACCCCCTGTCTCATTGGCATCGCCCAGCGCACGATTCGCGAGCAGCCCGGCCCTGAGCCGCTCGATCTCTGGGAGGCCGTGGCGCGCGAGGCCGCCGGCGACGCGCGGCTGCCCGTCGAGCGGCTCGACTCGATCCAGATCGTCTGGACCGACTCCTGGCACTACGACTCGCCCGTCGGCCGCCTCGCCGAGCGCCTCGGGGCCGCGCCGCGCCACCAGGTCTACTCCAAGGTCGGCGGTACGGCCCCGCAGCTGCTCATCGGTGCCGCGGCGGCCGCGATCGCCGCGGGCGAGCTGGACTCGGCCCTGGTGGCCGGTGCCGAGGCGCTCGCCACGCGCAGGGCGTACAGGAAGGCGGGCGAGCACGTGCCGTGGAGCCACCCCGCCGACCCCAAGCCCCCGTACGGCTGGGAGCGGCCGCCGCACCCGTCGGCGCTCGCGCACGGGCTGTTCCTGCCGGTGCACACCTATCCGATCATGGAGACCGCGCGGCGGGCGGCGGCCGGGCTCACGATCGAGGAGGAGATGCGCGAGCGGGCCCGCATCATGGCGCCGATGACCGAGGTCGCCGCCGCGAACCCGTACGCCTGGCGCAGGGCCGCCCGCACCCCCGACGAGCTCGCCGGCGGCCGCTTCGTCGGCTGGCCCTACACCACCGACACGGTGGCCGTGCTGGAGGTCGACCAGGCGGCGGCCGTCATCCTGGCCGGCTCGGGGCTGGCCGACCGGCTGGGGGTGCCGCAGGATCGGCGGGTCTACCTGCGGGGATGGGCGTACGCGGAGGACACCTGGGAAGTGGCGACGCGGCCCGCGCTCGGCTCCTCTCCCGCCGTCGCCCACGCCGCCGAGGCCGCCTTCGAGCGGGCCGGGCTCGGCCTGGACGACATGAACGCGCTGGACCTGTACAGCTGCTTCGCGATCGCGCTGCGGCAGGCGTGCGACGCCATCGGGCTGGACCCGCTGGACCCGCGCGGGCTCACCGTGACGGGCGGGCTGCCGTACGCGGGCGGGCCGGCCAGCGACTACGTGCTGCACTCGACGGCGACGATGGCGGGGCTGCTGCGGGCGCAGTCGGGGCACGGGCTGGTGAGCGGGGTGGGGATGCATCTGACGAAACACACGTACGCGGTGTGGTCGAGCGAGCCGGGCGGGCGGCTGGGGGATGTCGCGCCGGTGCATGTCGCCAAGGAGGTTCCGCTGGTGGGCTCGTACGAAGGGGTGGGGGTGGTGGCGGGGTACACGGTGGCGCACGGGCGTGACGGTGAGGCCGAGAAGGGGTTCCTGGTCGTGGACGTGCCTGGGGGCAGGGCCTATGCGGTGGTGGCGGAGAGGGGGCTGCTGGGGGAGGCGGAGGGGCGGGAGCTGGTGGGGGAGGAGGTGCGGGTGTCCAGCGATGGGAAGCTCAATGTGGCCGTGTGGTGACGCAAAGCAAGAGCAAAGTTCGTGATCGGATGACTACGATCTGGAGTTGACATTTTTATGTCACGCGCGGACGCTGGAGTCATGCGGAGGACTACGGTGCGCATCGACGAGGTGCTCCTCAACGAGGCGAAGGCGTACGCGGCGAAGAACGGACGCAGTCTCAACTCGGTCATGGAGGACGCCTTGCGACAACTGCTCAACCGATCCACGGAGGCGGCCGAACGGCCCCGCGTGGAGCTGGTCACCACCGACGCGCGGCTCAAGCCGGGCATCGAGCTCACACCGGAGTTCATCTACGCCCTCATGGAGCAGGAAGACATCGAGACCTTCTCCAAGGTGCAGGCCGATGCTGCTCAATGACATCAACGTCCTGGTCAATGCCTTTCGCTCGCAGGCGCCCCATCACATCGCGTGCTACAAGCTGGTCGATGAGATGGTCAACGGTGACGCCGCCTATGCGGTCTCCGACCACGTCGTCAACGGTCTCATCAGGGTTCTCAGCGTCGAGGCCATCCACGAGAACCCGCCTTCCATGGAGCAGATCCTCGCCTTCGCCGACCAGGTGCGCAACCAGCCGCACGCCATCGTCGTCGCCCCTGGCGAGCGCCACTGGGAGATCTTCACAAGGTTGTGCAGGGAGACGAACGCGCGAAGAAAGCTCATCCCCGACGCCTACCTCGCCGCACTCGCCATCGAGCACGGTTGTGAATTCGTGACCTGCGACAAGGATTTCGCCAGGTTCCAGGGCTTGCGCTGGCGGTCCCCGCTCAATTGAACTGGTTGGTAAGGGCGCAAGCCGGCACTACTCGGCTAGGAACGTCGTGGCTGACCAGTTCGACGTCATCGAGGCAGGCGAGCGCGGCCGTCGCCGGTGGATCGGGCTGGTGGTGGTTCTGGCGCTCCTGCTGATCCCCGTTGTCGGCCTGCTCGCCAGCCGGGACCCCGAGCCCGAGCCCGAGGCCGCTCCGGCGAGCCGGACGCCCGGGCCCATCAGGTCCCTGACCACGCTCGACAACGCGCCCAACATTCTCAACGTGCCGGCCAGGAAAAAGGGCGACGACGAGGTCATCCAGGTGGTGTTCCCGCACGGTGCGCGGGCCGAGGTGCGTTATCCGGGTGAGCTGGGGCTCGCCGCGATGGGGTCGCGGCCGTTCCGGGCGGGCTGGATCGACGGGACGTTCCGGCAGTTCGTCGCGCCCTACGGTGGCGAGGTCGAGATCACACGGGGTGGCCGGCCGCTCAGGAACTACGCCTCCAACGTGACCCTCTGGCCGCGCCAGGCCGGCAGCGGCCAGTACGGGCAGGTGCTGCTGTTCGCGTTCGGGCCGTGGCGGCTGGCGATGTACGACCGGGGGCAGGGGCTGACGTTCGAGCAGCGGATGACCGTGGCCGAGAGCCTGAAGGGGCGGGTGACCAAGGACGGGTACCTGGTGTTGACCGCCAGGGGCGGGGTGCGGCTGGCGGAGCCGGGCGAGCACGTGCAGGGGGAGCCGGTCGGGCCGCAGCTGTGGTTCGGGGGCGGGGCGGGACAGATGGTCGCGCTCGTGCCTACGCCTGACTGCGAGCAGCAGGTCAGGACGCCTGGGGCGATCGAAAGGCCGGGGCGGCGGGCCGAGATGGTGTGCCGGGGTGACGTGCTGGTCGCCGCCACCGGGCCGGCGCCGTTCCGGACGAAGGCGATCTCCGGCATCCGGGTCACGATGAAGTAGTGAGGCCTGGGAGCGTGGCGGGGGGCCGGGGCCAGGGGAGCGGGCTGAAGTAAGGTGCGGCCATGTTCGCCGTAACCGCCACACAGACCGATCCCGACAACCCGCTCGCCGGCCTGACGCTGGGCGAGCACCCGGAGCCGAAGCTGCCGGACGGGTGGACGACCGTCTCCGTACGGGCGGCCGCGCTCAACCACCACGACCTGTGGACGCTCAAGGGCGTGGGCATCAGGCAGGACCGGCTGCCGATCGTGCTCGGCTGCGACGCCGCCGGCGTGGACGAGGACGGTAACGAGGTCATCGTGCACGCCGTGATCGGCACCGGGGCCGACGAGACGCTCGATCCCAAGCGCACGCTGCTGTCCGAGGTGTACGACGGCACGTTCGCCGAGCGTGTGGCCGTGCCGCGCCGCAACCTGGTGCCCAAGCCCGCCGGGCTGAGCTTCGAGCACGCCGCCTGCCTGCCGACGGCCTGGCTGACGGCGTACCGCATGTTGTTCGACAAGGCGGGGCTGCAGCCGGGCTCCACCGTGCTCGTGCAGGGGGCGGGCGGGGGCGTCGCGACCGCGCTGATCGCGCTCGGCCGGGCCGCCGGGTACCGGGTGTGGGCCACCAGCCGTTCAGGGGAGAAGCGGGAGCGGGCCAGGGAGCTCGGCGCCGACCAGGTGTTCGAGCCCGGTGCGCGGCTGCCCGAGCGGGTGGACGCGGTCATGGAGACGGTCGGGCAGGCCACCTGGGAGCATTCGCTCAAGTCGCTCAGGCCCGGTGGTCGCATCGTCGTCTCCGGCGCCACCAGCGGCGCGGTTCCGCCGGCCGATCTGAACCGGGTCTTCTTCCTGCAGCTGTCCGTGATCGGCACGACGATGGGGACGCGGGAGCAGCTGGGGCGGCTGGCGGTGTTCCTGGAGCAGACCGGGCTGCGGCCCGTGGTCGATCGGGTGTTGCCGATGGCCGAGGCGCGGGACGGGTTCGCCGCCATGGACGCCGGGGAGATCTTCGGAAAGATCGTCTTTACGGGCTGAATAAGTGAAGGGTTACTTCTGACCCTCCTGGGTGATACAAGAGGAATGGGGTTGTACCACCCAGGAGGCAGTCACCATGGACGTTGAGCCCTTCGGCCCAGGTTCGATGCACTGGGACACCGCCGGCGAATACCGCAACCTGCTCGTGGCCGGCAGCGCGCTGGTCCTCCAGACGATGCACCCGGCCGTCGGAGCCGCGGTCGCGGAGCATTCCACGTACAAGCACGACCCGTGGGGGAGGCTGGAGCGCACGCTCGCCTCCGTGCAGAAGTGGGTCTACGGCGGTGCGGACGGTCCCGCCGAGGGGCGGCGGCTCAGGGAGCTGCACAAGCCGATCAGCGGGGTGGACGAGCAGGGCAGGCACTACCACGCGCTGAACGGCGAGGCCTGGGCATGGGTGCACCTGTCGCTGTTCGAGCGGTTCATCGCGCTCAACCGGTACTTCGGCACCCCGTTCACCACGGCGCAGGAGCGGCGGCTGTACGCGGAGTCGCGGCAGCTCGGCGCCATCCTCCAGGTGCCCGAGCGGGAGATGCCCGCGGACCTGGAGGCGTTCTGGCGGTACTTCGACGAGATGGTGAGCCGCCGGCTGGAGGCGCATGCCACCGCGCTCGACGTGCTGACGGTGATGCGCGGCACGCCGGCGCCGCCCCGGCTGCCCGCTCCGCTGCGGCGGTTGTGGACGCCGGTGGGGGCGGGGGCGGGCGAGTTCAACTACTTCGTCACCGTCGGCACCCTGCCGCCTGCCGTGCGGGAGAAGCTGGGGTTGCGGTGGACCGCCAGGGAGGAGCGGCGGTTGCGGCATCTCGGGCATGCGGTGGCGATGGTGACGCCGCGGCTGCCCGAGCGTCTGCGGTACATGCCGATCGCGTATCACGCCAGGCGGGCCGCGCGGAGCTCGCGCCGCCGCCGGCTGGAACGCATGTCGGCCTAGAGCGCCCGATTCCCCGGGGAGGCGGGACGCGCTCCCCGGGGGTCACCGGTCGAGGATGTCGTGGACGCGGCGGGCGGCCTCGTCGAGCGTCGTCCGCAGCTCCTCCAGCTTCTCCGCGGTCAGGCGCGCGTCCGAGGCCTCCTCGCGGGCCCTGGCGACGAAGTCGGCGAGGAGCTCGCCCAGCTCGGCGTCGAGCGCGGCCCGGTTGGGCGAGGCGCCGCCGGGCGGGGGGCCGCCGAGCGTGGCCCAGACCTCCGACCAGATCCTGCGCCACTCCTTGCTGATCCGCTCGCCCTCGTCCTGCCAGTGGTAGGCATGCTCCATCCACTGCCGCTTCTGCTGATCACGCAGCCGCTTGAGATCCTCTTTCTGCTTGTCGCGCAGCCGCCTGGTGTCGTCGGCCGCTCCCGTGCGGACGTCCTTGGCCATCCGGGTCAGCTCGTCGCGCAGCGACTTGACCGTGTCGCGCACGTCCTCCTTGACCTCGCGGGCGATGTCGCGGACGGAGGCCGAGATCTCCTGTTCCAGGTCGTCGAGCTCGTCGAGCCGGGCGTTCAGCTCCTCGCGCCCCTTGTCGGTGATGGAGAACACCTTCTTGCCCTCGATCACCTCGTGCGTCACCAGGCCCTCCTCCTCCAGGCGGGCCAGGCGCGGGTAGATGGTGCCGGGAGAGGGCGAATAGACGCCGAGGAAGCGGTCCTGGAGCAGCCGGATGACCTCGTAGCCATGGCGCGGGCTCTCTTCCAGCAGCTTGAGCAGGTACAGCCGGAGCCGGCCGTGACCGAAGACAGGGCTCATTCCTTCTCCCCCTTGAGCAGCGTGACCTCGCCGGAGACCGTGATGGCCGACAGCGAGGCCATGCCGCCACCCAGCCGCCCCGACAGCGACTTCGCGCCGGGGCCGCTCGTGTTGGACAGTTCCTCGAACGTGCTGACCAGCCTGCCGGAGGTGGACCTGATGCTGACGTCCGCCTCCACGTTCTCAGGCAGCCTGACCAGGATGTCACCGGAAACGCTGTTGAACGTGACGTGGCCCGTCGGCCGCAGCGCGAGATCGGCCGTGATGCGGCCCGAGACGGTGTTGGCCTTCAGCCGGCGCGGGGTGCCGTCGGCCACGGTCAGGTCGCCCGAGATGCTGATGAACGACAGGTCGCCGTCCATGGCCCGGGTCTCGACGGCGCCCGAGACGGTGTTGGCGGCGACGTCGCCGCTGACCCCGTCCAGCACGACGTCCCCGGAGACGCTCTTGACGTGCGTCACCCTCTCGAACCCGGCCAGCACGGCGGGGGCGGACACCACGCCCGCCCTGACCTTGCAGGTCTTGGGCACGGCGATGGACAGCACCGACCTGTGCCTGTCGCGGCGCAGCCAGCCGAGCACGCCGTCCCAGGTGAGGTCGCGGTCGGCGATGGTGAGCGACCCGGTGGCCTCGTCGTAGGTCACGGTGAGTGGTGAGGCCGGCTCGATGTCGGCGATCTCCAGTGTCGGCGGGCCGTCGCTGGCCAGCACGTCCAGGCGGCCGGCCACGATGCGGACGTCCAGCGACTCGACCTCACCGAACGTCAGTTGTCCCGGCTCGTCGATGGTCCATTGCTGCATGCTCCCCGGCCTCTCTCCAGGCGACACCGATCCTCCACAAATCACGATATGTCGCGTCTCGCGGAAACTCAAGATGTATCGCGTTATTCGAGACTACGGCTTCCGTGAGGAAGCCGCGGCGGCGGTCAGTCGTCCTCGTCGTCGTCGAGGCGCGCCAGCCACGTGGCCAGCCGCTCGATCGGCGTCTCGAACTCGGGGTTGAGGTCGACGAACTCGCGCAGCCGCTCGCCCAGCCACAACAGGCTGACCTCCTCCTCGCCGCGCCGCTCGACCAGCTCCTCGATCCCCCGATCGGTGAAGTACATCGCTCTCCATTCACAGTTCCAGCAGGCACCCGGCCTGCACTTTAGCCTGCCTGAGCAGCAGTGAGCCCCCGGCCGCCGCGGTGGGCGGGCCGGGGGCTCGAAAGCCGGTGACTCAGCCGAAGATCTGGTGCAGGATCTCCTCGAGCTCGGTGTCGTGCGAGTTGTGCGACCCGGTCGCCGGCGAGCTGTTCGGCGTGCGCGACACGCGCCGGATGGCGCGGCCGTTCAGGGTCTGCGGGTCCTCGGCCAGCTTGAGGGTGAGGTACGGCCACGGGCCCATGTTGGCCGGCTCGTCCTGCGCCCAGATCAGCTCCACCTGGCCGCCGTACCGGGACAGCTCGGTGGCGAGCTCCTCGGACGGGAACGGGTAGAGCCGCTCCAGCCGGACGATCGCGACGTCGTCGCGGCCGGTCTTGTCGCGGTGCGCCGCCAGGTCGTAGTAGAGCCTGCCGGAGGTGAGCACCACCTTGGTGACCTTGGCCGGGTCGGCCGTCGAGTCGCCCAGGACCGGCTGGAAGGAGCCCGAGGTGAAGTCGGACGCCTTCGACGTGGCCGCCTTGTGGCGCAGCAGCGACTTGGGCGTGAAGACCACCAGCGGCTTGTGCCGCTCCGACTCCACCTGCCAGCGCAGCAGGTGGAAGTAGTTGGCCGGGGTGGTGGGCTGCGCGACCGTCATGTTGTCGAGCGCGCAGACCTGCAGGAACCGCTCGATGCGGGCGGAGGAGTGGTCGGGGCCCTGGCCCTCGTAGCCGTGCGGCAGCAGCAGCACGACCGAGGACTTCTGACCCCACTTCTGCTCGCCCGACGAGATGAACTCGTCGATGATCGTCTGGGCGCCGTTGACGAAGTCGCCGAACTGCGCCTCCCACAGGACCAGCGCGTCAGGGCGTACGACGCTGTAGCCGTACTCGAAGCCGAGCGCCGCGAACTCGCTGAGCAGCGAGTCGTAGACGTAGAACTTCGTGGTGCCCTGGTTGAAGGTCTTGAGCGGCGTGTGGTCGGCGCCGGTCATCCGGTCCACCAGGACGGCGTGGCGCTGGGTGAACGTGCCGCGCCGGGAGTCCTGGCCGACCAGGCGCACCGGGTGGCCGTCCATCAGCAGCGACCCGAACGCCAGCGTCTCGCCCATCGCCCAGTCGATCGCGTCCTGCTCGACCATCTGGCCGCGGCGCTGCAGCACCGGCGCCAGGCGCGGGTGCGGCGTGAAGCCCTCGGGGAGGTTGAGCTGGGTGTCGACGATGCGCTTGAGCGTCTCGTGGGTGATGCCGGTCGGCGTGTCGTCGTGCGACCACTTGACGACCTCGGTCGGGGGCACCCGCATCGCGGCCGCCTCGGCCGGCTTCTTGGCCGCCTCGCGGGTCTCGGTGAACGCCTGCTCCAGCTTGGCCTGGTAGTCGCGCAGCGCCTGCTCGGCCTCCTCGACCGTGATGTCGCCCCGGCCGATCAGCGCCTCGGTGTAGAGCTTGCGGGTCGAGCGCTTGGCGTCGATCAGGTCGTACATCAGCGGCTGGGTGAAGGCGGGGTTGTCGCCCTCGTTGTGGCCGCGGCGGCGGTAGCAGATGAGGTCGATGACGACGTCCTTGCGGAACGCCTGGCGGTACTCGTAGGCCAGCTCGCCCACGCGCACCACGGCCTCGGGGTCGTCGCCGTTGACGTGGAAGATCGGCGCCTGGATCATCCGCGCCACGTCGGTCGCGTAGACCGAGGAGCGGGACGAGGCGGGCGAGGTCGTGAAGCCGACCTGGTTGTTGACCACCACGTGCACGGTGCCGCCGGTGCGGTAGCCGCGCAGCTGCGACAGGTTGAGCGTCTCGGCCACGACGCCCTGGCCGGCGAAGGCCGCGTCACCGTGGACGAGCACGGGCAGGACGGTGAAGCCCTCCTCGCCGCGCTCCAGGAGGTCCTGCTTGGCGCGGACCACGCCCTCCAGGACCGGGTCGACCGCCTCCAGGTGGGAGGGGTTGGCCACGACGGAGGCGGTGATCGTCTTGCCGCTCGGCGCGGTGAACGTGCCGGTGGCGCCGAGGTGGTACTTCACGTCGCCCGAGCCGTGCGCCGTGCGCGGGTCGATGTTGCCCTCGAACTCGCCGAAGATCTGCGCGTAGGACTTGCCCACGATGTTGGCCAGCACGTTGAGCCGGCCGCGGTGGGCCATGCCGATGACGACCTCGTCGAGGTCCTCGTCGGCGGCGTCGCTGATCACCGAGTCGAGCAGCGGGATCAGGGACTCGCCGCCCTCCAGCGAGAAGCGCTTCTGCCCGACGAACTTGGTCTGCAGGAACGTCTCGAACGCCTCGGCGGTGTTGAGCCGGGACAGGATGTTGAGCTGCTCGTCGCGCTCGGGCGACTTGTGCGGCTTCTCCACCCGCGCCTGGATCCAGGCCCGCTCCTCGGGGTTCTGGATGTGCATGTACTCGATGCCGACCGTGCGGCAGTAGGAGTCGCGCAGCACGCCCAGGATGTCGCGCAGCTTCATCAGCGGCTTGCCGCCGAAGCCGCCGGTCGCGAACTCGCGCTCCAGGTCCCACAGCGTCAGGCCGTGCGACTGGATGTCGAGGTCGGGGTGCTTGCGCTGCTTGTACTCCAGCGGGTCGGTCTCGGCCATCAGGTGACCGCGTACGCGGTAGGCGTGGATCAGCTCGATCACGCGCGCGGACTTGGCCACGTCGTCGTCGTGGGTGGCCGAGATGTCCTGGATCCAGCGGACCGGCTCGTACGGGATCCGCAGCGCCTCGAAGATCTCGTCGTAGAAGCCGTCCTCGCCGAGCAGCAGCCGGTGGATCTGGCGCAGGAAGTCGCCCGACTGGGCACCCTGGATGATCCGGTGGTCGTAGGTGCTGGTCAGCGTCATGACCTTGGAGACGGCCAGGCGCGAGAGCGTGTCGGGGGAGGCCCCCTGGTACTCGGCCGGGTACTCCATCGCGCCGACGCCGATGATCGTGCCCTGGCCGGGCATCAGGCGCGGCACGGAGTGCACGGTGCCGATCGTGCCGGGGTTGGTCAGGGAGATCGTGGTGCCGGAGAAGTCGTCGACGCCGAGCTTGCCCGCGCGAGCCTTGCGCACGACCTCCTCGTAGGCCATCCAGAACTGCCGGAAGTCCATCTCCTCCGCGCCCTTGATCGAGGGCACGAGGAGCTGGCGCTCGCCGTTGCTCTTCTGGACGTCGATCGCCAGGCCGAAGCCGACGTGCTCGGGCTTGACGAGCGTCGGCTTGCCGTCGATCTCCGCGTAGGAGTAGTTCATCTCCGGCATGGCCTTCAGCGCCTTGACGATCGCGAAACCGATCAGGTGCGTGAAGGAGACCTTGCCGCCGCGGCCCCGCTTGAGGTGATTGTTGATCACGATGCGGTTGTCGATGAGCAGCTTGGCCGGGATGGCCCGGACGCTGGTCGCCGTCGGGACCGTCAGCGACAGGTCCATGTTGGCGGCCGTGCGAGCGGCGGCGCCGCGCAGCTTGACCTCCTCGGCGCCCTTGGGCACCGGGGTGGCCGGCTGCTTCGGCTTCTCAGCCGCCGGCGGTGTCTTGGCAGGGGCCTTGGGAGGCGCCTTGGGGGTCTGGGGAGGGGCGGGCGCGGTCACCGTGCCGTTCGCCGCCTCCCTGACCGGGGTTCGGCCCGGTCCGTAATCAGGGTTGTAGTCAGCGAAGAAGTTCCACCAGGCCTTGTCGACAGACTCGGGATCTTGGAGGTACTTCTGATACAGCTCGTCGACAAGCCACTCGTTCTGACCAAAGCTTGCCAGCGGGTTTGTCCGCGACGACTCAGACGACACGGCGGAAATCGCCCTCTTCCGCAGATCGGCGTTGATGTTAGAGAACCTGTCCAAGGCTACTCGCCCGGACTGGCAGCGCGCGCCGAAGGACCCGTGCCGCCTCGAACGATCCTCTCAGGACCGCGCAAAGAGGTCACGCCCGCCTCGTCAATCCGGGTGGTGTAGCGATTATTACTCTTTGGTATCAACGCCGCGGCAAGAGGTTTATTTCCCTCCGGACACCAACCGGCTTGCGATGCGCACCTCGGGGGACAACTCGGACAGAAGGTCTGAGAGCTCCTCGCCGGCCTGCTTGAGCTCCTCCAGGGACATGGGCTCCAGGCGCTCCAGGAGGAAGATCGCGTTGGTGGTCTCCTCGGTGAGGCGGGTCCGCACCACCTGGCGCCAGTTCCATCTCCTGCAGGTGACACCGATGTCGTCGCGCCAGATCACCTCGCCGGGCTCCGGCTGCCCGAGCGCCTCCTCCGACGCCTCGTCGCCGGTCGCGCGCACCAGGCGGGCCGGGCCCACGTACTTGTCGAGGTCCTCGCCGCCGATCGGCAGCGCGTGCTTGACGCTGATCGAGTTGTACGCGTCCACGACCTGGTTGATCTCCGGCAGCGGCATGCGCCGCGTCAGGGCGTCGACCGACGGGCGGGTCCGCTGCGGCTTGGCGCCGAACGCGCGGTAGGCGTCCTTCCACGCGTCGATCTTGTCCGTCTGCACCTCCACCGTGGCGGCGGCCTCCAGCCAGGCCCGGGAGCGGTCGTCGGTGGGGCCGTTGCGCAGGCCGTGCGCGGTCACGATGAGCACCGCGAAGTCGGGGCGCAGTGCGAGGACGGAGTCGTCCACCCAGATGTCGTCGAGCATCCCCACAGTCTAAGGAAGACGAAAACCGCAAAATTCACTTTGCAAAATTATCTTTGCGGTTTATCGTCGAGTGCATGGAGGAGCAGTACAAGATCAGTGATCCGCAGGTGCTCAAGGCGGTCACGCATCCGCTGCGGGCCCGCATGCTCGGCCTGCTCCGTGCCGACGGCCCGGCCACCGCGAGCGAGCTGGGGCGCAAGCTCGGCGAGAGCTCCGGCTCGACCAGCTACCACCTGCGCGAGCTGTTCAAGTACGGCTTCATCGAGGAGGACCCCGAGCAGCGTGACGGCCGCGAACGCCGCTGGCGGGCCCGGCACCGCTACACCTCGTGGAACAGCCGGGAGCTGTCCGGCACGGCCGAGGGGCGCGAGGCGGTCAAGGTCATGCGGCTGTGGCAGGCCGAGATCCTCGGGCAGGTCGTGCAGGAGTTCGACGAGTCCGAATGGTCCGCGGAGTGGGTGGAGACCGCCGGCATGAGCGACCACCTGGCCGAGCTGCCGCCTGCCGCGCTGGCCGAGTTCATGGCCCGTACCGAGGAGGTGCTGCGCGAGCTGGAGGCGCGCCACGCGGGCGCGTCCGACGCCGAACAGGTCCGGATCTGGGTGGGGGGATTCCCCCGCAAGCGGAGGGAGGAGCCGTGACCGCGCGATCGGCGTTACGGCGTTACATGCTCGTCAGCTTCCTGACCTGGCTGCCACCCGGGATCATGATGGCGACCATGGTCCTGCTGATGACCGGGCGGGGCCTCGGCCTGGCCCAGATCGGGCTGGTGGTGACCGTGTACTCGGTCGTGACCGTCGGCCTGGAACTGCCGACGGGCGGCCTGGCCGACGTCGTCGGCCGGCGCGTGGTGCTGGCGGCCTCGGCCGCGTTCACCGTGGCGGGGCTGGTGCTGATGAGCGTGTCCACCACGTTCTGGATGTTCGTGCTGAGCGGGGTGTTCAAGGGTGTCGCGCGGGCGCTGTCCAGCGGCCCCGCCACCTCCTGGTACGTCGACACGCTGCACGGCGTCGAGGGGCAGGCGGCCGACCTCAAGCCCGGCCTGGCCAGGGGCGGCGCGATGGAGTCCGTGGCGCTGTGCGCGGGCGTGCTGGCGGGTGGCGCCCTGCCGCTCCTGGTGCCTGCCTCGCTGATGTTCCCGCTGGCCGCGCCGCCCCTGGTGGGTGCGGTGGCGGCGCTGGTCCTGCTGGTCGTGGTGCTGTTCGCGCTGCCGGAGCCGGCCCACGAGCGCCGCTCGCTGCGGGGCGTGCTGCGCGAGGTGCCCGCCACCGTGATCGGCGGTGTCCGGCTGGCGCTGGGCGGCGCCGTGCTGCGCAGGCTCATGCTCGCCGCCGCCGCGTCGGGCATGGTGCTGATGAGCATCGAGCTGCTCACGCCCGGCCGGCTGGCCGAGCTGGCCGGCGCGGCGGAGGAGGGCAGCCTGGCCTACGCCGTGGTGGCGGCGCTCGGGTTCGCGGGCAGCGCGATGGGCAGCGCGCTGGCGCCCGGGGCCGCGCGCCTGGCGGGCGGGTCGGCCAGGGGCGCGATCGCGGGCACGGCGCTGACCGCGCTCTCCGTCGGGGCGCTGGCCGCGACGGCGGACGTGGACGGCCTGCCCGGGATGCTGAGCGCCGGGCTCGCCTACGTCACGCTCTTCGTCGGCGGCGCGGTGACGGCCGTGTTGTGCCTGGAGATCACGCACCGGGCGGTCACCGCCGCCGAGCGCACCACGGTCACCTCGACGAGCTCGCTGTCCCTGCAGTCCGGCGGCATCGTGGCCAACCTCACGCTCGGCTCCCTGGCCGCCCAGGCGGGCCTCGCCGCCGCCTGGAGTGTCGGAGCCGTGCTGATGCTGGCCTCCGCGCTGCTGTTCGTGCGGATGCCGGCGCCTACAGGCTCCAGTCCAGCTCGGGTCCTACCGGCACGATCCGGCTCGGGTTGATGTTGGTCTGGGTGACGTAGTAGTGGCGCTTGATCTGGTCGAAGTCGGTGGTCTCGTGGAAGGCCGGGATCGAGTGGAGGCGGCGCGCGTACGCCCACAGCGCCGGATAGTCCGTCAGCCGCCGCACCGAGCACTTGAAGTGCGCGTAGTACACGGAGTCGAACCTGGCCAGAGTGGTGTAGAGGCGAACGTCGCTGTCGGTGAGCGTGTCGAAGAGGAACTCCGACTCGGCCAGGCGCACCTCCAGGAAGTCGAGGGTGGTGAACACCCGCGCCACCGCCTCCTCGTAGACCTGCTGGTCACGGGAGAAGCCCGCCTCGTAGACCGCGTTGTTGAGCCCGTGGTAGAGGCGGTCGTTCATGATGTCGATGTCGGGACGCAGGCGTTCCGGATAGAGGTTGGGCGAGGTGCCCCACGACGTCTCCAGATCGAGGGTGATCTGCGGGAAGTCGTTGGTGACGATGCGCTCGTCCCTGGTGTCCCAGACGCACGGGACGGTGTAGCGGCCCGTGTAGCCCGGCTCGGTGGCGTGGTAGAGATCGGACAGGTACTCCGGGTCGCCGCCGGGGACGCGCCAGCCCTTCTCGTCGCGGATGGGATCGACGATCGTGACGTCCAGCAGGTCCTCCAGGCCCAGGAGCTTGCGTACGATCAGCACGCGCTGTGCCCACGGGCAGGCGTAGGACGCGTAGACCCGGTAGCGGCCGGGCTCGGGAGGGCCGAGCCGATCCGTGAAACGGTTCGGCTGCCGGACGAAGCGGCCATCATCTGAGATCTCGCGGCTCAGCTTCATGCCCCAAGTAGAACATGATTCGGACGCAGAACTATATTCGGGTCTGTGGCTAAATTTGTGGTGACCCCGGCCAACCCGGCACAGCGGGAGGCGTGGGTCGGCGGGACGATCCCCGACGTCGAGCGGGTGCGTCCCGGCCTGTGGTCCATCCCGGTCCCGATCCCGATCAACCCTCTCCGGTACGTGCTGGTCTACGCCCTGGAACTGCCCGACGGCGTGGCGATCATCGACGCCGGGTGGAACACCGACGAGGCCTACGACGCGCTCGTGGCGGGCCTGGGCGTGGCCGGCTACGCGATCACCGACGTCAAGGGCGTGCTGGTCACCCACATCCACCCCGACCACTACGGCCTGGCGGGCCGCGTCAGGGAGAGCTCCGGCGCCTGGATCGCGCTCCATCCCGCGGACGCCCGCCTGGTCCGCGAGCGTTACGACGACGAGGCCATCGACTCCCTCGTCCAGCGCGAGCGGGCGCTGCTGCGCCGCTGCGGCGTGCCCGACCTGACCCTGGACGAGCTGGCCGGCGCCTCCATGATGATCAGGCACATGGTCTCCATGGCCAGGCCGGACCGGCTGGTCGAGGACGGCGACGACCTCGACCTGCCCGGATGGGACCTGCGGGCCGTCTGGACGCCCGGCCACTCGCCCGGTCACCTGTGCTTCGTCTCTCCGGAGCGCAAGGTGCTGTTCTCCGGTGACCACGTCCTGGCGAAGATCACGCCCATCGTGGCCGTGCACCCCCAGTCGGGACCGAACCCGCTGGCCGACTACCTCGACTCGCTGGACGCCGTGCGCAAGCTGGAGGTGGAGGAGGTGCTGCCCGCGCACGAGTACCGGTTCCTGGAGCTGGCCGAGCGGGTGGACACCGTGATGGCGCACCACGACGCCCGCCTGGCCGAGATCGAGCAGGTGGTGGGCGCGGCCGGCGGCGCCGCCTGCTGGGACGTGGCCACCCGGCTGACGTGGTCGCGGCCGTGGGAGACGATCCCGCCGTTCATGCGGCGCTCGGCCAACAACGAGACGCTGGCGCACCTGGCGTGGCTGGAGGCGAAGGGCCGCCTGGTCAGGGAGACGGGCGAGCCCGAGCTGTGGCGCCTGCCCTGACCTACCGGTAGGCCAGGCGGCGCAGCAGGACCTCGGCGGGCCCCCGGTGGCCCGCCCTGCGCATGAGCTCGGCCAGGCCGAGGGACACCACTCAGGTGCCCGCGGCCACCGCCGTGGCGCCGGTGAGCCCCAGGTCGTCCTGGAGCGCGAGCCCGTACGGGTAGAAGACCAGCACGAACACCACGGACTGGAACAGATACAGGCTCATCGAGCGCTGGCCGAGCGCCTGCACGGCGGTCGTGAAGGCGTTCGGCCGCCGGCCCGCCGGGATCGCGACCAGGCCGATGACCGCGGCCATGCCGATCCCGCCCGCGTACCCGGTGAGCGGCTGCGCGAGCGCCGCGCCCCACAGCGCGCCCGCCGGCGGCGCGGCCCAGGCCCCGAGCTGGATCAGGATGGCGGGAAGCGCTCCGAGCACGGACAGCGTCAGGGTGACGATCGCGGCCCTGCGCAGGAACGCGCGGCTGCCCGCCGGGTCGTCCAGCAGCCGCCGCCGTGCCGCCCACACGCCGGCGAGCACGCCGGGCACGACCATGATGACCCCGGTGACCAGGGCGGCTGGCCACACCTGGAGCCGTTCGGCGAGCAGCTCCCAGAAGCCGCCGGCCCCGGCCGAGATGCTGTCCGCGCCGTAGGGCGTGCCGTCGTTCGCCAGCGGGTACCACAGGGCGACGCCGCTCATGGCCGTCGCCGGGACCAGGAAGACGCCCGCCGTCCACAGCAGGGTGGCGTCCTTGGCGCGCAGCATGCCGACGAGCAGCACGGCGCTGAGCCCGTACGCGGCCAGGATGTCGATGGGCGCGAACACCGCCATGTTGGAAGACGTTGATCGCGCCGTTGACCACGGGGTTTCCGCGGTCGAGGGCGAGCGCGAACAGCGGCGCGTGCGCGAAGGCGATGGCCAGCAGCATGAACCCGCGGGCCAGGTCGGGGGCCGGGACCCGGCGGGAGGTGTCAAGAGGGGCGTATGCCGGGCTTGAGCTGTTTGCCACGTGATCAACCGTAATGACGGGGGTTGTCGGTTCCGAACCCAACCCGAGCCATGGATAGTCTGCAACGGAACTATCTGCTAGTGTCCTACCTGTTCCAACGCCCCACACCTCAGGAGAGGTCACATGTCCACGCGCGCCCTCATCGTCGACCCGTCCGCACCTGGCGGCATCGGCTTCGGCAACCTCGCAGACCCCGTCGCCGCCCCCGGGCAACTGCTGGTCGACGTGCTGCACGCCTCGCTCAACTACGCCGACATCAACGACGCCACCTCCGGGCGCGTCCCGGTCGGAGCGCCGCTGGGCCTGGACGCGGCCGGGGTCGTGCTGCGGGAGGCGGCGGACGGCTCCGGCCCCGCCGCCGGGACGCGGGTCGTGCTCTTCGCGCAGGGCGTCTTCGCCGAGCGGGTGGCCGTCGACGTGTCGGCGGTGGCCGAGGTGCCCGACGGTGTCGGGCTGGCCGAGGCGGCGGCGCTGCCCACCGCCGGGCTGGCCGCCCTTCGCTCGCTGCGGGCCGCCGGGGTCGCCCCCGGCAAGCGGGTGCTGGTGACCGGCGCCTCGGGCGGCGTCGGACGGTACGCCGTGCAATTCGGCGCCCGCGCGGGGGCGCACGTCATCGCCTCGGTCGGCGCGCCGGAGCGGGGGGAGGGGCTGGCCGGCGCAGGCGCCCACGAGGTGGTCGTGGGCCTGGACGACGTCAAGGAGCCCGTGGACATCGTCGTGGAGGCGGTCGGCGGGCCCCATCTGGTCAGGGCGTGGGAGCTGCTCGCGCCCGGCGGCAGCCTCCAGTCCGTCGGCTGGACCTCGGGCAAGCCGGCCGTCTTCCCGCCGTACGCGACGGTCGGGCCGCGCAAGACGCTCATGTCGTACGTCAACGAGTTCGGCGCCGCCAGCGACCTGGCCGAGCTGGTCCGGCTCGCGGCCGAGGGCGTCCTGGTGCCCGAGATCGGCTGGCGGGACTCCTGGGAGCGCTTCGCCGAGGCGGCCGACGCGCTGCGCGGCCGGCGCGTGCGGGGGAAGGCGGTCTTCGACCTCGGGCCCCAGGGGTAGGGCTGGAGCGGGCGGGGCGGTTATCGTAGCCGTACTAGAATGTTGTTCTCCTCGCCTGGGAGGTTCGATGCTTCGGTTCGATGACAGGGTCGCGATCATCACGGGGGCCGGGCACGGCCTGGGCAGGTCGCACGCGCTCCTGCTGGCCGAGCGGGGGGCCAAGGTCGTCGTCAACGACCTCGGCGGCGCGCTCGACGGCACGGGCGCCTCGGCGGGTCCCGCGGCCGAGGTGGCCGACCTCATCACGAAGAACGGCGGCCAGGCCGTGGCCAACGCCGACAACGTCGCCACCCCCGAGGGCGCCAAGGCCCTCGTCCAGGCGGCGGTGGACGCGTTCGGCACGGTCGACATCGTCGTCAACAACGCGGGCATCCTGCGCGACAAGTCGTTCGGGAAGATGACGGTCGAGGAGTTCGACGCGGTGCTGGCCGTGCACGTACGCGGCTCCTACCTCGTCAGCCAGGCCGCGTACCCGCTGATGAAGGCGGCCGGCTACGGCCGCGTCGTGAACACCTCCAGCCCCGCCGGCCTGTTCGGCAACTTCGGCCAGGCCAACTACTCCACCGCGAAGATGGGCCTGGTCGGCCTGACCAAGACGCTCGGCATCGAGGGTGCCCGCAACGGCATCAAGGCCAACGCGATCGCGCCCGTCGCGTGGACGCGGATGACCGAGGCGCTGCTGCCGGCCGAGTTCGAGGCCAAGTTCACGCCGGAGCGGGTCAGCGCGCTGGTGGCCTACCTCGTGCACGAGTCGTGCGAGGCCAGCGGCGAGGTGTTCACGGTCGGGGGCGGCAAGGTGGCGCGGGTGTTCGTGGCCGAGGGGCCGGGATGGAAGGCCGACGACCTGACGCCCGAGGCGATCGCGGGCAACTGGGAGGCGGTGATGGCCGAGCAGCCGTACGTGCTGACGGCGGCCGACTCCATGAAGGCCATGCTCTGACCGACGAAAGGTGAAGCGCCGGTCCCCGGGCAGAGGGGGGCCGGCGCTTTCGCGTTCTAGGACAAATGGGGCGATAAGCGGGCTTTGTTCGATCTCCGGCGGAAGTTGGGGGAGTTTGGTCGATCCCCGCTCTTGATTTGCCCCATCGGTGATCTTATTGTCGCGGCATGACCCCCCAGCCGGGCTCCGCCGGCGACGTGCTGACGTTGATCAGCGCGGGCTCCGCGACGACCCGTTCCGATCTGGCGAGGCTGACCGGCCTGGCCAGGTCCACGATCTCCCAGCGCGTGGACGCGCTGATCGAGCGTGGCCTGGTCGAGGAGACCGAGAGCGGCGAGTCCACCGGCGGCCGCCCTCCGCGCCAGCTCCGCCTGCACACCGAGGACCACGCCTTCGCCGGCGTGGACCTGGGCGCCACGCACTGCCGGGTCGCGCTCATGGACATCTCGGGCAACGTGCTGGCCGAGTGCGAGGACGCCCTGCTGATCGGCGAGGGCCCCGAGAAGGTGCTCGCCCACGTGGACCAGCGGCTCGACCAGCTGCTCGACCGGGTGGGCCGGCCCAGGAGCGCCCTGCGGGCGGTCGGGATCGGGGTGCCGGGGCCGGTGGAGTTCGCCACCGGCCGGCCGAACAACCCGCCGATCATGCCCGGCTGGAACGACTACCCCGTCCCCGACTACTTCGAGGGCGTCGAGGTCCTGGTGGACAACGACGTCAACGTGATGGCACTGGGCGAGCACCGGGAGGCCTTCGCCGACACCAGGCACCTGCTGTTCGTCAAGGTCGGCACCGGCATCGGCTGCGGCATCATGGCCGAGGGCAAGCTGCACAGGGGCGCGCAGGGCTCGGCGGGCGACATCGGCCACATCCGGGTCAGCGGTCACGAGGACGCCGGCTGCCGGTGCGGCAACAGCGCCTGCCTGGAGGCCGTGGCCGGCGGGGCGGCCATCGCGCGGCGGCTGACCGAGCTGGGCCTGGCGGCCGAGACGGGCGCCGACGTGGTGGCGCTCGTCCAGTCGGGCAACACCCAGGCGCTGCGCCTGGTCAGGGAGGCCGGCCGGCTCATCGGCGAGGTGCTGGCCAGCCTGGTCAACTTCTTCAACCCCGAGGTCATCGTGATCGGCGGCGCGCTGTCGCGGGTGCACGAGCACCTGCTGGCAGGGATCAGGGAGACGGTCTACCGCAGGTCGCTCCCGCTGGCCACGCACCACCTGTCGATCACGCCGAGCCGTACGGGGATCAACGCCGCCGCGCTCGGCGCCGGGATCCTCGCCATCGAGCACTACCTGTCACCGGACAACATCAACCGCATAGTCAACGCCTGATAGGACGCCTGATGCTGGTCATGAAGGGCATCGTCAAGCAGTTCCCCGGCGTGCGCGCGCTGGACGGGGTCGATCTGGACGTACGGGCGGGCGAGGTGCACTGCCTGCTCGGCCAGAACGGCGCCGGCAAATCCACTTTGATCAAGGTACTGGCCGGAGTCCACCAGCCGGACGAGGGCACGATCTCGTTCAACGGGACCGAGGTGCGCCCCGGCAGCCCCATCGACGCCATCAAGCTCGGCTTCGCCACCATCTACCAGGAGCTCGACCTGGTCGACGGCCTCAGCGTGGCCGAGAACATCTTCCTCGGCCACGAGCACGCCCGCCTCGGCTTCGTGAACAGGGCCGCCGGCCGGCGGGCCGCCCGCGAGGTGCTGGAGCGCCTGGGGCACCCGGAGATCCGGCCTGCGGCGGAGGTGGGGCGGCTGTCCCCGGCGGCCAAGCAGGTCGTCTCGATGGCCCGCGCGCTCTCCCACGAGGCCCGCCTGATCATCATGGACGAGCCGTCGGCCGCGCTCGCCCACGACGAGGTGGCCAACCTCTTCCGCATCATCCGCGAGCTCACCGCCCAGGGCGTGGCCGTGGTCTACATCTCGCACCGCCTGGAGGAGATCCGCGAGATCGGCGACCGCGTCACGGTGCTGAAGGACGGCCGCACGGTCGCGGTCGGCCTGCCCGCCCGCGACACACCCACCACGCAAATCGTTTCGCTCATGACGGGCAGGAACGTCGAGTACGTCTTCCCGCCCAGGGGCGGGCGCGAGCTCGGCGATGAGGTGCTCCGCGTCGAGGGCCTGTCCTCGCCGGGCCTGTTCAAGGACGTCTCGTTCGCCGTGCGCGCGGGCGAGATCGTCGGCCTGGCCGGGCTCGTCGGCTCGGGCCGCTCGGAGATCCTGGAGGCCGTGTACGGCGCCCGCCCCGCCACGGGCCGCGTCCTGCTCGACGGCCGCCCGGTACGCCGCGGCGTGGTCGGCACGGTCAGGGGCGGCATGGGCCTGGCCCCCGAGGAACGCAAGGCCCAGGCCCTGCTCCTCGACCAGAGCGTCACGGCCAACATCACGCTGGGCACCCTGCCGGGCTTCGCCAGGTTCGGCTGGATCGACCGCAAGCGGGAGCGGAGCGAGGCCAGGCGGCTGTCGGAGATGCTGAGCATCCGCCCACCCGACCCCGAACGCCCGATCAGGACCCTCTCGGGCGGCAACCAGCAGAAGGCCGTGCTCGCCCGCTGGCTGCTCGGCGGGCGCAAGCTGCTGCTGCTCGACGAGCCCACCCGCGGCGTGGACGTGGGAGCCAGGGCCGAGCTGTACGCGGTCATCCACGACCTGGCCAAGCAGGGCATCGGCGTGCTGCTGGTTTCCAGCGAGGTGCCCGAGGTGCTGGGCCTGGCCGATCGCGTGCTGGTGCTGCGTGAAGGGACCGTGATCCACGAGGGAGAGGCGACCGAGCTGGACGAGCACCGCGTACTGGACATGATCATGAATGGGAGGGCGGCCTGATGGGCGAGCCCACGACGAAGGCGGCGCCGGCTCTGCCGTCGATCCGCGGGGTCAGCGAGATGCGCCATCTCGGCCTGCTCGGCGCGCTGGCGCTGCTGGTCGTCGTCGGCCTGATCACCCGCCCCGAGAACTTCCTGACCACCTCCAACCTGGTCAGCATCCTGTCGCTGGCCGCCACGATCGGCGTGATCACGGTCGGCGCCACGTTCGTGATCATCGGCGGGGGCATCGACCTGTCGGTGGGCGCGGTCATGGCGCTGGCCAGCGTGTGGGCCACGACCCTGGCCACGCAGTCGTACGGGCCGGTCGTCATGGTGATCTGCGCGATCCTCGTCGGCACCGGAGCGGGGCTGGTCAACGGCTTACTGATCGCCTACGGGCGGCTGGTGCCGTTCATCGCCACGCTGGCCATGCTGGTGGCCGCCCGAGGGCTCGCGCAGCGCATGTCGGACCGCAAGACGCAGCTCATCGGGGCGGACAACACGGCCCTCGTGGACCTGTCGACCACGCGGCTGCTCGGCATCCCGCTGCTGGTCTACATCTTCGCGCTGGTCGTGGTGCTCGGCTGGATCGTGCTCAACCGCACGACGTTCGGGCGGCGCACGTACGCGGTCGGCGGCAACCCCGAGGCGGCCCGCCTGGCCGGCATCGACGTACGCAGGCACACCATGCTGCTGTACGCGCTGTCGGGCCTGTGCTGCGGCATCGCGGCCATCCTGATCATGGCCCGCACCACCACGGGTTCGTCCACCCACGGCGACCTGTACGAGCTCGACGCCATCGCCGCCGTGATCATCGGCGGCACGCTGCTCACCGGCGGCCGCGGCACGATCGTGGGCTCGATCCTGGGCCTGCTGATCTTCACCCTCATCACCAACCTGTTCATCCTCAACGGGCTCAACACCAGCGACCAGCTGATCGCCAAGGGCCTGATCATTGTCGTCGCCGTCCTTCTCCAGCGGCGGAATCTGAAGGAGAGAGCACCATGAGTGACAACGTCGCGCGCCGGGGATTCCTCATCGGCGGACTCGGCGGAGCTGCGCTGTTAGCGGCGGGTTGCACCAGCAACGAGCCCGCCGCGAGCCCCACCAGCGCCGCCCCGGCGCCCGCCCCGGCGGCCAGCGGCAACGACCAGCCGGGCACCAAGGTGACGATCGGCTTCTCCGCGCCCGCGGCCGACCACGGCTGGATCGCGGCCATCGCCAAGAACGCCGAGGCCACCGCGAAGCAGTACACCGACATCGACTTCAAGCCGGTCGAGCCGACCAACGACATCAACCAGCAGATCTCCGCGGTCGAGTCGCTGATCGCGGCCAAGGTGAGCGCGCTGGTCATCCTGCCCAACGACGGCCAGCAGCTCAACCAGGTCGCGCTGCAGGCCACCGCGGCCGGCATCCCGGTCGTCAACCTCGACCGGATCTTCCCCGACAAGCTGGCCTACCGCTCGTGGATCGGCGGCGACAACTACGGCATGGGCGTGGCCGCCGGGCACTACATCGGCAAGCAGCTCAAGGACAAGGGCGTGTCGAACCCGGTGATCGTCGAGATCCAGGGCATCGCCACGCTGCCGCTGACGCAGGACCGCAGCAAGGGCTTCGCCGACGCGCTGAAGTCGTACGGGTTCAGCGTCACGGCCAAGCAGGACGCGCAGTTCACCGTCGAGACCGGCAACGAGGTGGCCACGTCGCTGCTGCAGGCGCACAAGAAGATCGACGCGCTCTGGAACCACGACGACGACCAGGGCGTCGGCGTGCTGGCCGCGATCAAGGAGGCCAGCCGCAACGAGTTCATCATGGTCGGCGGCGCCGGCTCGCTGAACGCGATGCGCGAGATCCAGTCGGGCAGCTCCGTGCTGCAGGCCACGGTCACCTACTCGCCGACCATGGCCTCCTCGGCGATCAAGCTGGCGCGTCTGATAGCACAGGGGAAGGGCATGAGTGATCTGGTGGAGAACCAGGTTCCCCAGTCCATCACGCTCGCGTCCGAGACCATTACCAAGGAGAACGTCGAGAAGTACCTGGCACTCGGCTTCGAATCCTGATCCTGATCGGGGGTTGCATGTCAGACAGAACCACCATCGGCGTGGGCATGGTCGGCTACGCCTTCATGGGCCGCGTCCACTCCCAGGCCTGGCGCAGCGTCGGGGCGTTCTTCGACCTGCCGCTCGCGCCCCGCATGGCGGTGCTCGCGGGCCGGTCGAAGGAACGTACCGAGGCGGCCGCGGCACAACTCGGCTGGGCCGACATCGAGACGGACTGGAGAGAGCTGGTCAAGCGCGACGACGTGCAGATCGTCGACATCTGCACGCCCGGTGACTCCCACGCGGAGATCGCCATCGCCGCGTTGCAGGCCGGCAAGCACGTGATCTGCGAGAAACCGCTGGCCAACACCGTCGCCGAGGCCGAGGCCATGGTGGCGGCGGCAGCCGCCGCGCAGGGCAAGAGCATGGTGGCCTTCAACTACCGGCGGGTGCCCGCGATCGCGCTCGCCCGCCGGTACGTCGAGGAGGGCCGGATCGGCGAGATCAGGCACGTGCGGGCGCAGTACCTGCAGGACTGGATCGTCGACCCCGAGTTCCCGCTGGTCTGGCGGCTGCAGAAGGACAAGGCCGGATCGGGCGCGCTCGGCGACATCGGCGCGCACATCGTGGACGCCGCCCAGTTCATCACCGGCCAGAACGTGGTGGGCGTGTCGGCGCTGACCGAGACGTTCATCAAGGAGCGCCCCCTGGCGAGCGAGTCGGCCGGCCTCGGGGCCACCGGGTCCGCCGCCAGGGGCGAGGTGACCGTGGACGACGCGGCCCTGTTCATCGGCCGGATGTCGGGCGGCGCGGTGGCCTCGTTCGAGGCGACCCGCTTCGCCAACGGGCGCAAGAACGCGATGCGCATCGAGCTCAACGGCTCGCTCGGCAGCCTGGCCTTCGACTTCGAGGCCATGAACGAGCTGTGGTTCAGCGCCGGAGGCGGCGGGTTCGAGCGCATCCTGGTCACCGAGCCCGACCACCCGTACGTCGGCGCCTGGTGGCCGCCCGGCCACGGCCTCGGCTACGAGCACACCTTCACCCACGAGATCAAGGACTTCCTGGAGGCGGTCGCCACCGGCGCCGACCCCTCGCCGTCGTTCGCCGACGGCCTGCGGGTGCAGCGGGTGCTGGAGGCGGTCGAGCGCAGCGCGGCTGACGGCAGCCGCTACACGAACGTGGAGGACTGATGCGACCAGTCACGCTGTTCACCGGACAGTGGGCCGATCTGCCGTTCGAGGAGGTGTGCAGGCTGGCGGCCGAATGGGGTTACGACGGCCTGGAGATCGCCTGCTCGGGCGACCACTTCGACGTGGCCCAGGCCGTGGCGGACCCCTCGTACGTGGAGCAGAAGCGGGCCCAGCTCGACAAGCACGGCCTGAAGGTGTGGACGATCTCCAACCACCTCGTCGGCCAGGCCATCTGCGACCACCCCATCGACGAGCGCCACAAGGCCATCCTCCCGGCCCGCATCTGGGGCAACGGCGACCCCGAGTCGGTGCGCCAGGCCGCGGCCGAGGACATGAAGAACACCGCCCGCGCCGCGGCGCTGCTCGGCGTGGACACCGTGGTCGGCTTCACGGGCTCGTCGATCTGGCACACGGTGGCGATGTTCCCGCCGGTGCCGGCGTCCATGGTCGACGCCGGCTACCAGGACTTCGCCGACCGCTGGAACCCCATCCTCGACGTCTTCGACGAGGTGGGCGTGCGCTTCGCCCACGAGGTGCACCCGAGCGAGATCGCCTACGACTACCACACCACCGTGCGCACGCTGGAGGCCATCGGCCACCGGCCGGCGTTCGGGCTGAACTGGGACCCGTCCCACATGGTGTGGCAGGACCTCGACCCGGTCGGGTTCATCCTCGACTTCAAGGACCGCATCTATCACGTGGACTGCAAGGACACGCGGATGCGGGTCGGCGACGGCCGCAGGGGCCGCCTGTCGTCGCACCTGCCGTGGGCCGACATGCGCAGGGGCTGGGACTTCGTCTCGACGGGACGCGGCGACGTGCCGTGGGAGGACTGCTTCCGCGCCCTCAACTCGATCGGGTACGAAGGCCCCATCTCGATCGAGTGGGAGGACGCCGGGATGGACCGGCTCGACGGGGCGAAGGAGGCGCTGGCCTACATCCGCAAGCTGAACTCCATCACCCCGCCGACGACGGCCTTCGACGCCGCCTTCTCCACGACCTGACTCGCGCCGCGCGGCGCCCCGCCCCGGCTAAGGGCGCCGCGCGGCCGCCACGGTGATGGCGGTGACCAGGGCGAAAGCGGTCACGGCCGTGAGCGTGCGGAGGTTGTGGAACGTCTCCCACCGGGTGAGGACGTCCGCGTACCCGGCCTCGGGCGTGCCGGCGGCCCACCGCCTGATGTGCGCGTGCAGCGGGATGTTGCCGAGGACCGTGATCAGCAGCGTGGTCACCGCCAGCGCGGCGGCGCCGCCGGCCAGCCCTCTGGCCGGGCCGCGGGAGACGACCGCCAGGGCGATCGTGCTCAGGATCGCCAGCGCCATCCCCGTCTGCATGACGGGCTCGTTGACGCTCATCATCGCCGTGTGGAAGGTCAGGCGCACCTGCAGGGGCACGGCATCGAAGGTCGGCACGACGTTGGCCGCGCCGTAGCCGAACGCGCCCGCGAGCAGGCCGGTGACCAGCGTCGCGAAACCTCGCACGTGTCCGGCCCGGGGGATGGTCTTCTCCATGGCCGTGATCGTCCCTCCCCGGGCCCGGCGCGGTCGTCCTTCCCGGGGGGGCCTCCGCGCGTACTACGGCGGGCGTAGAAGGACCGGCCTGTAAGCCGGGGGATGCAGGCGCATCCTCCTCCAAAGCATGGGGGAGGATGCGCCGGCGGCGCCGTCAGTCCATCAGGACGATCTGGCGCAGCACCTCGCCGCCCTTCAGCGCCGCGACCGCGTCGTTCAGGTCGGTCAGGCGGATGCGGGAGCTGATCATCGACTCCAGGTCCAGCAGGCCGGCCTTGTGCAGCTTGGCGAAGTAGGGGAAGTCGTGCCGCACGTCGGCCTCGCCGTACAGGCTGGACAGCAGGTTCTTGCCCTCGAACAGCAGGCTGAAGGCGGAGATCGAGACCATGTCGTCCATCGCGCCCGCCCCGACGACGATGACGTCGCCGCCCTGCCTGGCGAGCTGCCAGGTGCTCTGGATCGTGGCGGACTTGCCGACCACCTCGAAGGCGTAGTCGAAGCCGCCGCCGCCGGTGAGCTCGTTCAGCGCGTCGGGGACCTGCTCGGGCGTCACCGCGTGAGTGGCGCCGACCTTCCTGGCCAGCTCGTGCTTGGACGCCAGCGGGTCCACCGCGAGGATCGTCCTGGCGCCGGAGACCCGCGCGCCCTGGATGACGGCCAGGCCGACACCGCCGCAGCCGACCACCGCGACCGTGGAGCCGGGGCGTACCTTCGCGGTGTTGAGCGCGGCCCCTACGCCGGTCGTGATGCCGCAGCCGATCAGGGCCGCCGCCTCCCACGACACGTCGTCGTCGATCTTGATCGCGCCCTGCCAGGGCACGACGATCTCCTCGGCCCAGGTGCCGCACCCGGCCATCCCGAACACCGTCGAGCCGTCGCCGAGCCGGAAGTTGCCCTTGCTGAAGGACTCGATGACGTACTTCATGCACAGGAACGGCTGGCCGCCCACGCACAGCTCGCACTCCTGGCAGGCCGGGCGCCAGCTGATCACGACGTGGTCGCCCGGCCTGACCGACGTGACGTGCTCGCCCACCTCGACCACCTCACCCGCGCCCTCGTGGCCGAGGATGAGCGGCACGGGCTGGGGCAGCACGCCGGTCATGGCCGACAGGTCGGAGTGGCAGACGCCCGTCGCCCTGATCCGGACGCGCACGTCGGCCGGCCCGACGGGGGCCAGGGTGACGTCGTCACGGATGTCGAGCTTGTCGTTGCCTACGGCGTGCAGGATCGCGGCGCGCATGGGGGTTCCTCCTCGTTGCCTGCGGGCTATTCCTCGAGGGACAGAGCGGCTTTCGGGCAGGACCTGACCGCGTGGCGGACACGGTCCTGCATCTCGGGGGGTGGTTCTGGCAGCAGGATGTGCAGCTGGTCGTCGTCGTCCACCTCGAACACTTCCGGCGCGAGCCCCATGCACACGGCGTTGGCCTCGCAGACCAGCTCGTCCACCTTGACCTTCATCAGAGCCTCCTGTGGTCCCATGAGACCACTTTCGTGCGCTCGACGACGTACGCAACCCGCTTGGCGCCGGTTTTCTCCACGTACGGGAGCAGCAGCTCGTCGGGTACGCCCGGAGTCATCCGGCGGGCGATCGCCAGGCCGATGGCCATGACCCGGTCGCGGTCGTCCACCTGCACGGCCTTGCCGTACACGAGGACGCCGCGCAGCTCGTCGTAGTCGTCGCCGGCTTCGACGAGGCAGCTCACCCGCGGGTCGCGGGTCAGGTTGCGGGTCTTCTGCGCCTTGGCGTAGGTCCAGAAGGAGATCCGGCCCTCGTCCAGGCCGTAGAACATGGTGACGAGGTGGGGGGTGCCGTCCGGGTTGATGGTCGCGAGCTGCAGCTTGCGCGAGCCCTCCAGGAAGGCGGTGACCTCGTCGTCCGACATGGCGATGCGAGCGCGCTGATTCACGCTGCCAAGTAGAACAGGTTGCAGATCGGCCCTGCAAGGGCCGTTTGGAATGTTATTCGGTTCGGCTAGGGTGCATGCCTATGACGATGCCGTCAGAGCTGCTTTACGCGGCGAAGCACGCCAAGGGATTCATGCCGCCCGACGAGGGGCTGGCCCTGTTCGAGACAGCCTGCCGGTACGGCAAGCTCGGACCCATCTGCGAGATCGGCACCTACTGCGGCAAGTCGGCCGTCTACCTCGGCGCGGCGGCCCGGCAGAGCGGGTCCGTGGTCGTCACGGTGGACCACCACCGGGGCTCGGAGGAGATCCAGCCGGGCTGGGCGCACCACGACCCGACCCTGGTGGATCCCCGGTTCGGGAAGATGGACTCGCTGCCGACGTTCCGGGCCACGATCGCCTCCGCGGGCCTGGAGGAGGAGGTGATCGCGGTCGTCGGGAGGTCGGAGCGGGTCGCCGGGCTCTGGAACACGCCGCTGGGCATGCTGTTCATCGACGGCGGTCACTCCGAGGAGCCCGTGACCCGCGACTACGAGGGCTGGGCGCCGCACGTGATGGCGGGCGGGGCGCTGGTCTTCCACGACGTCTTCCCCGACCCGGCCGACGGGGGGCAGGCGCCGTACCGGGTGTACCGGCGGGCGCTGGACTCCGGCGCGTTCGAAGAGGTGGCGGTCACGGGGTCGATGCGCGTCCTGGAGCGCGTCGGGCCCGGTATCTGATCAGTTCACCAGGACGATCTTGCCGCGGGCGTGGCGGCTCTCGCTGAGCTCGTGCGCGGCGGCGGCCTCGGTGAGCGGGAACGCCGCCGCGACCGGCACCCGCAACCGGCCCTGCGCGGCCAGCTCGACCGCGATGCCGAGACCGTGCGGCGCCAGCGGGTCGGCGGCGGACCCGACGGCCGCCGCGGCGTCGTCTCCCGCCACGCCGTGTGACATGTGCACGCCGTGGGCAGCCGCGGCGGGGTCGGGCGCGATGGTGACCAAGCGCGCCGGGTCGCCCGCGATGGCGCAGGAGGTTGCGGTACGCGACGCGCTCGGCGGCCGTCAGGCTGTCACTGCCCGTCCGCCAGGGCGTCAGTAGCGGTGGCGGCGGGTCCAGGAGCCGCGGGTCTGCGACTGCCAGCGCTGGAAGTCCTCGTGCGTGTGCGCCTCATGGCCGAGCGCGATCAGCGCCCGGTCGGTCCACGAGGCCGCCTCCTCCGGATCGGCGCCCGCCAGGATCGGCGCCGCCTGCGCCGCGTGCTCGGGCAGTTCTCCCGAGCGCAGCCGCGCCGCCACCGCGAAGGCGCACCCCTGTGCCAGGTACGCCCGGAAACCGTCCGCCCCGGCCCGCTCGGTCAGCCACCACAGCTCGTCGGCCTCGGCACCGCCCGTGTACGCCGCCGCGAACCCGACCCCGCTCCACAGGTCGGCCCGCCGCGGGATCGCGTACCCGCCGATCCTGGCGGAGACGTCGTCGGGCGCGCCGCACTCGTGGTACCAGAGCAGCCGCCCCAGCCCCTGGTCGAACACCGCGCAGTGCGCCCTGGTGAGCAGGTCGGGCATCGTGCGCTCGCCCACCATGCGGTCGGCCCTGGACAGGCTCCACTGGAAGCCGAACCCGTCCACGGCCAGCCACCGCAGCAGCGGGTGGGCCCGCCGCGCGCCCCACACCGGGCGCAGCCGCAGCAGCGCGTACGCGCGGCCGGCGCCGAGGTAGGCGGCGTGGCGGTGATGCTGGGCGGGGCCGGCCAGTAGCTCGTGAAGGCGCCGGCCCCGGGTCAGGGTGAGCAGGTCGAGCATCGTGCAGGCGGCGGCGGCCCCCTCGTAGGCGAAGGGCCGCTGGGCCTGCGGGATCTCCTCGACCTTCTCGACTTCTCGTGACATCACCGCGTTGTAGCCGAACACGTACGAACGCTCGGACTTGGTGAAGACCGTCCGCGAAGCTCCGCCCCTGTGCCGGAACCTGCGCCGGCTCAGATCGGACTCCAGCGGATCCTTGGCCAGCAACCGCCGCAGGCCGCTGGCCGCGGAGAGTGTCGGCTCGGTCCTCGCCTGGTCCAAGAACGATGGTGTGCCCGTGTCGCCCACGCTTCCCCCGAAGACGCCTCGTACGTCACTCAGAAGCTAGTAAGCCCGCTGAGCGACCCATCGGCGGCGCACCGGCCCGTACGGGCAAAGAACCCGCAAAAGCGGTTGTACGGCCCCCTCAGCGCCCTTCGGCGGTTGTGTGGGCTTCGGGGCCCTCGGTGTGCACCGCGGCGCAGCCGCAGACCTCCGGGTCGAACACGGCGGTCCCGTCGATGTCGCGGAACAGCCCGCTCCCGGGCGAGAGCCCGAGCAGCGCGTCGGCTGCCAGCACGACGGCGGCGGCGGTGTAGCCGGAGCGCTCGTGCGGGAAGTGCTTGCGGTTGGCGAACTGCCAGCCGGTCCAGTACGAGCCGTCCTCGTGCCGCAGGTGCTGCATGTCGGCGAAGAGCGCCAGCGCCCGCTCCCGGTCACCCAGCGCGTCGAGCGCCAGCACCAGCTCGCACGTCTCGGCCCCCGTCACCCACGGCTGGTCCGACACGCACCGGATGCCCAGCCCCGGCACCACGAACGTCGACCACTCGCGCTCCAGCAGCTCGAACGCCTGCTGTCCGCGCACCGCGCCGCCCAGCACCGGGTAGTACCAGTCCATGGAGAAGCGGCTCTTGTCCGCGAACGACTCGGGGTGCGCCGACAGCACGTGGGCCAGCCGGTCGGCGGCCAGCTCCCAGTGCGGCTGCGGATCGCCCAGGTGGTCGGCGAGCAGCACGCCGCAGCGCAGCCCCTGGTGGATGGAGGAGCAGCCGGTGAGCAGCGCGTACGTCGCGGCCTGGCCCCGCGCGTCGCGCTCCCAGACGATCTCGCCGCGCTCGGTCTGCAGCCCCGCCACGTAGTCGAGCGCGGCCTTGACCATCGGCCAGCTCTCCTCGGTGACGCGCCGGTCGCCGGTGACGAGGTGGTGGTGCCAGACGCCGACGGCGACGTAGGCGGCGTGGTTGGTCTCGCCGCCCGGCTCCGTCGGCACGCCGTCGACCAGCTTCATCGGCCAGGAGCCGTCGGCGCGCTGGTGGCGGGCCAGCCAGGCGTAGCCGCGGCGCACCGGCTCGGCCAGGCCCGCCGCGGACATCGCCATCAGGCACTCGACGTGGTTCCACGCGTCCACGTGGCCCTCGGGCCAGGGCACGCCGCCGTCGTCCTGCTGGATCGCCGCGATGCTCTCGGCCGTCCGTACGACCTCCTCGCGGGAGATCATGGCTTCCTGACGTAGAGGACCACGCTCTTGCCGATGATCGGGTTGAGCAGGGACTCGGCGATCCTGGTGGCGGCAGGGCGCTTCATGATGTCCCAGACCAGCAGCTCGTGGTACGCCTTGGCGAGCGGGTGCTCGTCGTTGTTGACGCCGACCGCGCACTTGATCCACCAGTACGGCGCGTGCAGGCCGTGCGCGTGGTGGTGGGGGCCGATCTCGAAGCCGGTGGCCTTCAGCTTGGCCGACAGCTCGGCGAGCGTGTAGATGCGCACGTGGCCGCCAGGAGCGGTGTGGTAGTCCTCGTCCAGCGCCCAGCAGATCCGCTCGGGCAGGAAGCTCGGCACGGTCACGGCCGCCGTGCCGCCCGGCTTGAGCACGCGGAAGATCTCGCGCATGGCCGCCATGTCGTCCGGGATGTGCTCCAGCACCTCGGCCGCGATGACCCGGTCGAAGCTGCCGTCCTCGAACGGCATGTCCAGCGCGGTGCCCTGGACGGTCTCGCCGGTGGCGCCGTCGGGCACCTCGCCCGCCTTGTCCATCGCGACGAACATGCTCGCCACGCCGTCCAGCTCGGACTGGTCCATGTCGAACGCGATCACGTCCGCCCCGCGGCGCAGCACCTCGAAGGCGTGCCTGCCGCCGCCGCAGCCCAGGTCGAGCACGCGCACGCCCGGACCCACGGGCAGGCGGGCGAAGTCCACGGTCAGCACTGGTCAGCCTCTCCTCTTGTGGTTCTCGATGGCCTCGTGGTACGCCTCGACGGTCCGCTTGGCCACGACGTGCCAGGTGTAGCGCTCCATGACGCGGTCGTATCCGGCCTTGCCCACCCGCTCGCGCTCCTCCGGCGAGTCGTGCAGGCGGCGCAGCACCGCGGCCAGCTCCTCGGAGTCGCCCGGCGGCACCTGCACGGCCGCGTCGCCGACGACCTCGGGCAGCGCGCCCGTACGGCTGGCGACCAGCGGCGTGGCGCAGGCCATGTGCTCGACGGCGGGCAGCGAGAAGCCCTCGTACAGGGAGGGGACGACGGAGATCTCCGAGGTGGCGATCAGCTCGCCCAGTTCGTCGTCGGAGATGCCGTGCACGAACCGCACCCGGTCCTGCAGCGACAGCTCCTGCACGAGCTGCTCCGTCGGGCCGCCGGGGGTGGGCTTGCTGACGACGGTGAGGTTCACGTCGCGCTCGGTGGCCAGCTTCGCCACCGCGCGCAGCAGCGTGGCGACGCCCTTCATGGGGGAGTCGGCGCTGGCCACGGCCACGATCGAGCCCCTGCGCCTGGGCTTGTCCGGGCGCGGGTGGAAGTAGCGGGTGTCCACGCCGAGCGGGATCAGGCGCATGTTGGCCTGGGGGACGTTGAAGTCGCGGTGGATGTCGGCCAGCGACGACTCGCTGACGGTCAGGATCGGGCTGAGCTTCGGCGCGACGCGCGACTGCATCTTCACGAAGCCGTACCAGCGGCGCATGGTGAGCTTCTTGGCGCCCTGGGCGGCCTCCAGCTCGATGCGGCGGTCCACGCTGATCGGGTGGTGGATGGTGCCGACCACGGGGAACAGCTTCTGGATGCCGAGCAGGCCGTATCCGAGGGTCTGGTTGTCCTGCACGACGTCGAAGTCGCCGACGCGCTTCTTCAGCTCGCGGTAGGCCCGCAGCGTGAACGTCAGCGGCTCGGGGAACCCGGCGGTCCACATGGTGCCGACTTCCAGCCAGTCGATCCAGTCGCGGTACTCGTGCAGCTTGGGCGTTCTGAAGGGGTCCTCGTCGCGGTAGAGGTCGAGACTGGGCACCTTCCGGAGGATGACGCCCTCGTCCAGCTCGGGGTAGGGCTGGCCGGAGAACACCTCGACGTGGTGCCCGAGCGCGACCAGCTCCCGGCTCACGTGGCGGAGGTAGACCCCCTGACCGCCACAGGTGGGCTTGCTGCGGTAGGACAGAAGCGCGATCCGCAGCCTTCGCTCCCGCACGGACACCCCTTTCTCCGCCGGTAGGGCCCGGAGTCGGGCGTGTACCGTGAAAGATGACCTTAGTCCGAGAAGGCTACCATTCGGTAGGTCGGGTGGAATTGTTCACAATGGCCGTTGCAGGGCGTGCGAACTGCGACATTGCCGTAACCGAGCGTGGTTCGGTGGAACGTGTTCTATGTGGCCTGATGTCCTTGCGAGGTGCTTAGCTGTACATTCCCGTCTCAAAGGGACAGGGCAGGCGATAGTTGGAGGACCCCTTGGCCAGGCGCGCTCTGATCACCGGTATCACCGGCCAGGACGGTTCCTATCTGGCGGAGCATCTGCTCGAGCAGGGGTACGAGGTCTGGGGGCTGGCCCGCGGGCAGGCGAACCCGCGCGTGTCGCAGATGCGGAAGCTGCTGGCCGACGTCCGGGTGGTGCGGGGGGACCTGCTGGACCAGGGGTCGTTGATCTCGGCCGTGGAGCGGGTTCAGCCGGACGAGGTGTACAACCTGGGAGCGATCTCGTTCGTGCCGATGTCGTGGGAGCAGGCCGAGCTCACGGCCGAGGTGACCGGGATGGGCGTGCTGCGCATGCTGGAGGCGATCCGGGTGTGCTCGGGCGTGTCGCGGGGCGTTTCTCCTGGTTCGAGCGGGCAGATCCGCTTTTATCAGGCTTCGTCCTCCGAGATGTTCGGCCAGGTCAGCGAGACCCCGCAGAACGAGCGCACCGCCTTCCACCCGCGGTCGCCGTACGGGGTGGCCAAGGCGTACGGGCACTTCCTGACGCAGAACTACCGCGAGTCGTACGGCATGTTCGCCGTGTCGGGGATCCTGTTCAACCACGAGTCGCCGCGGCGCGGCGCCGAGTTCGTCACCAGGAAGGTGTCGCTCGGGGTGGCCCGGATCAAGCTGGGGCTGGCGACGGAGCTGCGGCTGGGGAACCTGGAGGCGCGGCGCGACTGGGGGTACGCCGGCGACTACGTCAAGGCCATGCACCTGATGCTGCAGGCCGGCAGGCCCGAGGACTACGTGATCGGGACCGGGCGGATGAAGTCGGTCAGGGAGCTGGTGGAGGCGGCCTTCAGCGCGGCGGGGCTGGAGTGGGAGCAGTACGTCGTCACCGACCAGACGCTGCATCGGCCGGCGGAGGTGGATCTGCTGTGCGCGGACCCGAAGAAGGCGCGGGTGCAGTTGGGGTGGGAGCCTCGGGTGTCGTTCGACGAGCTGGTGGCGATGATGGTCGAGGCGGATCTGCGGCTGCTCACGGACGGCGGCGACCCGCACGACGACAGTTCCTGGCCCTGATCGCCGCCCGCTGACTCCGGCCCGCTGACTGCCTGCTGGGTTCTTCCCTCTGCCCCGGTGCGCTTGTCCCCGTGGGCCCCTGCGCCTTGGTCGCCAAGCCTGCGTCCGTGCGCGCCGTACGCCGTGCACGCTCGCGTCTTCAACCCCGCCTCATGTCCGGACCATTGACAAAACGAATTTTTACGTAAAAAATTGATTTTGCCATGAGAGACGTCCTGTATCTCGAACAGATCGAGCAAGCCGAAGCCCTGCTCAAGCCGCAGCGCGTGGAGGTGCTGCGGCAACTCGCCGAGCCGCGCACCTGCTCGGAGGTCGCCGAACGCCTCGGCCAGACGCCGCAGCGGGTCTACTACCACGTCAAGAGGCTGGTCGAAGCGGGGCTGGTCGACCAGGTGTCCGAACGGAAGGTGCGCGGCGTCCACGAGGGCATCTACCAGGCCGGAGCGCGCTCGTACTGGCTGTCGCCCCGGCTCGTGGGCCGCCTCGGGCTGCGCAAGGTCCGCGACCAGCTCAGCCTCGGCTACCTGCTCGATCTCATGGAGGAGGTCCAGGCCGACATAGCGGCGCTCGACCGGACCGCCTCCGAGCTTCCGTCGATCGGTCTCTCCGGAGAGATCCGCGTGCGTCCGGAGCACCGCCAGGAGTTCCTGACCGAGTTGCAGGGCCTGCTGCAGAACCTGTTCACCCGCTACGGCGGGGCGGAGGGCGACGCCTTCAAGCTGGCCCTCGCCTGCTATCCGCAGACCGCTCAAGAGCCCAGAGGAGAACAAGACCATGACTGAGCCCATGATTGTCCGCGCCGGCATCCCGGCGCCGGTCGAGCGGGTGAGCCGCGCGCTGACCGATCCGGCCGACCTGCGCGTCTGGCTGGCCGAGCACGTCGAGGTGGAGCTGCCGGAACGGTTCGCGTTCTGGGGGCGTACGACGCCGGAGGGCGACGCGCCGCACCAGCGGCTGCTGCACGCGGACGAGCGCACGGTGCGCTTCGCGTGGCTGCTCGACGGCGAGGAGACGACCACCGAGCTGTCGATCGAGGCCGACGGTGACGACCGGACGACCCTGACCCTGTCGCAGACGCACTTCGACTTCCAGGACGTCATCACGGGCAAGAGCATCCGGGGCGTGCTGCAGACGTACTGGTGCCAGGTGCTGACCAACCTGGCCGAGCACCTGGAGGGGCGCGCGCTGACGCCCATGCAGGACTACACCTCGACGGACATGCGGGTCGAGGTCTCGGTCGACGCGCCGGCGTCGAAGGTGTTCCATGCGATCACCGACTCGGAGGCGGTGTCGCGGTGGTTCGGCTACACGATCGAGATCGAGCCGTACGAGGGCGGGCGCCTGGCCATGGGCGGCTTCGACAACAACCCGGACCCCTCCAAGGTGCTGGAGGTCGTGCCCGACCGCAAGTTCTCCGTGGACTGGGGCGACGGCGGGGTCGGAACGTGGGAGCTGGAGGGGTCCGGCGGGAAGACGCGGCTGACGCTGGTGCAGAGCGGCTTCGACCAGGCGCACCCTCCGTACGCGGCGTGGGGCGGCTTCCTGTCGGGGCTCGCCGAGCTGCGACGCTACCTGGAGGTGCCGGACTGGAAGCCGGTCATCATGGCGTAGGCATTCGGCGTCCTCGCCCGCCACACCCTGGACAACCGTCCCCTGTCCACAGAACCCCGTTCTGCTCATCCCCGCTCGGCCCGGCCGCGGCATCCTGCGCCCATGAACTCACCGCTGCTCCCACCTCCGCCGCCGGGCAAATCCATCCCGCCCGCGCCGTCACCGGCAACATCGTCCTCATCCTCGTCCTCGCCCTCCCTGGCGGAACGCGCCCGCCGCGTGACCCGGGCAGCCCCGCAGACCACCGTCTGCCGTCAGACAGCAGCACACATCTGGGGCATCGAAACCCTCTCCGCGCCGGAGGAGGTCTGGCCGGTGGAGCTGGCCGCTCACAGCCACCTCGCGATCCCCGGCTGCGTCACCTATGTGATGCCTCTGCCTGACGAGGACATCACGGAGCACAGAGGCATCCATCTCACCACCATGGCCCGCACGGCGCTCGACTGCGCCCGCTGGCTGCCGCGTATGGAAGCCGTGGCCGTCCTCGACCAGTTCGCCCGCAGAGGCGTGGACCTGGAAGCCCTGTGGTACCGACCCCTGAACACGTGGAGCCTCCGCGAAACCCTCAGCCTCGCCGACCGCGGCGCAGCCTCTCCCCGAGAGAGCTGGCTGAGGGTCATCCTGGTCGACGGCGGCCTGCCCAGGCCCACCACCCAGATCAGGGTGGAGCTGGGCGAAGACCGATCCGCCTACCTCGACCTGGGCTGGGAGGAGTTCAAGGTCGCGGTGGAGTACGACGGCCAGGAGCACCACACCTCACCCGCCGACCAGCAGCACGACGCGGACCGCCGCGAGGAGTTGCGCCGGCGTGGCTGGCGCGTGATCGCCGTCCGCCGAGACGTCATCCCCGGCCAGATCGCCGACCTCCTCCACCACGTGGCCAACGCCTTGATCGAACGCGGCTGGCGCCCGGGCCCGCAAGGCACGATCCGCATCTTGAGCCGCATCCGAGCAGCCCGCCGCGCCCGCCGCTACCGGTTACCCCCGCCCTCACCCCCGCCACCCACGACGCACCCACCCGCGTTCCGCCGCAGGAAGGAGGGGGAGACGAAAAGCGGGGAGCGGAAGAGAGGGGAGACAGCGGAAGGAGGGAGGGGCCCGCGGCGGAGACCGGAGCGTGGAAGCGGTCGGGTCAGCCGATGGTCACGGGCAGTTCCTTGATGCCGTTGATGAAGTTGGAGCGCAGGCGCCGGACCTCGCCCGTCTGGCGCAGGCGGGGGTGGCGGCGGGCCAGTTGCTCGAAGAGGACGCGGAGCTCCAGCTTGGCCAGGTGGTTGCCCAGGCAGAAGTGTGCTCCGCCGCCGCCGAAGCCGATGTGGGGGTTCGGGTCGCGGGCGATGTCGAAGATCTCGGCGTCGGGGAAGACGGAGGTGTCGCGGTTGGCGGAGGAGTAGAAGACCACGACCTTGTCGTTCTCCTTGATCTCCTGCCCGCCCAGCACCTGGTCGGTGGTCGAGGTGCGCCGGAAGAGGTTGACGGGGGAGACCCAGCGGACGATCTCGTCCGCTGCCGTCCTCGCCAGTGCCGGGTCGGCGACCAGACGGTCCCACTGGTCGGGATGGTCGAAGAGCGCGAGCATGCCGCCGGAGGCCGCGTTGCGGGTGGTCTCGTTGCCTGCGACCACGAGAAGGAGGACGAAGAGGTCGAACTCGTCCTCGCCGAGGGTCTCGCCGTGCTCGTCCGACTGGAGGAGCTTGGTGACGATGTCGTTCCTGGGGTTGGCCCTGCGCTGGGCGGCGAGCTGGTTGGCGTAGGCGTAGACCTCCATGGCCGCACCCGAGCCCTCCTCGGGGCTGGCGGCGTAGTCGGGGTCCTGGGAGCCGATCATGCGGTTGGACCAGTTGAACAGCTTGTCGCGGTCGGTTGCCGGGGCTCCGAGCAGCTCGCAGATCACGTAGAGAGGCAGGGGCGCGGCGACTTCGGTGACGAAGTCGATCTCGCCGGTCAGCTTGTCGAGGAGGTCGTCGCAGATGTCGCGGATGTGCTGTTCGAGTGCTCCGATCGTGCGCGGGGTGAAGCCGCGGTTGACCAAGGAACGCCGCCTCGTGTGCTCCGGGGGGTCCTGGTTGAGCATCATGAGGCGCTGGAGCGCGATCTGGTCCTCGGGGAGGTCCTCGAAGAGGGCGAGTTTACGGTGGGAGGAGAAGAGGTCGGAGTGCCGCGACACGTGCACGACGTCCTCGTAGCGCGTCACGGCCCAGAAGCCGGGCTCGCCCTCGTGCCAGTGGACGGGGGAGTTCGCGCGTAGCCAGGCGAGCTGGTCGTGGGGTGGGCCGGCGTTCGCGTAAATGTCCCTGTCGACAAGGTCGATGTGCACGCGGGTCACCTCTTGATCAAGCGCTTGGTTAGAGCTATCTGAAACGTGTTCTATTACGGAGCTGTACGGTCGTCAAGGACGGGCATGGATCCTTCCTGATACGTCCTGCCGCAAACCGCCTCTGACCTGCTCCTTTCTTGTCGTATCGCATGTCGCCGGCTCTTTGTGTCACTCGCCATGCCCTGCCAGGTGTTCCTCGTCCACGTAGCGAGTCGTTGCTTGGGACGTTCTTGCCGTCCGTGCGGGTCGCGTCCACCCCGGCGGGCCGTTGCGGGCGGCTGGGCGTCTGGCCGAGGAGTGATTGCCGCCCGTGCGGCGCGTCGTGGGTGGATGGAGCGAAGCTCGCGTCGTCTCGCGCCGAGTTGTCTCGTTGTGCGTCGCGTGGACTTTCGTGCCCTGTCCCGGTGTGTGCTCGGGAGGAGGGTTTTGTCGTCCGATGTATGGGGGGACGGGATTTCGGCTGTGTGGACGGGGGGTGGTCGGGTGGTTAAGTGGGTTCACAGGTGGGAGGGGAGCGTTATGGGGGTGTTTCGTGGTTACGGATCGGATGTATCCGTCATGTGGCACTTGACACACTCCGTTCACCAGCACGAGCATCTTGAAACGAGACATCCGATGTATCGACGAGAAGGGTGCGGTGTGAAGCTGCTGCGAGTTGGACCCGTCGGCCAGGAACGGCCGGTGGTCATGGATGACGCCGGTAACCTGCGCGACATCGGAGAGCCCGAGATCGACGGGGCTTTCCTCGCTTCCGGGGGAGTGGCGCGTGTCCGCGAGGCGCTGGAGCGTGGGGATCTGCCCGTTGTCGAGGCCGAAGGGGTGCGGATCGGAGCGCCGATCGCGCGGCCCGGGAAGATCGTCTGCATCGGTCTGAACTACAGCGATCACGCCGCCGAGTCCGGTGCCGCGGTGCCGGCCGAGCCTGTGGTGTTCATGAAGGCGAGCAACACCATGGTCGGCCCGTACGACGAAGTGCTCGTGCCGCGGGGCAGCGTGAAGACCGACTGGGAGGTGGAGCTGGCCGTCGTCATCGGACAGCAGGCCCGTTACCTCGGCAGCCGGGAGGAGGCGCTCGGTGTGATCGCCGGGTACGCGATCTCCAACGATGTCTCCGAGCGGGAGTTCCAGCTGGAGCGGGGTGGACAGTGGGACAAGGGGAAGTCGTGTGAGACCTTCAACCCGCTGGGCCCGTGGCTGGTGACGGCCGACGAGGTGGGCGACCCGCAGAACCTGGCGATGCGGCTCTGGGTGAACGGGGAGCTGCGGCAGGACGGCGACACCAAGAACATGATCTTCGATGTGGCCGAGGTCGTGCGGTATCTGAGCCAGTTCATGGTGCTGGAGCCCGGTGATGTGATCAACACCGGTACGCCGGCCGGCGTGGCGATGGGGATGCCCGGGCAGCCGTACCTGCGGGCCGGCGACGTGATGGAGCTGGAGATCGAGGGGCTCGGGCGGCAGCGCCAGACGGTGGGGCAGGCATGACCGGAGCGACGGACTCTCCCAAGCACGTCGCGGGGGTTCACGAGGGCACGGGACCCGGCGACGGTGCGGGTCCGGGTGCGGGTGCGGCTCCCAGCGCGGGCGGGGGCGCGGGTCCCGGTAAGGGTGAGGGGACGGGGGCGTACAGGATCGTGGAGATGGAGACGCACGACGTGCGGTTCCCGACCTCCCGCCAGCTCGACGGCTCCGACGCGATGAACCCCGACCCCGACTACTCCGCCGCCTACGTGGTCCTCAAGACCGACGACGGCTACGAGGGTCACGGGTTCGCGTTCACGATCGGCCGCGGCAACGACGTCCAGACCACGGCCATCAGCGCCCTGGAGCCGTACGTGATCGGCAAGGACGTCGAGAACCTCGGCGCGCTCTACCGCGACATGGTGGGCGACTCGCAGCTGCGCTGGCTGGGCCCGGAGAAGGGCGTCATGCACATGGCGATCTCCGCCGTGGTCAACGCCCTGTGGGACCTCAAGGCGAAGCGGGCGGGCAGGCCGCTGTGGCGGTTGCTGGCCGAGATGTCGCCGGAGGAGATCGTCGAGCTGATCGACTTCCGGTATCTGAGCGACGCGCTGACGAAGGACGAGGCCCTCGAGATCCTGAAGGGGAACGAGGCGGGCAAGGCCGAGCGGATCGAGCGGCTGATCCAGGAGGGGTACCCGGCCTACACCACGTCCCCCGGCTGGCTCGGGTACGACGACGAGAAGTTGCGGCGGCTCTGCAAGGAGGCGCTGGAGCAGGGGTTCGGGCAGATCAAACTCAAGGTCGGCGCGGATCTGGAGGACGACCGGCGGCGGTTCAGGGTGGCGCGCGAGGTGTGCGGGCCGGACTTCCCCATCGCGATCGACGCCAACCAGCGCTGGGACGTCGGCTCGGGCATCGAGTGGGTCAACGCGCTGCGCGAGTTCAGGCCGCACTGGGTGGAGGAGCCGACCAGCCCTGACGACGTGCTCGGGCACGCCGCCATCGCCAGGGGCATCGCCCCCATCCGGGTGGCCACGGGCGAGCACGTCCAGAACCGCATCGTGTTCAAGCAGCTCCTGCAGGCCGAGGCCATCTCGTACGTGCAGATCGACTCCGCCCGCGTCGGCGGCGTCAACGAGAACCTGGCGATCCTGCTGCTGGCGGCCAAGTTCGGGGTGCCGGTGTGCCCGCACGCGGGCGGGGTCGGGCTGTGCGAGCTGGTGCAGCACCTGTCGATGTTCGACTACGTGGCGGTCACCGGGACGATGGAGGGCCGCGTGATCGAGTACGTCGACCACCTGCACGAGCACTTCGTGGACCCGGTGGTGATCCGCGACGGCCGGTACGTGGCGCCGTCCAGGCCGGGGTTCAGCGCGGAGATGCACGCCGAGTCGATCGCCGCCCACACGTTCCCCGGCGGCGAGGTCTGGCGGGACGGCGGCACACCATGAGCGGGGGACAGGGCACGAAGGAGAGCGGCGTGAGTCTGAAGGCGGTCGTGACCGGCGGCGGTTCCGGCATCGGGCTGGCGGCGGCGCAGGCGCTGGCCGGGCGCGGCATGACGGTCGCCTGCCTCGACCTGAACCCGCCCGGTGAGCCGTTCATCGGCATCAAGGCCGACGTGACGGACGACGCGCAGGTACGGGCGGCGGTGGCCGAGGCGGCCGAGCGGATGGGCGGCATCGACGTGCTCGTGAACAACGCGGGCATCGGAGCACAGGGCACCATCGAGGACAACCCGGACAGCGAGTGGCACAAGGTGTTCGACGTCAACGTGCTCGGCATGGTCCGGGTGGCGCGGGCGGCGCTGCCGTACCTGAGGAGGTCCGGGCACGCCGCGATCGTGAACACGTGCTCGATCGCCGCCACCGCGGGGCTGCCGCAGCGGGCGCTCTACAGCGCCACCAAGGGCGCGGTGCTGTCGCTGACGCTGGCGATGGCGGCGGACCACATCCGCGAGGGCATCCGGGTCAACTGCGTCAATCCGGGCACCGCCGACACGCCGTGGGTGGGCAGGCTGCTGGACGCGGCCGACGACCCGGAGGCGGAGCGGGCGGCGCTCAACGCCAGGCAGCCGATGGGCCGCCTGGTCACGGCGGAGGAGGTGGCCGCGGCGATCGCGTACCTCGCGAGCCCCGAGTCCGCCTCGACCACCGGCACCGCGCTCGCGGTGGACGGCGGCATGCAGGGGCTGCGGCTCCGGCCCGCCAACTAGGGCCAAGCTACTCAAGGAAGGTAACCCCCCAATGAAGTTCGGACGGGCGGTCGCGGCAGCGGCCCTCTTGGCGGTCGTGACCGCGTGTGGCTCGGGTACCACGGCAGGAGGAGGAAGCGGCGGCGGGAAGGTCGGCATCGACCACCCGCGGGCCGACTCCGACTTCTGGAACTCCTACATCAAGTACGTCCCGCAGATGGCCGGCGAGCTCAAGGTGGACCTCATGCCCGCCACGAACTCGCAGAACGACGTGGCCAAGCTGGTCAACAACGTGCAGGCGCTGACCGGCCAAGGCGCCAAGGTCATCGTCATGGCCCCGCAGGACACCGGCGCCATCGCCAACACGCTCCAGCAGCTGGAGAACAAGAAGATCCCGGTCGTCACCGTGGACACCCGTCCGGACAAGGGCAAGGTCTACATGGTCGTCCGCGCCGACAACCGCGCGTACGGCACCAAGGCGTGCGAGTTCCTCGGCGAGAAGCTCGGCGGCAAGGGCAAGGTGGTGCAGCTCCAGGGCGCGCTCAGCTCGATCAACGGCCGTGACAGGTCGGAGGCGTTCCTGGAGTGCATGAAGGCGAAGTTCCCCGGCATCACCGTGTTCAGCGAGCCGACGGAGTGGGAGGGCAGCAAGGCGGCGTCCATGCTGCAGACCCGCCTGGAGCAGAACCCGGATATCAAGGGCATCTACATGCATGCGGGTGGCGTGCATCTGGCGCCGACGCTGCAGGTGCTCAAGCAGAAGGGCCTGCTCGTCGCGCCGGAGGACCCCAAGCACGTCTTCGTGATCTCCAATGACGGGATCCCGCAGGAGTTCGAGGCCATCCGCAAGGGCGAGATCGACGCGACGGTGTCGCAGCCAGCCGACCTGTACGCCAAGTACGCCCTCTTCTACGCCAAGGCCGCGGCGGAGGGCAAGACGTTCAAGCCGGGCCCGACGGACCACGACAGCACGATCATCCAGCTCCCGAACGGCCTGGAGGACCAGCTCCCCGCGCCGCTGGTGACGAAGGAGAACGTGGACGACAAGGCCCTCTGGGGCAACCAGGTCAAGTAGATGAACCTTCACGTTGAAGCCCGGAACGTGGTCAAGCGCTTCGGCCCGACGACCGCGCTCAACGGCGCGGAGATCGCGATCGCCGAGGGCGAGACGCACGCGCTGGTCGGCAGGAACGGCGCGGGCAAGTCCACGCTCGTGTCGATCCTGACCGGGCTGCAGCGGCCGGACGAGGGCGAGGTGCGGTTCTCGGGGCAGGCCGCGCCCGCCCTGGCCGACCGTGACGCCTGGCGGCAGCGCGTGGCCTGCGTCTACCAGAAGTCCACGATCATCCCGGCGCTCACAGTCGCCGAGAACCTGTTCCTCAACCGGCAGTCCGACGGGCACGCGAGGATCAACTGGAGAAGGCTGCGGGCCAGGGCGCGCGAGCTGCTGGACACCTACGAGGTGGACGTGGACGCGCAGGCGCTGGCCGGCGACCTGAGCGTGGAGCAGCGCCAGCTCGTGGAGATCGCCCGCGCGCTGTCGTTCGGCGCCAGGTTCATCATCCTGGACGAGCCGACGGCGCGGCTGGACGGCCCGGCCATCGAGCGGCTGTTCACGCGCATGCGGTCGCTGCGCGAGCAGGGCGTCACGATGATGTACATCTCGCACCACCTCGACGAGGTCTACGAGATCTGCCAGAGCGTCACCGTCTTCCGCGACGCCCGGCACGTCACCACCAGGCCGGTCGCCGACCTGCCGCACGACGAGCTGGTGGCCGCGATGACGGGGGAGGCCACGGCGGCCTACGAGGCGCGCGAGCACACGCCCGGCGAGCGGGTGGTGCTGCAGGGCGAGAGCCTCAGCCTGGCGGGGCGCTACTCGGACATCGACCTCTCCGTCAAGGAGGGCGAGGTCGTCGGCCTGGCCGGCTCCGCGAGCAGCGGCAAGGTCGGCCTCGCCGAGACCCTGGTCGGGCTGCGCCGGCCCGACACCGGCACGGTCACGGTGAACGGCACCCGGGTCAGGCCCGGCGACGTGCCGGCCGCCATGAAGGCCGGGCTCGGGTTCGTGCCCGAGGACCGCCACCACGAGGGCTTCGTCCCGCTGCTCTCGGTGGGGGAGAACGCCACGTTCCCGATCGCCCGCAAGCTGGGCCGCTACGGCCTGGTCTCCCCGGCCAGGCGCCGCGCCAGGGCCGAGCAGATGATCGGCGCGCTGGACATCAAGACCGAAGGCCCCGACCAGCCGGTCGGCGACCTGTCCGGAGGGAACGCGCAGAAGGTCGTGTTCGCCCGGGCGCTCGTGGACGACCCGACCGTGCTGGTGGTGATCAACCCGACCGCCGGCGTGGACGTCAAGGCCAAGCAGGCCCTGCTCGGCGCCGTCGAGGACGCGGTCGAGCGCGGGGCGGGCGCCGTGGTGGTCTCCGACGAACTGGACGACCTGCGGATCTGCGACAGGGTGCTGGTGATGTTCCACGGCAGGGTGGTGAAGGACGTGCCACGTGGCTGGACCGACCACGAGCTCGTGGCCGTGATGGAAGGCATGGAAGAGTGACGACTTTGACTGCGCCGGCCCCCCGGCTGAAGCTGGCCAGGTTCCGCGACCTGACGCTCGTGCCGGTGATCGTGCTCCTGCTGGTCGTGGGCGCGTTCCTGGACCCGACCTTCCTGACGGCGGGCAACCTGACGAACGTGCTCCAGCAGCAGGCGGCGATCTCGCTGCTCGTGCTGGCCGAGGCGATGATCCTGATCGCCGGCAAGTTCGACCTCTCGCTGGAGTCCACGGTCGGCACCGCGCCGGCCATCGCGGTGATGCTGGTGGTCCCGGTGGCGGCGGGCGGGTTCGGCATCGGGCTGCCCGGGGCGCTGGTGATCCCGCTGGCGCTGCTCATCGGGGCGGCGATCGGGGCGTTCAACGGCTTCCTGATCATCAGGTTCCAGCTCTCGGCGTTCATCGTCACGCTGGCCATGCTGATCATCGTGCACGGGTTCCTGCAGGGCCCGACCGAGGGCAAGACGCTGTTCCAGCTCCCCGAATCGATCCTCTACCTGGGCAGCGCCATGTGGCTCGGCCTCCCGGCCGCCATCTGGATCGCCGGCCTGCTGTTCGCCGCCGGCATCTTCGGCCTCGGCTACCTCAGGCTCGGCCGCGCGCTGTACGCGATCGGCGGCAACATCGACGCGGCCCGCGCCGCCGGCATCCGGGTGGACCGGGTCCTGTACGGCGTCTTCATCCTGGGCGGAACGCTCGCGGCACTGGCCGGCATCCTGGAGACCGGGCGTCTCGGGGCGATCGGCAACAACCAGGGCGTCGGCTGGATCTTCATGGTGTTCGCCGCGGCCGTCATCGGCGGCGTCAGCATGGACGGCGGCAAGGGCACGATCCTCGGCGCGCTCACCGGCGTGCTGGTGATCGGCCTCGTCCAGAACATCCTGACCCTCATCGGCGTCTCCGGCTTCTGGCAGCCGGTCATCTACGGCTCGATCATCCTCATCGCCCTCATGATCAGTCGGATCGCGGGCGGAAAGGCACAGGACTGATGGCCATCGACCTGCCCCGTCACGGCTTCGGCGGCGCCCCCATCGGCAACCTCTACGACGAGGTCGCCGAGGAGCAGGCCCGCGCCACGGTGGACGCGGCCTGGGAGAGCGGGGTACGCCTGTACGACACCGCGCCCCACTACGGCCTCGGCCTGTCGGAGCGCCGCCTGGGCGCCGCGCTCGCCGGCCGGTCGGGCTACCTGCTGTCCACCAAGGTGGGCCGCCTGCTGCGGCCCAAGGCGTCCGGCGACGGCCGCGACGACGACGTCTTCGACGTCGCCGGCGACCTGGAGAGGGTGTGGGACTTCTCGCCGGCCGGCGTCCGCGCGTCCCTGGACGACTCCCTGGTACGCCTGGGGCTCCCGGCCGTGGACATCGCCCTCATCCACGACCCGGACGACCACGTGGACCAGGCGATCACCGAGGCGGCTCCGGCGCTGGCGGAGCTGCGCGCCGAGGGCCGGGTCCGGGCGATCGGCGTCGGCATGAACCAGTGGGAGGCGCCGCTGCGCTTCGTCCAGGAGACCGACATCGACGTCGTCATGCTCGCCGGCCGCTACACGCTCCTCGACCAGTCGGGCCTGCCCCTGCTGGACGCGTGCGCCGAGCGGGGCGTCCAGGTGCTGGCGGCCGGGGTGTTCAACAGCGGCATCCTGGCCACCCACGAGCCGTCGGGCACCTACAACTACGCGCCGGCCCCGCCGGAGCTGCTCGACCGTGCCACGAGGATCGCGCGGGTCTGCGAGCGCCACGACGTCACCCTGCCGCACGCCGCCATGGCGTTCCCGCTGCGCCACCCGGCGATCGCCACGATCGTGCTGGGCGCCCGCACGCCCGAGGAGGTCCGGCGGAACGCCGAGCTGTGGTCGCGGCCGGTGCCCGAGGAACTGTGGGCGGACCTGGAGGGGGAGGGGCTGCTGGTCAGGACCCGATGAACAACCACGACTTCGACGGCCCCGGCTCGTACGGCGAGTCCAGCCGCTTGGCGACCACCCCGGGCAACCCCTGCTCGCGTGCCGCCTGCCGCACCGCGCCCGCCTCGCCGGGCCAGGACGGCGCGGTCTGCCAGCGGGCTCCGGTCAGCTCCAGCGCTTCCAGGGCGGCCCGCCGCGCCGTGTAGGGCTCGTCCAGCAACGACCGCCCGTCGTCGTACAGCAGGTCGTAGAAGAGGAGGATCTCCGCGCCGCCGAGCGTGGCCACCTCCCCGTCCAGCACCGCCGTACGGCTGCCGAACGACTCCGCCAGCCCGCGCAGCCACGGGTGCTCGCGGGCGGCGTCCGTGCGGCCGCCGTCGATGGGCACCAGGAGCCGCCGCCCGCCCCAGGCGAACTCGAAGGCGTACGCCGCGACGTCCTTCGGGAGCTTGGCGCGCTCGGTCGGGAGCATGGGGGAGACGGACGGGAACGGGTCGCGGACCGCGGAGCCCATGCGGTGGATCATCCAGTTCTTGCCCCGCGTCCGGAACAGCACGAACCGGCCGGAGGCCCGCTCGCCGTTCAGCACGAACTTGACCTCGCGCTCCGACCACTTCTCCGTCTCGTAGGTGCCGGTGTCCCAGATGGTCATGGTGCCGCCGCCGTACTCGCCCCTGGGGATCTCGCCGTGGAAGGTGAGGTACTCCATCGGGTGGTCCTCGGTGTGCACGGCCAGGTGGTTGGTGCCCGGGTCGGCGGGCAGGCCCTTGGGGACGGCCCAGGAGACGAGCACGCCGTCGCGTTCCAGGCGCAGGTCCCAGTGCAGGGAGCGGGCGTGGTGCTCCTGGATGACGAAGGCGTTTCCTTCGGGGGACGGGGAGGGGGCGTCGGGGACGGGCTCTGGGGTACGTTTCGGGTCGCGTTTGCTCCGGTATTTCGAGAGTTTGTCGGACACAGCACCGGTACTACCCGCTCGTGCTCTCCCTGATCACCAGCCGGTACGGCACCCGCACCTCCCTGGGCTCGCCCGCCGACGAGGCCATGCGCCGGGCCGGCAGGTCCACGGCGTGCCTGGTGACGTGCATGTAGCCGTGGACCATGTCGGAGAAGGTCTCGCCGCCAGTCCTCCGATGTGTGCTCACGGCCTGCCGCCGCCCTTGACCAGGCATGATGCTCAGTCGAGCTCCAGCGCCCGGCGCAGCCACGACTCCACGCCCGCCACGTGCACGGTCGCCCAGGAACGGGCGACGTCGGCCTGGCGCGCGGCGATGGCCTCGTAGATCGCGGTGTGCTGCTCCCGCGTCTTGTCCATCGCCCCCTCCTGCGTGAGGCCGCGCCAGATCCGCGCCCTGGTGGTCGGCCCCGACAGGCTCTCGATGAACGAGCACAGCACGCTGTTTCCCGACCCCTGCGCGATCCGCAGGTGGAACTGCAGGTCGTTGGCCACCAGCTCCTCCACCGTGGGCCGCTCGGGCAGCGACTCCAGGATCACCCGCAGCTCGGCGATGTCGGCGTCGGTCATCTGCTTCGTGGCCATCGCCGTGGCGGCCGGCTCCAGGATCCGGCGCACCTCGAAGAACTGCAGCACCGTGTCGTCCCGGTGCAGGTCCAGCACGAACGACATGGTGTCGAGCAGCAGCCGCGGCTCCAGGCTGGTGACGTACGTGCCGTCGCCCTGCCGCACGTCCAGTACGTTGATCAGCGACAGCGCGCGCACGGCCTCGCGCAACGAGTTGCGTGACAGGCCGAGCCGTTCGGCGAGGTCGGCCTCCTTCGGCAGCCGGTCGCCCGGCGCCAGCTCGCCGGAGAGGATCATCTGCTTGATCTTGTCGATGGCCGCATCGGTGACCGCCACGCTTTTCTCCCTAGACATCGGATGTCTAGGAGTCTAGAGCGTGGAAGCGCACGGCATCGACACCTGGGAGGCGGCGTACCCGGCCCCTGGCCTCCAGGGTCCGCAGGTGGGCCGCGGCCTCGCCGGCCGCCATGCCCCTCAGCGGAGGTGGCAGCTCCTCCCACGGCCTGTTCCACGTCATCATCGCGGCGACCTCCCAGATGGTCAGCGGTTGCGGCCGCTGGACCAGGAGGGCGCGCAGCCGTTCGAGTTTCTCCTCGTGATGGTGGCGGATCTGAGCGGCGCGTGCGGCCACATCAGGAAATATCCACTCATGCGCGGGAAGAGCGTCGAGCGGCCCGAGATCGCTCACGCGATCCAGGGACTCCAGGAAGTCGCCCAGGGGATCGACATCGTCCCGATCATAGGGATAAATCCCGACGTGCGGGGTGATGTCGGGGAGGACGTGGTCGCCGGTGAACAGCCGGTCGGCGTCCTCCAGGTGCAGGCAGATGTGCCCCGGCGTGTGACCGGGGGTGTGCACCGCGCGCAGCTTGCGGCCCGGCAGGTCCACCAGGTCGCCGTCGCGCAGCTCCCGGTCGGGCAGCGCGGGCGGGGCCGGGCGCTCGCCCGCGACCTGCCTGGCCTCGCCGGGGTCGGCCCCCGCCCGCCTGAGCATGTCGGTCTGGAACGCCTCGTGCTTGCTGTCGGCGTACTCGATCATGAGCCTGACCAGCGCCGCGTCGCTCTCGTGCATGGCGATCCAGGCGCCGGACGCCTCCCTGACCTGCCCGGCCAGCCCGGCGTGGTCGGGGTGGAAATGGGTGACGACCACCCCGCTCACCGCGCTCACGTCCAGCCCGGCCGCGGCCAGGCCGCCGCTGAGCGCCTCCCAGGCGTCGGGATGGTTCCATCCGGCGTCGACCAGTACTGGGCCGCGGGGTGACTCGATGGCGTAGACGAGCGTGTAGCCGAGCGGATTGCCCGGGATCGGCACCGGCACGCTCCACACCCCGCCGCCGAGGTCCTGCGGCCGCTGCTCCGCGTACGGCCTGCGCCTGGACTTCATGTGCCCCCCGAGAGATGAGTGCGTACGTGCCCTGAGCGCCGAAGGCGGCGATCAGATACCTGATCAGCCGAGGCGTTCCAGAATGGTGGCCGTGGCCAGCGCGCCGCCCGCGCACATCGTGACCAGCGCGGTCGCCGAGTCCGACCGCTCCAGCTCGTGCAGCGCCGTGGTGATCAGGCGCGCGCCCGTGGCGCCCACGGGGTGGCCGAGCGCGATGGCGCCGCCGTTGACGTTCACCCGGTCGAGGTCGGGCTCGTGCACGCTCGCCCAGGACAGCACGACCGAGGCGAACGCCTCGTTCACCTCGAACCTGTCGATGTCGCCGATTGTCATGCCGGCCGCCGCCAGCACGCGCGCCGTGGCCTCCACGGGCCCGTCCAGGTGGTAGTACGGCTCCGCCCCGACCAGCGCCTGCGCCAGGATCCTGGCCCTGGGCCGCAGCCCGTGCCGCCGCGCCGCCTGCTCGCTCATCACCAGCACGGCCGCCGCTCCGTCGGAGATCTGCGACGAGGTGCCGGCCGTGTGCAGCCCGCCCTCGACCACCGGCCTCAGCGCGGCCAGCCCCGCCTCGGTGGTCTCGCGCAGGCCCTGGTCCCTGCGGACGTCGCCGATGGGCACGATCTCCCGCTCGAACCGCCCGTCGGCCCACGCCTTGCCGGCCCGTTGCTGCGACCGCGCCCCGAACCAGTCGAGCCGCTCGCGCGTGAGCCCGCGCCGCCGCGCGATCCGCTCGACGGCGGTGAACTGGTCGGGCAGGTCGATGCTCCAGTCGTCCGGCCTGGGCTGGGCGGGGCGCACGTTGCTGCCCAGCGGCGCCCGGCTCATCACCTCGACCCCGCACCCGACGCCGACCTCGATCACGCCCGCGCCGATCATCGCCGCCGCCAGGTGCACCGCCTGCTGGGAGGAGCCGCACTGGGCGTCCACGGTGGTGACCCCCGTCTGGTACGGCAGCCCGGCATACAGCCACGAGTGACGGCCGACGTGACCGCCCTGCTCGCCGGCCTGGGTCACGCACCCCGCGAAGACCTGCTCCACGGCGCCGGGATCGACGCCGGAGCGCTCGACGAGCCCGTTCAGCGCCGCGGCCAGAACCTGTTGCGGTTTGAGCTCCGACAACCATCCCGCCCGCTTGCCGATGGGCGTGCGAACGGCCTCGACTATTACCGGTGTGCCCATGGCCGCCTCCAGAACGACGCTCTGGCGCGACTGTAACGCGTTCTACTTTGTTTCGGAACCCTCCCACTTCGCCGGCATGCCGAACGTCTCGAACAGCGACTCCTCGAAGAACATGCCGACATGGCCGACCCGCTCGCCGGAGAACGTCAGCACCATGATCGCGAACTGCTCGTGGACGCCGTCGTCACGGCGGTGGTAGACGGCGAAGGCCGGCTGGCCGTTGGCCCCGACGGGCACCAGCTTGAGATCTCCGGGCCGCTCCGCCGGGCACCGCGTCGCGACGAGCTCGGCGATGTTCTCCGGCCCCTGGTACCAGCCCACGAACGGCGGCATCTCCCACACCGCGTCCTTGGTGAACAGGTCCACCAGGCCTGCGACGTCATAGTTCTCGAACGCCGCCACGTACCGGTCGAGCAGGGCCTGCTGCTCCTGCGTCAGCGGCTCCACCGGGTCGTCGAGGGTCGGCGACACCTCGTTGAGCTGGGCCCTGGCGCGCTGCAGGATGCTGTTGACCGCCGCCGTGGAGGTGCCGACGGCCTCGGCCACCTCGGCGGCCTTCCACTTGAGCACGTCGCGCAGGATCAGCACGGCCCGCTGCCGGGGCGGCAGGTGCTGCAGCGCGGCGATCAGCGCGAGCCGGATGCTCTCGCGAGAGGTCACGATCGAGGCCGGGTCGTCGCCGGCCACGCCCGCCAGGGTGTCGGGCACCGGCTCCAGCCACGGCACCTCGCCGTCCTGCACCAGGGGCGCGCTCGCGTCGAGGCTCGGCGCGCCGAGCCCGGTCGGCAGCGGGCGCCTGGAGCGGTTGTCGAGCGCGGTCAGGCAGGTGGTGGTGGCTATGCGGTAGAGCCAGGTGCGCAGCGAGGAGCGCCCCTCGAAGTTCTCGTAGCCGCGCCATGCGCGTAGATACGTCTCCTGCACGAGGTCCTCGGCATCGTGCACGGAGCCCATCATGCGGTAGCAGTGCGCCAGCAGTTCGCGCCGCATCGGATCAGCCAGCCGGAGGAAGTCCTCGTTCGTCGGCTTGTCGGTCATACCACCCTGTATAGCTCCCGCCACCGACAGAAAACCGAATCCTTGGACAAGCCGGCTCGAAACTTAGCCCTTGCGCTTACTGTCGCCTCTCCTGATACTTAGCCACATGGCACAGTATTCGGCGCACCTGGACGGCGTGTTCGTCGCCCTCGCCGACCCGACCCGGCGCGCCGTGGTCCGGCGCCTCGGCCACGGGCCCGCTAGCGTCGGCGACCTCGCCCGCGAGTTCCCGATGACGCTCCCCTCGTTCGTGAAGCACGTGCGGACGCTCGAGTCGAACGGTCTCATCCGCACGGTCAAGTCCGGCCGGGTACGCACCTGCGTGCTCAACCGCGAGCGCCTCGCCCTCGTCGACGACTGGCTCGCCGAGCAGCGCCGGATCTGGGAGGAGCGCACCGACCGCCTCGAACAGTTCGTCACAGGCCCGGAGGAGAGCAGCCAGTGAATCCAGATCTCGACCTCGTTCTGGAACGGATCATCCGCGCCCCGCGCGCGACCGTGTGGCGCGCCTGGACCGACCCGTCCAGACTCGAACAGTGGTGGGTCCCGGCTCCGTTCCGCTGCCGGGTGGACCGCCTGGACCTGCGGCCGGGAGGGGCGTTCGTGACCCGGCTGAGCGACGGCGGCGCCGCGTTCGCCCCGCACCTGGACGCGTGCTTCCTCGCCGTGGACGAGCTCGAACGCCTCGTCTTCACCAACGCGATCACCAGCACCTGGCGCCCGGCGACCCCCTCCCCGGTCACCATGACCGCCACCATCACGCTGGACGACCACCCCGACGGCACCGGCTACCGGATCCTCGTCCGGCACGGCGACCCGGAATCCCGCGCCCTGCACGAGAAGCTCGGCTTCGCCGACGGCTGGGGCACCGTCACCGCCCAGCTCGCCGCCCTCGCCGAGGGCACGGCCACCGCATGAAGATCACGCTCACCGAGTTCGTCACGCTCGACGGCGTCAGCCAGGGCCCCGGCTCGCCGGACGAGGACACCACCGGCGGTTTCACCCGAGGCGGCTGGCTCGTGCCGCACCTCGACGAGACGTTCGTCCAGCGAACCTCCGAGTGGCTCGACCGCGCCGACGGCCTGCTGTTCGGACGGCGCACCTACGAGGCGTTCGCGCGCGACTGGCCGAAGATCACCGACCCGGCCGACCCGTACGCCGCGCGGATGAACTCCCTGCCGAAGTACGTCGTGTCGAACACTCTCGCCGGGGGCGCCTGGCACCCCACGACCGTGTTCGACGGCGACCCGGCCCGGTCGGTCGCCGCACTCAAGGCCCGGCCGGGACGGGAGCTGCAGATCCACGGCAGCGCCCGCCTCGCTGACGCGCTCCTGGCGGCGGGACTGATCGACACCCTCCGCCTCGTGGTCGCCCCCACCGTGCTGCGGACCGGCCGGCGCCTCCTGGCCGGCCAGGGCGCCACGTCCGGCCTGCGCCTGGTCCACCACGAGGCGACGCCGAACGGCCTGCTGCTCCTTGAGTACGAGCCGGCGGGCCCGGCGTCACAGGGTCACTACGAGGGTGTCGCCGCCTTCGTGGAGCGTCAGGGCTGATGCTCGGCCACGCCGCCGGCCTCCTGCGCGCGCCGTGACGGTGGCCCGCCTCTGACGGGTCCGGCGGCCGTGTTCCTGGAAGGCCGCGGGGCTCAGATGTCGGCGAGGAGGCGGGCGGCGGCGGCCTCGATGCGGCGCTGGATCTGGTCATAGGTACGGCGGCCGCGCAGCATCTCCAGCAGCTCCTGCACCCACACGCTGGACAGCGACCCCGCGAGGTCGAGCTGCTCCTCGCTGGCCTCCTCCAGCGTCAGCCCGTCGGCCGAGACGCGCAGCAGCAGCCCTGTCATGCGGTCGCCGAACGGGGTCTGCACCTCCGCCAGGATCAGCGACCGGATCAGCGCGTCGGCCAGCTCCGGCTCGCGCATGAGCCCCCGCGTGGCCCGCATGAGCACGTCGACCGCGCGGCTGGACGGGGTGGCGGCCCCCGGCGGGCGGCGTTCGATGCTGCTCTCCAGCAGGTCGATCTCCTCGCCGACGACGGCCACGACGAGGTCCATCTTGGAGGGGAAGTAGCGATAGAGCGTGCCAAGCGCCACGCCCGCGCGCTCGGCCACCGTGCGCATCTGCATGGCCTCCACGCCGCCCCGCGAGGCCAGCGCGGCGGCGGCCTGGACGATGCGCTTGCGGCGTTGGTGCTGGCTGCGCGTACGGACGCTGTGCCCGCCCGGCGCGGGGTGGCTTTCCAAGGGTCCCTCGGTCTCGCTCGGGGGCGCGGTGATTGCGGGCTGCGTGGTACGCATAAGAACACGTTATCTGATTTCTCGATTACGCGGCTTGTTACTCGCGAGTCACAAACGAGCCGTATCGGCCCATGTCTCCGGCGTTACACGGATATCGGGGTTTGTCCTCGGAGGTGGATGCTGGACAGCTATTAGAATCTGTTCTAGTTTGCGATTTGGCTTACCTAGCGCTTGCTGGAGGAGCGATGATCGCGGACACGCTCGCCTCCCTGCTGCTCGCCCGGGCCGAGGACGACCGGCCGGGGCTGGTGCACGAGGGAAGGGTGTGGTCGTGGCGTGAGCACGTCGCGGCCTGCCTGGCCGCCGGGGCGAGGCTGTCCGCGCGAGGGACCGGGACGCACGTCGGGGTGCTCAGCGAGAACGTTCCCGAGCTGGTCGTCCTGATCGGCGGCGCGGCGCTGGCCGGGCACGTGGTCGTGGCGCTGAACCCGACGCGGTCGGTGGACGAGCTGATCCGCGACGCCCGCGCCACCGACGTGGACCTGGTCCTGACGGACGAGTCCTGCGGCGGGATCGGGCGGGCGGTGTCGGAGGCGCTGGGCGTGACGGCGCTCCCGCTCGCCGCGGAGGCGAACAGCACCGCGCCCGAGGCCGCCGCGCCGGAAACCGCCGCGTCCGAGGATGCCGCACCCGAGGATGCCGCACTCGAGGATGTCGTCCCGGCTCCGGGCGACCTCGTGATGCTGATCTTCACCTCCGGCACGTCCGGGCGCCCTCGGGCCGTGCGGATCACGCAGCGCAAGCTGGCCCTGCCCGGGGCGAGCCTGGCGGCGCTGCTCACCCCCGAGGACGCCGTCTACTGCTCGATGCCGCTGTTCCACTCCGGCGCGCTGATGGCCGCCTACGCCCCTGCCGTCGCGTCAGGGGCGGCGCTGGTGCTGCGGCGGCGCTTCTCGGCCTCGGGCCTGCTGCCCGACATCAGACGATACGGCTGTACGTACCTCCACTACGTCGGCAAGGCGCTCTCCTACGTCCTGGCCACCCCGGAACAGCCGGACGACGCCGCCAACCCGCTCAGGATCGCGTTCGGGAACGAGGGCAGCGCGGTGGCCGTCAGGAGGTTCGGGGAGCGGTTCGGATGCCGGGTCATCGACGCCTTCGGCTCCACCGAGACCGCCATCTCGCTCATCCCCGACCCCGCCGGGCCGCCGGGCTGCCTCGGCCGCCTGCCCGAGGGCGTGCGGATACTCAACCCGTTCACCACCCGGCCCTGCCCGCCCGCGCGGATCGAGGACGGCCGCCTGCTCAACCCGGACGAGGCCATCGGCGAGCTGGTCAACACGGCCGGGCTCGGCTTGTTCGAGGGGTACTACAACGACCCGGACGCCGACGCCGAGCGGATCAGGGACGGCGCGTTCTGGTCCGGCGACCTGGCCTACCAGGACGCCGACGGCTACGTGTTCTTCGCCGGCCGGGGCACCGAGCGGCTGCGCGTGGACGGCGAGAACCTGGCGGTCGCGCCCATCGAGGCGGCGCTGCGGGAGTTCGGCGGGGTGGTGGAGGCGGCGGTGTATCCGGTGCCCGACCCGGCGGCCGGCGACCAGGTCATGGCGGCGCTCGTGCTGGCAGGCACCCCGGACCCGGGAGCCTCCGCCTCGGGCGCGCCCGATCCGGCGGCATCCGGTCCGGCGGTGTTGGATCCGGCGGCGTCTGGTCCGGCGGTGTTCGATCCGGTGGCGTTCGCCGCGTTCCTGGCCTCGCGCCGCGACCTGGGCGCCAAGTCCCTGCCCCGCTTCGTCCGGCTGTGCCGGGAGTTACCCCAGACGGCCTCGCACAAGGTCATCAAGCGGCACCTCGCCAGGGACGCCTGGCGCACCACCGACCCGGTCTGGATGCGCGGCCCCGACGGGCTGCGGCTGCTCACGGAGGCGGACGTGAAGGGGATCGAGGAGGAGTTCGTACGGCACGGCAGGCAACACCTCTTGGAGACGTAGTGGATTTCAACCTGGACGAAACCCAGCAGGATCTGAAGAAGCTGGCCGCCGAGGTCCTCGCCAGGGAAGGGGACGAGGATCGGCTGCGGCAGGCCGGGCTGATGGACGTGTGCGTGCCGGAGGAGGCGGGCGGGGCCGGGCTCGGACCGGTGGAGATGGCCGTGGTGCTGCGCGAGGTCGGTGCCCGGGCGGCCATGGTGCCCGCCCTGCCGACCCTGGCCGCCACGCTGCTCCTGGCCCGCCACGGCGGCCCGGACCGGCTACGCCGCCGCACCGGCCGCCTCACCCTCGCGCTCCGCGAGCCCGCCCGCGCCCTCGCCGACCCGCCCACGACCACCGCCACCGCAACCGCCACCGCCACCGCCACCGCCACGTCGGCGTCGGCGTCGGCGTCGGCGTCGGAAGGCGGGTGGGCGTTGACGGGGCGGAAGGTGTCGGTGCCCTACCCCGCAGCCGAGGTGCTGGTCACCGCCGGCGAGGGGCTGTTCCTGGTGACGGAGCCCGCGACGGCGGCCGAGTTCACCTCCACCGGTGAGCCCTCCGCCACGCTCGTGCTCGACGGCACCCCGGCGGAGCGGGTGGCGGGCCAGGAGGCCGTCGCGGACGCGCGGCGGATCTTCATGGCGGCCGTCACCGCGCAGGCGAGCGGGGTGCTGGCCGGCGCGCTGGAGCTGACGACCGCCTACATCAGGCAGCGCAAGCAGTTCGGGCGGGCGCTGGCCGAGTTCCAGGCCGTGACGATGCAGATCGCCGACGTCTACATCGCCGCCAGGGCGCTGGACGTGGCCATGTGGTCGGCCGTCTGGCGGCTGGGCGAGGGGCTGCCGGCCGAGGAGGACCTGGCGCTGGCCGCGTACCACGTCAGCGAGGCGTCCAAGGCCCTCTACACCTGCCAGCACCTGCACGGCGGCCTCGGCCTCGACGTCACCTACCCGCTGCACCGCTACTTCGCCCAGGCCAGGCACCTGTCCCAGCTGCTCGGCGGGGCCGACGCCCAGCTCGACCTGATCGGAGCGCTCGTCTGATGCTCATCGACCTCACCCCCGAGCAGCGCAGGCTCCGCGACGAGCTGCGCGAGTACTTCCAGGGCTGCCTCACCGCCGAGGATCGCGCCAAGATCGCCGAGGACCCGTTCGGCGGCGCGTACATGGAGCACTGCCGCCGGCTCGGCCGGGACGGCAAGCTGGGCCTCGGCTGGCCCAAGGAGTACGGCGGCAGCGGCTACGGCCCTCTGGAACAGCAGATCTTCGCCAACGAGATCGCCCGCGCCGGGGTGCCGTACCCCATCATCACGGTGCAGACCGTGGGGCCGACGCTCATGCAGTACGGGACGGAGAAGCAGAAGGAGCACTTCCTGCCGCGCATCCTGGCCGGCGAGTGCCACTTCGCGATCGGCTACAGCGAGCCGGAGGCGGGCACCGACCTGGCCTCGCTGCGGACGACGGCGGTGCTCGACGGCGACCACTACGTCGTCAACGGCCAGAAGATCTTCACCAGCGGCGCCCACTACGCCCAGTACATCTGGCTGGCCGCCCGCACCAACCCCACGGCCAAGAAGCACAAGGGCATCACCATGATGATCGCCTCCACGGACGACCCCGGCTTCTCGTGGACCCCGATCGTCACCATGGACGGCCGCCACCACACCAACGCCACCTACTACTCCGACGTGCGCGTACCGGTGGACATGGTGGTCGGCGAGGTGGACCGGGGCTGGGGCCTGATCGTCAACCAGCTCAACCACGAGCGCGTCACGCTCGGCCCCGCGGGCAACCTCGGCCAGACCTACGACCGCTTCCGCGCCTGGGCCCGCCGCACCGGCCTGGACGCCGAGCCCGACGTGCGGCGGGCGCTGGCGCGGGTGTGGGCCGCCTTCCGCACGAACGAGCTGCTCAACTGGCAGGTGGCGGCGAACATGGACCTCGGCTGGCTGGGCGCCCCCGACGCGTCGGCCACCAAGATCTACGGCTCCGAGCGCATGCAGGAGATCGGCAGGATCGTCGGGGACATCCTGGCCAGGTACGGCGACCCGTCGGACCCGGAGACGGCCGAGCTGCTCGAACGCCTCGACCACGGGGTGAAGGGGGCGGTGGTGCTGACGTTCGGCGGCGGGGTGAACGAGGTGCAGCGCGAGCTGATCGCCATGCTCGGCCTGAGCCTGCCGAGGCCGCCCCGATGACCGACCGCACCGACAGCACCGACAGCACCGACCGAACCGACCGTACGGAAAGCACCGCCGGCACCGAGCGCACCGACGGCACCGAGCGCACGGAGAGCACCGACCGCAGGGTGATGACGGACGAGGAGCTGCACGAGCTCGCGGGCAAGCAGGCGGCGCTGGGCGAGGTGCGCGGCGCCCCGGCCGCCGACCCGGTGAACGTCCCCATGATCAGGCACTGGCTGGCCGCCATGGGCGACGAGAACCCGCGCTACCTGGAGCAGGGCCTGGCCCCGCCCGCGATGGCCCAGGTGTGGACCATGCCCGGCCTGTCCAGAGGGCCGAAGGAACGCTCGCCGGTGGACGACATGATGAGCGCGCTCAACGACAGCGGCTACACGGGCGTGGTGGCGACCAACTGCGAGCAGACCTACCGCCGTTACGTCCGCGTCGGCGAGCGTCTCACGCCCGCGACCAGGTTCTCCGGCCTGGCGGGCCCGAAGCGGACGGCGCTCGGCGTCGGCTACTTCGCCACCTGGAACATCACCTGGTACACCGAGGACGACGAGCCGGTCGCCGACATGATGTTCCGGGTCCTGAAATTTCGTCCACCGGCGGCGAAGGCCGCCGCCGAGCCGTACCCGCTCCAGCCCGCCGTCAACCAGGACACCGCGTTCTTCTGGGAGGGCGTGAACCGGGGCGAGCTGCGCATCCAGTCCTGCGCCGACTGCGGCGAGCTGCGCCACCCGCCCGGCCCGCTGTGCCCCCGCTGCCGCTCGGCCGAACGCGCGTACCGGCTCGCGAGCGGCACGGGCACCCTGTTCAGCTACGTCGTGCACCACCATCCGCCCGTGCCCGGCAGGCGGACGCCGTTCGTGGTGGGGGTGGTGGAGCTGCCGGAAGGGGTGCGGGTCGTGGGCAACGTCGTGGACTGCCCCGTCGAGGAAGTGAGGATAGGCATGCCGCTGCGCGTGACGTACCGCCGGATGGACGACCGGCTCGTCCTGCCCATGTGGGCGCCGGAGCAGCCATGATCGGGGTCGCGCTGCCGGAGCTGTCGATCGACCTCACGCCCACCATGGTCGTCTCCACGGCCCTGGCCACCATGGACTACACGCCGGTGCACCACGACACGGCACTCGCCCGCGCCCAGGGCTCCTCGGACATCTTCCTGAACATCCTGACCACCATGGGCCTGGTCGAGCGCTACGTCACCGACTGGGCGGGCCCCAGGGCCGTCATCAGGAGCATCGACGTCAAGCTGGGCGTCCCCGCGTACGCCGGTGACCGCCTGACCTTCAGCGGCACGGTCGTCGCCGGCGAGGGCGACCGGCTCACCGTCGAGGTGCGCGGCCGGGTGAGCCTGGGCGAGCACGCCACCGGCACCGTCACGCTGGAGGGCCCGTGAGCACGGCCATCGCGGGCATCGGCGCCACCGAGTTCAGCAAGCGGTCGGGACGTTCGGAGCTGCGGCTCGCCGCCGAGGCCGTGCTCGCGGCGCTGGACGACGCCGGCCTGTCACCCGGCGACGTGGACGGCCTGGTCACCTACAGCCAGGACGCCAACCAGGAGATCGCCGTCGCCAGGGAGACCGGCATCGGCGAGCTGACCTTCTTCTCCCGCGTCGAGTACGGCGGCGGCGCGGCCTGCGGCACCGTCGCCCACGCCGCCATGGCGGTGGCCACGGGCGCGGCCCGCACGGTGGTCTGCTACCGGGCCTTCAACGAGCGCTCGGGCCGCCGCTTCGGCCAGCCGAACGCGGGGCTCACCGGACAGCCCAGCTCCCAGGGGCTGGAGATGAGCTGGCACGTGCCGTTCGGGCTGATGACGCCGGCGGCGTGGGTCGCCATGTTCGCGCGGCGCTACATGCATGTGTACGACGCCACCTCCGCGGACTTCGGCCGCGTGGCGGTGGCCATGCGCAGGCACGCGGCCACCAACCCGGCCGCCTGGTTCCACGGGCGGCCGATCACGCTGGAGGAGCACCAGGCGTCCCGGTGGATCGTGGAGCCGCTGCACCTGCTCGACTGCTGCCAGGAGAGCGACGGGGCGGTGGCGCTGGTGGTCACCTCCACCGAACGGGCCCGCGACCTGCGCCGCTCCCCGGCCGTGATCGCCGCCGCGGCGCAGGGGGCGGGGGCCGATCAGATGATGATGACCAGCTACTACCGGGATGACATGACCGGGCTGCCCGAGATGTCCGTCGTCGGGCGCCGCCTCTGGGAGCTCTCGGGCCTGTCTCCCGCCGACATCCAGACGGCCATCCTGTACGACCACTTCACCCCGTTCGTCCTGACCCAGCTCGAAGAGCTCGGCTTCTGCGGGCGCGGGGAGGCGCCCGGCTTCCTGGCCGACGGCGGCATCGAGCTGGACGGCCGCCTCCCGGTCAACCCGCACGGCGGGCAGCTCGGGGAGGCCTACATCCACGGCATGAACGGCATCGCGGAGGCCGTCCGCCAGATCAGGGGCACCGCGGTGAACCAGCTCCCGAACGTCACCAACGTCCTGGTGACGGCCGGGACCGGCGTCCCCACCAGCGGCCTCATCCTGTCGGCCGACTAGCACCCCCCGCGGACGCGGCTGCGCCTCCACGAGCCCGCCCGGTCGGAGGCTCAGCCCGTCCAGGCGCCCCCCACCTGGCGGGGGGCGGCCTCGGCGAGGGCGAGGGCGGGCTGGCCCATCCGTGCTTCCATCGGTCACTCCAGGGGTCCCGGCGCCGATGACGTCACATCGACCCGCTTTCATGGGTCGAAGCAATGACGCGGGACGAAGAAGGAATGTGACACGTGAACGACGACGCATCGCTGACCGGCCTCTTCGAGGCGCATCGCGGTCAGCTGAGAGCCGTGGCGTACCGGATGCTCGGGTCGGTGAGCGAGGCCGACGACGCGGTGCAGGAGGCGTGGCTCAGGCTCAACCGCACCGACACCGGCGACGTGCGGAACATGGGCGGCTGGCTCACCACGGTCGTGTCCCGCATCTGCCTGAACATGTTGCGCTCCCGCGAGCACCGCCGCGAGGACCCGCTGGAGGAGCGCATGCCGGAGCCGGTGGTGAGCCCGCCGGGCGGCGTCGATCCCGAGCAGGAGGCGCTCCTGGCGGACTCGGTGGGGCTGGCGCTGCTCGTGGTGCTGCAGCAGCTGGAGCCGACGGAGCGGCTGGCGTTCGTGCTGCACGACATGTTCGCGGTGCCGTTCGACGAGATCGCGCAGATCATCGACCGCACGCCGGCCGCCACCAGGCAGCTCGCCAGCCGGGCCCGCCGCCGGGTGCGCGGGGCCGCCCCGACTCCGGATCCGGACGTGTCGCGGCAGCGTGAGGTGGTGGACGCGTTCATGGCGGCGGCCCGCGACGGTGACTTCGACACGCTCGTGTCGCTGCTGCACCCGGACATCGTGCTCCGCACGGACGTGGGGCCCTCCGCGACCAGGGGCTGGAACGAGCTGCGAGGGGCGCTCACGGTCGCCCAGCAGGCGCTCATGTTCCGGCGGATGGCGCCCTTCGCCCGCCCCGTGCTGGTCAACGGCGTCGCGGGGGCGCTCATGGTGCTGGACGGGCGGACGACCGCGGTGGGGGCCTTCACGATCGTCGACGGCAAGATCCTGACCATGGACATCCTCGGCGACCCCGCACGGGTGGCCGGTCTCGACGTGGCCGCCCTCACCGGCCGGCCCTGACCGCGCATCCGGTGGCGGGGCCGGAGTTTCCGGCCCCGCCACCGGAGCGGTCGTCACGGGTCCACGAAGACCGGCATGGAGAAGAAGACGATCATCGCGATCGCCACGCAGAGCAGGAACCCGACGAGCTCCCAGACCCAGTCGTGGTGGCGGTCCTTGCGGCGGCGCACCTTCTTCGGAGGCCGCCCGTTCTCCGGGCGCCGCTTGGGAGCGGGCCTGGCCCGCACGGGGCGCGGCGCCAGGACGGACGAGCCGGACTGCCCGGCCGCCGGGCGGTCCTTCCTACGCGGTTCCCCGCCCTGCCGTGGCCCTTCCAGCGGCCTTTCCAGGGGCCTCTCCCGTGGCCTCTCCAGCGGTCTGTCCAGCGGCCTCTCCCGCGGCTTCTCCAGCGGCCTGTCCAGCGGCTTCTCCAGGGGTCTCTCCAGCGGCCTGCCGAGTGACTCCGCCTGGTCCCGCTCGTCCTGGCGCGGGTCCGGCAGCCGGTACACCGGCTCGGCGCCGGGCTTGGCACGCGACTTGGCGCGGGGCTTGAACAGCGGGGCCGCCGGTCCGCGTACCGGCTCCTCCGCCCGCGACGGCCGCCGGCGCGGGGTGGCCGGGGCGGCCTGCGCCGACGGCGGCCGGTGGAACTCCTCGGGAGCCGACGGCGGACGGCGGAACTCCTCCGGAGCCGGCTGCGGCTCCAGCGGCGACCGGCGGCGCTCCTCGGCCGGCGTCCGCCCCTGCGGGGGGAGGGGCCGGGAGGGGCCCTCATGGACGAGCACGTCGCCGGTCATGTACGGGTCCGGCGCGTCCTTGGGCAGGATCACGTCACCCGTCGCGAACGGCTCGGCGGCCATGGGATCGGGGGCCGCCATGAAGAACGGCCGCTCCTGCGGCGGACGCCCGGCCACGGAACGGTCCCCGGCGGACGGCCCTGACGCCAGCGGGTCCCTGGCGGACGGCCCGGCGACCCACCGGTCCCCGGGCGACGGCAAGCCATCCCGCCGATCGGGAACCCGCCGGTCTCCGGCGGAGGGTGCGGGCGGCCGGGACTCGTCCAGCGGATCCCGCAGGGCCCGCGCAGACCCCAGCGGATCCCGCAACGGCGGGCCGGGGTCGAGCACGTCCCTCGGGGGCGAGAGCGGGTCGCGGAACTTGGGCATCGGGGCCGTGGTCGCCTCGTGCACGGGGGTCTGCGACGGCGAGGGCGGCGTCAGCAGCTCGGCCGGGAAGATCACCGTGCTGGTCGCCGGGTCGGCGTCCGCCAGCGGCTGCGGCCAGACCGGCGGGCTGGGCCACCGGGGCTTGACGAACAGCGGTGCGGGCGCCGCCGAACGGGAGCCCGCAAAGTGGATGCGCAGCGCCCCCGGCGGCTGGGGCCACGGCAGACGGCCGAGCACGTCGTGCAACGGCGCGACCCCGAGCGCGCCGTAGATGTCGGCCACCGGCTTGGGCACACGCACCCCGGTCGAGGCCAGCGCCGCTCCGAGCGACTGCCTGAAGCGGTGCCCCGCCCCCACCGCCAGCTCCTCGGCGGTGTCGGGCGCGACGTCGAGCACCCATGCCAGCTCCGCCTTGCTGAGCCCGCACACCGCGCACAACATCAGCACCTCGCGCTGGTGCGGGCGCAGCTCGCGCAGGGAACGCTCGACGAGCGCGGTGGCCGGGTCTATGAGCGGGTCGACGGCGGGCGGGGAGTAGACGATGTCCCGCCGGTGGATCTCGCGGCGGGCGAAGGCGTAGAGCGCGGCGCGGGGCGGCGCGGTGGCGGGGACGCTGCTGAGTACGGCCACCAGGACGTCGGAGGCCGAGCCGAGGTCGCCGAGCTGGTCGGCGCAGTACGCGAACAGCCCGGCGGCATGGAGGTCGTAGAGCTCTGCGATCAGTTCTGCGCGCTGGCGCTGATCGGTGAGCGACAGAGACACGGGGCCGGTTCCTCTTGCTGGATGCGGACGCTGGGGGGTGAGGGGCGCGTCAGGAGTTTGTGAGCTGATGCGTCAGGAATTGTGAGGGTTATCATGCCAACTCACCGTGGTCCGGCGCACTACCAGATCCAGATTTCATCGGAATCTCCCAGCTCAAGTGAAACGCTTCAGGAAAACCCGAGGGGACAGGCCGGTACGCGCAGCCGTAGTCTGTGGGTTCAGCAGATCATGCGGCGGTCGTGGCACGGGGGCTGCGGCGCTGCCGCCGGAGGCCCCTAAGCGAGAGTTCGCGCGTGATCACATTCGAATCTGTCACCAAACGCTATCCGGACGGGACGGTCGCGGTGGACGACCTCAGCCTGGAGGCGCCCACCGGCGAGATCACGGTGTTCGTCGGCCCGTCGGGCTGCGGGAAGACGACCTCACTGCGCATGATCAACCGGATGATCGACGCCACGCAGGGCCGGATCCTCCTCGACGGGGAGCCGGTGCAGGGCATCGACCCGCCGACGCTGCGGCGCGGCATCGGCTACGTCATCCAGCAGGCCGGCCTCTTCCCGCACCGGAAGATCCTCGACAACATCGCCACCGTCCCCTACCTGCTGGGCTGGGACCGGAAGAAGGCCCGCGCCACGGCCATGGACCTGCTGGAGCGCGTCGGGCTCGACCCCGCGCTGGCCGGCCGCTACCCGTTCCAGCTCTCCGGAGGCCAGCAGCAGCGCGTCGGCGTGGCCAGGGCGCTGGCCGCCGACCCGCCCGTGCTGCTCATGGACGAGCCGTTCAGCGCCGTCGACCCCATCGTCCGCACCAACCTGCAGGACGAGCTGCTGCGGCTGCAGAGCGAGCTGAACAAGACGATCGTGTTCGTCACGCACGACATCGACGAGGCCATCAAGCTCGGCGACCGGGTGGCGGTGCTGCGCGTGGGCGGCAGGCTGGCGCAGCTCGCCGACCCCAGGACGCTGCTGTCGGAGCCGGCCGACGACTTCGTGCGCGAGTTCCTCGGGCAGGACAGGGGGATCAGGCGGCTGCGCTTCGTCTCCACGGCGGGGCTGCGGCTGCGTACCGACCTGACCGTGCCCGAGGACTTCGCCGGCAGTACCTCCGAGCCGTGGCTGCTGGTCGTGGACGGCGACGGCCGGCCGGTGGGCTGGCGGCGCAGCGACCGGCCGGGCGAGCTGGAGCCTGCCGGCACCTACGAGCACGGCCGCGACAACATGCGCTCCGCCCTCGACGCGGCGCTGCTGTCGCCGTCCGGCTGCGCGGTGGCGGTGGACGAGCGGGGCAAGGCCGTCGGCGTGGCCACCAGGCAGGCGCTGGACGAGGCGCTGGCGGAGGCCGCGGATGGGTGACGGGCCCCCTTCCATCTGGGAGTGGATCGCGCGCAACTGGGACACCGGCCGGGCCGACAGCATCAGGAACCTGCTGACCGACCACCTCACGATGTCGCTGGTGCCGATCGTGCTCGCGCTGCTGTTCGCGCTCCCGCTCGGCCTGGCCTCCGTGCGCTGGCGCTGGCTCTACCAGCCCACGGCGGGGTTCATGAACGTCGTGTACGCGCTGCCGTCGCTGCCGGTCTTCATGCTGCTGATCTCGGTGACCGGGCTGTCGCAGACCACGGTGATCATCCCGCTGACCTTCTACGGCATGGCCGTGCTGATCCCGGCCGTGGTCGACGGGATCGACTCGGTGCCCGACCACGTGCGCCAGTCGGCCGTGGCGATGGGCTTCACGCCGCTGCGCCGCCTGCTGCGGGTCGAGCTGCCGATCGCGGCGCCGGTGGTGCTGGCGGGCATGCGGGTGGTCGCGGTCTCCAGCATCAGCCTGGTCAGCGTGGGGGCGCTGATCGGGCAGGGCGGGCTCGGCGGGCTGTTCACGCGGGCGTACCAGAACCCGTTCATGCCGCCGGTGATCGTCGGCATCGTGCTCATCATGCTGCTGGCGCTGATCGCCGACGGGCTGCTGGTGCTGACGCAGCGGCTGCTGACTCCTTGGGTGCGCGCGCGGAAGGGGCAGGCGTCGTGAACTGGCTGACCTCGTTCCTGAGCTGGCTGGGCGAGTTCTTCGGCAACGGCGAGAACTGGTCGGGCCCCGGCGGCATCCCCATGCGCCTGCTGGAGCACCTGGAGTTCTCGGCGCTGGCCCTGCTGCTGGCCGTGCTGATCGCCGTGCCGCTGGGCCTGGCGATCGGGCACACCGGGCGGGGCGAGCTGCTCGTCGTCGTGTCCGCGAACCTGGCCAGGGCGCTGCCCACGCTGGGCCTGCTGGTGATGTTCGTGCTGCTGCTGGGTACGGCCTCGATCTGGCCGGTGATCATCCCGCTGGTGCTGCTGTCGGTGCCGCCGATCCTGGTCAACACGTTCGAGGGGATCAAGGGGGTCGATCCCGAGCTGCGCGACGCCGCGTACGGGATGGGGCTGCGCGGCGGGCAGGTGCTCGGGCGGGTCCTGGTGCCGGTGGCGCTGCCGCTGATCCTGCTCGGCTGCCGGCTGTCGGCCATCCAGGTGGTGGCCACCACCACGGTCGCCGCCTACACCGGGCTCGGCGGCCTCGGGCGTTACGTGATCGACGGTTTCGCGACCAAGGATTACGCGAGCGTCGTCGGCGGTTCAGTACTGATTGTGCTGTTCGCGCTCGTGGTGCAGGTCCTGTTCGCGCTCGCCCAGAGGGTGACGGTCTCTCCTGGGGTGAGCCGGCGACTGAAGGTTCGATAGGTTCTCCTGTATTACCTCCCGCTTAGAAGGGAAAAGCAAAGATGAGACGCAAGTACGGCGTCGCCGGGGTGTTCCTCACGGCGATGCTCGCACTCGCCGCCTGCGGTGGCGGGGGCAGCACCGGGGGCAACCCGCTCGACACGACGAGCGCGGTCCCCACCGGCTCGGCTTCGGGCGCTGGGGGTAAGGCCGTCATCGGCTCCTTCGACTTCGACGAGAGCGTGCTGCTCGCCTCGATCTACGCCCAGGCGCTGGAGGCCAAGGGCGTGCAGGTGGAGGAGAAGCCCCGGATCGGCAGCCGCGAGGTCGTCTACGACCAGGTCAAGAGCGGCGGGCTGACGATCGTCCCCGAGTACAACGGCAACCTGCTCGCCTTCGTCGACCCGAAGGCCACCGCCGCGACCACCGACGAGGTCAACACGGCGCTGAAGGAGAAGCTGCCGGCCGAGCTGGAGGTGCTCGACTCCTCCCCGGCCGAGGACAAGGACAGCCTGTCCATCTCCAAGGACACCCAGACCAAGCAGTCGCTGAACTCGATGGAGGACCTCGCCAAGGTCTCCAAGGACATGGTCGTCGGCGGGCCGCCCGAGTTCAAGAAGCGGTGGGAGGCGCGGTTCAAGGAGGTCTACGGCCTGGAGTTCAAGGAGTGGAAGCCGACGGGGCCGACCACGTCCGACGCGATCAAGGACGGCACGATCCAGGTCGGCAACGTCTTCACCACCGACCCGAAGATGGCCGCCAACAACCTCGTGGCGCTGCAGGACCCCAAGAACATCTTCCCCGCCCAGAACGTGACCCCGCTGCTGCACAAGGCCTCGGCCAGCGACACGATCAGGACCACCCTGAACGGCATCTCGGCCAAGCTGACGACGGACTCGCTCCTGCAGATGATGCAGAAGATCTCCGTGAACAAGGACGAGCCCGCGGTCGTGGCCAAGGAGTGGCTGACCACCAACGGTCTCGGATGATCCCCGTGCTCCGGGCCCCCGCTCGCCGGGGGCCCGCGCGGGCGATCTCCGCGCCGTGGGCCCCTGGACGCCGGGGGACCGCGCAGTGAGCGAGCTGTTCACGGAGGCGATGGCGCAGCTCGCGGCTGGGGTGGCGGTCGTGACCGCGCGCGACGGGCGTGACGACCTCGGCACCACGGTGTCGGCGCTGATGTCCGTCTCGCTGGAGCCGCCGCTGGTGCTGGTGAGCCTGGCCGGCCGGGGCTACCTCACCGAGGTCCTGCTCCGGCAGGACCGCTGGGCGGCCTCCCTGCTGTCGTCGGGGCAGGCCGCGATCGCCAGCCGCTTCGCCACCGCCGGACGGCCCAGCGCGCGGCTGCTGGTGGCGGGCACCCCGCACCATCGGGGGGCGCTGACGGAGGCGCTCGTGATCGAGGGCGGGGTGGCCGCGATCGAGGCCGAGACCACCAAGGTGGTCCCGGCCGGCGATCACACGATCTTCATCGCCGCGGTGCTGGCGGTCGACTACGTCGACGCGGCCCTGCAGCCCCTGGTGCGGCTGCGCGGCCGCTACCGCTCGACGGCCGCCTCCTGACCGGAGGCGGGGCCCGGTCCGGCCGGACCCCGCGCACGGCTGCTCAGCGGGAGAAGATCGCGCTGTGCAGGTCGACCGGGTTGGCGGCGTCGTCGGTGGCGACGCCGTACACGGCCGTGAAGGTGCTGCCGGTCGAGACCAGCCCGGTGTAGTCGCCGAGCAGGCGCCCGACGCTGGTCACCGGGACCTTCCGCGTGTCGAACGGCCCCTCGACGTGCCGCTCGCGCCAGGACCCCGGCTTGGCGCAGTCGCTCGCGCACGTGACGGCCCACAGGTCGGTGGGCAGGGTGGCGGGGTCGGGCGTGTTGTTGCGGAAGTCGTAGTAGGTGATCGCCACGGTGCCCGTCCTGGACGCGGCCACGACCGGCACGGCGGCCGAGCCCGTCGGCGTCTTGTCCACGCGGATCGGGCTGGACCAGCTCTTCCCGCCGTCCGCCGACCGCGAGTAGGCCACGTGGAAGGTGCCGTCGGGGTCCTGGCTCGGCCAGACGGCGTTGACCACCCGCGTGCCCGGCTGGGCGGCCAGCAGCGGCAGGGCGGCGTTGCGGATCGGGTCGCCCGAGTTGTCGGGGTCGGGGATGCGCGGCCCCACCGCGAGCGGGGCCGGGACGTTCAGCGTCGGCGCCGACCAGGTCCTGCCGCCGTCGGTCGAGCGGATGACCTGGGTCGAGCCGTCGGTGATCGTCTCGTGGTGCATGACGATCAGCAGCGTCCCGTCCGGAAGAGCCACGAGCTGGGTGCCGATGACGCCGCTGTTGGCCGGTACGTCGTACACCTTGCTCGTGGTCCAGGTGCGCCCGTCGTCGGTCGACTTGGCCAGGTAGACCGGCTGGACCCAGTTCGGCGTCGTACTGGTGGACTGGTCGTCGATGCGGTCCCACACCGCGTAGACCACGCCCGGGCGGTACGGGTCCGCGGTCACCGACGGGCGGTCGTTGAAGAAGCGGGGGTTGTCGTCCCGCTGCAGGGTGACCGGCGCCTCCCAGGTCCGGCCGCCGTCACCGGAGCGGGACACCAGGATGGCGGTGACGTCGCCGGCGCGCGACATCGACAAGGACGCGGCCACGGCCGCGCCGGACGGGGTGACCGTGACCCAGTGGTCCGTCGCGACGTCGTAGTCCCCGCCGTCGCATCGGGAGAAGGCGGGCCGGTTCCCGGTCTGCCGCCAGGTCAGACCGTGGTCGTCCGACACGGCGACGCCCGTGCCGTTGCTGCCGTAGCGGTTCCAGCGGTCCTGCTGGAACACCGTGACGAGGCGTTCCGGGCGGTTCGGGTCCCGCGCCAGCATGGGCAGGACCTCGGTGTTCGGGTTGAGGGTGTAGCCGTCGGCAGGGGGAGGCCCGCAGTCGGCGGGCAGCGGGCTGGTACCCGAGACCGGCCGCACGATGGCGGGGCCGGGGGTTCCGGCGTCGTCCGCGGCGGCGGGTTGCGCGAGGGTGCAGGCCAGCAGGACGGCGGCTGCGGGTAAGAACGCCCTGGAGGGTCGGATCACGAGCCTTCCTTATCTTCGTCGTGTCCACGAAGACGTCGCCTGACTCCCGGCGGAACGCATCCTCCGGGAGCCAGGCGAACGACGCAGGAAGTTTACGGGCACAAGATCAGTTTCGTTCGCGAAATACACGGAAACCCTCAAGGCGGGCGGCTGACCTGTGCTTTCTCCGTGATCGCGAGCTGACCGGCTCCCCGAACCGTGCAGCCGTCACGCAGTCAGCGGATGGAGTACCAGCCGGGCAGGATCAGCGGCCCCACCGCGGGCAGGCCCAGCTCGGCCGACAGCCGCGCGAGCGGCCCCCAGGCGTCCACCCGGATCCTGGCCAGCGCCGCCGACCTGTCCTCGCTCGACTCCGGCCCGCGCAGCCGCTCCAGCGGGTTGAGCCTCGGGTACGTGCGCACCGGCGCGTCGTCGGCCAGGCCGGCCCGCTTCCTGGCCATGGCCAGCGCGTCCTCCAGCCCGCCCAGCTCGTCCACCAGCCCGCTCGCCCGGGCGTCGGCGCCCGTCCAGACCCGGCCGCGGGCCAGCTCGTGGGTGCGCTCGCGCGACAGGTCGCGGCTCTGGGCCACCTTGCCCACGAAGTCGTCGTAGATGCGGTCGAGCCAGGCGTTGATGCGCGCCCACTGCTCGGGCGAGAAGCCGCGGGAGGTGGAGAACATGCCGGCGTTGGCGCCCTCGGCCACCATCTCCGAGGTGATGCCGGCCTTCTCCAGCAGCTCGGAGAAGACGGGCTTGCCGCCGTACACGCCGATCGAGCCGGTCAGCGTGCCGGGCTGGGCCACGATCACGTCGGCCGCCATCGAGATGAAGTAGCCGCCGGAGGCCGCCAGGTCGCCCATGGACACGATCACCGGCTTGACCTTGCGCGTCAGCGTCACCTCGCGCCAGACCGTGTCGCTGGCCACGTACGAGCCGCCGGGGCTGTCCACCCGGAACACGACCGCCTTGACGTGGTCGTCGCGTCTGGCCGCGCGCAGCGCCGCGCTGATCGTGTCGGAGCCCATCGCGCCGCCACCGCCGAGCGGGCTGCGGCCGCTGCGGCCGGTCCTGATCATGCCGGTGGCGTGCACGAGCGCGATCGCGTCGGCCATCGGGTGCGACAGCTTGCGCACGGCCGCGCCCCTGGCGTAGCGGGAGACGTACAGCAGGTGCGCGTCGTCGCCCGCGGCCCGCTTGAGCTCGTCGTACACCTCGTCCCGGTAGGCCAGCCCGTCGACCAGCCCGGCCTCCTGCGCCTCGGCGGCGGTGAACGGGCCGCGGTCGATCAGCTCCCGCACCTTGCCCGGGTCCAGGCGGCGGCCGTCGGCGATGCCCGCGACGAGGCTCTCGGTGACCGACTCGACGATGCGCGCCATGGACTCGCGGTGCGGATCGGTCATGTGGTCCTGGGTGAAGGTGTTGGGCGCGGTCTTGTACTCGTGCCGCTGCCCGGCCTCGAACCCGACGCCCAGCTTGCCCAGCGCCCCCTTGACGAAGCGCTGCTCCAGCGCCACCCCGGTCAGGCCGACGTCGCCGCTGGGCTGCAGGTAGAGCCGCTCGAAGGCGGTGGCCAGGTAGTACGGCACGGTGCCGCCGCCGAACTCCCCGAACGTCTCGGAGAAGGCGACGGTCAGCTTGCCCGACGCGCGGAAGTGGATCACCGCCTGGCGCAGCTCCTGCACCATGGCCAGGCCCAGCGGCTGCCCGCCGATCTTCACGACCAGCGCCTTGACCCTCGGGTCCTGCCTGGCCCGCTTGAGCCCGGACAGGACGTCGGCCAGGCGCGTCTTGCGCATGGACAGCACCGCGGCGAGCGGATCCGCCGGCGGGCCCTCGGTGAGGCCTTCGGTGAGATCGAGCTCCAGGATCAGCGGGGCCGTGCGCCGCTGACGAAGCCTGTCGACGGTTTCGAAGATCGCCTTGCCTGCGTCCATAGAAGCCACCCTAAGCGACACATTCCGAAATGGGCTGGGGCGTTGCTCCCTCCGAGCGTAGAGGTGCCGCGCGCGTCCGTGTCACACCCGGACGACGACCTTCCCCGGGGCGTTCCCCTCCTCCTGGTACCGGATCGCCGCCCGCAGCTCCGCGAAGTCGTACACGCGGTCCACGACCGGGGTGAGCCGGCCGTCCTCGACGAGATCCGCCAGCTCCTCCAGGTTCCGCCGGTTCCCCCTGGCGCTGAGCACGTCCGTCAGGACGGCCTTCTGCGAGACGAACGCCGACGCGGCGAGGGTCGCGAAGACGTGGCCGGCGGGCTGCAGCCAGCGGCTGGCCGCGCCGCCGATCAGGACGCAGACGCCCTTGCGCGCCAGCACCCTGCGGCACTCCGAGAACGAGCGGTTGCCCGCGATGTACAGCAGCACGTCGTAGACCTGCCCGCCGCGGGTGAAGTCCTCCTTCGTGCGGTCGACGACCTCGTCCGCGCCGAGCGAGCGAACCAGGTCCAGGTTGCGCGTGCTGCACACGCCCGTGACGTGCGCCCCGTACGCCTTGGCGAGCTGCACCGCGAACGTGCCCACGCCGCCCGAGGCCCCGTTGACCAGGACCCGCTGCCCCGGCCGCACCTTGCCCTGGTCGCGCAGGGCCAGCAGGGCGGTGCCCGCGGCCAGCGGCACGGCCGCCGCCTCCTCGAACGACAGCTTCGCGGGCTTCGGCGCGAGCTCGGTCTCCGGCACGCACACGTACTCGGCGAAGCCGCCGCCCTTGGCGGTCATCGCGAACACCTCGTCGCCCGGCTGGAACCGCGTGACGCCCGGCCCGACCGCCTCCACCTCCCCGGCCACGTCCGCGCCCAGGATGGTGATCCTCGGCCGGCGCAGCCCCAGAGGGCCGGGCATGAGCCGGGAGATGAACGGCTCGCCGCGCATGAGGTGCCAGTCCGCGGGCTGGACGGAGGCGGCGCGCACCCGTACCAGGACCTCGCCCGGGCCGGGGGCGGGCTGGGCGACGTGCTTGAGCTCCAGGGCGTCGGGGGAGCCGTACGAGGTGAGAACGTAGGCCTTCATCGGGATCTCCTTCCGGTGGGGTCGATGGGCCTCAGTGTGGGCGCGACCTGCGGGAAGGCTCAACGGTCGAAAGTACGAGCTGTTGACCGGCCGATCGGCTCATCCAGGTCCGGCCGTCAGGGCGATGAGCCGGGGCGGCCCCGGCGGCCACCATCGGGGCATGCCCAACGACCTCGCTGCCCGCAGGACGGGCTGGCTCGTGCCGGCCGGACTGATCGCCCTCAGCTTCGTCCCCGTGCTCGCGGGCGGCGTCCGCCTCACCGAGCTGGCCGCCGGAGCCGAGATCACGCAGGCCAACGCCCGCTTCTTCGCCTCTCCCGCGCCGATCGTGGCGCACATCGTGGCCGTGTCCGTCTACAGCGCGGTGGGCGCGTTCCAGTTCGCGCCCCGGTTCCGGCGGCGCAGGCGCGGGTGGCATCGGGCCGCCGGGCGGGCGCTGGTCGGGTTCGGGCTGGTGGCGGCGGTGTCGGGGTTGTGGATGACGGCGTTCGCCGAGCTGCCGCCCGGTGATGACGGGCTGCTGACCGTGTTCCGGGGGGTGGCGGGGACGGTCATGCTCGGCTCCCTCGTGCTCGGCTTCGCCGCCATCCGGCGCGGGGACGTGCGCCGGCACCGCGCCTGGATGATGCGCGCGTACGCCATCGGCGCCGGCGCCGGCACCCAGGCCGTGACGCAGGCGGTGTGGATCGCGGCCGCGGGCGAGCCGGACCACCTCACCCGGGCGCTGCTCCTGGCCGCGGGCTGGGCGATCAACGCCGCCGTGGCCGAGGCGATCATCCGCCGGCGGGGGTGGCGGGTCAGCGCTGCCTGACGCGGTTCGTCTCGTACGCCCACATGGCGATCTCCACCCTGTTGCGGACGCCGAGCTTGGTCATCAGGCTCGCCACATGGCTCTTCACCGTGCTCAGCGAGATGTGCAGCTCGCCGGCGATCTCGCTGTTGGTCCGCCCGCGGGCCACGGTGAGCAGGATCTCCTCCTCCCGCTCGGTGAGCGGCTCGATCGGCTGCACCCGGGGCTGGGCGGGGCCGGTGCCGGCGAACGCGGACAGCAGGCGGGCCGTGATGCTCGGCGCGATGAGCGCGTCGCCGCCCGCCGCGGCCCGGACCGCCTGGGCGAGCAGGGCGGGGCCCGCGTCCTTGAGCAGGAACCCGCGGGCGCCCGCCCTGAGCGCCGCGTAGACGTACTCGTCGAGGTCGAACGTGGTGATCACGACGACGGCCATCGGGTCCGCCACGTCGGGCCCGGCCAGGGCGCGGGTGGCCTCGATGCCGTCGCAGCGGGGCATGCGGATGTCGAACAGGCACACGTCGGGCCGCAGCCGCCGCGCCAGCTCGACGGCGCGGTGCCCGTCGGCCGCCTCGGCGACGACCTCGATGCCGGGCTGGGCGTCGAGGATCATCCGCAGGCCGGTACGGGCGATCTCCTGGTCGTCGGCGACGATCACCTGGATGGGGCCGTCCCGGCCTGGCGCGCCCGCGTTCCGGCCTGTTTCGCCCGCGTTGTGGCCCGGTGTGCTCGGGTGCTCCGCCGGCCCTGTGGTCATGTGGAGGCTCCCGTTCGAGGCAGTTCGGCGGTCACGGTCCAGCCGCGACCGGGGTTGGGCCCGGCTTCGCAGGTGCCGCCGAGCAGGCCGGCGCGTTCGATCATGCCGAGCAGCCCGTACCCGGGCGAGGCGACGGGACGGCCCGCGGTGCTGTCGCCGTCGTCGCTCACGCGCAGGCGCACGGACGTGTCGTCGGCGGCCACGCGGACCTCGATCCGGGTGGCGTGCCGGGCGTGCCGCCGGGCGTTGGTGACCGACTCCTGGGCGATCCGGTAGATCGCGGACCCGACGGAGGCGGGCACGCCGTCGAGGTCGCCGTCGATCCGTACGTCCACGGCGGGGCCGACGCGACCCCGTCCGGCGAGTTGCCGGAGGTCGGCGAGGTCCGGGTTGGGCGCCAGCTCCGGCATCGCCGGCCCCCGGTCGCGGCGCAGGACGCGGACCATGGTGCGCATCTCGGCGAGCGTGCGGGACGCCTCGGCCTCGATCACCCGCAGCGCGTCGACGGCGGCGCCGGGATCGGAGGCGGCGGTCGCGATGCCCGCCTGGGCCCTGATCGCCATCGCCGAGACGTGATGGGCGACGGTGTCGTGCAGGTCGCGGGCCAGTTGCTCGCGTTCGAGCAGCTTGACCTGGTCGAGCTCGCGCATCCTGGCCCTGGCCCGGTAGCGGAAGGTGCCGCCCAGCGCGATCCCCGCGAACACGACGGCGTACGCGCCGGCGACGTCGGCCGCCTTGATGTGCCCGGTCACCACGGAGGCCGACACGGCGACGCTGATCAGCAGCAGCCCCGCGGTGATCTCCCGGCCCGACCCCCAGCGGGACAACGCGTAGAGGAGGATCACGATGTAGGCCGACGAGGACATCTCGGCCGGGTCGGCGCCCGCGAGGATCTGGACCAGCGTCGAGGCCACGACGGGGATCGCCATGGCGAGCAGCGGCCGGGTACGGCGCCATAACAGCGTGGGCACCATCACGATGGGGAAGATCACCGAGATGGGCCGCCACTGGAGGTCGGTCCGCAGCGTGCCTTCCAGCACGGCGGCCACGGCGAGCAGGCCCACGAGCGCCCAGTCACGCCACACCCGGCGCGGCGCCTGGGGCGGACGGGGCTCGTCCCACCACGAGCGGAGAAGGCCCTGCACGCAATCATGGTACGAGAGCGGGGGCCGGTCCGGATCGGTCCGGAAGGGGAGTTCGCGGCTCAGGCGCGGGTGAGCATGCCGCCCAGGGCACTGATCGCCGCGGCGAGTGCCGCGTCCGCCTGCCCGGCCTCCTCCAGCGCGCTCCTCAGCGTCTCCTCGTAGGTGTGGCTCGCCTCGGCGTACCGGGCGCGGCCGGCCTCGGTGATGACCGTGTAGACGCCGCGCTTGTCGTCCGGGCACAGGTCCCGGTACGTGAACTCGGCCGCGTTGAGCCGCGCCACCAGGCGGGTCACCGAGCTCTGGTTGAGCCCGAGCTTGTCGGCCAGTTCCTGCATGCGCAGCTCGCCGGTGGGGGAGGCGGCCAGGTGGACGAGGGCGCGGTACTCCGACAGCCCGATGCCGTGGCGCCGCTGGAGCGTGGTGCCGAGCCTGCTCTCCACGCGGGCGTGCAGGAGCAGGACGTGGTTCCACGTCGTGGCGACGTCCGGGACAGGCGGTGCGGCGGTCATGGGCTGCCTCCAAGGCGCTGTGGCGTTCGATCACGAGAACCCGCTTGACAAGAAGATACATGTACATACATCCTCTTGCTTGCCCTAACTACTTGCAGATACATGCAAATTCCCGAGGAGTCTCCGATGGCATGGATCTACCTGCTCATCGCGGCGGTGTTCGAAGTCGTCTTCGCGCTGGCCACCAACGCCACCGAGGGGTTCACCCAGCTCTGGCCGTCCCTGCTCACCGCGGGTGCGGCGGCCGGTGGGATCTTCTTCCTGAGCCTGGCACTGAAGACCCTGGACGTCGGCGTCGGCTACACCGTCTGGACCGGCATCGGCTCGGTCGGCACCGTCGTGCTCGGTTCCGTGATTTTCGACGAGGAGATCACCGTGTGGAAGGCGCTGGCCTTCGTCCTGATCATCGGCGGCGTGCTCGGGCTCAAGCTCGCCGACCGCCTGTCCTCGACCCGTCCCTCCGCCACCGCCTGACCCAGAGGAACATCATCATGGCCTGGATCTACCTCTCCATCGCGATCGTCTTCGAGATCGGCTTCGCGCTCGGCACCAACGCCACCAAGGGCTTCACCCGGCTCTGGCCGTCGGTCTTCACCCTGCTGTCGGCCGCCGGCGGCATCTTCACCCTCAGCCTGGCGCTGAAGACCCTGGACGTCAGCGTCGGCTACACCGTCTGGACGGGCGTCGGCTCCATCGGCACGGTCGTGCTCGGCGCCCTCATCTACAAGGAGAAGATCACACCCGCCAAGCTCGGCTCGTTCGCCGCGATCATCGGAGGCGTCGTCCTCCTCAAGATCGCGGCGGGCGTCTGAGCAGGGGGCGCCGGCGCCGCCGGTTCTCCGGACAGGCGGAAGGGGCCGGGTGGCCCGGCCCCTTCGGTGGATCGTGGTCAGACGCCGGGATTGGCGGGCGCCTGGGTGCCCGAGGTGGCGCGTTCCATGTCGATCCGCGACTTGATCACGGCCGTTCCCGACGAGTCGAACTGGACGGGCGTGCCGGTGTCCTGCAACCGTTGCAGGCTCTGCGCCACCGTGAACTCAGGGAACCGCTGCCGCATCAGCGCGAACGCGCCCGCCACGTGCGGCGCGGACATCGAGGTCCCGGCCTTCACCCCGTACGTGTCGTCCGGCACCGCGGAGTTGACGGCCACGCCCGGCGCGAACAGGTCGAGCAGGTTGCCGCGGTTGGTGAACGTCGCCAGCGTGTCGGCGTCGTCCGTGGCGCCGGTCGTGATGGCCGTGGAGATGCAGGCGGGCGAGGCGACGGCATTCGGCAGGCCGGCGTTGCCCGCCGCCACCACCGGGGCCACCCCCAGGCTCACCAGCGCGTCGAACTCGGGCTTGACCGCCGCGGCGGTCGTGTCCGTGTCGCAGGCCTCGGTATACCCGCGGGCGCTGCCCAGGCTCATGTTCACCGCCGCGATGTTGAACGTCCTGACCACCCGCGCCACGTACTCCAGGGCCAGCTTCTGGTCCGAGGTGTAGCTGAGGAAGCAGGGCGCGGTGGAGCCGCCGATCGCGCAGGTCAGCGGGTTGTCGATGCGGCTGAACACCTGGATCGGGAGCACGCGGGCCTCGGGCGCGACGCCGTTGCCCGGCGCGCCCGTGACCATCTTGCCCGCCGCGATGCCCGCCACGTGCGTGCCGTGCGAGCAGGCGTTCTGGCCGTTGACCGTGCACTGCGGGATCTCGACGTTGGCCGCGCCGGGGCCCGTCTGGCTGGGCTGGTTGTTCGGGCAGAGCGAGACGGCGCCGTCCCTCCCGCTGGAGGAGGAGAAGCACGCCTCGTCCGCGACCCGGCCGGTGAAGAACGGGTGGTCGCTGTCGATCCCCGTGTCGACCACGGCGATCGTGGTGCCCGTGCCGTTGAAGCCGGCCGCGTTCGCCTGGACCGAGCGGATCGTGGCGGTGCTGGTGTCGAGCAGGGGCATGCTCAGCTCGTCCTTGTAGACGGACTGGACGCGCGAATCCTGCTTGAGCTTCTCCAGCGTCGCGCCGTCGAGCTCGGCGACGAAGAAGTTGGGCGACTCCGCCGCCTCCAGGACGCGGCTGCCCTCCGAGGCCTGCTCGATGTCGGCGGCCACGGCCTCGACGCTCTGGCCGGGCTTGAGCTGGATGATGGAGCGTACTGCGCTCTTCTCCTGGATCTCCGAGACGAGCGCTGGGCTGATGATCGGATCACCAGTATCGGTGGTGTCGGCTTGGAGAGCCGGACCGGCGCAGAGGGCGCCGGACGTCATGGCCAGCGTTGTCACGCCGACCAGCAGAGACCGTAGCCTCACTTCTTCCTCCCGGAGGCTGGAGCCGTGAAGCTTTTGCGGCTCCCGGCTGCGTACAGCCGCTTACATCCCCACCTGCAACAACTGTGATGTCAGTGACGTATGTAACCCGAATAAACGTTGGAGGCTATTTTGCTTTTATGCGACACAAGGGAAAAGGCCGGTCTGAAGTGACCGGCCTTAATCGGAAATGCTGTTATTTAACGGTTTTGAGGATGTTACTGGTGGCCTTCTTCAGCGCCGCCACGGACGGCTTGCTGCTGAGCCTGACCTTTTCGGCGGCGGCCAGCGCCGTCGTGCCGTTCGTGCCGTGCGCCCAGTTCAGCCAGGCCGTCAGCAGCGCGCCGTCCAGCTTGGCCTTGCGGGTCTTCGGGCTCTTCAGCACGCGGTACGCCTTGCCCAGCGACGAGGCCTTCGTCAGCTCGGGGAACACCTTGCTCGACTTGCCGATCAGCTTCAGGTAGCAGGACAGCGTCTCGTCCGGGATCGTGCCGCTGGCCCGGTGCAGTTCCACGGCCCACTGCGGGGTCGTCAGCCTCTGCGCGGCGGTGCCTCGCGTGCAGACCGCGGCAGGCGGCTTCGCCGTCTCGGTCACGGTCACCGTGACCGTCACCGTCGGCAGCGGGACCGGGGTGGAGGACGCCGAGGGCGCCGGCTCCGCCGGGTCGTCGGGTGCGGGGGTGGGGCCGCTGCTGTCGCTGGGGTCGGGCTCGGGCGCGGGGTCGTCCGCCACCGGGGACGGGCTCTGGGTGACGGGCGGCTGCACGGCCGCGCCGGTCAGGGCCGCCGCGAGGTCCAGGCGCGGGGTGGTGACCTGGGCGCCGGCCACGTCGTACACGTACGGCCTGCCGGTCGCCTTCAGCGTGTCGATCAGCTCCGACATCGGCTTGTCCGGCGAGGCCGCCCTCATCAGCGCCAGCGCGCCGGTCACCTGCGGGGTCGCCATCGAGGTGCCGCTGTAGGCGATCGTGGTGTTGTCGGGCACCGCCGACTCGACGTCCACGCCCGGCGCGAACAGGTCGAGCAGGCTGCCCCGGTTGGACCACTCCGCGATGGCGTCGGCGTTGTCGTTCGCGCCCACGGCCACCGCCGTGGAGACGCAGGCGGGATGGGCCGTGCCCTCGTAGTACTCGTTGCCCGCGGCCACCACGGTCGCGATGTCCTTGGTCAGCAGCGCGTCGAACTTCTCCTTGAAGATCGCGCCTTCCTCGGTGGCATCGCAGCTCGTGTCGTACAGCATGCCGCCGAGGCTCATGTTCACCGCCGCGATTGGCTGGTTCAGGGTCGCCACGTAGTCGAGGGCCTGGCGCAGCGACGACTCGTACGCCACCAGGCACGCCGGCTCGCCGCAGCTGTCCTCGTCGTTGAGCCGGCTGAACACCTGCACCGCCACGATGCCCGCGCCCGGCGCCACGCCTCCGGTGCCGGCCGCGATGCCCGCGACGTGCGAGCCGTGGTCGCACAGGTTCACGCCGTCGAGCAGGCAGTTGGCGGTCATCGCGTCCGCCGCGTTCCCGTCCGTCTGCTGGTTCAGGCCGTTCGGGCAGAGCGAGACGACCCCGCTGTCCTCCGTGGCGGAGAAGCACGCCTGGGCCACGATCCGGCCCTGGAACCACGGGTGGTCGACGTCGATGCCGGTGTCGAGCACGGCCACCACCTGGCCGGCCCCGGCGTGGCCCGCGGCGTGCACCTTGTCGGCGCCGATCAGGGACAGGCTCGGGGCGACCTCGGCCGGCGTGTACGTCCGGTCGCGGTGGATGGAGGAGACCCGCGGGTCCTCGGCGAGCTTGGCCAGCTCCTCCGCCGTCCCCTCCACGACCATGAACGACTGGCTCTGCGGCTGCAGCACCACGTCCACGCTCTCGGCCGCGGCCTGGGTGGCCACGGGCGCGGTCTCGGCGGGGCCGGTCAGCTCGACGATGGCGCGCTCGGTGCCGCCGTCCACGCCTAAGCCGTCCTCGACCTTGCTCTCCGGGTCGGCGGGATCCTCCGCGGGAGGGGTCTCCTCCGCTGGGGGCTGTTCCGTCGGGGTCTGCGTCTGCGTCACGCCCGGCGCCGGGGTCGGTGCCGGGTCCTCCGCGTAGGCGGGGCCTGACAGCGGCAGCAGGGCCAGGGCGATCGTGCTGACGATCAGGGGGCGGAATCGCACGCGTCCTCCGAGGGGGATGATCTCGGAGTTTAGGGCGATTTGCCCCAGAGGCACAGGCCTCCGGGCGGTTTCTCACCGAACTTTCAGCGGGTGCACCTCAATCGTTCAGCCGGTTCCCCTCGTGCGTGAGCCACACCGCGCCCAGCGGCGGCACACGCAGCGTCGTGGAGTACGGCAGCCCGTGCCACGGCTCCTCCTCCGCCTCGACCGCCCCGAGGTTGCCCACGCCGCTGCCCCAGTAGTGGTAGGCGTCGGTGTTGACGGCCTCCGTCCACTGGCCGGCGTACGGGAGCCCGAGCCGGTAGTTCTCGTGCGGCCCGCCGCTGAAGTTCACCACGCACGCCACCGCCGACCCGTCATTGGCGTAGCGGACGAACGAGAGCGTGTTCCCCGAGGCGTCGTCGGCGTCGATCCACCGGAAACCCTCGGGCCTGGCATCCTGCTCCCACAGCGCCGGGGTGTCGCGGTAGATCCGGTTCAGGTCGCGGACCAGCCGCTGCACGCCCTGGTGCCCGTCGAACTCCAGCACCCACCAGTCCAGCCCGCGGCTCTCCGACCACTCGGAGCCCTGGCCGAACTCGCCGCCCATGAACAGCAACTGCTTGCCCGGATGCGCCCACATGAACGCCAGCAGCGCCCGCAACTGCGCGAACCGCTGCCACTCGTCGCCCGGCATCTTGCCCAGCAGCGAGCCCTTGCCGTGCACGACCTCGTCGTGGGACAGCGGCAGCACGTAGTTCTCGGAGTAGGCGTACAGCAGCGAGAACGTCATCTCGTGGTGGTGGTACTGGCGGAAGACGGGCTCGTGCTGCAGGTACTTGAGCGTGTCGTGCATCCAGCCCATGTTCCACTTGAACCCGAACCCGAGGCCGCCCAGATGCACCGGCCGCGAGACCCCGGGCCAGGCCGTCGACTCCTCGGCCACGGTCGTGATGCCGGGCGCCTCCCGGTAGCAGACCGAGTTCATCTCCTTGAGGAACTCGACCGCGTCGAGGTTCTCCCTGCCGCCGTACACGTTGGGCGTCCACTCGCCCTCGCGCCGCGAGTAGTCGAGGTAGAGCATCGAGGCCACCGCGTCCACCCGCAGGCCGTCGATGTGGAACTCCTTCAGCCAGAACAGGGCGTTGGCCACCAGGAAGTTCTTCACCTCCCTGCGGCCGAAGTCGAACACGTAGGTGCCCCAGTCGGGATGCTCGCCCCTGGCCGGGTCGGCGTGCTCGTACAGCGGGGTGCCGTCGAAGCGGGCCAGCGCCCAGTCGTCCATCGGGAAGTGCGCCGGCACCCAGTCGAGCAGCACGCCGATGCCGCGCTGGTGCATGCGGTCCACGAAGTGGCGGAACTCGTCGGGCGTGCCGAACCGCGCCGTCGGCGCGTAGTAGGAGGTCACCTGGTAGCCCCACGACCCGCCGAACGGGTGCTCGGCCACCGGCAGCAGCTCCACGTGGGTGAAGCCCAGGTCCGCGGCGTACTCGGAGAGCTGGTCGGCCAGCTCCACGTACGACAGCCCCGGCCGCCACGAGCCCAGGTGCACCTCGTAGATGCTCATCGGCCGGCTCTGCGCCTGCCGCCCGCGCCGGTCGACCATCCAGGCGTCGTCCTGCCAGCTGTAGTTGGACTTGTCGATCACCGAGGCCGTCATCGGCGGCACCTCGGTCCGCCTGGCCATCGGGTCGGCCTTGTCACGCCACACCCCGTCGGCGCCCAGGACCTGGTACTTGTACCGCTGGCCCGCCCCCAGCCCCGGCACGAACAGCTCCCACACCCCCGACCGGCCCAGCGACCGCATCGGGTAGGCGACGCCGTCCCAGTGGTTGAAGTCGCCGACGACCCTGATCCCACGCGCGTTCGGCGCCCAGACGGCGAACGCCGTGCCCTGGACGTCCTCGTGCTCCATCACGCGCGCGCCGAGCACCTCCCACAGCCGCTCGTGCCGCCCCTCGCCGATGAGGTGCAGGTCCACCTCACCGAGCGTGGGCCAGTGCCGGTACGGGTCGCGCACCTCGTACGCCTCCGCGCCGGCGTACTTGACGCTCAGCGTGTACGACGGCACCTTGTCCAGCCCGGGCACCGTCACCTCGAACACCCCGTGGGCCTGGTGCTTCATGTCGTGGGCAGAGCCGTCCTCCAGCACCACCCGCACGCGTTCGGCCAGCGGTCGCAACGCGCGGAACACCACCCCGCCGGTCACGGGGTGTGCTCCCAGCACGGAGTGGGGGTCGTGGTGCGCACCGCCCGCGAGGCGGTCGAGCTCTGTCCTCATCGGCATGCTCCCAACACTGCCCTAAGATGACCGTCCATCCCAGGCACTGCCCGCTTTCACCGCGACAATCACCGGATGTGCAAAATCCCGGGTTTATCACAAGAAGATGCCGAGGTGGTCTAGCGATCCTTTTCCTGCCCTTGGCACTGACGGGCGCCGATCCCAGCCGTCCGTGCCGGCAGCCGCCCGGCCTCCTCGTGCCGCGCACCGCCAGAGGGGTGGGCCATGAGGGACTGTCGGGATTGATCGAGGAGCTCTAGCCCGAGCGGGGGCGGAAGGCGGCGAGCGGGATCGAGATCCAGGAGGGCCGGTTGCGGGCCTCGTACACGACCTCGTAGACCGCCTTCGACAGCTCGAACGCCCGCAGCAGTGCCGCGTCCGCCGGGGAGATGACGCCGCCGCCCTCGGTGTAGCCGTCGAGGAAGGCGGCCCGGTTGCGGTCGGCCCACTCCTGGGCCCGGGGCTCCAGCTCCTCCGCCTGGGCGTGGCCGGCCAGCAGGTGCCTGGCCGCGTAGTCGAACGAGCGCAGCATGCCCGCCACGTCCCGCAGCGGCGAGTACAGCGCCCGCCGTTCGGCCAGCGGCTGGCCCGGCTCGCCCTCGAAGTCGAGGATGACCCAGTCCCTCGGCGTCCGCATCACCTGCCCGAGGTGGTAGTCGCCGTGAACGCGTTGCACAGGCACCTCGCTGGTGAGCAGCTCGACCTGGTGGTAGGCGTCCTCAATGGCTCTCACATGCTGGCGCAGCTCGGGCACCTCGGCCACGGCCCGCCCCAGCCGGCGCCTCAGACCCTCGGCCATGCGCTTGACCTCGTGGATCTCCACGACGCCTGTGGGGAACGCCGCCGCCAGCTCGTGGTGCACGCGGGCGGTGGCGCTGCCCAGCCGCACCGCCTCGGCCGCGAAGTCCCCGCCCGCCTCGGCCGCCGGCAGCTCGGGCAGCGAGGCGTACAGGTCGCGCACGCTGGCCAGCGCGAGGTCCCAGCCGTCGTTGGCGGGCGTCAGGAACTCCTGCATGATGGCGAGCGTGGTGTTGGTGCCGTCGAGATCGGTCTCGATCCATCCGTACGGCTGCGCGATGTGCGGCGCACGGCGGCCGGCCAGCGCGGTGATGATCTCCAGCTCGGGGTTCACGCCGGGGATGAGCCGGCGGAAGAGCTTGCAGATGTAGGAATCCCCGTACACCAGCGAGGTGTTCGACTGCTCGGCGCCGAGGACGAGGCTGCGCGGGGTGGTGTCGATGGTGACGCCGGGCACGTGCCGCATGCGCAGGCCGCTGCGGGTCTCGTCGCGGGCCATGCCGTCGAGCAGCCAGCTCGTGCGCTCGGAGTCGTGCAGGGCGTCGTAGAGGTAGCTGTCGCCGACGGTGCCGATGAGGGCGTGGGAGAGCCGGTCGGGCAGCTCGTCCCGCTCGCCCAGCAGGATCTGGTAGCGATCCCGCGAGCCCTCCTGCCAGACGGCGACGATCAGGTGTCTCAGCCCGGGCGTCAGCTCGACGTCCGAGTCGATCGACAGTTCGTCGATCGGGCGCCCCTTGCCGCCGAACCAACGTTGACGGCTGATCCATGCGGCAAGGAGCTCGTCATGCACGGCTTACTCCTCCTGGGTGAAGGCCGGCGGGAGTGTGAACCAATAGAACCCATGCCCGGGAAGCGTCAAAAGATACGGAAGTTCGCCAATTGCCGGAAATGGTACGCCTCCCATGGTTTCCACGGGGGAGACGCCGACGAACCTGCGCAGGTCGAGCTCGACCGGTTGCGGGAAGCGTGACAGGTTGTTCACGCAGAGCATCCGGTCGTCACCCAGCTCCCTGACGAAGGCGAGCACGCTGGGGTTGGAGGAGTTCAGCTCCGCGTAACCGCCCAGCCCGAAGACCGGGTGCCGCTTGCGGATCTCGATCATGCGCCGCGTCCAGTGCAGCAGCGAGCCGGCGTTCTTCTGCTGGGCCTCGACGTTGATCGCCTGGTACCCGTAGATCGGATCCATGATCACCGGCAGGTAGAGGCGGCCGGGGTCGCAGTCGGAGAAGCCGGCGTTGCGGTCGGGGTCCCACTGCATGGGGGTGCGCACGCCGTCACGGTCGCCGAGCCAGATGTTGTCGCCCATGCCGATCTCGTCGCCGTAGTAGAGCACGGGGGAGCCGGGCAGCGACAGGAGCAGGGCGGTGAAGAGCTCGATCTGGTTGCGGTCGTTCTCCAGCAGGGGCGCCAGGCGGCGGCGGATGCCGACGTTGGCCCGCATGCGGGGGTCCTTGGCGTACTCGGTGTACATGTAGTCGCGTTCCTCGTCCGTGACCATCTCGAGCGTCAGCTCGTCGTGGTTGCGCAGGAAGATGCCCCACTGGCAGTGCTCGGGGATCTTCGGCGTCTGGGCGAGGATCTCGGAGATGGGGTAGCGCGACTCCCGGCGCACGGCCATGAAGATGCGCGGCATCAGCGGGAAGTGGAAGGCCATGTGGCACTCGTCGCCGCCGCCGACCGGGTCGCCGAAGTACTCCACGACGTCCGAGGGCCACTGGTTCGCCTCGGCCAGCAGCACCCGGTCGGGGAAGAGCCGGTCCACCTCGGTCCTGATCCGCTTGAGGTACTCGTGCGTCCTCGGCAGGTTCTCGCAGTTGGTGCCCTCCTCCTCGAAGAGGTACGGCACCGCGTCCAGCCGGAACCCGTCGATGCCGAGGTCCAGCCAGAACCGCAGCACCTCCAGCATCGCCTCCTGCACGTCCGGGTTCTCGTAGTTGAGGTCCGGCTGGTGGTGGAAGAAGCGGTGCCAGTAGTACTGGCCGCGGACCGGGTCGTAGGTCCAGTTGGACGTCTCGGTGTCGATGAAGATGATCCGGGCGTCCTGGTACTTCTCATCGGTGTCCGACCACACGTAGAAGTCGCCGAACGGGCCCTCCGGGTCGTGCCGGGAGGCCTGGAACCACGGGTGGGCGTCGCTGGTGTGGTTCATGACGAGGTCGGCGATGACGCGCATGCCGCGCTTGTGCGCCTCGTCGACCAGCTTCACGAAGTCCCCGAGATCGCCGAACTCGGGCAGGATCTTCATGAAGTCCGCGATGTCGTAGCCGCCGTCACGCAGCGGCGACTCGTACAGCGGCAGCAGCCAGAGACAGTCGACGCCCAGCCATTGCAGGTAGTCGAGCTTGCTGATGAGCCCTCTGACGTCGCCTGTCCCGTCGCCGTTGGAGTCGGCGAACCCGCGGATCAGGACCTCGTAGAAAACCGCGCGCTTGTACCAGTAGGGGTCGCGCGGCTTTTCCTCGTCAAAGGTGTTGGGAATGGGTGTGGAGCTCATGAGCCGCCCCGCAGGAGGCTCATGAGGGAGGCGCTAACACACACGTTGAAGACTCCCCGCTGAATTCAGTATCTACCGTGGCGCGGCTCGTACGGTGAGAATGTGGGCAGGCTGGATGTGGGGGTCGAGGCGCACGTAGTTGCTCTGCCGCCATCGGTACGACTCGCCCGACAGCTCGTCGTCGACGACGAACTCGGCGTTCCAGTCGAGGCCGAGGGCGGGCAGGTCAAGGTCGACCGTCGCCTCGTGGGTATGGTGCGGATCAAGGTTGATGACCGCCAGAACGACGTCGCCCAGCCCGTGCCTTCGTGTGGCCGTGTCATAGGCGCCCGGGAGTCGTTTGGAGAAGCAGACGATGTCCGCCTGGTCGACCCTGTGGAACCGTAGATTACGCAATTCCTGAAGCGCCGGATGCGCTCTTCGGAACAAATTCAGATGCGTGATGAAGGGAGCCAGGCTCCACCCTTCACGCTCAGCCGCAGCCCAGTCGCGCGGTTTGTATTGATATTTCTCGCTATCCAGATATTCCTCGCTACCCGGGCGTACTGGGACATTCTCCCCGAGCTCGTACCCCGAGTAGACGCCCCAGGTGGGCGAGGCGAGGGCCGCCAGGACGGCCCTGATCTTGAACGCGGGCACGCCGCCGTGCTGCAGGTACTCGTGCAGGATGTCCGGCGTGTTCACGAACAGGTTCGGCCGCAGATAGCAGGAGGTCTCGTGGGCGAGCTCCGTCAGATATGTCTCCACATCGTGTTTGGAGTTCTTCCAGGTGTAGTACGTGTATGACTGGTGGAAGCCGGCCTTGGCCAGCGCACGCATCATCGCCGGCCTGGTGAACGCCTCCGACAGGAAGATCACGTCGGGGTCGGTGCGGTGGATGTCGGCCAGCAGCCGCTCCCAGAAGGCCACCGGCTTGGTGTGCGGGTTGTCCACCCTGAAGATGCGCACCCCGTGGTCCATCCAGTGCCGCAGCACCCGCCTGACCTCGGTGTAGACGCCCTCCGGGTCCTTGTCGAAGTTGATCGGGTAGATGTCCTGGTACTTCTTCGGCGGGTTCTCGGCGTACGCGATCGACCCGTCGGCCCTGATCGTGAACCACTCGGGGTGCTCCTTGACCCACGGGTGGTCGGGGGAGCACTGCAGGGCGAAGTCGAGGGCGATCTCCATGCCGAGCTCCCTGGCCCGGCCGACGAACTCGTCGAAGTCCTCGATCGTCCCCAGATCGGGGTGGACCGCGTCGTGGCCGCCGTCCTCCGAGCCGATCGCCCACGGCGAGCCCGGCTCGTCGGGCTCGGGGCTGAGCGTGTTGTTGCGGCCCTTGCGGAACGTGGTGCCGATCGGGTGGATGGGCGGCAGGTAGACGACGTCGAAGCCCATCTTGGCGATGGCGGGCAGCCGTTTCGCGGCTGTCTGGAAATTTCCGGACTTGGAGATGCCGAGCTCGTTGACCACCGCGCCTTCCGAGCGGGGGAAGAACTCGTACCAGGAGCCGTAGAGCGCCCTGCGCCGGTCCACCCTGACCTTGTGGGACTTCGACCTGGTCACCAGCTCCCGGAACGGGTGCGCCTCCAGCAGCGCCGCCGTCTCGGGGAGCTGGGCGATCGAGAGCCTGGCCCGGGGGTCGAGGTCCTGGTCGCGCAGCGTGGCCGAGATCGACAGCAGTGCCGCGCGGTGGCCGCAGGCGCTGTCGCCGTTGCCGTTCTGCCTGCGCCCGCCGTTCTGCTTGGACGCGCCGTTCGCGCCCGTCGCGCCGTTGGGGCAGTCGGCGGCGCGCACGGCCTTGGCGGCCCGCTCGAACAGCCGCGCGCCTTCCTCGCACATGAGATCGACGTCCATGCCGCGCGGGATTTTGATCTCGGCGTCATGCAGCCAGGTGCTGATCGGGTCGCTCCACGCCTCCACGCGGAACAGCCAGTCACCCTCGGTGGGCAGGCTCACGTCCACGCCCCACCGGTCGGTGCCGGGGGCGAGCTCGCGCATGGGTTTCAGGCGGCCTCGCTGGCCGTCGGGCGCGGTGAGCACCACGCCCGAGGCCACGGCGTCGTGGCCCTCCCTGAAAACGGTCGCCGAGACCTGGAAGGTCTCGCCGGCGACCGCCTTGGCGGGCCACTGCCCGCAGTCGACGACGGGGGAGATGTCCGTGATGGGAATTCGTCCGATCATCGCATTCGAGAGTTTGCGGCGGCACTCCCGGTGCCGCCGGAGGCTTCCCTGGCAGGAACGATCCTTGCATGTAAATTGTGGACAGCAGCGGATAGACCTCCCGTCGGTGTGTACGGGAGAGCCCAACAACCTGGAAAGTTGCCCCAATAGTCCCTCTTCATGCTTGTTCCCGGAAGGGGTTTGAACGGCCTTCATGAGGGTGAAGGACTCAGAGGTCCCTCCTAGCCCGTAGGGTGCAGAAACGTGAGAGCTATCCGCCGGTTTACCGTCCGCACCGTCCTGCCCGCGGAGCTGGCCGCCCTCGGCGAGCTCGTCCACAATCTCCGATGGTCCTGGCACCCGGAGACGATGGACCTCTTCGCGGAGGTGGACGCCGCCCTGTGGGAACAGGTCGGGCACGATCCCGTCGCGCTGCTCGGCGCCGTCACGCCGGCCAGGCTGAGCGAGCTGGCGGCCGACCGCCGCTTCCTGCGCCGCCTCGCCGACGCCGCCGACGACCTGCGCGAATACATGACATCCCCGCGGTGGTACCAGACGCTGCCCCAGGGCGCGCGGGCCATCGCGTACTTCTCCCCCGAGTACGGCATCGCCGCCGCGCTGCCGCAGTACTCCGGAGGCCTCGGCATCCTCGCGGGAGACCACCTCAAGGCGGCCAGCGACCTGGGCGTGCCGATCCTCGCCGTCGGCCTGCTCTACCGCCACGGCTACTTCACCCAGTCGCTGTCGCCCGAGGGCTGGCAGCTCGAGCACTACCCGTCGCTCGACGCGGGCGGGTTGCCGCTGAGCCTGCTGAAGGACGCCGAGGGCGCGCCCGTCAAGATCCGCCTGGCCCTGCCCGACGACCGGGTGCTGCACGCGCAGGTGTGGGTGGCGCAGGTCGGGCGGATCCCGCTGCTGCTGCTCGACTCCGACGTGGCCGACAACGACACCGCCGCCCGCGACATCACCGACCGCCTCTACGGCGGCGGCACCGACCACCGGCTCATGCAGGAACTGCTGCTCGGCGTCGGCGGCGTGCGCGCGATCAGGGCCTACTGCAAGATCACCGGCCATGCCGAGCCCGAGGTCTTCCACACCAACGAGGGCCACGCCGGCTTCCTCGGCCTGGAGCGCATCCGCGAGCTGACCGAGGCGCGGATGACGTTCGACGAGGCGCTGGAGGCGGTGCGCGCCGGCACGGTGTTCACCACGCACACCCCCGTCCCCGCCGGCATCGACCGCTTCCCCGTCGACATGATCGAGCGGCACTTCGGCGGCGCCAACGCCTGGCCGACGGTGCCGGTGGAGCGCATCCTCGCGCTGGGCGCGGAGTCCGACCCCGGACGGTTCAACATGGCCGTCATGGGCATGCGGCTGGCCCAGCGGGTCAACGGGGTGTCCCAGCTCCACGGCGAGGTCAGCCGGGAGATGTTCAAGAATCTTTGGCCGGGATTCGACCTCGACGAGGTGCCGATCGGCTCGATCACCAACGGCGTGCACGCGCCCACCTGGGTCGGCAGGGAGCTCATGGAGCTCGCCGGGCGCGAGGTGCCCTCGCTGCTGGAGCGGGCCCGCGGCTGGGACGCCATCCAGAAGATCTCCGACGCCGACATCTGGGAGATCCGCGGCGTGCTGCGCCGGCGGCTGGTCGAGGGGGCCAGGGCGCGGCTGCGCAGGTCGTGGCGCGAGCGCGGGGCCTCCGACGCCGAGCTGGGCTGGATCGACGACGCGCTCGACCCCGGGGTGCTGACGATCGGGTTCGCCCGGCGGGTGCCGTCGTACAAGCGGCTCACGCTCATGCTGCGCGACCCCGAACGGCTCACCGAGCTGCTGCTCGACCCCGACAAGCCGGTGCAGATCGTCATCGCCGGCAAGGCCCACCCCGCCGACGAGGGCGGCAAGAAGCTCATCCAGCAGATCGTCAAGTTCGCCGACCGCGCCGACGTGCGGCACCGGATCGTCTTCCTGCCCGACTACGACATGACGCTCGGGCAGCTCATGGTCCAGGGCTGCGACGTGTGGCTGAACAACCCGCTGCGGCCCCTGGAGGCGTCCGGTACGTCCGGCATGAAGTCCGCGCTGAACGGCGGGCTCAACCTGTCGATCCGCGACGGCTGGTGGGACGAGTGGTACGACGGCACCAACGGGTGGGCCATCCCCACCGCCGACGGGGTGAGCGACCCCGACCGGCGCGACGAACTGGAGGCCGCCGCCCTGTACGACCTGATCGAGCACGAGGTGTCCGACCGGTTCTACGACCGGGCGCTCGACGGACTGCCGCGGCGCTGGATGGAGATGGTCAAGCACACGCTGACCTCGCTCGGGCCGAAGGTGCTCGCCGGCCGCATGCTGCGCGACTACGTCGTCGACCTGTACAACCCGGCCGCCGCCGCGGCCCGCGCCCTGAGCGCCGACTCCTACGCCCCCGCCAAGGCGTTCGCCGCCTGGCGGGTGCGGGTCACCCGGGCCTGGCCCGGGGTGCGGGTGGAGCACGTGGAGGCCGCGGGCGTGGGCGACACCCCCGAGGTCGGCGCCGCCATGGAGCTGCACGCCACGATCGCACTCGGCGACCTGGAGCCGGACGACGTGCTGGTGGAGGCCGCGCACGGCAAGGTCGGCCCGCACGACGAACTCGTCCACCCCTCGTACACGAAGCTGACCGTGCGCTCGGTGGACGACGACGGACGGGCCCACTACACGGGCGGCGTCCCGCTCGACCGCACCGGCGCCTTCGGCTACACGGTCCGCGTGGTCCCGGCCCATCCACTGCTGGCCACCCCGGCCGAGCTGGGCCTGATCGCCGTCCCGGAGGAGCCCGCAGGCATGACGAACGGCACGCTGCGGTAGGAGTACCGGCCACGGACGTCGGTGACAGTCACTTCGAACGGTGAGAAACGTGGCGCTCGCTTATCGGGCACAGGCGGCATAATCGGTCCGTGGACGACAGTAGGAACGGCTTGCGCGCCGACACTCTTGTGGCCACGGTCCGCGGTGTGCTGCCGTCCCTGACGCCTGCCGCCCAGACCGTCGCCCGCCTCATCCTGGAGGACCCCGCGACGGTGGCCAGGAGCACCATCACGGAGCTCTCCGCCGCCTCGGGCACCAGCGAGGCCACGATCGTACGCACGGCGAGGCTGCTCGGCTTCGCCGGATACCCGCAGCTCAGGCTGGCCTTGGCGGCGGCGGCCGCGCAGCCCGACCGGCTCGTGCCCGGCGACCTGGCCCCCGACGACCCCCTGTCGGAGGTCATCCAGAAGGTCGCGCGGGCCGAGTCGGAGGCGATCAACGACACCGTCGCCCAGCTCACCTCCGAGCGGCTCGGCCTGGTCGTGGACGCCATCGTCGGGGCCAGGCGGATCGACGCCTTCGGGGTCGGCGCCTCCGGGCTGGTCGCCGAGGACGTCGCCCAGAAGCTGCTGCGCATCGGCCTGTCCAGCCACGCCTTCCAGGACGCGCACCTGGCGCTGACCAGCGCGGTGCTGCTGCGCAAGGGCGACGTCGCCATCGGCATCAGCACCTCGGGCGAGACCCCCGACGTGATCGAGCCGCTGAGCCGGGCCAAGGAGGCCGGGGCCACCACGGTCGCGATCACGAACAACCCGCGCTCGTCCATCGCGGAGCTGGCCGAGCACGTGCTGATCTCGGCCGGGCGCGAGACGGAGTTCCGTCCCGGCGCCCTGGCCAGCCGGATCAGTCAGCTCCTCGTGGTCGACTGCGTGTTCGTCGGCGTCGCCCAGCGCACGTTCGACTCCTCCCAGGAGGCGCTGGCGAGCACCAGGCGCGCCGTCAAGGAGTTCACCCGGAGAACGTCACCTGCACGTCGTCAGCCTTGACGAACATCACGCGGTGCCCGAACTGGATCTCCAGGTACTTGGTCCTGCCCCTGACCACCTTGTGGTCCTCCAGGTTGAAGGTGACCGCGCGGTAGTACTCCGTGGCGGCCGGGCCCGCGAGCGTGTACTTCTCGCCGGCGGAGAACGTGTACTGCAGCGGCGTCACCGCCTGGTACGGGACGCCCTCCGGGTACGCCTCCTGCTCCGGGTACGCCCTGCCGTACACCGGGACCGTCGCCTTGCCCGGCTTCGGCGTGACGACCAGCCCCATAGACGGCACCGCGGTCGGCGCGGCGGCCGGGTTGTGGAACCAGGCCTTCTGGCCGAGGTACCAGATGGCCGTCCAGTCGCCCTGGCGGTCGGCCACGGCGAAGCGCTGGCCGGTGCTGGCGCGGGCGCTGTGGTCGTACACGCTGTAGAGGGATTCGCCGGTCGGATGCTTGCCGATGTCCTTGACCAGCGGCGCGTCCGCGCGGGGCTCGGTACGCAGCCAGACGGTGCCGGCGGGCAGCGGCGGGCAGGCGGCTTGCGGGTTCTTGCGGTCGCAGCCGTAGAAGTAGGGCTTGTTGGTGGCGAAGTCCGGCTTGATCATGACCGATCCCGCGCGGGGGCTGCCGAATCCGTGCAGCGGGGCGCCCATGAGCTGGAAGTAGTGCGCCCAGTCCCAGAACGGCCCCGGGTCCTCGTGCATGCCGCGCACGGTCGTCGGCAGGGTGCCGGGGACGTTGTCGTGGCCCAGGATGTGCGCGCGGTCCAGCGGCACGGCGTGCTTGAGCGCCAGGTAGCGGACCAGGCGGGCGCTCGACCGGTACATCGCCTCGGTGTACCAGGTGCCGCCCTCGGCCAGGAAGCCCTCATGCTCGAGGCCGATGGACTTGGCGTTGATGTACCAGTTGCCGGCCTGCCAGCCGACGTCCTTGGTCTTGATGTGCTGGGCGATGTGGCCGTCGGACGAGCGGATGGAGTAGTGCCAGCTCGCGCCGTAGTTCGGGTCCTGGTTGAGGCGGATGGAGGGCAGGAAATATCCCTCCATGTCGTGGATGATGATGTAGTCGACCTTCTGGCTGAACGGGCGGTTCGCCAGGTCGTAGTGGCCGTAGTCGTTGTCCGGCAGCTCCTGGTAGGCGGCCGGGATCCACTCGCAGGAGATCGAGGCGGGGCACTCCACGCCGTCGGGGCGTGACGGGCGCAGGCCGAGCTTCTCCAGCCACTTCTCGATCTTCTCCAGGCCGGGCACGGCCTTGAGCGCGACCTGCTCGCCGTCGTCGGTCGTCCGGGTGGCGCCCTGCTCGATCACCGAGAAGACCTCGTCGGCGAAGAATTTGGCCGCCCCGGCCTCCTCGGCGCCCGAGTAACGGGCGACGGCGCCGTACCACTCGCCGGGGTCGTCGCTGAGCGGCGCGCCGAGCGCCTTCTGGTAGTCGGCCAGCAGCGCCGCGCCGCCGCGGATGTTGGCGGCGTCGTCCGTGCGCAGCTTCTCGTGGCTCTCACCGGTCAGCGCGGCGGCCCGCTCCATGGTGCGCAGCGAGGCGGGGACGTCGGCGGGCGCGGAATGCTCGCCCGGCGCGGGCAGCGGGCGGCTCTCGTCGCCGCGGGCGTCCTCCGAGCCCTCGCTGTGATGGTTGGCGGAGGTGAACGCGGCGGCGTCGGTCAGGTGCATGGGCCCGAAGCCGGCGTCGCTGGAGGGCTGCCCGGCGTGGGCGTCCCAGCGGGACTCCAGGTAGGAGACGCCCAGCAGCACGCTCTCCGGCACCTGGAACTCCTCGGCGGCCGCCGCGAACGCCTGCTGCCGGTCGGCGGGATCCTGGGCGTGAGCTGCGCTGAGATTGCTTAACGGGAGGACGGCGATCAGGGAGATCGCCAGTAGTCTGCGCATGGGCACTCCTCGGGACTGGGGGGCGCGTCGTGCAGTTCAGCGTCTCAACATTTTCCTTCGCAGGCGAGATCTTTGCGAAGATATTTTTCAGCTTTGACGTCCGTGCTCGTGCTCACCAGCTGGGCTCGCCGGCTGGGCTCACCGGCCGTGCCAGGAGCGCCAGAGGTCCGCGTACGCCCCGCCTGCCGCGACCAGCTCGTCATGCGTTCCCAGCTCCGTGAGCCGGCCCTCCCGCATCACCGCCACCCGGTCCGCGTCGTGCGCGGTCTGCAGCCGGTGGGCGATGGCGATGACCGTGCGGCCCCGGAGCACGGCGGCCAGCGCGCGCTCGGTGTGCCGGGCCGTGCGCGGGTCCAGCAGCGCGGTCGCCTCGTCGAGGATCAGCGTGTGCGGGTCGGCCAGCACCACGCGGGCCAGCGCCAGTTGCTGGGCCTGCGCGCCGTCCGGGCGGTGGGCGCCGTGGCCCAGGTCGGTGTCCAGGCCGTCGGCGAGGTCGCCGATCCAGTCCGCGCCCACCGCAGCCAGGGCCGCGCGCAGCTCGGCGTCCGTGGCGGAGGGGGCGGCGATGCGCAGGTTGTCGCGCACGGTGCCGAGGAAGACGTGGTGCTCCTGGGTGACGAGGACGACGCGCTCGCGCAGCTGGGCCGGGCCGAGGCCGGCCACGGGGACGCCGCCCACCGTGACGGAGCCCGTCTTGGGGACGTCCATGCCCGCAAGCAGCCTGCCCAGCGTGGTCTTGCCCGCGCCGGAGGGCCCGACGATCGCCAGGCGCTCGCCGGGGCGTACCCGGAGATTTACCCCGTGCAGGACGTCGGGTCCGCCGTCGTAGGCGAAGCGCACGCCGGAGACCTCGATGCGGTCGTCGGCCGGCACGGGGGAGGCCTCGGCAGGGCGCGAGGTCAGGGCCGGCCCCTCCACGCGGGCGAACGAGGCGGTGCTGCTCTGCAGGCGTTCGAGCTGCTCAAGGATGGTGTTGAGCGGCTCGGAGAGCTGGGTCAGGTAGAGCGCCGCGGCCACCACCGTCCCCAGCGTCACGGCGCTCGGCTCCCGCATCAGCAGCGCGCCGCCGAGCAGCAGGACGGCGGTGACCGGCAGCACGTGCGAGACGTCCACCACCGGGAACAGCACGCTGCGCAGGAACAGCGTCCTGAGGCGGGTGCGGCGGCACTCCTCGATCGCGCCCTGGCAGGCGTCGATGCGGCGGCGCTCCAGGCGCAGCGCCTCCATCGTGCGGGCGCCGCCGGTGGTCGAGGCCAGCTCCTCGGCGAGCGCCGAGTTCGCGCCGCCCTCGTCCAGGTACGCCGTGACCGCCCGGCGCAGGTACCACCGGGAGGCGAACCAGATGCCCACCAGCCCGAGCAGCCCGCAGGCCCCCAGCCGCGGATCCAGCACGAAGACCGCGACCAGCACGAACAGCGCCCGCACCGCGGCGATCGCCACGTCCGGCCCCGCGTCACGCAACGTGGCCCCGACGGAGGCGACGTCGGTGGTGCCGCGGGTGATCAGGTCACCCGTGCCGGCCCGCTCGACCGCCGACGACGGCAAGGCGAGTGCCCGCTCGGCGAACTGCTCCCTGATGCGGGCCAGCGTGCGCTCGCCGAAGCGGTGGCCGACGTAGCTCGCGTACCGGGACAGCAGGAGCTGGGCCACGGCGCAGACCAGGATGGCCAGCGCCAGCCGGTCCACGGTGGCCGGGCTCGCGCCGGCCTTGACCTCGTCAATGATGCGGCCCAGCAGCCACGGCGCGGCCAGGCCGGCGGCGGCGGCCAGGGCGTTGAGCGTGAGCATGCCGGCGAAGGCGCGGCCGTCCAGGCGGATCAGGCGCAGCGTGGCCCGCCGGGTCTGCCTGGGATCGGCGATCGGCAGGCCGCCGGTGGTGTCGTCCTGGGCGGCAGCGGCCGGCCCTCGGGTGGCGGCGCTCATCGAGTGCGCTCCTCGGCCGCGACGTCGCCTCGGTTTGCCGCCGCTCATCGAGTGCGCTCCTCGGTAGCGACGCCGCCTCGCTTGCCGCCGCTTCCGCTGTCACCGTCAGCGCCGCCGGCGTCCGCGCCGTGCTCGTCGTCATCGGTGCCGCGCGAGACCAGCGCGCGGTAGCCGGGTTGGTCGCGTAGCAGGTCGTGGTGGGACCCTGAGGCCGCCACCACGCCGTCCACCAGGTAGTGCACGAGGTCCGCGTGATCCAGGACGAGCGGCGAAGTGGTGGCGACGGCCGTGGTCCGGCCGGCGCGGGCCGCGCGCAGCCGTTCCGCCACCGTCGACTCCGTGTGGGCGTCCAGGGCCGAGGTGGGCTCGGCGGCCAGGAGGATCTCCGGGTCGGCCAGCAGCGCGCGGGCCAGCCGCAGCCGCTGCCGCTGCCCGCCCGACAGGTTGCGGCCCTGGGCGGCGACGGCCGAGCCGAGCCCGTCCGGCAGCGCCTGCACGATGTCGTCGGCCATGGCCGCGTGGATCGCCCGCGCCACGTCCTCGTCCAGCGAGCGTGTGCGGATCCTGGCGTCCTCGTTCAGCGAGCGCGTGCGGCCCCTGGCATCCTCGTCCGGCGCATCGAGGCGGCCGGCGACGACCGAGCGCAGGGTGCCCGCGAACAGGTCCGCCTCGTTGTCGGCCACCAGGATCCGCTCGCGCAGCCGTACCGGGTCGATGTCGCGCAGGCGCACCCCGCCCCAGGTGGCCTCCGACGCGGTGAACCCGCCCAGCCGGTCCAGCACCGCGACCGGCTCCGACGGCCGGGCGCTGACCAGCGCGGTCAGCTTGCCGGGCGCGATCTCGACGCCGGACGCCGGATCGTGCAAGGGGGCGGGTGCCGGCGGAGGGGCCAGGTCGCCGCCGGAGATGTCGGGCTTCAGGGTCAGGAAGTGCACGACCCTGCGGGCGGCGACCAGGCCGCGGCCGATGTCGTAGCCGCCCTCGACGAAGAACGAGACCGGCACCACCAGCACGGCGGCGTACCCGTACACCGCCACCAGCTCCCCGACCGTGATGTCCCCCTGCACGGCCATCCGGGCCGCCAGCCACGTCACCGCCCCCAGGAACAGCGTGGGCAGGCCCACCCCAAGGGCGTGGATCCAGCTCGTCACGGCCCCGACCCGGTAACCCTGGTCCCGCAGCTTCCGGGAGCCGTGCCGGTAGCGGGCGGCGTAGACGTCCTTGCCGCCGATGCCGTTCAGCACCCGCAGCCCTCCCGCGATGTCGGCGAACCGGGCGGCGAGCTCGCCCTGCCGTACCCGGTAGGCCGTCTCCACCCCGCGCAGCCGCCCCAGCAGCGGGCCGAGCAGCACGACGAGCAGGGGCACGCCCAGCAGCACCACGGCGGCCAGCAGCGGGGAGACGGTCAGCAGCAGCCCGGCCACGACGGCGTAGGCCAGCACCGCGCCGACGCCCGGGCCGGTCACCGTGAGAGTGCCGCTCATCACGGCGGCGTCGCCGAACCCGATCGTGACCACCTCCCCGGCCGTCACCTTGCGCGGCAGCGCCGCACCCAGGCGCGTCGCCTGAAGGGCCACCACCTGTACGGATCGGAACGCGGCGTCCATGCGCACCCGGGTCATCGTCCGGTGACGCATGATGGCCAGCCAGGCGTTCAGCAAGCCGATGCCGAACACGGCGGCGGCCCACCCGGCCAGCACGGGCCAGCGCCCCTTGGCCAGTCCGTCGTCGATGGCGCGCGACAGGAAGTACGGCGGCAATGTCAGGCTGACCATCCACGCGGTGCCCAGGCAGGCGCCCGCCAGGACCCGGCCGCGCTGTTGCGTCACGAGCCACCACAGGTATCGCCCGGCGCTGCGGCAGTCAGGGGTGCCCGGATTCATTGTCCGATCCGCCATGCCTTGCACCCTATTGAGCGCAGAGTCCGGATCCATCGGTAGGGGCACCGCGAGAGGGACGGCGCGGTGCGCGCCCTGACGGCCCGCGTAACGTGATCACGACACGACGGCGGCCCACGTTACGCGATCATGGCACGAGGACGACCTTGCCCGTGGTCTGCCGGGACTCCAGCGCCGCGTGCGCCGCGGCGGCCTGCGACAGCGGGAACACCTGCACGTCCGGCACCAGCGTGCCGTCGGCCGCCGCCGCCAGCGCCCTGACCTCGTACGCCGGCCGCTCATCCGGCCGGCCGAGCAGCAGGAGCAGGGCGTTGGTCACGGCCAGGCCGCGTTCCCGCACGGTCTCGGGGTCCGGCGTGAAGTCGCCCTGGGAGGCGTTGCCGATGGTGACGTACCGGCCGCCGTCGGCCAGCAGCTCGAACGCCGCGCGCGCCTTGTCGCCGCCGACCCCGTCGAGCAGGGCGGTGACCTTCCTGCCGCCCAGCCACGAGCCGACCTCCTCCTGCCAGGAAGGGACGTCGTAGTCCACGGCGAAGTCGGCGCCCAGCTCGCGGACGGCCGCCACCTTGCCGGGGCCGCCCGCCGCGCCGATAACCTGGGCGCCGAGGCGGCGCGCGTACTGGATGATCAGCCGCCCGATCCCGCCCGCCGCCGAGGTCACCAGGACGACGTCCGAGGAGGTCAGCTCGGCCACGTCGAGGAACTGCAGCGTGGTGACGCCGGTGACGATCATCGCGACGGCCGCCTCGTGGCTCAGCCCGGCGGGCAGCCGGTGCAGGCCGTCCACGCCGGCCACGGCCAGCTCCGCGTACCCGCCGGGCTGCCCGCCCGAGGTGACCACGTCACGGCCGATCCAGGCGGGGTCCACTCCCGGCCCCACGGCGTCCACCTGCCCGGACACCTCGCCGCCGAAGACGGCCGGCAGCTCGGGCAGGGGCGGCAGCGAGTCGCTGGCCAGGCCGGCGCGCATCATGGTCTCGACCAAGTGCACGCCGGCCGCCTTGACGGCGATGCGCACCTGGCCGGGGCCGGGCTCGGGGTCGGGGACGGTCTCGTAGCTGAGGTTCTCGGCGGGGCCGAAGGCGTGCAGGACGACGGCGTGCATGGTGTTCTCCCGTAGGGCTCTGTCCGGTTGCTCCCTACGAGCGTGCAACCTCAACTTTGCTTCAGGTCAACCCGTCAGCCGACGTCGAGCACCGCCTTGCCGTGCAACCGGCCCTCCACCAGGGCGGCGACGGCCTCGTCCGCCCGCTTCCACTCGCCGCGCCAGGAGATCCCCGGGTCGATGTCGCCGGCGGCCACGCGGGCGGCCAGCCAGGTCAGGTCGGGGACCAGGTCCGCGCCGTCCAGCAGGTAGAAGGTGACGACGGAGCGGTCGTGCCGGCCCTCGTCGCCGAAGAGCGCGCCGAACGGGAAGACCTCCGCCTCGCCCGTGCCGTGGCCGACGGAGACCAGCGTGCCGTGCGCCGCGAGCCGGTCGAACGCCGCCACGAGCTGGGGCCCGCCGACGTTGTCCACCACCCCGTCCACCAGGCCGTCCGCCAGCTCCGGGCGGGCGACCACCTCGTGGGCGCCCAGCGCGCGCAGCCCGTCGCCGTGCCCCGCCGGGTCCCCGGTCGAGGCGATGACGTGGGCGCCGGCGCGGCGGGCGAGCTGCACGGCGTACCGGCCCACACCTCCCGTGGCGCCCGTCACCAGCACCCGCTTGCCCAGCAGCGGCCCGATCCTGCGCAACGCGCGCAACGCGCTGGCGCCCGCCACCGGGACCGTGCTGATCGCCCCGAGGTCGGCCCCGGCCGGTACGACGCCGAGCGTCGAGGTGTCCACGGCACGCAGCTCCGCCCACGCGCCGTCGTAGCCGATGGTGATCACCGGGGTGCCGGCGGCCGGGCCGGAGCCGTCGGCCGCGGCGCGCTCGACCACCCCCGCGGCGTCCCAGCCGAGCACGGCGCCGTCGCCGGCGTGCTCGATGCCGTGCTTGACCTCGCCGAAGTTGAGCGACGTGGCGTGCACCCGGACCAGGGCCTGGTGCGGCTCCGGCACGGGATCGGCGGTCTCGCCGAGGCGCAGGCCGGAGGGGGTCGAGTGGTCGATCAGCAGAGCACGCATGGGTTCGCGCCTTTCAGGAAGGTGACAACGTCAATTTATGCCACTCAGTGGCATAAGCGTGCAAGTGGCGTTCGCCGCTTGCATACACTTCCCTGCATGACCTCCGCACCGCCCCTGCGCGAACGCAAGAAGCAGCGCACCCGGCAGGCCCTGATCGACGCCGCACTCGACCTGTTCGGCAGCCGCGGCTTCGGCGGGGTCACCCTGGACGAGCTCTGCGAGGAGGTGGAGGTGTCCAAGCGCACGTTCTTCCGGTACTTCGCCGGCAAGGAGGACGTCGCGATGGCGCCGCTGCATGACATGTGGGGGGTCTTCCTGGAGGAGCTGGAGACGATCCCGGCCGATGGGCGGCCGCTGGTGGAGCTGATGCAGGCGGCCCTGCTGGCCGCGCTGGAGCGGGTGGCCGACGAGGCGTGGGCCGGGAGGGCCGTGCTGAGCTACCGGCTGTCCCAGGAGACGTCCACGATGGACGCGCACAACCTGCACTTCTGCGAGAGCACCATGGGGTCCGTGGTGGAGGTGCTGCACCGGCGGCTCGACCTGCCGGACGATCCGCGTACCCGGCTGGCGGGCGACATGCTCGTGGCGGCGTGGCGGGTCGCGGTCGGCGGGTGGGCGGCCGAGGCGGGGGACCCGCCGTCCGTGCCGGCGCTCGCCGCCCGCGTCCGCGCCGCGGTGGCGGCCCTGCCCGGAAGCCTCACGCTGACCGCCACCCCCCGGTCTGAAGCACGCTGACCGCACGCCCCCTCGGCTCGTCCGCGCTCACCGGTGCTCACCCCCGCTCACCGGCGCTCACCCGCGCTCGCCTGCGGACCGCACCCCGGCGCGGATCGCTAGGGCACGAGCTTCAGCGAAGGGCGCCGGTCGGGCAGGCCGATCAGCTCGCGTACGCGGGCGATGGGCCAGGCCAGCTCCTGCGCCAGCGTCGCGACGCTCAGCCCGCTCTCCCGGCCGGCCAGCTCGAACGCCTGGGCCAGCAGCACCGGCTGCTCGCCCGGATAGCCGGAGACCGGCTCGTTGGTGAAGCCCGGCTGGTCGCGCAGCGCGGCCAGGCGCTGGTAGGCGCGGCCGGCGGCGGAGTCGGACAGCAGCCCCGTCTCCCTGCACCGGTAGAGCAGCGAGTCGACCGACACCCCCCACGTCAGCCGCAGCTCGGCCAGCCGCCGCAGGTCGGCGCGGAGCGGGAGCTGGGGCAGGACGCTGTCGCGCGGCGTGAGGAACTCGGCCGCGAACGCGTCGGCCTCCCGCTCCTGCTGCGGGTCGCCCGCCGCCGTGTCGCCGTGCAGCACCAGGTGGCCCAGCTCGTGGGCCGCGGTGAAGCGGTGGCGGTAGATGTCGTCGAACCGGTTGGGCGTCAGCACGACGATCGGCCGCGGCAGGCTGGAGGTGGAGAAGGCGTCGACGGTGACCGCGTCGGGGTCGTGGCGGGGGAAGGCCACGACGATGCCGTGCGACTCCATGCGGCGCACGAGATGGCCGATCGGGCCGGTGCCCAGCCCCCAGTGGGCGCGCAGCGCGCGGGCCGCGCCCGCCGGGTCGCGCGGCAGGTCGGAGTGCATCTCGCCGCCCGCGAACCCGGGCAGGTCGACCGGGGGGAGCTGGACGCGCTTCTCCAGCGCGTAGGTCAGCTCCCACACCTGCTCGACGAAGGCCACGGCCTTGGCCCGCTGGTAGGCGCGGGTGGAGCGGAGGCTGCGGAAGTGCGCCATGGAGCCGTCGAGCTTGCCGTGCGGGCGCCCCGACAGGAAGAACGCCACCGGCACCGACAGCACCTCGGCCAGCCGCGGGATCAGGTCGGGGCGGGGCCGGGTGACGCCGGACTCGTACTGGCCGACCGCGGCGGGGGAGACGCCGAGGTGCTCGGCGACCTCCTTCTTGGTGAGCGCGGCCAGGTGGCGGGCCTGGGTGAGGCGGGTGGCGTCGAACGCGTCGGCGACCGCCTGCGGGCTCGGCCCGCCCACCCGGGAACTCCGGCCGCCCGCGTCACGCGGCGGCCGCCCGCCCGTGCCGGAGTCACGCACCGCTGGCGGCTTCTGGCCCGAACGGCAGCGGCTCGGCGACCGGCGCCCCGAGGTGCGCGGCGCCCCTGCGCGGGTTGAGCGCCGGCGCGGGCGGCACCCCCTGGTCGAACGCCGCGGCCTCGCCCTCGCGCCGGGCGGGCGCCGCGCTCTCCTGCACCAGCGGGATCTCCTCGCAGTGGTGCCAGCGCAGGCTGCCGGTACGGTCGAGCAGCTCGGCCTCGCCCCACCAGGCGTCGAGCAGCCCGGCGTGCGCGTTGCAGGCGTAGGCGATCAGCACCAGCCGGGTGTCCTCCGGCAGGTCGCCCAGCGCCTCGGCGACCGGGACGGCGTGCGGCGCGACGTCGTGCAGCGCGAGCTGCCGCATCCGCGGCTCGGGCCCGAACCGGTTGAACAGCGCCTGCACCAGCGCCGACGGCCGCCCGTCGCCGATGCGCGCGCTCATCACGCTGATCGAGCGGTCCTTGGCGTAGCGGAACGGGAACAGCAGCTTGCCGTCGAGCACGACCAGCTCGTGCTGGGAGCCGCCGGGCTTGACGACGCGCACGTCGCCCAGGTCCTCGAAGGCCTCGGCCAGCGCCTCGAACTTGCGGGACATCAGCGTGAACCCGAACGGATGCAGATGATCGGTCTGCGCCACCTTCTGGGCGTCGAGCGCGTTCTCCAGCGCCACCGACAGCGCCTCGGCGATGCCCTGTCTGATCAGGGGAACGCGCTGCCCGAACGTGTCGTGGGCCCACTGGGACATCCGCATGCCCGACCTCCCGCCGCTTTACTTTCCAACATCATAGACCCGCTCCGGCTTCATGTAGCCCGCACGACACACCTGCCCCATGCCCGTCCCTGCGCGCCGCACCACCGACCCGATGAACGCGCTGCACGAGCGCGACGACATACTCGGAGACATCGGCGACGGCGACCCCGAGCGGGCGCGGCAGCGCCTGCCGAGCCCGCTCCGCCGCGAACGACCGGACCGTGAAGAATCGGGAAGAGGCCCGCGCGTGACCAAGTGGACCGTCAACTGCTCCATCCTCTACACCGACCTGCCGCTGCTCGAACGCCCCGCCGCGGCGGCGGCCGACGGGTTCACGGCGGTGGAGTTCTGGTGGCCGTGGCCGGTGGCGGTGCCGGGTGACCGTGACGTGGACGCGTTCGTCCGCGCGATCGAGGACGCCGGCGTCCGGCTCACCGGGCTCAACTTCTTCGCCGGCGACATGCCCGGCGGCGACCGCGGCGTGGTGTCGTGGCCGGGCCGCTCGCGCGAGCTGCTCGACAACATCCCCGTGGTGGCGGCCATCGGCGAGCAGCTGGGCTGCCGCGCCTTCAACGCCCTGTACGGCAACCGCGTCGACGGGGCCGGCGCCGAGGAACAGGACGAGCTGGCCGTCGAGATGTTGTCCGCCTGCGTGGCGGGGGTGCCGGGCACCGTGCTGCTGGAACCGGTCAGCGGCGCGCCGCGCTACCCGCTGCTGACGGCCGCCGACGCGGTGGCCGTGCTCGACCGCGTGCCGGGGGCAGGGCTGCTCGCCGACTTCTACCACCTGGCCGTCAACGGTGACGACGTGCCCGCCGTCATCGAGCGGTACGGATCGCGCGTCGCCCACGTACAGATCGCCGACGCGCCGGGCAGGGGCGCGCCGGGAAGCGGCGAGCTGCCGCTGCGGCAGTGGATCGACGACGTGCGCGCCGGCGGGTACGACGGGCACGTCGGCCTCGAATATCTCGCGAAGGGGCCGGGCGCGTTCGCCTGGCTGCCCAGGGAGCAGCGGCCGTCCGCGTGACGCCCACCGAACTCGACACGGAAGGATCTTTCGACGTGACCGCCATCGCCTTCATCGGCCTCGGCATCATGGGCAGCCCCATGGCCGTACACCTGGTCAAGGCCGGGCACGCCGTGGCCGGCTACAACCGCACGCCCGAGAAGGCCGGGCCGCTGGCGGCGGCCGGCGGGCGGGCGGCGGAGTCGATCGCCGACGCCGTGACGGGCGCGGAGGTCGTCGCGCTCATGGTGCCCGACTCGCCCGACGTCCAGGACGTGCTGGCCGGCCCCGGCGGCGTCTTCGAGCACGCGGCCCCCGGCACGCTGATCATCGACTTCTCCTCGATCCGCCCCGACGTCACGCGCGAGCTGGCCGAGGAGGCGGGCCGCCGCGGCCTGCGCTACCTCGACGCCCCCGTCTCGGGCGGGGAGGCCGGCGCCAGGAACGCGGCCCTGTCGATCATGGTCGGCGGGGACGCGGACGCGTTCGAGGCCGCCAGGCCCGTCTTCGAGGCGGTGGGCAGGACCGTCGTGCACGTCGGGCCGAGCGGCTCCGGCCAGACGGTCAAGGCCGCCAACCAGCTCATCGTGGCGGCCAACATCGAGGCGCTGGCGGAGGCGGTGGTGTTCCTGCGGGCGTACGGGGTGGATCTGGAGGCGGCGCTGGAAGTGCTCGGCGGCGGCCTGGCGGGCTCCGCGGTGCTCAAGCAGAAGGGCGCCAACATGGTGGGCCACTCCTTCGAGCCCGGCTTCCGCATCGAGCTGCACCACAAGGATCTGGGCATCGTCACCTCGGCCGCCCGCGAGGCCGGGGTCGTGCTGCCGCTCGGCGCCCTGGTGGCCCAGCTCGTCGCGTCGGCGAACGCGGTCGGCGACGGCGCCCTCGACCACTCGGCGCTGCTCCGCGGCGTCGAACGCCTCTCGGGCACCGCCTGATCAAGCCGAACCCAATTCTGTCACTCTAAGTGACAAGTGAGGCCGGTAGTTGATTACTTAGTGTAATCACCGCAGTAGTCGTGGGCCATGTTCTCATCGCGATCATGGCCCGCCCGCACGGCGACCGCCGCAACCATGACCATCCTGGCCCTGGTTCCGGCCGCCGGCGCGGGCGCCGCCTCTCCCGCCGAACTCCCGCCCACCCTCTCCGCCCCCGCCGCCTACGCGCAGCTCCACCAGCTCGCCATCGCCGAGCCCCGCTCGATGGCCGGCTACAGCCGCGCCCGCTTCCCGCACTGGACGTCGCAGGGACACTCCTGCGACACCCGCGAGACCGTGCTCGCCCGCGACGGCCTCGACGTCAAACAGGACGAGAACTGCCGGGCCATCAGCGGCACCTGGCACAGCGTGTACGACGGCAGGGACTTCACCGACGCTTCCAACCTCGACATCGACCACATGGTGCCGCTGGCCCAGGCGTGGCGGTCGGGCGCGAACACGTGGACCGACGCCCGCCGCAGGCAGTTCGCCAACGACCTCGAAGGACCGCAGCTCCTCGCGGTCTCGGCCGCCTCGAACCGCTCCAAGGGCGACCAGTCACCCGACCAGTGGAAGCCGCCGCTGCGCTCGTACTGGTGCACCTACAGCCGGGCCTGGATCGACGTCAAGTCCCGCTACGACCTCACCGTCACCGAGGCCGAACGGGACGCGCTGACCGAGATGGTGGCGACCTGCTACGGGGACACCGGGGCCTGAGTGAACGCCGAGACCTACCAGAGCAGCGTCGTCGCCGGGCCCGGCGGGGTGATGACCGAGGAGGTCGGCGTCATCACCGGCGAGGTGACGGTGCGGACGGTGGTGGCCGGGGGCCGGGTGACGGTACGCGTGCAGTACCTGGACGCCGACGAGTGGTACGAGGTCGAGGGCAGCCCCCTGGGGCGGGCCACCGACCCCGGCCCGCGCCTCCACCAGGAGATCGTCCAGGCCGTACGGCGCGGCATGCCCGAAGGCCTGACCGGCTTCCACCCACCCACCTGAACCCGTCCACCCGCTGGCCCGGCTCGCCAGCCCGACGTGCGACGCGCCGGGCCGGCGGCCCGCCGGCCCGGCACCCTTGTGCGGCGACGTGCCGCCTCGGCACCGCACCTGGCGACTCGTCGCGTCGGCGGCGGGGTGTAGGCGTGTTGCCTCGGTGTGCCAGGTGGCACGTCGCCTCAGCGTGCCCGGTGGCGGCACGTTGTCCTGATGCGCCGGGTCGGCGGGTCGTTGTGCGGTGGGGCTCGGCGCAATGCGGACGGCGCCCGGGCCTATCCGGAAACGTGCCGGGCCAGCTCCCCGGCCGTCAGCGCCGCGCCCGGCGGGGTCGGCGCTGGGTGCGCGCGCATCCCGGCGAGCACCAGGCGCGCGGCCCGTTCCCGCAGCTCCTCGCCCAACCCGGCGGGCACCGTGGGCAGCCCCCGCACGAGCAGCCCGACGACCCCCACCACATCACCCACGCCGACGTCAGCACGCAGCGCACCCTCGTCGTGGCCGGCCCGCACGATGTCGTCGAGCACCTTGAGCAGGCGATCACGTGTCGCACCGCTCTCCGGCCCGGCGGCCGCATCGGGCGCTCGTTCGCCAGCGGCCGCGTCCGGCGTCCGCTTGCCTGCGGTCGTGCCGGGCGTCCGTTCGCCAGCGGCCCCCTCGACCGCCGCGAGCGGATCCAGCCCCAGCCCCGCACACCCCGCCACGAACCGGCTGAGCGCGTCGAACGCCCACGTCTCCTCCGACCGCGCCTCCTCCGCCAGCGCGATCATGCGATTCACCTGGTCGGCGAGCATGGCCCCCTGGTTCCTTCCGGCCTCCGCTGTCAGATGGCCCGGCGCGCTCATGCGGTCAGCCGCCTTCCTCTGCTCGTCCATCGGCTTCCTCACAGCAGCCTAACCCCGAGTGTGCGAGGCCCGATTTCCGCAGACCAGCACACGCGCACGGCGCCACCATCCCGGATCTGTCGGTGCCCTCACGTTGAATGGCCCGCATGGAGACACCCACGCGCGAAGGGCCGTTCTGGGACGTGATGGCCGGCCGGGCGGCCCCGCCTCCCGCCGCCACCACCCTCGGCTGGGAGCTGCTGCACGTCGATCCCGATCAGGGGACGATCGAGGTGGCGTTCACGGCCGGCGAGAGCTTCACCAACCCGATGGGCGTGGTCCAGGGCGGCTTCCTGGCGGCGATGCTCGACGACACGCTCGGGCCCGCGCTGGTCGCGACGCTGCCGCCCGGGCAGTTCGCGCCGACGCTCGACCTGCACGTCCAGTTCCTCCGCCCGGCCCGCCCAGGCCGGCTGGTGGGCCGGGGCAGGGTCGTACGGCGAGGGCGCCAGGTGTGCTTCATGTCCGGCGAACTGCTGGCCCCCGACGGCGAGCCCGTCGCCGTGGCCACCGCGACCGCGTACATCCAGACGATCGAACAGGGGTGACTGTCACGGGAGCCGGCTGGCTGCTCGCGCATGACCGTCATGAGGCTGCAAGGGCGCGTACCCGAGCAGCGCCTTCGCCTCCCGCCGGGCGGTCAGGAGAGAGGCGGGCTCGTTGGCGCGCATGGCGTCGTGCCCCCGCCGAATGGGTCCAACAGGTAGGCGCCTACGATCGCCGCATGCTTGATCGAAGCCATCCCGGCGAAGAACTGCCGACCGGGCGGCTGTCGCTGCGACGCCCGGTGCCGGATGACATCGACGCGATCTTCGCCATCCACAGCGACCCCGCCACGTGCCTGCACAACCCCTCCGACGCCCTGTCCGAGCGTGAGGAGACGAGGGAGCTCTTCCAGCGTTGGGATGATCACTGGCGGCGTTTCGGCCACGGCTACTGGGTGGTGCGACGCCGTGGCTCGGACCGGACGCTGGGGTTCTGCGGGACCAAGGTCATGGACCTCAACGGCACGAGCGTGCTCAATCTCTTCTACCGCTTCGAGGTCTCGTCCTGGGGTCAAGGAGTGGCCGGCGAGGCCGCGACCGCAGTGGTTGAGTGGGTGACGGAACGCGTTCCCGAGCTGCCCGTCATCGCCCGTGTGCGGCCGGCCAACGTCGCCTCTCAACGGGTGGCGGTGCGGGCCGGCCTGGTACGGGCCGAACACCTCGACACCGCCGGCGAGGACGGCCTGGACTGGATCTTCGCGAAGAACCTGCCTGGCTGAGGGGTTGTGCGCATCAGGTGTCCCATGGGGCCTGGTAGTGCCGCACGCTGGGCGGTTCGCCGGGCAGGGAGCCGGTGTTGTGGGCCTTCAAGCCGTCCAGAGCGATGGTCAGCAGCCGCGAGCGGATCCCTTCCTCGCTCTGCCCCGGCGGGGCTGGGACTGTGCGGCCGAACTGGCCGATGAGCAGGGAGATGTCCATCGTGGACACGTTCGCGCGGAGCAGTCCTGCGCGGTGAGCGCGCGCGATGAGTTCGCCGGCCAGACACTGGGCGCGCTGGTTGGCCTGCCGCATTTCGGACGTGACGTCGATGGCGCCGGCCAGCGGGGCCAGGATGCCGAAGCCGAAGGCCACGCATTGCTGGATGTAGGAGACCACTCCCTGCCAGGGATCCTCGCCGAGATCGAGCAGCACATCCTGACCCTCGGCGTGCCCGCCACCATCCTGCGGCCGGTGTTCTTCATGAACAACCTTCTGCACTACGCCGACGCCGCGGGCGAGCGACTCCTGGCGTTGCCGGTCAAGCCGGACAAGCCGATGCAGCTCATCGCCACCGACGACATCGGCGTCTTCGCCGCTGACGCCTTCGACCACCCCGCACAGTTCATCGGCCGGCAGCTCGAACTCGCCGGCGACGAGCTCACTTTCCCCGAGGTCGCGGAGATCTACGAGCGCGTCACCGGCACGCCGACCAGGTTCGAGGCGCTGCCGATCGACGAGCGCATGTTCGAGTCCTGTCGGCTCGCACGCGAGGGGAAACCGGGCCCGACGATCAGGCGAGCGCGGGCAGGTGCGTTTCAGGTGAGCCGTCGCCGGTAGACCTCCCTGGCGCGCTCGTACAGGGCCAGGTGGTCGCCGAGTTGCTCGGGCGTCTCGAACGTGCCGAACCTGCGCAGCACCACCTCCAGCCGGTCCAGCCAAGCCAGGCACCACCGCACGTCCGCCTCCCTGGCCACGTGCCCGCCCGCGACGTCCACGTACACCGGGCTGGTGTGGGCGTAGGCGCCGGAGCGGTGCATGCTGCGCGGGTGCGGCCCGCCGGAGGCCACGGCGACCACGTACGTCGGCTCGCGCACCGACACGAAGGCCGTCAGCCGCCCGGGCGGGCCCTGGGCCAGCACGCCGTCCGCGGTGCGGATCTCCAGCGTCTCGACCTCCGGCCCGACCGAGGAGACCGCGATCTCCACCCGCTGACCGGGCGAGAGTTGCAGCGTGTCGCCGGGGCCGTGCCCGTTCACGGTCAGCTCCAGCCACGGCCCGGTGGTGGCGAAGGTGCGGCCGAGCAGGATGGCTTCGGCGTACGACTCGGCGGTGAGCGGGCCGGCGACGTTGGCGTACACGCGTTCCCAGCCGGGCGGGGAGGAGGCCGTGCCGCGGCGGCAGAAGGACAGCACGGCGTCGGTGCCGGCCGTGACCGCCAGCCGGTTGCCCGCGCCGATCAGGCGGCGGTAGACGGCGGCGGTGGCCGCGATCGAGGAGTGGTTGAGCACGTCGAGGGTGTCGATCAGGCCGAGCGCCGCGTCGGCCACGATCTCCCTGGCCGCGCACGAGCGCCCGCGGTCGATCACGACGTCCGGCGGGTCGTCGTCGCCGAACGGCGTGTGGAACGGGTGCCCGTACCCGGTCACCCCGCCCAGCGCCCGCAGCTCCTCCAGCGCCACGGCGTTCGGCGGCCAGTCGGCCGTGCCGCGGAAGCCCGAGTGGTAGCGGCGCGGCGGCTCGCGCAGCCCGAACGCGGTGCAGTGGCCGACCACGTCGTTGCGGTACTCGACGCCGAGCCTGGCCAGGTGCCGGTCGTCGGACCACGGCAGGTCCTTGCCCGCCCAGTGCTCCAGCGCCTCCACGTCGTAGACCCGTTCACTCGCTACGTTGCCGGCCACGAGGTTGAGCACGTGCAGGTCCTCGCCGTGCTGCGCCGTGGCGGCCAGGGCGGGCGCGGCCGGCTCCTCGCCCATCCAGTTCAGGTGGACGTGCAGGTCGCCGCCGTACCAGCCGCGGGCGGCGGCGTCGTACAGCCGCTCGGGGGTCAGCTCGACCAGCGTCGTCGCGCCGGCCTCCGGGGTCACCACGATCTCGGCGGTGGTGTACTCCATGCCCCTGGCCACGCCGACGGTGATCGGTTCGGCGGGCACCTCGACCACGAGATCGTCGCCGTGGAAGTACGGCCGCCGGTGGGCGTCCCGCTTGGGCGGGACGCCCCGCGGATACCAGCCCTGCCCGTTCGCCCCCATGACGCTCCACCGGCAGGGGAACCCGGCCCGCACCCTGATCGCGGCCGTCTCCGCCCGCCTGCTCAGCGGTGACAGGTCGATCGGCCGCCCGCCCACCAGCACGGACTCGGCCACCTCGACCACCTTGGCGCCGCGCGGCCCCAGGGTGTACGGGATCCCGTCCACGACCACGGTGACCGGCTCGTCCCGGCTGGAGTCGAGCAGCAGCCCCGTACGGAAGGGACTGCTGCCCAGCACCACCTGCGTGTCGGCCTCCAGCAGGCACCCCTCGGGGGTCAGGCGCAGCGCGGCCAGGTTGTCCAGCACGTCACCGCCGAGCGCGTCACGCACGACCCGGTCGGGGTCCACCTCGCCGAGGTAGTCCTCCAGGTCCTCCGCGGGCACGCCGGGGTGGTGCTCGGCCGCCTGGCGCAGGGCCGCGGCCCAGTAGCCGTAGCGGTTGTCGAGGAAGACGGTGGCCCAGGCCTGCACCACGTATCCCAGGGGCGGCTCGCCCCAGCGGACGTCGAAGGTGTTCCGCAACGATCGGTAGTCCGCCAGTGCGGCGGCGACGGCGGGAGGCAGCAGCGGATCGTCACACATCGGATACTCCCTGAAGAGGACGCGCCGTCATCGTGACACGAATCGTCCGCTGCGTCCTCCGACTCTGGGTACGGGGAGGTCATGACGCACATCATCGATCGCGAGGCCGTGCACGACCTGCTCGCCACCAGGCAGGCGCAGCTCGTCGAGGTGCTGCCGGAGCGTGAGTACCAGTGGGCGCACCTGCCGGGGGCCGTCAACCTGCCGCTGGGCCGCATCGGCGGCTCGCCGCCGCTGGAGCGGGGGCGCCCGGTCATCGTGTACTGCCACGACTGGCTCTGCGACCTGAGCCCGCGGGCCGCGCACCGGCTCGAACGCCTGGGGTTCGGCGAGGTGTACGACTACGGGGTGGGCAAGATGGACTGGTTGTCCGCCGACCTGCCGTACGACGGCCACGCCGCCCTGGTGTCCAGGAACGTGCGCAGGGACCCGGTGACCGCCGGGCTGGACGACCCGCTGGGCATGCTGACCGGGCGCATCATCGCCGACCCGGCAGGGCTGGCCGTTGTGGTGGACGAGGACGACGTCGTCCAGGGCGTGATCGGCTCGCGCGAGCTCAGGGGCGGCGACCTCGACGGCACCGCCGAGAGCGTCATGCGGGTCGGCGCCACCACCGTGCGCCCGAGCGAGGAGATCGACCCGCTGGTCCAGCGCATGGACCAGGCGAAGGTGGACCACGTGGTGGTCACCCAGGCGGACGGGACCCTGGTGGGCCTGTTCGGCCTCGGCGACACCCGCCCGCCCGAGAACGACTCCGACCAGGGCTGACGGTCCAGGCCCCGACCCGCCGGCCCGGTCCTGGACCGCCGACCGGTCCCGACCCGCCGACGGACCACCGGTCAGGCCGGGACCCCGCCCGGCCGGGGCGTCAGGTCCGCCGGTCGAGGCGGAACGTCGGGTGCCCGGGCTTGCCCGGCTGGGCGTCCAGCGACTTGTCGTCGAGGATCGGCACCGCGTCCTCGGCGACGAACACGCGCACGTCCTCCTTCTCCACCACCTGGTCACCGGCCTGCGGGTTGCTCGCGAGCGAGACCTCCAGCGTGCCCGCCTCGTCGGCCTTGGGCGAGATGCGCAGGCCGGCATCGGGAGGCACGTCCTCCCCGACCATGAGATCCCGGATGGCCTCCACGGCGTTGTCGGTCAAAGTCAGCACGGCCTGCTCCTTCACTTGCGGGAGAACTCCGCCTCCCCCGCCTCCACCAGCCCAAACACCGCCCCGGCATGCTCGGGCGGGTCCCGGGTAGGCGCAGCGGCATGGGTAAGAAGGATGGAGCCGTGCTGGACGTCCTGCTCGACCGCTACGGCCGCACGTACGCGGCCGAAGCCGGCATCAAGCTGGCCGACCAGCCGAAACCGCTCTACCAGCTTCTCGTCCTGGCCACCCTGCTCAGCGCGCGCATCTCGGCCGAGGTCGCCGTGGCCGCCGCCAGGGAGCTGTTCGCGGCCGGGTACGGCACGCCCAAGGGCATGCGCGAGGCGAGCTGGCAGGACCGGGTGGACGCGCTGGGCCGCGGCCACTACCGCCGCTACGACGAGCGCACCGCCACGATGCTCGGCGACGGCGCCGACCTGATCATCGACCGCTGGAAGGGCGACCTGCGCCGCCTGCGCGACGAGGCGGGCGGCGACGAGCGGCGGCTCATGGACCTGCTGATGGAGTTCCCCGGCATCGGGCCGACCGGGGCCGACATCTTCCTGCGCGAGGCCCAGGCCGTCTGGCCGCAGGTTGCGCCGCACCTGGACAAGCGGGTGCTGGACGGCGCGGGCAAGCTCGGGCTGCCCCGCCAGGCCGGCCCGCTGGCGGAGCTGGCGCACTCGGGCGACGAGCTGGCCCGCCTGTCGGCCGCCCTGGTGCGGGTCTCGCGCAGCAAGAAGTCGGTGGACGCGGTCAAGTCCGCGGCGGCGGCCGGGTGAGCACCTGTTAGGTTCGATCACATGGGTGAGTTTGTGAGCGTCGAGGTGGCCGACCAGATCGCCACGATCCGTCTCGACCGGCCGAAGATGAACGCCCTCAACGGCCAGGTCCAGGGTGAACTCGCCGAGGCGGCGGGCATCGTGGACGCCGACCCGCAGGTGCAGGCGGTGATCCTGTACGGCGGGGAGCGGGTGTTCGCCGCCGGGGTGGACATCAAGGAGATGGCCGACATGTCGTACGCCGACATGGCCGCCCACTCCGGCACGCTCCAGGCCTGCTTCACGGCGGTCGCGAAGATCGGCAAGCCGGTCATCGCCGCGATCACCGGTTACGCCCTGGGCGGCGGCTGCGAGCTGGCCCTCTGCGCCGACTTCAGGGTCGCGGGCGAGTCGGCCAAGCTGGGCCAGCCGGAGATCCTGCTCGGCATCATCCCCGGCGCGGGCGGCACCCAGCGGCTGCCCCGCCTGGTCGGGCCCGCCCGAGCCAAGGACCTCATCTTCACCGGGCGCCACGTGGGGGCCGCCGAGGCGCTGGCCATCGGGCTGGTCGACCGGGTGGTGCCGGACGAGCAGGTCTACACCGCGGCTCTCGAGTGGGCCGCCACCTTCGTGGGCGGGCCGGCGATCGCGCTGCGCGCCGCCAAGCAGGCCGTGGACCACGGGCTCGAGACCGACCTCGACAGGGGGATGGAGATCGAGCGCCTGCAGTTCTCCGGCCTCTTCGCCACCGAGGACGCCAAGATCGGCCTGCGCGCGTTCGCGGAGAAGACCAAGCCCAAGTTCACGGGCCGGTAGGCAGGCCCGGACGAACAGCTCGCCGATGGTCGGGGCGGTCGCCGCGCGACGTGGACCGGCCACGTGGCGGGCGACATGGTCTCCTCCAGAACCGGGCAGATCGCCTGCCGCGCCGGGTGCAACGGGAAGTCAACGCATTCGGTAAGGGTCGTCCATTTCGATGTTGGTTTGCCACTATGGTGGCGTTTCATGATGCGCGTCCCCGTCCCTGCCCGGCTCAGAAAGGCCGTGCGCAGATGGTTCGACTCCCGGTACATCTCCATCGCCGATCACCGCCAGGACATCCGGGACGCGCTCTGGGAGGTCCAGACCCTGCGGCGGGAGATGGCGACCCTGCAGAACGAGGTCGAACGGCTGCGGAGTGCCCGCCCGGCGGCGGCCCCCAAGCCTGACCCGGCGCTCAGGGCCCAGCTCGACGACACCCACCGGCTCGCCCAGGAGACGGCCAAGGCGCTGGACGGCGTGCTGCAGAACGAGGTCCTGGTCTGGCAGGCCATCGACGACCTGCGGGCCCGGCGCGACGAGCCGGGCAGGCCCGAGGAGCAACCGTGCGCGTGACCTGGAGCGCCGGCACGACCCTGACCTTCCGGCTCGACCCGGAGGACGAGATCACCGGCCAGGCGTCCGACGAGTACCCGATCAAGCTGGCCACCAACTCGTGCTCCATCGGCGGGGTCCCCGGCGACGCGCACCCCGACCTGTACGCCGTGGCGTCCTGGACGATCGTCGCGCCCTGGACCAGGAGGCGGATCACGTTCGACCGGGCCGTCTCGGCGGAGCTGGCGCAGGCGCTGCACGACGGCTGGGGGATCGAGGCGGGGCCGGTGGGCGCGCAGCCCCGGCGGCCGGGGGCCAGGCTGGCGATCTCCTACAGCGGTGGCGCGGACTCCGTGGCGGCGGCCACGATCTTCCCCGAGGCCCCGTTCGTGCACTTCCGCCGGGTCGCCCACCCGCGCGTCCCGAACCGCTGGCCGCACTACCGCTCCGACGTGCTGGCCAAGCTGGCCGCGCGGACCGGCCGCGAGCTGAGCACGGTCACCTCCGACCTGGAGTACACCCTCGCCGAGCCCCGCCCCGGCTATCCCGAGCACCACGCGGTGGCCGCCGGCGCCCTGCTCCTGGCAGACCGGCTCGACCTGGGCGGCCTGGGCTTCGGCTACGAGATGGGCTCCCGCTGGCTCGGCGGCGGCCGCTACCTGTGGCGCTTCACCCCCGACAACCCGATGTGGGCCCCTCACGGCAGGTGGGGCCGCCTGTTCGCCGCCGCGGGAGTGCACATCGTGCTGCCCGTGGGCGGTGTGAGCGAGGCCGTCACCATGCGCCTGGCCCTGGGCTCGCCGCTCAGGGAGCAGGTGCGCTGGTGCCTGCGCGGCACCGACGGCCCGTGCCGCAACTGCGGCAAGTGCCTGTACAAGGAGCTCATCCAGGCCGCCGTGGAGCGCCGCCCGCTCGACACGCCGATCACCGCCGACCGCCCCGTGGCCCGCAAGTACCTCAAGAAGCCGCCGTACGGGGGCCAGGAGATGATCCAGTACGGGCTGGCCCGCGTTCCCGGGATCGAGAACACGCTGTTCGCCCCGGCGCTCGACTACTTCGACGTCTCGGAGGAGTCCACGAGCTGGCTGGACCGCTGCTACCCGCCGGCCCTGGAGGAGATCCCGGAGCGGTGGCGGGCGCAGGCGGCGGCGTTCATGGAGGAGAACGTCGGGCTGATGACGGAGCCCGAGGTGCGCAGGGTCGAGTCGTGGGGGAGCGCGTGAAGGTCTATCTGTCGGTCGACATGGAGGGCGTGACGGGTCTGACCGACCCCGAGGAGATGCACGCCGGCCAGCGCGGGTACGAGCGGGGTTGCGAGCTGATGACGGCCGACGCGAACGCGGCCGTCGAGGGCGCCTTCGAGGCGGGCGCGAGCGGCGTGCTGGTCAACGACGCCCACGGCTCCACCAAGAACCTCCGCATCGACCTCCTCGACCCCCGGGCGAGCCTGATCAGGGGGCCTGGCAAGGCGCAGCGCATGGCGCACGGGCTCGACGGCTCGTTCCAGGCGGCGGGCTTCGTGGGCTACCACGCCCGCGCCGGCGTGCCGCACGGGGTGCTCAACCACACGTGGATGGGCAAGGAGATCCAGAACGTCTACCTCAATGGCGAGCTGTGCGGCGAGACGCGGCTGGTCGCGGCCTGCGCCGGGTTCCACGGGGTGCCGGTGGTGCTGGTGACCGGGGACGAGGCCGTGGGCGAGGAGGCCCGCGAGCTGCTCGGCGACGTCGAGACCGTCGCGGTGAAGAAGGGGATCGACAAGTTCTCGGCCGAGCTGCTGCCGCCGAGCGTCGCTCAGACCCGGATCCGTGAGGCCAAGGCTCGGGCGCTGGGGCGGTTGAACGACTTCACGCCGTACGTGGTGGAGGCGCCGTACACGCTCGGGGTGGAGTGGAACTCCACCGCCATCGCCGCGGCCGTGTCGCTGATCCCTGGCGTGACGGCGGCGGGCCCGCGGCACACGGAGTTCAGCACCGGCGACTTCAACCAGATCATGGCCCTGTTCGGCCTGTTCGCCTCCATCGCCGGCCAGGTCGCCTGCGGCAGCGGGCCCTATGGCTGACAGCCCCGGCTCCGAGAGCCCCGGGCCCGACAGCCCTGCGTCTGACAGCCCTGCGTCTGACAGCCCTGCGTCTGACAGCTCTGTGTCCGGGAGCCCTGTGTCCGAGGGCTCCAGGGCCAGGAGCAGGGGCGGCGTGCTGACCCGGCGGGGGCTGCTCGTCGGGATCGGGGCGGCCGGTGGCGCGGGCGCCATGTACGCCGCGATGGGCGCGCTCGGCCTGGCCCCCACCGGGCAGGACAAGGAGTACACGCCGCCGCGCCAGGGCGACTTCACGCTGAGCGGCAGGGCCTCGGCCAAGGTCGTGATCATCGGCGCGGGCGTGGCCGGGCTGACCGCCGCGTACGAGCTGGGCAAGGCCGGCTACGACTGCACGCTGCTCGAAGCCCGGCAGAAGCCCGGCGGCCGGAACCTCACGCTGCGCGCCGGCGACCGCCTGACCGAGCTGAACGGCCCCGCCCAGGACGTGAGGTTCGGCCCGGGCGTCTACTTCAACGCCGGCCCCGGCCGCATCGCCCAGTGGATGGTTACCCTCGACTACTGCCGCGAGCTGGGCATCCCCATCGAGACCTTCATCAACAACAACGCCTCGGCCTACGTCCACACCAACGGCCAGACGGTCAGGGCCCGCACGGCCCGAGCCGACATGTACGGATATATCGCCGAACTCCTGGCCAAGGCCACGAACCTCGGCGCCCTGGACAAGGCGCTCACCAAGGACGACAGGGAACGCCTGCTGGAATTCCTCAGGCGGTTCGGCGACCTGGGCCCGAAGCTCGACTACGAGGGCTCCGCGCGCCGGGGTTTCATGAAATTTCCGGCCATGGACGGCGGGATCCCCATGCCCGACCCCGGCACCCTCCACCAGGTCCTCGCCGCCGGCACCGGCCGCGCCATCACCAACGACTTCGGCTACGAGCAGGCCACCCCCATGTTCCAGCCCGTCGGCGGCATGGACGCCATCGTCACCAAGCTCCAGCAGGCCGTCGGCCAGGACAGGATCAGGACAGGCGCCAAGGTCACCGGGATCACGACCCTGGACGACGGCGTCGAGGTCACCTACACCGGCGGCACGCTCAAGGCCGACTACTGCATCGCCACCCTCCCGCCCCACCTCCTCGCCAAGATCCCGCACAACCTCGGCGCCCGGATCACGGCCGCGCTGAGCACCCCCGTACCGATCGCCGCCGGCAAGATCGGCCTGGAGTACGGCAGGCGCTGGTGGGAGCTGGAGGACCGCATCTACGGCGGCGTCACCGAGACCGACCTGGACATCACCCACATCTGGTACCCGTCGCACGACTACCACGCCGAGCGCGGCCTGCTCGTCGGCTACTACAACACCGAGCGCGCCGCCGAGCTGTACGGCGCCCTCACCCCGGAGGACAGGCGGCGCAGGGCGCTCACCCAGGGCAAGAAGATCCACGGCGAGAAGTACCGCCAGAACCTGCTGTCCAGCGTCTCCATCGCCTGGGAACGCCAGGAGCACATCCAGGGCGGCTGGGTGCGCTGGCCGTCCGTTGATTCGTCCTTCACTCTTCTGCAACGCCCCGCGGGAAGGGTCTACTTCGCGGGCGACTGGCTCACCCATCTGATCGCCTGGCAGGCGGGGGCCATGGAGTCCGCCCGCGGCGCCGTCACCCAACTGCACAGGAGAGTCCTGCAGTCTCCGTGACGTCGCCCGCTGCTCCCGGGAGCGCAAGTAGGCTCCTGGGAGAGGCGATCGAGGAGATGGAATGACGTTGCGCTGGGTGCCCGCGACCGGACGGACCGACCTGCTGGCCGATCCGGTGGCCCGTGCCGTGCCGAACGTGGAGGGCGTCGAGGTGGCCGAGATCGATCCCGATCTGGCCGACACGGCGGCGTTCTGCGAGAAGTACGGCGTGACCCTCGACGAGTCGGCCAACTGCGTCGTCGTGGCGGCCAAGCGGGGCGGCGAGACGCGTTATGCCGCGTGCATGGTGCTCGCGACGATGCGCGTCGATGTGAACGGCGTGGTGCGCAGGCACCTCGACGCCCGCAAGGCCAGCTTCGCCCCGATGGCGGAGGCGGTCGAGCTGACCGGCATGGAGTACGGCGGCATCACGCCCCTCGGCCTGCCCGAGGAGTGGCCGATCCTGGTCGACACGCACGTCGCGGAGCACCCGAGGGTGGTGATCGGCAGCGGTGTGCGCAGGTCGAAGCTGGCCGTCTCCGGCGCCGCGCTGGCCGGGCTGAAGAGGGCAGAGGTGCTCTCGCTGGGCGGCTGAAGGCAAACTGAGGCCGATTCGAGACCGTTGGATGGGAAACCGATGAGGCCGTTCTGGACGTTGTACGAGTGGGAATGTGGCCTCATGGTTCATCTCGTGGGCGGGGATTAAGCCGGTATGGTGCTTCATGCCATGAACGATGACCGACTAGGCCCTTACCGGCTGCTCAGGCGGCTCGGTGAAGGCGGGATGGGCGTTGTCCACCTCGCTGTCGACCCCCAGGGGCGGCAGGTGGCCATCAAGGTCCTGCGCGGAGAGGTCGCCGGTGACGAGGTCGCCAGGCGACGGCTTTCGCGCGAGGTCGAGACCATGCGCCGGGTGCGCAGCAAGTACATCGCCGAGGTGCTCGACGCCGATGTGACCGGTCATCGTCCGTACATCGTCACGCGTTACGTGCCGGGGCCGCCGCTCGACGAGATCGTCAAGAACGACGGGCCGCTCGACCTGCCCGCGCTGCTCAGGATCGCCCACGGGGTGGCCTCGGCGCTGGCCGTCGTGCACTCGGTGGGCGTGATCCACCGCGACCTCAAGCCCGGCAACGTGCTGATCCTCGACGGCGAGCCGGTCCTCATCGACTTCGGCATCGCCCAGGCGGTCGACGCGACGCGGCTGACGCAGACCGGCATGTTCATCGGCACGCCCGGCTACCTCGCGCCCGAGATCATCGAGGGCCAGGAGGCGGGCCCCGAGGTCGACATCCACGCGTGGGCCGGCACGCTGCTGTACGCGGGCACGGGCCAGCCGCCCTTCGGCAAGGGCACGCTGGAGATGATCTTCTACAACATCACCGCGGGCAAGGCCGACATCAGCGCCGCCCCCGCCGAGCTGCGGCCGCTGCTCAAGGCGGCCTTCCAGCGCAACCCGGCCAAGCGGCCCAAGGCCGCCGAGCTGGCCGAGCAGATCGCCCGGATGTTGCCCAAGCCGGCGCAGAGCTCCTCACCCGACGAGATCTCCACTGTTCCGCGCCCGGAGCCGCGCCCTGAGCCGCGCCCCGAGCCGGTCGCGCCGCCCCAGGTGACGGAGCGGCCGTCCTACGAGATCTCCACGCCGCCGGTCACGCCCAAGCGGCTGCTGGAGAACCAGGAGCAGCCGGCCGCGCCGCCGCAGCCGCAGGAGCAGCAGTACGTCTCGCTGCTGCCCAACCAGCCCGACCCGTGGCCGACCAGGAGGGTCTCGCCGGAGGAGCTGCGGCAGATCCAGCGCGAGGCCGGGGTCTACCCGCCGCAGTCGCCGCCGGCCACCGGCAACGGCCCGGCCGCGCCCGCGCATGGCGAGACCGACGTGCCCACGAGGCGGGTGCGCCCCGAGTCGCCCGACTACCGCAGGATGAACCCGGGCCCGCAGTCGGGCCCGAACCTCGGCAGGCCCGTCGTCGGTCCCGACGGCCGGCCGGAGACACCCGACTACGGCCGGCCCAACCCGATCCCGGTGCAGCCGCCTCCCTACATCCCGGCCCAGCCGCAGTTCCCGCCCGCCCAGCCGGACCGGCTGAGCACCAAGCGGGAGCCGTTCATCCCGGGCGCGCAGCCGGGCAAGCCGCTGCAGCGTTCCAGGGCGTACGGCGTGGCAGGCGCCATGCTGCTGATCCTGATGATCGTCGCGGCCGTGTTCAAGCCCGTGCTGGTGGCGATCGTGGCGATCCCTGTCGCGGTCCTGCTGCGCGCGGCCGACCTGGCGCAGCCCCAGCTCGCCGCCCGGCGGGCGGCGGGCGCGGCGGCGTTCGACGTGGTCAGGGTGTTCGCCTACCCGGGCGCGCTGGCCAAGTCGGCGGGCATCACGCTGGCGCTGGTGCTCTACGCGCTGATCCTGGGGCTCCCGGTCACCCTGCTGCTCACCGTGGTGGCCGGGATGGACTCCTACTACGCCCTGGCGTGGGGCGCGGCGATCGCGCTGTGGACGGTCTGCGCGGGCCCCGGGGTCGAAGGTCCGGGCAAGCAGATGCGCAGAACGCTCTCATCGCTCGTACCCTCGAGAACAGCGGCGATGGTGATGGCGGGAGTTCTCGCGGCGGGTGCCGCGCTCTCGCTGGGCCTCGCATCCAGCACGTTCGGGGACAAGCCTGAGGGGGAGGCCGTATGGACTCCGCTGGACGTCGGAGAAGTGGCCGAGCAGCTCAACCAGCTAGGGGGGAATTCCGGGGGATGACGCGGGGAAGGTGGCGATGAGCACCCAAGCACCAGAACGCCTCGGCCCGTATCGCCTCGTCAGGAAGATCGGCGAGGGTGGCATGGGGGTCGTCCATCTCGGCCTCGACGGTGAGGGACGCGAAGTCGCCATCAAGGTGCTGCATCCCCACGTGGCCGCCGACCTCAAGGCGCGCGACCGGCTGACCCGCGAGGTCGAGACGATGCGGAGGGTGCGCTCCCCGTTCGTCGCGGAGGTGATCGACGCCGAGCTCGTCGGGAGCCAGCCGTACGTGGTGACCCGCTTCGCCCCGGGCCGGACCCTGGAGGACACCGTGCTGGCCGAGGGCCCGCTGGAGGCCCGCCAGGTCATCCAGCTCGCCCAGGGGCTCTGCCGGGCGCTGGTGGCCATCCACGCGGCCGACGTGATCCACCGCGACTTCAAGCCGTCCAACGTCATGCTGGTCGACGAGCGGCCGCTGGTCATCGACTTCGGCATCGCCCACCTGGTCAACGCCACCCGGCTGACGCAGACGGGCATGTTCGTGGGCACGCCCGGCTACCTGGCGCCCGAGATCATCCGCGACTCCGAGATCACCCAGGCGGCCGACGTGCACGCGCTGGCCTCGACGGTGTTCTTCGCCGCGACCGGCGCGCCGCCGTTCGGCACGGGCACGTTCGAGTCCGTCTGCTTCAACATCATGGAAGGGCGGGCGCAGATCGACAAGGCGCCCGCGTGGCTGCGCGGCTGGCTCAGCCGGGCGCTGCAGGTCGAGCCGTCGGACCGGCCGGGCGCCCAGGAGCTGCTGCGGATGGCCAAGGCGCTGGACCCGTCGGTGACGACGTTCAACGAGGGGCCGACGGGGACGAAGCCGGTGGGCCGTACGCGGACCATGGACACGTTCTCCGACCTGCTGCCGCCGGTCGAGTACGGCCAGGCCGCGCCGCCGCCCTCGCCGACGCGGCACGAGGAGCGGCCCAAGCGCAGGGAGGAGCGGCCCAAGCGCCGCGAGGAGCGGCCGCCGCCGTACGTGCCCGCGCCGATGTCGGCCAGGCCCGCGCCGCATCCCGACCAGCGCGTGGCCGGCTACCCGCCGCCCGACCGGCGGCTGGTCCCGGCGCCCACCTCGCCGTCGCCGGTGCGCCCCTACACCCCGCCGCCGCAGTACACGCCGCCCTCGGAGCGGAAGCGGTACCTGTTCGGCAGCCAGGTGGTCGGGTTGCTGCTGCTGGTCACGCTGGTGGCGCTGACCGTCATGATGCCGGTCATGGCCGGAGCGGTGGCCGTCGCGCTCGCGTTCGTGCTGCGCATCGGCGAGTACCTCTTCGGCGACCTGGTCAAGCGCCGCCAGGTGCGCGGGAGCAGCGCGGCCGACCCGCTGCTCGCCCTGGTCGGCACGCCGTGGGCGCTGGTCAGGTCCGCGCTCGTGACGGTGGTGCACGTGCCGCTGGCGCTGCTGTTCGGCGTCTGCGTCTGGGGCGTTCTGTACTGGGCGGGGCAGATGGGCGTGAACGAGGCCGCGGCGTACGCGGCGGGCGCCTTCGCCGCGGGCCTGTTCGTGCTGCCCGGAGGCAGCGCGCCCCGCAAGGCCGTCACGCGCACGCTCACCGGCGTGCTGCGCAGCCCCGGCGCCGCCCTGGTGGCGGTCGTGCTGGTGGGCACGGCGGCGCTGTTCGCGGTGATGTTCGCGCTGGGCCAGGACACCTCGTGGGCGCCCTGGCGGGCGCCGGAGTCGGTGGTCAACGATCTGGCGAGCGAGGCGAGGCAGAGCACGATCGGCCTGATCACGGGGCTGATCGGCGATCTGCTCAAGGGGCTGGGGCTGGGGTGGCTGAATCCCTGGTCCTGAGTGTCCGCGCCGTTCCCCCGGGGGAGAGATGAGGTATGAGCGAGCGCCTCGGCCCGTACGAGCTTCTCTCCCGTCTGGGGGCCGGCGGATTCGGCGAGGTGCACCTGGCGCTCGACCCTGAGGGCCGGACGGTCGCGGTCAAGGTCCTGCATCCGCACGTCGCCGCCGACGGCGTGGCGCTGGCGCGGCTGGCGCGTGAGGTGGAGACCATGCGCATGGTCGGCGGGCCGCACATCGCGGAGGTGCTCGACGCCTCGCTGGAGGGCCCGAGGCCCTACCTCGTCACCCGGTACGTGCAGGGCCGCCCGCTCAGTTCCGTCCCCCTGCCCGTGGCGGACCTGCGGCGGCTGGCCTCGGGGCTGGCCGACGCGCTGCTCGCGATGCACGAGGCCGGGGTCGTGCACCGGGATCTCAAGCCCGCCAACGTGATGATGACCGAGGGCGAGCCGGTGGTGATCGACTTCGGCATCGCCAGCGCGCTCGACTCGCTGTCCGTCACCGCCTCCGGCGCGGTGGTCGGCACGCCCGGTTACCTGGCCCCCGAGGTGCTCGAAGGGCGGGCCGTGGGCGTGGAGGCCGACGTGTTCGCCTTCGGGGCGACGCTGGCGTACGCGGCCACCGGGCGGCAGCCGTACGGGCAGGGGCCCGCCTCCGCGGTCGCCTACCGGGTCGTGCACCATCCGCCCGATCTGGAGGGCGTGCCGGAGTGGCTGGAGCCGTTGTTACGCGAGTGCCTGACCACCGATCCGGCCGCGCGGCCCACGGCCGCGCAGATCTGCGCCAGGCTGGGCGTCGCACCGGTGCCTCACGCGCCGCGCGCCACACCGCGGCCCGCCTCCGACGAGATGAGCACCATGGAGTGGCGGCCCGGCAAGGAGCGTTACCGCCGTTCGGTCGAGGAGTCGAGGGCCAGGCACCGGGAGAAGGTGCGCAGGCGCTGGCTGATCGGCTCGGGGCTGTTCGTGTCGCTGCTGGCGGCCGCCGCCCGGGAGCCGCTGCCCGAGGTGTCGCTCTTCCTGCTGGCGGCGTACGCGCTGGGTGTCGTGTCCGACGCCGGGGTGGCGCTGTTCTCCCGCGGCCCGTTCAAGCGGGGCCGCCTGATCGCCGATGTGGTGAGCGTGGCGGGGGCGGTCGGCCTCTGCTTCGGGCTGGCGGCGACGTTCAGCACGTTCACGCTGGCGCTGTTCGCGGGCACCGCTCTGGTGGTGGGTGTCGTGTTCCTGCTGTCCGCATGAGCAGCAACCGAATAAAGTTCGGTATGGTAGTGGTGGTTACGCGCGGATCACACGTGCTGCTGGTTTGCGCGTAAGCTACCCATGGGTAACATAACCGCGAACCACGGCAGACCCTCTGTCGGATGCCCGGCGGGCACCTGGCAGTCTGGACAGATGCATTTCGGCGCCCACCGCAGCGAGGCGGGGGCGCACGCGAACTACGGGAGGTCGGCCACCGGCCATGAACATCGTCGTCTGCGTGAAGCAGGTCCCCGACACGGCGACCGAGCGCAAGCTGCGGTCCGATGACAACACGCTCGACCGCGACGCCGCTGACGGCGTGGTCAACGAGCTTGACGAGTACGCGGTCGAAGAGGCGCTGAAGCTCAAGGAGGCCCACGGCGGTGAGGTGACCGTCCTGACCATGGGCCCCGGCAAGGCGACCGACACCATCCGCAAGGCGCTGGCCATGGGCGCCGACAAGGCCGTCCACCTGAGCGACGACGCGCTGCACGGCTCCGACGCGCTGTCCACCTCGTACGCGATGGCCCAGGTGCTCAAGAAGATCGGGTTCGACCTGGTCGTCCTGGGCTCCGAGTCGACCGACGCGCGCACCGGTGTGCTGGCCGCGATGCTGGCCGAGCGGCTCGGCGCGTCCCAGCTCACGCTGGCCAACAAGGTCGAGGTCGACAAGGGCGCCATCACGATCCAGCGGCTCACCGACTACGGCTACGACCGCGTCGAGGCTCCGCTGCCCGCCGTCGTCTCCGTGGTGGAGAAGATCAACGAGCCCCGCTACCCCTCGTTCAAGGGCATCATGGCGGCCAAGAAGAAGCCGGTCGAGACGCTCGCCATCGGCGACGCCTCCATCGACGCGGCGCAGGTCGGCCTGGCCGCCGCCTGGTCCGAGGTGGTCGACTTCGCCGCGGCCCCGCCGCGCGCGGCCGGCACGATCGTCAAGGACGAGGGTGACGGCGGCGAGAAGGCGGCCGACTTCCTGGCGTCCAAGAAGTTCATCTGAGAACGGGGGTTAAACGGAAATGTCGGAAATTCTCGTTCTCGTTGAGCACGCCGAAGGCGAGGTCAAGAAGGTCACGCTCGAGCTGCTGACCCTGGCCCGCTCCCTCGGCACGCCCGCCGCCGTCTGGGCAGGCCCCGGCATCACGCCCGAGGCCAAGGCCCGCCTGGCCGAGTACGGCGCCGAGAAGATCTACGTCGCCGGCGCCGGCGACATCGTCGACTACGTGGTCGCCCCCAAGGCCGAGCTGCTCGCCCAGCTCGTCGCCGGCAAGTCGCCCGCGGCGGTGCTGGTGGCCGCCACGGCCGAGGGCAAGGAGATCGCGGGCCGCCTGGCCATCAAGACCGACTCGGGTGTCATCACCGACGCCGTCGGCCTGAGCGAGGGCTTCGTCGCCGACCAGTCCATCTTCGGCGGCGGCGTCAACGTGCACTCCCGGGTGCGCAAGGGCACGCCCATCGTCGCCGTACGCCCCAACTCCACCGCCCCCGTGGCCGCCGCGGGCGCCGGGACGGAGGAGGAGGTCTCGGTCACCCTCTCCGACGCCGCGAAGGCCGCCCGCGTGGTCGAGCGCGTCAAGCAGGAGAAGGGCGCCCGGCCCGAGCTGACGGAGGCCGCCATCGTCGTCTCCGGCGGTCGCGGCGTCGGCTCGGCCGAGAACTTCTCGGTCATCGAGGGCCTCGCCGACGCCCTCGGCGCCGCGGTGGGCGCCTCCCGCGCCGCCACGGACGCCGGCTGGTACCCGCACCAGTTCCAGGTGGGCCAGACGGGCAAGACGGTGTCGCCGCAGCTGTACATCGCGGCCGGCATCTCGGGCGCCATCCAGCACCGGGCCGGCATGCAGACGGCCAAGACGATCGTGGCCATCAACAAGGACCCCGAGGCCCCGATCTTCGAGCTGGCGGACTACGGCGTGGTGGGCGACCTCCACCAGGTCGTGCCCCAGCTCACCGAGGAGGTCAACAAGCGCAAGTAGGGGTGTTCCGGGGTAGCGGCGCGGTCTTCCCGCCTCGGCGCCACGCGTTCGGGGCCCAGACCGTGACGTCGGGGGGCACGAGCCCCCCGACGTGTCCCCCGGACCTCCGCATGCGTGATCCCGGCTCACCCGTATCGGTGGGAAGGCGGGACGAGATGTAGCGATGATTACATCGACTAGTCATCGCATCGCCGATTCGACTGGTTGAAGAAGTCATCGCTACATCACAGGCTTCGTCGGCCAAGCCTGTGACCGCCGGGCCCGTGCCGTCCGACGGTGCGTCAAGGTGCCGTAGCAAGATGCGGTCGCATCCACGGGTACGGATCGGCGAGTGGGGTTCGTCTTGCTCGACGGCCTTGTTGAATGCGCTGCAACGGTTCACCTGCCGTGTAGAAGCGTCCTCTTCCGCTGCCGTGTGCGACGAGGACTCCGGCGTTGGCCAGAGCGGCCAGATCGCGGGTGGCGGTCTGGTCCTCGACACCGGTGCGCTTGAGATAGCCGGCGCGCCTGACTCGGTAGCCCAAGACAGCTTCGAACATGGCATCGATCGAGCGTTCGGGCAGCAGATGTTCGGCGATGAGGGCGTCAAGCTCGGACCACGTGACTCCGGCCTCCTCGATCCGTCGAGCCACGGTCTGGGCCTGCATGTGGTGCGCACGCAGATTGAACGACAGCCAAAGATTCGCATCGTCGCGTGGTCGCCAGGAACCGTGCCCCGTGAGGGCCAGGGCGGAGTAGTAGTCCTCGGTATTCGCTCCAAGCCATTCCTCGATGCTGGAGAACTCGGGCTCCCCGATATCGGATCTGGTGAGCACGGATGTCGCAAGGGCGCGAGCCATGCGCCCGTTGCCGTCGCGAAAGGGATGGATCATCACCAGATTCAGGTGCGCCATGGCGGAGCGTACGATCGGATCGATCTCTGGCTCGGCATGCAGGCTCTCGACCAGCGTCTCCATGAGCGCAGGGACGTTCGCGGCATCAGGACCCTCATAGACCACGCGGTCCGTGCGGTCGTCATGCACAAAGACTGGCCCCTTGCGATACCGGCCGGGCGACTTCGATGGTTCATGTCGAAGCATCATGTAGTGCATCGCGCGAATCTCTGTGGAGTCGAAAGTCGAATAGTCCTCTTCACCCATCGCCAGCACGTAGCCCAAGGCGTGCCGGTATCCCTGGATCTCCAGGAAAGTCCGTTCATCTGCGCTGATCGGCTCGGCATCATCGAGCGCGGCGGCGGCGTCGTCCTCGGCGACCCGGTAGCCCTCGATGATGTTGGAGCCCCGAATCGCTCGCGCCAACGCGGATCGGCGCAGGTTGCCTTCCCAGCGCTTGGGGGTTCGCAGGACGTGCCGGAGCTTCTTGCGCATCTCATGGATCTCGGCCAGCACGGCTCGATCCTCTGAGCTCAGGGCGGGCGTTCTGTAGATCGGCGGATGTAGCGATGACGACTTCATCTAGTCATGATACCTATGACAAGGCTACTTCAATTAAACATTGCTTCATCGGCGACCCGCAGGCAGGGGGTGGAACGTTGCCGTTGAGCGCGATTTCGCCGTCCACCAGTGCCGCCCGCCGTCCGTCGTGCCGACGATCCTGGTGCATGGCTCACCCGATGAACTGGTGATCGGACAGGACCCGGCCGTCGCCGTCCAGGGCCAGGACGTCCAGACCGCCGCCGACGGCCTCGCCCGTACGAACCGACACCATCGACCACCGGACGGCGACCACGCGCGGCAGCAGCAGGACCGCCTGCCCGGCCGCCTCGAAGACGTGCTCGCCCGGCTGCACGAACATCTCGTAGGCGCGCGTCACCCGGGCGTCCAGGGCATCGTGGCCGTGGACCTCCAGCGGGGGTGCGGGGAAGGCGATGGCCGCGGCGGCGTCGCGGATCGCCTCGGGCGGGTCCACCAGGACGTGGACGGCGTCCTTCGCCCACAGCTCGCGGATGAGGGCGCTGCGCGCCGCCGGGTCGGGCTCGTTCCACTGGGCGACGTAACGGCCGGCCCACTGCTGCACATCGAAAGCGTTGCTCATGCCCGGCAGTCTGCGGCCAGGCCCTGCGGTCCCGCGATTCCCCGCAGGGAATCGCGCAGCCGCGGGCGTGCAGTATGAATGGGGGCATGACGGTGCCGACGAAGCCTGATCGGTTCGCCCGCGAGCTGCGGCGATGGCGGACGCGCCGCCGCTTCAGCCAGCTCGACCTGGCGATCAGGGCCGACACCACCCAGCGCCACCTCAGCTTCCTGGAGCAGGGGAGATCCCGGCCCGGGCGGGCCATGGTGGTGCGGCTGGCCGAATCGCTGGACCTGTCGCTGCGGGAGCGGAACGGGCTGCTGCTCGCTGCCGGCTTCGCCCCCGTCTACACCGAGTCGAGGCTGGACGCGCCCGAGCTCGGCCCGGTGCGCGAAGCGCTGGAACGCATCCTCGAGGGGCACCTGCCGTACCCGGCGGCCGTCGTGCGGCCGTACGGGGAGCTGGTCGCCGCCAACGCGGCGTTCGGGGTGCTGGGCGAGGGGGTCGCGCCCGCGCTGCTGGAGCCGCCGGTCAACGTGCTCCGGCTCGCGCTGCACCCGGAAGGGATGGCACGCCGGGTGGAGAACCTGGCCGAGTGGGGGCGCCACATCACGGGCAGCCTGCGCGAGCAGGCGCTGCGCAGCCCCGATCCGGGGCTCGACGAGTTCATCGCCGAGCTGGACGGGTACCTGCCGGAGCTGGATCCGCCGGCCGAGCACCTCGGCTTCGCGGTGCCGCTGCGGTTGCGGGCGCCGGAGGGGGAGTTGCGGCTGATCAGCACGTTGACGTCGTTCGCGACCGCCGTCGACGTCACGCTGTCCGAGCTGCGGCTCGAAGCGTTCCTGCCCGCCGACGAGGCCACGGCGAAGATCCTCAGGCAGCGTGCCGCCACTGCTCACGGGTGAGGGCGAGATTCGCGGGTAGCGCGGTGTCACTGCTCGCGGGTGAGGCGGACGTATCCGTACGGGTTGAAGAACAGGTCGTCCTCGTCGTAACGGTCGCATGTGCCGGTGCGCAGCACCCAGCGTGGCGCGTCCTCGGTCATCCGGAACCCGGCGCCGTCCTCGATCTCCCGCGCCCGAGGGTCGGTCAGCAGGTAGATCGCCAGCGTGTCCAGGTGCGCGACCAGGCCGGGCAGGTCCTCCGGCGCAGGCGGCCGCGTACCGGGCTCGATCTCCACCTCGGGGGCGCCGAGCAGGTGCATGCCGCAGCTGTAGAGCACCTGACCGTCGTAGACGGGCCGCTTGACCCAGGCGGCGACGAGCGCGGCGGCCAGGTTCTCGTCCGTGGCCCCGGCCGCGTCGTCGGCCAGCGCGAGCCAGCGGGCGCGGCCGTGGGTGAGCCCGTTGCTCTCGTTCTTCACGGCCGCGGCGCCGGAGCGCAGCAGGGCGGCCGTCGCCGCCAGCAGCCGCCGGGACGTGTCGGCCGCCAGCTCCCGCATCAGCGGCGCCGACAGCAGGTAGCCGACGGTGTCGTGGGACCGCACCGCGTCCCGGTCCGCCTCGTCGAACGAGACGGCCGCCATGCTCGCCTCGAACGCGCCCGGCATCCTGGGGTCGGGCTCAGCCCCGGAGTACTCGCGGTCGAGCACGAAGCCGCCGAAGCCGGCCGCGATCCGTTGCATCTCCGAGAGCTCCAGGCCGGAGCCGAGCACGCACAACACATGCCGAGGGAAGACCTCACTCATCCCGGTACATTATCGATCAAGGCTGACGTCTCACGTGGATGTCCACGAATCCTGCAAGTGATCGTCAAGCGCGTCGCCCTACCGTGATCACGTTCCTGGGCGCGGGGGAGTGGTCATGAGAGGGTTCGGCAGGGCGATCTGGCTGGTCGCGGCAGGCGCGCTGGCGGGTGCGGCACTCGTCGCGGGCGGTGTGGCGCTGGCGGACGGGCCCCCGTGGAGCGGCGGCGGACAGGTCAGCTACGTCAAGGAGCGCAGGTCGATCCCGGCCGGCTACCTCTCCACGAACGTGGTGTGCCCGAAGGGGCAGCAGGCCGTCGGCGGCGGCTACGCCCATCTCGGCGAGCACGACCGGGAGAGCCCGGTGATCGCCGAGGTGAGCGCTCCCAGCAACACGAGCGGGAAGCCGGACGAGGTGAACAACGCGTGGAGCTTCTTCTTCATGAACGAAAAGGAGAAGACGACGCCGATCGACGTCTATGTGATCTGCGCGCCGATCGACGGCTGATGACCGCCGAGTGACCGATGCCGCGGGATGATTCCTCGCCTGCCGCGTGCGGGGCTGTGATCACGCGAATACGGAGGCGGGGCCGGCGGCACTATCCCGGAGTTCGGCTCTGATGGATACTGGCTCGAAAAAGCCGCCCTCTCGCAGTTTCGCGTTCGAGGAGAAACATGCCGAGTGAGCCTCTTGACGGGCTGATCGCCGCCGACCGGTCAGATGTGCACGAATCATCGTATATAGGTCAGCTCTTCGATGTGTTGGAGTCGGGATACCGGAAAGTCTTCATCGTCTGGCTTTCCCGGTGCTTGAGCGTCGCGAAAACGAGTCGGCTGGCTGCCGCGATCTCCGTCCTGCTCGTGGCGACCTGGCCGTACGTGGTCGATCTGCTGCTTCTTGTCGTGGCGCCGAGCCAGACACTGCGCGGCGGACAGGAACTGATGTGGACCGGCTCCGTCACCCTTACGGCTCTGCTCATGCTCGCCTTCGCGTGGAGCGCGTGGTCGTACGCGAAACGGCTCGTGGTTCCCCTGGGGCAACTGCTCGGCGACTCCCCGCAGCGCGGTGAGCTGCTCGTCTGGCTGCGCAGGCGCATGAGCTTCGGATGGCAGTTGCTGAGCTCGCTGTGCGGAGTCGCCATCGCCTGCGCCCTGGTGGTGTTCACGTCGTTGCAGCCGACGAGCAGCATGGAGTCGACGGTGGCTCTGTACGTGCATGCCGGATGGTCGGGATTCCTGGGCGGCAACGCGTTGTACTGGCTGATCACCTTCGCTGACCTGCCGCTGCGTATCCGGCGTTTCAGCGGGTTACGGTTCTCCTGGATCGACCCTGCGCGTACCCCTGCCATGGTCCACCTGTGCCGCTGCTATGCCCTGGTCTCGGCCGCGATGGGGGTGGGGCTCATAGGTACGGAGCTGACCGGCATCATCCTGGCCGCACAGAATCCCGGGATGGCGCTGAGCTTCTTCATCGTCAGCTTCCCTGTGGTGGGTGCCGGCATCGCCCTGTACGTCGGTGTGCAGCCGTACGTCACTCTCGCCAGGATCGTTCGCCATCACTTGGACGACATCCTCCTGCCGCTGCTGGAGCCTGATACGCATGCGCACGATTCATGGGTGCGGCTCAACAAGTCCGAGGAGCAACTAAAGGCGTATTCTTACTATTCGTCCTTGCGCGCGCTGCCCATCAAGACCGCGAATATCCTGCAATACGTCGCCGGAATCCTGGCCTCGCTCATCGTGTTCTTCTTCCAGCAATCCCTTTCGTGAACGTGCTGACCCCGCAGCGCGGGTCCTAGGACGAGGGGGCGGGTGCCGTCCAGCCGGCCAGGAGGCGGAGGGCGTCGGCGGTCGGGGAGCCGGGCTCGACGTTGTAGACGCACAACGTCTGGTCGGGATCGCCGGGAGGCTGGAAGGACTCGTAGGCGAAGTGCAGCTCGCCGACGAGCGGATGGTGGTAGTGCTTGGCGCCGTGCGTGCGGCGCAGCACGCGGTGGTCGTTCCACCAGGTGCTGAACTCGGGCGAGCGCAGGGTGAGCTCGCCGATGAGGTCGGCGAGGCGGCGGTCATGGGGGTAGCGGCCGGCTTCGAGGCGGAGCATGGCGACGGTCTCCGCGGCGATGCGCTCCCAGTCGCCGGTACGGGTGCGGGCCTCGGGGTCGAGCAGGTAGTACCTGGCCAGGTTGCGCTGCGTGGCGGGCAGGGCGTCGAAGTCGGTCAGCACCTCGCGGGCCAGGCGGTTGGCGGCCAGGACGTCGGTGCGGCGGCCGAGGACGAAGGCGGGCACGTGGTCGAGGGTCTGCAGCATCAGGTGCAGCCCCGGCCTGACCCGCTGCGGGCTGATGGGGGCGTGGCGGGCGGGCCGGGTGAGCAGGTCCGTGAGGTGCTCGCGCTCGGCGGGGTCGAGCTGGAGCGCCCGGGCGAGCGCCTCGGTCACCTCGGGCGAGGGGTTGCCCGCACGGCCCTGCTCCAGCCGCGTGTAGTACTCCGTGCTGACCCCGGCCAGCCTGGCCACCTCGTCGCGGCGCAGGCCGGGCACGCGGCGGGGGCGGCCGTCGGCGGGCAGCCCCGTACGGTCCGGCGTGATCCGGGCGCGGCGGGTGCGCAGGAAGTCGGCGAGCTCGCGACTGCGGTCCATGTCCCCAGTGTGGCCCGGCCCGCGTGCCGGCGGGGCCGCCGGGGTGGCCCTGCCAGTACCTGTTCCGCGGTTACCTGCCTGGTCAGGGCAGCCTGGGGCACCCCGCGAGCGGGGTCGCGGGTGGTGTGCTGGTGGAGGAGCGCGGCGACCGGCCGCGCAGGACGTCGAAGGGCGTACACACCATGAACACCTCTCTTTCCGGCCGCGTGGCCGTCGTCACCGGTGCCTCCAGCGGGATCGGCGAGGCCACGGCCGAGCACCTGGCCGGGCTGGGCGCGCGGGTGGCCGTTCTGGCACGCCGCGCGGAGCGGCTGGACGGCCTGGTCTCCCGCATCGAGCGGGCCGGGGGCCGGGCGCTGGCGCTGGCGGCCGACGTCACCGACGCGGCGGCGGTGCGGGCCGCCGCCGAGCGGGTGGCGGCCGAGCTGGGCGGCGCCGACCTGCTGTTCAACAACGCGGGCGTGATGCTGCCCGCCCCGGTCGAGGAGCTGGCCGCCGACCAGTGGCAGCACCAGATCGACCTGAACATCTCGGGCCTGATGAACGTGATCGGCGCGTTCGTCCCGCAGCTCGTCGTGGCCGCGGGCGAGCGCGGTGTGGCCGACCTGATCAACACCTCGTCGATCGCGGCGCAGAACATCTTCCCGAACTTCGCCGTCTACTCAGGGACCAAGGCGTTCGTCACGCACCTGTCGCGGCACCTGCGGGTCGAGCTGGGCCCCAAGAACGTGCGGGTCTCCGCGATCGAGCCGGGCATCGTCGGCACCGAGCTGCAGAGCCACGTCACCGACGAGGGTGCGCGGGCGTGGCTGGAGGGCTCCAAGCAGACGATGGAGTGGCTCACGCCGCAGGACGTGGCGCAGACGGTCGGGTTCGTGGCGAGCCTGCCGCCGCGGGCGAACCTCCAGCAGGTCACCATCATGCCCACCGCCCAGCAGAGCTGACGATGAGTTCCGCCCGCCGGGCGGGTCATCATCGGCAGGGGACCCCGGCAACCGATGGGAGCACGCTCATGAGGATCACCTTGGCCACGTACCTCTCGCTGGACGGCGTCATGCAGGGGCCCGGCAGGCCCACCGAGGACCCCAGCGGCGGCTTCGAGCACGGCGGCTGGCAGTTCCCCTACGCGGACGAGGAGCTGGGCACCTTCTCCGAGCAGTGGTTCGCCGAGGCGGATGCGTTCCTGCTGGGCCGCAGGACGTACGAGATCTTCGCGGCCTTCTGGCCGACCGTCACCGAGGCGGACGATGTGATCGCGACCAGCCTCAACGCCCTGCCCAAGTACGTCGTCTCGACGACCCTGGACAGGGCCGAGTGGCACAACACGACGATCATCAGGACCGACGTGCTCGAGAAGGTCGCCGAGCTGCGGGAGCGTCCGGGCCGCGAACTGCAGATCCACGGCAGCGGCGCGCTGGCCAGGACGCTGCTGGACCACGGCATGATCGACGAGCTGCGGTTGTGGACGTACCCGGTCGTCCTGGGCAGCGGCATGCGGCTGTTCGAGCCGGGGCGTACGGCGACGGCGATGCGCCTGGTCGAGTCCAGGACGACGGGGAGCGGCTGCGTGGTCAGCGTGTACCGGCCGGCGGGCAAGCCCACGTACGGCGACTTCGCGCAGGAGGGCTGAACGGCGCGCCTGGGAAGCGGCCCGGTTCGGTGGGCGGCGGCGGAAGCCTGGGAAGCGGCCCGGTTCAGGGGGCGGCGGCGGGAAGCCTGATCTCGAAGGCCGCGCCCCTGCCCGGCGCCGACCGCAGCTCCACCCGCCCGCCGTGCGCCGCCACGATCGACCGGACGATGGCCAGCCCGAGCCCGGCCCCGCCCGTGGCGCGGGCACGGGAGCCGTCCGCCCGGTAGAAGCGGTCGAAGACCCTCGACGCCTCCTCGGGCTCCAAGCCCGGCCCCTCGTCGGCGATCACCAGCACCGCCTCGCCGCCGTCCGTGCCGACCCCGATCCTGACCGGCGTGCCGGCGGGCGTGTGGGTGACGGCGTTGCCGACGAGGTTGCTGACCACCTGCCGCAGCCGGGCCTCGTCGCCCAGCACGGGAGCGCTGGCGGCCGGGCCGCCGGAAGGGCCGGTGAAGGCGATGGGCCTGGCGGGGTCGAGGGCGGCGAAGTCGTGCCGGGCGTCGGCGGCCAGCGTACGCAGGTCCATCGGGGTCAGGTCGAGCCCCGGGCCGTCGCTCTCGTCGAGCCCGGCGAGCAGCAGCAGGTCGTCCACCAGCTTGGCCAGGCGGCCCGACTCGCTCTCGATGCGCGCCATGGCCGGCCCTGCCTCGGCGCCGCCCATGCGGTACAGCTCCGAGAAGCCCTTGATCCCGAACAGCGGGGTACGCAGCTCGTGGCTGACGTCGGCGACGAACCTGCGCATCCGGGCCTCCGACTCCACCTTCACCGCCACGCCCTGCTCGATCTGGGCGAGCATCGTGTTGAGCGAGCGGGCCAGCCGCCCCACCTCCGTACCGGGGGCGGCGGGCTCGGGCACGCGCCTGGTGAGGTCGCCGCCGGCGATGGCCGCCGCCGTCTCCTCCACGCGGCGCAGCGGGGCCAGCCCGGCCCTGATCGCGATCCCGCCCGCCAGCGCCAGGACGGCCAGCAGGATCGCGCCGGCCACCAGGCAGGCCGCGCGCACCCGGCTCACCGTCGCGTGCACGGTCTCCAGCGACACCGCGGCGACCACCCCCGAGTGCGCGGTGCCGCCGCGCGCGGGCAGCGCCACCACCCGCCACTCCCGCCCGTCCGCGCCCTCCACGGTGAACGGCTCGCCGGCGCGCGCCGCCACCTCGGCGGCGTCGAGGCGAGGCAGGCCGGGGCTCGCCAGGTCGCCGAAGGAGTGCAGCACGGCGCCGCCGGCGGACAGGTAACCCACGTACCCCTTCGTGATCAGGTCGAGCGGGTCCGCCGTCAGCGGCCGCCGGCCCACCTGGGCCTGCAGCCGGCCCAGCAACTCCGGCGGCATCGTGGACAACGCCCTGCTCATGGATGCGAGCTGGGCGTCCACCCGGGCCAGGAGCTGGTGCTCGAGCTGCCGCACGACGACCGAGCTGATCACCACCAGGCCGACGACCAGCAGGGCCACCGTGATCGACAGGAGCCGGGCCCGTAGCGACATCCTCCTCATGAGCGTGGTTTGCGCAGCAGGTAGCCGACCCCGTGCACGGTGTGGATCAGCCTGGGGCCGGTGGTGTCGAGCTTGCGCCGCAGGTAGCTCACGTACGTGTCGACGATGCTGGTGTCGCCGGCGAAGTCGTAGCGCCACACGTGCTCCAGGATCTGCGGCTTCGGCACCACCCGCCCGGCGTTCAGCACCAGGTGCAGCAGCAGCCTGAACTCGGTGGGCGACAGCCGCACCGGCTGCCCCGCCCTGGTCACCTGGTGGGCGTCGGGATCGACCTCCAGGTCACCGACGACGAGCGTGTGGTCGTCGGGGACCGCGCCGGTGCGCCGCAGGATCGCCCGGATGCGAGCCAGCAGCTCCTCCAGGTCGAACGGCTTGGTCACGTAGTCGTCGCCGCCGAGCCTGAGCCCGTTGATCTTGTCGGCGGTGGCGTCGCGGGCCGTCAGGAACAGCACCGGCACCGGGCCGGGGCGTCCCCCCGCCCTGGGCAGGCCGCGCAGGCGGCGGATGACCTCGAAACCGTCCAGGTCGGGCAGCATGACGTCGAGCAGCACCAGGTCGGGCGGGTCGAGCCGGGCCGCCTCCAGCGCCTGCGTGCCGCTGTCGGCCGAGGTCACGGTGAAGCCCGCGAAGCGCAGGGTCGCCGACAGCAGCTCCTTGACGGTGGGCTCGTCGTCGACCACCAGCAGCCGTTCGCCCAAGTGAGGCACCTCCCCGGTGTCCAGCGTAATCAGACGTCCCGCTGTTTGAACCGGACGAAGGCCGCGACCACCAGGACCGCGACGAAGGCGATGAACAGCCCGTACGCCACCACCGGCGGCAGCGCGGAGGTCCCGGAGAGGGCCTGGAAGGCGGTGGTGTTCGGCCAGAAGGTCTGGATGAAGTCGCGCACGGGAGCGGGCGAGGGAGAGGCCAGGATGGGCACCAGGAGGAACGCGGTGGCGGTGTTCACGGCGGAGGCCGTGGTGCGCAGCAGGAACCCCAGCGCCATCCCGAACAGCGCCAGCAGGGCCAGCACGACCGGCCCGAGCAGCAACATCCGCAGCGCGGCCGGGTCGCCCGGCATGACGTACGGCACCCCGTTCCCGGCCAGCGTGACCTGGCCGATCGTGTACATCAGCCAGATCGCGGCCACGCTCACCGGCAGGGCGGTCAGCACGGTCAGCCCGGCCTTGGCGGCCAGCAGCCGGCCGCGTGCGCCCACGGCGGCCAGGCTGGCCCGCATGGTGCCCGAGCCGTACTCGGAGGAGGTGATGAGCACCCCCAGCGCCGCGATCAGGAGCTGGGCGATGAACACACCGCGCATGCTCATGTCCAGCGGCTGGAAGTCCAGCCGCTCCTGCGCCGTGAGCTCGGCGTACTCGGTGGCCCCCGCGTTGCCGAACAACCACCCGAACGCCCCCGACACGGCGACGGCCGCCAGCGACAGCACCATGGTGGCCCTGATGCTGGCGAACTTCGTCCATTCAGCCCTGAGCAGCGCCGTCTCGATCATCGGGCCGCTCCGTACTCGACGGCGTCGCGGGTGAGGTCCATGAACGCCTCCTCCAGCGAGACGCGCCGCGCCGCCAGCTCGTACAGGGGCACGCTCTCCGCGCAGGCCAGCCGCCCGACGTCAGGCATGCTGAGGCCGGTGACCAGCAGCTCGCCGGCCTTTCCCGCCCGCACGTGCGCGCCGGCCAGCTCCAGCCGGCGGGCGAAGGCCGCCGCCTCCGGCGTGCGGACGACCACGGCCGCCCCCGTCTCGGTGAACTCGCCGAGGTCGCCCTCCGCGATGAGCCGGCCCCTGCCGATGACCACCAGCCGGTCGGCGGTCATCGCCATCTCGCTCATCAGGTGGCTGGAGACGAGTACCGTACGGCCTTCGGCGGCCAGCCCTCTGATGAGCGTGCGGACCCACCGGACACCCTCCGGGTCCAGTCCGTTGACCGGCTCGTCCAGCATCAGCACCGGCGGATCCCCGAGCAGCGCGGCGGCGATGCCCAGCCGCTGGCTCATCCCCAGCGAGAAGCCGCCCGCCTGCCTGCCCGCCACGTCCGACAGCCCGACGAGGTCGAGCACCGCGTCCACGCGGGAGGCCGGCAGGCCGTTCGTCTGCGCCAGGTAGAGCAGGTGCTTGTACGCGGTGCGCCGCGGGTGCACGGCCTGCGACTCCAGCATCGAGCCGATCACGCGCAGCGGGCGCGGCAGCTCGTGGTGGTGACGGCCGTTGATCGTGGCCTTGCCGGCGGTGGGCAGGTCCAGGCCGAGGACCATGCGCATGGTCGTGCTCTTTCCCGCGCCGTTCGGGCCCAGGAAGCCGGTGACGAGGCCCGGCCGTACCGTGAAGGTGAGATCGTCCACGACGAGCTTCTCGCCGTAGCGCTTGGTCAGTCCGTTGAGCTGGATCATGACGTCCAGCGTGCGGCGGGTGGTTGGCGGGACTCTGGGCGGTTCTGTGAGTTCTCTGTGAGCGCGGGGCCGCCACGTGGTGTGCGTGGCGGGGCCCGCGCCGGATCCACAGGAATGTCTCAGGAGAGCGCCGCCCTGAGGCGGGCGGCCAGCTCCTCGGCCTGCTCCCCGGTCCGGGGCAGCACGCCGTTCTCCGCCATCAGCGCGTGGAACTGCTGCTCCTCGTACGGGGTGCCGGGCGGCAGCGCGGCGATGTGCCAGTGCAGGTGCGCGTTGCCCTGCTGGCTGCCCAGGGAGAGCACGTACGTGCGCTCCGACGGCACCACCGCCTCCACGGCCAGCGCCACCCTCCTGACCACGCCCATGATCGCATGGAAGTCGTGCTCGTCGAGGTCGCGCACGACGTGCTCGACGTGCCGCTTCGGGCTGACCAGCACGTAGCCGGGGACGGTGGGGTGGCGCGGCAGGAACGCCAGGTGCCGCTCGTCCTCGTAGACGATCTGTTCGAGGGCGTGATCCGGGTCGCCGGCCACGATGGCGCAGATGAAGCAGGGGCGCGACCTCACCCGTGCCACGTAGGCGGCGACGTCGAAGGGCACTTTCCGCTCAAGATCCATCACCTGATGATGTCAGGCCGCGGCCTCCACGGCCTCGCGGGCGGGCAGGGAGCCCAGCTCGGCCGGCTCCCGGCGCGGGAGCAGCCGTCCGGACAGCGCGATCAGCACGCCGAGCACGACGCCGATGCCGAGCGCCGTACGCAGCGAGGTCGCGTCCGACAGGAACCCGATCACCACGGGGCCGAGCAGCAGCCCGGCGTACCCCATGGCGCCGGCCTGGGCGATCGCGGGTCCGGGCGCGTCCGTGGCCGTGCCCGCCAGCGACAGCGTGAGCGGCGAGATGGTCGCCACGCCGAGCCCGACGAAGAACATCGCGGACACCGCCACCAGCGCCGCCGGCGCCAGCAGCACGACCGCGAAGAACCCGGCCGTGGCCACCCCGGACACGGTCAGCATCCCGCGCACCCCGAACCTGACGCGCAGCCGGTCACCCGTGAGCCGGGCGATCAGCATGCCCGCCTCGAAGACCGGGTAGCCGAGCGCCGCCACGGCCTCGGGTGCCCCCAGCTCGTCACGCAGGTAGAGGCCGTTCCAGTCGGCCACGGTGCCCTCGACCATGAACGCGAAGAACATGATCGTGCCGAGCAGGTAGACGATCGGCGGCATGCGCCGGCGGCCCTGCCGCGCGGTCTCCGCCGCCGGGGGCTCCGGCAGGTACGTACGGCCGAGCAGCACCATGACCGGCAGCGAGACCAGGGCGACCAGCGCCACGTTCACGGTGAACGGCAGGCCGGCGGCGATCGCCAGGCTGCCCAGCCCGCCCGCCGAGATGGCGCCCACGCACCAGCCGGCGTGCATGCCGTTCATCAGCGGGCGCCCGTACGCCTGCTCGACAGCGGAACCCTGGGCGTTCATGGCGACGTCCACGGTGCCGAAGGCCATGCCGAAGAGCGCCACGGCCACCAGGAGCAGGGGAAGGTCCGGAGCCAGGGCCACGCCGAGGAGGCCGAGTGCCGTCAGGGGGCCGCCTGCCCGCAGGAGCGTCCGGCTGCCCACGCGCGCCATGACGCGCCGCATGGACTGCATGGTCACCAGAGCGCCCAGGCCCCATACCAGCAGGATCGTCCCGACCATGGCCTCGGACAGGCCGAGTTTGTCGGTCAGGGCGGGGATGCGCACGGTCATCGTGCCCACCATCAGGCCGGCAAGGACAAAGGTGAGGACCGCCCCGTAACGGGCACTCCTCAGCTCGCGGGTCATAAGGCCACCTCACTGAAGTTCGTAGTTTTTCGTGATGAATCGGGCATAGCAGTGTGCTGCGGGGCAGCACGGGGCCCGGCGTGCCGGGCCGACCGGGGTCGGGCCGGTCCGAGGGTCGAGTCGGCCGGGGGTCGGCGTGTGGGCCTGCCGGGGGTCAGCGTGCCGGGCCGTCGGGAAGCCGCTGTCCTGACGCCTCCTGGCCGGAGAGCGATGGGCAGCGGCGTCGACGGGCGACTCCGACCGGGCGGTCGGCGGCGATGGCCTGCCCTGGTGCGGGCGTACCGGAGGGAGGCGGCACGCGGGCACACCGGGGGACGCGACCCGCATCCGGGCCACGACGTCGGGGCAGGGTGGTTGGCGGGCCGGCCGTACGGCGGCCCGGGACGAAGGGGGCAGGACCTAGGCGGACGCGGGTTCGATGAGCGCTTTGAGGCGCTGCTCCAGGACCTGGAGGTCCGCTTCGGTGTTCAGCTCCGGGTCGTGGCTGGCCACGTCCCAGAGCCCCTCGCACGCGAGGCGGACGATCTGCGAGGCCACCGGGTCGGGCTCCTGGCTCAGCTCCTCGCGATGCCATCGGGTCATGGCCTCGCGCAGCGGCGCCAGCAGGAAGAGGTTGCCCGACGCCCCCGTGACGACCGCCCATCGCCGCAGCCTGCCGGAGCGGACGGCGGCCAGGGTGGCACCCAGGTAGCGCTCGGTATACGTGCCGCCGGGCTGAGCGGCCATGAGTGTGTCGAAGTCTTCGATCAACCGCTCCACCATGCCCTTGATCAGGGCCTCTTTGGAGCCGTAGTGATAGAGCAGACCGCCCTTGCTCACGCCCGCCCGGTCGGCCACGGCCGCCAGGGTGAGCGCGGCCGAGCCCTGGTCGCAGAGGAGGTCCTCTGCCGCGTCCAACAGCTCGTCCCTTCGCATGCCTCGACTATACCGTCCGGACGGTACAGTCGCAAACGAGATACCCTGAGCACGTGACCAGACCGTCGGCCTACCTTGATCATGCGGCGACCACCCCCATGCTGCCCGAAGCGATCGAGGCCATGACGGCTCAACTCAAACGCGTCGGAAATGCTTCCTCGCTGCACGCGGCCGGTCGCCAGGTGCGCCGGGTGGTCGAGGAGTCGCGCGAGACGATCGCCGGCGCGCTCGGGGCCAGGCCGAGCGAGGTCGTGTTCACCTCCGGCGGCACCGAGGCCGACAACCTCGCGATCAAGGGCCTCTACTGGGCGCGCCGCCCGCGCAGGCGCGTGCTGATCAGCTCGGTGGAGCACCACGCCGCGCTCGACCCCGCCCAGTGGCTGACCGACAGCCAGGGCGCCGAGGTGGAGCTGCTGGAGGTGGACGAGCACGGCCGGGTGCACCCCGAGACGCTGCGCGCCGCCATCGAGCGCGACCCCGACGGCGTGGCCATGATCAGCATCATGTGGGCCAACAACGAGGTGGGCACCGTGCAGCCGGTCCACGTGCTGGCCGCCATCGCGCACGACCACGGCATCCCGTTCCACACCGACGCGGTCCAGGCGGTCGGGCAGCTGCCCGTGTCGTTCTCCGGCTCGGGGGCCGACGCGCTAACGCTCACCGGCCACAAGATCGGCGGGCCGATGGGGGTCGGGGCGCTGCTGCTGGCCAGGGGGCTGACGCCGGTCTCCGTCCAGCACGGCGGGGGGCAGGAGCGCGACGTGCGCTCCGGCACGCTCGACGCGCCCGCCATCGCGGGGCTCGCCGCCGCCGTCAGCACCGCCGTGCGGGAGCAGGAGGCGCTGGAGCGGCGGCTGGTGGAGCTGCGTGACGAGCTCATCCGGCGCGTCCGCGAGGCGGTGCCCGACGTGGTGCTCAACGGCGACCCCGTCAACCGGCTGCCCGGCAACGCGCACTTCTCCTTCCCCGGCTGCGAGGGCGACGCGCTGCTGATGCTGCTCGACGCCAAGGGGGTGGAGTGCTCGACCGGTTCGGCCTGCTCGGCCGGCGTCGCGCAGCCGTCCCACGTGCTGCTGGCCATGGGGGCCGACGCGGCGGCGGCGCGCGGCTCGCTCCGCTTCACGCTGGGGCACACCTCCACGCGCGACGACGTGGACCGGCTGATCGAGGTGCTCCCCGGCGCGGTGGAGCGGGCCCGGCGCGCGGGGCTCGGCTGACCCCGCGCCGAGGCGCGCAGCTGCCGGGCCGGGCGCTGCTCAGGTAAGGAACGGCGCCACCGCGGTCCAGGCCGGGTCGGAGCTCACGTCGACCCGGGGCTCGCCCTCCTCCCAGCCCACGATCAGCTCCTTGGCGTGGATCGCGGCCTCGCCCGTGGGGTCGGCGTACACGTGGATGATCCGGTGGCCCTCGGCGCTGAGGTGCGCGGCCAGCACGGCGTCGTCGCGCAGCTTGAGCAGGCGGGCGGCCAGGCGCTCCTCGAAGTCGCGCAGCGCGGCCAGGGAGTCGCCGACCGGCAGGCCGTTCTCGTCGCGGTGCGCGTACGGGAGCGTGATCGCGATGTGCTGGTCGAAGAGCGGGTGGTCCACCGGACGCAGCGGGTGGCGGGCCGTGGCGACCAGCGGCGCGCCGGTGCCGGTCTGGCCCTCCAGGAGCATCCACTCCTCCTCGGAGTATCCCGAGGCCACGTCGGCGACGACGGCGGGCAGGTGCACCGCCGCCACGGAGTCGATCGGCTCGAACGTGACCGCCGTGATCTCGCCCACCCACCTGGCCACGTCGTCCTCGCCGAGCAGCCAGTCGAGGGCCAGCAGCGTGGTCTCCAGCCGGGTGTCCTCGTCGAGCTCGCCGAAGACGGGGTGGTAGGCGGCCACGTCGACCCTGGGCTGGTTGCGCGGCACGCGCAGGCCGAGCGTGAGCTTGTCGAGCTCGAACACGAAGCCGCCCACGTCGAGCTTGAGCTCCGTCGCCTGCGGGTTGGCCTGGCGCGACGGGTGGAACTCCCACAGCAGGTCGGACGGCGGCGCCGCCTTGGCCCAGCGGTGCGCGAGCGAGCGCAGCTCGGCGTCGCCCGCCGCGGTCACCACCAGGGCGTGCGCGGCCTGCCTGCCGGGGGCCACCTCGTAGACCAGCCCGGGGTTGATCGCGGCGACCGCCGGGGTGAGCAGCTCCTCCACCCCTTCGGCGTCGCCCGCTCCCAGCAGGGCGTCGAGCCGCGGCCTGGCCTCCTGCCACCACGCCCAGAATCCGGCGATGGCCTCGGCCGGCCCGGCGGCCCCTTCGTCTGCGTCCTTGCGCCCGAACAGTCGCATGGTCGAATACTCCCAGACCGAGGGCATGGTCGCGCACTCCCAGGCGGACAGTACGCTGGAACGGTCATGGGACTGCGTGTGCTTGCCGCCATGTCGGGCGGCGTCGACTCCGCCGTGGCCGCCGCTCGGATCGCCGAGGCCGGTCACGACGTCACTGGTGTCCACCTAGCGCTGTCGGCAAACCCCCAATCCCACCGCACGGGGGCCAGGGGCTGCTGCACGATCGAGGACTCGCGCGACGCGCGCCGCGCCGCCGACGTGATCGGCATCCCCTTCTACATCTGGGACATGGCGGAGCGCTTCCAGCGCGACGTGGTCGAGGACTTCGTCTCCGAGTACGCCGCGGGCCGCACCCCCAATCCCTGCCTGCGCTGCAACGAGAAGATCAAGTTCGCCGCGGTGCTGGACCGGGCGCTGGCCCTGGGCTTCGACGCCGTCGCCACCGGCCACCACGCCAAGCTGGTCGACGGGGTCCTGTCGAGGAGCGTCGATCACGGCAAGGACCAGTCGTACGTGCTCGGCGTGCTCACCCGTGAGCAGCTCGGGCACGCGATCTTCCCGTTGGGCGACTCGACCAAGGCCGAGGTGCGCGAGGAGGCCGCCAGGCGCGGCCTGACCGTCGCCGACAAGCCCGACAGCCACGACATCTGCTTCATCGCCGACGGCGACACGCGCGGCTTCCTGGCCGAGCGGCTCGGCGCGGCCGAGGGGCCGATCGTCGACCAGAGCGGCGAGGTCGTGGGCAGCCACCAGGGGGCTCACGGGTTCACGGTCGGCCAGCGCAAGGGCCTGCGCATCGACCGGCCGGCGCCCGACGGCAGGCCGCGTTACGTGCTGTCCATCGAGCCGGTGTCCAACACGGTGACGGTCGGCCCGCGTTCGGCGCTGGCGGTGACCACGATCACCTGCGGCGCCCCGGTGTGGAACGGCCCGTCCGGCCGCGACGACCTGACCGTGCAGCTCAGGGCGCACGGCGAGGTCTACCCGTGCCGGTTCGAGGAGCGCGGGGGCGGGCTGACGATCGAGCTCGCCCGGCCCGCGACGGGTGTCGCGGCGGGCCAGGCGGCCGTGCTCTACTCGGGGGCGACGGTGATCGGCTCGGCCACCATCGTCTCCGCTAGCTGAGCGTGGTCGACTCGCCGACCGGGATGCGGCGGATGTCGGCGCCCTGCTTGTCGGCCTCCATCTTCAGCCAGCCGTCCACCAGGCGGTAGCCGAGCTCGCCGTAGAGGGCGTCATGGGTGGAGTACGCCCGCGCGGGGCGGATCTCGCGCAGGTACTCCACCACTTCGCCCAGCTTCAGCCACGGCGCGCCGGTCGGCACCAGCAGCGTGCCCACCTCGGCCTGGGGGACGGTGAGCGCGTCGCCCGGGTAGAACAGCTCGTCGTCGAGCAGGAAACCGACGTTCTGCACGACGGGTATGTCGGGGTGGTTCCTGGCGTGCCACTCGCCGAAGACCTTGACCTGGAAGCCGGCCGTCTCGAAGTCGTCGCCGTGCCGCACGACCTGGACCTTGCCCGGCACCTCGGCCAGGTTCGCCGCGACGGCCTCGCAGGTCCAGATCTCCAGCTCGGGTGAGGCGGCCTTCAGCTTCTCGACGTCCACGTGGTCGTAGTGCTCGTGGGTGATGAGCACCGTGTCGGCGCCGTCGAGCACCGGGTCCCGCGTGAACGTGCCCGGGTCGATGACCAGGACCTTGCCGTCCTTCTCCACGCGCACGCAGGCGTGGCCGAATTTCGTGAGCTTCATTCGGCAGAGCCTACGCTTGTGCCCATGTCTACGTGGGAAGCCACCGGGGTCGGTTCGCATCCGGGCGAGGATCATCTTGAAGCGATCAGAGTCGTGTTCGGCGAGGTGCCAGGGCTGCCGTACCTGCCCGAGCTGCCCGCCAGGGGCGTCGGCGCGGACATGGTGGGGCGGACGGCCGCGCTCCTCGTCGACCTGCCCGTGGAGGTGCAGCCCTCCGGGTGGCGGCTGGCCGACCGGCCGGGGCGCGACCACCAGCGGGCCGTCGATCATCTGCGGCGCGACCTCGACGGGCTGGAGGAGGTCGGTCACGACTACACGGGGCCGCTGAAGCTGCAGGTCTGCGGGCCGTGGACGCTGGCCGGGTCGATCGAGCTCAAGTTCGGGGACAAGATGCTCTCCGACGCGGGCGCCGTACGCGATTTGACCGCCTCGCTGGCCCAGGGCGTGGCCGAGCACTGCGCCGAGGTGCGGCGGCGGCTGCCCGGGGTGACCGAGATCGTGCTCCAGCTCGACGAGCCGGGGCTGCCCGGGGTGCTGACGGGGACCGTGCCGACCGCCTCCGGGTTCGGGCGGCTGGCGGCCGTCGAGGAGTGGCGGGTGGAGGAGTCGCTGCGCTCGTTCGAGGATCCCGTCGTGCACTGCTGCGCGCCGGGCGTGCCGTACGCGCTGCTGCGCAGGGCGGGGGTGCGGGCCGTGTCGGTGGACGCGGCGCTGCTGCGGCGCAGGGACGACGAGGAGCTGGGCGAGCTGTTCGAGGCCGGGACGGCGCTGTTCATGGGGGTCGTGCCGGGCAGGGACACGCGGCTGGCCGGCCCCGGCGTGGTGGCCAAGCCGGCGCTGGAGCTGTGGCGGCGGCTGGGGTTCGCGCCCGACCGGCTGGCCTCGCAGGTCGTGCTGACCCCGGCCTGCGGGCTGGCGGGGGCCTCCCCGGCGTACGCGCGGGCGGCGCTGGCGGCCTGCCGGAAGGCGGCGCAGGTGCTCAGGGACGATCCGCGAGAGGGTTGAGCGGTGGTTGTGTCGGTGCTCGACGATAGCGTTTGCACAGGTCATCGTACGGAAGGAGGCTCACGTGGATGAGGTCGAGGGTGTCCCGGTGAGTGCGCTCAAGCGGCACGCCGAGCTCAGCGAGCTGGTCGAGGACGCCCGCTGGCGCTACTACGTGCTCGACCAGCCGACGGTGAGCGACGCCCAGTTCGACGGGTGGTTCAGGGAGCTGCTCGCGCTGGAGGAGGCGCATCCGACGCTCCAGACGCCCGACTCGCCCACGCAGAAGGTGGGCGCCGCGCCGTCGGGTGACTTCGCCAAGGTGCAGCACCTCAACCGGATGGAGAGCCTCGACAACGCCTTCGACGCCGAGGGCATGGCGGCCTGGCAGGCGCGCGCCGAGCGGCTGGCCGAGGGCGATCCCGGCCCCTACCTGTGCGAGCTGAAGATCGACGGGCTGGCCGTGGCGCTGGTCTACCGTGACGGCAAGCTGGAGCGCGGCGCGACCCGCGGCGACGGGCGCACGGGTGACGACGTGACGGCCAACGTCCGCACGATCAAGGGCATCCCGCACCGGCTCAAGGGCGACGACATCCCGAGCCTGGTCGAGATCCGCGGCGAGGTCTACATCCCGGTCGAGGGCTTCAAGCAGCTCAACGAGCAGCTCGTGGAGCAGGGCAAGCCGCCGTTCGCCAACCCGCGCAACTCCGCGGCGGGCACGCTGCGGCAGAAGGACCCGCGCATCACGGCCCAGCGGCCGCTGCGGATGCTGGTGCACGGCATCGGCATCTGGGAGGGCACGCAGGAGCCGCGGACGCAGTCCCACTGCTATGACCGGCTGCGCGAGTTCGGCCTGCCGGTCAGCGACCTGTACAAGGTGGTGCCGGATCTCGACGGGATCAACGAGTTCATCGAGCACTACCGCGCGCACCGGCACGACCCCGCCTACGAGATCGACGGGGTGGTGGTGAAGGTCGACGACTTCCGCACGCAGCGGGAGCTGGGCTCGACCTCGCGGGCGCCGCGGTGGGCGATCGCGTACAAGTACCCGCCGGAGGAGGTCAACACCAAGCTGCTCGACATCCAGGTGGGCGTGGGGCGGACGGGGCGCGTCACGCCGTACGCGGTGATGGAGCCCGTCGTGGTGGCCGGCTCGACCGTCGAGCGGGCCACGCTGCACAACGCGGCCGTCGTGGTCAAGAAGGGCGTGCTCATCGGCGACACCGTGGTGCTGCGCAAGGCGGGCGACGTCATTCCCGAGATCGTCGGGCCGGTCGCCGCGCTGCGCGACGGGTCGGAGCGGGAGTTCGTCATGCCCACGCACTGCCCGGAGTGCGGCACCGAGCTGGCGTACGAGAGGGAGGGCGACGCCGACCTGCGCTGCCCCAACGCGCGCGGCTGCCCGGCCCAGATCCGCGAGCGCATCTACTTCGCGGCAGGCCGGCGCGCGCTCGACATCGACGGGCTGGGTTACGTCGCGGCCACGGCGCTCACCCAGCCGCTGCCGCCGCAGGAGCCGGTGGTGCGCACCGAGGCCGACCTGTTCGACCTGACCCTGGAGAAGCTGCTGCCGATCAGGTCGGTGGTCCGCGACCAGGACACCGGCCTGCCCAAGATGGACCCGAAGACCGGCGAGCAGAAGGTCGTCACCTTCTTCTCCAACCTCGACGGCCAGCCCAGCGCCGGCGCCCGGCTGCTCATCGAGGAGCTGGAGCGGGCCAAGCAGGTGCCGCTCGCGCAGATCCTGGTGGCCCTGTCGATCCGGCACGTCGGCCCGCCCACCGCGCGCGACCTGGCCGACGCCATGCGCTCGATCGACGCCGTCATGAACGCCTCCGAGGAGGAGCTGGCCGCGGTCGAGGGCATCGGACCCAGGGTGGCGGCCACGATCAAGGAGTGGTTCGAGGTCGACTGGCACCGGGAGATCATCGAGCGGTGGCGGGCGGCCGGGGTCCGGATGGAGGACGAGCCGGCGCCCGAGAAGGGGCCGCAGACGTTGCAGGGGCTGACGTTCGTGGTGACGGGCACGCTGGAGGGTTACACGCGTGACACGGCCGCCGAGGCGCTGACCAGCCGGGGCGGGAAGGTGTCCGGGTCGGTGTCGAAGAAGACGTCGTTCCTGGTGGCGGGGGAGAACGCCGGGTCGAAGTATGACAAGGCGGTCAGTCTCGGCGTGCCGATTCTCGACGGGGCCGGGTTCGAGGTGCTGCTCGCCGAGGGGCCGGAGGCGGCGGCCGGGGTGGCGGTCACGCCGGAGGGCTAGCGTCAAGTCCGACAGAGGGGTTCGTCCGCAGGGGTGCGGGCGGGCCCCTTCTTCGTTGTGTGCTCGGTTTGCTACTGAGGGTGCTTTTTGGGTATATGTCGGGAAGGAGAAGTGACGGAACGTACGCGCTTGGTTTCGCGAAGTGGGGTGAAGGTCGTACCCTCCCATAGTGACCTAATGGGGGTTCTGTTACCGATGACTGACCCAACCGACACCCGCGACACCGGACCACGCGTCGGCACACCCTTGTGGGGCTACCTCGCGGGAATCACTGTGATCGGCTTCACCGCTCTGGTGGTGGCCATGCTCAGGCTGGACGCGGCCGGGGTGGCGGGCCTGGCCCGCACGCCGCTGTTCTGGGTGCTCGCGGTGCTGGTGATCCTGGGGGAGCTCCGGCCGGTGATGGTGTCGTCCGCGACGACCGTCGGCGGCACGTACCCGTCCACCATGTTCACCTTCGCCGTGCTGCTCCACCTGGGGCTGCCCGTGGCGGTGCTGATGCAGGCCGTGGCCGTCGTGATCAATGGCGTGGTGACGCGCAGGTCGTGGCACCGGGTCATGTTCAACATCGCCCAGTCCACGCTCGCGCTCACCGCCGCGGCCGTGGTGCTGGGGACGTTCGGCATCGTGCCGAGCCCGGCCGCGCCGTGGGTGCCCGGCGGGGGCGACCTGCTGGCGATCGCGCTGGCCGGCATCGCCTACTTCGTCACCAGGGCCACCCTCGTGAGCGGCGCGGTCGCGCTGCACGAGCGGCGCTCGATCATGCGCGTGCTGAAGGCCACCGTGGGCCCGCAGAGCCTCGTCTACACCGGCCTGCTGGGCCTGGCGCCCCTGGTCGTGGTGGTCATGAGCCACTCGCCCGGCCTCGTGCCGCTCTTCGTCGCCCCGCTGGCCGCCGTCTACTTCACCGCCACGCTCTCGATGCGCCGCGACCACCAGGCCCTGCACGACGAGCTGACCGGCCTGCCCAACCGCAAGATGCTCATCGTCAGCACCGAGGAGGCGCTGGCCGAGGCGCGCCAGGACGAGCGGGTCGGGCTGTTCCTGCTCGACCTCGACCGGTTCAAGGAGGTCAACGACACGCTGGGACACCCGGTGGGCGACCGGCTGCTGCAACTGATCGCGCACCGGCTCACCCATTCCGTACGGCCCGGCGACGTCGTGGCCAGGCTGGGCGGCGACGAGTTCGCGGTGCTGCTGCCCTCGATCAGGGACGCCCACGCGGCCAGGGAGGTGGCGGCCCGGCTGCGGGCGGCCCTGACCGAGCCCGTACGCCTGGAGGGCATGACGTTCGACCTCGACGCGTCCGTCGGCATCGCGCTCTACCCGGAGCACGCGCCCGACTTCGAGCTGCTGCTGCAACGGGCCGACGTGGCCATGTACCTGGCCAAGGAGGGGCGCACCGGCGTCGAGCTCTACCAGCCCGACAAGGACCGCAACTCGCCCGAGCGCCTCACCCTGCTCGGCGACCTGCGCCGGGCCATCGACAACCGCGAGCTGCGCCTGCACTACCAGCCCAAGGTGGGGCTGGGCGGCGGCGACATCCAGGGGGTCGAGGCGCTGCTGCGCTGGCGGCACCCGGTGCACGGGCCGATCGCGCCGTCGGACTTCGTGCCGCTGGCCGAGCAGTCGTACCTGATGCGGCAGCTCACCGCGTACGTGGTAGAGGAGGCGCTGGAGCAGGCGGCGGCCTGGTGGCACACGGGGCTGCGGGTGCAGATCTCGGTGAACATCTCCGCCCGCGACCTGCTCGCCTCCGCGCTGCCCGAGCAGCTCGAGGTCGGCCTGGCCAGGTACGGCCTGCCGCCCACCGCCATCCAGCTGGAGGTCACCGAGCGCATCCTGACCGGCGACCAGGCCTACACCCAGGAGACCATCAAGGCCCTGGCCGCGCTCGGCGTCCCCCTGGCCCTCGACGACTTCGGCACCGGCTACTCCTCGCTGATCCGGCTCCAGCGGCTGGCGGTGTCGGAGGTCAAGATCGACGCCTCGTTCGTCCGCCGGATCGCGGAGTCGGAGGACGACTACCGCATCGTGCGCTCCATCGTGGACCTGGTCCGCTCGCTCGGGCTGCGCTCGGTCGCGGAGGGCGTGGAGTCGGACGACGTGGCGATGCGGCTGGTGGAGATGGGCTGCGACGTGGGGCAGGGCTGGCTGTTCTGCCACCCGATGCCGGCCGAGGAGGCCGCCGTGTGGCTGCGCGACCGGGCGGGCGGCGCGGCGGAGTACGGGTACCAGCCTGAGGTCAGCAGCTCGGCCTGAGGATGTTGCCGGTGGGTTGATGGTTCGGGGCTGCTTGGTCAAGCCCCCTAGGATGGCAGTGTCCAAAGACTCCATCCACGAAACGGGTTCAACGACTCATGTCCGCCATAACCCGCGACGAGGTCGCACACCTGGCCCGGTTGTCCAGGCTGGCGCTGACCGACGACGAGCTCGATCACTACGCCACCCAGCTCGATGCCATCATCGAGTCGGTCGCGAAGGTGGCCGAGGTCGCCGCCGAGGACGTGCCGCCTTCGTCGCACGCGCTTCCGCTGACCAATGTCTTCCGTGCCGACGAGGTGCGACAGTCCCTGACGCCCGACCAGGCGCTCGCCGGCGCCCCCGCCGTCGAGGACGACCGCTTCCGGGTGCCGCGCATCCTCGGGGAGGAGGCATGAGCTTGATCCGTAAGACCGCCGCCGAGCTGGGGTCGATGATCGCCGCCGGCGAGGTGTCGGCCGTGGAGGTGGCCGAGGCGCACCTCGACCGCATGGCCGAGGTGGAGCCCAAGGTCAAGGCGTTCCTGCACGTCGATCGCGAGGTCACGCTGGAGCAGGCGCGGGCCGTGGACACCAGGCTGCGGGCCGGCGAGAAGCTCGGGCCGCTGGCCGGAGTGCCGATCGCGCACAAGGACATCTTCACCACCCACGACATGCCGACGACGGCCGCCTCCAAGATCCTCGAGGGCTGGCGGCCCCCGTACGACGCGACCGTCACCGCCCGCCTGCGCGAGGCCGGGCTGGTCATCCTGGGCAAGACGAACCTCGACGAGTTCGCCATGGGCTCCTCGACGGAGAACTCCGCCTACCACGCCACCCACAACCCGTGGGACCTGACGAAGATCCCCGGCGGCTCGTCGGGTGGCTCCAGCGCGGCGGTGGCCGCGTACGAGGCGCCGCTGTCCACGGGCACCGACACCGGCGGCTCCATCCGGCAGCCCGCCTCGGTGACCGGCATCGTGGGCATGAAGCCCACCTATGGCGGCTCGTCCCGTTACGGCCTGATCGCCTTCGCCAGCTCGCTCGACACGCCGGGGCCGTTCGCCCGCAACGTCCTCGACGCGGCGCTGCTGCACGAGGCGTTCTCCGGCTACGACCCGATGGACTCCACCTCGATCGACGCGCCCGTGCCCTCGGTCGTCGAGGCCGCCAGGAACCCCGACGTCGCCGGCATGCGGATCGGCGTCGTCAAGGAGTTCGCCGGCGAGGGTTACCAGGCGGGCGTCCTGGCCCGCTACCACGAGGCCGTCCAGCTCCTGGAGTCGCTCGGGGCCAAGGTCGTCGAGGTCTCCTGCCCGTCGTTCACGACCGCGCTGCCCGCCTACTACCTGATCGCGCCCTCGGAGTGCTCGTCCAACCTGGCGCGCTTCGACGCCATGCGGTACGGCCTGCGCGTGGGCGACGACGGCACCCGCAGCGCCGAGGAGGTCATGGCGCTGACCAGGGCCGCCGGGTTCGGCCCCGAGGTCAAGCGGCGCATCATGCTGGGCACGTACGCGCTGTCGAGCGGCTACTACGACGCCTACTACGGCCAGGCGCAGAAGGTGCGCACGGTCATCGCGCGCGAGTTCGAGGCCGCCTACCAGCAGGTCGACGTGCTGGTGTCGCCGACGACGCCGACCACGGCGTTCGCGATCGGCGAGCGCGCCGACGACCCGATGGCGATGTACCTCGCCGACCTGTGCACGATCCCGTCCAACCTGGCGGGCAACGCGGCCATGTCGGTGCCGTGCGGCCTGGCCGACGAGGACGGCCTGCCGGTGGGCCTGCAGATCATGGCCCCGGTCCTGGCCGACGACCGCTGCTACCGCGTGGGCGCGGCCGTGGAGCAGGCCCTGGAGAGCCGCTGGGGCGGCAGCCTGCTGTCCAAGGCCCCGGAGCTGTAGGGCGACCCGCACATGCTGCACCGATCCGAACGAAGGACCTCACGATGACTGCCGGCACGATCATGCCGTACGACGAAGCGCTCGAGCGGTTCGAGCCGGTGCTCGGCCTCGAGACGCATGTCGAGCTGGGCACCAAGTCGAAGATGTTCTGCGGTTGCAAGACGACCTTCGGCGCCCCGCCCAACACGCAGGTCTGCCCGACCTGCCTGGCCTTCCCCGGCGCGCTGCCGGTGGCCAACGCCCAGGCCATCGAGTCGACGATCCGCATCGGCCTGGCGCTCAACTGCTCGATCGCCGAGTGGTGCCGCATGGCCCGGAAGAACTACTTCTATCCGGACATGCCGAAGAACTACCAGATCTCGCAGTACGACGAGCCGCTCTGCTTCGACGGGTACATCGACGTCGAGGTCGACGGCGAGACCGTGCGGATCGAGATCGAGCGGGTGCACCTGGAGGAGGACACCGGCAAGTCCACCCACGTGGGCGGCTCGACCGGGCGCATCCACGGGGCCGACTACTCGATCGTCGACTACAACCGCGCGGGCATCCCGCTGGTCGAGATCGTGACCAAGCCCATCCCGGGCACCGACAGGCTCGCGCCCGAGGTGGCCAGGGCGTACGTCACCGAGCTGCGCGAGATCATGCGCTCGCTGGGCGTCTCCGACGTGCGCATGGAGGAGGGCTCGCTGCGGTGTGACGTCAACGTCTCGCTGATGCCGCGCGGTTCGTCCGAGTGGGGCACCCGTACGGAGACCAAGAACGTCAACTCGCTGCGCAGCGTCGAGCGGGCCGTGCGGAGCGAGATCGAGCGGCAGGCCGCCGTCCTCGCCGGCGGCGGGAAGATCATCCAGGAGACCCGGCACTTCCACGAGGACACCGGCACCACCACGTCCGGCCGGTCCAAGGAGGAGGCGCAGGACTACCGCTACTTCCCCGAGCCCGACCTGGTGCCGATCGCGCCCGACCCGGCGTGGGTGGCCGAGCTGAAGGCGGCCCTGCCCGAGCTGCCGTCGGTCAAGCGCAAGCGGCTGCAGACCGAATGGGGCCTGTCCGACCTCGACATGCAGGCCATGCACAACGCCGACGCCATCGACCTGGTCGAGGCCACGGTCGCGGCCGGCGCGCCGGCGGCCGACGCGCGCAAGTGGTGGATGGGTGAGCTGGCGCGCAGGTCCAACGAGACGGGCACGCCGCTGGCCGACCTGCCGATCACGCCCGAGCAGATCGCCCGGGTGACCGAGCTGGTGGCGTCGGGCGCGCTCAACGACAAGCTGGCGCGCGAGGTGCTCGAAGGCGTGCTGGCCGGCGAGGGCACGCCGGACGAGGTGGTCGAGCGGCGCGGGCTGAAGATCGTCAACGACGAGGGCGAGCTGTCGGCGATCATCGACCAGGTGCTGGCCGACAACGCCGACGCGGCCGAGAAGGTGCGGTCCGGGAAGATCGCCGCGGCGGGCGCGCTCGTGGGCGGCGTCATGCGGGCCAGCAAGGGCAAGGCCGACGCGGCCCGGGCCCGGCAGCTCATCCTGGAGAAGCTCGGCGTCAGCGAGGGCTGACCCCGATCCATCCGGTTGGCCCCGTCGATCCGGACAGATCGGCGGGGCCACTCCAAGAACCACGAAGAAGGATGCCCGGCCCGGGCCGCGGCTACTCCTCGCGTGACGGTCGCGGTCAGTCCTCCCCGCGTGGTGCGGGGGCGAGGCCGCGGCGGGCCAGGAGCTTCCTGAACAGGGGCGTCAGGAGCGCCAGCACCGACAGCACGAGCAGCACGGCCGCGATCGGGCTGCGGACGAGCACGCTCACGTCGCCCGCCCCGATGGCCAGCGCCCGGCGGAGCTGGATCTCCGCCATCGGGCCCAGGATCATGCCGATCACGGCGGGCGCCACGGGCAGGCCGAAGCGCCGCATGGCGAAGCCGAGCAGGCCGAGCACGTACAGGACGAACAGGTCCACCACGGTGCCGTTCAGCGCGTAGACGCCGAGGGCGGCGAAGAGCACGATCCCGGCGTACAGGTACGGCCGGGGGACGCGCAGGACGCGGGCCCAGAGCGGGGCCATGGGCAGGTTCAGCACCAGCAGCATCGCGTTGCCGATGAACAGCGACGCGATCATGCCCCACACCAGCGCCGGGTTGTGGTCGAAGAGCTGCGGCCCCGGCTGCAGGCCGTACTGCTGGAAGGCGGCCAGCAGGATGGCGGCCGTGGCGGAGGTGGGCAGGCCCAGCGTGAGCAGCGGGACCAGGGTGCCGGCCGCGGAGGCGTTGTTGGCCGCCTCGGGGCCCGCGACGCCCTCGATGGCGCCCTTGCCGTACTCCTCGCGGGCCACGCCGCGGGCCAGGCGCTTCTCGGCCGCGTACGACAGGAACGTGGGGATCTCGGCCCCGCCCCCGGGCAGCGCCCCGAACGGGAAGCCCAGGGCGGTGCCGCGCAGCCAGGGCAGCCAGGAGCGGCGCCAGTCGGAGCGGCCCATCCACGCCCGGCCGACCGGCACCACCTCGGGAGGCGCGTGGCGCAGGCGGGAGGCCACGTACAGGGCCTCGCCGAGCGCGAAGAGGCCGACCGCGACGATCACCACGTCGATGCCGTCGAGGAGCTGCGGGATGCCCAGCGTGAGCCGGGCCTGGCCGGTCTGCTGGTCGATGCCGATCAGGCCGATCACCAGGCCGAGGCCGAGCGAGGCCAGGCCGCGCACGACCGAGCGGGACAGCACCGACGACACGGCAGTGAAGGCCAGGACGGCCAGCGCGAAGTAGTCCTCGGGGCCGAACGCGATCGCGAAGCTCACCACCGCGGGCGCCGCCACGACCAGGAGCGCCGTGGCGATGGTGCCGGCCACGAACGAGCCGATCGCGGCCGTGGCCAGCGCCTGGGCGGCCCGCCCGCGCCTGGCCATCTTGTTGCCCTCCAGCGCCGTGATCATCGACGAGGACTCGCCCGGCGTGTTGAGCAGGATGGAGGTGGTCGAGCCGCCGTACATGCCGCCGTAGTAGATCCCGGCGAACATGATGAACGCGCTGGCCGGCGGCACCGTGAAGGTGATCGGCAGCAGCAGCGCCACGGTCATCGCGGGCCCGATGCCGGGCAGCACGCCGACGAGGGTGCCGAGCGTGACGCCGATGAGCGCGTACAGGAGGTTGACGGGGGTGAGCGCGGCGGCGAAGCCGTCGAGCAGGAGCTGGAAGGAGGTCACAGCGCGAACACCCCGTTCGGCAGGTTCACACCCAGGCCGTTGACGAACAGCAGGTACGTCGCCACGCCCATGACCACGGCGATCACGGCGGCCCGCAGCCTGTGCTCGGCCCCGAGCGCCACCGACAGGCCGAAGAACAGCAGGCTCGCGCCGACGATCCAGCCGAGCAGGTCCAGCAGCGCGGCGAAGGCCAGGAAGATGCCGCTGACCAGGGCGAGGCTGCGCCAGTCCGTGGGCGCGGCGGCGTTCACGTCCTCGCTCTCCTCGGGGTCGCCGTGGCCGCCGCGCAGCACGTCGGCCACGTAGAACAGGCCGATGAGCACCATGGCGCCGCCCACCAGCATGGGGAAGAAGCGCGGCCCGATGCCGAGCTGGGAGGCCGCCGCCGACACGTCGAGCGTGCCGACCACGACGAGCACGCCCAGCACCAGCACCACGACCGCCAGCCCGAGCTCGGGCCGCCACCGACGCCCGATCATCAGGAGACGAGCCCCATCTCGGCGATGATGCCCTTGACCCGGGTCTGCTCGGCGTTGAGGAAGTCGGCGAACTGCTGCCCGGTCTGGAAGGAGTCGATCCAGCCGTTCTTGGTCACCGCGTCCTTCCACGGCTGCGAGTCGTGCATCTTGGTGACCGCGTCCGTCAGGGCCTTCTTGTCGGCCTCGGAGAGCCCGCCGGGGGCGACGAAGCCGCGCCAGTTGGCCAGCTCGACGTCCAGCCCGGCCTCCTTGAGCGTGGGGGCGTCCAGGCCGGGCAGCCGCTCGGCGGAGGTCACGCCCAGGGCGCGCAGCTTGCCGGACTTCACGTGCTCGGCGAACTCCGCCACGCCGGAGATGCCCGCGCTGACCTTGTTGCCGAGCAGCTCGTTCAGCGCCTCGCCGCCGCCCGAGTGGGCGATGTAGTTGACCCGCTTGGGGTCCACGCCGGCGGCCTTGGCCATCAGGCCGGCCACGATGTGGTCGGTGCCGCCCGCGGAGCCGCCCGAGATCGACACCTTCGCCGGGTCGGCCTTCCAGGCCGCCACCAGGTCGGCCACCGACTTGTACGGGGACGCCGCCGGCACCACGACCAGCTCGTACTCCTCGGTCAGCTTGGCGATGGGCGTGGTCTCGGCGAGCGTGACCTTCGACTTGTTCTGCTCGATGGCGCCCACCATGACCAGGCCCATGGTCATCAGCAGGTTGCCGTTGCCCTTCTCGCCGGCGAGCTGCGCCAGGCCGATCGTGCCGCCGGCGCCGGGCACGTTGAACACCTCGACCTTGCGCTGCGGGTCGGCCGTCTTGAACGCCTGCTCCGCTGTGCGGGAGGTCTGGTCCCAGCCGCCGCCGGGCGCGGCCGGGGCCATGATCCGCAGGGGTCCGGCGGCGGAGGTGCCGCCCGACTGGCCGCACGCCGTCAGCGTGCCGAGGGAGAGTGCCGCGAGAGCGGCGAGTACGCGCAAGCGCATGATCACTCCAGGGGGGATTTTCACTGTTATGGAACTGGCATGGTGAAGTGCCGTCCGCGGCCCGTCGAGGCTTTGCGCGCTTGGCGTCATAGTGGTCGTATTGGTCGCGACCCGGACGTGACCTGTGTTTGTTTCCATGGGCCAGGTGAGACGGGTTCGTGACGCCTCCCTGGGGACGCAGCTGTTCGTCCTCCAGATGGTGATCGTGCTGCTCGCCGTCGGTGGCACCGGAGGCGTGTGGGCCGAGCACACGCGTGACCAGCTCGACGAGCTGCACCAGCAGCGGGCGCTGGCCATCGCGCAGTCGGTGGCCGGGCTGCCCGAGGTCAGGAGGGCGTTCGGGCTGGCGCGGCCCGAGAGCGTGCTGCAGCCGCTGGCCATGAGCGTGCAGCAGGAGACCGGCGCCGACTACGTGGTGATCGCCAACACCGAGCAGGAGCGCTACGCCCATCCCAACGCCTCCCTGATCGGCAAGCGGCTGTCCACCGACGGCAGCGCGGTCCTGCGTACGGGCCGGAGCTGGGTCGGCACCGAGACCGGCACCATCGGCACGACGGTCAGGGGCAAGGCCCCCATCCGCGACGAGTACGGCACGGTCATCGGCCTCGTCTCGGTCGGCGTGCTGGAGACCACGGTCATCAGCCAGGTCTTCCAGGCGCTGCCGCCGCTCCTGTGGACCGCGCTGGCCGTGCTGCTGGCCGGGCTCGCCCTGGCCGCGCTGATCACCGCACGGGTGCGCAGGCAGACGTTCGGGCTGGAGCCGCGCGAGATCGCCGCGCTGCTGGAGCAGCGCGAGGGCGTGCTGCACGGCGTCAAGGAGGGCGTGCTCGCGCTCGACCTGGCGGGCAGGGTGACCCTGGTCAACGACGCCGCCCGCGAGCTGCTCGGGGACGTCGGCGCGGACCTGACGCAGATGCCGGTCTCCGAGCGCATGCGCGACGTGCTCGGCGGCGCCGACCCCGGCGAGGACCGCATCGTGCTGCACGGGGACCGGGTGCTGGTGCTCAACCGCACCCCCGTCTGGGTACGCGGGCGCCACCGCGGCTGGGTGGTCACCCTGCGGGACCGCACCGAGCTGATCCGGCTGGCCCGCGAGCTGGACGACGCCAGCAGCGCCACCGACGCGCTGCGGGCCCAGGCGCACGAGTTCGCCAACCGCATGCACACCGTGGTCGGCCTGCTGGAGCTGGGCGAGCACGAGGCGGCCATCGGCTTCATCACCCGCACCACCCACGGCGCCTACTCCACCGACCTGCGCGCGCGCATCCAGGACCCCACGCTCGCCGCCCTGCTGCTGGCCAAGTCGGCCGAGGCGGCCGAGCGCGGGGCCGAGCTCGTGCTGGCGGAGGACTCCTCGGTGCCCGAGGGCCTGCTCGGCGATCCCCGCGACGCGGTCCTCGTGGTCGGCAACCTGGTCGCCAACGCCATCGACGCGCTCGACGGCGCGCAGGGCACGATCGAGGTGTCGGTGCAGGCCGACGCGGGCGGGCTGCGCGTACGGGTCGGCGACTCGGGCCCCGGCATCGCGCCCGACCTGGTGGAGGAGGTCTTCAGGGAGGGGTTCACGACGAAGGCCGCGAAGGCGGGGCCGCGCGGGCTGGGGCTGGCGCTGACCCGGCAGGTGTGCCTGCGCAGGGGCGGATGGGTACAGGTACGGAACGCGGGCGGAGCGGTCTTCACCGCGCTGCTCCCGGCGAAGGCAGGTTCCTCGTGATCCGCGTGCTGGTCGTCGACGACGACTTCATGGTCGCCCGCATCCACAGCGGCTACGTGGGCCGGGTGCCGGGCTTCAGCGTGGCCTCCGTCGCGCACAGCGGCGCCGACGCGCTGGCGGCGGCGGCCGAGCTGCGGCCGGACCTCGTGCTGCTCGACATCTACCTGCCCGACATGTCGGGCCTGGACGTGCTCAAGGCGCTGCACGACGTGGACGTCCTCGTGGTCAGCGCCGCCCGCGACGTGCCCACCGTCAGGGAGGCCATGCGGGGCGGCGCGGTCAACTACCTCATCAAGCCGTTCACGGCCGCCGCCCTGGCCGAGCGCCTGCGGCAGTACGCCGACACCCGCAACCGCCTGACCGCCATCGGCCCCGAGGCCCGCCAGGACGACGTGGACCGGCTCTTCGGCACGCTCAAGACCGCCGTCCCCATGCCGAAAGGGTTGTCGGCGGCCACCTGCGCTCTGGTCGCCGATACCCTGCGAGAGGCGGGCCGCGACCTGTCAGCCGCGGAGGCTGCCGAGCTCACGGGCCTGTCGCGGGTCAGCACCCGCCGCTACCTGGAACACCTGTGCGCGGCGGGGCAGGCCGAGTTCCGTCCGCGTTACGGCACGGCCGGCCGGCCGGAACATCGCTACCGGTGGCTAGGTTGACACATTTCCGTAGCCATTTCCCGTGACATATGCGGATGTGCGTGCCTTACTGTTGCCTGAGACTTGGCTGCGGACCGGGAGGAGATTGAGGCGTGCGAAACGCCGGACCGATCGAATCACCGACCGACCCGTTCGCCTCGGTGCCCTTACCGACGTCGGCTGTCACCAGAAGACCGCGGATCGAAGGACTGCCCCCGGGGGTCTCCCGGGACATCTTCGGCCCGCCGGAGAAGCAGGAGCCGCAGCCGGCCCAAGGCCCGAGCGCCCCGGGCGGTCCGTCGGGCAAGGGCACGCTGCCACCGGTTCCGCCCGCGCAGCCCTGGCCCATGGCCGCGGAGAAGGGGCCGGCGAGCCGGCCCACCACCGCGTTCGGCACGCCGGAACGGCCCTCGCCGTTCGAGCCCGAGCCGCCCCGGCGCCGCCGGCTGCTGCCGGGCCTCATCGTGTTCGTGCTGGTGCTCGCGGCCCTGGCGTACGTGGTGCCGGCCGTGCTCATGTCCGGCTCCGTGCTGCGCGGCACGCGCGTGGCCGGGGTGGACATCGGCGGCCTCACCGTGACGCAGGCGGCCGACAAGCTCCGCACCGAGCTGGGCGCCAAGCTCAGCAAGCCCGTCGTGGCCGACATCGGCGGCAAGAAGGACACCATCCAGCCCGACGAGGCCGGACTCGAGCTCGACGTGGTCGCCACCATCGGGCAGGCGCCCAGCGGGTTCCCCAGCCCGGTGGAGGTCTGGCGGGGGCTGGTCGGCACGACCGAGCTCCAGCCCAGGATCAGCGTCGACTCCTCCCAGCTCACCAGGACCGTCGAGGGGCTGGCGGAGAGCATCGACAAGCCCGCCGTCGAGGGCCGGGTGACCTTCTCCGGGCTGCAGCCCAGGGCCCGCCGGCCCGAGGACGGGGTGCTGCTCGACCGGGACGACGCCGTACGCAGGGTCAGCCAGGCCTTCCTGAACGGCGGCGGCCCCGTCGTGCTCACGCTCAGGCCCGCCAAGCCCGCCACCACCCCCGAGGCCGTCACCGAGGCGATGGCCAAGGCCAGGGCCGCCGTGGCCGCCCCCCTGACGCTGACGCTCGACGACAAGCAGGTGCAGATCCCGCCGGCCATGATCGCGGCGAACCTGACGTACAACGCCGACGGCGACGGCGGGCTCGCGCCCCGGTTCGACGCCGAGCGGGTCCTGGCCTCCGTCGAGAGCAGCCTGGTGGACGCGACGCAGCAGCCGCGGGACGCCTCGTACCAGATCGTGAACGGCAAGCCCGTCCTGGTGCCCGCGCGCACCGGCCGGGGGGTCAACGACAAGCTGCTGGCCAGGGACGCGGAGAAGGTGTTCGCCGAGGGCGGGGAGCGCACGATCCCGGTCCGGCTCGGCACCGTCGCGCCGGCCGTGGACACCACGCAGATCCAGGGGCTCGGGATCAAGGAGCTGGTGGGCGAGTTCACCACGACGTTCGACTGCTGCCAGCCCCGGGTGAAGAACATCCAGCGGATGGCGCAGGAGGTCGACGGGTACCTCGTCAAGCCGGGGCAGACGTTCTCCGTCAACGAGGTGCTGGGGGAGCGGACGGTCGAGGACGGGTACGTCGAGGCCGGGCAGATCGTCGGCGGGCGGATGGTGAACATCGTCGGCGGCGGCGGGTCGCAGTTCGCGACCACCATGTACAACGCGGCGTTCTTCGGCGGGTTCGACGACGTGGAGCACCAGCCGATGGACTACTACGCGCCGCGGTACCCGGCCGGGCGGGACGTCGCGCTGCTGTACCCGGACCTGGACCTGAAGTGGCGCAACGACTCGGAGTTCGGGGTGCTGATCAAGACCGCCTTCACCGAGACGTCGGTGACGGTGGCGTTGTGGAGCACGAAGCGGTACGACCGCGTGGAGGCCGTGGCGTCGGAGCGGCGGGACTTCACCCCGTTCCGGCGGGAGAGCAGCGCGGCGGCAGGTTGCCTGCCGACGGTGGGGGAGCAGGGGTTCACGATCGACGTGACCCGGGTGTTCTACAACGATGGCAAGGTCCTCAAGAAGGACAAGAAGCTGACCACCAAGTACCGGCCGCAGCCCCAGACGACCTGCACCGCCGTCACCCAGTAAGACCCCTGAGCGCCCGCGCGGGCGGCATCGCGGCGGTCGTGCCGCCCTGATGCCGCCCGAGCGCGAGCGGCGGTCAGGACGGGGTGACGGACATGATGCGGTCGTCGCCGTCCTTGGGGGAGCCGCGGCCGTCCTTGTTGCTGGTGCCGACCCACAGCTTGCCGTCCGGGGTGGCGGCGACCGCGCGGAGCCGGCCGTAGCGGTCGGTGAAGTGGGCCACCGGGGCGCCGGCGGAGCCGTCCTCGCCCAGCGGGATCTGCCACAGGCGCGCCCCCCGCAGGGCCCCCACCCACAGCGACCCGTTCGCGTACGCCATGCCTGACGGCGACGACTCCGCCGTGGACCAGGTGAGGATCGGGTTGATGTAGCGCTGGTCGTCGCCGCGGCCCTCGACCTCCGGCCAGCCGTAGTTGCCTCCCGGCTCGATCCTGTTGACCTCGTCGTAGGTGTTCGCGCCGAACTCCGAGGCGAACAGGCGGCCGGAGCCGTCCCAGGCCAGGCCCTGGACGTTGCGGTGGCCGTAGCTGTAGACCAGCGTGCCGAACGGGTTGCCCGGCGCGGGCGCGCCGTCCACGGTCATGCGCAGGATCTTGCCCCCGAGCGAGTCGCGCCGCTGGGCCAGGTCGCGGTCGCCGACCTCGCCGGTGGTGGCGTACAGGAAGCCGTCGGGGCCGAAGGCGAGCCGGCCGCCGTTGTGGATGCCGCCCTTGGGGATGTCCTGCACCAGGAGCTGCTGGTCGGTGAGTCCGCCGTTGGTGAGGCGGTAGCGGACGATCCGGTTGTCCAGCTCGGCGGTGTAGTAGAGGAAGAGCTGGTCATCCTTGGCGGCCACGCCCATGAGGCCGCCCTCGCCGTCGGGCCTGGCGTCCTCGATCTTGGCCAGTTCGGTGACCTGGCCGGTCCGGGTGACCCGCAGCACGCGGGCGGTGTCGCGTTCGGTGACCACGGCGTCCCCGCCGGGCAGGAACGCGATCCCCCACGGCACGGCCAGCCCCGTCACCACGTCCTCGGGAGCACTCGGAGCGGCGCCCGCCGACACGGCCGCCGTGGGGAACACCTCTCCGCCGCGGTCGGTGCAGGCCGTGAGCCCGGAGCATGCCGTGAGTGCGGTCAGTAGCATGATCGTCCAGAGCTTCCTCATGTGTTCCATACTTCCCCCGTAGTCGTAAGGTTCTCGGCATGAAGACCTGGGTTCCGTCCGATTCGGTGGCAGATGTACTGTCCGAGCTTCCTGGCGTCGAATGCGCCGTCTATGACGGCACGTCCGCGATGCCGGATGGGGTGGAGGATGTGGAGGTGTGGATCCCCCCGTTGGTCACCGTGCCCGACGTGCCGGGGACCCTGGCCAGGATGAGCTCGCTGCGGTTGCTGCAGACCGTGACCGCGGGCGTGGAGCCGTACCGGCCGCACATGCCCGAGGGCGCGGTGCTGTGCAACGCGCGCGGCGTGCACGAGGCGGGCACCGCCGAGTGGGCGGTGGGGGCCATGATCGCGGTGCTCAGGGAGTTCCCGGGGTTCGTGGACGCCCAGCGCAGGGGCGAGTGGACCTACCACCACACCGGCGTGCTGGCCGACTCGACCGTGCTGATCGTCGGGTACGGCTCCATCGGGGCCGCGCTGGAGCGGCGCCTCGACGGGTTCGAGGTGGAGATCGTCCGCGTGGCCAGGAGCGCCCGCGACGGCGTGCACGGCATGGACGAGCTGCCCGCGCTGCTGCCGGAGGCGGACGTGGTCGTGCTGCTCGTGCCCGCCACCGCCGCCACGGCCGGGATGGTGGACGCCGCGTTCCTGGCCCGGATGAAGGACGGCGCCGTGCTGGTGAACGCCGCCAGGGGCGGGGTCGTCGACACCGACGCGCTGGTCGCCGAGCTCAAGACCGGCCGGCTGCGCGCCGCGCTGGACGTGACCGCCCCCGAGCCGCTGCCCGAAGGTCACCCTCTGTGGAGCGCGCCGGGCGTGCTGATCACCCCGCACGTGGCCGGCAGCACCCCCGCCTCCGTACGGCGCACGCTGCGGCTCGTCCGCGCCCAGGTGCAGAGATACCTGGCCGGCGAGCCGTTGGTGAATGTCATCACCGACTCGTACTGAGAGGATCCCGGAACGTGGCTGGTCCGTGACCTTCGGTGCGTACGGTTACGTTTGCAGGGAGTTCCTGACTCACTGTCAAGGAACTCTTGGCGGCAATTGGTCTGTCTGGTTATCAGATCGGTGACGACATCGGCGTTGTCACCACCCGCGCACCCACGACAGCACACACTGGCGAAGTGATCGACCGGGCTTCGGCGGTCACTGGTGCAGAGTTCGAGACGGGATGGGCAACGACTGTGATCCGCTGGCGTGATCCCCGGGTGCCGCCGGCCGCCGCTGCGGCGGCAGGCGCGGCGGCGTTCGCCGCCGCCCTCCTGACGGAGAGCCCGGCCTTGGTCACCGGAGCGGTCGCCGGAGGGATCGCGGCGCTGGTCGCCGCCGCCTCCTTGCTGATCGCCTCGGTGAAGCAGGCGGCCACGCATCGCCCGACGGCGATGGGCGCGCGCTGGATGGGCGGTGGCGCCATCATCTGGACCGCCGGAGTGGCGCTGCGGCCGTTCACCGAGAGTTTCGTCGACAGCTTCGCGGACATGTTCATGCTGCTCGGCACGGTGATCACGGCGAGCGGCGCGCTGGTGGCCGCCGACCGCAGGTTTCCGGCCAGGGCCGCTTTACGGCAGCTCACCGACGCCTACCTGTGCACGGCCTCGCTCTTCCTGATCGGCTGGATGGTGGCGCTGCGCCACGTCTACGCCGAGACGGCCGACGCGGCCGTGTTCACGCTGGTCATGCTGCCGCCGCTGGTGGGGCTGCTGGTGACGTTCGCCGTGATCCCGTCGGTGCTGACCAGCAGGTCGTCGTCCTGGCTGCTCGGCCTGGCCGGCGTGGGCGTGCTGGCCACGATGACCGTGGCCGGGATGTCGGCGGCGGTGGCCCGGCTCATGGACGCCGAGCCGCAGCTGTGGGGCGTGATGCTCGCGCCGGTCGCGTTCCTGCTGCTGGCGGCCGTCCCGTGGGGGCCGCGGGTCAAGCAGGCGAGCCGGCCCGCGGTCGGCCACGCGGTCGCGATCGTGCCCCTGGCCCTGGTGGCCGTGGCCGCCGGCACGCTGCTCGTGCACCAGGCCGGCGGGCGCACCGGGGCGCCCGTGACCGGCGTCGTGGTGGTCGCGGTCTCCGTGGTGCTGCTCCTGCTGGTGCGGTTGTTCGTGGTCTCGGCGGCGAACGTGCGCCTGCGCAGCCTGGTCAAGCTGAGCGAGCGCCAGCTCAAGGAGCTGGCGGAGAGCACCGGCGACGTGGTGTTCACCTGCGACTACGAGGGCGTCGTACGCGAGATCGGCGCGGGCGTCGAGGTGACGTACGGCTACGGCCCGCAAGAGCTGGTCGGCGGGTCGATCTTCGACTACATCCACCCGGAGGACGTGCCGGGCATCCAGGTCGCCATGCGCGCGATGAACCTCGCGGAGGACAACGCCGCGCCCGGCGCCTGCCTGATCGCCTGCCGCGTGCGCGCGGCCGACGGCACGTGGCGCCCCACCGAGTCCGTGGCCACCCGCCACGCCGGCGGCGAGGACCTGATGCTCGTGACGACCAGGGACGTCAGCGACGAGGAGGCGCTGCGCAACCAGGTCGCCCACCTGACCTTCCACGACGGCGTCACCGGGCTGCCCAACCGCGCCTACTTCGAGGAGCGCACCCGCGAGGTGCTGTCGGGCCGCACGGCGTCCCCCGGCACGGCGAACGTGGCGGTGATCTTCCTCGATCTCGACGGGTTCACCTCGGTCAACGACTCGGTCGGGCACGCCAGCGGCGACTACCTGCTCGGGCAGGCGGCCCGCAGGCTGCGCGGCGCCGTGCGCGCCGACGACACGCTGGCCCGGTGGGGCGGCGACGAGTTCGCGGTGCTCGTGGAGACCGGCGGCGACGCGCAGATCGCGGTGGACCTGGCCGAGCGGCTGGTGCGCGCGGTCTCGCAGGAGCCGTTCCGGGTCGCCGACCGCGATGTGGCGCTGACCGCGAGCGTGGGCGTCGCCTTCACCGAGGACGACGTGTCGGCGGGCGACCTCATGCGCAACGCCGACGTGGCCATGGCGCGCTCCAAGGAGCTGGGCGGGCGGCGCGTGGAGGTGTTCGCCGCGCAGATGCACGCCGACGTGATACGCCGCCTGGAGCTGGCGGCCGACCTGCAGCGGGCGCTGATCGAGCAGCAGTTCGCGATCGAGTACCAGCCGGTGGTGGACCTGGCGACCTCGCGGGTGACCGCGGTGGAGGCGCTGGTGCGGTGGTGGCGCGGGTCGGTGTTCGTGCCGCCGGAGCAGTTCCTCGGGGCGGCCGAGGACACCGGGCTGATCGTGCCGCTGAGCGAGTGGATCCTGCGCGAGGCGTGCCGCGAGGTGGCCGCCTGGCGGGCCTCGTCCTGGGACATCGGGCTGTCGCTGAACCTGTCGGCGCGCCAGATCATGGCGCCCAGGTTCGTCGAGACCGTGGAGGAGGCGCTGACCGAGAGCGGGCTGCCGGCCTCCGTGCTCACGCTCGAGGTGATCGAGGAGATGCTGGTCGAGGACGCCGAGGAGACGATCAAGCGGCTGTCGGAGCTGCGGGCGCTCGGCGTGCGGCTGGCGATCGACGACTTCGGCACCGGTTACGCCTCGCTGGCCTTCCTCAGGCAGCTCCCCGTCGACATGATCAAGATCGACCCGTCGTTCGTGTCGGGGCTGGGCAAGGACGACACGCTGACCCTGCTCACGCGCACGATCGTGCGCCTCGGGCACGACCTCGGGCTTATCGTGGTGGCCGAGGGGATCGAGCGTCCTGAGCAGCTCGAACTGCTGAAGCAGATGGGCTGTACGAGGGGGCAGGGTTTCCTGGTGGCGCGGCCGATGGCGGCGCGCGGGGTCGACTCGCTGATGCGGACGAGTCTCACTGTTTGAGACTTGTGTCCACGAAGTTGGCGCGATGGCGTTCGTTGCGGCTATGGTGTAGGGCATGCTTCGCAGTGAGATTCTCGTAGTACTTCGCCGGCGCGCAGGCCGATAGCGAAGCACGACGACCTGCGCGCCGCCCCAGTCCCGCCGCCTGGTGGGGAGGGGCCTTTTTTATGTCCTTAAGCGAGTAGCCACGCAAGGAACGAGCCGATGACCGAACGGATGACAGGTGCACAGGCCCTGGTCAGGGCGCTGGAGCACGTTGGAGTCGACACAGTGTTCGGGATCCCGGGCGGTGCCATTCTGCCGGCCTACGATCCTCTCTACGACTCGACCAAGGTCCGGCACGTGCTCGTACGGCACGAGCAGGGCGCGGGTCACGCGGCCGAGGGCTACGCGCAGGCCACGGGCAAGGTCGGGGTGTGCATGGCGACCAGCGGCCCGGGCGCCACGAACCTGGTGACCCCGATTGCCGACGCCTTCATGGACTCGGTGCCGATCGTGGCGATCACCGGGCAGGTGGCCTCCCCGATGATCGGTACGGACGCCTTCCAGGAGGCGGACATCTCCGGCATCACCATGCCGATCACGAAGCACAACTTCCTGGTCACCGACACCGACGACATCGCCCGCACGATCATGGAGGCCTTCCACATCGCCTCCACCGGCCGTCCCGGCCCGGTCCTGGTGGACATCTCCAAGGACGCCCTGCAGGCCGAGACCGCCTTCAGCTGGCCGCCCACCATGCAGCTCCCGGGCTACCGCCCGGTCACCAGGCCGCACTCCAAGCAGATCCGCGAGGCCGCCAAGCTGATCGCCGAGTCCAAGCGGCCGGTCCTGTACGTCGGCGGCGGCGTCCACAAGGCCCGCGCCTCGGCCGAGCTGCTGCAGCTCGCCGAGCTGACGAACATCCCGGTCATCACCACCCTGATGGCGCGCGGCACGTTCCCCGACAGCCACCCGCAGCACATGGGCATGCCCGGCATGCACGGCAGCGTCTCCGCCGTGGGCGCGCTGCAGAAGTCCGACCTGATCATCGGCCTGGGCGTGCGCTTCGACGACCGGGTGACCGGCCACCTGCCGTCCTTCGCGCCGCACGCGAAGGTCGTGCACGCCGACATCGACCCGGCCGAGATCTCCAAGAACCGCCACGCCGACGTGCCGATCGTGGGCGACTGCAAGGAGGTCCTCACCGACCTCGTCGCCGCCGTCCAGGCCTCCGGCCAGAAGGGCGACTACGACGAGTGGTGGACGATCCTCAACGGCTACAAGCAGACCTACCCGCTGGGCTACGACACCTTCGACGACGGCTCGCTGGCCCCGCAGTACGTCATGGAGCGGCTGAGCGCCATCGCCGGCCCCGACGCCTACTACGTGGCCGGGGTGGGGCAGCACCAGATGTGGGCCTCGCAGTTCATCGACTACGAGAACCCCGGCACGTTCATCAACTCCGGCGGCGCGGGCACGATGGGCTTCGCCGTGCCGGCCGCGATGGGCGCCAAGATGGGCTGCCCCGACGCCACCGTGTGGGCCATCGACGGCGACGGCTGCTTCCAGATGACCAACCAGGAGCTGGCCACCTGTGCCCTGGAGGGCGTGCCGATCAAGATCGCCGTCATCAACAACGGTAACCTCGGCATGGTCCGCCAGTGGCAGACGTTGTTCTACGACCAGCGCTACTCCAACACCAACCTGCAGGCCCCCCGCCGCATCCCCGACTTCGTCAAGCTCGCGGAGGCCTATGGTTGTGTGGGCCTGCGGTGCGAGCGTCCCGAGGACGTGGACGCCGTGATCAAGAAGGCCATGGAGATCAACGACGTGCCTGTCGTGGTCGACTTCGTCGTCCACCAGGACGCCATGGTCTGGCCCATGGTCCCGGCGGGCACCAGCAACGACACCATCCAGATCGCCCGTGACATGGCTCCGAAGTGGGAGAACGACGATGAGTAGACACACGCTGTCCGTGCTTGTCGAGAACAAGCCGGGTGTCCTTGCGCGCGTGTCGGCGCTGTTCAGCCGCCGGGGGTTCAACATCGACTCCCTGGCCGTCGGGCCCACCGAGCACGACGACATCTCCCGCATCACGATCGTGGTGAGCGTCGAGGAGCTGCCGCTGGAGCAGGTCACCAAGCAGCTCAACAAGCTGGTGAACGTGCTCAAGATCGTCGAGCTGGACCCGTCCCAGTCGGTGCAGCGCGAGCTGATGCTGATCAAGGTCAAGGCCGACGCCGACAGCCGCTCCCACGTGCTGGAGCTCGTCAACCTCTTCCGCGCCCGCTGCGTCGACGTGGCGGCCGACGCCGTGACCATCGAGGTCACCGGCACCCCCGACAAGCTGGAGGCCTTCGTCAAGGTCCTCGAGCCGTTCGGGATCAAGGAACTCGTCCAATCGGGCATGGTGGCCATCGGCCGCGGCGCCCGCTCCATCACCGACCGGTCCCTCAGGGCACTGGACCGTACCGCCTGAAAGGTTTTGAGCAAGTGACCGAGATTTACTACGACGACCAGGCCGACCTGTCGATCATTCAGGGACGCCACGTGGCCGTGCTGGGGTACGGCAGCCAGGGCCACGCCCACGCGCTCTCCCTGCGTGACTCCGGCGTGGACGTGCGCGTCGGCCTGCCGGAGGGCTCCAAGAGCCGCGAGAAGGCCGAGAACGACGGCCTGCGCGTGCTCAGCCCGTCGGAGGCGGTCGAGGAGGCCAACCTCACGATGATCCTGGCGCCGGACCACATCCAGCGCCACCTGTACGCCGAGCACGTGGCCCCGAACCTCGTCGAGGGCGACGCGCTCTTCTTCGGCCACGGCCTGAACATCCGCTACGGCCTCATCGAGGCCCCGGAGGGCGTGGACGTCTGCATGGTGGCCCCCAAGGGCCCGGGCCACCTGGTCCGCCGCCAGTTCGAGGCCGGCCGCGGCGTGCCGTGTCTCGTGGCCGTCGAGAAGGACGCCTCGGGCAAGGCGCTCGACCTCGCGCTCTCCTACGCCAAGGGCATCGGCGGCACCCGCGCCGGCGCGCTGCGCACCACGTTCAAGGAGGAGACGGAGACCGACCTGTTCGGTGAGCAGGCCGTGCTGTGCGGCGGCGTCTCCGAGCTGATCAAGGCGGGCTTCGAGACGCTGATCGAGGCCGGCTACCAGCCCGAGGTCGCCTACTTCGAGTGCCTGCACGAGATGAAGCTCATCGTCGACCTCATGTACGAGGGCGGCATCTCGAAGATGTACTGGTCGGTCTCCGACACGGCCGAGTACGGCGGCTACACCCGCGGCCCGCGCGTCATCAACGAGGAGTCGCGCCAGGAGATGCGCCGCATCCTCGCCGAGGTCCAGGACGGCACCTTCGCCCGCCAGCTCGTCGAGGAGTTCGACAGCGGCCAGAAGGAGTTCCAGCGCTACCGCGAGGAGCTGGCCGAGAACCCGATCGAGAAGACCGGCGCCAAGCTCCGCCCGATGATGAGCTGGCTCAAGGCCTGAGTGTCCGGTACGGCCGGCGGGCGGGGCCTGCTCCCCGCCCGCCGTCTTTCATCCCAACTAGTCAAGGTTGAATAGATTGTCGGCGATTCGCTTGCTGGTCCTGGGCGCGGTACGGCGGCACGGCCGTGCCCACGGCTACCAGGTCCGCAACGACCTGGAGTTCTGGGGTGCGGACGAGTGGTCGAACACCAAGCCGGGTTCGATCTACCACGCGCTGAAGCAGCTGGCCAAACAGGGTTTCCTGCACGCCTACGACATCGCGCCGAGCACGGTCGGCGGCCCGCCGCGCACGGAGTACGAGCTCACGGAGAAGGGTACGGGCGAGTACTTCTCGCTGCTGCGCGGCGCGCTCACCGCGCACGACCGGCTGGACCTGCTGTCGGCCGGTCTCGGCTTCATGGCTGACCTGCCGCGCGCGCAGGTGCTTGACCTGCTGCGGCAGCGGATGGAGCACCTGCGCGGCTGGCGGGAGTCCGTGACCGGCTACGCCACTCCCGAAGGGCACATCGGCGAGATCACGCGCCTGTGGGTGCACTCGGCCGAGGCCGGCGTCGAGTGGACGCGGGGGCTGATCGAGCGGATCGAGGGCGGGGCGTACTCGTTCGCGGGCGAGGGCGGAGACCCCTTCGCGGGGGTGCTCGCGGAAGAGTAGGGGAGGTATGGTTTTCATAGGTCAGCAGCTTCTTTCACATGTCAGAGGAGCTGCGATGAAGGCCATCCGGTACTACGCTTACGGCCCGCCTGACGTCATCGAGCTGGAGGAGACCGGCAGGCCCGAGCTCGGTGACGACGGCGTGCTCGTCCGCGTACGGGCGGCCTCGGTCAACCCGGGCGACTGGCACCTGCTGCGGGGCAGCCCGTACATCCTGCGCGCCGTGGCGGGGCTGACCCGGCCGAAGGCCCACGGGCTGGGGGCCGACCTCGCCGGGTCGTCGAGGCGGTGGGCAAGGGCGTCAGCCGGTTCGCGCCCGGCGACGAGGGGTACGGCTGCGCCCCGGCTCCTTCGCCGAGTACGTCGCCGTCCCCGAGAGCGGCCCGCTGACCGGGAACCGGCCGGGCTGACGTTCGAGCAGGCCGCGGCCGTGCCCACGTCGGCGCTGACCGCGCTGCAGGCCTTACGCGACAAGGCACGCCTGGAGCGGGGGCACCGGGTGCTGGTCAACGGGGCGGCGGAAGGTGGTGATCACCGTCTGAGACCCGGCTGCGCGTCCGGCAGGCTCGCCTGCGGGGTGGACCCGGGCCTGCGGACGACGAGGACCAGGGCGGCGGCCAGCGCCAGCGTGACGGTCTGGAAGGCGAGCTGCACGCCGTAGTCGGTGGGCTTGATCGGGATGAGCTGGCCCAGGTAGATCGCGGTGTGCACGCCGACCGCCATCCAGATCGCGCCCGTACGCTCCCTGGTGGCCCCGCACAGCAGGAAGAGCGCGATCGCCTGCACCATGAACAGCACCTTCTCCCCGGCCCCTGACGCGGGGCTCTGCGAGAACAGGTGCAGCAGGCCGAACGACACCGACGTGACCACGAGCACGGCGCGCGGGCCGAGCCGGTCGGAGAGCACGTCCCACAGGTGTCCCCGGAACAGCAGCTCCTCCGGGAAGGACGCCCGCAGCACGATGAGCGCGAAGCCGGCGACCAGCCCTGTCACCGGAGGCAGCGGAGCGGCCTGCCCCCAGGTCGCCGCGCCCGCCCACACGGTGACGGCGCAGCCCGCGAGCAGCGCGACCATGCCCACCGCCGCGCCGAGCACCGCTTGCGGGAACGCCCACCAGGTACGGGCGAGGCCCAGCCCGGACCACGGCGGGCGGCCGGTCAGCCGCCGGTAGGCGTAGAGCAGGCCGAGGGTCGCCACGGTGATCAGCGGCGGGGCGGCGAAGCCCGTGACGTTCTCGGGCAGGGCACTGACGATCATCATCACGCCGAACGTGACCGCGAGGAGTATCGCGATCGGAGCCAGGATGGCAGCCAGGATTCTCATACCGCCCGACGCTAGGCTCGCACCCGGCGTGCGCACATCGAGCCCGGGATAGATCCGGCCATGACGGAAGTCATGGTGCCTGGGGGAGGATGCCGGCCCGGGCTTCGGCCGCGTATGGTCCGAAGATGTGAAATTTCGGGACACGGGGCAGCCGCGGGTGCTCACCGTGACGTTCTGGGCCGTGTACACCGTGATGCTGGCCGGCGGCGCCGTCTCCGTACGCGGCGTGCCCGAGGCGGCGCTGTTCGCCCTCACGATGGTGCTGGTGGCGGGGCTCTGGCTGGTCATGCCGGCCGGCCGGGACGCCGGCGCCGCGCGCAAGCTGGCCGCCCCCGGGCTGCTCGTGGTGGTCCCGTTCGCCGGCCAGTTCGTCGGCGGGCTGCACTCGGCCATGCTGCTCATCGCCATGGTGCACGTGGCCTTCCTGTACGGCATGCGCGTGGCCGTCGGCGTGGTCTGCGCCTACGTCGTCGCCATGGGTGCGGTGATCGTCGTGCTGTCCGGCGGCGACTGGGCCGTGATGGCCGACCAGATCGTGCTGCTGGTGCTGTTCGCGATCTTCTCGCTGGCCATGGCCGCCGCGCTGATCGAGGCCCGCACGCAGCGGGAGGCGGCCCAGCGGCTCATCGAGCGCATCAGGGAGCTGGCGGTGGCCGAGGAACGCGCCCGGATGGCCAGGGACATGCACGACTCCATCGGGCACCAGCTCACCCTGATCAAGATGGGCCTGGAGAACGCGGAACGGTTCAGGCGGCGGCGGCCCGAGGCGGTCTGGGAGGAGGTGGGGCAGGCCAAGGAGCTGACCGTGCAGGCGCTGGCCGACTCGCGCCGCTGGGTGCGGGCCCTGCGGCCGCTCGCCCTGGACGGCCATGTGGGCAGCGGCGCGCTGGAGCGGCTGGCCCGCTCGTTCGACGGCACCGGGGTCGAGGTCGGGTTCCAGGTGGAAGGGGCCGAGCGGCGCATCGACCCGGACTCCGAGCTGGTCCTCTACCGGGTGCTGCAGGAAGGGCTCACGAACGTGCTGCGCCACGCCGGGGCCCGGCGGGTGCGGGCGCGGCTGGCGTACGGGGAGGACCGGGTGGCGCTGACGATCGGCGACGACGGGCGGGGCGCGGAGAACACCGCGGGCACGGCGGGCACGGCGGGTGCGGCGGGTGCGGCGGGTGCGGCGGGCATGGCGCGCTCGATGGGCATGGCGGGCATGGGTGCGGCGGACGCGGTGGATGCGGCGGGATTCGGGCTGTCGTCGCTGGCCGAGCGCGTGCGCGGCCTCGGTGGGGCCTTCCGCGCGGGCAACGCGGACGGCGGCGGGTTCGAGCTGCACGCGGAGGTGCCGGTGGTACGCCCATGACCCCGGGTCGGGTGATCAGGGTGCTGATCGTGGATGATCAGGACCTGATGCGCGCGGCACTGCGCAAGCTGCTGGAGGTCGAGGACGGCATCGTGGTCGCGGGGGAGGCGGCCGACGGCCGGCAGGCGCTGGCGGCCGTGCCGCGCTGCGAACCGGACGTCGTGCTGGTGGACGCCAGGATGCCACGGATGGACGGCGTCGAGCTGGTCGCCGGGCTCGCTGTGGCGCATCCCGGGCTGGCGGCGCTGGTGCTGAGCACGTTCGAGGAGGACGAGTACGTCTTCGGCGCCCTGCGCGCGGGCGCCCGCGGCTACCTGCTGAAGGACTGCTCCCCCGAGGAGCTGGTGGCGGGCATCAGGAAGGCGTACGAGGGTAAGACGGTGCTCGACGGCCCGGTCGCGGCGCGCCTGGTGGCCGAGCTGCGGCTGCGCCCCGCACCGGGGACGGGCGGCTTCAGGGGGCAGGCGTCGCTGTCGGGCAGGGAGCTCGACGTGGCGCGGATGATCGCGGTCGGCGCGACGAACAAGGAGATCGCGGCCCGGCTGTTCATCACCGAGGGCACGGTGAAGAACCACGTCTCCAGCATGCTGCGCAAGCTCGGCCTGCGCGACCGTACGCAGCTCGCCCTGTACCTGCGCGACTAGCGCGACCCCGGCAGGAGAGGGACGGACCGGGCGGGGTAGAGGTCCCTCCCTGGCTCTCTCCGCCATGATCCGTGATAATAATACCGGTATAGTTATCGGCAAGGAGGGGTCGTGATCGAGTACAAGTCAGCCGGTGAGATCGCCGCGATGCGGGAGTCCGGCAAGGTCGTCGCCGCCGTGCATGCCGCCGTGCGGGAGCAGGCGGCCATCGGGGTGTCGCTCAAGGAGCTGGACGAGGTCGCCAGGACCGTCATCGAGGAGGCCAGGGCGAAGGCGTCGTTCCTCGGGTACCACCCGTCGTTCGGGGCCACGCCCTACCCCGGCGTGATCTGTACCTCGGTCAACGGGGTCATGCTGCACGGGCTGCCGTCGCCGTACCGGCTGCGTGACGGTGACCTGATCAGCATCGACTGCGCGGCGTACATCGACGGGTGGCACGCCGACGGCACGGTCAGCTTCACCGTCGGGGAGCCCCGCGCGGAGGACCTCAAGCTGATCAGGGTCGCGGAGGAGACGCTGGCGGCGGGCATCGAGGCGGCCCTGCCCGGCGGCCGGATGGGCGACATCGGGCACGCGATGTCCACCGTCGGGCGCGGCGCCGGCTACGGCATGCAGAACGACTTCGGCGGCCACGGCATCGGCCGGGCCATGCACGAGGAGCCGTTCGTGCCCAACGAGGCCCGCGCCGGGCGCGGGCTGCGGCTGCGCCCCGGGCTGGTGATCGCCATCGAGCCCAGCCTGATGGCCGGCGGCGGTGACCGCTACTACATGTCCTCCGACGGGTGGTCGGTGTGCTCGGGCGACGGCAGCAGGAGTGTGCACGTCGAGCACACCGTGGCCATCACCGAGGACGGCCCGGTCATCCTGACCTTGCCGTAGGCGTCCGGCCGGAGGCCTGGACGAATAGTCCGAGATGTGTGGTCATGATGTCCCGTCTTCCCGCGACATAAACCAGCGGGACGCCGCATGAGGCCGCGATCCATGGTCATGGGCCGGTAAGGGCTGAGGTGGTTGCTTATCGCCTAGGGCTACATATTCGTCAAGTTGGGCGATCTTGGCCCACCATTCGGCCATGCGTTCATTTCACCAGGTCAAGAGCAAAATGGCAGCGTTTGTCGAAGTTGAGCACAGGGCAGACCTTCCTCCGATAGCTACGGAGAGTAGTCGAGGGTTATCAGAGGAGAATCGAAATGTACAAGCAAGGGCTCATTCTGGCCGGGCTCGTCGGAGGGCTGCTCATGTCCGGCGGCGCCGCGCTCGCCGACGACGAGGTCGAGGCCAACAGCTCCCACTCCAGCGCGCGGAGCCTCGAGGTCTGCGCCATTGGCGACGCCATCTTCGCGCAGGGGGACGTTGACAAGGGCACGGAGGGCGTTCTCGTCCTTGAGATCGGCGACGTCCTCAGCCAGATCCTCGGCATCAAGAAGGAAGAGAACACCTGCGCGATCGGCTGAAGTCAGTCCTCAGCGGCGAAGTAGTGTAGCTCAGGGGCCCACCCACGGGGTGGGCCCCTTCGCCGTGCTCACGCTCCGTACACGAAGGCCGCTTCGAAGGAGTGGCGCGCGATCCGGTCGAGCTGGTCGTCGGTCATCCCCAGCTCGCGCCGCAGCGCCTCGTAGTTGTCGTCCACGTAGCCGCCGAAGTAGGCGGGATCGTCGGAGTTCACGGTCACGACCAGGCCCTCGTCCAGCATCGCGGGCAGGATGTGGTCGCGCAGGGTCGGCACCGCGCGCAGCCGTACGTTGGACAGCGGGCACACGGTCAGCGGGATCCGCTCCGCACGCAGCCGGGCCACGAGCTGCGGGTCCTCCATCGCCCTGATGCCGTGGTCCACCCGCTCGACGCGCAGGATGTCCAGCGCCTCCCACACGTAGTCGGGCCCGCCCTCCTCGCCGGCGTGCGCCACCCGGTGCAGCCCCTCGGCGGCGGCCATCTCGAAGACCCGCCGGAACAACGACGGCGGATACCCCACCTCCGCCGAGTCCAGGCCCACCCCGATGAAGTGCTCCCGGTACGGCAGCGCCGCCCGCAGCACCTGCTCGGCCTCCTCGGCGCCCCGGTCGCGCAGGAAGCACAGGATCAGCGCGGCCGACAGCCCGCTCTCCTTCAGCGCCGCCGACAGCCCGTCGAACACCACCTGCAACGGCACGCCCCTGCTCAGATGCGCCTGCGGGTCGAAGAAGATCTCCGCGTGCCGCACCCCCTGCTCGGCGGCCCGCCGCAGGTAGGCGGTGGCCAGGTCGTAGAAGTCCGCCTCGGTGCGCAGGACGGCCATGTTCTCGTAGTACACGTCCAGGAACGACTGCAGGTTCGCGAAGGAGTACCGCGCGCGGATGTCCTCCACGTCGAAGGTGGGCAGGTCGATCCGGTTACGCCGGGCCAGCTCGACGACGAGCTCGGGCTCCAGGGTGCCCTCGATGTGCAGGTGGAGTTCCGCTTTGGGACGCATGCATGAAGTAAACCGGACCCCGGGGAGCGGAGGTATCGTGCGAACCTCTGAACTCTCACCCTCTGAGCTGGCATAACATCAGATTTCATGAGGCTGTCGGATCTGCTCGCCCGCGAGGACCTACGGCTGACGCTGGTGACGGGCGCCGACGCCGTCGATCGGGAGGTGCTGCGGGCGTACCCGACGGACCTGCCCGACCCCCGCCGCTACCTGCGCCCCGGCGACCTCGTGCTGACCAGCGGCGTCTGGTACACCCGGCCGTCCGACTGCGAGCGCTTCGCCGACGCGTTGTGGGCGGCCGGTGCCGCCGGTCTCGTGGTCGGCCTGATCGTGCTCGGCGAGCTGCCGGAGGAGCTGGTCGAGGCGTGCGAGCGCAGGCGGCTGCCGCTGCTGCTGGCCGCGCCCGACCAGGCGTTCGGCGCGATCAGCGAGGTGGTGACCGCCGAGGGCTTCGCCGCCGAGCAGCGCAGGGCCGAGCGGGTCAGGGCGCAGACGCTGCTCGACGTGCTTGGCCAGATCCCGCCCGGCGAGGTGTCGGCGCACCTGCGGCTGCTCGGCGCCGACCCCGGCCTGCCGACCACCGCCATGGCGGTCGCCAGGACCGGCGGGCCCGAGCTCGACCTGCCCGAGCTGCTGCACGAGGGCCTGGCGAGGAAGGGCCGCCACCTGATCGTGGGCGGCACGCCCGGCGAGGCGATCGTGCTGGTCAACGGCCGCGCCTCGCGCAAGAGCCTGGCCGACGAGCTGCGCGCCCTCATCGCGGGGCAGCGGGCGACGGAGGCCGCGGGACGGCCGGGGACGAGCGCCGCAGGCAGGCCGGGGATGAGCGCCGCCGGCAGGCAGGGGGCCGGCGCCGCCGGCAGGCAGGGGGTGAGCATCGCGGCCGGGATCAGCGAGATGGCGGCCAGCGTGTCGCAGCTCGGCGAGGCCCTGGAGACGGCCAGGCGCGGCATGGAGTCGGCGCGCGGCGGGGCCGGGCCCGTGTCGATCATGTCGGTGGCCGACATCGACAGCTTCGACCTGCTGCTGGCCTCGCTCCCGTCGAGCATGCGCCGCTCCTTCCGCGACCACCTGCTCGGCCCCGTGGCGGAGTACGACGCGCGGCACGGCTCCGAGCTGCTGCGCACGCTCGACACGTTCCTGGAGACGTGCGGATCCTGGCAGCGCACGGCCGACGAGCTGTACGTGCACGTCAACACGTTGCGCTACCGGATGCAGCGGATCGAGGAGCTGACCGGGCGGCGGATGTCGTCGATGCGCGACCGTACCGACCTGTACCTGGCGCTGCGCTCAGGCGACGCGGGGCAGGCGGCCCGCGACGACCTGGCCCCGTGAGACCACGGCCACGATGTTCTCGGTGGCCAGGTCCTCGATGCGCTCCCACGGCCGGCCGCGCAGCACGACCAGGTCGGCGCCCAGCCCTGGCGCGACGCGGCCCACGGGCATGCCGATCGAGTCGGCCGCGTCGGAGGTGGCCGCGCGCAGCGCCGACTCGGCGTCCATGCCGAGGATCCGCGTCATGTGCACGACCTCGGCGAGCTGGTCGCCGAACTGCACGTGGTGCCCGTTGGCGTCGGTGCCCAGCACGAACCGCACGCCCAGCGCCGCGGCCTGGGCCAGCAGCACGTCACGGGTGGCGACCAGCTCGGCGGCCTTGGCCATCGCCTCGGCCGTGACGGGGACGCGGCCCTGCGCGATGGCCTCGTTGATGAGCAGGGTCGGCGCGACGGGCGTGCGGCGGGCGGCCAGCGTCTCGGCCAGGTCCCGGCTCATCAGCGTGCCGTGCTCGATGGAGTCGACCCCCTCCTCGACGGCGACGCGGATGCCGTCCTCGGAGTGCGCGTGCGAGGCGACGAGCATGCCGAGCGCGTGCGCCTCGTCCACGACCGCCCTGATCTCGTCGCGGGTGTAGTTCCGCCAGGCGTTCTTGTCGCCGATGGACAGCACGCCGCCGCTGGTCGTGAGCTTGATGCCGTCCATGCCGGCCCTGGCCCAGGTCCGTACGAGCTTGCGGCACTCGTCGGGCCCGTCGGCCGTCGGCTTCCTGATCGGGAACGCCGGCGGCACGAACAGGTCGTTGTGCCCGGCCGTCATCCCCACCACGCCGTGCACCTGGATGCGCGGCCCCGGCAGCACCCCGGCGTCGAAGGCCCGGCGCAGCGCGATCTGCGCCTCGTCGCCGGCCAGGTCGCGCAGCGTGGTGACGCCGTGCCGCATGGCCCGCTGGGCGTGCGCGGCGCCGTGCAGCACCTGCTCGTCGCGGGTGGTGGTCAGCGGCCAGGTCGCGAAGTCGGGCGGCTCGCCCGGCCCCGCGTAGCCGACGAGGTGCACGTGCGTGTCCACCAGGCCGGGCAGCACGCACAGGCCGGCGTGGTGCGCCCCGGCCACGGGGGTGACGCCGGTGATCCGGTCGGGCTCCCAGGTCAGATCGACCGGGCCGCGGAATTCGGTACCGTCCCAAAGGGGGATTCCGTCGAGTCTCATCTCGGGCTCGACGCTACCGGAGCCCCCGGGCGGCTGGAGGGATCTACGGTCCTCGCGCGGCGCTCTCGTAGGGACCTACAGGGGCCGCCAGCGGTTTTCCCGGCTTCCCGGCCCGCGGCCGTTCCCCGGGCCGTAGTGTCCGAAACCATCGTCACACGTTGGTAATAATCGAGGGATACCGTCCTGACCTGCATGTTCTCGGCCGTTCAAGGAGAATTAATGGCTACCCTCGACCGTCGCGCGTTCCTGCGGACGACCGGTCTGGCCGGTCTGGCGCTCGGTCTGGCCGCCTGTGGCGACGGCGGCACGACGACTTCCGGCGGTGGCAGCGGCGGCGGGTTCGGGTCGGTCAAGCTGCAGCTCTCCTGGAAGAAGAACGTCGAGTTCGCCGGCGAGTACTTCGCCGACACCAACGGCTACTTCAAGGCCGCCGGGTTCTCGCAGGTCGAGCTGCTGTCCGGCGGCGGCTCCGGCACCTCGGTCGAGTCGGGCCTGGCCACCGGGCGCTGCTGGGCGGGCCTGTCGGCGCCGACCATCACCGCGCCCGCCGTGCTCCAGGGCGCGCCGCTGAAGATCGTCGGCGCCACGTTCCAGAAGAACCCGTTCGCCGTCATCTCCCTGAGCAAGAACCCGATCGAGAAGGCCGAGGACCTGGTCGGCAAGAGGATCGGCGTCCAGGACTCCAACGAGCTGGTCTGGAACGCGCTGCTCAAGGCCAACGGCATCGACGCCGCCAAGGTGACCAGGGTGCCGTTCCAGTCGGATCCGTCGATGCTCACCTCCGGCCAGCTCGACGGGTACGTGGGCTTCGTCACCAGCGGCCCGGTCAACCTGCGCATGAAGGGGCACGACCCGGCGTACCTGCTGCTCGCCGACGCCGGCCTGCCGCTGGTCGCCGAGACGTTCACGGTCACGCAGGAGACCATCGACAACGAGCGCGACAAGCTCAAGGCGTTCCTGACCGCCGAGATCAAGGGGTGGAAGGACGCCGTCGCCGACCCGGCCAAGGCTGCCGAGCTGGCCGCCACCGTCTACGGCAAGGACCAGAACCTCGACGTCAAGGAGCAGACCGAGGAGGCCAAGATGCAGAACGAGCTCGTCGTCACCGACGACGCCAAGGCCAACGGCCTGTTCACGATGACGCCCGAGCTGATCGAGCAGAACATCTCCTCGCTGTCCAAGGCCGGCCTGAACATCAAGGCCGAGCAGCTCTTCGACCTGTCGATCCTGAACGAGATCTACCAGGCCGACCCGAGCCTGAAGCTCTCATGAGCGGCATCGGCATCTCCGGCCTGAGCAAGACGTTCGGCAAGGGCCTGACCGCGGTCGAGAACGTGGACCTGCGGACGCCGAAGGGCTCGTTCCTGTCGCTGCTCGGCCCGTCCGGCTGCGGCAAGTCCACGGTGCTGCGCATCCTGGCCGGCCTGGAGGAGCCCACGACGGGCGAGATCCTGGTCAACGGCGAGACGCCGCAGGAGCTGCGCAGGAGCCACCACCTCGGCATCGCCTTCCAGGACTCGGCGCTGCTCGCCTGGCGCAGCGTCGCGGCCAACATCCGGCTGCCGCTTGAGGTGGCCGGCATCAAGCCGGAGCCCGGCGTGATCGAGGACCTGATCAAGCTGGTCGGCCTGGAGGGCTTCGAGAAGGCCCGCCCGGCCGAGCTGTCCGGCGGCATGCGCCAGCGCGTCTCGATCGCCCGCGCCCTGGTGGTCAAGCCCAGCGTGCTGCTGCTCGACGAGCCGTTCGGCGCCCTGGACGACATGACGCGCCAGCGGCTCAACCTGGAGCTGCTGCGCATCTGGACGGAGAAGCCCGCCACCACCCTCATGGTCACCCACGGCATCGGCGAGGCGATCTTCCTGTCGGACCTGGTGGCCGTGATGAGCCCGCGCCCCGGGCGGGTGGTGGAGCTGGTGGAGATCGACCTGCCCCGCCCGCGTACGCCGGAGATGATGCGTACCCCCGAGTTCCACGCCTTCCACGACCACCTCAGCGACCTGCTGTTCGGGCACGGCTCATGAGGCGAGTGCAGGGGCTGGCCGGCGTCGTCGCGCTCGTGGCGATCTGGTGGCTGCTGGCCGCGACCGTGTTCGCCGACGGCGGCGCGGTGCCCACCCCGGTCGCGGTGCTGCGATCGATGGGCGCCGACGGCTGGGCCTTCTACGGCCCCAACGCCACCGCCACGCTGTCCGCCGCCGTCCAGGGTTTCCTGTGGGGCAACGGGCTGGCCATCGGCGTGGCGCTGCTGGTGCTGCTCGTGCCCCGGCTCGAAGCCGTCGCCACGCAGCTCGCGGTGATCAGCTACTGCATCCCGCTGCTGGCCATCGGGCCGATCGTGCTGGTCGTCTTCGGCGGCGAGGCGACCGTGGTGTTCCTGGCGGCCATCTCGGTCTTCTTCACCACGCTCATCGGCGCCCTGCTCGGGCTGCGCTCCGCCGACCGGACCAGCCTCGACCTCGTCACCGTCTACGGCGGCGGCCGCCTGGCCAGGCTCCGCTACGTGCAGGTCGTCTCCGCCCTGCCCAGCACGTTCGCCGGCCTGAAGATCTCGGCCCCGTCGGCGCTGCTCGGCGCCATCATCGGCGAGTACCTCGGCAGCAACGACCAGGGGCTCGGCGTGTCCCTGATGATCTCGCAGCAGCAGTTCCAGGTGCCGCGAACCTGGGGGCTGGCGCTGGTGTCCGGCCTCATCGCCGGTCTCGGGTACGCGATCGTGGCGCTCGTCGCCCGCGTGGTGACGCCCTGGTCGAGAGGGGAAGCCCAGTGATCGGCCGTACCGTGCTGCGGATCGTGGGGCCGCTGGTGCCCTCCGTCGTCATCGTCGTGGCCGCGTGGTGGCTGGCGCTGGAGGCGTTCGGGATCAGCCCGCTCGTCGGCAAGCGCCCGCCGCAGGTCTGGGAGTACCTGGCCGCGTCGCAGGCTCACCGCGAGGCCGTGTTCGGCGCGCTGGGCATCACGATCAGGGACGCGGCCATCGGCTTCGTCGCGGGCATGGTGGCCGCGATCGCCGTCGCCGTCGCGTTCGTGCTGGTGCGGGCCGTCGAGCAGACGTTCATGCCGGTCGCCATGCTGCTGCGCTCGGTGCCCCTCGTGGTGATGACCCCGCTGATCACGCTGGTCTTCGGCCGCGACCTGGTCGGCGTGGCCGTGATCGGCGGCATCGTGGTGTTCTTCCCGGCGCTGGTGAACATCGCCTTCGGCCTGCGCTCGGCCTCGCCGCAGGCCACCGACCTGATCATGGCGTACGGCGGCACCCGCCTCACCGTCCTGCGCAAGGTGGCGGTGCCGACGGCGATGCCCTCGGTGTTCGCCTCGGCGAGGATCTCCGTGCCGGCCTCCATCATCGGGGCGCTGATCGCCGAGTGGCTGGCCACCGGCGAGGGCATCGGCGCCGAGATCCTGCGGTCGATCGGCGGGTTCCGCTACGACGAGGTGTGGGCGGACATCGTGGTCGTCACGGGGGTGTCGATCCTGGCGTACGCGGTCGTCGGCGTGGTCGAGTCGCTCGTCCTGGCCCGCTTCTCGGACCGGCGGCCCCAGTGAGTCACCCAGTGGCTTGCGCCTGACACGGTGTCAGGCGCTTCACTGGCCGCCATGCTGACCTACACCGGTTCAGGACCTTACTGTTACGCCAATTCGCTGGCCATGATGCTCGGCCCCGCCTCGCCCGGGGCGGGGGTGATCGAGACGCTGACGGGCTCGCCGTTCGGGATGCAGCTCGTCGGCGGCTCCCAGCCGTTCTTCGACCCCTACGGCTGGGACCCCGAGCTCGGGCTCGACGCCGCCGTCGCGCTGCTCGGCTGGAGCTGCGAGCGCAGCCACGGGGGCACGGCGGAGGAGGCGCTGGAGCGCCTGCGGGCCGCCGGCCCGGCCCTGGTGGGGCCCGTGGACATGGCGCTGCTGTCGTACACGCCGGGCGGGGGCGGCGACCACTACGTGGTGGTGCTCGCCGTGGAGGGCGACACCGTCGTGCTGCACGACCCGCACGGGCATCCCTTCGCCACGCTGCCGGCCACCGACTTCCTGGCGGCCTGGCGGGCGGAGTCGGTGGAGTATCTCGACACGTCGTACGTCATGCGCACCGGCTTCGTACGGGTGCGCGACACGTCCGTGGAGCGGGCGTTGCGCGATTGCCTGCCCGCCGCCGTGCGCTGGCTGGAGGGGCGGGACGACCTGCCGGTGCCGCCCGGCACGCTGGGCGGTGCCGCGGCGGCGCTGCGGCTGGCCGAGCAGGTGGAGGGCGGGCTGGCGGGGCAGGCGCGCGGGATGCTGGTGCACTTCGGGGTGCGGGTGGGGGTGCGGCGGCTCGCCGATGCCGCGACCTGCCTGGCCGGACTGGGGCTGGCGGAGCCCGCCGCGGTCGCCCGGGAGCAGGCGCGCGTGCTCGGTGCCCTGCAACATCCGCTGGTCACGGGTGACGACGAGGCCGTGGCGGCGGGGCTGCGGCGGCTCGCGCCCGGCTACGACAAGCTGCGGTCCGCACTCGGTTAGTGCGGACCCGGCCGCGGTCCTGTGTGCGGGGGGAGGCGCGGCCGGGTCCGCCCGGAGGGGAGCGCATGGGCGTGCGGTGGGAACCGGCTCGGGGTGGGGCCGGTGAAAGCCCGACGCTCCCTTGGTCGGGGGAGTGGTGCTCTAGCGGGAGGCGAAGTCCTGCGTCCAGGTGGGGCCCTTGGCGTGGTGCCCGACGCCGATATGGGTGAACGAGCAGTTCAGCATGTTGGCCCGGTGCCCGGGGCTGTCGAGCCAGGCCTTGACCACGGCGGCGGCGGTGGGCTGGCCCTTGGCGATGTTCTCGCCGGCCCGGCGGAAGGCGAAGCCGGTGGCCCTGATCCGCTGGCCGAACGCCCGGCCGTCGCGCGAGGTGTGCGAGAAGTAGCCGTGGCGCGCCATGTCCGCCGAATGGCGCTCGGCGGCGAGGTGCAGCTTGGCGTCGTGGGCGAGAGGACGGCAGCCGTTCTCCGCCCTGGCGCGGTTGGTGAGGGCGACGACCGCCGTCTCGGCGGAGGAGGCGAAGCTCCCGCCGGCCGCCGGGCGCCCGCACGACAGCTTCACCGAGCGCGACTGGCTGGTGCGCCCCTGCGAGTCGAGCGCGATCGTGTAGTAGCGGCGCGGGGTGCCGGCGCAGCTCGCCCTGGCGGTGATCCGGCCGTTGCCGACGATCTGGGAGCCGCTCTTGACGACCCGGTCGGGGCCGGACCCGGCGACCTTGACGCGGACCCTCAGCCGGGCCTGGTCGGCGCAGCCGGACCGGACGGCCGTCGCGCGCACCGTGCCCCGGACGACGGACGGCTTGAGCGCGAGCACGCGGCACGCCTGCCGGGCGGCGGCCTGCTGAGCGGCGGCCTGCTGGGGGACGGCCTGCTGGGCGGAGGCGGCGGGCGCGGGGAGGCTCAGTGCCGTCAGACATCCGACACAGGCCACCGCCTGGAGCTCTCTACGCATACCGTCCTCCGATGAGGGATTCGACTGTGCGTCGAACCCGCATTCTGGTCCCCCCAAGTCGGCTATGTACGGAAATTAGCGACCTAACTTGGAGCTCCAAGTGGCTGAATCGTAATATCACCCGCTCTGATCTCGGTAAACCACAGCGGCCCCCTGGGCGTCAGGGGGCCGCGAAAATCTTTCCGTCAGCGCGTGGCTAGCATTGCGCGGGCTTGAGCCACGAGCACTCCAGGTCGCCCGTCGCGCCCCCGGTCGCGGCGCGGAGCCCGGCGGCGTCCCCCGCGGCCGCCGACCGCGAGAACTGCGCGAGCCGTACGGCGATCTTGTCCTCGATGTCCTTCGGCGAGCCCGACAGGTACTGGTTGAGCATGATCGAGAAGATCAGCGGCTCGCCGTCGGCGCTCGTGACGTAGCCGGACAGCGAGGTGACACCGGTGAGCGAGCCGGTCTTGGCGTGCACGTTGTTCTCGGCGGGCGTGCCGCGCATCCGGCTGCGCAGGGTGCCGCCGGTGAACCGGTCCGGGTTGCCCGCGATGGGCAGGGACTCGTACCAGGTGGAGAACCACGGCTTGCCGCGAACGGCCGACAGGAGCTGCACGATCGAGCCCGGCGAGAAGCCGTCGCGGCGCGACAGGCCGGAGCCGTCCCGCATGTTGATCACCTGTACGCCGTTCGCCTTGGCGAAGTCGGTGCTGACCTTGAGCCCGGCCGGCCACGTGCCCTGGTTCGCCACCTTGCGGCCCATGGCCTTGGTGAGGATCTCGGCGTGGATGTTGTTGCTCAGCTTCATGAACGGCACGAGCAGCTCGCCCAGCGTCATCGACTCGTGCCGGGCCAGCTCCTTGGCCCCCGAGGGCGCGGCACCGGCGGTGGTCGGCCCGAGCACCTTGACGCCGTGCCTGGCCAGCGACTTGCGGAACAGCGAGGAGACGTACGCGGTGGGGTCGTCCACCGCCACCCACTCCTGGTACGGGTCCGCGACCGTGCCGGTGATCACCACCGTGCGCGTGCCGTGCTGGCGCTCGATGAGCACGTCCGTCTCGGCGCCCACCGTGGCCTTGTTGACGATCTTCAGGTAGTCGGTCTCGGGCGTGGTGGAGACCTTGACCCTGTCCCCGTCGGCCGCCACGGACACGATCACCGAGCCGGCGTCGTAGTCCCTGTCGGGCGAGGCCGTCAGCGCCGAGATCGGCGCCGCGTAGTACGCGGTCTCGTCGTCCCAGGCCCAGTCGTTGCCGAGCCGCTGGGAGTCGAACCAGGTGTCGTCGGCCACCAGCTTGCCGGTGACGACCTTGACGCCCGCCCCGGCGACCTCGGCCGCCAGCGCGTCGTAGTCCTCGGCGAGCATGGTCGGGTCGCCGGTGCCGCGCAGCACCAGGTCGCCGGTCAGCAGGGAGCCGGCCTTGCGGCCGGTGCTCAGCACTGTGGTGGGGAAGCGGTAGTCGAGGCCGAGCGTCTCCGCCGCGGCGGCCGAGGTGAACAGCTTGGTGTTGGAGGCCGGGATGAGGAGCTTGCCGGCGTCGGTGGCGTACAGTTCCTCGCCGGTCTGGGCGCTCTTGACCACGACGCCCGCCCTGGCGATCGTGAGCCGCGAGTCGCTGAGGATCTGGTTGATGTCCTGCGCCAGGTCCGCCACGCCCACGGAGGGGTCGAGCGCGACGGCGGGAGAGGAGGGTCCGGACGCCCACGCGAGGGCCGCGACGAGCGCGCCCGCGACGAGGGAGGCTGAGGTGCGCCGCATGGGGTCTCCAAGTCGACTGGGGGATCGCATGAGAGCATGGATCAGCGCAGTCAGCCTGTAATCCGCAAAATTCCGTATTTGTTGGGGCCCGTTAGGCCGGCTGCTCCGACGTCACCATGAACCCGCAGTCGCCGAACGAGACCTCGTCGCCCGACTTCACCCGGGCGGGGCCCACCAGCCGCCACCCGTTGAGCCGGGTGCCGTTCAGCGAGCCGAGATCGACCAGCATCCAGCCGCCGTCGCCCTCGCGGCGCAGCTCGGCGTGGACGCGGGAGACCGTCAGGTCCGACAGCACGAGGTCGCAGGCCGACCCGCGGCCCACCACGTAACGCAGGCGCTCGTCGTCGGGCAGCGCGAGCCGGGGCAGCCGGGGCCGCCGCCAGGCGGACTGCAGCTTGGTGGTGAACTCCGAGACCGAGGAGACGGCGTCGGTCAGCCGCTGCCGGAACGTGGGCCGCCGCGGCAGGTCCGCGACCACCTCGTCGAGCTCGTACCTGTTGCGCGCCCGCAACACCTGGTCAACCCGGCCCACGAAGGTGTCGTGCGAGATGCGGCCCTCCACGGCGCGTTCCCTGAGCTCGTCGATCGCACGGTCACGTTCCCCATCTGAGGCGCGAAAGGGCGGATGCGTGGAGCTCATAGAGCGAGTATCGGCCTCAACCTCGGCTTGTGTCCAGAATACGCGGATCAGGTTGCCCTAGACATACTGAGTATGCATACTCAGTATCCATGTCGATCAGGCACGGGCTGCTGGCCTTGCTGAGTAGCGGACCGCGGTACGGCTATCAGCTGCGGGTGGAGTTCGAGGCGTCCACGGGGGCGACCTGGCCGCTGAACATCGGCCAGGTCTACACGACGCTCTCCCGCCTGGAACGCGACGGGCTCGTCGCGCCCGGCGGCGCCGACGAGCAGGGCCGCGCGGTCTACACGATCACCGAGGCCGGTCGGGAGGAGCTGGGGCGATGGTTCAGCACCCCCGTCGCCCAGACCGACCGGCCCCGGGACGAGCTCGCGATCAAGATCGCGATGGCCGTGGCGGGCGGCGTGGACGTCGCCGAGGTCATCCACACGCAGCGCGCCGCCACCATGCGCGCCCTGCAGGAGCTCACGAGGGCCAAACGGGCCGCCACCGGCGGCCTCGCGCAGCGGCTGGTCCTGGATTCGTTGATCTTCAAGGCCGAGGCGGAGCAGCGCTGGCTGGACCACTGCGAGGCCGTTTCCAAGGAGAAGAACCGATGAGTGTGGTGGAGCTGCGGGACGTCACCCGCGAGCACGGGCAGGTGCACGCGCTGAGGGGGGTGAGCCTGGAGGTCTCGGCGGGCGAGCTGGTCGCGGTCATGGGGCCGTCGGGGTCGGGCAAGTCCACGCTGCTCAACCTGGCCGGCGGCCTCGACCTGCCCACCTCCGGGACGGTGACGATCGAGGGCGAGGACCTCTCCCGGGTCAAGGACCTGGCCGCGCTCAGGCGGGGCCGCGTCGGGTACGTCTTCCAGGATCTGAACCTGATCCCGTCCCTGACCGCCGCCGAGAACGTGATGCTGCCCAGGGAGCTCGACGGCGTGCGCGCCGGGCAGGCCCGCGCCGAGGCGCTGGCCGTGCTGGCGGAGGTGGGCGTCGAGGAGATCGCCGACCGCTTCCCCGAGGAGCTGTCCGGCGGCCAGCGCCAGCGCGTGGCCATCGCCAGGGCGCTGGTCGGCGAGCGGCGGCTGCTGCTGGCCGACGAGCCGACCGGCGCGCTCGACACCGCCACCGGCGACGAGATCCTGGAGCTGCTGCGCGCCCGCTGCGACGCCGGCGCGGCCGTGCTGCTCGTCACCCACGAGCCGCGCTACGCCGCCTGGGCCGACCGGGTGATCCACCTGCGCGACGGGCTCGTCGCCGAGCCGAGCGCCGTGCGGCTGGAGAGCTCCCGATGAGCGCCCTGCGCGCCGCGCTGCGCATCTCCCGCAGGGACGCCCTGCGCGCCAGGGGCCGCACCGCCCTCGTCATGATCATGATCGGCCTGCCGGTGCTGGCCATCACGGCGCTGCTGACGTTGTCGGAGACCACGGACCTGACGGTGCGCGAGGAACTGCCCTCCCGGCTGGGCTCGGTGGCCGACGCGGCGGTCATGGCACACATGACCACGCTCCCCATCGAGCAGGATCCCGCCGGCCGCTTCGGCAACCAGAACCCGGACAAGACCGGCCCGCCGGCTCGCTGGACGACCGCCGAGGTGGCCCGGCTGACCGGCGGCAGGGCGCTCCCGTTCTACGACTACTCCACCGACGCCCGGCTCCAGGGCGGCTTCGACAGGGTGGACCTGCTGGAGATCGACCTGCGCGACCGGCTCGGCACGGGCTTGAGGACGCTGGCCGAGGGCAGGCTGCCGGCTTCGCCGCAGGAGATCGCGGTGACGCCCGCGCTGCTCGACCACGGTGTGACCGTCGGCGGCACGCTCCAGGTCACCCGGCGCGCCGAGCCGAAGCGCGTGGTCGGCGTCGTCGAGGACCCGACCCGGCCTGGCGTCCTGGAGGTGGTCGGCCTGTACGGCTCGGTGCTGGCGGACAAGGTCGATCCGCAGGGCAACGGCTGGCTGATCGACACCCCGGCTCCGGTCACCTGGGAGAAGGTGACCGAGCTGAACCGCGCCGGGCTCCGGGTGGCCTCCCGCGGGGTGATCGAGAGCCCGCGCGTGGAGGTGCACGAGTACGTCCACACCCAGCGTGACGATTGGCTCTGGCTGGCCGTCGCCGCGCTCCTCGTCGTCACCGAGACGGTCCTGCTGGCGGGTCCCGCGTTCGCCGTCGGGCTGCGGCGGCGCAGGCGGGAGCTGGCCGCCGTCGCCGCGCAGGGCGGTTCTCCCGGTCACCTGCGCGTGATCGTGCTGGCCGACGGCCTCGTGCTGGGTGGCGCGGCGGCCCTGCTCGGCGTCGCGCTGGGCATCGGCGTGGGTGCGGTCGCGGAGCCGATCGCGGCCAGGCTGCTGGACTGGCGCAGCGGCCCGGTGGACGTGCCGTGGGCGCCGGTGCTCGCTGTCGCCGCGCTCGGCCTGGCCAGCGCGCTGGTCGCGGCCGTGGCGCCGGCGATCCAGGCCGCGCGGCAGAGCCCGGCGCGGGTTCTCGCGGGCCGCCCGGACGAGGTGCGCGATCGAGCGAGCCGTCCGCTGGCCGGCCTCGTGCTGCTCGCGCTCGGGCTGGGCGCGACGATCTTCCTCTCGTCCGGGAGCGAGCTGGCCGTGGTGACGGCGTCCACCGTGGTCCTGTTCGGGCTGATCGTGCTGATGCCCTGGCTGGTCCGCCGCACCGGGCCGCCGGCCGCGCGCCTGCCGCTGCCGGCGCGCCTGTCGGTCCGGGACGCCACCCGGCACCGGGCCCGCACGGTCTCGGCGGTGGCCGCCGTCATGGCCGCCACGATGGGCGCGGTCACCGTCGGCCTGGCCTACACCAGCACCTACACCGCCGAACAGCGGATGAACCGGATCGAGGCCCCGGAGGGCACCTTGACCGTGAGCGTCGCCGGTGACGTGGACGAGGCGACCTGGGCCCGGGTCCGCACCGTCACCCAGGAGAGGCTGCCGGGAGCGAGTCTCGTGCCGGCGCTGGAGGCCCAGGACGGTGACGGGCGGAGCATGGCGACCATGCTCCAGTTCGAGTCCCGGGAATGCACCGGCGACTGCACGCAGTACGGCATGACCTATTTCGACGTGCCGGTCGGGGATGCCCGGCTGCTCGCCCTGCTCCAGGGCCGGAGGGATCCGCAGGCGGCGGCTGCTCTCGCGGCCGGCAAGATCGTGGTGTTCGACGCCCGGTTGGTCAGCGACGGCGCCGTCAGCATGACCTTGCTGTACAGGAACGGCCAGATCGGCAGGGAGGCGATCCGGGTGCCGGCCGTGGTGGCGCAGGGGGCACAGCCGGACCAGGGCGGCGCCGTGGTCCCCGCCTCGGTGCTGGCGGCGGCCGGTTACGGGACGGCCGAGCGGCGGATCTACGTTTCGCCGGCCTCGAGCGGCGGGCATTTCCGCGATCGGCAGGACGTGCAGCGCTTCGGCGGTGACCTGCAGTCGGTGGCGGCCGGCGCCTACGCCGCGCTGGCCGAGGACCACACCGGCCAGAAGCTCATGATCCTGCTGACCGCGGCGCTGGGCGCGGCGGTGGTCCTGGTGCTCGGCGGCACGTTCGCGGCGACGGGGCTCGCCGTGGCCGACATGCGCCGGGATCTGGACACCCTGTCGGCCGTGGGCGCCCGGCCGGGGACCCGCAGGATGGTGGTGGCGGCACAGGCCGGCTACATCGCGGGGCTGGGCGCCGTCATCGGGCTGATGGCGGGCGCGGTCACCGGAAGCGCTCTGTCGGCGTCCATGGCCTCGATGTGGGGCCAGGACAACCCGGTCGTCGTGCCGTGGTGGTTCCTGGCCGTCCTGGTGCTCGGCCTGCCCCTGCTGGCGGCCGTGCTCTCCGGGCTGTTCACCCGGACGAGGATGGAGCTGGCGCGGCGGGTGGCGTGAGCCGGTACTTCAGCGTGATCAGCGCCGAAGCGAAGATGATCAGCGCGGGGATCGCGGTCTGACCGATCAGGACCGCGGTCACCGCGCTGTCCGGCTGCTGCACGGGCGTGCTGGGGTCGGACTCGATGAAGCCGCCGATCGTCAGGATGATGCCGAAGATCAGCGCGCCGAACGAGCTGAACCCGCTCTCGATGGCCGTCCACAGGCCGGTCAGCACCCCGGCCCGCCGCTTGCCGGTGGTGACCGCGTCCGCCGCGATCACGTCCGCGAGCATGGAGAACTGCATGAGCTGCAGCCCGGCGTACCCGACGCCGACCAGCAGGATCGTCAGGTGCGCCCACAGCGGGCCGAACAGCGGCGTGGCCATGGCGGCCGTCGTGCCGCCGCCGAACAGCAGGATCGCCAGGATCATCGCGCCGCGCTTGTCGAGGCGCCTGGCCACCCGCACCCACAGCGGCATCGTGAGCAGGATCGGGCCGACCAGCACGGCGAAGAGCGTCTGCGTGGCCGCGGCCGAGCCCAGCGTGTACGTGGCGAAGTAGGGCGCGGCGGCCAGCATCATGCTGACGGCCAGCATCTGCACGCAGGCCAGCACCGTCAGCCACAGGAACGCCGGGTTGCCCCTGATCGCGGCGAACTGCTCGCGCCACCCGCCGCGGTCCGGCTCCGGGGCGCCGGTCATGGGGGCGCGGGCGGTGCCGAAGAACGAGCCGAGCATGGCGAGGAGCAGGATGCCCGCGATCGTGACCGCCATCAGCCGGTAGCTGCCCAGCGTGCCGTCCCCGCCCTCGCTCGTGGCCAGGACCGGCGCGAGGATGCCGCTGATGGCGGTGGCCGCGCCGATGAACACCATCCGCCACTGCAGCAGCGACGTGCGCTCGTGGTAGTCGTTGGTCATCTCGCCGGGCATCGCCTTGTACGGCACCTCGAACAGCGCGTACGCCGTCGCCGCGGCCAGGAAGCACGCCCCCACGTACAGCGCCGCCGGCACCCCGGTCAGCGGCGGCCCCGCGAACACCAGGAAGAACGTGATCGGCAGCGTGCACGCCCCGGCCAGCAGCCAGGGCCGGCGCGGCCCCCAGCGCGAGACCGTCCGGTCGGACCAGCGCCCGACCAGGGGGTTGATGATCAGGTCCCAGACCTTCGGCGCGGTGACCACGACACCGGCCAGCCACGCGGGCACGGCCAGGAAGTTCGTCATGTAGAACAGCAGCAGCAGCCCGGGCACGCCGTTGAAGGTGGCCGTGCAGAACGAGCCCACCCCGTAGCCGAGGCGCACGCCCTTCGGAACGCTGGCCGTGCCCACCGCCGGTGTGATCATCCCCTCATTAGAACCGAGCGAGGGATTGTTTGGGAGGGCCCAGTTTTTCCCGGGCCCTCCGCCACGGGCCTAGTCCGAGACGTTGGCGCAGACGACGTGCGCGCCGATCTCGATCATGCGGCGCTCGCTGCGCGCGTCGGCCACCCTGGCCATCAGGATCGGCGCCCCGGAGGCGGCGAACTGCGGCAGCCGGGCGCGTACCAGGCGGTGCAGGTCGCGCACGACGTCCTCGGCGGCCGACATGTGCACCTTCACGTGCAGCATGATCCCGGTCGCCCCGGACGCGGTGCCGGCCTCGGAGATCCAGACGTGGTGCACGAGCGGGAAGTCCATGAGCAGGTACGCGATCGCCTGCCGCAGCGCGGGCAGGATCGGGTGCGTGCACCGGCGGTAACCCGGATCCACCTGCTGCATCGGCCCCGACAGGTGCGGCCGGGGCGCGGGCACCCAGGGCAGCGAGGGGGCGTGCGGGCTCGGCGGGGCCACCTGGGCCAGCGCGGCACCCCTCGACACGGTGGCCATCGCGCCCGTGGCGTAGGCGGCGGGAACCGCCCCCGACAGGACAGGCGTGGGCCCGGTGCGTGTCGTGGTCATGAAGTGCTGGAGATCGTCGATGGGCACGGCCGCGGCGGCTGGTCCGGCCGCGTCGATGACGATCTCGCGCACCCCGGTGACGCGCTGGATGTCCAGGATGGTGTCGGCGTCGCAGGCCGACAGGGAATGGCTGCCGCGGTGTCTGGCATAGGTCGCTGGGCTGGTGTATCCGAGCAGGACCCGGTCACCGGCCTGTGTCGTCCCCAGGACGACGGAACGATCTGGTCGCACTGCCACCAGGACTCCACCGTCGGCAAGAGCGCCCAGCAGGCGATGGGGCGTGCCATGCTGTGCGAGCACGTCGGCAAGCGCAGGATTCCCGATGCTCATATGACGAACCATAGGTAGTCGGCCACGGCTTATCAGGCTAATGGCGAATAAATCTCCCGATCAAGACAAAGATGTGAGCGGAGTGGATGAGTTTGCCGCGAGCTGGGTACGCCGGGTTCCGTCTCACATGCTGGCCCCTCGTGAATACGTTCACAAGCTGCGGATACACTCTGTGGGACCGCTGGGGGGTTCCGTGGACGGTGACCCCCCTCCGCCGTGCCTTAAGGATGCACAGACGTGAACAAGCCCGTCGTTCTGGTCGCAGAGGAGCTGTCCGAGGCTGGCCTCGCCGTACTCGGTGCTGATTTCGAGGTCCGCCACACCGACGGCGCCGACCGTTCCCAGTTCCTGCCCGCTCTCGCCGACGTGGACGCGCTCATCGTGCGCTCCGCCACCCAGGTCGACGCCGAGGCGATCGCCGCGGCCCCCAAGCTGCGCGTGGTCGCCCGCGCCGGTGTCGGGCTCGACAACGTCGACGTCGAGGCGGCCACCAAGGCCGGTGTCATGGTCGTGAACGCCCCGACCTCCAACATCACCAGCGCCGCCGAGCAGACGATCGCCCTCATCCTGGCCAGCGCGCGCAACACGGCCCAGGCCCACGCCGCGCTGAAGAACGGCGAGTGGAAGCGGTCGAAGTACACCGGTGTCGAGCTCGACGAGAAGGTCATCGGCATCCTCGGCCTGGGCAAGATCGGCCAGCTCGTGGCGCAGCGCCTGCAGCCGTTCGGCGTCGAGCTGATCGCCTACGACCCCTACCTGCCGCCGGCCCGCGCCGCGCAGATGGGCGTCAAGCTGCTCAGCCTCGAAGAGGTGCTCAAGCAGGCCGACTTCCTCACCGTGCACCTGCCCAAGTCCAAGGAGACGATCGGGCTCATCGGTGACAAGGAGCTGCACCAGGTCAAGCCGAGCGTCCGCATCGTCAACGTGGCCCGCGGCGGCATCGTGGACGAGAGCGCGCTCTACTCGGCGATCAAGGAGGGCCGGGTCGCGGGAGCCGGCCTGGACGTCTTCTCCAAGGAGCCGTGCACCGACAGCCCGCTGTTCGAGCTGGACCAGGTCGTCGTCACGCCGCACCTCGGCGCCTCCACGCACGAGGCCCAGGAGAAGGCCGGCACCCAGGTCGCGCGGAGCGTGAAGCTGGCGCTGGCGGGCGAGTTCGTGCCGGACGCGGTCAACGTCCAGGGCGGCGCCGTGGCCGAGGACGTCAAGCCGGGCCTGCCGCTGGCCGAGAAGCTCGGCCGCGTCTTCACCGCGCTGGCCGGCGAGGTGGCCACCAAGCTCGACGTCGAGGTGCGCGGCGAGATCGCCGCCCAGGACGTGCGGGTGATCGAGCTGGCCGCGCTCAAGGGCGTCTTCGCCGACGTGGTCGAGGAGCAGGTCACCTACGTCAACGCGCCGCTGCTGGCCAAGGACCGCGGCATCACCGTCGAGCTGGTCACCAGCTCCGAGAGCCCCGACTGGCGCAACGTGGTGACCGTGCGCGGCGTGCTCGCCGACGGCCGCACCGTGTCGGTCTCCGGCACGCTCTCCGGCCCCCGGCAGATCACCAAGATCGTCGAGGTCAACGGCTACGAGATGGAGATCGAGCCGACGGCCCACCTGTGCTTCTACACCTACACCGACCGCCCCGGCATCGTCGGCGTGGTGGGCAGGCTCCTGGGCGAGCACAGCATCAACATCGCCTCGATGCAGGTGGCCCGTGACGTCAAGGGCGGCAAGGCGCTCATCGCGCTGACCGTCGACTCCGCCATCCCCGCCGAGGTCGTCGAGCAGATCGGGTCCGAGATCGGCGCCGAGAGCGGCCGCTCGGTGGACCTGGAGGACTGACCTCCCGGATCTCGCGCAGGGCCGTCACCCGTCCGGGTGGCGGCCCTTTGCGTCTCAGCATGCAAGATACTAGGACTTCCGAGCAGATCCTCGGGTACTGTGGCTGCTAATGCGCCAGGTGTTCGTACTCATTGCCTGCCGCGGCGGGGCCTGTTAGGGCAGGTCGACGACCCGCCGCGGAGTGCGGCGTTGTGTCGGCCAGTAAGTCCCATTCGTCCGGTCCGTGACCCGGACCACGAGATCAGGCCCGGTCGGATTCGCGACCGGAGTCCGGCTTCCCACTGGAACGCGTCCGCGAAATGAGCTGAGTCACATGTACGACATGTACGCCTGGAACCGCACCGAAGAGCAGCAGGACGAGGCCGCCGAGGCCCTGCAGACCGCGCTGGACCGCCGCGACAACGGCGGCGCCCCTCAGAATTCGAGCCGGTAGAAGACGGCTGTCCGCCGTAGCGCGGGCACGAGCTTGATGACCGAGGCCACCGTCCGGTGCACGGCCGACAGGCGATCGAAGCCGTCGATGTCGAACGCGCTCACCACCTCCAGGCAGCGCAGCCCCGGATGGATGGCCCGCAGCGCGGCGGGGCCGTCGATCGCCCAGTGCATCGTGGCCCCGGCCTTCCGCACGGGTTTGTTGAGCCGCTGCAGCCGCAGCCCGAGCGGGCTCAGGGCGTCGAAGACGAACCCGCCGCCCGGGAAGCGGTCCACGATCGCCCGCAGCAGCGCGGGGCCTTCGCTCCGGTCGAGGTAGTAGAGCAGGCCCTCCGCGACGACCAGCGCGGGAGCGTCCGCGGGCACCCGCTCCAGCCAGCCCAGGTCGGTGACCGAGGTGCCGATCAGGTCGTGGCCCGGCCGCTCGGGGAACAGCCGCCGGCGCAGCTCGACGACCTCCGGATAGTCCACGTCGTACCAGCGCACGGACGGCGGCGGGTCCATCCGGTACACCCGGGTGTCGAGCCCGCAGCCCAGGTGCAACACGGTCGCCCCGGGACGGGCGCCGAGGAACTCGCCCGCCCACCTGTCGATGAAGCGTGCCCGCAGTGCCACGGCCCTGGCCATCCTGGCGTCGAGCCCGGTCTCGCGGAAGTCGTGGTCGATCCGCTCGATCGCCTCCGCCGCCATCCGGTCGCCGAGTATCGGGTGCGGGGAGGTCGCGTCGAGCGCTCTGCCGTACAGGGTGGCCAGGAGCGTCGCCTTCTCCCCGGTCAGGTGCACCTTCTCGGATGACATATCCGACACGCTACGCCCGTGGTACCAACACCTGCCCTTCTGGATACGAAGAGTGTTGATAGCGTCGCTATACGTGTTCATCCATGCAGGAGGTTCCCCCATGCGCGCTTCCCTGAGCGTGATCCGTCGCGCCGCGACCGTAGCCCTGCCCGCTCTGACCGTCGCGGCGCTGCTCGCCGTCCCCGCCCACGCGCAGGAGTCCTACCTGCGCATCACCACCTACCACGGCGGCAGCACCACGCAGTGGTTCCTGACCTGCCGTCCGGAAGGCGGCGTCCACCCCGACCCCGTCGCCGCCTGCGACAGGCTGGACGAGTTCGGCGGCGACCTGGACCGGATCAGGTACCGGCCGGACGTGCCCTGCCCGAAGATCTTCGACCCGGTGCACGTCGAGATCCGGGGCGACTATCGGGGCGAGCCGAAGGACTTCGCCGACGACTACCCGAACCCGTGCTTCGTGGCGCACCTCGCCGCCCCGATCGTGCCCTGACCGCCTGCTGAGGAGGACGAGCGGCCCCGCGGGGGAAAGCGGGGCCGCTCGGGCTTCTCAGAGGGTGGCGGTCACGTCGGCGGGCACGGTTTCGCGGCGCTGTTCGAGCTGTTCGGCCCACTGGCGCACGCCCTTGGGGTCCGGCCGGACAGCGCCGACGAAGGCCTGCCTGCGCCAGTGGGAGAGCTTCTCCTCCTTCACCACGTCGCCCGACCGCGGCGCGTGCACCATGTGGCCGGGCTTGGAGATCATCCCGACGTGGCCCAGGTTGCTGAAGAACACCAGGTCGCCGGGTCTTAGATCGTTCCAGGAGATCTTCCTGGAGAAGGCCCCGTACTGCTCGCGGGCCGTTCTCGGCAGGTCGATCCCCGCCTTCTCGTACGCCCGGAGCATGAGCCCCGAGCAGTCGTACCCTCGATCGCTGGTTCCGCCCCAGACGTACGGGATGCCGCGCTTGTCCATGGCGTAGTCGAGGGCGATCTTCCAGGCGGGTCTGGGCGCCTGGGCCTGCCTGATGCGCCGGATCTCGGCGCCGGTGAGGGTGGTGGTGTCCTTGTCGGTGGCGGACCGGGCGGCGACCTCGTCGCCGGTGGCCGCCTGGGCGGCGGGGGTGGCCAGGATGAGTCCGGCAGAAGCTGCTGCCAGGACGATGGCGGTGCGAGACAGAGCACTGTCCTTCCATACGGCCGACCGGGTTAGCTGACGGGCTCGGGCCTGGAAGACAGCCCTACGGCGCTGACCGCCGATTCGCCCCTGGGGGAAAGTGGGTCCCCGGCTCCACGCAGCGGCTGCGTGGATTAGGCTCGACGGACTCTAACGAAACGGTCAAAAGGTCGCAATCCCCCCAAACCGGACGTCCGGAAAATGAGATGGTGTGTTCGTCAGACGAGACGAGCCGGTATGGTTGCCGTCATGGAGTCGCGTAACATCCGCCTGGCCGTCATCCCTGGGGATGGCATCGGCACCGAGGTCGTCGCCGAAGGGCTCAAGGTCCTGGAGGCAGTAGGCACGAAGATCGAGCCCACGCACTACGACCTGGGGGCCGCACGCTACCACCGTACCGGCGAGACTCTCCCCGACTCGGTGCTCGACGAGCTGCGCGGCTACGACGCGATCCTGCTCGGCGCCATCGGCGACCCCAGCGTGCCGCCCGGCATCCTCGAGCGCGACCTCCTGCTGCGACTCCGCTTCGCCTTCGACCACTACGTCAACCTGCGGCCGGTCAAGCTGTTCCCCGGCGTGGCGACCCCCCTGGCCGGCACGCCGACGGAGAACATCGACATGATCGTCGTGCGTGAGGGCACCGAGGGCCTCTACGCCGGCACGGGCGGCGTCATGCGGCGCGGCACGCCGCACGAGATCGCCACCCAGGAGTCGCTCAACACCGCCCACGGCGTCGAGCGCGTGGTGCGTTACGCGTTCGAGAAGGCCAAGACCCGGCCGCGCAGGAAGCTGACCCTCGTCCACAAGACGAACGTGCTCACCTTCGCCGGCGACCTGTGGCAGCGCACGGTCAACCGCGTGGCCGAGGAGTACCCGGAGGTCAGCACCGACTACTGCCACATCGACGCGGCCTCGATGTTCTTCGTGACCCAGCCCGAGCGCTTCGACGTGGTCGTCACCGACAACCTGTTCGGCGACATCATCACCGACCTCGGCGCGGCCATCGCCGGCGGCATCGGCCTGGCGGCCAGCGGCAACATCAACCCGGAGGGCGCGGCGCCCAGCATGTTCGAGCCGGTGCACGGCAGCGCCCCCGACATCGCCGGCCAGGGCAAGGCCGACCCCACCGCGACCATCCTGTCCGTCTCCATGCTCCTCGACCACCTCGGCCTGCACGACGAGGCGGCCAGGGTCGAGCGGGCGGTCGCCGACGACATCGCCGAGCGCGGGGCAAGCCGCAGCACCAGCGAGATCGGCGACGACATCACCGCGCGAGTATCCGGCTAGGACCGCCTAGCCCCGTACGCGCCTGGCGGTCCGAGGAGGACTGCCGGGCGCGTTTTCGTGTACCCAGGCCACGGCGGTAATCGGGCCAACCCCCCATCAACCGCTTGCCATCCCATATAGCGAGACAATAGGAAGTACGGACCGCCCCCGGGAGCGCGACAGCTCCCGGAGGGGTGACCGGATTCCGGTAGATTTCGGTAGACCGTAGAGAGAAGGACCGCCGTCATGACCATCGCTCAGAAGCTCAGCTTCGACGTGCAGCTATCCGACCACGCTCGCACCGCAGCCGAGCGGGAGCAGGTACTGGCGAACCCCGGATTCGGGCAGACGTTCACCGATCACATGATCTCGATCGACTACACCGAGGGCGAGGGCTGGCACGACGCCAGGCTCATGCCGTACGGTCCGCTCTCGCTCGACCCCGCCACCTCGGTCTTCCACTACGCGCAGGAGCTGTTCGAGGGCCTGAAGGCCTACCGGCAGATCGGCGGCTCGATCGTCACCTTCCGCCCGTACGCCAACGCCGGCCGCTTCAACCGCTCGGCCGCGCGCATGGCCATGCCCGAGCTGCCGGAGGAGACGTTCGTCGAGTCGCTGGAGCTGCTCGTCCAGACCGACAAGGAGTGGGTGCCCACCACCGAGGGGCACAGCCTCTACCTGCGCCCCTTCATGATCGCCACCCAGGCGGGGCTCGGGGTCAACTACCCGTCGAAGACCTACAAGTACATGGTCATCGCCTCGCCGGCGGCCTCGTACTTCACCGGTGGCGTCAAGCCCGTCTCCGTCTGGCTGTCCACCGAGTACACCCGCGCCGCCCCCGGCGGCACCGGCTTCGCCAAGTGCGGCGGCAACTACGCCGCGGCGTTCGTGGCGCAGCGGCAGGCGGTGGAGAACGGCTGCGACCAGGTCGTGTGGCTGGACGCGCAGGAGCACCGGTACGTCGAGGAGATGGGCGGGATGAACCTGTTCTTCGTCTTCGGCGACAAGCTCGTCACGCCCGCCCTCACCGGCACCCTGCTGCCCGGCATCACCCGCGAGTCGATCCTGGAGCTGGCCGGCGACCTGGGGCTGGAGACGGAGGAGCGGCTCATCACGGTGGACGAGTGGCAGGAGGCGAGCGCGTCCGGCGACCTCACCGAGGTGTTCGCGTGCGGCACGGCGGCCGTGGTGACGCCGGTCGGCACGGTCAAGGGCGCCGACCGCTCCTGGACCGTGGCCGACGGCACGCCGGGCCCGGTGACGATGCGGGTGCGCGAGGAGCTCGTCGGCATCCAGTACGGCGCCCGCCCCGACACCCACAACTGGATCCACAAGATCGGCTGAACCGGCCGGTGGTGAGCCCTCCCGGCAGGGCTCACCACCATTCCCCGGTATTCAGCGACAATTCCCACGGCGCCGGCAGGAACAGCGGCTCGGTGAGCGTCGCGACCGTTTCCCGGCCGTATGCGCGGCCACCCGGCTCGCTGAAGAGCCGCACCGTCCGCTGCGCCGGATCGACCACCAGATAAAGCGGCACCCCGGCCGGCGAGTAACTGCGCGGCTTGACGTAGAAGTCGTCGTAGGAACTGCCCGAAGAAACGATGTCGACGAGCAGCAGCGTCGAATCCCCGTGCACCGCGTAATCCTTGTGCAACCGCGGCGCCCGGGGCACCACCGTCAGGTCGGGCACGTACCGATCGGCCTGACGGCCCAGGTAGACGGTGATGTTCGGCCAGATCTGCCAGCCCCGCTCGACCGCCGGGGCGAGCAGCCCGCGCAGCACCCGGAACATGCACGTGTTGTGCTGCCAGGTGCCCGCCTCGTTGACCACGATCCGGCCGCTCACCGTTTCCACCCGATATTCGGGGTGCAATTCACGCACGGTACGGAATCGCTCTTCGAGGGGCACGGCCATGCACTCCGTCCTTTCTGGCGGCGGAGTGACAGAGCGTATGCCGGAACGGGTGTGTGAATACAGGGCGTGCGGCGCTAGTTCTTTCTGATCAGCGTCATCCCGTCGGCCACGGGCAGCATCACGACGGTCACCCGGGGATCCTCCATCACCAGATCGTTGAACTGCCGCATCTGCACGGTCGTCGGCTCGTCGTGCGCGGGATCGGCCACCCAGCCCCGGCGCAGCGTGTTGTCCGCCAGGATCAGCCCGCCCGGCCGCAGCCGGTCCATCAGCAGCTCGTAGTAGACCGGGTAGTTCTGCTTGTCGGCGTCCAGGAAGGCCAGGTCGATCTGCTGGTCGAAGGCGGTGAGCGTGTCCGCGGCCGGCCCGATCGTGAGCGTCACCCGATCGTCGAGGCCCGCCTCGTGCCAGTAGCGGCGGGCGATGGACGTCCACTTCTCGCTGACGTCGAAGCAGTGCAGCGTGCCGCCGGACAGCCCGCGTGCGATGCAGATGGACGAATATCCGGTGAACGTTCCCACCTCCACGGCCACCCGAGGCGCCATGAGCTGCGTGATCATCGTGAGCAGCCGGCCCTGGTCGAAGGAGATCTGCATGGTCGCGTCCTCGCCCGCGACCTCGGCGGTCTCCCGCTCCAGCGCCGCCAGCAGGGGGTCGGGGGCTGTGGTGTGCTCGGACACGTACCGCGCTACGGCGGCGTCGAGGAGGTATGCCTTCATGCGGCCATTTGCTCCGTTTCGGGTAGGGTCTGCGCGATCAATGAGGTGAGAGTGGGCTGATGAAGAAGCGGTTGATGGCGGTCGCGCTGGCGTGCGTGGCGATCGCCGTACTCGGGGTGCTGGCATTCTCCCAGGCGGGCGCGTCGTCGTCCGGTGAGGTGACGCTCACCCGGCAGGCGGACGGCTCGATGGTCCTGGCCGACCTGGGGAGCGACGCTCCCGTGCTGGACGTGTACGAGGACTTCGACTGTCCCGTCTGCAAGGACATGCACTCCAAGGTAGACGCCACGATCAGGAAACTCGCGCAGGAGGGCAAGGTCAAGGTCGTCTTCCACACCGTGACGATCTTCGGGGACGAGCCCATGCGCTCCAACTCCATCCGCGCCGCCGCGGCCGCCCGCTGCGTCCCGGCGGCGAACTGGCTGGCGTTCAGGGACGAGGTGTACGCCATGCAGCCCGCGCCGCACGGCACGGCGTCCGGCTTCACCGTCGAGGAGCTGACCAGGGCCGCGCGCAAGGCGGGCGCGTCGGTGGACTCCTGCGTCACGTCGCAGACGTACGCCGAGGCGCACCTGGCGGAGACGGCCAAGATCCCGCTGCAGGGCACGCCGACCGTGGTGCTCGACGGCCAGATGCTGGGCAACGAGGCGTTCGACCCCGCCGCGCTGGAGCGCCTCGTCACCGGAGGCGTCGGCGTGCAGGTGTGAGCTGCGGTGTCCCATGTGGTGAGACCGGTGTGCCGAATGGTGAATGCGTATGGCAGACTGGACGGCACCATGTTCTACGGTCTGCTCATTATCGGCAGGCGCGCTGGCTGACACAGGGACACCGCCAGCGCGCAGACCTCTCACGTCCGTGAGGGGTCTTTTTGTTTTCCCGAACGCATACCCGACTTCCGCGGAGAAGAGAGACTCATGGCCGACGACCGCTTCCACGTATACGACACGACGCTGCGGGACGGCGCACAACAGGAGGGGCTCAACCTCACCGTCGCCGACAAGCTCGCCGTCGCGCGCCACCTGGACGGTCTGGGAGTCGGGTTCATCGAAGGGGGCTGGCCGGGCGCCAACCCCAAGGACACGGAGTTCTTCAGGCGCGCTCGAACAGAGCTCGACCTGAAGCACGCGCAACTAGCCGCGTTCGGCGCGACCCGCCGGGCAGGTGTGCAGGCCGCCGACGACCCTCTGGTGGCCGCCTTGCGCGAATCCGGCGCGCCGGTCGTGACCCTTGTCGCCAAGAGTCACGACCGGCACGTGGAGCTGGCCCTCCGCACGACTCTCCAGGAGAACCTCGCGATGATCCGCGACACGGTCTCTCACCTTCGTGCGGAGGGACAGCGAGTCTTCCTCGACGCCGAGCACTTCTTCGACGGCTACAAGTCCAACCCAGCCTACGCGCTGGAGGTGATCAGGACCGCCGCCGAGGCAGGCGCCGACGTCATCGCCCTGTGCGACACCAACGGCGGCATGCTCCCCGACGAGCTCGCCGAGATCGTCCAGGACGCCGTACGCACCAGCGCCCGCGTCGGCATCCACTGCCACGACGACACCGGCTGCGCCGTGGCCAACACCCTGGCGGCCGTCAAGGCCGGCGCCACCCACGTCCAGGGCTGCGCCAACGGCTACGGCGAGCGCTCCGGCAACGCCAACCTCTTCACGGTCGTGGCCAACCTCCAGCTCAAGCGCGGCTTCGAGCTCGTGCCGCAGGAGTCGCTGGCCGAGATGACCCGCATCGCCCACGCGATCACCGAGGTCACCAACGTCACCCCCAACTCCCACGCGCCCTACGTCGGCATGTCCGCCTTCGCCCACAAGGCCGGGCTGCACGCCAGCGCCATCAAGGTCGACCCCAACCTCTACCAGCACATCGACCCCGCCCAGGTGGGCAACGACATGCGCATGCTCGTCTCCGACATGGCGGGCCGCGCGTCGGTGGAGCTCAAGGGCCGCGAGCTCGGCTACGAGCTGACCCCCGAGCACACCAAGTCGCTGGTCGACCGGGTCAAGGACCTGGAGTCCAGGGGCTTCACCTTCGAGGCCGCCGACGCCTCGTTCGAGCTGCTGCTGCGCGACACCGTGCACGGGGAGCGCAAGCGCCACTTCGAGGTCGAGTCCTGGCGCGTGATCGTCGAGCGCACCAAGGGCGGCGAGCTGGTCAGCGAGGCCACGGTCAAGCTGCACGCCAAGGGCGAGCGCATCGTGGCCACCGGCGAGGGCAACGGCCCCGTCAACGCCCTCGACAAGGCCGTCCGCCAGGCGCTGGAGAAGCTCTACCCCGAGCTGGCCAAGCTGGAGCTGGTCGACTTCAAGGTCCGCATCCTCGAAGGCACCCACGGCAGCGACGCCATCACCCGGGTCCTCATCACCTCCAGCGACGAGACGGCCGAGTGGGCCACGGTCGGGGTGGCCGAGAACATCATCGACGCCTCCTGGCAGGCCCTGGAACAGGCGGTCACGTACGGCCTGCTCCGCGCGGGCCGCGACTGCAACTAGCTCAGATCAGCCCGGCGGAGAAGGACACGCCGTTCACGGTGACCTTCCCGCCGGAGCACGACACCTCGGGCGAGTCCGTCCCCGGCACGATCACCGTCAGCAGCGACTTCGCCGCCGGGGACACCACCACGTTCGTGGCCTGCTTCGACAGGTACGTGGGGGAGACCCAGCCCAGCTTGCCGCCCCGCTCCACCTTCTGCCCGCCGACCCTGTCGCACGACGAGAACTGCAGCAGGGTGACCTTGAACTTGCCGTCGCCCAGCACGACCTTGCCGCCGCCGTTGGAGACCACCCTGAGCGACGGGGCGAACCGCCAGATGTTGCTGACCTTCTTGCCGCCCGACGCCGTGTCCAGCACCGCCATCACGTCGTCGCCGTGGTGGACCAGCACCGACCTGGTACGGCTGACCCCGTACGCCTTGTCGGTCACCTTGAACGCCTGCCGGTCCTTGCCGTACGCGGTGTCGACGAGCTTGCTGGCCGTCCTCGGCCGGAACCTCGCGCCCACCACGGTCGGCACGTTGTGCGCCTCGGGAGAGAGCGTCCAGTAGCGGTAGGAGCTCTTCTCGTAGGAGTGGAACCCGCCGTCCACCAGGATGTCGCGGCCCTCGGCGTAGTACGTCACGCCCAGGTGGTCCTCGTGGCCGTGGAACTTCATGCCGGGACCGAACCTGATCGAGTAGTACGCCGACTCCGGCTTGCCCCAGGCGGTGCGGCCGAAGACGTAGCCGGCCCGGTACGCCTTGACCTCCTCCTTCGGCGTGCCCGTCTCCATCTTCGGCTCGGTCTCGGCACTGCCGTCGCCGATGGGCACCATGTAGCCGTTGGGCATGGTCGAGTGGGCGATGAAGGACTTCAGGGCCTCGGCCCGCTCGGCGATCGCGCCGGGCACCTTGCGGTCGCACGCCTTCATGTTCGTCATGGCGACCTGGAGGCGGCCGTACACGTACACCGCGTACCTCGGCGCCTGCTCCATGAGCGCGCCCTGGGAGTCCACGTCCAGCTTCACCGTGCTCGTCAGGCGGCTGGAGGCCAGGTTCGCCCAGTCCTTGCGGCCGTACCTGCAGCCGATGCCCATGAGCGCGATGTCCTGGTCGATGCCGTGGTTGTGGCCCTTCTTGTACAGGCTCGGGTTCGACAGCAGCTTGGCGTGCGTGGCCAGGCTGTCCTTCAGCCAGCTCGCGTTCACGTGCCTGCTGAGGCAGAGCAGCGGCTGGGTGCGCAGCGAGACCGGGTGGTCCTTCCAGACGTACGGCTGGGTGCCCCTGGCGCCGTACTTGTTGTGGTCCACCCAGTCCTTGGTGATCTCGGTGGCGCGGTCCAGGTAACGCTGCTCGCCGGTGTTCTCGTACTCGACGACGAGCGTGCCCATCCAGCGCAGCGACTGGAAGACGAACTCCCACGACCGGTTCCTGTACGGGCTGGCGTCCCAGTTGATGGTCCTGCCCAGCTTGTACGCGGGCAGCCCCACCAGCGAGATCTCGCCCTTCATGACGTCCTCGGCCGTCGGCGTGCCGGGCAGCCAGTCTCCCTGGCACTCGGCGGTGCGCGTCACCTTGTCGGCCGCCTGCGCCGGGCCCGCGACGGTGCCGGTCACCATGCCGGTCGCCGTGCCGGATGCGAGCATGAGGGCAAGAGGGATCGCGAGGCGGCGCACGCCAGGTTCCTTTCGGACAAAAAGGTGAAGGCGGAACATGCTTTCGGAATCTCGATCAACTGGTCAAGTTGAGTGCCCGATTCGTTAGCCGCCCGATGAGATGCTGGTGCATGTGAGATACGACGACCTGGTGATCCCCGACACGCCCGCCGCCCGTGGCGCGCTGGAGGTGGCAGCCCAGTACCACACGCCTTCGCTGCTCAACCACTCGCTCCGCGCCTACCTGTGGGCGGCCGCCTACGCGCAGGGCAACGGCATCGCGTTCGACGCGGAGCTGCTGTACGTGTCGGCCATGCTGCACGACATCGGGCTGGCGGCCGAGTTCGACAGCCACACGGTGCCGTACGAGGAGGCCGGCGGGCACGTGGCCTGGGCCTTCTGCGCCGGGGCCGGCTGGTCGCCCGAGCGCCGCGTACGCGCCTGCGAGGTGATCATCCGGCACATGTGGGAGGAGGTGCCCCTGGAGGAGGACCCCGAGGGACACCTGCTGGAGCTGTCGACCGGCATGGACATCTCGGGCCGCCGCACGGACGAGATCCCCGCCGAGGTGCGCCAGGAGGTGCTGGAGCGGCACCCGCGGCTGGAGATCGCCAAGGAGTTCAGCGTCTGCATCGCCGACCAGGGCGCGCGCAAGCCGTCGAGCTTCGCGGCGCGGTTCGTGCGCGACGGCATCGTGGACCGGATCATCCGCAACCCGCTGGACGGCTGACCCGGCCGCGCCTCCGGGCCGGTGCGCTCCAGGTCAGCCCTTGGGGCCGGTGCTCTCGGCGACCTCGAACGTCCACACCTCGGACCCCGTCGCCGCGGGCCCCTGCCCGTGCCCATGGCCGTGGCCGTGGCCGGCCTGCGCCGCCGCGGCGGCCGCCTGGGCGTGACCGCGCTGGAACGCCTCGCCCTGCTGCCACTTCTGGAAGTCCTCCTCGGAGCGCCAGCGCGTGTAGACGAGGTACTGCTCCGTGCCCTCCACCGGCCGCAGCAGCTCGAACCACTCGAACCCGTCGGCGGACTCCACCATCCCGGCCCGGTTGGAGAAGCGCCGTTCGAGCTCTTCCCGCATCTCGGCGGGCACGGTCAGCACGTTGATCTTCACGACGGACACCAGAGGAACCCCTCTCGTCAGCGCACGACTCGGTGCGGCGAAGGTGAGGGCTCCAGGCTAACGCGGGCCACCGCCGGCACCCGATCCCGGTCCAGCGCGTCCCGCACGTGCGGCAGCGCCACCGTCGACAGGTGCCGGCTCAGCTCGCCCATGGGGGCCGACTCGTCGGCGACCACGCGCAGCCGTACCTCGGGGCGCGGCCCCACCAGGTGCGCGGCGGCGTGGAACACGGCCGGGCTCGACTCCACGTCGGCGGCGACCGCCTGCGCCATCCCCGACTCCGACACCTCCGTGACCCCGGTCGGGCCGTCCTCGATGCGCAGCACGCGCCGCGCGTCCCTGCGCCCCTGCACGAGCAGCCACCGCAGCGCCAGCACCGCCACGACCAGCGCGGCCAGCGCCACCAGCCACCAGATCCACGGGCTGGTCCGCGCGAAGAAGGCGACCACGTTGCCGTCCACGACCGTCGTCCGCGCGGCGGCCCAGTTCTGCGGGAACGCGCCCAGCCCGCGGGCCAGCGCCGACCCGCCCAGGATCACCAGCACCAGCCCGACCAGCGCCAGCCCCCACCGGTTGCCCCGCCCGGTCTTCCTGCTCACGGCTGCCCCCTGACGTCCGCTCCCACGCTCACAGCTGCTCCCTGACGTCCGTCTTCCTGTTCACCGCTGCTCCCTGACGTTCACGGACACCCGGTACGGCTCCACGAGGTCCAGCGCGGCCAGCCTGGTGAGCACGGCGCCGCGGACGTCCTGGCCGAACCCCTCCACGTCCCGCCTGCACGTGGTCGGCGTGACGGCGAACGTGTGGCCGCGCAGGGTCGCGCGGGCCGAGCGCACGCCCGGCACCTGCTCGGCCGCGTGCGCCAGGGCCCGGGTGACGCTCCTGGGGCGCAGGCCGATGATCAGGTCGGGGTCGCCGCTGCGTACGGGCACCATCCTCGGCCGGCCCGGCACCAGCGCGATGGCCAGCAACACCAGCCCGAGCAGCGTCGTGACCGCCGCGCCGACCAGTACCCGCGGGTCCGACCACAATGTCGAGCCCGCCCAGGCCAGCATGCGGTCGTACGGGATCAGGCGCAGCGGCCGCCCGGCCAGCGCCGAGATCGTCTCGGCGAGCACGAGCAGGCTGAGCAGCGCGAGCAAGGTGGCGACCACGACGGCCGGGACCCGCCGCGACGGCCGGAAGGCCCGCACCGCGGCCCGGTCGGCGGCCCTGGAGTGCTGTGGTGGAGCGGGAAGCCGGTGCGCGCCCGACGGCGGCTCCTGCACGACGTCCCGCCTGGTCTCGTGTGTTGTCATGGCAGGTCTCCGCCCACGTCGGTCATGGTGATGTCCAGGCGGGTGACGTACAGGCCCGTCTGGGCGGCGACGCGGCGGATCACGTGCTCCCGCAACCGCGCCGCCACGGCGTGCAGCGGGGACGGATAGGCCACGCTCACGTTGAGCCGCACGACGGCCTGATCGCCGTGCACCTCCCCGGCCGACGGCGTCCACGGCAGGCCGCGCGGCTGCACGTCGCGCACCTCGGGCACCTCCGCGGCGGCCACGCAGGCGATCTTGCTGACCACCCGGTCGGCGATCTCCGTGCGGCCGCGCCGCTCGGGCGCGGGCAGGGGAGCGCGCCGCTGGGCGGGCACCGTCATGGTCATTTACGCCTCACGGACAGCCCGGACAGGTCGATCTCGCCGGTCTCGGCGATCCGCCCGATCAGGAAACCGACCGCGCCCAGGACCAGGACGAGCAGGAACGCGCCCAGCCCCCCGAACGCCCCGGCCAGCCCGAGCACGATGCCGACGGCCATGCCGATGATCGGCATCCACTGGATGTTGTTCATGATCCCTCCACGATGATGTCGTCGATGCGCACGTGCACCGGACGGCCCCCGGCCAGGTCCGCCACGGCGCCGCGCACCTCGTCGGCGGTCTGCGGCAGCGGGCGGTCCAGCGTGGCGACGATGGCGATCTCCACCTCGCGCTCGCCCGCGGACACGCCCGTGAGGCGCCCACCGGGCAGGTACGTGGCCACCGTCCCGAACGGCCCACCGGACAGCCGGGCCACCCCGTGGCAGGCCAGCGCCCGGTCGGCGATCAGCCGTTCCTCGGTGGCGGGGCCGGAGCGCGCTTCACCGGCGGCGCTCGCTGTGCCACCGGCGCTCGCTGTGCCACCGGCGCTCGCTGTGCCACCGGGGGTCGCCGAGGCGCCGGGGCTGGCCGGGCCGCCCGGGCTCGCCGGGCCGCCGGGACCGGTCGGGGCGGCGGACGTCATTGGACCCGGGGCTCCTGCTCCATGTCCCCCCGGTGCCCGTCAGTCCCCCGGTCGCGGTCCTGCTCCGGCAGGTGCACGTCGTCCACGCGGATGTTGACCTCGGTCACCTCGAGCCCGCACATCCGTTCGACAGCGCCGATCACGTTCTTCCTGACCGCCGCCGCCAGGTCGGGGATCGCGGTGCCGTACTCGGCCACCAGGTCCAGGTCCACGGCCGCCTGCCGCTCGCCCACCTCGACCGAGACGCCTTGGGCGACGTTCCTGTCCCCGCCGACCATGCCGCGCATGCTCCCGAGTGCCCGTGCCGCGCCTCCGCCCATGGCGTACACGCCGGACACCTCACGGGCCGCGAGCCCGGCGATCTTGGCGACGACCCCGTCGTCGATGCTCGTGGTGCCCTTCTCCGTTACCAGCGAGGTCGTGCTCTCCTGGGTCCTGGCCCGTGGCACGGTCCCCGTCGCGCCGGCCCCCGTGGGCCGATTGGACATCGTGTCCGACACGATCCGTCACCCCCCTCAGGTGTCTTCTCCAAGGGGAGAGATAACCCCTGTTACACTCCCGAAGCCCTACAAAACGGACTCTGGGTATAAAAATGGACGGCTCCTGACTCGTGCGGGGTGGCGCGCGAAAAAGGTGACGGACCCCTCCGGCGGCGGCGATAGCCTTGTCAGGTGCGTATAGCGAGGTTCTCCACAGGCGAAGGCGTCTCGTTCGGCGTGGTCGAGGGCGGGCCCGGCGAGGAGTTCGTCTCCGCGATCTCCGGCCACCCGTTCGGCCAGGTGCAGTTCACCGGCGAGCGCCTCCCGCTGTCCCAGGTGAAGCTGCTGGCTCCGATGCTGCCGAGCAAGGTGATCGCCATCGGCAGGAACTACGCCGAGCACGCCGCCGAGCTGGGCAACGAGGTGCCGGAAGAGCCCCTCATCTTCATGAAGCCGTCCACCACGGTGATCGGCCACGGCGAGAACATCGCCTACCCCACGTCGCTGTCCGACCGCGTCGACTACGAGGGCGAGCTGGCCGTGGTGATCGGCAGGCTCTGCCGTGAGGTCCCGGTCGAGCGGGTCAAGGACGTCATCTTCGGCTACACCTGCGCCAACGACGTGACCGCACGCGACCTGCAGAAGAAGGACGTGCAGTTCACCCGGGCCAAGGGGTTCGACACGTTCTGCCCGCTCGGCCCGTGGATCCAGACCGATCTCGACGCGAGCGACCTGGCGCTGACGACCACGGTCAACGGCGAGATCCGGCAGAGCGGGCGCACCAGCCAGCTCATCAACGACATCCCCGCGCTGGTGGCGTACGTCAGCGCGGTCATGACGCTGATCCCCGGCGACGTCATCCTGACCGGCACGCCGGCGGGCGTCGGCCCGCTCGAGATCGGTGACGAGGTCAGCGTCGGCATCGAAGGCATCGGCACACTCACGAACAAGGTGGTCTCCCGTGACTGACGTACGGGTGCGGTTCGCCCCGTCTCCAACCGGCATGTTCCACGTGGGCAGCGCCCGCGCCGCGCTGTTCAACTGGGCGGTGGCGGAGCAGTCCAAGGGGCGGTTCATCCTGCGCATCGAGGACACCGATGCCACCCGCAACCGGCCGGAGTGGACCGAGGGCATCATCTCGGCGCTCGACTGGATCGGCATCAACGGCACCAACCCGGTGTTCGAGGGCCCCTACTTCCAGTCGGCCTACGAGCCGCAGCACCGCGAGGCCGTGGCCAAGCTGCTGGCCGACGGCAAGGCGTACTACTGCGACTGCACCCGCGAGCAGGTCCAGGAGCGCACCGGCTCCAAGGACAAGGGGTACGACGGCCACTGCCGCGAGCGCGGGCTGACGGCGGGCGCGGTGCGCTTCCGCACCCCCGACGAGGGCATCACGGTGGTCGACGACCTGGTGCGCGGCCGGGTGGAGTTCCCCAACAACGCGCAGGAGGACTTCGTCATCGCCCGCAGCGACGGCTCGCCCCTGTACGTGCTGGCCAACGCCGTGGACGACATCACCCAGGGCATCACCCACGTGGCCCGCGGCGAGGAGCACCTGCCCAACGCCGCCAGGCAGGAGCTGCTCTGGCCCGCGCTGGGCGCGACGCCGCCGGTCTGGGCCCACCTCCCGGTGATCGTCAACGAGCAGCGCAAGAAGCTGTCCAAGCGGCGCGACAAGGTGGCGCTGGAGGACTACCGCGCGGAGGGTTACCTGCCCGAGGCGATGGTCAACTACCTCATGCTGCTCGGCTGGGGGCCTGGCGAGGACCGCGAGATCATGCCGTGGTCGGAGATGGTGCCGCTGTTCCGGTTCGAGGACGTCAACGCCTCCAACGCGTTCTTCGACGAGAAGAAGCTGCGTGCCTTCAACGGCGAGTACATCCGGGCGCTGCCGCTGGAGACGTTCGAGGAGCGCTGCGCGCCCTACCTCGACCCCTCCTGGGACCGCGAGCTGTTCAGCAAGGTCGCGGCGCTGGCCCAGACGCGCATCGCGGTGCTGTCGGAGATCCGGCAGAACGTCGACTTCCTCTTCCTGGAGGAGCCGGTCTTCGACCAGGCGTCGTGGGACAAGGCGATGAAGAACGCCCCCGAGGAGATCCTCGCCGGCTACCTCGAGCGCCTGGAGACCGTGAGCTGGGACCCTGAGTCGCTCAAGCAGGCGCTGGAGGAGGTCGGCACGGCCCACGGGCTCAAGCTCGGCAAGGCGCAGGCGCCGGTGCGGGTGGCGATCACGGGCCGGACGGTGGGTCTGCCGCTGTTCGAGTCGATCGAGGTGCTGGGGCGGGAGCGCGCCCAGGACCGCCTGCGCGCCGCTCTGACACGCCTGAAGGGCTGAGGCGCGCAGGCATCACCAGCGCGCCGGTGAGGCTGATGGCGGCTCCCGCGGCCATCGACAGCCACACGCCGGTGATGCCGAGCCAGGCGCTCAGGCCGTACGCGAGGGGTAGCTGCACCGCGAAGCCCGCCAGCGTGGCGGCGAGCAGCCGGCTGCCCCTCCCGCTCGCCTGCAGCACCCCGCCGACGGCGATCAGCCCGCCGAAGGGCACCAGGTAGAGCGTCATCCACCGCAGGAACTCCACGGCCACCGCCGGATCGCCGGTGAACAGCCCGGCGACCGGGGCGGCCGGCACGTTCAGCACGATCGCGACCACCACGCCGGCCCCGAGCCCGAGCGCCAGCGGCGACCGCACGGCCTCGGACCGGGCGGTGCGGATCATCGCCGCCTGCCGCAGCGCGTAGAACACCATCACACCGGCCAGCATGATCTTCTGCCCGATCCCGTAACCCGCCACCGCCGCCGTGCCGAACCCGGCCACGATCTCCACCAGCGCCATCCCCACCAGCGCACGTGCCAGGAAATCTCCGGACATGGGCAGCCCGGTACCGATGACCTCGCCGGCCACCCGCCCACGGCCGCCACGGGCCGGCCCGCCCCCAACGGGCCCACCCGCGACGGACTCATCCGCGACAGGGCCGTCCGCGACAGGGCGGCCGGCCGCGTCGCGCAGGCGTGTCATGGACGCGAGCGCGACCGCCAGCGTGAGCGCCCGCGCGATCACCGTGGCCAGCGCCGCACCCTGCACCCCCATCCCGAGCCCGTAGATGAACAGCGGGTCCAGCGCGACCACGAGCACGTTGCAGATGATCGCGTGCCGCATGGGCCGCCTGGTATCGCCCAGCCCCTTCAGCACCCCGTCCACGACCGTCTGGGCGAAGTACACCGGCAGCCCGCCCAGCGAGATCAGGAAGAAGTCCGCGGTCAGCGCGGGCGAGTCGGTGAACAGCGCCGCCAGCGGCTCCCGCAGCAGCACCCCCGGCACCGCGACGGCCACCGAGAAGACCGCCCACAGCACCCACCCCGCCCTGATGACCGGCCCCAGCGGCGCGTGCCCGTCACGCCGCCCGACCAGCACGGTCACCCCCGTCGGCACGGCCAGGAAGAGGCCGTAGGCCAGGTACTCGGCCGTCGTGCCCACGGTGACCGCCGCGATCGCCGCCTCGCCCAACCCCGAGACCCAGAGCAGGTCGATCACGCCGACCGCGACCACCGCGGTGAGCAGCTCGACGTAGATGGGCAGCGCCAGCCTGATCATTGATACCTCTTTTCGATGTATATCGCTTAGAGGTATAGCGTTACGATGCATGCCATGGCAAGCGGCGGCGACCTCGCTCTCACGATCCTGGGCTTCCTCAACGAGCGCCCCATGCACGGCTACGAGCTCAAGTCCCGCCTCGCCGCGCTGACCGGCCACCTGCGCCCGGTCAGCGACGGCGCGCTCTACCCGGCGATCGCCAGGCTGGAGGCCAAGGGCCTGGTCGAGCGGCACGAGGAGGCGGGGGCCGCGGCCGCGCGCCGGCAGGTGCTGACGATCACCGAGCCCGGCCGCGAGGAACTGCTGCGGCGGCTGCGCGAGCCCGCCGACCTCGACATCAGCGACCAGACCAGGTTCTTCGCGCTGCTGACGTTCCTGTCGGCGCTGCCCGACCCGGCCGACCAGGTGAAGGTGCTCAGCCGCAGGCTGGCCTTCCTGGAGGCGCCCGCGAGCTTCTTCTACGAGGGCGGCGAGCCGGTCAGGGCGCGGGACGAGCCGGACCCGTACCGCCGCGGCATGCTGCTGATCGCCCGGGCCTCCAGCCGGGCGGAGAAAGAATGGCTCCGCCAGCGCATCGCGGAACTGAACGTGCCGCAATAGTCCCTAACGTCGTCGCCATGACCTTCTTGGTGACGGGAGCCACGGGCTCCGTAGGCAGGCACGTCGTCGCGCATCTCCTCGAAGCGGGTCACCGCGTCCGCGCCCTGACCCGCGACCCGGCCAGGGCCAGGCTGCCCGAAGGGGCCGAGGTCGTCCAGGGTGATCTCAGCCGTGCCGGAAGCCTCGTGCCGGCCCTGAAGGGCGTCGAGGGTGTGCACCTCATCGACGCCGCCGACTCCGCGTACGCGCCGCTCCAGAACGGCGCCGAGATCGTGGCAGCGCTCCAGGAGGCGGGAGTGCGCAGGGTGACGCTGCTCAGCGGCTGGTCACCGGGCACGCTGGAGGCCGCGGTCACCGGCAGCGAGCTGGCCTGGACGTACGTGCAGCCGACCGAGTTCATGGCCAACGCGCTGGCGTGGGCCGAGTCCGTACGGACGAAGGGCGTGATCGAGGAGCCGTTCGCGGCCACCAGGACCGCCATGGTGCACGAGGCCGACATCGGCGCCGTCATCGCCACCGCGCTCACCGAGGACGGCCACGAGGGCCACTCCTACGGCCTCACCGGCCCCGAGCTGCTCGACGTGCCCGCCAAGGTGCGGATCCTGTCGGAGGCGATCGGCCGCGAGATCACCTTCAGGGAGCTGACCGTGGACGAGATGCGCGAGCGCTACCGGGCCCAGGGCGTGCCGGAGCAGATGATCGAGTTCCAGATCGAGGTCTTCGGCAACGTGCCCGAGGGCGCCTACCAGGTCACGCCCACGGTCGAGCAGGTGACGGGGCGGCCACCGCGCACGTTCGCGCGGTGGGCCGCAGAACACGTCGAGGCGTTCAGTCCAGACCGCGGCGCTTGAGCAGCGGCTGGATGCTGGGCTCGCGCCCGCGGAAGTTGCGGAAGGCGGTCAGCGGGTCGAGGCTGCCGCCCCTGGACAGCAGCTCGCGGCGGAAGTGGTCGCCGTTCGCCCGCGTGAGCCCGCCGTTCTCCTTGAACCACTCCACGCTCTCGGCGTCGAGCACCTCGCTCCAGATGTAGGAGTAGTAGCCCGCGCTGTAGCCGCCGGAGAAGATGTGCGCGAAGTAGTTGGTCCGGTAACGCGGCCGGACCAGCGGGAACGCGATCCCGGCGGCCTCCAGCGCGGCCTGTTCGAACGCCTCGGGGTCGGCCACGGTCTCGCCGGGGGCCAGCTTGTGCCAGGCCCAGTCGAGCAGCGTGGCGGCGAGGTACTCGACGGTCTTGAAGCCCTGGTTGAACTTCTCGGCCGCCTGCAGCTTCTCCACCAGCTCGGCCGGCATCGGCTCGCCCGTCTCGTGGTGCTTGGCGTAGTTGGCCAGCACCTCGGGCCAGGTCACCCACATCTCGTTGACCTGCGAGGGGTACTCGACGAAGTCGCGGGGCACCCGGGTGCCGGAGACGCGCGGGAAGCGCACCTGGGAGAAGAGCCCGTGCAGCGCGTGGCCGAACTCGTGGAAGGCCGTGTTCACCTCGTCGTACGTCAGCAGCGTCGGCCCCGAGGCCGGCTTGGTGACGTTGAGGTTGTTCATCACCACCGGCCGCTGCCCGAACAGCAGCGACTGGTCGACCAGGTTGTTCATCCACGCGCCGCCGCGCTTGCTCGGCCTGGCGTACGGGTCGAGCACGAACAGACCCAGCGGGCTCCCGTCCTCGTCGAACACCTCGTACACGGTCACGTCGGGGTGGTAGCCGCCCAGCTCGGGCCGCTCGGTGAAGGTGATCCCGTACAGCTTGGTGGCCGCGAAGAACACGCCGTCGCGGTAGACCCGGCCGAGCTCGAAGTACGGCCGCATGGCCGCGCCGTCGAAGTCGTAGCGGGCCTGGCGCACCTTCTCGGAGTAGTACGACCAGTCCCACGGCTCGATCGGGAACCCGGCCTGCTCCGCCAGCGCCTCGGCCTCCCGCCCGGCGTTGCGGACGGCGGGGCCGACGAGCTGGCCGAGCATCTCCTCGACCGCCTCGACGGTCTTGGCCGTCTGGTCGGCCACCGTGTAGGCGGCGTGCGTGGGGAACCCGAGCAGCGCCGCCCGCTCGGCCCGCAGCGCCGCCATCCTGGCCGCCACCTCGAAGTTGCCGGGGGCCCGGCCGACGCTCAGCTCGTACAGGCGGCGACGCACCTCGCGGTCGGTGAGCTGGGCCAGGCCGGGCTGGCTGGTGAAGTTGAGCAGCGGCAGGACGTACGTGCCGTCGTCCTGGCGCAGCGACTCGATCTTGGCCTCGTCGAAGCCGTCGAGCTCCTTCGGGTCCGTCACCACCAGCGCCGACTCCGTGGAGGCCTTCAGCAGGCTCTGCGCGAACTGCGTGGAGAGCTTCGACAGCTCCTCGTTCAGCGCGCGCAGGCGGTCCTGGTCGGGCTCCGACAGGTCGGCGCCGGCCCTGATGAAGTCGTCGCGGTACTTCTCCAGCAGCCAGGACTCCTCGGCGTCCGCCGTGCTGACCTGCTTGATCCTGGCCCACAGCGCCCGGTTCAGCCGGATCGCGTCGCCGTGCCGGGTGAGCTGGGGAGAGATCTCCTTCTCGATCTCCATGATGCCGTCGGTCGTGTTGGACGCGGCGACGCTGAAGAAGACCGTGGCCGTGCGGTCGAGGATCCGGCCCGACCGTTCGAGCGCGGCGATCGTGTTCTCGAACGTCGGAGTCTCGGTGCTGCTCGCGATCGCCTCGACCTCGGCGAGCTGCTCCGCCATGCCGCGCTCGAACGCCGGCAGGTAGTGCTCCTCACGGATGTCCGCGAAGGGCGGCAGCTCGTACGGCAGGTCGCTTGGGGCGAAGAACGGATTCTCGGCCAACGCTCGGGCTCCTCCACGTGGTGTTTTGTCCCCTTCAGCTTGGCACGATCGGGCACGTGGTGGGGGCTCGGGAGGCCGGGTCGGCTAATCGTTTTGGTCTTAGCCCCGGAGCTGGGCTATTCTTTCGGACGTCGCCAAAGCGCTCCGCGAGGAGATCGCAGCGGTGGGGTATGGTGTAATTGGCAGCACGACTGATTCTGGTTCAGTTAGTCTAGGTTCGAGTCCTGGTACCCCAGCATTTGCAACGGACATCTTCTTCGGAGATGTCCGTTTTTCATTTCGCGAGCCCGTCGAGGATTTTCGTGATCTCCCGGTAGGTCCTGCGCGTCGGCGCGTGCGGCGTCCTGACCGTGAAGACCTCGAACCTGTTGCCCGGCGTCGCCTCGTCCGCCTCCCTGATCATGCGGTCCTGCAAGGCCGGCGGGATCACCCGGTCCAGCGACTGCCTGACGTACACGCGGCGCACCCGTCCCCAGGCGTCCTTGCGGCCACGGGCGTCCGCGCTCGACACCTCCAGGCTCTCGTCCGGCAGCGACGAGTTGAGCAGCGCCAGGAACTCCCCGGCGGTCCCCTCGGCCATGAACGCCGCCTTGGCCGCGTCCAGGAACTTCCTGTCGTTCGTGCGCCAGTTGATCCGGATCGCCTTGAGCACCCGCGGGTCCCCGACGACACCCGGCAGGATGGCGGCCCCCAGGCTCGTCCTGCCCTCCGGCGTCTCCAGGTACTCGGCAGGGGAGCGCAGCTTCGTGCAGCAGTAGGCGCCGATGTAGACGAGGCGGTCGATCAGGTGGGGCACTTCGTCGGCGGCCTTGGTGATGGTCGAGCCGCCCAGGCTGCCGCCCACGAGGATCACCGGGCCGTACCGGGAGACCCTGCGCACCACGTCCACCGTGGCCTCGACGTAGTCGTCCAGCGTCACCCCGGCCATGGTGGAGGGGAGCGCGGCCAGCTTCGCCAGGTCCTGCGGAGCCTGGTAGGCCACGTGGAGCTGGTCCTCGGGGCCGTGCCCGGGCAGGCTCACGCCCACGGTGCGGTGGCCGCGCAGCGTCAGCTCCGCGTCGCCGCTGGCCACGCCGTTCGAGCCGGTCACGAAGACGAACGTGGTGACCTCCTTCCGCTTGGTCAGGGACGTGGCGGTGGCTCCCGCGCCGGCGGCGGCCGCGAGCTGGAAGGCGGTTCTGCGAGTCAGATCGGTCATGCCTCGATGCTCGCCGAGGACGTACACGGGCCACATCGCCCACCCGGGCGGAGAAGCGGTTGACGGCCGCCATCCACCGATCGGTTGACGGCGTGCCAGGCTTGGGGGCATGAGCTGGATCGACGGGCGCGAGAGGTGGGTCTACGCGGCGCTGGCGTACGCGCTGCTCGCGATCTCCGCGATCACGGCGGCCTGGCAGGGCACAGGCGCGGGGCCGGGCCTGATCCCACCCGGCGGCGGGGCGGGCATCGAGCGGGCCGCCGCGCTCTGGGACGGGGTGCCGTGGCCGGTGCCGGCGCTGGCGGCGGCCGCCTGGCTGGCTCCCGTTCCCTGGCTCTACCAGCGCCGCGACACGCACAGGGCACTCGTCGTGGCCCACTACCTCCTCCTCATGGCCCTCGCCGCGGCGCTGGCCGTCAAGAGCCTGGCCTTCGTCCTGTTCGTCTCGGCCGGCTACCCGCTGGCCATCGCCATGCTCCCCGGCCGCCTCGTCATGGCCGGCGTCACGCTCACGGCGCTGGTCAACGTGACCACCCAGGCGGGCCCGGGAGCCGGGACGACCCTGCTCACCGTCATCGCCGGCGTGGCCGTGCCGCTGGTCGTGGCCGGCTGGTACGTCTCCGCCGAGCACGACAGGCGCCGCCGCCTCGTCGAGCGCCTGCGCGCCGCGATGGAGGAGAACGCCGAGCTCAACGCCAGGCTCCTCGACCAGGCCAGGCGGGCGGGCGTGCTGGACGAGCGGCACCGCGTCGCCGGCGAGATCCACGACACGCTCGCGCAGGACCTCGTGGCGCTGATCGGCCAGCTCTCCGCCGCCGACCGCGCCCCGCACGAGGACTCCCGCCGCCGCCACCTCGACCGGGCGGCCGAGCTGGCCCGCCGCGGCCTGTCCGAGACCCGCAGATCCGTTCAAGCCCTGCGGCCCGAGCCGCTGGAGGACACCGAACTGCCGGACGCGATCGGCCACATGGCGAAGTCGTGGGCGGAGGCGGCGGGTGTGGAGTTGCGGTTCGAGGTCACCGGCACCCCGGTCGCCCTGGCCGCCGGAGTGGAGGCGGCGCTGTTCCGCGTGGCGCAGGAGGCCCTGGCGAACGTGGCGAAGCACGCCGAAGCCACCAGGACGGCCCTCACCCTGTCGTACACGGACGAAACGGTTCTCCTCGACGTCCGAGACGACGGGACGGGCTTCGACCCGCAGCGGCCCGCTGACGGCTTCGGGCTGGACGGCATGCGGCAGCGGGCCCGCAGCGTGGGCGGCACCCTGGACATCGAGTCGGAGCCCGGTCAGGGCACCACCGTCGCCGCCGCCGTCCCCGCCATCCCGAACGATGAGAGGCTGGACTGATGCCACTGCGCCTGCTGATCGCCGACGACCACCCGATCGTGCGTGACGGCCTGCGGGCGGCGCTCGGCGGCGAGCCCGGCCTGGAGATCGTCGGCGAGGCGGCCGACGGGGCGGAGGCCGTGCGCCTGGCCGCGGAGCTCGCCCCCGACGTCGTCCTCATGGACCTGCGCATGCCGGGCCTCGACGGGGTGAGCGCCATCCGCCTGCTCAGCGGCACCGGGCCGCGGGTGCTGGTGCTGACCACCTTCGACACCGACGTGCTGCCGGCGCTCGAGGCGGGCGCCAGCGGCTACCTGCTCAAGGACGCCCCGCCGGACGAGCTCGTCCGCGCCGTCCTGGCCACCCACCGCGGCGAGACCGTGCTCGCCCCGGCCGCGGCGGGGCGGCTGGCCGACCACCTGCGCAGGCCCGCCAGGGGGAAGCTGAGCAAGCGGGAGCTGGAGGTGCTGCGCCTGGTGGCCGGCGGGGCGACGAACAAGGAGGCGGCGGCGAGCCTGTTCATCAGCGAGGCCAGCGTGAAGACGCACCTGCTGCACATCTACGCCAAGCTCGACGTGCGCGACCGCGCAGCCGCCGTCGCCGAGGCATTCCGCAGGGGGCTGCTGGGTTGATCCGGTGGGCGGATAAGCGGTTTGGTGTGGTCTTCCGGGTGCGGTAGAGTTACCTGCGTTGCCGGGGAGGCCCGGCAGAGCAGCTTGTGGGCAAGGTCCCGTCGTCTAGTGGCCCAGGACGCCGCCCTCTCAAGGCGGTAGCGCCGGTTCGAATCCGGTCGGGACTACCACTGCCACAAGCCCGCTAAGGTCCCGTCGTCTAGTGGCCCAGGACGCCGCCCTCTCAAGGCGGTAGCGCCGGTTCGAATCCGGTCGGGACTACCTGCTCTTCTCTCCGAGAAGAGCTTTTTTGTTTTTACGGCAAGCGGTGGGCGACGCCACCCGCCGCACGGGGCCGGGCCCCGTCCAGGGAAACGCTCCTCCGGTTCACGAGCTGATCGCCGTTACGCGCGCCCTGTTGACCGTCGAGAGTCGGCGGCCAAAGCCGAACGCCCCCACCACGACCGGTAGGGGCGTTCGACTGTGACGTCAGACCGAGCGGGCCTTGAACAAGGCTCGGCGGGCGGCCTTGGCGACCTGCTTGTCCGGGTGGACCTGGGAGATGAGGTCAAGGAGCTCCTCCACGTGGGCGTGGGGGATCTTCCAGATCACCTCCAGCAGGTTGTTGACCATCTCGGGGCCGATGTCGCGCAGGCTGCTCACGAACTCCGAGCGGCCCAGGCCCGCCGAGATCGTCCACATGTCGAGGATGAGCCAGTGCGTGTCGTCCTGCGTCGGCTCGGGCGCGCCCTCCACTTCGAGCTGGCTCAGGTGCGTGGCCGCGTACGGGCGTAGCGACGGCTGCTTGAGCGCCGCCTGCCAGGCCGGGATAGCGGCCTCGCCCAGCGTGCCGACGACGCTGGCCGCCTGCACCCTGATCAACGCGTCGCTGTCGTCCTCCGCCGCCGCGTCCAGCAGCTCCTCGGCGGCCTTTTCCGGCTCGCGCAGCCGCATCCAGGCGGCGAACTCGGCGTCGGCTTCCTCCTCGGGCAGCTCGGCGCTCAGCGCGAGCAGCTCGTGGGCGCTCATGGACTCGATGGCGGGCCGCGCGTCGACCTCGATGTCGGCGTCGTCGATGAGGTGGACGACGCCCTCGGTGCCGAGCGGCGTGAGGCGGACGGTGTCGCCGTCGAGCTCGACCATGCCGTAGCCGATCAGCCAGTCGATCGCGGGCGCCAGCGGGTCGCCCGCCGCCTCCCACGCGTCGGAGCCCAGCTCGTCGAGGTCGGCCGCGGCCTCCGCGAGGTCCCGCGCCAGGTCGGCGCGCTCGCGCGAGCCGCCCGCCAGCAGCAGCCGGATGAGCGTCCCCCGCGTCAGGCCCGCCAGGGCCATCGTGAGGTCGTCGTCCTCCAGCTCGGGGTCGCCGTAGTCGACCGAGTGGAGCCCGAGCATCCAGGCGTCGAGCACGTCCTCGTCGTCGTCGAACGGCCACTCCGCGGTGTCGTCCTGGACGGCCACCGTGCCGGCCTCGCCCGGCTCGAGGAACTCGAGGTCCACAGCGAGGTTCCAGATGTTCCAGAGCTGGGGGACGGCCTCGGCGATGGGGCCGTCGGTCTCCGGCCGGGGCAGGCCGACGGCCGCCAGCGCCTCCTCGACCTCGGCGTCGCTGAGCAGGGTGTCCTCGCCCACCGTGCGCCCTGAGCCCACCCAGACGGCCAGATCGCGCGCCTTGGCGATCAGCGGCGCCTGGCGGGCCGCCTCGGCGAGCTCGGCGTCGGGCCGCAGCCTGATCGTGTCGAGCTCGGCCAGCTCGTCGGCGAACGGCTCGAAGTCGCCCAGGTCGCCGGCCTCGTCCTCCTCGTCGTCGCCCTCGGTGTCGTCGAGCAGCTCCTCCATGAGATCGACGAACTCGTCCTCGACGTCGTCCAGCTCTGCCTGCAGATCGGCGAGGCTGTCCGAGCCCTTGTTCAGCCGGCCGGTCTGGGAGAGGAACGTCAGGTACGCGTCCACGGCCGGGAGCATCCCGTCGGCGGCGGCGTCGGGATCCTCCACGACCTTGGGCATGCGGTCGAGCAGCAGGTTACGCAGGTCGGCGCGCTTCCACGTGCCGAGGTCCTGCGAGAAGGCGAGACGGTGCCACAGAGCGGCTGGTCCCACAAGCTCGGGGTCGCTCCCGGGGGCGTTCGCACGCGCCCACATGATGAACTCTTCGAGCAGGGGTCGCAGCTCAGTGGCGGCTACCTCGATGCGATCTGTCACGCACTCAGGCTAGTGCGCCGGGGAGGCAGTCGGCTCCCCAAATACATCCTTTTCCCGATCATGACGTGCGGCGCATCGCCTCGGTGATGCGTTCGGCGGCCGCCATCACGGGCACCGCGTGGAGCCGTCCGGGCGCCCGCGTGAGCCGCTCGATGGGCCCGGAGACGGACACGGCCGCGATCACCTTGCCGCCGCTGCCCCTTATCGGCGCTGAGACACTCGCCACACCCTGCTCCCGCTCGCCCACGCTGTGGGCCCAGCCGCGGCGGCGCACGGAGGCGAGCGTGGCGGCGGTGAACTTGGCGCCGCGCAACCCGCGGTGCAGCCTGTCGGGCTCCTCCCAGGCCAGCAGGATCTGCGCCGCCGAACCGGCCGTCATGGGCAGCGCGGAGCCCACGGGAACGGTGTCACGCAAGCCGCTGGCACGCTCGGCCGCGGCCACGCAGACCCGTTCGTCACCCTGGCGCCGGTAGAGTTGCGCACTCTCCCCGGTGAGGTCCCTGAGCTGCATCAAGACCGGTGCGGCCACCGCCAGCAGCCGGTCCTCGCCGGCCGCCGTGGACAACTCGGAGAGCCGCGGGCCGAGCACGAACCGGCCCTGCGTGTCACGGCTCACGATGCGGTGGTGCTCAAGAGCGACGGCCAGCCGGTGGGCAGTGGGTCGGGCCAGGCCGGTGGCCTGAACGAGCTGAGCCAGTGAAGCGGGTCCCGCTTCCAGGGCATTGAGTACAAGAACTGCCTTGTCGAGTACTCCGACTCCGCTAGAGTTGTCCATACACCGATACTGCAGTCTCGACATATGAGAAAGCAAGTCGGAGGATTCTCAAGGAGGAGATCATGGGCCGCACACTGGCCGAGAAGGTCTGGGAGCAACACGTAGTCCGTCGCGCGGAGGGCGAGCCGGACCTGCTCTACATCGACCTGCACCTCATCCACGAGGTGACCAGCCCGCAGGCGTTCGACGGGCTCCGTCTCGCCGGCCGGAAGGTGCGGCGGCCCGATCTCACCATCGCCACCGAGGACCACAACGTCCCGACGGTGATCGGCCCGATCTCTGACCCGGTGTCGAAGACACAGGTCGAGACGCTGCGCAAGAACGCCGCGGAGTTCGGCATCCGGCTGCACCCGATGGGCGACGCCGGTCAGGGCGTGGTGCACATCATCGGCCCGCAGTTCGGCCTGACCCAGCCGGGCATGACCATCGTGTGTGGCGACTCTCACACCTCCACGCACGGCGCGTTCGGCGGCATCGCGTTCGGCATCGGCACCTCCGAGGTCGAGCACGTGCTGGCCACGCAGACGCTGCCCGCCTACCGGCCCAAGACGATGGCCATCGAGATCTCCGGCGAGCTGCCGGTCGGCGTCACGGCGAAGGACCTGATCCTGGCCATCATCGCCAAGATCGGCACCGGCGGCGGCCAGGGTTACATCGTCGAGTACCGCGGTGAGGCCGTGCGCAAGCTCTCCATGGAGGGCCGCATGACGATCTGCAACATGTCGATCGAGGCCGGCGCCCGCGCGGGCATGATCGCGCCGGACGAGACCACGTTCGCCTACCTCAAGGGCCGCAAGCACGCCCCCGAGGGCAAGGCGTGGGACCAGGCGGTCGAGTACTGGAAGTCGCTGCGCACCGACGACGACGCCGTGTTCGACAAGGTCGTGGAGATCGACGCCTCGACGCTGACCCCGTTCGTCACGTGGGGCACCAACCCCGGCCAGGGCCTGCCGCTGGGCGCGAGCGTCCCGAGCCCCGAGTCGTTCGCCGACCCCGTCGAGCGCTCGGCCGCCGAGCGGGCGCTGGAGTACATGGGCCTGACCGCCGGCACGCCGCTGCGCGAGATCGAGGTCGACACGGTGTTCGTCGGCTCGTGCACCAACGGCCGCATCGAGGACCTGCGCTCCGCCGCCGAGATCCTGCGCGGCCGCCAGGTCAAGACCCGCACGCTCATCGTGCCCGGCTCGATGATGGTCAAGAAGCAGGCCGAGGAGGAGGGCCTGCACGAGGTGTTCAAGGCCGCCGGCGCCGAGTGGCGCGAGGCCGGCTGCTCGATGTGCCTGGGCATGAACCCCGACACGCTCCAGCCCGGCGAGCGCAGCGCCTCCACCTCCAACCGCAACTTCGAGGGCCGCCAGGGCAAGGGTGGCCGCACCCACCTGGTGTCGCCGCAGGTCGCCGCCGCGACCGCCGTCACCGGCCGCCTGACCGCGCCCGCCGACCTGTAAGGGAGATCACGTTCCATGGAAGCCTTCACCACCCACACCGGTACGGCGGTGCCGCTGCGCCGCAGCAACGTCGACACCGACCAGATCATCCCCGCCGTGTGGCTCAAGCAGGTCAGCCGCACCGGCTTCGAGAAGGGCCTGTTCGCCGCCTGGCGCGAGGACCCGACGTTCGTGCTGAACGACCCGGCCTACGAGGGCGGCTCGATCCTGGTCTCCGGCCCCGACTTCGGCACCGGCTCCTCCCGCGAGCACGCCGTGTGGGCGCTGCAGCAGTACGGGTTCCGCGTCGTGATCGCCGCCCGCTTCGGCGACATCTTCCGCAACAACTCCACGAAGATGGGCCTGCTGCCGGTCGTCCTGCCCGGCGACAGGGTCGAGGCCCTGCAGGCGGCCGTCGAGGCGGACCCGAAGCTGGAAGTCACCGTCGACCTGGTCGAACGCCAGGTCAGGTGGGCCGATGAGGCCGTGCCCTTCGAGATCGACGACTACACCCGCTGGCGGCTGATGGAGGGCCTCGACGACATCGGGCTGACCCTGCGTCACGCCGACGAGGTGGCGGCGTACGAGAATGGTCGGCAGCCATGGCTGCCGACGACCGTCTAGAAGACGACGAACTGGCGCGGCGGTTGCGCGATGCGCACCGCCGCGTCCGCATGCTCCCCGCCGCCGACAAGGAACGCAGCGCGCGCCGCTATCTGGCGATCTGCGATCTGGCCAAGCGTGATCCGGAAAGGGCCGCCGCCCGCCTTGAGGTGTTTCTGACGGCCCTTGACGAGCTCCTTCCCGGGCCGCTCGACACGCCACGCGAGGGGGAAAACACGCTGGGTGATTGAGTTCCCCCGCGATCCCGCCTACTTTCGAGCGCGTAAGGGGTTTCTACGTCGAAGTCGTGAGCTGGAACCCCGAGCCGTAACTGGGGGAGCAGGACTTTCATGAACAAGCGTGAACTCGTCGAGGCCATCGCGGATCGGGTGGGCGACAGGAAGACGGCCACGGAGGCCGTCAACGCGGTCATCGACGCCATCCAGAAGGCCGTGGCCGGCGGCGACAAGGTCTCGATCACGGGCTTCGGCGCGTTCGAGATGGTGAACAAGCCCGCTCGCACGGCGCGCAACCCGTCGACCGGCGCGGAAATCAACGTCGCGGAGAGCTGGGCGCCGAAGTTCCGTCCCGGATCCGATTTCAAAGATCTCGTGAACGAGGGCGGCAAGAAAATCGGCAAGCGGAAGTAACTCCGCGAAGCTTGACCAGCACGCCCGGGCCCACGGCCCGGGCGTGACGTTTGTCACGCGCGCTGGAAATCCTCCGGAACCGGAAATGTGGACAGCGTGACGTAGGCGATCTGCCCGCCCGACATCCCGAGGTTGACCCGCTGACCGGAGCGCAGCAGCCGCAGCGGCCCCGCGTCGAAGGCGGAGGTGGCGAACTCCAGCGCGGTCCCGTCGTCGAGGAACACCGTGCCCGAGCGCGTGGTCTCGTCGAAACTCCGTACGGTCGCCTGCACGCGTCCAGCGTAATCGGTTGCCCCCGGGCGGACGAGCACGCACGATCGCGGCATGGGGCCTCGGGGGAACTTCGGGCGCATGGTGTGGTCCAACGGGATCTCCGGCTTCGGCACCCAGGTCACGATCGTCGCCCTCCCGCTGACCGCCGTGCTCACCCTGCAGGCCGGTGCCTTCCAGCTCGGCCTGCTGTCGGCCGTGCAGACGGCCGCGTTCCTGCTGATCGGCCTGCCCGCGGGGGTCTGGGTGGACCGGCTGCGCCGCCGCCCCATCCTCGTCCGGGCCGATCTGGTCAGGGGCGTGCTGCTGCTCACCGTGCCCGCCGCCGCCTGGATGGGCGTGCTCACGCTGCCGCACCTGTACGCGGTCGCGCTCGTGCTCGGCGTGGGGGCCGTGTTCTTCGACGTGGCCCACATGAGCTTCCTGCCCGCGGTCGTGCCCAAGGAGCGGCTGGAGCAGGCCAACGGGCGCCTGGAGGTCACCCGGCAGGTGTCCGTGCTGGCTGGGCCCGGGGCGGGCGGATGGCTGGTGAGCGCGCTGACGGCGCCGTTCGCGCTGCTGGCCGACGCCGTCGCCTACCTCGCCTCGGGGCTGCTGCTGTCGGGGGTGCGGGTGGAGGAGCGGCCCCGCCCGCCGGAGAGACGGCCATTACGGGCGGACGTACGCGAGGGCATCACGTTCGTGATCAGGGAGCCGGTGCTGAACCGGGTGGCGCTCGGCGGGGCGCTCACCCGGATCGCCCTCGGCGTCTGCGCGGTCGGCCACCCGCTCTACCTCGTCGTCGACCTGGGCGTGGACGCCACCACCTACGGCCTGCTGCTGTCGGCGCCGGCCGTCGGGGCTCTGGTGGGCGCGCCGCTGGTGGCCCGGGTGACGCGCCGCCACGGCGTCGGCCCCACCCTGTACGGCTCCGCGGTGCTCGTCATCGCGCTCCAGCTCCCCGCCGTGGCCACCGGCCCCGGATGGCGGCTGCTGCTCTTCCCCGTCGCCTCGGCCCTGGCGGCCGCCGCCGCGGTGGTCTTCAACGTGGCCCAGCTCAGCTACCGCCAGCGCATCACCCCTGAGCCGCTGCTGGGCCGCGTGAACGCCAGCATGCGCTTCCTGATGTGGGGCACGACCCCGCTGGGCGGCCTGGCGGGCGGGGTGCTGGGGGAGTGGCTGGGCGGTCACGGGGTGTTCGTGGCCGGCGTGGCCCTGCTCGGGCTGTCGTACCTCGCCATCGTCACCGCGCCCGCGATCAGGCGGGCGGGCGCGAAGGCACGCTGACACCCGCCACCGCGATCAGGCGGATGCGTGGGAAAGCGCGGTGACGCACGCCACCGAGATCAGGCGGATGCGTGGGGAGGCGCGGTGACGCCGACGTCCGGCCACAGGTCCGCCACCACCGCAGCCGTGTGCCGGCCCAGCCCCAGCGCGATGGCCGCGCGCAGGTCGTCGGGCGTGTCCACGTCGCGCCTGACCGAGTCGATCCCGGGCACGCACAGCTCCTTGGCCCCGCCGGCCAGGTGCTTGGCCCGCGACTCCCCGCCGAAGCGGGGCGCGAACGGCCTGCCGGGCCGCACCCCGTAGAACGTCGTCCCGACGTCCAGCGCGTCGGGCACGAACGCCTGGTCGAACTCGGCCGCCGCCTCCAGCGCCACCGCCAGCTCGGCCGGCCGCAGGGCGGGCAGGTCGGCCTGGAGCGCGCCCACCGCGTCGCCCGGCGCCACGCGTACGGCATGCGCCGCCCCCGTACGCAGCGCCGTGTTCAGCCCGCGGTCGGGGTCGGGCACCACGTCGGCGCCGAGCGCGGCGAGCGGCCCCGCGGCGGCGGGATCGGCCGTCACGACGATCACCCGCGCGACCGGCGGGCAGGAGAGCGCCGCCGCCACGGTGTCGGCGGCGACGGCCACGGCCAGGCGGGTGCGGTGCGGGCCCGTCGCGGCGGCCAGCCGGGTCTTCGCCGCGACCAGCGTCTTCACCGGAATGACCAGGGACCAGCGGATGCTCATCAAGTCTCCTTGAGCGTGGAACCCGTCCTCGCAGGCCCGGGGCGGGGGAAGCTGTGGAAGGGCGGCAGGGTCGAACGTGTGCACGACGGGTGAGGGATCGGTACGAGAATGTGGCTGTGGCGTCGCTCGTGTTGCGGAGGTACAAGTACCGCTTCTACCCGACCGCCGCGCACCAGGCGCGCACGCCGGCCTGCGAGCGCGCCCGGCGCGGGCGGAAGTGGGCCCGCGCCTGCGGTACGGTGCACGACCGGGATGCCAACGCAGCCCGCAACACCCTCGCCGCCGGGCTGGTGGAGAGGCGAAACGCTTGCAGAGCTGATGTAAGACCTCAAGAGGAGTCCTCGGCGGGCGGTCGGCGGTGAAGCAGGAATCCCCGTCCTCCGGGCGGGGAGCAGCCAAAGGCCTAGCATCGCGCCTCGACATCCCGAGCGGCCAACCGGGAGACTTGGGCGCATCCCGTACGGGTTGGAGGAGACCATGAGCCGCCCCACGCGACCGTCGCGTTTTTGGGAGACCTTCGCCGTCGTCGTGGTCAAGCCACTGTCGCGGCTCCTGGTGAAGCGCGACTGGCGCGAGGGCGACCGCATCCCGAGGACCGGCGGCGTGATCATCGCCGCCAACCACCTGTCGTGGACCGACCCCGTCCTGCTCTCGCACTTCCTGTACAACAACGGACGCTGGCCGGTGATTCTCGCGAAGTCGGGGCTGTTCAGGGTGCCGTTCCTGGGCTGGGCCGTCCGCTCGCTGCTGGCGATCCCGGTCGAGCGGGGCAGCAGCGAGGCGGCCAGGTCGCTGCGCATCTCCGCGCAGCGGCTCAGCGACGGGTGCGCGATCCTGTTCTACCCGGAGGGCACCTGCACCCGCGATCCCGACCTTTGGCCCATGGTGGGCAAGACGGGCGCGGCCCGGCTGGCGCTGGAGAGCGGCGCGCCGGTCATCCCGGTGGCCCACTGGGGGGCGCAGGAGCTGCTGCCGTACGGTGAGAAGAGGCCCAGGCTGTTCCCGCGCAAAACGTTCCGCGTGAGCGTGGGGCCGCCGGTGGACCTGTCCAAGTACGCGGGCAAGCCGGCGCACGCCGACGTGCTGCGCGACGCCACGGCCGACATCATGGCCGCGATCACCGCGCAGCTCGCCGAGCTGCGCGGCGAGAAGGCCCCGGCGACTCCCTACGATCCGGCCGGACGGTGATGGAATGACGAAGGTGGCCGTTTTCGGCGCAGGCTCGTGGGGCACCACGTTCGCGATGATCCTGGCGGAGGCCGGCAGCCGCACCACGCTGTGGGGCCGCAGGCAGGAGGTGGTCGACGCGATCAACCGCGACCACGTCAACGCCGACTACCTGCCCGGCGTGAGGCTGCCGGCCGCCCTGCGGGCGACGACCGACCCAGCCGAGGCCCTCGACGGGGCCGAGTTCGTCGTGCTCGCCGTGCCGTCGCAGACGCTGCGCGCCAACCTGACGGGCTGGCGCGGGCTGATCCCGGACGGCGCGGTGCTCGTCAGCCTGATGAAGGGCATCGAGGTCGGCACCACCAAGCGGATGAGCGAGGTCATCCGCGAGGTGGCCGAGGTGCCGGAGGAGCGGGTCGCGGTCGTCTCGGGGCCGAACCTGGTGCCCGAGATCGCCGCGCGCCAGCCCGCCGCCACCGTCGTGGCCTGCGCCGACCTGTCGGTGGCGGAGCGGCTGCAGGCGATCTGCCACCTGCCGCCGTGGTTCCGCCCGTACACCAACCCCGACGTGGTCGGGGTCGAGCTGGGCGGCGCGGTGAAGAACGTGATCGCCCTGGCGGTCGGCGTCTCCGCGGGCATGGGCATGGGCGACAACGTCAGCGCCATGCTCATCACCAGGGGCCTGGCCGAGATCTCCCGCCTGGGGGCGGCGCTCGGGGCCGACGCGCACACGTTCGCGGGCCTGGCCGGCATGGGCGACCTGGTGGCGACGTGCACGTCCCCGCTGTCGCGCAACCGTACGTTCGGGGAGAACCTGGGCCGCGGCATGACGCTGGCGGAGGTCGTCGCGGTCACCAAGCAGACCGCGGAGGGCGTGAAGTCCTGCGAGTCCGTGCTGGAGCTGGCCAGGAAGCACGACGTCGAGATGCCGATCACCGAGGTGGTCGTGGGCGTCGTGCACGACGGCATGTCGCCGTCGGAGGCGGGCATGCTGCTCATGTCCCGCTCGCCCAAGCCGGAGCGTTACGGAGTGTGAGAATGACCTGAATACGGCGTGCTTGGCTCGCTGTGACAGGGACACCCCGGTAGATTCGGACACCATGAGCAAGCCACGCGTCGCCGTCGTTTTCGGAGGCCGCAATTCCGAGCACGCCGTGTCCCTGATGGGCGCGGGCAGCGTGCTGGATGCGATCGACAGGAGCAAGTACGAAGTGGTCCCGATCGGGATCGCCCAGGACGGCAGGTGGGTGCTGGCCGCTTCCGACCAGCGGTTCGCCATCGAGGCCGGAGAGCTGCCGGTCGTCGACACCACCGGCGCGGCGCTGGCGCTGCCGTCGGGCTCCGGCTCGCTGGTCGCCTACGACCCCGGCAGCATCCCCGTCGAGCTGGGCTCGGTGGACGTGGTGTTCCCCGTCATGCACGGGCCGTTCGCCGAGGACGGCACGATCCAGGGGCTGCTGGAGATGGCGGGGGTGCGGTACGTCGGCTCCGGCGTGCTGGCCAGCGCCGTCGGCATGGACAAGGCGTACATGAAGACCGTGATGGCCGCCGCCGGGCTGCCGACCGGCCCCTACACCGTCATCCGCGACCGCGACTGGCGGCTCAACCGCGAGCAGGTGCTCAAGGAGGCCGAGGAGCTCGGCTACCCGGTCTTCGTCAAGCCGGCCAGGGCGGGCTCGTCCCAGGGCATCTCCAAGGCCTCCGACAGGGCCGAGCTGGAGGCGGCGGTGGAGTTCGCCCGGCAGCACGACCCCAAGGTGCTCGTCGAGGCGGCGATCGCCGGCCGCGAGATCGAGTGCGCGGTGCTGCAGTCGCTCGGCGACGAGCCGGCCACCGCGTCGATGCCGGGAGAGGTGCGGGTCGAGGGCGGGCAGGAGTTCTTCGACTTCGAGGCCAAGTACTACCCCGACCAGATGTCGCTGACCGTGCCCGCCGACATCCCGCAGGAGACGGCCGAGGAGTTGCGGGCGATGGCCGTGCGCGCGTTCGAGGCGCTCGAGTGCGAGGGGCTCGCGCGGGTGGACTTCTTCTACACGCCCGACGGCAAGCTGGTCTTCAACGAGATCAACACCATGCCCGGGTTCACGTCGCTGTCGGTGGCGCCGCAGCTCTGGGCGGCCTCCGGCCTGTCCTACCCGGCGCTGGTGGACCGGCTCATCGAGCTCGCCCTGTCGCGCTCACCCGGCCTGCGGTGAGGCTGCTCGCGTTCAGCCGGCCTGCGGGGAGAGCTGCGCGATCGGCTTGGACAGGTCGGCCAGCACCTCGGCGGCCACGTGCTCGCCGCCGACCGTGACCTCCACGTAGGCGGTGTCGGTCACGGCCGTGAACAGCGCGGGCTTGTCGGGATCGGGGAACCAGCCCACGCCGCCGATCTCCTGGAGCGTGTCGGTGGGCGCCATCCTGGCGGGCCGGGGCACGCCGCAGCGCAGCGCGACGGCCCCCGAGCCCCAGACGGCCACGTACGGCGACTCGGGCGTGGACGTGCCGCGCTCGTCGCCGTCGAGGGTCTGCGGCAGCAGGGTGGCCAGCTTGTCGCAGGCCGCGACCGCCTCGCCCTCGGGGACGGGTGGCTCGACCTGTACGGTGCCGCCGCAACCGGCGAGTGCCAGGAGAACGAGCAGGACGGCGGCGGCACGCATGCGACGACTACCTCTAGATGTGAACGATCGGGCACGTCAGCGTACGCGTGATCCCGGCCACGGCCTGAATCTGCGCGACGACGAGCTTGCCCAGCTCGTCGACGTTTCTCGCCTCCGCACGAACGATCACGTCGTAGGGCCCCGTCACGTCCTCCGCTTGGGTGACCCCCGGAATCCCGGAGATCTCGCGGGCCACGGCGGCGGCCTTGCCGACCTCGGTCTGGATAAGGATGTAGGCCTGCACCATCACGTCCTCCCGGGCGATTGGATCACGCCGAACGCCCACCGTACCCTGTGTGCGTCAGGAGGTGCGTCATCACAGTCGGAGATCTCGGCGAATTCGGTGTGGTAAATCGTATTACCGCTCGTCTGCCCCAAGGTGAGGCGGTAATGCTCGGCCCGGGTGACGACGCCGCCATCATCGGCGCCCCCGACGGGCGCGTGGTCGTCTCGACCGACCTGCTGCTCGAAGGCAGGCACTTCCGCCGCGACTGGTCCAGCGGCTACGACGTGGGCCGCAAGGCCGCCGCCCAGAATTTGGCCGACGTCGCCGCCATGGGCGCCGGCCCGACCTCGCTCGTGGTCGGGCTCGGCCTGCCCGCCGACCTGCCGCTGAGCTGGCTGGACGCGCTGACCGACGGGTTCGCCGACGAGTGCGCCACGGTCGGCGCCAGCGTGGCGGGAGGTGACGTGACCCGGTGCGACCTGGTCGTCATCGGGGTGACCGCGCTGGGCGACCTCGGAGGCCGGGCTCCCGTGCTGCGTTCGGGCGCTCGGCCCGGGCACGTGGTGGCGGTGGCGGGCCGGCTCGGGTACGCCGCCGCCGGATGGGCGCTGCTGCAGGCGGGCGTTCCGGCCGACAGCGGCGCGCTGCTGGAGGCCGTGGCCGGCCACCGCACGCCGTGCCCGCCGTACGCGATGGGGCCCGTGGCGGCAGAGCTGGGGGCGAGCGCGATGCTGGACGTCAGCGACGGGCTGCTGCAGGACCTGGGGCACATCGCCGAGGCCAGCGGCGTACGCGTGGAGCTGGATCCCGAGGCGTTCCCCGTGGCGGAGCCGGTGGCGGCGGCGGCCAAGGAGCTGGGGGCCGATCCGCTGGAGTGGGTGCTCGCGGGTGGCGAGGATCACGCTCTGGCGGCGGTGTTCCCTCCGGAGGTACGGCTGCCGGCCGGGTGGCACGTGGTGGGCCGGGTGGCCGAAGGGGAGGGCGTGCTGGTGTATGGGCGCGAAATCGGGCATCGCGGATGGGATCACTTTGGGTGATGATCTGTCCCGATTTAAGTGATATTTTCCGTGTTTGGGGTATGACTAGTGGGATTGCTGTGACAACGGCGTAGCAAAGGTGTTATGAAGATTGGCGGCCACTGTAACCGGAAGAAAGGGCAGCCATGGGCCGCCACGGCACAGGTGGATCCGACGACGGGGATGAACGGGGGGACAGCGCTTTCTGGGGTCCTGACGAGCAGGCCGAGCCGCCAGGCTGGCCATCGCTGCCGGACCGACCGGAGGTGACGGGGCAGTGGGCCCCCATGTCGCGGCGCACCGACGCGCCGCCGCCGCATGGGCCGCAGCCGGAGCCGTTCGAGACCACCGGGGCCTTCGCGCTGCCCAACGACCTCGCCGGCGGCTTCCCGGCTGCCAACGACCCTGCGGGTGCCTTCCCGCCGCACAGAGGGCCGAGGGAGGACGAGGTGGGCCCGTTCGAGACGACGGGCGCCTTCGCCCGGCCGCCGGAATGGGACCAGCCCGCCGGCCACGGCGGCTTCTCCGGCCCCTCGACCGGCGACTTCCCCGCGGCTCCCAACGGGCCGGGCGAGCCCTCCTTCCGCGGCCCCGAGCAGACGGCCGCCTTCGGCGGGCCGGGCATGCCCGGGGCGCAGGGCTCCGGCCCCTTCGACCGGCCGAGCCCGCTTGACGCCGCCGCCGAACGCACCAGCTTCTTCGACGTACCGGCTGAGCGCACGGCGTTCTTCGACGGACCCGCCGACCGCAACGGACCCGCCGACCGCATGGGCGCGCCCGACGGGCCGCCCGGGCGTCCTGGGCCGTTCGACGGTCCGGGCGACGGGCCCGGACCCTTCGGCCGGCCCGGAGGCGGGCCTGGACCCTTCGGCCGGCCCGGTGACGGGACGGGCCCCGGTCCCTTCCGCCAGCCGGGTGACGCGCCTGCGCCGTTCGGCCAGCCTGGTCACGGGCCCGGGCCGTTCGGGCAGCCCGGGGACGGGTCAGGTCCGTTCGGCCCGTCCGGGGCCGATTCGGGGCCGTTCGGCGGGCCTGGGGCGTTCGACGGGGACGCCGACCGCCGCGACCCCTTCGACGACCCCGAGCGCACGGCCAGGTTCGACTCGCCGTCGGGCCCCAGCCAGGTCTACAGCGCCCCGCCCGAGCCCGGCGACGTCAAGGTGGCCGGCGAGCCGACCGCCGCGCTGGCCCCGGCCTGGGCGAGCGCGGAGACCGGCTTCCTCGACTCCGGCTGGTCGAACGACACCGACGCACCCGACGAGGAGCCCCGTGGCCGCCGAGGCCGCCGCAAGTCGGGGCGCGGCGGTGGCGGTGGCGGGGACGACGTGCTGGCCGCCCCCTCGGGCGCGGGCAAGGGCCGGGTGGCCCTGCTGTCCGTGGCCGCCGTCGCGGTCGTGCTCGGCGGGACCGTGGCGGGCGTCAAGTTCATGAGCTCGTCGGGTGACCCGGCCGAGTGCCAGGGGACGACGTGCGCGGCCGTACAGGCCACCAGCAGCAATCCGGGCCCGTCGGTGTCCGGGCCCGCCGAGGAGGAGTCCGAGGCACCGCCCGAGGACGAGCTCGCGGAGGAGGCCGCCGAGGAGAGCGAGCCCGCGCAGACGCCGACGCCGACCGCCTCCTCCAACGTCCGCACGCCGCCCCGTACGGCCGCCTCGCCCACGCCCACGCCGAGCAAGAGCAGGACGAAGAAGCCGGCGGAGCCCGCGGACGAGGAGACGGAGGACCCGCCGGTCGAGGAGAGCGCGTCGGAGACCCCGAGCGAGGAGGTCTCGACGCTGGACGACTCCCACACCGACACGGGCGAGGGCTCGCCCAGCGGCAGCACCCCCGTGCCCACCTCCACGGGCACGGTGAGCTCGTCGGGCAGCGGCGCGGGCAGCTCGGTCAACGTCAAGCAGACGATCAAGCAGCGCATCGCCACCTACTCGGCGAACCTGACGCTCTCGAACACCTCTCCCGAGACGCTCCAGAACCCCACCGTCTCCGTCCCGGTGGACGGCCGGGTCACGGACGTGGACGGGGCCGAATGGACTCAGGACGGCGACCTGCTGATCCTGGACCTGACGGCGTCGATCGCGGCCGGGGCCTCGGTGGAGGTCACGTTCACGGCCACGGGCAGGGGCTCGGAGGCGCAGAACTGCGGCCTGGTCGCGGGGGAGTGCGCCGTCACCTGAGCCGGCCGTGCCCGCCATGCACGGCGGGCCGGCCGCGCCCGGAGAGGGCCTGTCCCGCACCAGAGGGCCGGCTGCGCCAAAAGGCCCACCCACGGCGCCTGGCCGGCCGCCTGCACACGCTGAGGGCCATGCGCCTGCGCGTCGGCGCCTTCATGCCTGCGGGCCGGCGCCCTCACACCGGCGCAGGCCATGCGTGTGCGGCGCCGGTCCTGCCCTGTGCGGCGCCAGTTCTGCCCTGTGCGGCGCCGGGCCTGCCTGTGCGGTCCGGCCCGTTCTCATGGGTGCGGTGCCGGCGGCTCGTGCGTCCCGGGGCATGACAAAGGCCCGCTGCTCCCTCAACGGGAGACGCGGGCCTTCGCGGATGCGCGAACTAGCGGGTGACCTTGCCCGCCTTGATGCACGACGTGCACACGTTCAGCTTCTTCGGCGTGCCGCCGACGACCGCGCGAACCGTCTGGATGTTGGGGTTCCAGCGACGGGGGGTACGGCGGTGCGAGTGGGACACGTTGTTGCCGAAGGTCGGTCCCTTGCGGCAGACATCGCAGACGGAAGCCACGGTATCGCTCCTTAAAACAGTCGATGTAGCCCTGTCCGCTGATGCTTTCCGGGCGGAGGGCATGCCGGGACAACCGGCCAGCCAGACGAGGATATCTGATCCACGCCGATGGGCGCGAACCAGAGCATCTGGACCGGATCCCGAGCGGCGATATTCTCCACGGACAACGGTAGCGCATCCTGGCTGGGTGGGAGGTCGTATGAAGATCCTCGAACCACCCGCCGTGCGGCGCTGGGCCCGCCTGGCCGCCGACGCGCTCGGCCAGGCCAGGACGGAGATCGACGCGCTCAACGTGTTCCCCGTGGCCGACGGCGACACGGGCACGAACCTGCACCTGACCATGCTGTCCGCCGCCGAGGCCGTCGAGTCGCTGCCCGACGACGTGGACGTGGCCGTGGTGTGGCAGACGCTCTCGTACGGCGCCCTGGTGGGGGCACGCGGCAACTCGGGAGTGATCGTCAGCCAGGCCCTGCGCGGCCTCGCCGAGGTGCTGAAGGACGGCCCCGACCTGCGGGCCGGGCTGCTCAGGGCGGCCGTGCTCGCCAGGGCGGCCGTGGCCAGGCCGGTCGAGGGCACGGTGCTGAGCGTGCTGGAGTCGGCGGCGCGGGCCGTACAGGACGTGGACGGGGACCTGCACGAGGTGGCCAGGCAGGCGGCGGGGGAGGCGCGGGCGGCGTTGCGCCGCACGCCCGGCCAGCTCGAGGTGCTGGCCCGCAGCGGCGTCGTGGACGCGGGCGGCGCGGGGGCGGCGATCGTGCTGGAGACCCTAGCCGAGGTGATCGGCGGCTCCTCCGCCGGCCACTACGACGTGCCCGCGCCCACCTCAAGGGTGTCGCCGATGACGGAGGTGGGGGTGGGGTACGAGGTGATGTACCTGCTGGAGGCCGACGACGGGGCGGTGGCGCGGCTGCGGGGGGAGCTCGACGCCATGGGCGACTCGCTGGTCGTGGTCGGCGGCGACGGGCTGTGGAACGTCCACGTGCACGTGCCTGAGGCGGGGCCCGCCGTCGAGGCCGGGATCCGCGCGGGCAGGCCGCACCGGATCCGGATCACGTACCTGGCCGAGCGCGTCCATCGCGGCAGCGCGGGGCGTGGCGTCGTGGCGGTCGCGGCGGGCGACGGGATCGCGGCGCTGTTCGAGGAGTGCGGCGCGGTCGTGGTGCGGCGCGCGCCCGGCACCCGGCCGGCGCTTCCCGCGATGCTGGCCGCGATCAGGGAGGCGGGCAGCGAGGTCGCCGTCCTGCCGAACGACGACGGCGTGCGCCCCGTCGCCGCCGCGGCGGCGGAGATCGCCCGCGAGGACGGCGTGACGGTCAGCGTGCTGCCCACGAAGGCGACCGTGCAGGGGCTGGCGGCGCTGGCCGTGCACGACCCGCTGCGCCGCTTCGACGACGACGTGGTGGCGATGACCGACGCGGCGGGGCACACCCGGTACGGGCACGTGACGGTGGCGGACAGGGAGGCGTTCACGAGCGCGGGGGTGTGCCGGCCGGGTGACGTGCTCGGCATGATCGACGGGGACGTGGCGGTGATCGGCGGCTCGGTCGACGGCGTGGCCGCCGTCGTCGTGGACCGGATGCTGGCGGGCGGCGGCGAGCTGGTCACGCTGGTCACGGGCGCGCAGGCGCCGGAGGGGCTGGCGGGCGGGCTGGAGGAGCACCTGCGGCGCACGCGGCCGGACGTGGACCTGGTGGTCTACGACGGGGAGCAGGGCGGCTACCCGCTCCTGATCGGCGTGGAGTGACCTCGGCCACTGCGGGAAACAGGTGACGGCGGCGTCATCGGGGATTCCTGTCGGCCCCAGGCGGTAGAACATAATGCCGTGAGCCGTTTCGACGAGCCTCTGACGAAGGCGCTCGACCCGAAGACCGCCAAGCTGCTGCACAGCGTGCTCGGCCTGGAGACGGTCGGCGACCTGCTGCGCCACTACCCGCGACGCTATGCCGAGCGCGGCGAGCTGACCTCGCTGGACGCGCTGGAGGTCGACGAGCACGTCACCGTGGTCGGCGAGGTGACCAGGCTCATGCGCAAACCCATGCGCAACCGCGGCGGCACCTGGCTGGAGGTCGAGGTCGTCGACGGCAACGGCAGCAAGATCTACCTGTCGTTCTTCGGCAAGGGCTCCCACGTGGCCGAGTCGCGGCTCAAGCCGGGCCGGCGCGGGATGTTCGCCGGCAAGGTGGGGCTGTTCGGAGCCCGCGCGAACCCGCGCTGGCAGCTCACGCACCCCGAGTTCGAGTTGTTCGAGGAGAGCGAGGCGAGCGCGGAGGAGTTCGCGTCGGCGCCGGTGCCGATCTACCCGGCGGGCAAGGACCTGACGCCGTGGGCGATCAGGCGCGCGATCGGCATGGTGCTCGACACGCTCGGCCCCCTCGACGACCCGCTGCCCGCGAGCCTGCGGGCCCGCCACAAGCTGCAGGACCTCGGGGAGGCGCTGGTGGCCATCCACCGGCCGAAGGACTTCGCGGAGGTGGGGCGGGCGCGCAACAGGCTGAAGTTCGACGAGGCGTTCGTGCTGCAGGCCGTGCTGCTCCAGCGGCGCCAGGCCGCCACCGCCTGGCCGGCCAAGCCCAGGCCGCGGCGCGCCGACGGGATGCTGGCCGACTTCGACGCGCGGCTGCCGTTCTCGCTGACCGAGGGGCAGGCCCAGGTCGGCGAGGAGATCGCCGACGACCTGGCGCGCGAGCACCCCATGCACCGGCTGCTGCAGGGCGAGGTCGGCGCGGGCAAGACGGTCGTGGCGCTGCGGGCGATGCTCCAGGTCGTGGACGCCGGAGGCCAGGCGGCCCTGCTGGCGCCCACGGAGGTGCTGGCCCAGCAGCACCACCGCTCGATCACGAGCATGCTGGGAGACCTGGCGCAGGGCGGCATGTTCGGCGGCACGGCGGTCACGCTGCTGACCGGCTCGATGGGCGCCGCCGCCCGCCGTTCGGCCCTGCTCGACGCGGCCTCGGGCACCGCGGGCATCGTCGTCGGCACGCACGCGCTGCTGCAGGAGCACGTGCAGTTCGCCGATCTGGGGCTGGTCGTGGTGGACGAGCAGCACCGGTTCGGGGTGGAGCAGCGTGACGCGCTGCGCGAGAAGGCGGGCGGCGGGCGGCCGCACGTCCTGGTCATGACCGCCACCCCGATCCCGCGCACGGTCGCCATGACCGTCTTCGGCGACCTGGAGGTCTCCACGCTCTCCCAGCTCCCGTCGGGCCGCGCCCCCATCACCACCCACGTCGTCCCGGCCGCCGAGAAGCCCCACTACCTGGAGCGCACCTGGCAGCGGGTCAGGGAGGAGGTGGCGCTGGGCCGGCAGGCGTACATCGTGTGCCCCCGCATCGGCGACCTGGAGGGCGACGAGGGCGACCTGGCGGGCGCGGCCTCCGACGACGAGCGCAGGCCCCCGCTGGCCGTCCTGGACGTGGCCGACCTGCTCACCCAGGGGCCCTTCCACGACCTGCGCGTCGGCACCCTGCACGGCAAGCTCCCGCCGGAGGAGAAGGACGCGATCATGCGCGCGTTCACCCGCGGCGAGCTCGACGTCCTGGTGGCCACGACCGTCATCGAGGTCGGCGTCGACGTGCCCAACTCCTCCGTCATGATCATCATGGACGCCGACCGCTTCGGCGTCTCCCAGCTCCACCAGCTCCGCGGCCGCGTCGGCCGGGGCGGCCTGCCGGGCCTTTGCCTTCTGGTCTCCGACTTCCCCGAGGGCACCCCCGCCCGCGCCCGCCTGGACGCGGTGGCGGCCACGCTGGACGGCTTCGAGCTGTCGCGGGTGGACCTGGAGCAGCGGCGGGAGGGCGACGTGCTGGGCGCCGCGCAGTCGGGCAAGCGGTCGTCGCTGAAGCTGCTGCAGCTGCTCCGCGACGAGGACGTGATCGCCGTGGCCCGCGACGAGGCCGCCGCGCTGCTGGACTCGGACCCGGAGCTGACGCGGCACGAGGGGCTGCGGGCGGAGATCGAGCGCCTGCTGGCCGACGAGCGGGCGGAGTACCTGGAGAAGGCCTGACCGCCGCTGGTGGTCCATCGCCGGCCGTACGCGTGATCGGCCACGTCGGCCGCGCGGTGAAAGATCACGATCTGGAAAAGATCCCAGCCGCGGGGACGGCCTCCCCCCGAATGCCGTCCCCGGCTGGGCCCACCCTCGGGTCAGGTGCCGAGGGAACCGGCGTGCGGAAGGGCTCACGATCACGCCGGTCGGCCTTCACGTGGGTCACCTTGAAGGCCGCAGTCATCATCTTGCGGGCCAGGCCCCCCGATGTGAATCACCCTTGCGCACTCGAGGCAGACACTTGTCCACTCTTGACCTGCGTGAACATGCGGAACAATGGGTCACATGACGCGGATCATCGCAGGCGTGGCAGGTGGGCGGCGGTTGGCCGTGCCGCCGGGGCGCGGCACGAGGCCGACCAGCGACAGGGCCAGGGAAGGGATCTTCTTGACGCTCGATTCACTGTACGGACTCCGCGACGCCCGCGTCCTCGACCTGTACGCCGGCTCGGGCGCGATCGGCCTGGAGGCCCTGTCGCGGGGCGCGGCCGAGGCGGTGCTGGTCGAGTCCGACCCGAAGGCGGTCCGCACGATCAAGGCGAACGTGGCCGCGCTCGGCCTGGAGGGCGCCCAGGTGGTGGCCGACAAGGTGGAGCGGCTGCTGGGCAAGCCTCCGGAGGCGCCGTTCGAGATCGTGTTCGCCGATCCGCCCTACGCCGTGCCGGACGACGAGGTCCAGACGGTGCTGGCGCTGCTGCGCGACAACGGCTGGCTGGCGGGCGAGGCCTTGGTGGCGTTCGAGAGGGAAAGCAGGGGAAAGTCCTTGATGTGGCCGGAAGGCTACGTTGAGGAGAGGGTCCGTCGTTATGGCGAAGCGTCCGTTTGGTACGGTCGCGCCGCCGGGAACCCGTAGACCTGGGAGGCGTCTTGCGCCGCGTAGTCTGCCCGGGGTCGTTCGACCCCATCACCAATGGCCACCTCGACATCATCGGCCGTTCCGCACGGCTGTACGACGAGGTGACCGTGGCAGTCCTCATCAACGTCGAGAAGAGCAGCCTGTTCACGGTTGACGAACGGATCGAGATCCTGCAGACCGTGACCAAGGAATTTCCGAACGTCAAGGTGCAGAAGTTCCACGGCCTCCTGGTCGATTTCTGCAGGCAGAACGACATCCCCGCCATCGTCAAGGGCATCAGGGTGGTCAGCGACTTCGACTACGAGCTGCAGATGGCGCAGCTCAACTACCGCCTGTCGGGGGTCGAGACGCTGTTCATGCCCACGAACCCCGAATACTCGTTCCTGTCCTCCTCCCGGGTGAAGGAGATCGCCCGGTATGGTGGGGACGTCTCGGGTCTGGTGCCCGATCTGGTGCACAAGCTGCTCATCGAGCGGCTCAGGGGCTGACCGCGAGCTGCTATCCTTTCATTTCGGCCTTGTACGACGGCGATTGTTTTCGCCATGCCTAGCGAGAGCAGGATGACTCAGCACCTCGACCCCCGCTCCCCGTGGGTGATCTCCACTCATGACCTGGGTAAGCGTCCGGGGACGATGCGGCAGATGACCCTGACCCTCCCGGCACCAGCGAATCTCGGCGTCGACATGATCGGTGTCCCCAAGGACGCCGAAGTCGAGCTGGATCTCCGGTTCGAAGCAGTGATGGAAGGCGTGCTCGTCTCAGGCACGGCGCAGGCCCCGCTCGCCGGGGAGTGCGCCCGCTGTCTCGACCCGGTCTCCTCGGAGATCGAGGTCGACCTGCAGGAGCTGTTCTTCTACTCCGACGAGGACGCCTCGGAGGAGGATTCGCTGCTCGACGGCGAGCTGCTCGACCTCGAGCCGACGTTCCGCGACGCGGTGGTGCTCGCACTGCCGTTGAGCCCCGTGTGCCGAGAGGATTGCGAGGGGCTCTGCACGGAGTGCGGGATCAAGCTGGCCGAGGCCGGCGACGATCACCGGCACGAGAAGATCGACGCCCGTTGGGCGTCGTTGCAAGGTCTGATTACCGACAAAGATAACGATCAGGAGAAGTGACGTGGCCGTCCCGAAGCGAAAGATGTCGCGGAGCAACACCCGCGCCCGTCGCTCCCAGTGGAAGACGACTGCTGTCGCCCTGGTGAGCTGCCCGCAGTGCCGTTCGCCCAAGCAGCCGCACATCGCGTGCCCCACCTGCGGCACCTACAACCGTCGTCAGGTCATCGAGCCGTCCGCCTGATCCTGTAGCAGTTGACGTGATGCCGACCGGGTGCCAAAGTGCCTCGGTCGGCGTTAACGTCTCAGATGCGTGCGGCGGCGGTTCGCCCGCGGCCGTGGTGGACGCCGGGGCTAACGCGTTACCCCGACGCCCACCACGTTTTCGGGCATCTTCCGCAGTCGGCGCGCCATGGAAGATGTCCGAGGAGGAAGCACGTGGGCGCAGGTCCTAAGCCGGTGGCCGTCGAGGTCGCCAGAGACGAGCTGGAGCGGGTCCTGTCGGTCGGCCTGGACCCCGACATCCTGGAGCGGGCGCTGACGCACCGCTCCTACGCGTACGAGAACGGCGGCCTGCCCACCAACGAGCGCCTGGAGTTCCTCGGCGACTCGGTGCTGGGCCTGGTGGTCACCGACACCCTCTACCGTAACCACCCCGACCTGCCGGAAGGCCAGCTCGCGAAGCTGCGTGCCGCGGTGGTCAACATGCGCGCGCTGGCCGACGTGGCCAGGGGCCTGGGGCTGGGCCGGTTCCTGCGGCTCGGCAGGGGCGAGGAGGGCACCGGCGGGCGCGACAAGTCCTCCATCCTGGCCGACACCCTCGAGGCGCTGATCGGCGCGATCTACGTCGACAAGGGCCTCGACGAGGCGTTCCGGGTGGTGCACCTGCTGTTCGACCCGCTGATCGTCCGCTCGGCCTCGCTCGGCGCCGGGCTCGACTGGAAGACCTCGCTGCAGGAGCTGACCGCCTCCGAGGCGCTCGGGGTGCCCGAGTACCACGTCGAGGAGAGCGGCCCCGACCACGCCAAGTCGTTCACGGCCATGGTCCGCGTGGGCGGCGAGTCGTACGGGTCGGGCACCGGGCGCAGCAAGAAGGAGGCCGAGCAGCAGGCGGCCGAGGCGGCGTGGACCCGCATCAGGGCCCGTCGCGACCAGCGTGAGAGCCAGCCCGCGGGCTGAGCCCCCGGGAAGGTACGCGGGGCCGCCGGGCGTTGGCCACAGGGTGACAGTCGTGTACCCCCGTTCGGAAGAGGTCGGAAGTGCCTGAGCTGCCGGAGGTCGAGGTCGTCAGGCGCGGCCTCGCGCAGTGGGTGACCGGGCGCGAGATCGCCTCGGCGGAGGTGCTGCACCCCCGCGCGATCAGGCGGCACGTGCCCGGCGCCGACGAGTTCGCCGCGCGGCTCAAGGGCCGCACGGTGCTGTCGGCGCAGCGCCGCGGCAAGTACCTGTGGCTGCCGCTGTCGGGCCCCGATGAGGCGCTCATGGCCCACCTGGGGATGAGCGGCCAGCTCCTGGTCGTGCCGCCGGACTCGCCGCTGGAGAAGCACCTGCGGGTCCGCCTGCGCTTCGCGGACGGCGGCCCCGACCTGCGTTTCGTGGACCAGCGCACGTTCGGCCACGTGATGCTCAGCCCCCTGGCCGGGGGCGTGCCCGAGCCGATCGCGCACATCGCCCCCGACCCGTTCGAGGCGGCGTTCGACGAGGCCGAGTTCACCCGCAGGCTCAGGGCCAGGCGCACCGAGGTCAAGCGGGCGCTGCTCGACCAGTCGCTGATCAGCGGCGTCGGCAACATCTACGCCGACGAGGCCCTGTGGATCGCCAGGCTGCACTGGGCCCGGCCGACGGAGACGCTGACCAGGCCCAAGGTGGCCGAGTTGCTGACGGCCGTGCGCACCGTGATGGGGGCCGCGCTCGAACAGGGCGGCACCTCGTTCGACAGCCTGTACGTCAACGTCAACGGCGAGAGCGGTTACTTCGAGCGCTCGCTGGAGGTGTACGGGCGGCGCGACCTGCCCTGCTCCCGCTGCGGCACCGCCATCAGGCGCGAGGCGTTCATGAACCGCTCGTCCTACTCCTGCCCCCGGTGCCAGCGCCGGCCGCGCTGACCCCGCCTCCAGTTCCGGTCCCGCCTCTGACGGCGGCCAGGGCCGCGCTGATCACGGCGAGCCCGGCTCCCGCCCACATCACGGCCGAGACCGACAGCCCGTCGGCGATCCGCCCGCCGGCGAGCGCGCCGAGCGCGATGGAGACGTTGAAGGCGCCGACGAACAGCGCCGTGGCCAGCTCGCCGCCGCCCGAGCGCATGATCCACAGTTGCAGGGTCACCCCGACGCCGCCGTAGCCGAGCCCCCAGACCACGAGCGCGGCCAATGCGGGCACGCCGGTCAGCGCCAGCGCCGCCATGGCCGCGGCCATGAGCGTGACCAGCGTGATCAGGGTCAGCCGGGGGTTCCTGGCCGCCCGGGCGCCCGCGGCGAAGTTCCCCGCCACGCCCGCGGCGCCGTACAGCAGGAGCGCGGTGCTCACGAGGGCGGGGCCGGCCTGCGCGACCTCCTCCAGGAACGGGCGGACGTAGGTGTAGGCCACGAAGTGGCCGGAGACGGTCAGGGCCGTCAGCACCAGGACGAGCTTGAGCGGCCCTGAGAGCCACGAGGAGCGCTTTTCCGGCATGGGTGACGATTCAGACCCCGGCTGCGGCTCAGGCCCCCTCAGCGGCTTCAGCGGCGGCAGCGACGTGGCCAGCAACGCGAGCAGGGCCAGCGCCAGCACCCCCGCGGCGGCGAACGCGCTGCGCCAGCCCGCGAACGACGAGACGAACGTCGCCGCCGGCACCCCCAGCACCGACGCCACGGACACCCCGCCCAGGATGATCGACGTGGCCCGCCCGACAGACCGTTCCGGCACCAGCCGCGTCCCGATGCCGGCCGCGAACGCCCAGAACCCGCCGATGCTCACCCCGGTCAGCACCCTGGCGGCCAGCATGACGGGATAGGCGGGCGCCGCCGCTGCCGCCAGGTTGGCCACCGCCAGCAGCGCCATCAGCCCCAGCAGGATGAGCCGCCGGTCGGCCCGGCGCGCGGCGATCGCCAGGACGGGCGCGGCGGCCGCGGCCACCAGCCCGGGGGCCGTCATCGTCAACCCGGCCGTGCCCGCCGAGACGCCCAGGTCGGCGGCCATCGAGGTGAGCAGGCCCACCGGCAGCATCTCGCTGGTCACCACGGTGAACGTGCCCACCGCCACCGAGGTCACGGCGAGCCAGCGCGCCTGTACGGAAACATCTGTCACAGTCATGCGGCCCAGCCTCTTGCGGGCCGCGGGCGGGAACAATGACGAAGCCCGAAGGCTTGGTTTAGGCAGGTTAAGCGATCGAGCCGGAGGGCGGGCCATGGAGTTCAGGGAGCTGGAATGCTTCATCGTGCTCAGCGAGGAGCTGCACTTCGCCCGTACGGCGGAGCGACTGTACCTGTCGCCCGGCCGGGTGAGCCAGCTCATGCGCTCCCTGGAGACCAGGATCGGCGGCCGGCTCTTCGACCGGACGAGCAGGCGCGTGCGGCTCACGCCGCTCGGCGAGCGCTTCCTGGCGGACCTGCGGCCCGCCTACGACGGCATGGCGCAGGCCGTGACCAGGGCCAAGGCGGCGGCGCGCGAGGTGACCGGGGTGATCAGGGTCGGGTTCCTGGCCACGCCGACGGACGTCGTGACGGGCAGCGTGCGCGCCTTCGAGCGCCGCAATCCCGGGTGCGCGGTCGAGCTGGTGGAGATCCCGCTCTCCGACCCCTTCAGCAAGCTGCGGGCGGGGCTGGTGGACATCGCGTTCACGCTGCTGCCGGTGGACGAGCCGGACCTGGCGACCGGTGAAGGGCTGAACCACGTCAGCCACCTGCTCGGCGTCTCCGTACGGCACCCGCTGGCGGGCCGGGCGGGCCTGGGGGTGGAGGAGCTGGCCTCCGTCCCGCTGATCGGTCTCGACGGGCCGGCGCCGCGCTGGTGGCACGAGCGGATATCGCCCTCCGTAACCCCTTCCGGACGTTCGATCTCCCTGGCCGGTAAGGTGGCCACCACGCAGGAGGGCTTGACTCAGGTGGCGCTCAACAGGGGCGGCATGCTGTTCTGCACGCCCACGGCGCTCCAGCTCGCCCGCCCCGACCTCAGCTTCGTGCCGGTCACCGGGCTGCCTCCGTCGGTCCTGGGCCTGGCCTGGGTGCGGAGCAGGGAGACGGCCGCCATCAGGGCGTTCAACGAGGCGGCGGTCCGCGAGTCGGCCATGGCACTGGTCGCGTGAAGGGGATGGCATGTCGCAGAGCGAGGACGTCCGGCTGACGGCCTGGGTCCGCGGCCGGGTCCAGGGGGTGGGCTTCCGCTGGTGGACCCGGGCGCGTGCGCTGGAGCTCGGCCTGGTGGGCTGGGCGCGCAACACCGATGACGGCCGGGTCGAGGTGGTCGCGGAGGGGACGCGCGAGGCGTGCGTCAAGCTCCTGGAGCTGCTCAGAGGTTGCGACACGCCGGGCAGGGTGGATGGAGTAGTGGAACGCTGGAGCGAACCCCGAGGTAGTTTGGGCGGATTCATGGAGAGGTAGCCCGTTTCGTCAAACCGCCTAAATAGGGTATAGTTGTATGTCGGGAGTGCCCATCAGTAGGGCTCAGCGGTTCGTTCGACTTGACCGCCCACACTGCCGGTGCGACTCTTGTTAGGTACCACGCGCACCCCTCCCGCGGAATAGAAGTGCGCGAACCAGTCTGGTCACTCAGCGTGGAGGACCCTTTACCATGGCGAAGGCTCTACTCGGCCACGTCGGCGGTCCTGACCCTCGGATGGTCTCGGAGATGCGCCGCCTGCAGCAGCGTATCCGGGATCTGGAGGCAGAACTCATCCGACTTCAGGCCACGAATGACGCTCTTGCAGCGCAAACCCGCGACGAGGCGCTAAGCCGCGTGCAGGAGCGCGAGCCGGCACTCACCTGAGAGTGATCGGAGCGCAAGACCCAGGGACGTCTCGAAGAGGCGTCCCTTGTTATTTGCGCAGAAACTCCTGGCACTGAAACTCCTGGCGGAGCGCGGACCCGACTGTAGATGCCCACCCCGGGCAGCGGGGACCAGTAGGCTCTTCCGAGGTCTGTTCAAGGTCCGTTCAGGAGAAGGGGGTCGCGCTTGTACCTGAAGACCCTCACCCTGCGCGGCTTCAAGTCCTTCGCCTCGGCCACCGCCCTCCGCTTCGAGCCCGGCATCACCTGCGTGGTCGGCCCCAACGGGTCCGGCAAGTCCAACGTCGTCGACGCCCTGGCCTGGGTCATGGGCGAGCACAGCGCCAAGTCGCTGCGCGGCGGCAAGATGGAGGACGTCATCTTCGCCGGCACCTCCTCCCGGCCGCCGCTGGGCCGCGCCGAGGTGACGCTGACCATCGACAACTCCGACGGCGCGCTGCCGATCGACTACACCGAGGTCACGATCAGCCGGCTGATGTTCAGGTCGGGGCAGAGCGAGTACGCGATCAACGGCGACACCTGCCGCCTCCTCGACATCCAGGAGCTGCTGTCCGACTCGGGCATCGGCCGCGAGATGCACGTGATCGTCGGGCAGGGCCAGCTCGACACCGTGCTGCACGCGGGCCCCGAGGACCGGCGGGCCTTCATCGAAGAGGCCGCGGGCGTGCTCAAGCACCGCAAGCGCAAGGAGAAGGCGCTGCGCAAGCTCGACGCGATGCAGGCCAACCTCACCCGCGTCCAGGACCTCGCCACCGAGCTGCGCCGCCAGCTCAAGCCGCTGGGCCGCCAGGCCGAGATCGCCCGCAAGGCCGCCGTCATCCAGGCCGACCTGCGCGACGCCCGGCTGCGGCTGCTGGCCGACGACGTGTGCATCCTGCGGGCCACGCTGGAGCGCGAGGCCGCCGACGAGGCCGCGATCACGGCCAGGCGGCAGCAGGTGGAGACCGAGCTGGCCCAGGCGCAGCAGCGCGAGAGCGCGCTGGAGGCCGCCGAGGCCGAGGCCCAGCCCCGGCTGGCCGCCGCCCAGGAGACCTACTTCAGGCTGTCCTCCCTGCGCGAGCGCATCACCGGCCTGGAGCAGCTCGCCGCCGAGCGCCACCGCCACGCCCTCGACGCCGCCGCCATCGAGCGCCGCGGCCGCGACCCGGAAGACCTCGAACGCGAGGCCGCCGAGGTGCGCGAGCGGGAGCTCATCCTCAGGGCCGAGCTGGAGCAGGCCCAGGAGCTGCTGGAGGACGCCGTCCAGCGGCGCGCCGAGGCCGAGGCCGGGCTGAGCGCCGAGGAGCAGCGGCTCGCGCTGGCCGCCAGGGCCGCCGCCGACCGCCGCGAGGGCCTGGCCAAGCTGCGCGGCCAGGTCGACTCCGTACGCAGCCGCGCCCGCGCCGCCGGGGAGGAGATCGGGCGCCTCCAGCAGGCCGTGGCCGACGCCGGCGAGCGCGAGCGGCAGGCCAGGGAGGATCTGGAGGCCCAGCGGCTGGAGGAGCCCGCCGTCGATCCGGGGCTGGCCGAGGAGCTGGCCGCCGCGCAGGCCGTGGTCGAGGAGGCCGGGGCGGTGGCCGACGAGGCGCGCGCCGCCCTCGAGGAGGCCAAGTCCGGCCTCGACGCGCCCCGCGCCGCCCTGCAGTCCGCCAAGTCCGGCGTGAGCACGGCTCGCGCCGCCGACCAGGAGGCCCAGCGCGCGGTCGCCGCCCTCGCCGCCCGCCGTGACGCCCTGGAGCTGGGCCTGGCCAAGGGCGACGGCGGCGCGGCGGTGCTGGACGCCGGCCTGGCGGGGGTGCTGGGGCCGCTGGCGGCCTCGATGCAGGTGACACCGGGCGCCGAGCAGGCGGTGGCGGCCGTCCTGGGCCCCGCCGCCGAGGCCGTCGCCGTCAAGACCCTGGACACCGCCGTCGAGGCACTGGAGCTGCTGCGCTCGCAAGGGGCGGGCCAGGCGACGCTCCTGGTGGCCGGCAACGGATTCGGCCACGGCGAGGAGGCGCCCGGCGGGGCCCGGCGCTCGCGTGCGGCGGCCCCAGGCGGCGGCCGGTGGGTGGCGGATCTGGTGACGGTGCCCGATCACCTCCTCCCCGCGCTGGAGCACGTGCTGGCCGATGTCGTGCTCGTGGACGACCTGGAGGCCGCCCGGGCGATCGCCGGCCGCCACCCTCACCTCAGAGCGGTCACCAGGGCAGGCGACCTCGTCAGCGCCCACCTGGCCGCCGGAGGCGCCGAGGGCGGCACGTCCGTCCTCCAGGTGCGGGCCGCGCTCGACGAGGCCGTCAGGGACCTGAAGGAGGCCGAGGCCAGGGCGGAGGCGAGCGCCACGGCCCTGGACGAGGCCGTCGAGGCGGAGCAGGCCGCGCAGGCGGCCCTGGAGGCCGCCCAGGCCCGCGTCGGCGAGGCGCAGACCGCCGTCACCACCGCCCAGGCCGGCGTGAGCGCCGCCCAGGGCGCCCTCGACCAGGTGCGCGCCCGCCAGCGGGAGGCCGACCAGCGCAACGCGGCGGCGGCCAAGCGGCTGGCCCAGATCGAGGCCGCCGCCAACGCGGCCCGCGACGAGGCCGAGCGCCTGGCCAGGAGCGTGGCCAAGGCGGAGGAGGCCCGCACGGAGCGCCAGGAGGAGCTGGCGGAGCTGGAGATCCGCCTGGCCGAGGCCGAGTACGCCCAGGAGCTGGAGTCCGAGCCCACCACCGGCCTGCGCGACGACCTGGCGAGCGCCGTGGAGACCGCCAGGCAGCGCGAGATGGACACCCGCCTGCAGGTGCGCACCGCCGAGGAGCGCGTCACGGGCATCGAGGGCCGCGCCGACGGCCTGCTGAGGGCGGCCAGGCGCGAGCGCGAGGAGCGCGCCCAGGCGGCCGCCCAGCGTGCCAGGCGCAGGCGCCAGGCGGCGCTGGCCGAGGCCGTCAGCAAGGGCGCCAAGCAGGTGCTCCAGGCCCTGGCGGCGTCCGTCCAGCTCGCCTCCAGGGAGCGTGACGAGGCCGATCTGACCAGGGTGGCCGTGGACGCCGAGCTCAAGCAGGTCCGCCTGCGCGTCCGCGAGCTGGGCCAGGAGCTGGACAAGCTGGTCAACCGGGTGCACGGCAACGAGGTGGCGCGCACCGAGCAGCGGCTGCGGCTGGAGCAGATGGAGCAGCGGGCGCTGGAGGAGTTCGGGGTCGAGGCCGAGGCGCTGATCGCCGAGTACGGCCCCGAGGCGCCGGTGCCGGGCGAGCCGCCCGTGCCGTACGTGCGCGAGGAGCAGGAGAGGCGCGCCAGGGCGGCCGAGCGGCAGATGAACCAGCTCGGCAAGGTCAACCCGCTCGCGCTGGAGGAGTTCGCGGCCCTGGAGGAGCGGCACTCCTTCCTCAACTCCCAGCTGGAGGACCTCAAGAAGACCAGGCGCGACCTGATGACCGTGGTCAAGGAGGTCGACGACCGGGTGGAGCAGATGTTCGCCTCGGCGTACGAGGACGTGGCCCGCGAGTTCGAGCAGATCTTCGGCCGGGTGTTCCCCGGCGGCGACGGGCGGCTGGTGCTGACCGACCCCGAGGACATGCTGACCACCGGCATCGAGGTCGAGGCCAGGCCGCCGGGCAAGAAGGTCAAGCGGCTGTCGCTGCTGTCGGGCGGCGAGCGGTCGCTGACGGCGGTGGCGTTCCTGATCTCGATCTTCAAGGCGCGGCCGTCGCCGTTCTACGTGATGGACGAGGTCGAGGCGGCCCTCGACGACACGAACACGCAGCGGCTGCTCATGCTGTTCGAGGAGCTGAGACAGAGCTCACAGCTCATCGTCATCACCCACAACAAGCGCACGATGGAGATCGCCGACGCGCTCTACGGGGTGTCGATGCGCGGCGACGGCGTGACCCAGGTCGTCAGCCAGCGGCTCAGGGAGCGCGAATCCGCCTGATCGGCCGGCGCGAGTCCGCCTGATCGGTGTGGCCTTGGGCGTGACCATGGTGGTCGATCTGGAAAACTGACATCTTGTGGATGGTTACCTCGGCGTCATCGTGATCGTGGCCGTCGTCGCCCTGCTGGCGGCCGGCGGTCTCTTCCTGCTGTTCAGGCCGGGTCGCAAGGCGGCCCCGCCGGTCAAGCCGCCAGAGGCCCCCGTGCTTCCCGAGGAGGAGAAGCGGCCCGCGGGAGCGGGTGAGGAGGCCGAGGGCGCGACCACCACGCTTCCGCCGCCGGTCAAGCCCGCCGAGCCGATGGTCGTCGCGCCCGAGATCGAGGTCCCGCCGCCGTCCGCGGGCCGGATGGTGCGGCTGCGCTCGCGCCTGGCCCGCTCGCAGAACGCGCTCGGGCGCGGGCTGCTGGAGCTGCTGTCCCGCGACCGGCTCGACGACGAGGTGTGGGACGAGATCGAGGAGAGCCTGATCACCGCCGACGTGGGGGTCGCGCCGACCCGCGCCATGGTGGAGGAGCTGCGCACCAAGGTGAAGGTGCTGGGCAGCCGCACCCATGAGGAGGTGCGCGGCCTGCTCAGGGAGCAGCTCCTGGCCCAGGTCAACCCCGACCTCGACCGTACGCTGCACGTCCAGAGGCACGGCGAGCGGCCCGCGGTCGTCCTCGTCGTGGGCGTGAACGGCACCGGCAAGACCACCACCACCGGCAAGCTGGCCCGCTCCCTGATCGGCGACGGCAAGAAGGTGGTGCTCGGCGCGGCCGACACCTTCCGCGCCGCCGCCGCCGACCAGCTCCAGACGTGGGGCGAGCGGGTGGGCGCCGACACGGTGCGCGGCCCCGAGGCCGGTGACCCGGCGTCCGTGGCGTTCGACGCGGTGGCCAAGGGCATCGAGGAGAAGGTCGACGTCGTGATCGTCGACACCGCCGGGCGGCTGCACACCAAGACCGGGCTCATGGACGAGCTGGGCAAGGTCAAGCGGGTCATCGAGAAGAAGGCCACGGTCGACGAGGTGCTGCTGGTCCTCGACGCGACCACCGGGCAGAACGGGTTGCGGCAGGCGCAGGTGTTCGCCGAGGTGGTGAACATCACGGGCATCGCGCTGACCAAGCTCGACGGCACCGCCAAGGGCGGCATCGTCATCTCGGTGCAGCGGGAGCTGGGTGTCCCGGTCAAGCTGGCGGGGCTGGGCGAGGGGCCCGACGATCTGGCGCCGTTCGATCCCGAGGTGTTCGTGGACGCGATCCTCGGCGGGGAGTGAGCTTTCGGGCTCGTCCAAAATGTCGTTGAAATGGGCCTTTACCAGATGAAACCTTGATCGACGACTTTTCGATGTGTTGACATGTACCGGTCATTGATCGTTCGGTCCCGTTGGAACGTGAAAGGCCATTCATGAAGAAGATCGTTGTTCACAAGCCCGGCACCGTGAAGCCGACTGCCGGGGCTGCGCCCAGGCACAGCGCCTGATCCGCCCGTAGCCCGCTGTGCGGGCCCGCGTCCCCTTCCCGCCCGCCGCACTCCGGCGGGGGTCCTTGGGGAGGGGACGGGGCGAACAGGTGGCGGCAGGGGCTGGCCGTGGTGGGGTCACGGGGTTCAAGCTGGTGCCGTGACAGGTGTCGGCCGTGGTGGGGCACGGCTGACGGAGGGGTGTGCCGCGCGGGGGCGCCGGCCGTGTCTGACCACGGGAGAGGGACCGCGTGGACACGATCTTCATCGACGCGGATCGCCGTATCGGCGGCCCGTACACGCTTGCCGCCGCGCTGCTCGGGCACCTGGTCCCGGCAGAGCTGGAGCACCGGCCGGAGCTGGTCGCGGCGCACGACATCGAGATCAGGGCTGCGGCGCCGCGGTTGCGCGACGTGGTGCCCGTCCGGCGGCGATCGCTGGCCGACGACCTGCCCAGGGAGCAGCGGGTGCTGGTGCCGGGCGTGCGCCGGAGCCTGCGGATCGCGAACGGGCTGGCGGAGTTCGTCCGCGGCTGCCTGAGCCGCTCAGGGCCGCTCCGCGTGCACGTGGCCAACCTCGGCGAGGCCGACCACACCGACGCGGAACTGGTGGCCGTGCTGCGGCGCAGGCTCGATCCCGGCCTGCTGGCCATCGAGGAGGGGCCGTCCCGCCCCGGCGCGGGGCCGCTGCCCGCCGACTTCGACCGTTACCGCGACGAGGGTTTCCACCACGCCATGGCCGAGTCGGGCCTGGAGGTGCTGCGCGGGCTGGCGTACGAGGACGATCCGGAGCGCTGGCAGCGGCTGCTGCAGCGGGTGGCCGCGTCCCTGGAGGCCGTCGGGCGCGAGGAGGAGGCCCGCGAGCTCTACGACCGCACCAGGCGCCTCAGCACCGACCCCAAGCACCGCGCCACCGCCGCCTACGCCACCGCCATGATCCTGGTACGCCACCACGACCCCGCCCGGCGCGACCCCGAACAGGCGCTGGCCTGGATCAACGAGGCGGTCACGATCACGTCGCTGCTGCCCGACCAGGGGGAGCGCGCCTTCCACCTGGGTTTCGACCTCAACGGCAAGGCTCTGGTGGAGCTGCGCAGGGGCCGCAGGGACGCCGCCATGGAGCTGGTGGGCCAGGCCATCGGGCTGGCCGAGGCGCACCTGGCGGAGGAGCACCCGATCCACCGGCTCGTGCTGTACGCCAACCGGGCCCAGCTCCTGGCCATGGCCGGGCTGCGCGACGCGGCGCTGGCCGACTACACGCGCGCCATCGAGGCCGACCCCGGCTATCCCGACTACTACCTCGACCGCGGCAACCTGCTGCACGAGCTGGGCCGGGAGGAGGAGGCGCTGGCCGACTACGAGGCGGTCATGCGGCTCAGCCCGCCGTTCCCCGAGGCGTACTACAACCGGTCGGAGGTGCGTTACGCCGCCGGCGACGTCGAGGGGGCCCTCGCGGACCTGGATCACACGCTGGAGCTGGATCCAGGGTTCGCCCCCGCGTACGTCAACCGCTGCGGCATCCACGCGGCGGCCGGCGACTACGCCAGGGCGAGGCAGGACGTGGAGCGCGGCCTGGCGCTGACGCCCGGCGACGCGTACCTGCTGTGCGTGCTCGGCCAGGTGGAGCTGGCCGAGGAGTGTTACCCGGAGGCGCGCATGGCCTTCGACCAGGCGCTGGAGCTCGACCCCGAGCTGGTGCCCGCCTGGGCGGGCCGGGCCGAGCTGGCGTTCGAGCGGGGTGACCACGAGGCGGCGCTGGCGGATCTGACGCGGGCGCTGAAGCTGGAGGAGTCGGCGGAGCTGCTGTTCAACCGGTCGCTGGTGTATCGGGCGGTCGGCCTGGACGCGCAGGAGCGCGAGGACCTGCTGAGGGCCGCGCAGCTGGCTCCAGGGGACGGGGACGTCCAGCGCGCCCTCGCCCGGTGGAGCTCGTCCTAGCCGTGGGTGAGGGGAGCGCCGCCCCGGCTGTGGCTGAGCGGGCCGATCGGGACGACCAGCGGCGTGCCGGCCACCGGGTCGGCGATGACCTTGGCGTCCAGCTCGAACACCTCCCGCAGCAGGTCCTCGGTGAGCACCTCGTGCGGGGTGCCGGAGGCGATCACCCGGCCGGCGCGCATGGCGACCAGGCGGTCGGCGTAGCGCGCGGCCAGGTTGAGGTCGTGCAGGACCATGACCACCGTGCGGCCGGCCTCCTCGTGCAGGTGGCGGACGAGCTCCAGCACCTCCACCTGGTGCGCCAGGTCCAGGAACGTGGTCGGCTCGTCGAGCAGCAGCAGGTCCGTGCCCTGGGCGAGCGCCATGGAGATCCACGCCCGCTGCCGCTGCCCGCCCGACAGCTCGTCCAGCGGCCGTTCGGCCAGGTCGGACAGGCCCGTCATGTCGAGCGCCGCCGCGACCGCGCCCTCGTCGTCGGAGGACCACTGCCGGTACCAGGTCTGGTGCGGATGCCGCCCGCGCGCCACCAGGTCGGCGACGGTCAGGCCCTCGGGAGCGGAGGGCGACTGCGGGAGCACGCCGAGGATCTTGGCCACCTCGCGGGTGGGGATCTTGTCGATGCGCTTGCCGTCCAGCAGCACCTCGCCGCCCTGCGGCTTGAGCAGCCGGCCGAGGGCGCGCAGCAGCGTGGACTTGCCGCAGCCGTTCGGGCCGATGATGGTGGTCACCGTGCCGGCCTCGATGCCGAGGTCGAGCCCGTCCACGATGACGCGGTCGCCGTACCCGAGCTTGACGCCGGCTGCCTGCAGTCTCACTTTCGCGACCTCCAGATCAGGTGGATCAGGTACGGGGCGCCCAGCACGGCCGTGACGATGCCGACGGGCAGCTCGATGGGGGAGAAGGCCGTCCTGGCGATCAGGTCGGCGGCCGTGGTGAGCACGGCGCCGACGACCGCGGAGCACAGCAGCGGCGGCCGGCCCGAGCGGACCAGGCGCAGCGCGATCTGCGGCGAGGCCAGGGCCACGAACGCGATCGGTCCCGCCGACGCGACGGCCACGGCGGCCAGCAGCACGGCGGCCAGGATCAGCAGGGCGCGGGCCGGGTTCATGCGGATGCCGAGCCCGGTCACCGTGTCGTCGCCGAAGCGCAGGGCGTCCAGCGAGCGGGTGCCGAGCAGGGTCAGCGGCACCAGCACGGCCAGGGCCAGCGCGGTGGGCGTCACGTGCTCCCAGCCGCGCCCGTTGAGCGAGCCGCTGATCCAGACCATGGCCCTGGCGGTGTCGTTGACGTCGCCGACGGTCAGCAGCCAGAACTTGACGTTGGTGAACACGGCGGCCACGCCGATGCCGACCAGCACCAGGCGGTAGCCGTCCAGGCCGCGCCGCCACGCCAGGCCGTACACGACGGCGGCGCCGGCCAGGCCGCCGAGCAGGGCGAGCGCGGGGACGCCGAGGGTGGCCAGCAGGCCGCTGACGGTGCCGTACGCGCTGCCGGATGCCACCAGCCCGGCCACCACGGTGACGGAGGCGCCGGTGGTGACGCCGAGGATCTCGGGGCTGGCCAGCGGGTTGCGGGCGATCGACTGGATGATCGCGCCCGACAGCGCGAGCGCGGCGCCGACCAGGGCGCCGGTCAGCGCGCGGGGCAGGCGCAGCTCCATGATGACGAAGTGGGCGGCGCTGTTGACGTCGAAGGTGCCGGAGAGCACCTCGGGCAGGGTCAGCTCGATGTCGCCGATGCGCATGTTCGCCGCCATGAGCAGGACGAGCAGGACGAGGCCCGTCACGGTGAGCGCGACGCCGCGCAGCCGTACCCGCCAGGACAGGGCGCCGATGCGGAGGGGAAGGGTGGTCATCACAGGCGCACGGGCTTTCTGCGGCGGACCAGGGCGACGAAGAAGGGGGCGCCGAGCAGCGCGAGCACCACGCCGACCTCCAGCTCGCCCGGCGGGGCGACGACGCGGCCGACGACGTCGGCGATCAGCAGCAGGCCCGCGCCGATCAGCCCCGAGTACGGCAGCAGCCACCGGTGGTCGGTGCCCGACAGGGGGCGGGCCAGGTGCGGCACGATGAGCCCGACGAAGGCCAGCGAGCCGCACGCGGCGACGGCCGCGCCCGACAGCAGCGTGACGGCGGCCACGCCGATGGTCCTGGTCCTGGGGATGTTCTGGCCGAGGCTGCGGGCCACGTCCTCGCCGAGGGAGAGCGCGTTGAGCCCGGGGGCGTTCACCAGCGCGAGCACCAGCCCGGCGAGCACGAACGGGAGCACCTGCCAGACCACGTCGGCGCCCCTGGAGGCGATCGAGCCGGCCTGCCAGAAGCGGAAGACGTCCATCGCCTGCTCGTCCAGCAGCACGATGGTCGAGGTCAGGGCGTAGAGCAGGGCGCTGACGGCGGTGCCCGCCAGCGCCAGGGTGACCGGGGTCGGGCCGCCCCTGCCGCCGACCATGCCGAGGGCGAACACGGCCACGCTGGCGACCAGGGCGCCCGCCAGGCCGTACCAGATGTAGGCGAGCAGGCTGGAGGCGCCGAGCAGGATGATCGAGGCCACCATCGCGAACGCCGCCCCCTGCGTGACGCCGAGCAGCCCGGGGTCGGCGAGCGGGTTGCGCGTGTGGCCCTGCATGAGCGCGCCGGCCACGCCGAGCGCGATGCCCGCCAGGACGCCGAGGGCGGTCCTGGGCAGGCGCAGGGAGCGGATGACGATGTCGTTCTCGGTGCCGGTCGGGGCGGTGAGCGCGTGCCAGGCGTCGCCGAGCGGCACGGACTTGGAGCCGATCGTGATGCTCAGCACGACCGCCACCGCCACGCAGGCGAGCAGCGCGAGCAGCACGGTGACGCGGTGGCGGCGGAGGTCATGGAGGCGCGGGGCGACGGCGGTTGCGCTCACCCAGGTCCTCCTCAGCAATTCCCGATCCCGCTGAAGTATGACAGCTTAGGCTGCCCTAACCTAACTCGGGTTCAGGTGGCGAGGAAGGCGCGCAGCTCCGCCAGATGGGGCTCGATGTCCAGGCCCTGGTCCGCCAGCCAGCGCGGGTTGCCGTACGTGCCCTTGTACCGGTCGCCGCTGTCGCACACCAGGGTCACGATGCTGCCCTGCTCGCCCGACTCGCGCAGCTCCTGGACGAGGTCCACGCAGGCCGCCAGGTTCGTGCCCGTGGAGCCGCCGACGTCCAGGCCGGTCACCTCGCGGGCCCAGTGCATGGCGGCGATCGAGCGGGCGTCCGGCACGGCGATCATGCGGTCGATGACCGTGGGCTGGAACGAGGGCTCCACGCGGGGGCGGCCGATGCCCTCGATGCGCGAGCCGGGGGCGGTGACGGAGGTGTCGCCCGAGGTCCAGCTCGGGTAGAAGGCCGAGCCTTCCGGGTCCACGACGGCCAGGCGGGTGGCGTGGCGGCGGTAGCGGATGTAGCGGCCGATGGTGGAGGAGGTGCCGCCGGTGCCGGCGCCCACCACGATCCAGGCCGGCTCCGGGTGGGGCTCCAGGGAGAGCTGGGAGAAGATGGACTCGGCGATGTTGTTGTTGCCGCGCCAGTCGGTGGCCCGCTCGGCGTAGGTGAACTGGTCCATGAAGTGGCCGCCGGTCTCGGCGGCCAGGCGGTGGGACTCGTCGTAGATGGTGCCCGGGTCGTCGACGAGGTGACACTTCCCGCCGTAGAACTCGATGAGGTGGATCTTCTCCGGGGACGTGGCCGCCGGCATGACCGCGATGAACGGCAGGCCGAGCAGCCGGGCGAAGTACGCCTCGCTGACGGCCGTGGAGCCGCTGGAGGCCTCCACGATCGTCGTGGACGGGCCGATCCAGCCGTTGGCCAGACCGTACAGGAATAGGGAGCGGGCCAGACGATGTTTCAGTGAACCGGTTGGGTGCACCGACTCGTCTTTCAAGTAGAGGTTTACGCCCCAGTGCGAGGGAAGCGGAAAGACGTGCAGATGTGTGTCGCAACTACGGTTGGCATCGGCCTCGACCTTGCGTATGGCCTCAGCCACCCAGCGGCGTGTACCCGAATGGTGCCGGTCCACGAATCTCATCCTCATACGCTATCCCATGTGACTCTCGCCACTATTCCTACAAAATTGGGTGGGTAGTGTTATGATAATGAGACTTGTCCGGCCGTGGACGTGACCACGCACGCCGCGAGCAGATGGACGATCAACCCCTTCTGACCAAGGCGGAGCTCTCTAACGCGTCCCTTACCAGGGGCTTGCGAAGATGGGACCGCTGTCAGGCGGCTTGTGCCGAATACGGGGGATAGCGCAAGGGGGAATGAATTTTGATCACTATGACCGATGAGCAGCGTCAGGACTGGTTCGAGCGCGATGTCGTGCCCGTGACGTCGCAGCTGTTCGCCTCCGCCATGCGCCTGACCCGTAACACAGCCGACGCCGAGGACCTGGTGCAGGAGACGGTGGCCAAGGCCTACACGTCGTACCACCAGTTCCGCGAGGGCACCAACCTCAAGGCATGGCTCCACCGGATCCTGACCAACAACTTCATCAACGACTACCGCAAGAAGCAGCGCTCGCCGAAGCTGTCCGCCGCCGAGGACATCGAGGACTGGCAGCTGCACGCCGCGGAGTCGCACAGCTCGACGGGCCTGCGCTCGGCCGAGACCGAGGCGCTCGACCGGCTGCCCGACAGCGTCGTGATGAACGCCCTCCGCTCGCTCCCCGAGGACTTCCGCGTGGCCGTCTACCTGGCCGACGTCGAGGGGTTCGCCTACAAGGAGATCGCCGAGCGCATGGGCACGCCCATCGGCACCGTGATGTCGCGGCTGCACCGTGGCCGCCGCCAGCTGCGGGGCATGCTGGAGGAGTACGCCCGCGAGGAGGGCGCCGTGCGCCTGCCCGCGCAGCGTGCCGCCTAGGCCCCCATGCCGAGATGGAGGCGGACGCGTAACAGCCCGTCCTCCGCGCGCAACTCCACCAGGTCGCAGAGCTGCCTGCTGATCCAGAGCCCGTATCCCCGTGGGGATTCGGGCTCCGGTGGTATGTAGCCGGGTAACGGGTCGTCGAGCGCGCCTCCGGGGTCGGCGATCTCGCAGACCAGCTCGCCGTCGCCGGTCCACATCGTGATCGTGCCGTACCCCGCCCCGTGCTCGACGCTGTTGGCGGCGATCTCTGACACGCTGATCACCAGCGAGGTGATGAGGTTGCGGTCCATGCCGGCCGACCTGGCGTAGTCGCCGACGTGGTGGCGCAGCCGCTTCAGCTCCCTGGCGGTGAAGCGGAAGGTGCCGGCGTCGCCGGGCGGCTCGGGCAGCGGGGCCTGGTCGTCGTGCAGCACCAGCTCGTGCGGCTCGACGAACCGGTTGCTGGCCGTCTCCCCCTCGGAGCCGAGCAGCACGGGATGGTTGACCGGGCCGTAGTGGAGCACGGCCTCCGGGACGCGGCGCAGGTCGTACAGGCAGAGCATGATGGCCGCCGTCGCGCGGAGCGCGGCGTTGATCACGGAGTCGCAGCGGATGAGCTCCCTGACCTGGCGCCGGTTCATGCCCGTCCAGCTCGGCTCGCCGATCACCAGGGTGCGGCGGCCGCGGGTGTACTCGTGGTAGGCGGCCAGCATCCGGTACGGGTGGTCGTACCAGGAGGCGGGCACCCGGCTGTCGACGCGCTCGGCGTCGCCACCGAGGGCCTCGCGCAGCTGGGCCAGCTTGGCGGCGCCGGTGATCACCAGCACCCGCCTGCCCTCGTCCAGCGCGGCCCGCACCCGCGGCACGGCCAGATCCAGAAAGCGCTCATCAGAGTCGTACGGCACGGCCACGTGCTTCAACGACTCGCCATCGGAACGTGCCCGCACAGGGCGCACGGGCGAAACGTAGCAAGCGCTAGAGGTGCTGCGCAACGGCTATGAGCGCCACCGCGGCGAGCGCGCACACCACCCCGAACACCTGGACGGCCCGCAGCCGCTCCCCGAGCACGCGGTTGGCCAGCAGCAGGGTGCTGGCGGGGTAGAGCGAGACCAGCACGGCTACCAGGCTGAGCAGGCCGTCACGCTGCGCCAGGAGGTAGAGCACGTTCGCCGCCATGTCGAGGACGCCGGCCGCGAGGATGACGGGCAGCGAGCCGGGGCCCGGCTTGAGTGCGCGCCGCGTCAGCAGCGCCAGCAGGGCCACCGTGGACACCGACGACAGTCTCGCGCCGACCAGCGGCCACAGGCCCGCCTCGTGCGGCGCCATGGCGAGCAGGATGAAGAACCCGCCGAACCCGGCGCCGGCGGCCAGCGCGGTCAGCACCGAGCCGAGCGAGCCACGCCCGCCACCCGGCTTCTCCTGGCTGACCAGCAGCACCGAGCCGAGCGCCAGCACCACCCCCACGAGGGCCCAGGCCTGCGGCCGCTCGCCCGTCAGGAGCCCGAACACCACGGGCAGCGCGGCCGAGGTGACGGCGGTCGTCGGGGCCACCACGGACATGACGCCCGTGGCCAGCGACCGGTAGAACAGCACCAGCCCGGCCGCCCCCGACAGCCCTCCGGCCAGGCCCCACGCCAGCGCCGCGTCGCTGTACGTGCCGGGCAGCAGCGGCAGCAGGCCGAGGATCAGCGCCAGGCCGGCGAGTTGCGAGAGCACGACGACGGAGAGCACCTGCGTACGCCGGGTGGCCAGGCCGCCGAAGAAGTCAGCCGTGCCGTACACGATCGCGCAGGCGGTCGCCAGGAGCACCGTCACCGTGATCTCCCCTCAGTTCAATGGATTGCACTGGTAGTACAACATAGAGGGTACATTCCACTGCAAATTCATTTCACTAGACTGCACTCCATGGAAGATCCGGAGCTGATCACGCAGGCCATCGCGAACAACGTCCGCGCCCAGCGGGCGCACCGCGGGCTGACGCTCGACGCGCTGGCCGCCAGGTCGGGCGTGAGCAGGGGCATGCTGGTGCAGGTCGAGCAGGGACGGACGAACCCCAGCGTCTCCACGCTGACCCGGATCGCCTCGGCGCTCGGCGTCACCGTGGCGCGGCTGGTCGAGGTGGGCGACGTGCCGATGGTGCGGGTGGTGGACAAGGCGGACGTGGTGGCGTTCCGGCAGGGGAACGGCGAGGCCCGGCTGCTGGTGGGCGCGGACATGCCGATGATCCTGGAGCTGTGGGACTGGAGGCTGGCCCCCGGCGAGCACCACGACGGCGACGCCCACCCGGCCGGCACCCGCGAGATGCTCACGGTGCTGGAGGGAGAGCTGACGCTCACGGTGTACGGCAAGAGCCATGTGATCGGGAAAGACGATGCCGTGCTCTTCACCGCCGACCGCCCCCACCGCTACGCGAACAGGGGCGAGGCCGAGCTCAGGTTCGTGATGGTGGTGGCCGAGCCACGCGAGCCCCACGACTCCCGGTATCCTCTGGACTCCCAGGACTCGCCTGACCAATAAGCGCGAAAGTCCCCCTGATCACGCCCCGGAGTTTCATGATTACTCCATGTCTTGGACGGCTGATGCCCGTTGTTGGGTACATCCCTTGTGTGCGGTGAACGCCTGCGACGATCACCGCGTTGCTGCACGACGTCGGCAGGGGGTGGCGTGTGAGTGAGGCCCGAGCGGCGACGGAGAAACTCCATGCGGAGCTTCATGGTCTGGGCGTCACCAGTGCGTACGAGGTGGGCGACGACGAGACCATCTCGGTATGGATCGGCCTGGTCGTCCGGTACAGGGATGGTTTTTACCGGTGGCAGGAAGGACCGGTGAAACGTCGGCATCTGGGTACGGATCCGGTCGGATGTGCCATGCGCGTGGCGCGCCGCTACCAGGAATTGCAGGCCGATGTCCCACTCTGGTGGGATGACCTGGCCAGGGAGCTGCGGGGGGTACCGGTCCAGGATTATCCGTAGGCCCCCGCATGCGGCGTTTCGGGGGGAAGCATGCGCGTATGGGCCCTGCCGCTGGCCCTTGTCGCCCTGGTGAGCTGCGTGACACAGTCGGTGCCGCGCCGGCAGCAGGCCAGGGTGCAGATCGTGCCGTCACGGCCGGTCGTCGTCGATCCCGTGGCACTCGCCAAACGGCTGAGATCGATGCAGCACGGCTGGCCGGCCAGCCGTAAGTTCGACTGCGCCCGGCTCAAGTGCGTGGCTCTGACCTTCGACGACGGCCCCGGCGAGCACACCGGGCGGCTGCTGGACATGCTGCGCCAGCGCGACGTGCGGGCCACGTTCTTCGTCATCGGGCAGATGGTGGCCGCAGACAAGGGCGGGCGGACGGTCCGGCGCATCGTGGACGACGGCCACGAGATCGGCAACCACTCCTGGAGCCATCCGCCGCTCGCCGAGCTGCCGCACGAGGCGCTCAAGAAGGAGCTCAAGCACACCGAGAACATCGTGCAGCGGCTCACCGGCGTGCGGATGCGGGTGATGCGGCCCCCGTACGGGTCCACCGACGACGACGTCGCGGCCGAGACGCGCCGCGAGGGCCTGGCCCAGATCCTGTGGAACGTCGACACCCTCGACTGGCAGGACCGGGTCGCCACCACCGTGGCCAAGCGGGCGGGCGCCGCCAAGCCCGGCTCGATCGTCCTCCTGCACGACATCCACCGCAGCACGGTGGACGCGGTGCCGGCGATGCTCGACACGCTCGGCAGGAAGGGGTACACGTTCGTCACCGTGTCGGAGCTGTACGGCAAGACGCCCGCGCCGGGCAGGACGTACACCGCCCGCTGACCTGTCGGTGCAGCGTGGCAGTCTTGTCGGCATGGGTTTCAGCGGCTTTCCCGACGAGGCGTTCCTGTTCTACGAAGGGCTCGAGGCGGACAACTCCAAGACGTACTTCGGCCGGCACAAGCAGCTCTACGAGGAGGCGGTGCGGGCGCCCATGCTGGCGCTGACCGACGAGCTGGCCGCCGAGTTCGGGCCGGCCCACCTCTTCCGGCCCTACCGCGACGTGCGCTTCTCCAAGGACAAGGCGCCTTACAAGACCCATCAGGGCGCGTTCGTGGAGGCCATGCCGGCGATCGGGCTCTACGTGGAGATCAGCGCGGCGGGGCTGTTCGTGGCGGGCGGCGTCTACTCCACGGCCTCCGACCAGGTGGCCCGCTACCGGGCGGCCGTGGACGAGGACCTGTCGGGCAAGCCGCTGGAGTCCATCACCGGCGCGCTGGCGGCCCAGGGGTACGAGCTGCTGGGCGATCGGCTCAAGACGCGGCCCCGGGGGTTCGACGAGAACCATCCGCGCATCGAGCTGCTGCGGCACCGGTCGCTCTTCGCCGGGATGCGGTTCGAGCCGCAGGAATGGGTGCACACGGCGCAGGTGCGCGGGCGGGTCGAGCACGCCTGGCGGGCGTTCGGGCCGCTGGTGGAGTGGCTGTGCACGCACGTGCGCGGGAGCGAGCTGCCCCGCCGCTGACCTGCCGGCCCAGGCCCCGCGCCGCCCGCCGGCGGCAGGTCAGCGCGGCGCCTGGATCGTCACGATCTGGTCGCCCTTCAGGATGCGGTCCACCGTCTGCCCGGCGGCCGAGGAGGCCGCCGTGGTGCCCGCCGCCAGCACCAGCGCCAGCGTCGGCGCCGCCAGGCTGCGGATGCTGCGCAGGTTGCGCACCCGCGCCCACGGCTCCCCGGCCAGGTGCATGATGCGCCACTCCCAGAACAGCCCGAGCCCGACGCACACCATCATGACCTGCCCCACCACGATGGCCACGACCTGCGCCTTGTCCATCGCCCCGATGTCCGGCTCGGCGAGCGTCGACAGGTAGCCCGACAGCTCCGTCAGCAGGGCGGCGGCCGTCAGGTGCAGGGCCTTGGTCATCGGCTGGGTGCCCCGGATGCGCGGGTAGAAGTAGCCGAACAGGAACCCGAAGGCGGGCAGCGTGATCAGGTAACGCCCGTCGAAGACGAAGCTGGTCAGGTCCACCCCCTCGGGCCAGCCGTAGACGAGGGCGAAGGGCAGGCTCAGCAGCAGGCTGACGGTGAACGCGTGGATGCCGTTGTACCAGGGCGTGCAGCCGGAGGAGGTGGCGAACGCGGTCTCCGGGTGCCTGCCGTGCCGGTTCAAGGCCGCTTCCAGCGTGTTGCGCTGCTGGTCGAAGTCGGCCATGGTCAGCTCGCCCGCGCCGATCCTGCCCCGCCCGATCCGGTACAGCTCCTGCTCGGAGACGAGCAGCAGCCGCTTGTGCAGGGCGGCCCTGACCAGGGCCCGGTGCTCCTCCAGGTCCATCGGCTCGGGGATGGCCATGCGCGGCCCCGTGAGCAGCCACTGGGCGGTCGCCCAGGCCACGAGCGAGGTGATGGCCAGCAGGGGCAGCGGCACGTCGATGTCGGCCAGCGTGGTGCTGCCGCTGGGGGTGATGTAGAGCACCATCAGCACGCAGATCATGGTCGACTCGGCCACCGGGTTGTCGACCGTGGAGAGCTGCCCGCCGAGCCGCCGCAGCCGCAGCACCAGCATCACGAACCCGAGCAGCAGCAGCCCCATCACCCCGCGCACGATCGGTGTCAGCACGAGGCTGCCGATCCGCGGCTCCTCCTGGGCGACGGCCAGGCTCCACGACCCGGCGTCCAGCCACTCGGTGGGCCACCCCTGCACGAGCAGGCTGATGAACACGGCGCCGACCACGGCCTGGCGCTTCCACTGCTTGGTCGCCACGGCCATGGCGGCGATCGGGATCAGCGCCCAGCTCAGCGCGAACACCAGCCGGACGCTGTCGGGCGGGTACACCCCGTCGGCCAGCGCCCGCAGCCACAGCGCCAGCGCCAGCAGCCCGATCGCCGCCTCCGCCGACAGCACCGCCAGGCGCACGACGACCGGCCGCACCCCCAGGTCCACGCTGAACGCGATGGCCGAGCCCGCCGCCGCGACGGCCGCCACCGCCCCGCCCACCAGCAGGGCCTGCCCGGACAGCTGCCCGTGCAGCCACGACCAGACGAGCATGCCGAGCCCGATCATCACCCCCACGCCGGTCACCACCAGCAGGTCGCGGGTGTCCCACGGCGGGCTGGTGGGCAGCACCCGGCCCGCGTGCCGCAGCGCCAGGAGGGGCACGGCGATGAACAGGATCACGTACGCCACCGCCGACCAGTCCTCCGCGAACAGCGGGATCAGCAGCGCGGGCGCGGCCAGCGCCAGCCCGATGACCAGCTCCCTGTTGGCCAGCCGCGCCCACCAGCCCTCGCCGAGCGAGCGCACCAGGAACACCATCAGCGCGATCGCGGTGAGCACGCCCAGCGCGGTGGCCCACGAGAAGTCCTCCTCGACGACCACGTCGGCGAAGCCGAAGGAGTCGTGGGCCAGCGTCATGCTCACCGGGTACGCCCCGACGGTGAACGCCAGCCGCTCCACCTCCTCCTGTTCCGGCGTGATGCCCTCCAGTCGCAGCACGGTCCACTCGGCGGGCAGCACGGAGATGGACCGGCCGGTCACGATGAGGGGGAAGGCCTTGGGCTCCTCGAAGTCCAGCTTGAGCAGCTGGTCGGGCCGTAGCTGGCGCAGCACCGTCACCGTGAACCGGGCCGTGGTGCGCCCGCCCTGCGAGGTGAGGACCGGCGCCAGGCGCGTGGTGGGCGCCAGGGCGGGGCCGTCCACCTTGATCGCGCCGAACGCGGCGTCGGTGACCTGCTGCAGCGTGCCCGGGAAGCCGCTGCCCTGGCGCAACGCCTCGATGAGGGTGTCCTTGCCGGCGAGGTGGAGCCGGTGCTCGATGGTCACCTTGACGTGGCGCTGCCGGGGATCGAGCCGGCCGTCAGGGACCGGTTCCAGGTCGGCGTGGCCCGCCCTGGAGATCATCACCGTGGTCTCGGCCCTGCGGGCCCAGCGCACGTCGGGGTCGGCGCGGGTGGCCGCGGCCACCCACGGGTTGGGACCTGCGGTGCCTTTCGGCGGAGCAGGCTCCGCTACCGGTCTGGCTGCAACGGTGCACCAAACGATCGCCCCCAACGACACCAGCGCCAGCCCGAACGCGATTGCCATCCGGAGCTTTCCCACAATTTGGATGATTCTCCGGCATGCGGCATTGTTCTATCTCTCCGGGTCACGGTGTGATTACAGCTGCTCCCATAACAACTTTTCTTTACGGCGTGACCCGGGAGAGTCCATCCATCGCACGTGGCTGAGCCGGGAGGCTTACTCCCCGTACTTACCGGAAAGCCGCGCTTTGTTCGCGAAAAGCGAGCAAAACGCGGCTCGGTATGAAGCTTTCCGTCAGCTCCGCTTGGCGCGGGCGGCGGCGCGGCCCCGGGTGGCGGCGTCGAGCACGACCTTGCGGATGCGCACGGCCTCAGGAGTGATCTCCACGCACTCGTCCTCGCGGATGAACTCCAGGGCCTGCTCCAGCGACAGGACGCGCGGCGGGATCAGCTTCTCCGTCTCCTCGCTGGTGGAGGAGCGCATGTTGGTGAGCTTCTTCTCCTTGGTGATGTTCACGTCCATGTCGTCGGAACGGGAGTTCTCGCCGACGATCATGCCCTCGTAGACCTCGGTCGTCGGCGAGACGAACAGCACGCCGCGCTCCTGCAGGTTGAGCATGGCGAACGCGGTCACCGGGCCCGACCTGTCGGCCACCAGCGAGCCGTTGTTGCGGGTGCGCAGCTCGCCGAACCACGGCTCGTAGGAGTCGAACACGTGGTGCACCAGGCCCGTGCCGCGCGTCTCGGTGAGGAACTCGGTACGGAAGCCGATCAGGCCGCGCGCCGGCACCACGAACTCCATCCGGATCCAGCCGGTGCCGTGGTTGGTCATGTGCTCCATGCGGCCCTTGCGCACCGCCAGGAGCTGGGTGACCGCGCCGAGGTACTCCTCGGGGCAGTCGACCGTCAGCCGCTCGACCGGCTCGTGCACCTTGCCGTCGACGACCTTGGTGACCACCTGAGGCTTGCCGACCGTCAGCTCGTACCCCTCGCGGCGCATCTGCTCCACCAGGATGGCCAGCGCCAGCTCGCCACGGCCCTGCACCTCCCAGGCGTCGGGCCGGTCGGTGGGCAGCACGCGCAGCGAGACGTTGCCGACCAGCTCCTTGTCGAGGCGGTCCTTGACCATGCGGGCGGTCACCTTCGAGCCCTTGGCCTTGCCGACCAGGGGCGAGGTGTTGGTGCCGATGGTCATCGAGATGGCCGGCTCGTCGACCGTGATGAGCGGCAGCGGGCGCGGGTCGTCGGGGTCGGCCAGCGTCTCACCGATCATGATCTCGGGGATGCCGGCGATGGCGATGATGTCGCCGGGCCCGGCCTCCTCGGCGGGCTTGCGCTCCAGCGCCTCGGTCATGAGCAGCTCGGTGATCTTGACCTTCTGGATCGAGCCGTCCGTGCGGCACCAGGCCACCTGCTGGCCCTTGCGCAGCACGCCCTGGTGGACCCGGCACAGCGCGATGCGGCCCAGGTAGGAGGAGGCGTCGAGGTTGGTGACGTGGGCCTGCAGCGGGGCGTTGGGGTCGTAGGTGGGCGCCGGGATCGTCGACTTGATGATGTCGAACAGCGGCTCGAGGTCCTCGGAGTCGGGCATGCCGCCGTCGGCGGGGCGCTCCAAGGAGGCCCGGCCCGCCTTCGCGGAGGCGTAGACGATCGGGAAGTCGATCTGCTCCTCGGTGGCGTCGAGGTCCATGAACAGCTCGTAGACCTCGTCGACGACCTCCTTGATGCGGGCGTCGGGCCGGTCGACCTTGTTGATGCACAGGATGACCGGCATCTTGGCCGACAGCGCCTTGCGCAGCACGAACCGCGTCTGCGGCAGCGGCCCCTCCGAGGCGTCCACCAGCAGCACGACACCGTCGACCATCGACAGGCCGCGCTCGACCTCGCCGCCGAAGTCGGCGTGGCCGGGCGTGTCGATGATGTTGATCGTCATGCCGCCGTGCTGGACGGCGGTGTTCTTCGCGAGAATGGTGATGCCCTTCTCGCGCTCGAGGTCGTTGGAGTCCATGACGCGGTCGTCGACATCCTGGTTGGCGCGGAAAGCCCCGGACTGCCAGAGCATGGCGTCGACCAGCGTGGTCTTGCCATGGTCGACGTGCGCGATGATCGCGATGTTCCGCAGGTCGTCGCGGCTGTTCAAAGGCATGATGACGTCTCGCTCTGTGTCGTGGGGGCCGCCGCGCGAAGTCGCGACCTACTAAGTCTAGTTGATCCCCTCTGATGGCAAGAGCGGGACAAGGTGGCGGTGAGCGTACGCGCGGGTGAAGCGACGGTGCCTTCCGGCCGGGATGAGCCTCACCTACATAGGGGCTTGCACAATTGTGCGCATGGCAATCCTGGCCCTGGTCCCTAGATTGTGGTCATGACCTGGACAGAGCTCGTGATGGCGGCGGCACCGATGCAGGGCGAGCAGCCGGCGGTGAGCGACGTCAGGACCGGCGAGGTGCTGTCCTACACGACCTTCGCCAGACGGGTCACCCGCGCCGCCGCGGGTCTGCGCGCCCAGGGCCTGCGTTACGGCGACCACGTGCTGGTCAACATCCCGCTCGGCGCCACCATGCCCGTGGCCGTCCACGCCGTCGCCTGGGCCGGCGGGGTGGCGGTGCTCTCGGCCACCGGCAGCGCCCGCTTGATGATCGCCCAGGACCACTACGACCCCGCCGCCGTGAAGGTGGACCAGGTCTTCGCGTTCCGGCCCACGCCGGGGGCCAGGTCGTTCACCGAGCTGCTGACCGCGGGCGCGGTCGAGTTCGGGCCGCTGGCCGGGCCCGCGCTCACGCTCGACGGCGCGCGCCTGTTCGACAACACCGAGCTGGCGACCGACCTGCGCAGGCTCGCCACCCGGCTCGTGGTCGGCAAGGACGACGTCGTGATCAGCGCGGTGAGCGAGCCGTTCAGGGGGCTGCGGGTGATCGACCTGGCGATGACGGCCGGCGCCCACGTCGTGGTCGCCCACGAGCCGAGCCTGGTCGGCTGCCGCGTGCTGGCCCAGGAGCGGCGGGCCACCATGGTCGTGGCGCCGTACGATCTGGCCAGGAGGCTGCTCGGGGATCCCATCCTGCGCGTCGTCGACGAAAGGGCGGTCGTGAGCTCGCTTGGCCTGTGAAAAGTGCGACACTGTGGGAGAGTGTGATCCTTCCGCGACGCAGGGTGAGCACATGCCAACTACCCCCCGGCACAACCTTCCGGCAGAGCCCAACCGGTTCGTCGGACGCGAGCGCGACCTCGATGACCTCCACGACCTGTTCGGCGAGACGCGCGTGGTGACGCTGTGCGGGGTCGGCGGCATCGGCAAGACGCGGCTGGCCCTCCAGGTGGCGGCCGGGCTGCTGCCGTCCTACCCGGATGGCGTGTGGCTGGTGGAGCTGGCCAGGTTCGGCCGGCCCGAGCTCGTCGAGCAGGAGGTGGCCCGCGTGCTCGGCGTGCGCGAGGAGGCCGCCAGGCCGCTGCTCGACACCATGACGGCCCGGCTGCGCGACCAGCGCTGCCTGCTGCTGCTGGACAACTGCGAGCACCTGGTGGACAGGTGCGCCGAGGTGGTCGCCGCGCTGGTCTCGGCGTGCCCGTCGCTGCGCGTCCTGGCCACCAGCAGGGAGCCGCTGCGCATCGCCAGCGAGCTGATCTGGCGGGTGCCGCCGCTCGACCTGCCGGACCGCGTCACGCCCGACGCCGAGTCCGTGCAGCTTTTCATGGACCGTGCGGCGGCCGCGGGCACCCGGCTGGGGCCGGAGAGCCTGCCCGACGTGGTGCGGCTGTGCCGGGCGCTCGACGGGCTGCCGCTGGCGCTGGAGCTGGCCGCGGCCCGTACGAGCCTGCTGAGCCCCGGCCGGATCGCCGACCGCATCGACGACCGGTTCTCGCTGCTGACGACCGGTGGCCGCACCGCTCCGCCCCGCCAGCGCACGCTGCTGGCGGCCGTCGAGTGGAGCTACGACCTGCTCTCGGCCAAGGAGCAGGTGCTGCTGCGGCGGTTGTCGGTGTTCGCCGGTGATTTCGACCTCGGGCTGGCCGAGCGGGTCTGCGCCGAGCGGCCCATCCCCGAGGGCGAGATCGTCGATCTGCTCGGCGGGCTGGTGGACAAGTCGCTCGTGCTGTGCGACGAGAGCCGCAGGCGCTACTGGCTGCTGGAGACCATCAAGCGGTACGCCGTCGAGCGCCTCGAACAGGCCGGCGAGCGCGAGGTCCTGCGCGAGCGGCACCTCGACGTGCTGTGCGAGCTGCAGGAGCGCCACTTCACGACCGAGATGGTGCAGCCGGACGTGCCGTGGCCGGCGCGGCTGGAGGCGCTGACCGCCAGCCGCGACCTCATCGACGACCAGCGGGTGGCGCTCGACTGGGCGGTCGAGTCCGGCAACGTGGCCGCGGGCCTGCGCCTGTGCAGGACCAGCACGGGGCTGCTGCCCCTGGCCGGCAACGTGATGGAGATCGTCGGCCGGCTGGAGCGGCTGCTCTCGCTCGATCTGGCCGGGGTGCCCGCGGGCCAGATCGCGCACGCCAAGGCGTACCTCGCCTACGGGCTGGAGGCGCGCGACGAGCTGAGCCGGGCGCTGGAGGTGGCGCAGGAGAGCCTGGCCAGGATGTCGCGCGACGACGTGTTCCCGCGCTGCGTCATGCACAGCCTCCTCGTCGTCGTGCTGCTGCGGATGGGGCGCGCCGACGACGCGCTGCACCACGCCGAGGAGGGCCTGGCCCTGGCCGCCCGCACCGGCGACACCTGGAACCAGGCGGCGGGCCTGCTCGGGCTGTCGGCGGTGGCGCTGGTGCGCGGCAGGCTGCGGGAGGCGCAGCGGCACGGCGAGGAGGCGCTGGCGCGGGCGCGCGAGCACGGTCATCGCTGGCTGATGGCCAGGACGGCGGTCCAGCTCGGCTCGGTGGCCGAGGCCCGCGGCGACCTGATGACGGCCAAGACCCAGTACGAGATGGCCGTCCCCTGGCTGAGCGAGCTGGGCAGCGACCCCGAGCTGACCCGCTGCCTGGCGAGGATCGGCAGGGTGGCGGCGATGCTGCACGAGTTCGGCGCCGCCCGCGAGCAACTGGCGGCCAGCCTGGAGCTGGCGCGGGCCACCGGCCAGCGGCAGGGCGTGGCCCGCTGCCTGGTGGGGCTGTCGGTGCTGGCCGAGTGCCAGGGCGACCTGGAAGGCGCGGTGCTGGCCGCCGCGGCGGCGGCGGGGCTGCGCGAGTCGATCGGGCAACATTCGGCCACGGCCAGGATCGAGGAGCTGCTCGGCCGGGCCCGTACCAAGCTGGGCGAGGGCCGGACGACCTCGCTGTGGTCGCGCGGCCGGACGACGAGCCCCGACGACGCCGCCCGCCACGTGCTGGCGGGCGAGCGGTTCGCGCCGAGGGCCCCGGTGGCGGCCGAGCCGGTCAAGCACTCGTTGCTGACCTCGCGCGAGCTGGAGATCGCCGGGCTGCTCACGCGGGGGCTGTCCAACCGGGCCATCGCCGAGGAGCTGGTGATCAGCCCCGCGACGGTCGCCCGCCACATCGCCAACATCATGGAGAAGCTCGGTTACACCTCGCGGGCGCAGATCGCGGTGTGGGCCACCGAGCATCAGAAGGGCGCCCCGTAGCCGCGCCGAGTTCTGCATAGGGATCTGCATATTCCGCCCCATGTGTGCACGAGACGCCCTCCCTACGGTGGGCCCCATGGATGAGCGCATCGTGATGGTGGACTCGGGCACGGGCCTGAAGCTCACCGAGGAGCAGCTGGACGAGAGGTCCGCGGTCGCGACCGTCCAGTTGCGACGCAGGGGAGTGCGCGCTGGAGACACCGTGCTCATCTGCCTGCCCGTGGGGCCCGACCTGCTGGTGTCGACCAACGCGGTGATCGCGGCGGGCGGCGTCGTCTGGCCCCTGCCGCCCGATCTCGACACCGCCACGCTGCGCGACCGCATCCAGGAGAGCGGCGCCCGCGTGATGGTGTCCAACGTCCGCCAGGCCCTCGACGCGGCCGACGAGTCGCGGGTGCGGATCATCATGAGCGTCGCGGACCTGAGCGCCTCGCATCCGTATCCGACCGGTTGCTGACCCCGCACGCCAGGTGATCGCCCAGGGGGGCGGGGGCCGCTGCTCGCCGGCGTGGGGGCGGGCCGGCCTGACGCCGAGGGAGCGCGGCATCGCGGTGCGGGTGGCCGGGCGCGGGATCGACGTACGGCGGACATAACCTCGTTGCCATGCCTCTCGCGCCCAACTTTCCCGTCATGCTCAGAACCGAGGACGGGGTCCGCATCGACGCCGCGCACACCCCCTCCGCCCGCACCGACGTGGGCATCGTGGTGGCGCACGGTTTCACCGGGTCGTGGCGGGACCGCCCCGCGCGCCGCATCGTGCACGTGCTGAGCGGGTACGGCGGGGTGATCGCGTTCGACTTCCGCGGGCACGGCAGGTCCGGCGGCGAGACCACGGTGGGCGACCGGGAGATCCTCGACGTGCAGGCGGCGGTCAGGCACGCCCGCGTGGTCGGCTACTCCAGCATCGCGGTCGTCGGCTTCTCCATGGGCGCGGCGGTGGCCGTGCGGCACGCCGGGCTGCGCGGCGGGGTGGACGCGGTGGTGGCGGTGAGCGGCCCCGCTCGCTGGTACTACCGGGGGACCAGGCCGATGCGGCAGGTGCACTGGGCCATCGAGCGGCCGGCCGGGCGGTGGGCGGCGCGGGTGGCCAAGCGGACCCGGATCGCGAGGGAGGAGTGGGACCCGATCCCGATGCCCCCGCACGAGGCCGCCGGGCTCATCTCGCCCGCGCCGCTGCTGATCGTGCACGGGGACGCCGACACGTTCTTCCCGCTGGATCACCCGCGGCAGCTCTACGACGGCGCCCGGGAGCCGAAGGAGCTCTGGATCGAGCCGGGATTCGGCCACGCGGAGGCCGCGGCGACGCCCGAACTCGTCCGCCGGATCGGCAAATGGATCTCTTCGAACTTTTCCTGAGTAAAACACGTCTACCTAGGGCGGATGGAAGGAAACCGCCGGGAGAAAGTCCCTGGGGAAGGAAACCGCCGGTGCGGTGGACGTGGGACATACTGCTGTAGTCGGGCGGTAGCCCAGCGTCGCGGGGGCGCGCTGGGTCACCATCCGCGAAGAGGGCCCCGCCGTGGGTGGCGGGGCCCTCCGCTTCGTGCGGAACCTCAGCCGAGCCGGCTGATCGTCTTGTACTCCAGGTAGCTGTTGAGGCCCTCGGGGCCCAGCTCGCGGCCGATGCCGCTGGCCTTGTAACCGCCGAAGGGCGCGTTGGTCTCCAGCATGAAGCAGTTCACGCCGTACGTGCCCGTGCGGACCTGGCGGGCCACCTCCATGCCGTGGTCGGCGTCGGCCGTCCAGACCGTGCCGGCCAGGCCGTAATCGCTGTCGTTGGCGATGCGGACGGCGTCGGCCTCGTCCTCGTACGGGATCACGGCCAGGACCGGGCCGAAGATCTCCTCGCGGGCGATGCGCATGTCGTTGCTGACGCCCGCGAAGACGGTGGGCGCGACGTACCAGCCCCTGTCGTACGGCCGGTCGAGCCCGCCCACCACGATCTTGGCGCCCTCGTCCATGCCGAGCTTGATGTAACCCTCCACCCGCTCCTGCTGCCGCTTGGCCACCAGCGGGCCGATGCCGGTCGTGGCGTCCGCGGGGTCGCCGACGGCCTGGGAGCTCACCATGCCCGCGATCGCGTCCACGACCTCGTCGTAGCGGTTGCGGGAGGCCAGGATGCGGGTCTGCGCGACGCACGCCTGGCCGTTGTTCATGAGGGAGGCCATCGACAGGAAGCCCATGCTGGCGGCCAGGTCGGCGTCGTCCAGGATGATCGCGGCCGACTTGCCGCCCAGCTCCAGGCTGACCCGCTTGAGCTGCTCGCCGCAGACGGCGGCGATGCGCCGTCCGGCGGCCGTGGAGCCGGTGAAGGCCACCTTGTCCACGCCCTTGTGCGAGATCAGGTGCTCGCCGACCTCGCGGCCGGCGACGACGATGTTGAGCACGCCCGCGGGCACGCCGGCCTCGGCCGCCCACTCGGCCAGCAGGTACGCGTCCAGCGGCGTCTCGGGCGCCGGCTTGAGCACGATCGTGCACCCCGCCAGCAGCGCGGGCGCGACCTTGGTCATGGTCACGAACTGCGGGACGTTCCACGGCACCACGGCCGCCACCACGCCCACCGGCTCCCGGCGCACGGTGATCGGGCCGAACAGCCCGGGCCGCTGCTCCTCCTGCTGGAAGGTCTTGCCGAGCTCGGCGTAGTACTGCAGCATGCCGAGCGGCTGCGGCGCCTGCGCGAGGTTGGAGAAGGTGATCGGCGAGCCCATCTCCTCGGTGATGAGCTGGGCCATCTCGCCCTGCCGCTCGTTGTAGATGGCGGCCAGCCGGCCGATCACGCCGGCCCGCTCGGCGAACGTCATCCGCGGCCACGGCCCGTGGTCGAAGGCCTCCCTGGCGGCGGCGACCGCCCGCTCCATGTCCTCGGCGGTGCCGTCGGGCACCCGGCCGACGATCTCCTCGGTGTGGGGCGAGATGACGTCTATCGTCCCGGTGCCCGCTGGGGCCACCCATTCGCCCCCGATGAACAGCTTGTCGTGCTGGCGCATGTCGTGAGCCTCCCGCTTGACCGAATGCTTGCTTGTCTTCGGCATGTCCCAAGGCGACCGAATCATGTTCTGTCCGCCCGCGCAAGAGCCGTGCGGCGCCGGCGCGCCGCGCCCCTCTCGATGACATCAGCGGGAGTCGCCGATTCGGACAAAACCCTACAAGTTTCGCCAAAGGTGCAGCAGTTCGGTCGTTCGGATGACAGAGATCAAGATCATCTTCTATAGTTTCGGTCCGTCTATGAGGGGAGGGGACGGGTGTGAGAATCTGGCGGCTCGCCGTTCTCGTCGCCGTACTCTCCGGGCTGCTCGGACTGCCTGCCCCCGCACCGGCCCTGGCCGATCCCAGCCCAGCCGAGCTGCGCAAGCTCACCAAGCAGGCCGCCCGGCTGAACGAGCTCTACCGCGGCCAGATCCAGAGCCTGGAGGAGATCAGGATCCAGGCCAAGAAGGCCACCGACAACTCCGGCAACCTGCAGGCCCAGCTCAGGGCCGCCCAGGCCGAGGTGAGCCGGATCGCCCAGACCTCCTACATGCTGGGGCCGCTCGACGGCGTACGGCTCCTCACGCCCAGCAGCGACCCGTACGCGATGCTGGGCGGCGCCGCCAACCTGACCTACATGGCCAACGAGCGGGCCGAACGGGTCGAGAGCATCAAGAAGCTCATCGACAAGTCCAACGACGCCAAGCTCAACGCCAACGAGAAGATCGAGAAGCTGCGCAAGGAGATCAAGGCCCTCGAGAACAAGAAGGACGACATCCAGAAGCTGCTGCAGAAGTACGGCTTCCAGCAGCCCGGCGGCGCCGAGGGCCTGACGCCGCGCATGATCAACGTACGCGCTGAGATCATGGCGAACTTCCCCATGAAGTACGGCGTCGGCTGCCTGCGCCCCGGCGACCCGGGCGAGCACGGCAAGGGCCGGGCCTGCGACTTCATGATGTCGAGCGGCGGCAGGATGGCCGGGGGCTCCGACGCGGCCAACGGCGACGCGCTGTCCGCCTGGCTGATCAAGAACGGCCCCCGGCTGGGTGTCATGTACATCATCTGGAAGCAGCGTTACTACGACATCCGCTCAGGCGGCGGCTGGGACCCGATGTCCGACCGCGGCGGCGTGACCGCCAACCACTACGACCACGTTCACGTGTCGGTGTTCTGACCCCTGAGGAACTCCGCGAACCAGTGGTAGGAGCGCTTCGGCGTGCGGCGCTGCGTGTCGAAGTCCACGTGGACCAGGCCGAAGCGCTGGTCGTAACCCTCGGCCCACTCGAAGTTGTCCAGCAGCGACCAGACGAAGTAGCCGCGCACGTCCACCCCCTCGGCCATGGCCTCGCGCATGGCGGCGATGTGCCGGTCGAGGAAGTCGACGCGGGCGGCGTCGTCGATCGTGCCGTCCGCGGCAGGGGCGTCCTCCTGTGAGCAGCCGTTCTCGGTGATCAGGATCGGCGGGAGGGCGGCGCCGTACCGGGTCCGCAGGCCGGTGAGCAGCTCGCGCAGGCCGTCGGGGACGACCGGCCAGCCGAAGGCGGTGGTCGGGTAGCCGCTGACGCCGGCGTCGTCGAACGGCAGCCCGTCGCCGGTCGGGGCGGCGATGCGGGTGGGGTTGTAGTAGTTGACGCCGAGGGCGTCCAGCGGGGTGGCGATGGTCGCCAGGTCGCCGTCGCGGATGAAGTCCAGTGCGGGCGTGTACGCCGACAGGTCCGGATATCTGCCCAGGAGTACCGGGTCGTTGAACAGGCGGTTGTGCAGGATGTCGTACGCGTCGGCCGCCCGCACGTCCGGCTCCTCCCGGGAGGCCGGCCAGACGGGCGTGCAGTTGTTCGTGAGCGCCACCTGGCGGGCGCCGGCCGCCCTGAGCGCCTGGACGGCCAGCCCGTGGCCGAGGAGCTGGTGGTGGGCGGCGGGCAGGGCGCCGGTCAGCAGGGCCCGGCCCGGGGCGTGCACGCCCATGGCGTAGCCGTACGCCATGTGCACGAACGGCTCGTTCAGCGTGATCCACAGCGGGACGCGGTCGGCCAGCCGTCCGGCGGTCACGGCGGCGTACTCGGCGAACAGCTCGCAGACGTCGCGGTTCAGCCAGCCGCCGCGCTCCTCCAGCGCCTGGGGCAGGTCCCAGTGGAACAGCGTCGGCACCGGCTGGATCCCGGCCGCCAGCAGGGCGTCCACCAGCCGGTCGTAGAAGTCCAGGCCCGGCGCGTTCACCTGGCCCGAGCCGAGGGGCAGCACGCGCGGCCAGGCGATCGAGAAGCGGTAGGCGTTCACGCCGAGCCCCGCCATGAGGGCGACGTCCTCGCGCCAGCGGTGGTAGTGGTCGCACGCCACGTCGCCGGTCTGCCCGCGGCTGGTGCGGCCGGGCTCGTGGGAGAAGGTGTCCCAGATGGAGGCGCCCCTGCCGTCCTCGCCGGTCGCGCCCTCGATCTGGTAGGCCGCCGTCGCCGTGCCCCACAAGAACATTCCCGCCTCCTACGTGAGGGTGGCTCATGTTATCCCGCGGTCAAAGACTCTGACTCATCGTGGCGGCGATGCGCAAGGATGGAGGCATGACCAGTACCCTGCGCCGCCGACCCGCTCAGCGCCGGAGCGTCGAGCGAGTGGAGCGGATGCTCGACGAGTGCGCGCTCCTGCTCGACGAGGTCGGCTACGATGCGCTGACCACGAAGGAGGTAGCGCGCCGGGCCGAGGTGCCCATCGGCACCTTCTACCAGTTCTTCCACGACAAGCAGGGGCTGGTGCGGGCGCTGGCGCGGCGCAACCTCGAGGCGTTCCTGCAGCGCATCATCGAGCTCATCCCCACGGCCGACCTCGGCCACTGGACGGATCTGGCCGATCTGGCCATCGACGAGTTCGTCGACATGAAGCGCACCACCCCCGGCTTCGCCGTGGTCGACTTCGGCGAGGTGCTCGGCGCCCCCGGCGACGGCGGCAAGTGGGCGCTCGACGAGACGCAGGAGAACAACGTCGTGGTGGCCGAGCGCCTGCGCGCCCTGTCGATGGAGCTGCTCGACGCCCCCGTCGGCCCCGGGCTCGACCGGGCGCTGGTGGTGGCGGTCGAGGCCACCGACGCCGTACTCAAGCTGGCCTTCCGCGTCGATCCCGCCGGCGACCCCGAGCTCATCGCCGAATGCAAGCAGCTGGTCCGCCGCTACCTGGCGGACCACCTGCCCTGACGTCGCCCAGGAGGCGGCTGGGCGGGTGGTGGCGGCTGTCAGGAGGCGGTGGCTCAGGCGGCGGCGTCCATGCGGGCGCGCAGCTCGTCGTCCAGCTTGAGGTCCGCCGCCCCGATCGCCTCCTCCAGCTGCTCCATCGTGGAGACCCCCACGATCGGCACGATGCCACCGGCCATCAGCCAGGCCAGCACCACCTGGTTCGGGGTCGCGCCCAGCTCGCCGGCCACCTCCCGCAGCACGGCCAGGCGGCGCGTCGTGCCCGGGTGGTCGTAGATCTCCGGGATGGTCCGGTCGGGCCGCGTGTAGGCGCCGAACATCAGCGTGTTGTACGCCCACAGCGTCAGGTCCGGCTCGGCCGCCAGGTAGCCCAGCAGGTCGTCCGACACCAGCGTGTGCCCCGACTCGGGGAGCCTGGTGCCCGGGCGCGGGCGCAGGTAGGTGTGGCGCTGCTGCACGTAGGTGTAGGGGATCCAGCCGCGGGCCGCGGAGACGTTCCTGGCCCGCTCCAGCCGCCAGGCCGGCATGTTGCTCGCGCCGATGGCCCGGACCTTGCCGGCCCGGGCCAGCTCGTCGAACGCCCCCAGAGTCTCCTCGAACGGGACGGAACGGTCCTCGATGTGCGACCAATACACATCGATGTAGTCCGTCCCCAATCTCGTGAGGCTGCCCTCCGCGCCCTTGGCGATCGCGGCCGCGGACAGGCCCTCCGCCGAGTCCAGGGTGAGGTCACCGGGGACGGTGGGGCGGGCGCCGACCTTCGTGCTGATGACGACCTCGTCCCGGTTGCCGCGGGCGGCCAGCCACGCGCCGATGGCCAGCTCGCTCTCGTCGCCCGTGCGGCCCTCCACCCAGAACGGGTAGTTGTTGGCCGTGTCGAGCCTGGTGCCGCCGGCCTCCACGAAGCGGTCCAGGATGGCGAAGGTGGTGTCCAGGTCGACGGCGGTGCCGAACGGGATCGTGCCCAGTGCGATGTCCATGGCGCAGACTCTGGGACCTGGAGCGCACTCCATGTCAAGCCGGTTGACCTGGAGTGCGCTCCAGGTGAGATTCTTGGCTACGTGAGCGTGTACACACCTGCGGAAGTCGTCGAGGAGACCGGGTTCAGCATCGACACCCTCCGCTACTACGAGAAGATCGGCCTGCTGGAGCGCGTCGACCGCAACGCGGCCGGGCAGCGCAGGTTCAGCCAGGAGGACGTCGGCTGGCTGGGCATGGTCCGCTGCCTGCGCGACACGGGCATGCCCATCGCCACGATGCTGCGCTTCGCCGAGCTCGTACGGGCGGGCGACCACACCATCCCCGACCGCATCAAGCTCCTGGAAGAGCACGACCGGCAGGTCCAGGCCCAGATCGCGAACCTCGCCGAGCGCCAGAGCTACATCCACCACAAGATTTCCTACTACCGCAGCCTCCTGTAGCCCTGCCTTTGCGGCCCGGTTGCTACACCTCGATCCATGGCTGGATCGAGGGGGAGGCGGCGCGACGTCCCGCTGAGCCGGGTCGCCACACTGTGCGCCGCGATGTTGTTCGCCCTGCTCGCGCACATCACGCTCATCCAGGCGTTCGGCTCGCACGCGCTCAACGCCGACCGCAGGAACGAGCGCACGCTGATCGACAGGTACGGCCGCCCGCGCGGCGACATCCTCACCCACGACGGCACCCCCATCGCCACCAGCCTGGCCACCGGCGGCCCGTACCGGTACCGGCGCGCCTACCCCCGGGGCGAGGAGTACGCCGCCGTCACCGGGCACGTGTCGCTGCACCGCACGACCGGCATCGAGCAGGCGCAGGACGCGGTGCTGTCCGGCGACGACGCCAAGGTCAGGGTCAGGTCGCTGGTCGGGGACGGGGCCGTCGGAGGGGCCGACGTCCGGCTGACGATCCGCGACCGGGTGCAGCGGGCGGCGTACCAGGGACTGCGGACCGCGGGCATCCCGGGGGCGGTGGTGGCACTCGACCCCGCCACCGGGGCGGTGCTGGGGCTGGCCACGTACCCGACGTACGACCCGAACGCGCTGACCACCTTCGACCGGAGGCTGCTGGCCGACACCGCTCGGCGGCTCCGGCAGGCGCCCTCGCAACCCCTGCTCAACCGGGCGCTGAACCAGCTCTATCCGCCCGGGTCCACGTTCAAGCTCGTCACCGCGGCGGCGGCGCTGGCGTCCGGCGAGTACACGCCGGCGGGCCCGGTGCACGCGCCCGCCCGGCTGCGGCTGCCGGGGGCGCCGGCGTACCTGGAGACCGGGCGGTGCGGGAACGGGCGGCCGACGCTCGCGTACGCGTTCCAGGCGTCCTGCGACACCGCCTTCGCCGCCATCGGGCTGCAACTCGGGCAGGACCTGCTGCGGGATCAGGCGGAGGCGTTCGGGTTCAACGCGGGCCAGCTGCGGATCCCGCTGCTCGCGACGCCCAGCCGGTATCCGACGGTCGTGGACAGGACCCAGATGGCGCTGGCGGCCATCGGGCACCACGACAGCCGGGTGACGCCGCTGATGGTGGCCATGCTGTCGGCGGCCGTGGCGAACAACGGGCTGTTGATGCGGCCGTACCTGGTGGAGGAGGCCCGGCTGCCGGACGGGGCGGTCATCAACCGGGCCTCGCCCGTGCCGTACCGGACCGTCGTGCCGCCGCTGCTGGCGCGGTACCTGGCGGCCATGATGACGGCCGCCTCGCCCGCCTCCGGGAAGGGGTCCAGGGCCGGGACGGGGATGCCTGAGGTGGGCGGGGTGCCCGGGGCGCCCGGCGTGCGCATGGCGGCCAAGACGGCCGCGTCGGAGGGGGTGCCGGGGGAGAACGCCGTGATCACGGCCTTCGCGCCCGCGGAGGCGCCTGAGGTGGCCGTGGGGGTGGTGCTGGAGCGGCCGGGGGATCGGGTGGACGCCGTGGCCGCCATCGCCCGTGCCGTCATCCAGGCCGCGCTGCGGTGAGCCGGGTCTGCGCGCAGGCCGCGGCCCAGGGCCCTGGCGACTGTCAGCGGTAGGCGGCGGCCTGGAGGGTGTAGAGGTCGGCGTAGAGGCCGTCGAGGGACATGAGGGTGTCGTGGTCGCCCTGTTCGGTGATCTCGCCGTGGTCGAGGACGTAGATGCGGTCGGCGTAGCGGACGCTGGCCAGGCGGTGGGTGATGAGCAGGACGGTGCGGCCGTCGGCGTGGTGGCGGATGCGTTCGAAGAGGGCGTGTTCGGCGCGGGCGTCGAGGGCGGCGGTGGGTTCGTCGCAGATGAGCAGGTCGGCGTCGCGGTGGAAGCCGCGGGCGACGGCGATGCGCTGCCACTGACCGCCGGACAGTTCGCAGCCGTCCTTGAAGCGGCGGTCGAGCAGGGTGCGGTAGCCGTGCGGGAGGCCGGCGATGACCTCGTCGGCGCCGGCGACCGCGGCGGCGGCGTGCAGGGCGGGCTCGCCCTTGCCGGTGCCCATGGTGATGTTGTAGCGGGCGGTCAGCGGCCAGCGGGTGTGGTCCTGGGCGATGACGGCGGTGCGCAGGCGGAGGGCTTCGGGGCTGACCTGGCGCAGGTCGGTGTCGTCCCAGTGGACGGTGCCGGTGTCGGGTTCGTACAGGCCGGACAGGATCTTGGCCAGGGTGGTCTTGCCGGAGCCGTTCTCGCCGACGAACGCGATCACCTCGCCCTGCTTGATCTCGATGGACACCCCGCGCAGGGCGGGGGCGGGGGCACCCGGGTAGGAGAAGGTGATGTCGGTGGCCGTGATGCGCTCGAAGGACTCCGGGACGGGAGCGTGGCGGGGGCCGGGGATGCGGTTCTCGGCGTCGGCGCAGAAGTCGAGGAAGTCGGTGAAGTAGAGGCCCTCCTCGTAGAGGCGGTTGGTGGCGTACATGAGCCGGCCGAGCGATCCCTGGGCCGAGCGGATGGCCAGGACGGCGGTGCCGGCCACCGCCAGGGGGATCGCGGCGACGGCCAGCAGGACGCCGAGCGCTATGTAGACGAGCGCGGCGCCGAGGCCGCCCAGGGCCTCGCCCGCCAGGCGGGCCAGGGTCTGGCGGCGGGCCAGGCCGAGCAGGACGTCCTGCTCGGCCTTGGCCACCGCGTCGTACATGCGCAGCAGGAAGCCGCGCATGGTGAAGGAGCGCACCTCCGCGGCGGGATCCCGTTCCGCCAGCAGCTGGCCGATGATCCACTTGCGGCGGTTGGCGGGGATGAGGGAGTACATCGTGGCGTACTGCATGCGGGCGCTGCGTACGGCGGCCCAGGCGTCGGGGAGCACGGCCAGGAGGAGGAGCGGCAGCAGGACGGGGTGCAGCACGCCCAGCACGCCCGCGACGGCGGCGATGCCGACGGCGGCGGTGACCACGTCGATGGTGCAGGTGACCACCGAGTCGGCCATGGCAGCCCCGCGCAGCCTGGCGCGCTGCAGGGCGTCGTGGAAGTCGGGGTCGTCGTAGGCCACCAGGTTCACGCGGCTGGTCAGGCCGTACAGGCGCTCCTCCGTCAGCCGGGTGACCTGTGGGTCGAGGCGTGACTGCGCCCAGCCGGCGCCGGCCTGCGTGGTCGTGCGCAGCACGGCCGCCCCGGCGACCAGGGCGAGGCTGGGCAGGGCGGCCATGACGCGGTCGGGGGTCGGGCCCTCGCTGAACAGGGCGGTCAGCACGCCGGTGGTGGCCAGGAGACCGAACGCGGTGAACACGCCGCCGAGCAGGTTGAGCACGATCGTGGCCGCCGTGTCGCGAGGGCTGGCCCGCCAGGCCATCCGCATCGCCTGCCTGACCAGGGACGGCAGCTTCCTGGCGATGGTCAGGAAGCCGACCTCCGCCATCTTGTCGGTGTGGGCGTACCACTCGGAGAAGGACATCTCCCCGAGTTCGAGCGGCTCTTCGGCCATGGTGTGAGTGTGCCCACCCGGGGCGGCACTTCTTCATCCGAATATGGTCTGGGCGCGGAGCGTGGTTAGTGACACACTCACAGTGATGCAGCGATTCGCGGACCTCAGCAGCCTCCCGGCGGAGCCGAACCCGTTCGTGGGCCGGGAGGCGGATGTCGACGAGCTCGTCCACCTGATGCGCGTCTCGCGGATCGTGACGCTGTGCGGGGCGGGCGGCATCGGGAAGACCCGGCTGGCCCTGCGGCTGGCCGCCAGGCTGGCCTGCGCGGACGCGGGCGGCGTGTGCGTGAGCGAGCTGGCCGACCTGGAGAAGGGGCAGCTCAGGGAGCAGGTCGCGGCCGCGCTCGGCATCTCGGGCGAGCTGGTGGAGACGATCGGCGACCGGCGCGTGCTGCTGCTGCTCGACAACTGCGAGCCGGTCATCGGGGAGTGCGCCGAGCTCTGCCGCGACCTGCTGCGCGCCTGTCCGGGCGTGACGGTGCTGGCGACCAGCAGGGAGCCGCTGCGGGTGCCGGGCGAGACGGTGTGGCGGGTGCCGCCGCTGTCGGTGGGCGAGGCGGGGGAGGGCGCCGAGAGCGAGGCGGTGCGGTTGTTCGTGGCCCGGGCCACGGCCGCGCGGCCCGGCTTCGAGCTGACCGGCGAGACGCGGCCGCTGGTGGTGGAGCTGTGCCAGGCGCTCGACGGGTTGCCGCTGGCGATCGAGCTGGCCGCCGCCATGGTGCGGGTGCTGTCCGTGGGGCAGCTCGTCGAGCGGCTGGACGACCGGTTCAGGCTGCTGGCGGGCGGCGCCCGTACGGCTCCGGCCCGGCACCGCACGCTCAGGGCGGCGGTGGACTGGAGCTACCGGCTGCTCACCCCGCAGGAGCGGCTGCTGCTGCGCCGTACGGCCGCCTTCCGCTCCGCCTGGACGCTGGACCTGGCCGAATGGGTCTGCTCGGGCCCCGGGCTCGCGGAGGAGGAGGTGCTGCCCCGGCTCTGCGACCTGGTGGACAAGTCGCTGGTCGTGCTCGACGGCGAGGTGGCGGGGCACGCGCGTTACCGGCTGCTGGAGACCGTCCGCGAGTACGCGCTGGAGCAGCTCGCCGAGTCCGGCGAGGAGGCCGAGCTGCGCCGCCGCCATCTGACGGCGCTGGCCAGGCTGGCCGCCGGGTTCAGGGAGTCGCTGGCCCCGGGGGTGCGCACGTCGTGGCCGGTGATCGAGCGCTACGTCAACCTCTTCGACGGCCTCAAGGCCGAGGTGAACTCCGCCTGCGACTGGTCGATCGCCATCGGCATGCCGGAGACCGCGCTCACCCTGCTGACCGACATCCGCTTCCTGCTGATCGGCAGCGGTCGCAAGCTCGACTCGACCGAGCGGCTCGACCGGCTGCTCGCCCTCGACGCCCCGCAGGTGCCGCAGGGGCTGCGCGGGCGGGCCACGATCGTCCGCGGGGAGCTGGCGCTGGCCGCGGGCGACTTCGAGCCGGCCCTGCGGCACGTCCGCGCCGGGCTGGAGCTGTGCTCCGCCGCCGGGGACGTGTACGGCACGGCCCTCGGCACGATCGCGCTGGCCCAGCTCACCGGCGAGCAGGCGGCGATCGACCGGGCGCTCGACACGGCCAGGCGGTCGGGCGATCTCGTCCTGGAGTCGCTGGCCCAGGCCACGAGGGCACGCTACGGCCTGCACCAGGGCCGCCTGCACGAGGCGCGGCGCGCCTACCAGGAGGTGCTGTCGATCAGCGAGGAGCTCGACAACCACTACGGCCGGACCGTCGGCCACATCGGCCTGGCGCAGGTGGCCAGGCGGTCGGGCGACCCCGGCACCGCCAGGCGGCACTACGAGTCGGGGCTGAGCCTGCTGAAGCACGTGGACGCCAGGCAGCAGATCGTGAGCTGCCTGGCCGGGCTCGGCCGGGTGGCGCTGGACGAGGGCGACCTGGCGGAGGCCAGGGCCAGGCTCACCGAGGCGCTGCTGCTCAGCCGCGACGCGGGCCTGCGGGCCGGCATCGCGCGCCGGCTGGAGGCGTGGGCCGCGCTGGTCACGGCCGAGGGCGACCACCGGCGCGCGGTCCTGCTGGTGGCGGCGGCGGTGACGCTGGGCGGGCGGCAGCCGGACGCCCGCACGGAGGATGTGCTGCGGCCGGCCCGCGAGAGCCTCGGCGAGGCCGTCGTCGGCGTGTTGTGGGCGGAGGGCACGCGGTTCACCGCCGACCAGGCCGTGGCCTGCGCGCTCGAGGGCGACCTGCCCGAGCCGCCGGCCGTGCCGGTCGTGCCGGTCCGCCAGGACAGCAGGCTCACGGCCAGGGAGCAGGAGATCGCCGAGCTGGTCGCCAGGGGGCTCAGCAACCGGGGGATCGCCGACGAGCTCGTCATCAGCCCGGCGACCGTGGCCCGGCACGTGGCCAACATCCTGGCGAAGCTGGGCTTCGCCACGCGTACACAGATCGCCGCATGGGTGATCGGCAGCCGGTGAGCCTTCTACACATCGCGCGTACATCGTCGAATGGCCATGTCAGCGCATGTGCGGGCACCCTGTGCACGCCTACCGTTCCCTATGTGATCGACCGCACCGCGCGTACCTCGCCCCTCGCGACGGGGGCGCCGCGGCCGATCGGTCGGGGACGTCACGCGTCCGCGTGGGGCTGGACCTTCTCGGAGGGGTGGGGGTCCGGCTCCGGGCGTGTGACAGCGGGCTCGAGCCGCGCAGGGCTCGGGCCCGCCCACCTGGCGAAGGGAGTGCGGGGTTCCCGCAGGGGAATGCACAGTGGCCTACATACATCGGTGGATGCTCGGGCCGTCCCGGCGGCCGTACGTTGACGGGCATGAGACCCACCGCCTCGGCCACCGGCACCGTGATCCATGAAGTGTTCCGCCGGGCCTACGAGCGCGGCGACCGCCCCGCCCTCATCGACCTGCGCGGCGGCCACGTCCACGGCTACCGCGGGCTGGTGACCGAGGTGACCAGGGCGGCTTCCGGGCTCGTGCGCAGGGGCGCCCGGCGTGACCAGGTGGTGGGCGTGCACGTGTCCACGGCGGGCGCACAGACGCTGGCGGTCCACACGGTGGTGGCCGCCGGCGGGGTGGCGGCGCCGATCGATCCGGGGCTGGGCCCGTACGAGATGGCGGCGTGGTTGCGCGAGTGCGACGCCCGCGTCCTGATCACCACGCCTGACCTGGCGGAGACGGCGATCCTGGCGGCCGAGGAGTCGCGGGTGCGCCAGGTCGTCTCGCTGGGCCCGGCGCTCGACACGATCGACTTCCGCTGCCTGCTCACGCTGGAGCCCACCGCGCTGCCCGCGCTCGACGCCAAGCGCCAGCTCGCCGTGCTCCTGGCCGACGGCGCCCGCCTGTCCCACGCGGACCTGCTGGCCAGGATGGCCGCGCTCGACCTCCCGGTACACCTGTCCGAGACGGACGTGGTGCTGGCCACGTGGCCGCCCGACGGCGGCTGCGGCCTGCTCGCGATGGTCGGGCTCGGCGTGTCGAAGGGCGCGCTGGTGGTGGCCGCGGACGGCGGCGATCTTGACGGCACCCGCCACGACTTCGGCGTCACGGTCGTGACGAGGGCCGACGGCACGCTGGAGCGCGTCGGCTGAGGTCGCGTGTTCGGCAGCGCTCCGTCGAGGATGCGGAGCTGTTACCGCCCATCCCTTGACGACCCGCGGCCCGAAGTGGGTTGATAGCCGTTGTTGACAACGTTGTCAAATCACCAACTTCGGGGGATTTCGAAGGGATGGTGTGGAATGCGACGGTGGTTAGCGGCCGTATCGATCACGATGGCGAGTGTGCTCGGCCTGGCGGCCTGTGGAGGCGGTGGCGGAGGGCAGGCCACTCAGGCGCCCGCCGCGAGCGGCGGCGGGAAGCAGCAGGTTGAGGTCTTCTCCTGGTGGACGGGTCCGGGCGAGGCCGACGGCCTGCAGGCGATGAGAAAGCTCTTCGAGCAACAGAACCCGAACCTCACCTTCTTCGACGCGGCGGTGGCCGGCGGCTCCGGCGACAAGGCCAAGGCGCTGCTGCAGTCGAAGCTCCAGGCGAACACCCCGCCCGACACCTTCCAGGGCCACGCGGGCGCCGAGTTGCAGGGCTACATCAAGGCGGGCAACCTGGAGGACCTCACCCCGCTCTACGACGAGCTCAAGCTCAAGGACGTCTTCCCCGCCCAGCTCGTCGAGCAGATCAGCGTCGACGGCAAGATCTACTCCGTGCCGGTGAACATCCACCGCTCGAACGTCCTGTGGTTCAACCCCGCCGTGCTCAAGGACGCCGGGGTCGCCGCCGCGCCGAAGACGATCGAGGAGTTCATCGCGGCGCTGGAGAAGGTCAAGGCCAAGGGCAAGATCCCGCTGTCGATCGGGTCGGAGTGGACGGTCACCCACCTGATGGAGAGCGTGCTGCTCGGCACGCTCGGTGCCGACGCGTACAACGCCCTGTTCAAGCCGGGCGCCGACTGGAACAGCCCGCAGGTGACCACGGCGCTGACCAACTTCGCCAAGATCATGGAGTACGCGGGCGACCCGCAGGACGACTGGCAGCCCGCGGCCAAGCAGGTGGCCGACGGCCAGGCGGCGTTCAACATCATGGGCGACTGGGCGTACGGCTACTTCCACAACCCGCCGGAGGGCGGCCTGGGCAAGCAGTCGAAGACGGACTTCGACTGGGCGCCCGCGCCGGGCACCGAGGGCACCTACCTGTGGCTGTCCGACAGCTTCACCCTGCCCAAGGGCGCCAAGAACCGTGACGGGGCGATGGCCTGGCTGAAGGTCGCCGCCAGCAAGGAGGGCCAGGACGCCTTCAACCCGAAGAAGGGCTCCATCCCCGCCCGCAAGGACGCCGACCAGTCGCTCTACACCGACTACCTGGCCGACGCGCTGAAGGACTGGTCGAGCAACAAGCTCGCCGGGTCGATCCAGCACGGCGTGGCGGTGAACCAGCCGTGGCTGGCCGCGATCAACGAGGCGGTCGGGCTCTACCTGGGCAGCAAGGACGTCAAGGCGCTGCAGCAGGGGCTGGCCGACGCGGCCACGGCCAACGCCCAGTAATTCGGCACACGGGGGACGGCCGCGGCCGCCCCCCGGAAGGGAAAGCATGTGAGGCGGGCACGCACGTGGCTGCCCGGACTGCTCCTCGTCGCGCCGTCGATCATCCTGATCGGCGTGTTCGTGTACGGCATGCTCGGCTGGAACTTCCGGGTCGCCATGACCGACCAGCACGACGCGGTGTCCGAGGGGAAGTTCGTCGGGCTGCAGAACTTCATCGACATCTGGGATCAGCAGCGATGGCACCTCTCGGTGAATCACGCGATCATGTTCACGATCGTGTTCGTGCTGGGCGCGCTGGTGCTCGGATGGTTGCTGGCGTTCCTCATGGAGAAGGGGATCAGGGGCGAGGGGACGTTCCGGGCGATCTACCTGTTCCCGATGGCCATCTCGTTCGTGGCGACCGGCATCGTGTGGCGGTGGCTGATGAACTCGGGCACGCAGGAGCGGGCGGTCGGGCTGAACCGGCTCTTCGACTGGATCGGGCTGCCGCAGTGGCAGTGGTTCCGGGACCCGGACTGGGGGATGGCGGCGATGGCGCTGCCGGCCATCTGGCAAATGTCCGGATATGTCATGGCACTCTTCCTGGCCGGCTTCCGGGGGGTGCCCGAGGAGCTGCGGGAGGCCGCGCGGGTGGACGGCTGCACCGAGTGGGGCGTCTATCGGTACGTCGTGCTGCCGCTGCTCCGGCCGGTCACCCTCTCCGCGCTGATCATCCTGGGGCACATCTCGCTCAAGGTGTTCGACCTGATCGTGGCGGTGTCCGGCAAGCAGATCATCACCGACGTGCCGGCGGTGTTCATGTGGGTGGCGGTGTTCGACTCCAACGATCCGGCCAAGGGGGCCACGATCGCCTCGTACATCGTGCTCAGCGTGGCGATCTTCGTGATCCCGTACCTGATCTGGTCGGTGCGCAAGGAGAGGCGATCATGACGGCGGTGGCGGGGCGCAGGGCGGCCGTCTTCGGGTGGGCCAGGTTCGGGCTGCTGGTGCTGTTCGTGGTGGTCTTCCTGATCCCCATCTACGTGCTGCTCGTCACCAGCTTCAAGCCGCTCACCGAGGCGGACCCGGGCCAGGCCTGGAACCTGCCGGGGACGTGGACGACCGAGGCGTGGCGGGTGGCGTGGGAGAAGCTCGCCCCCGGACTGTGGAACAGCGTGCTGCTCGCCGTCCCCGGGTCGCTGCTGTCGTGCGCGCTCGGCTCCATGAACGGGTACGTGCTGTCCAAGTGGCGCTTCCCCGGAGCGGACCTGCTGTTCACGCTGTTCCTGTTCGGGATGTTCATCCCGTACCAGGGGGTGATGATCCCGCTGGTGCAGCTTCTCGTGTCGATCGACCAGTTCGCCGGGCTGCAGGGGGTGTTCTACGGCGGCATCCCCGGGCTGGTGCTGGCGCACGTGGTCTACGGCATCCCGATCTGCACGCTGATCTTCCGCAACTACTACGTGACGATCCCCGACGAGCTGATCGAGGCATCGCGGGTGGACGGGGCGGGGCTGCTGCGGGCGTACTGGTCGGTGGTGCTGCCCGTGTCGGGGCCCGCCATCGCCGTGGTGATCATCTGGCAGTTCACCTCGCTCTGGAACGACTTCCTGTTCGCCGTCTTCCTGACCGGGCCGACGAGCTGGCCCACGACCGTGATGCTGAACAACATCGCGGGCGCGCAGGCCACCCCGTACAGCCAGCAGATGGCGGCGGCCATCCTCGCGTCCATCCCGACGATGCTGATCTACGTGCTGCTGGGCCGGTTCTTCATGCGCGGGCTCATGGCGGGGGCGCTCAAGGGGTAGCGACGTGCGCCAGGGGCTCGCCGCGCACGTAGCGGGCCACGTCGGCGGCCACGATCGCGGCGGCCTTCATCGCCGTCTCCTTGCTGGCCCCGGCCAGGTGCGGGGTCATGACCAGGTTCGGCGTCGCGAGCAGGCGCGAGCCCCGGGGGATCGGCTCCTCGGGGAAGACGTCCATCGCGGCGCCGAACAGGTGGCCGGAGTCGAGCGCGTCGCACAGGGCGTCGTAGTCGAGCAGCGCGCCCCTGGCGCAGTTGACCAGGACCGAGCCCCTCGGCATGGCGGCGATCTCGGTGGCGCCGATCAGGCCGGCGGTCTCCGGGGTGGCGCGGGCGTGCAGGGAGACGAACAGGGAACGTTCGAGCAGCTCGGGCAGGCCGACGCTGTTCGGGGCGGCCACGTACGGGTCGTGGACGAGGACGTTCGCGCCGAAGCCCTCCAGCATGCGGGCCACGCGGCGGCCGATCGCGCCGTAGCCGACCAGGCCGACCGTGTTGCCCTCCAGCTCGGGGCCGACGTTGTCGTAGGTGTAGTAGTCGCCGCGCCACACGCCCGCCGCCAGGTCGGCGTGCGTCTGGGGGATGCGGCGGGTGGCGGCCAGCAGCATGGCCAGGGTGTGCTCGGCGGTCGCCACCGCGTTGCGGCCCGGCGCGAACGTCACCGCGACCCCGGCCCGCGCGGCGGCCTCCAGGTTGGCGTTGACCGGGCCGCCCCTGCTCACGCAGAACAGCCGCAGGTCGGGCGAGGCGTCCAGGACGCGCTTGGTGAGCGGGGCCATCTGGGTCACGCACACCTCGACGCCGCGCAGCGCCTCGATCAGCTCCTCCTCCACGTCGGAGGCCTCGTCCACCTCGCCCACCCGGCCGAACGGCACCACCGGCCACGGCAGCGTCAGCTCGCGGATGTCCACCTCGGTGGGGACCGCGTGCCGGATGGCGTCGATGAGCAGGCGGTTCTGGACGAAGTGATCGCCCGCGGCAAGGACTCGGATGGTCAACGAACGGCTCCAATCGGGGAGTTGTACTGCAGCATCGCCACCTGCCCGTCATCGCGGAGGCGCAGCTCGGTCAGGGCGCAGTTGTCCAGGCGCGGGAACAGCCGCCGGTACTCGCCCAGCGGCACGCCGATGAGCCGGCACAGGGCCAGCCTGATGGCGGTCGTGTGCGCCACCACCAGCACGCGGCCGCCCGGATGCGCCGCCGCGATGTCGTCGAGCGCGGCGACGAAACGGCCGGCGGCGCGGTGCGGGTCCTCGCCTCCCGGGAGCGGGTGCGCGGCCGGGTCGGCCTCGAACGCGGCGCGGGCCTCGGGGAAGCGGGCCTTCATCTCCGCCGAGGTGAGGCCGTCGCCCTGGCCGAAGTCCAGCTCCCGCAGCCGCTCGTCGAGCCGTACCGTGGCGCCGGCCTTGGCGGCGGCGGTCTCGGCGGTGATCCTGGCGCGGCTGAGCGGGGAGGCCCAGACCGCCTCCAGGCCCGCTCCGGCCGCCCAGCCCGCCAGCCGCGCGGCCTGGTCGAGGCCGCGCGGGGTCAGCTCGACGTCGGTGATCCCGGCGTAGCGGTTCTCGGCGTGCCAGACGGTCTCGCCGTGGCGGACGAGCACGAGGTCGGTCATCGGGTGGTGGTCCTCTCGCGGGCGTGTGCGGCGGCGGTGGCGTCGAGCCAGCCGCGCCGTTCCAGCTCGGTGACGAACCGCAGGTACGGCTCGCGCAGGTCGGCCCCCGACGGCTCCACGACCGCCCTGGTCCTGATCATGCTCGCCGGGTCGCCGCCCGCCAGCACGGCCATGCCCAGCGCGGGCTCGGCGTTCTCCCGCAGCGTCACGGGCCGCCCCAGGACGTCCGCCCTGAGCCGGGTCCAGTACGCGCTCCGGGTGGCGCCGCCGGTCAGGACGAGCTCGCCGTCCACGGGGGCGCCGAGGAGGTCGAGGTAGTCGAAGCACAGGCGCTCGACGAAGGCCGCCCCGAGCAGGATGGCGGCGTACCGCTCGACGTCGTCGGCCGGCTCGCCGAGCGTGAAGCCCTCGGCGCCGGGGGCGTCGAAGGGGAACCGCTCGCCGCGCGACACGAGCGGGTACGTGACGGCAGGGGGCAGCTCGCGGGTGGCCGCCTCGGCGCTGAGCGCGTCGAGGTCGCGGCCCGGCAGGTCGCGGGTCAGCACGCCCGCACCCGTGCTGGACGCGCCGCCCGGCAGCCAGGACCCGTCAGGAGCCCGGTGCGAGTACACGACGCCCAGCGGGTCGTGGATCAGCTCCTTCGTCACGCCCTTCAGCACGAGGGTCGTGCCCAGCACGGAGTTCCAGCTCCCCGCCCGCAGGGCCCCCGCGCCGAGCTGGGCCGCGCAGCCGTCCGTGGTCCCGGCGATCACGGGGGTGCCGGCAGGGAGGCCGGTCTCCTCGGCCGCCGCGGCGCACACCACGCCCAGCCGGGTGCCGGGCCGCACGACCTCGGGCAGCATCGCGCCGGGAACGCCCAGCGCGTCGAACACCTCCAGCGGCCAGCGCTCCTCGATGAGGTCCACGCCGGTCTTGAGCGCGTTGCTCAGGTCGGTCGCGACGGCGTGCCCGGTCAGGCGCCGGTTGACGAAGTCGCTCTGGTGGGCGAGCCGGGCTCCGGCCGGCGCGTCGCGCAGCAGCCACAGCAGCTTCGGCAGCGCCCAGTTCGGCTGCATGCGCCGGTACCCGAGCCGCTCCCACACCTGCGCCCCCGCCTCGTTGGCCCGGGAGGCGTCGGCGCGGCGGTCGTCGTACATGAGGGCGGGCGTCAGCGGGCGGCCCGACGTGTCCGTGAGCAGGATCGTTCCAGAGGTCGCGGCCACCGCCACGCCCTCGACGGGCCCGCCGGCGGAGCTCACCGCCTCGCGGGTGGCCGCGGCCAGCTCGCGCCACCACTGTTCGGGGTCCTGCTCGTGCCGGGGACCGTCGCGGTGGCTGGTCAGCGGCCGGCTGCCGGTGCCGAGCACCCGGCCGTCGGCCGCGACGGCCATCGCCCGCACGCTCTGCGTCCCGAGGTCGATGCCGATCCACGCGCTCATGGACGGCTCCTCATGTCGCCCAGCAGCGGCCACGTGCCGGAGCTGGTGCCGCGCAGGGCGAGGAAGTCCTGGAAGAGCCGGTCGTAGAAGGCGCGGCGGCCGGGGTCGGGCTCGACCGCGTCGCGCAGCCGTACGTGCTCGGCGGCGGCAGCGGCCACGGACGGCGCGGCGCCCGTGGCGGCCAGCCCCACCAGGTACGCCCCCCGTGCCCCCACCTCGGTGTCGGCCGAGCGGTGCACGGGCAGCCCGGTGACGTCGGCGATCAGCCGCAGCCACGTGGCGCTGTTCGAGCCGCCCCCGCACACCCGCAGCTCGCCGGGCGCCGCCCCGGTCGCCGCCAGGCAGTCGCGGATGACCATCGTGAGCCCTTCGAGCACCGCCCTGGCCACGTCCGCGCGGTCGTGCTCGAACGACATGCCCAGCAGCGCCCCGCTGGCCAGCGGGTCGGAGAACGGCGCCCGCTCGCCCGCGGGCGACAGGTACGGCAGGAACGCCAGCCCGCCCGCCCCCGGCCGGCTCGACATCGCCAGCTCGCCCAGCTCGGCGGGCTCCGTCAGCCCCAGCAGCCGGCACGCCCACTGCACCACCTCGGTCCCCGCGAACGTCGGGAACGCCCGCAGGTAGCCGCCGGGCAGCGCGATCGTGATGCCGATCGGCTCGCCGTCGAGGTCGGGGGAGCCGACGACGACCTCGGTGCAGAGCGTCGTGCCGAGGATGCCGCACGCCTGCCCGGGCTCCACCGCCCCCGCGCCCAGCGCGGTCGAGGCGATGTCGTACGGGGCCATCACGACGGGCGTGCCGGCGGCCAGCCCGAGCGCGGCGGCCGCCTCGGCGGTGAGCCCGGCGACGGGGCAGGGGCGGACCTGCGGGAGCAGCCGCTCGGCCCAGCCCAGCCCGAACATGGACAGCAGCTCCGGCGCGTACGCCCGCGCCCGCAGGTCCATGAACGGCGCCGACGCGTCGGACTCGTCGGCCACCAGCTCCCCGGTCATCCGGGAGAAGATCCACCCGCCGCAGGTCAGCATGGTGCTCGACCGGGCCAGCCGCCCGGGGGCGTGCTCGCCCAGCCAGGCGAGGACGGCGTGCGGCAGCCCGGACGCGGCCGAGGAGCCGTTGACCCGGAACGCCTCGGCGGCCAGCCCGTCGCGGGTCCACCTGTCGACGATCGAGGCGGCCCTGGCGTCGTTCCAGAGGACGGCGGGCCCGGTGGGCTCGCCGTCGGCGTCCACCAGCCAGCAGCCGTCGCCCTGGGCCGTGACCGCGACGAAGTCGGCGCCGCCGACCTGGGAGGCGACCTCGCGCACGGTGGCGGCGACCGCGTCCCAGACGGCGTGCATGTCCTGCTCGGCGTGGCCGGGCGCGGGCCTGGACACGACGGTCCCGCGCCTGGCCACGGCCGCTTCGGCGCCGGTGGAGTCGTACCCGACGGCCTTGATGACCGTGGTGCCCGCGTCGACGCAGATGATCGCCATCAGGCCCTGCCGTGGGAGGTCCTGGACCGGCGCGACACGGAGTCGACGATGACGGCGAGCAGCAGCACCGCCCCGGTGACCACGAACCGGATCGAGGAGTCGAGGTTGAGCAGGGTCAGGCCGCTGGAGATGGACTGGATCACGATGATGCCGAGCAGCGCGCCGAACGCGGTGCCGCGCCCGCCGAACAGGCTGGTGCCGCCGATCACGGCCGCCGCGATGGCGTTGAGGTTGACGTCGCCCGCGCCGCTGCTCTGGTTGGCCGCCGCCAGCCGGGCCGCGGCCAGGATGCCGCCGACCGCGGCGAACGTCGAGCAGAGCACGAAGACGGAGGTGTAGACGGCCCTGACGTTGATGCCCGCGCGGCGCGCGGCCTCCACGTTGCCGCCCACGGCGTAGACGGCGCGGCCCCACTTCGTCCGCGACAGCAGGTAGTGCATGATCAGCACGAGTGCCACGAAGAAGACGAACATCCAGCCCACGCCGCGCGTCTGCCCGAGGTACCAGACCACGAACGCCAGCACGGCCAGCAGCGCCACGCTCCTGAGGGCCAGCGTGGAGACGCCCTTGGCCGACAGCCCGGCCCTGCGCCGCTCCCGCGCGTGCAGGTATCCGCCGGCGAACAGCCAGACGGCCGCGATCACGGCGAAGGTGTACGACAGCCAGGCCGGTACGAAGTCGAGCTGGGCGAAGTTCACCAGACCCGAGTCGAACGGCAGGTTGATCGAGCCCTTGGTGCCCAGCACGTAGAGCTGGAGCCCCAGGAAGCCCAGCAGCCCGGCCAGCGTGATGACGAAGCTGGGCACGCCGAACCGGTTGAAGAGCTGCCCGTACAGCCAGCCGATGACGGCGCCCATGAGCACCGACGCCAGGATGGCCAGCCAGACCGGCAGTCCCTCGCTCACGAACAGCACCGCCAGCACCGCCCCCGACAGGCCGCTGACGGAGCCGACGGACAGGTCGATCTGGCCGACCAGCAGCACGCAGACGATGCCGAGCGCGATGATGCCGACGGCGGCGGACTCCAGGGTGAGGTTCACCAGGTTCGCGCTGGACAGGAAGATCGGGTTCAGGATCTGGAACACCGACCAGATGACGATGAGCCCCACCACGACAGGGATGACGCCCAGGTCGCCGCCGCGGGCCCGCTCGACCACGTCGGTCAGCGCGCCGCGCAGCCCTTCCCGGCTCTGGAGCCGCTCGTCCTGGCGGTCGGTCGCCGTTGTCGTCACGACCTCTGTCCTTTCTGGGCGCGCCGGGACACCACGTTGTCGGTGGCGCCGGTGATGGCGGCGACGATGTCCTCGGTGGAGACGCTGCCCACGTCGAAGAGCCCGTTGTTGCGGCCGAGCCGCAGCACCGCGACGGTGTCGGCGACGGCCTTCACGTCCGCCATGTTGTGGCTGATCATGATGACGCCCAGGCCGTTCTCGCGCAGCCGCTCGACCAGGTTCAGCACCTCGGCCGTCTGGGCCACGCCGAGCGCGGCGGTGGGCTCGTCCAGGATGATGACCTTGGGGTCGCCGAGCAGCGACCTGGCGATGGCCACCGTCTGGCGCTGGCCGCCCGACAGCGCGGCGACCGGCACCCGCACGCTCGGGATCTTGGCGGAGAGCTGGCGGAGCAGCTCCCACGAGCGGGTCTCCATGGCCACGTCGTTCAGCCGCAGGGGGCGGATCTCCTGGCCGAGGAACAGGTTCTGGATGACGTTGAGGTTCTCGCAGAGCGCCAGGTCCTGGAAGACGGTGGCGATGCCCAGCTTGTGGGCGGCGGCCGGGGTGGGGATCTCCACCTCGCGGCCCTCGAACGTGATCGTGCCGCCGTCCGGCGGGTGCACCCCGGAAAGGATCTTGACCAGCGTCGACTTGCCCGCGCCGTTGTCGCCGACGATGGCGACGACCTGGCCGGCCGCGACATCGAGCTCGATGTCGGTGAGCGCGGCCACGGCGCCGAAGGTCTTGCTGATCCCGCGCAGGGACAGGACGGTCATCACTTGATCCCGAGCTCTTCGCAGCCCTTGGCGTACTCACCGGAGCAGACGTCGGCGGCCTTCATGATGCCGCTGTCGAACAGCACCTCCTTGATGTTCTCCTTGGTCACGACCGTGGGGACGAACAGCTCGGACGGCGTCTCGTAGAGGGTCGTCTTGCCGGCGGGCTTCTTGCCCTGCATGAACTCCCAGGCCACGTTGGCCGACGCCTCGGCGACGATCTTGATGGGCTTGGAGATCGTGTTGTACTGGTCGCCCGAGATGATGCGCTGGGCGGCGGCCACCTCGGCGTCGTTGCCGGTGACGGGCGGCACCTTCACGCCCGCGGCCTTGAACGCGGCGATCGCGCCGCCGCCGGTGCCGTCGTTGGCCGCGACCACGCCGACGATCTGGTCCTTGAACTGGGTGATCTGGCCGCTGACCCAGGTCTGGGCCTTCTCCGGCTGCCAGTCGGGAGTGTCGTACTCGGCCAGCAGCTTGAACCCGCTCGGGTCCACCGCGCTGTGGATGCCCTTCTTGATCAGCCCGGCCGCCGCGTCCGTGGGCGAGCCGTTGACCTGGAGGATGCCGCCCTCGGCGTTCTCCGCCTTGAGGTGGTCGACCAGCGATTGGGCGATCAAGGAGCCGATCTTCTCGTTGTCGAAGGAGATGTAGTAGTCGGCCGGGGTGGCCGGGATGGGCCGGTCGTAGGCGATGATCGGCACCTGCTGCGCCTGCGCGGACTTGACGATGGTGGCCGCGGCGGCGGAGTCGACCGGGTCGATCACGATGGCCTTGACGCCCTGGGCGAGCGCGGAGTTGGCCTGCTGCTGCTGCTTGGCGGCGTCGGAGTCGGCGTTCTGGTAGATGACCTCGCAGGTCGGGCAGAGCTGCTTCATCCTGGCCTCGAACAGCGGCTTGTCCTGCAGCTCGTACCGGGTGGAGGCGAGGTCGGGCATGAGGAAGGCGACCTTGGCGTTCTGCACGCCACCGTCGCCACCGCCGGTGCCCCCGCCTGCGTCCGAGCCTGAGCCGCAGGCCGCCAGCACGGAGACTGCGAGCACTGCCACTGCGGCGAACGCGGAGGTCCGCATATGAGCTCTGTTCACGGGTTTTTTCCTCACTTACGCCGGGTCTGAACGCAACCTGCCCCCGACACAGGGAACGCCTTCACATGAGCGCACACCCTGTGGTGCGGCTCACGTTAGCGCGCGTTCAGAAACTTTGTCCAGCAAAAGTGTTCAGACTTGGTGAGCGGCTGCCAGGAGGCCCTCCGCCGTCGGCGTATCCGTCACGAGCTGGTTGAAGTACCCGCCCTTCGCGCCGGCCACGATCGAGAGCACCTTCTCCGCGCCGACCGCCACGGCGATCGTGTGGGGGATGCGGCGCAGCTCCTCCGGCTTGGCGGCCACCAGGCGCTCGCTGCCCGGGTACGTGACGGGCGCGCCGTCGCGGTCGTAGGTCCGCATGCACACGTCGCCCACCGCCTGGCGCAGGCCCTCGGCGTCGCGGGGCATCAGGGAGGGCACCATCTGCCTGGTCAGCGGGGGCGAGCCGACGCCCACGACCGCGCACTTGGCGTGCGCCCACAGATCCATGACGCGGCGCACGGAGGGCTCGTGCTGGAGCGAGTAGAACAGTTCGGGCCCCGGCAGCGCGGGCGCGTAGAGGTAGGCGGGCACGCCGCCGATGCGCTCGGCCAGGATGCGGGTGGTCTCGTTGGTCTGGAACCAGGGCTGCGGCTCCTCCTGGCCGCCCACGGCGGGGGCGATCGTGACGCCGGGGTAGTGGCCGAGGCCCTCGCGGGCGCACTCGTACACCGTGGTGCCGGAGGAGACCAGCACGACGTCGCCCGACTCCAGGCCGACGGTGGCCAGCGCGCGGGTCACCCCGGGGGCCAGCCACGGGCCCAGCGCCGGGCCGCTGACCTTGGGCACCAGGTGGACGCGGTCCAGGCCGAGCGCCCGCGCCACCTCGGCGGCCAGCGGGCCGTCGCCCAGCGCGGCCGGGCGGTGCACCTTGATCTCGACGATGCCCTGCTTGCGGGCCTCGGTGAGCAGCCGGCTCACGGTCGCCCTGCTGACGCCCAGGCGTTTGGCGATGTCGCCCTGGGTGGCGTCCTCCAGGTAGTACTGCTGGGCCGCCGCGTACATCAGCTCGTGGGGGAACCTGGCCTGAGCCTCGGGTGCGACGTCGGCGGCATTCATTCGCGCGCTCCTGGGTGCGGTGCGTGAACATTTTTGCAGAACTGATGCGCAACAACTATAGCTTCGTGCTTCCCGGAGCGCAGGCTAGCCGTTGATCAAGGCGTCGCCGAGTGGCGTGCGCGCGTACAACACGCTGCGGCCCGTACGCGTGCCCGCGATCAGCCCCGTCCTGCGCAGCGCGGCGATGTGCTCGCCCGCGGTGCCCACGCTCTGCCCGAGCAGGACGGCGAGCTGGGTGGTGGTGGCGGGCTCGGCCAGCTCGCCCAGGATGCGGGCCCGGCTGCGCCCGATCAGCGCGGCCAGGTCCCGCGGTGGCGGTGCCGGCGCGGCCGCGATGCCCCTGGCGGGATAGACCATCGCGTACGGCCAGTCGTCCTCCAGGTAGGTGCCGATGGTCTCCATGAACGCCGAGGGCACGAAGAGCAGCCCCTTGCCGCCGAGCCGGTGGCTGCCCGTGGAGTTCATCTCGATCTCGATCCGGCCGCCGGCCCGCCAGTGCACCTTCGGGCTGAGGTCCTCCAGCGCCGCCTGCCAGCCGTACGCGGCCAGCCGCCCGGCCCGGTAGGCCACGTCCCGCTGCAGGATCGCCCGGAAGCGCGGCCAGTCGTGGGCGAGGATCTCCGTCCACAGCGCCTCGTACGCATCCGCGAACCGCGCCACCACCTCGGGCCCCAGCAGCAGCTCCCTGACCCAGCGGGCCACCGGAGGGCGCTTGGCCAGCACCCGCTCGATCTCCGCGTGCGCCTGCGCCGGCGGGGTCGCCCGCATGGCCGCCAGCTCCGCCTCGAACGGCACGTCCACGGCGGTCGGCGGAGGCGCGATGAAGTCGACGTTCGCGTCCCCCCTGTTGCCGCTGACGGCGCCGGCGGCCCGCAGCACGGGATGCCGCCGCACCAGCTCCCTGTACGTCCCGCGCCACCGCGCCACCCACGGGCCGTGCGCGCCCGCCCGGTAGCGGCCCGTCAGCACCCACTGCGCGTGCATGGTCTCGATCAGGGGCGAGATCGCGAACCTGCTCGCCATCAGATCCTGCGGAACGACCTCGATCGTCATCAGCACCTTTCGGTTATATCCGAAGAATTCGCCCCAGAGCAGGGGCCGGACCCAGCATCGTGAGCGTGAAAGCAGCGACGTTCGGCGAGGTGTTCGCCGTCAGGGAGTTCAAGGTGCTCTTCGGCAGCTTCGTGCTGCTGATCGCCGGCGACGGGGTCAAGATGCTGGCCCTGTCCGTGCTGGTGTACGAGCGGACCGGGTCGCCGGGGCTGTCGGCCGCGGCGTACATGGCCGGGTGGCTGCCGTTCTTCCTCGGCGGGATGTTCCTGCTCTCCCTGGCCGACCGGCTGTCGCCGCGGGCGCTGATGATCGCGGGGGAGCTGGTCAGGGCGGTCACCTGCCTGCTGCTGGCCTACGCCGGGCTGCCCGTGTGGGGCCTGCTGGCCCTGGTGGTGGCCACGGGACTGTTCTCGCCGGTGTTCTTCGCGGCGCGGGCGGCGATGCTGCCCGAAGTGCTGCCGGGCGACGCGTTCGTGCTGGGCCGGTCGGTCCTGAACGTGGCCTCGGCCGGGGCGCAGATCGTGGGGCTGGCCGCCGGGGGAGCCTTCCTGGCCTTCGCCGGGCCGCCAGGGGCGCTGGCGGTCACGGCCGGGCTGTCGGTGGTGGCGGCGCTGGTGCTGCGGTTGGGGCTGCCGTACCGGGCGGCACGGCAGGCCGGCGGGCAGGGGCGGCAGGCTGGTGGGCAGGGGGCGGTGCGGCAGACCTGGCAGGTCAACCGGCGGCTGCTGGCCGACGGGCGGGTGCGCGGGCTGCTCCTGGCCGGGTGGCTGCCGTGCGTGTGCCTGGCGGGCGCGGAGGCCATGGTCGTGCCCTACCTGGGCGGGCAGGGAGAGGCCGGGGTGGTGCTCGCGGCGGCGGCCGGCGGCATGGCGGTCGGCGAGTTCGTGGTGGGGCGGTTCGCGGCGCCCGCGCTGCGGGAGCGGCTGTCGATGCCGCTGGCGGTGCTGCTGGGGGTGCCGTGGCTGGGGTTCGCCGCCTCGCCGGGGATCGGCTGGGCGGCCGCGCTGGCTGCGGCGGGAGCGGCCGGGCTGGCGTACCAGCTCGGGTTGCAGCGGCGGTTCGTGGACGCGGTGCCGGAGGAGGCGCGGGGGCAGGCGTTCGGGTTGCAGTCGGCGGGGCTCATGACAGGGCAGGCGGTGGGGGCGGCGCTGATCGGGGCGCTGGGCGAGGTGATCGCGCCGGGGCAGGCCATCGCCGTGTCGGGCGCGGCGGGGATCCTGGTCGCGCTCGCGCTGGCCCGCGTGTTGCGGCCCGCGCCCGCCCAGGTCACGGCCCAGCCTTCCCCGAAGCGGGCCTAGCCTTCCGGAGGGAGTTCGCCCGAGCCGCGGGGGATGAGCCGTACCGGGAGTTCGAGGTGCTCGGACGGGCCGCCGTCGCCGCGCAGGCGGCGGAACAGCAGCTCGGCCGAGACCCGCCCCATCCACGACGGATCCTGCGCCACCACGGTCACCCCCGGCCTGAGCAGGTCGGCCAGCTCGAAGTCGTCGAACCCGACCAGCGCCACCCGCCGCCCTTCCAGGGCCCGCAGGGTGGTCACGGTGTGGCGGCCGTTGCCGGTGAACAGCGCCGTCGGCGGATCGTCCAGGGCGAACATGCGTGCCAGGTCCTCGCGGGCGGCCTCCATCGCGGGCGGCCGCATCGACACCAGCCGCCCGTCGAAGAGCCCGCCCAGCTCCTCGCGGTAGCCGCGCAGCCGCTGCGAGGCCGTGAAGATGGCCGGGTCGTCGCCGAGGAAGGCGATCCGGCGATGGCCGTGCGTCATGAGGTGGCGGACCGCCTGCCTGGCCCCGCCCACGTTGTCGGTGAGCACCGTGTCCACGTCGATCCCCGCACCCGGCGGCCGGTCGGCGAACACCACCGGCGTGCCGGTCTCCAGCTCGGGCCGCAGGTACGTGTGGTCGTCGCCCGCGGGCACCATGATCAGCCCGTCCACCCGGCGCGCGCAGAACGTCTCGACCAGCTCCCGCTCCCTGCCGGGCTCCTCCCCGGACGAGCCGCTCAGCAGCAGGCAGCCGTGCTCGATGACCACGCCCTCCACGGCCCTGCTCAGCCCCGAGTAGAACGGATCGGCCACGTCCTCGATGACCAGCCCGATCGTGGCGGTCCTGCCTCTGCGCAGCACGCGTGCGCTCTCGTTGCGGCTGTAGCCCAGCCGGTCGATGGCCGCGCGCACCCGCTCGGCGGTGGCGGGGTGCACGCCGGGCTCGCCGTTCACGACGCGCGAGACGGTCTTGAGCGCCACGCCCGCCGCCGAGGCGACGTCCTTCATCGTCGGTCTCACGCCTGGATCATGTCTCATGCGGCAGGGGCAGACAACGTTGTCAAGGCGTTGTGCGAGAGTGGTCCTCTATGTCGTTGAGATCCGCCTTGCTCGTGACCGGGTTCGCCCTGGCCGCGCTCAACCTCCGCCCGGCCATCGCGGGCATCTCCCCCCTCCTCGACGAGATCATGAACGACGTCGGCCTCTCGCCCGCGGGCGGCGGCGCGATCACCACGGTCATGGTGGTCTGCCTGGGCGTGTTCGGGCCGGTCACGCCGCTGCTGGCGCGGCGCATCGGGCTCGACCGCACGCTGATGGCCGGCCTGCTGGTCATCGCCGCGGGCGTCGCGCTGCGCGGCCTGGACGGCGCGCCCGTCCTCTACCTCGGCTCCGCCCTGGCCGCCACGGCCATCGCCGTCATGAACGTCTCCATGCCCGGCGTCGTCAAGCAGCACTTCCCCACCCGGGTCAACCTCATGACCGGCGTCTACGTCTCCTGCGTGGTGGCCGGCGCCGCGGCGGCGTCCGCCCTGGTCATCCCGATCGAGCACGCCACCGGCTACGGCTGGCGCGGCGTCTCCGCCCTGCTCGCCGTGCCCGCCCTGCTGGCGGCGCTGCTCTGGCTCCCGCAGGCGCTGCGCGAGCAGGGGGGCGGGCAGAACGGGCCGCGGCCGTTCGGCACCGTGCTGCGCAGCCGCGTCACCTGGTACGTCACCGGCCTCATGGGCCTGCAGTCGCTGACCTTCTACGTCATGCTGGCCTGGCTGCCCACGATCTTCCTGGAGGCGGGCCTGGCCGCAGACCAGGCCGGTTACCTGCTCAGCCTGACGAACGCGGTCCAGGTCGGCACCTCGCTGGCCGTCCCCGTCCTGGCGGGCCGGCGCGCCTCGCAGGTCCCGTACGTGGTCGGGGCCGGCGTGCTGACCGTGCTCGGCTACCTCGGCATGCTGCTGGCCCCGACGACCCTGCCGTGGGTGTGGATGATCGTGCTCGGCATCGGGCAGGGGGCCTCGTTCGCCCTGGCGCTGCTGATCATCGCGCTGCGCCCGTCCGATCCCGCCGAGGTGACGGCGCTGTCGGCCGTGGCGCAGTCCGTGGGGTACGTGATCGCGGCCGTGGGGCCGCTGCTGTTCGGGTTCCTGCGGCAGGTCTCGGGCGGGTGGACGGTGCCGCTGCTGGCGGGGCTGGGGGTGCTCGCGGGGCAGATCCTGGCGGGCTGGTTCGCCGGCCGCCCTGCTACGTTGGGCAGAGCCGACCCTTAGATCCTCCAGGAGTTGCAGCGTGCTGACCGAGACGCTCCAGCGGATGGCCGACGGGCGCGGCGGGGTGATCGGGGTGGAGCCCGGCCTCGTCATCGAGCCCGACGAGAGCTGGACACCGGTGCGCGAGCTGGTGCGGGAGCCGTACACGCTGCTCACACGGCTCGTGGACGAGACGGCCGCGCGCTGGAACGCGCCGCGGCACGTCGGCGCGGCGCTGTTCTGGAAGACCTACGGCTACTGGCACACGCTGCCCATGGCGCTCGGGTGGGCGCTGGACGGGCGGGTGCCGGTCATGCGGCTGGCGGAGACGTACTTCAAGGTGTCCGGCGCGGGGGTGACGCTCGCGGCCACGCGCGTGAGCTGGGCCTCCGGCGCCGGCGCGATCCGCGAGGCGCTGGAGGAGTCGCAGCGGCCGCTGGTCGAGGCGATCAGCTCCCTGGCCAGGGTGGGCGAGCGCACGTTGTGGGGCTCCACGGCCGAGGCCATCGCCCACCCGCTGACCTCGATCGTGCCGGGCGACTACATGAAGCTGCTCAGGGAGCTGGGCCGGCCGCTCGACGGGCTCGTCGAGCCCGTCGGCGACGGCTACTTCCGCAGGACCTGCTGCCTGTGGATCGCGCTGCCCGGCGTGGAGCCCTGCGGGAGCTGCTGCGTGCTCAGGCCACGGAGCCGACCGGATCGGGGCTGAGCGCCGTCACGCCGGCGGGCTCGGGGGCGACCGGCTCGGGGCCGGTGTCCATCGGCCGCAGCTCGTCGGCGTAGCTCACCGAGACCCGGCGCATGACGCCCGTGCCGTCGATCGAGTACTGGCCCAGCCGCCACAGCGGCGGCGAGTACGCGTGGATCGACACGCTCTGCTCCACCGCGCCGGTGAGCCGGTGGATGTGGTCGGGCCCGAACGAGAACGACTGCCCCTCGGGAACCACCGTCTCCAGGTGCTCGCCGCCGATGCGCGGGTTGCACTCCTTCAGCGCGCCCTGGACCACGTGCACGGCTCCCGAGGAGGTGTCGTGGTCGTGCCAGCCCGTGTCGTCCTCGGGGCGCCAGCACAGCAGCCAGACGTCCACGTACGCGTCGCGGTAGAGCGAGGCGTAGTGACGGCCGCCGTCGGCCGGGAAGTCCACCTGGTCGCGCCACTCCGCGGGGTTGGCGGCCAGCTCGTTCACCAGGTCGCGCAGCTCGCGCCGGTCGAGCACGCGCTCCGGGAGCCTGGCACAGGTGCCCCCGTCCTGGATCTGCTCAGTGTTCACGTACGAGTCTCCTTTCCGCTGATGAGGCGACGGGGGTTGACGACCTTGATGGCGTGGTCGGCGGCCGCGCCGAGGCCGGGTTCGGGTGCTCTGGCGTAGGGGGCGTCGGAGCCGTTGACGACGACGTCGATGCCGAGCTCGCGGACGATCGCGTCGATGGCGCGCGGGCCGTAGGAGGAGGTCTCCACGAAGAAGTTCGGGTCCACCAGGCCGCGCCCGCCGCCGCCCCTGGCGATCAGGCGCTCGGAGTGCAGCGGCGCCAGCCCCGCGAGCAGCGCGAAGCAGACCCGCAGGCGCGGGTGCCTGGGGCGGACGACGGCGTGGAAGTAGTGCCACGACGCGTGCATCTGCTGCACGTACGGCACCAGCGCGGGCCACCACGGCGGCGTGGCGGGCGCCTGCTCGCCAGGCGGGGATGGTGGCGTGGCGGATGCGTGCCCGCGGTACGGGAACGGTGGCGTGCCGATCGCGGGCCCGGCCGGACCCGGGTGCACGAACAGCGGCAGGTCGCGGCTGGTCAGCACCTCGAGCAGCTCGTCGCCGGGCGTGGCCGTGGCCGGGATCTGCAGCCCCGCGAACCCGCGGTCGAGATCCTTGGCCAGGCGGTCGGGGTCGGGCTCGCTGTGGCAGGTGGCCGCCCAGGCCCCGTAGGGCTCGCCCAGCGCCAGGGCGCCGTCGTGGTAGGCGTCGATGAGCGGCCAGCACTCCTCGGGCGGCAGGAACTCGATGCCGAGCGGGCTCGACAGCGACACCAGCGCCAGCTCCAGGCCGGTGGTGTCGCGCTGCTCGTGGTCGGCGGGATCCACCTCGTACGGCGGCTCGCCGTCGAGGACGAGCGTCCAGCCGTCGAGGTACGGAGGGGTGTCGCGGGCGCGCAGGGCATCGACGAACGCACTCGTCCACAGGTGCTGATGCACGTCGACGCTCATCGGCGGGCGCCTCCTTCCGCTATTTCCTACTCACAATACATGTAAACGCTCTGTGCTGCGACGTCCATACCGTGAACCGTTTCAGTGATACGGTTCAGTGAACCGCTTCACTTACCGCTTGTCAACGGGCGGGTGCTCCCGGAGGGCCGCCACGAGCTCGGCGAGCGCCGGCTGGGCGGCGGCCGAGGCGCGGGGACCGACGGCCACGAGGGAGGGCCGCCGGCGCCGACACCCCCGCCCGGGGTGAGGGCGAGCGGGGGCAGTTCCTTGCGGGCGTCGATCAGCCGGTGCCGGCGTTCGACCCGGGATACGACGGGGTGCGGCTGGTAAGCACGGATTTACGGGATGACGGCAAACCTGACAAATCGATGACAGGGAATCTGCTTCTGTCGGCGTCACGCAATAGGCTTGCGGAATGCCTCGCAAGAGAGCGACCATCCGTGAGGTGGCCCAGGCCACAGGCCTGTCACCGGCGGCCGTCTCCTACGCGCTCCGCGGCCTGCAGGTGTCGGAGGAGACCATGGAGCGGGTGCGCGCCGCCGCCGCCGAGCTCGGCTACGAGGCCGATCCCATCGCCAGGGCTCTGGCCAGCGGGCGCACCGGCATGATCGGCCTGCTGTGCGGCTCGCTGGAGGATCTCTGGCAGCAGTCCCTGGCGGTCGGCATCAGCAGAGGGCTTCGGGAGAAGGACCGCTACGCCCTCATCCTCGACGCGTTCGGCGATCCCGCCAGGGAGCGGGCCCTGGCCCAGCAGCTCCGCGACCAGCGCGTCGACGGCATGATCGTGCAGCCGATCGACCCGGCCGCCGAGTTCTGGCCCGAGCTGTGCGAGTCGCTGCCGGTGGTGGCGATCGGCGACTCGATCTCCGGCACCGCCGGCGAGGTCGTCTTCGACAACCGCAGCGGGGTGACGCTCGCCCTCGAGCACCTGCGCGCGCTCGGCCACCGTCGCGTCGCCGTGCTCACCTCGACCCAGGCCAGCACGCCCGACCGGCCCGCCGACGTGTACGTCACGGCCGAGGCCGACCGGCTGGGGCTGGACATCGAGGTCGCCACCGCCCCCCACGGGCTGGCGGGGGCCACCGCGGCCGCCCACGAGCTGCTCAGCGGAGAGAAGCCGAGCGCCGTGTTCTGCTTCGCCGACTCGATCGCCTACGGCGTGTACGCGGCGGCGCAGGAGCTGGGGTTGTCGATCCCGGGTGACGTGTCCGTCATGGGCTACGACGATCATCCGATGTCGGGGCTGCTGTCGCCGGGGCTCACGACCGTCGACTGGGACATCGCCGGGATCGTGCGGGCGGCGGTGCGGCTCATCTCGGCGGCCGCCGACGGCGGGGCCCGGCGGCGGCGCGTCATGCAGAAACCCACGCTCAGGGAGCGCGGGTCGGTGGCGCGCGTGCCCTGAGATCGCGCTGGTGGCGCGCGTGCCCTGAGGTGGCGCCGGTCGGCCGGGTGCCTTGAGGCCGCGCGTCCTGGGGCGCCTAGCCGGGTGACAGCGCGCTGCGGGAGTCCTCCAGATCCGCCGTGAGGGGGCGGTCAGGGCCCGGGGCGCGCAGGGCGCGGGTGGCGGCGGTGCGCTCGCAGGCCAGGACGAGCTCCAGGGGCTCCACGCAGGACAGGGCGTGGCGGGCGGCCTGGGTGGCGAACCCCGCGTGATCCTCCACGCCGCGCGAGATCACCGCCGTGCCCGTGGTCACCGGGCCGGCCAGGTGGCGCAGGGTGGCCAGGGCGTCCTGGGCCACGTACTCGAGGATCAGCGCGCCCGAGGCGCCCGGCCGGTCGGCCAGGAACGGCAGGCGGCCGGTGTAGGCCGGGTCCATGAGCGTGGCCAGGCGGGACGTGCTGAGCTGGGCCGTCTGCACGAGCGCGGCCCGCAGCGCGTCGAGCGCCAGGGCCACGGGGGCCGAGTGGAAGTTGCCGTTGTGCCAGGCGAGGGAGGCGGCGAAGAGGGGGTTCTCGGTGGCCGCGTTGAGGTCGGTCTCGATCGTGGTGACGGCCCGGCCGAGCGTGTCGAGGGCGGCGCCGTGCACCTGGGCGAAGGCGCGGAAGCCGTACGGGTCCTGGACGCGGGTGGTGGGCTCGGGGGCGAGCAGGCCGCGCAGCCGGGCGGCCACGACGGCCTGGCCCGGTTGCGGCCGGGCCTCCTGCACGACGGCGGCCAGCGGCTCGGGCGAGGCGTCCACGGCGGTGAACGACATCACGGCCACGTCCATGGCCGCGTCGAGGAGGTGGCCCAGGCGGTGACAGGCGAGGGCGGCGTCGGCGAGGGTGGCGGCGCCCGAGCTGATGAACGGCAGCGCGTCATCCGAGGTGAGGGGGTGGCGGGGGCCGCGTCGGGATGGGGTGGGAGCGTGCGCGCGCGATGCTGGAGGGTCGTGGTGCCAGGGGAGCTCGCCCAGGAGGCACAGGGCCGTGGTGGCGAGGGCCGTCAGGTCGCCGGTGCCGATGGCGCCGTACGTGTGCAGGGGCGGGGTGTAGCCGTGGTTGATCGCGCGGGCCAGCGCGAGGCAGACGGCCGGGTCCACGCCGGAGCCGCCCGCCAGGATCTGGTTGAGCCGGACCACCAGCATGGCCCTGGCCCGGGCGGGCGGGATGGGCGGCCCGGCGGCCACCGTGTGGCTGCGCAGGAGGTCGAGGCCCGCGCCCGCCACCACGACGTCGCGGTTGGCGCCCACGCCGGTGCTCCTGCCGTACACGGGGCTGGTCAGCTCCTGGGCGGTGACCCACGCGGCCCGGGCACGATCGAGGGAGGCGATCGTGACCCGGGCCCCGCCGTACGCGACCTCGTGGACCTGCGCGCAGGTCAGGCCGGCACCGTCGAGCTCCATGGGGGAGGGTCAGTCCTTGTCGGGGATGAACAGGCCGAGCAGCCAGCTCACCAAGCTGACGATGACCGCGCCCCAGAACGCCGCCGGGTAGAAGTTGTCGACGTGGAAGGGGATGTCGAACTCGCCCGCGATCCAGCTCGTCAGGTAGAGCATGGCGGCGTTGATCACGAGGAGGAACAGGCCCAGGGTCAGCACGATGACGGCGCAGCCGAGCGCCTTCACGATGGGCTTGACGATGGCGTTGACGACGCCGAAGATCAGCGCCACGAGCAGCAGGACGCCCCAGTATCTGGCCGAGTTGGTGGGAGCGTCGACGTCGATGCCGTCGATGAACTGGATGGCCACCCACAGCGCCACCGCGGCGGCGAGGGTTCTGATGATGAATCTCACGCTGGTTGATCCTCCCACTTGAGATCGGCACTCGATAGAGGGCGTAGTCACAACGATGCCCGACCGTCACTGTCCGTAGTCCCGGTTATCGTCGCTCCAACGGGGGAACAGGCGTGCAGGGGAGGGAGCGAAATGGACGCGAACGGGCTCGAGTCGCTGCCGGCCAACGAGTTGCACGAGCGAGCGGTGCGGTACGCCGTACGCCATGGGGACCTGGGGTTCCTGTGGGAGCTGCTGAAGGTGATCCCGGCCGCCGAGGCCGCCAGCGGTCACGCCAACGAGACCGCCAACGACCTCAGCAAGGTCTCCGCGCTGCTCAGCGACGCCATCGCGGCGGGCGAGGGCAAGCTGGGCGATGCGCTGCGGCCGGTTTACATCGACTACCTGCGCAAGCATCCCGACGCCTAGCCGGCCTGCCGGCGCCTGGCCGGCGCGGGCCGCCGCCCCCCGGCGTGCCCCGTCGTGCCGGACGCCTCGCAAGGGCGCGGCCCGCTCAGGCGATGGGCGTGACCGGCCAGGCGAGGGATGCCCCGAGGCAGGCGGAAGGCGGGGCCGGAACCACGCGGAAGGCCGGACCAGGCGAAAGGCCGGGCCGGACGGGGTTGCGCCGGACCGGGAGAAAAGGCCGGGCCGCGCCGGGCGGGGCCGGCGAGGGTGTGCCGGGTCAGGCGGAGGGCCGGGCCGGAGCGAGGTGGGTCAGCCCGCGAGGCGGGCCTGCGTGCCGCTGTGGTCGAGGAGACCGGGCGTGGTGAGCTCCTGGCCGTCCCTGGTGATGATCATCGTCTCGTACGGCCCCGACCGCGCGAGGTCGGCGGCGAAGCGGCGGCCCCGGACGGGCCCCATGGCGTAGACGGCGGTGGCGTAGCCGTCGGCCATGCCGAGGTCCGGGCCGATCACGGTGACCGAGCCGAGCCCGTCGGCGACCTGCCCCGTGTGCGGATCGACGACGGACGAGCCGCCGGAGGTGGCGACGCCCAGGTCGTGGGCGAAGACGACCTTGCGTACGGTGTCGGTGCGCGGGTCGCGGATGCCGATGCGCCAGCGCCTGCCCGGCGCGGAGGAGCCGCGCACCCTGATGTCGTTGCCCGCGGTGATGCGGTGATCGCCGGCGCCGGCGTTGGACAGGGCCCGCGACAGGCGCTCCAGCGCCCAGCCCCTGATGTAGCCCGACGGGTCGATCACGCCGCCGATGCGGGGCTCGAACCAGCCGCCGGTGGCCTCGCTGAGCTCCTCGCAGCGGTGCAGGACCTCGATGAGCTCGGGAACCTGCCTGATCGTCCCGCCGCGGTTGAGGCGGGCGATCTGGCTGTCGGGCCTGGCCGGGTCGAAGGTGTCCTCCACCCACCTCAGCCAGGAGAACGCGTCATCGAGCAGGGGGGTCAGCTCACGAGCAGGGAGCGCCGTGCGGATGTCCACGCTGACGGGCCTGCCCATGATCATCTCGACACGGGCGCTTCCTGGGAACGTCGTCGCGGACTGGGCGATCTGAGAAGTCGTCACCTTGCCTCCTTGTCCTGGGACCCACGCTGCCAGGTGGGGCGTATGGTGAGCCTAAACCCTTTGTCCTGATTTGAAATGAATCTGTGACTTGGGGATGGCAAGGCGTGACAGCGCGCCCCCCACGTACCGCTTGAACCGCCGCGGACCCGCCACGACCACCTCGCGCTCGGCGATGTCGGGGATCTCGCGGCTCAGGCCGGAGGCGCTGACGCGCTCCTTGACCCGGGGGTCGTGCTCGTCGCCCACCACGAGGATGAGGCCGTAGCGCCGCTCCAGGTCGCGCAGCTCGTCGGTGGCGCGATCCGCTCGGTAGACGGCCACGGTGTCCGTCGCGCCGGCCAGGCGCTCGCGCAGAGAGCCCGGGTCGAGCCCGGTCGCGATCAGCAGGGCCGGCCTCGTCCCGTGGGGAACCCGGTGGCTCCGGACGGCCATCACCGCCGCCATGGCGTAGAGCAGCAGCGAGCCCGCCCGGCTCAGGCTGGTCACGTGGGCCGTGGAGCTGAACTGGTGCGCCACCAGCAGCGCGCCCGCGAGGTAACCGCCGAGCCGCAGGCGCTGCCTGGCCTCCTCGGTGCGCAGGTAGTCGGCGGCCTTGACGCTGAGGAAGCCGAGCGCCACGAGCAGCGCCGCCGCCGCCAGGGCGGCCGGGGACCAGGGGTAACCGAAACCAGGCCCGATCGCGCCGAACTCGGCCACCGCGACCCCGCTCCAGAAGAGGATCGGGCCCTGACGAACATTCACCTCGCTAGCCATGACCTCACGATCCTGAACGAACATGAAAGGTTCCTGAGTAGGGTCTGAAACATGGCTAACGTACGTGTCGAGCGGACTGAAGAAGGCGGATTCCGGGCCACCAACGCCCGCGGCGCCGAGGTGCTCATCGGGAGCGGCGACGAGGACGGGGTGTTCACCCCCGTCGAGTTGCTGCTGGCGGCGGTGGGCGGGTGCAACATCGTGACCGTCGAGCCGCTCACCGCCAAGCGCGGGCATCGGCTGGTGCGGCTGGCGATGACGGTGCAGGCGGAGAAGGTCGAGCAGAACAAGCTGGGCCCGGTGACGATCACGTACGACGTGGAGTTGCCCTCCGAGGAGGCCGACGAGGTGTTCAGGGCGGTGGCGGGCCGCGTGCACGAGAAGTACTGCACGGTGAGCCGGTCGCTGGAGGAAGGCACTGAGGTGCGGTTGGAGCTTCCGTAGGCGGATAAGACAGATATTCGACCCCGTTATGACGCGAGCGTTGCATTCGTCTCGGTAGCGTTGTAGCAGGTCAGGAGCTCTGCGACTGGCCGAAGGACCTTCACCGATGCGGACGCGGAGGGGGACCGCGGTTCGCAAGTGCGGGACCGCCGGCGCTTTTGGGGGAAAGCGCCGGCCTGGACCGCCAGTGATCGGGCCGGGCAGCTTTGGGGGAACTGCCCGGCCCGATCCATGCGTATCCTCCGGTTACGTGAAGAAAGTTCTCATCGACTGTGACCCCGGCATCGACGACGCCCTCGCCCTGGCCCTGGCGGCCGGATCCGCCGACTCCCTCGACCTCGTCGGCGTCACCACGGTCGGCGGCAACGTCGATCTGGAGCTGACCACGGCGAACGCGCTGGCGCTGCGCGAGTTCCTGCAGCTCGGCGACGTGCCCGTGACGCCGGGCAGCGCGGGCGCGCTGCTGCGCCGCACAGTCAGGGCCACCGCCGTGCACGGCACCACCGGGCTCGGTGACGTGGTGCTGCCCATGCCGGCGCGGCGTCCGTCCGAGGGGCACGCGGTCGACTTCATCGTGGAGACGCTCAAGGCCGCACCCGGCGAGATCACGCTGGTGGCCGTGGGCCCGCTGTCGAACATCGCCCTCGCCGTACGCCGCGAGCCGCGCGTCGTGGAGTGGGCCCGCGACCTGGTCATCATGGGCGGCTCCTACACCCGCGGCAACCACAACCCGGCGGCCGAGTTCAACATGCTGGCCGACCCCGAGGCGGCGGCGATCGTGTTCGAGGCCGGGTGGACGGTCACGATGCTCGGGCTCGACGTGACGCTGAAGGCCGTGGTCAACTCCGGGGTGCTGGACCGGATGCGGCCGCTCGGCCGGCTGGCCGACCTGCTGGTGCCGGCCGCGCAGTTCTACGGGGTGGTGACGGCGGAGGGCGGCCCGGCCATCCACGACGCGTGCGCGGTGGCGTACGTGCTCGACCCGGCGCTGTTCACCTGCGTGCCGGCCGTGGTGAACGTGGAGACCGCCGGGGAGTTCACCCGGGGCATGACCGTGACCGACTTCAAGGTGACGGACCGGGGGGCGAACGCGCTGGTGGCGACCTCCGTGGACGTGCCCGCGTTCTGGGACCTGGTGATCGGGGCGTACGAGAAGCTGGCCACCCGGCTGGGGTGACCCGGCGCGACCACTGCCCGGCGGCTGATAGAGTTTCTCTTGTTGCGCCGCTAGCTCAGTTGGTCAGAGCAGCTGACTCTTAATCAGCGGGTCCGGGGTTCGAGTCCCTGGCGGCGCACCACCACTGACAAGGGCACCGTCCGGCGACGGTGCCCTTCGTCTTTCCCGCTCAGGCGAGCCGCTCGTCCACGCCGACGGCCCCGACCCCGCTGGTGAAGATGCCGCCGCAGTAACCCTGCGACTCGCCGTAGCCGCCCGGCGGGAGCGTCACCCACTCTCCCACCACGTCCGGCGCCCGGCCGCAGACCACCACGGCCCGGAAGATCCAGGTCTGGCCCGTGGGGTTGCTGCAGGCGGCGATGCCGAGGTCGTTGTCGTTGGCGTGCACGTAGGTGTCGCACCGCAGCACCGTGGCCGCCGCCGACGCCGAGGTCGGCATCCCCGCCGACATGAGCGCGAAGGCCGCCCCGGTCGCCGCGGCCGCGATGTGTGATCTTGCGATCATTGCCCCTCCCGAAGTCACTGTGCGTGGTCGAGCGTACGCAACAAGTGGCGACGGGAAAAGCGGATTACGACTCCTGGAGCCGGCGGATCATCGCCTGCTTGGCCACGGCGAACTCCTCGTCCGTCAGCACCCCCGAGCGGTGCAGCTGGCCCAGCTCGGCCAGGCGGCGCAGGACCGCGTCATGCACGTCGTCGGCGACCGGCGGGGGCGCGGCGGGCAGCTCGGGCTGCTCGCGCGGCAGGCGGGCCAGCACGGCCGCGGCGACCAGGGCCGTCGCGCCGCCGAAGCGCTGGATGCCCCAGGACACGCAGCGCAGGTCCTTCTGCGGCGGCCTGGCGCTCGGCGCCTCGCCCTTGATGCGGAAGCGCAGCGTGCCGTACCCCATGCCGGACTGCGGCTTCCACTCCACGCCGGAGACGTCGGACAGCGGGAACTCCTGCGGGCCCGCCTTCTCCTTCTCCGAGCTGGCCCATCCGGTCCACTCCAGCCGTACGCGCTCGCCGTCGAAGAGCGCCGCGCCGTCGCCTGCCGAGGCCGAGATCGGCACGTCGGGGACGGGCAGGAGGTAGCCGTCGCAGGGGCCGCCCGGCGTCTGGTAGACGGCCATGGTGTCGCGGACCTCGTCGGCGAAGTACTCGGCCGCGCCCGCGCGGGCCTTCGGCACGGCCAGCCGGTAGGGGTCGGCGGGCGGGCCCAGCGCCCCGGCCGCCACGTCGAACAGCGCGTCGGCCCCCTTGCGCAGCCGCAGGCGGAGGTGCCCGCCCTTGCGCGCGGGCTCGAAGGCCACGCCGGCGATCGCCTCCAGCGGCACCCGCACCTCGCCGAGGGTGCGGCGCAGCTCGTCGATGTCCTTGTCGCTACCGGGGACGATCCGCAGCATTTCCCCATTGAACGTCCATGACCCGTCTGGGACAGCGATCTCGGCCATATTCTCAGCCTAGGACACGCTCGCGGCACCACCCATGCGAAGGAGCGGGATGCAGATCTTCACGAGCTGGCCGTCCTGGGCGCACGCGGAAGGCCCGCTGAGCCGGGCGCTCCCGGCGTCCACCGTCGCCTCCCTGCGCGACGCGGTCGCCTTCGCCCGGCGCATGCACGGGTCGCAGCAGCGGCCGACCGGGCGGCCGTACGTCGAGCACCTGCTGGAGGCGCTGGAGGTGGCGGTGACCGGCGCGGGGCTGAGCGACAGGGAGGTGCTGGTGGCCACCGTGCTGCACGACGTGCTGGAGGACACGTCGTGCACCGAGGGCGAGATCGCGCGGCGCTTCGGGCCCGAGGTGGCGGCGCTCGTGCGGTGGGTGACCAAGCCCGGCGGCGGCTCGAAGGCCGACTACCTGGCCTCGCTGGTCAAGGCGCCGCCGCGGGCCGTGCTGGTGAAGCTGTCGGATCGGGTCAGCAACGTGCAGGAGCTGCACCGGATGGCGTGGCGGTTCCAGCGGCGCTACTACCTGGAGACCGTGGCGTACATCATGCCGCTGGCCGGGGCGCACCCGTGGTTCGCGCAGTGGTTCGGGGAGTGGCGGGGGCGGTGGCGGCGCGTCGAGCGCTGGCCGGCTTCATGAACCGCTAGCCGCCGATCCTGGCCGTGCGGTTGCGCACGCCCTCGAAGTGCGCGTGCACGGCGGCCACGGCGGCGTCGCTGTCGCCCTTGAGCACGGCGGTGTAGATGTCACGGTGCCGCCTGGCCACGTCGGCGGGCGGCTCGTCGGGAGCGCCCAGCGCGTCGCGGAGCTGGTAGTAGACGTCCCAGAACGCGCCCAGGAGCCGGCTCACCAGGGGGTTGCCCAGCGGGCGGTAGAGGACGTCGTGGAAGAGGCGGTCGGTCTCGGGGGAGACCAGCCCGGCCTGCGCCTCGCTCTCCATCCGGGCCATGACCTCGGCGACCGGCGTCAGGTCCACCTCGGGGCCCAGCTCGATCAGGCGCTGGACGAGGCCGGTCTCCAGGATCTCGCGGATCTCGACCAGGTGGGCGAGGTGGTTCGCGCCGTTCTGGAGGGTGATGCGGCTGTGGAAGGTCAGCTCGTCCACCAGCCCGGCCAGGGACATGCGGCCGACGAACATGCCGAAGCCGTGGCGGATGTCCACGATGCCCACCGCCTGCAGGGCCTTCAGCGCCTCCCGGATCGAGTTGCGGCTGACCTGGAGCTCCTCCATGAGCTCCGACTCGGTGGGGAGGGGGTCGCCCGCCACCAGCCCGCGTCTGACGATGAGGTCCTTGACGCCCTCCTGGGCCTCGACGGCGCGGCTCGGGCGCGCCGGACGCGGGACTGTGGTCATGAAGAATCCTTTCATCACAGGTAACAATCCGGAAATCTTCCGTTGACCTCAAGCCGTGGTGGCAATTAGCGTCCACTTTACGCACATCGTAGGACATGGGATGTCCCACGTCCTATCATCTTCAGGAGGCAACCGTGAGCTCTGAGTTCAGTCGCCGCGACTTCCTGCGTTACAGCGGGGCGACCGGTGCGGCGGCGTTCATCGCGGCCACGCTCTCCGCTTGCTCCGGAGGCCCGGCCTCGACCGGCTCGGTCGGCGCCGGATCCAACAAGGACCTCATCACCGCCGTCATCGGGTACGGCAACGACCAGAGCTGGGACCCCACGCAGACCGCCTCGGCCTTCGCCATGGCCGGCATCAACCACGTCTACGAGGGCCTGCTGGACACCGACCCCATCACCCGCGAGCCCTATCCCGCGCTCGCCACCGCGCTGCCCACGGACCCGGACGCGACCACGTGGAGGTTCACGCTCAGGGACGGCGCCAAGTGGCACGACGGGCAGCCCGTCACGGCCGACGACGTGGTCTTCACCTTCGAGCGGATCCTCGGCCCCGACAACGTGCTGGCCGGCAACTTCTTCAAGTCCTGGCTGCGGGAGGTGAGGAAGGTGGACGACAGGAACGTGGAGCTGGTGTTGAAGTTCCCGTTCCCGGACGCGGCGCCCCGCCTGACGATCGCCAAGATCATGCCGAAGCACGTCTTCGGCCAGGCCGGCGCGTGGGACCAGGCCAAGGGCGGCAAGGCCGTCGGCTCGGGGCCGTACCGGCTGACCGCGCACAACCCCAAGTCCAACACCTCGTTCGAGGCGTTCGACGGCTACAACGGGCCGCGCCCCGCCACCGTCAAGAAGATGAACTGGCTGACGATCGTGGACGCCGCCGCCCGCGTGGCCAAGATCTCCGGCGGGTCCGCCGAGGCGCAGATCGCCGACAACATCCCGTACGCCAACGTCGAGCAGCTCAAGCAGCAGGGGCTGACGGTCGAGGGCGGCAAGGGCATGAACCACATGTTCCTGATGTTCAACACGGCCACCAAGCCGTTCGACGACGTACGGGTGCGCCAGGCCCTGCACTACGCCATCGACAAGCAGAAGATGATCGACGTGGCGCTCAAGGGCCACGGCACCGCCTCCAGCTCCTTCCTCAACGAGGGCCACCCCGACCACCAGCGGGCCTCCGTCGTCTACGACCACGACCCGGAGAAGGCCAAGGCGCTGCTGAAGGAGGCCGGCGTCAGCAACCTGACGATCAACCTCATGGCCGTCAACGTGAGCTGGATCGCCGACTGCCTGCCCACCATCGCCTCCTCCTGGGAGGCCGTCGGCATCAAGACGACGCTGGAGCCGCAGGACACGGCCGCCCTGTTCACGAAGATGGACCAGTTCCAGGAGTACCAGGTCGTCGCGGCGGCCTCGAACCCCAACCAGTTCGGCATGGACGCCGACCTGATCCTGCACTACAACTACGTGCCCGGCGGCCTGTGGATGAAGTACGCCCACTGGGACGGCACCGAGGACGCCGAGAAGTTGTTCGCGATGATGGACGAGGCCGCCAAGGAGACGGACAAGGCCAAGCGCACGGAGCTTATCCACAAATATCTGGACTTCGTGGCCGAGCAGGCCATCCTCTACCCGGTCGTGCACAACGAGCTGATGACCGCCTGGGACCCGAAGAAGCTGTCCGGCATCCGCGCCCAGCCGTACCCGGGCATCAACCTGCTGCAGGCCAAGAGGACATGACCCTCGTCGCCCGGATGCTGCTGCGGCGGCTCCTCATCCTGATCCCGCTGGTGCTCGGCGTGATCGCGTTCGTGTTCATCGTCATGCGCTTCTCCGGCGTCAAGCCGGAGTACGCCTACTTCCAGGGCGCGAACCCGACCCCCGAGCAGATCCACCAGTTCCAGCTCGAGAACGGCCTGCTGGACCCGCTGCCCGTCCGGTACGTGCGCTTCGTCGGAGACCTGGCGCAGGGCGACCTGGGCACCAGCGTGCTGACCAAGAAGCCGGTCCTCGAGTCCGTGACGACCGCGCTGCCGCTGACGTTGCAGCTCACCTTCCTCGGCCTGGCCGTGGCGGTGGTGCTGTCGCTGGTGTTCGGCGTGACGGCGGCGCTGTTCCGCGACCGGTGGCCCGACCAGGTGATCCGCATGGTGTCGCTGATCGGGGTGGCGGCTCCGGCGTTCTGGCTGGCGCTGCTGATGATCCAGTGGCTGGCCGTCGGCGAGGGGCTCTTCCCGACCGGCGGCTACATCAACCCGGCCGACTCGCTCGCCGGCTGGCTGCAGTCGATGACGCTGCCCGCCCTGTCGCTGTCGCTGCCGATCGCCGCCCAGCTCACCCGGATCATCCGCACGTCGATGGTGGAGGAGCTGGACCGCGACTACGTGCGCACCGCGATCGGCAGCGGCCTGCCCATGATCGTGGTCGTCGGCCGGAACGTGCTGCGCAACGCCCTGATCAACCCGCTCACGGTGCTCGGGCTGCGCATCGGCTACCTGATCGGCGGCACGGTCGTGATCGAGACGATCTACGGGCTGCCCGGCATGGGCCAGCTCATGATCAACGCCGTGCGCGACGGCGACCCTGCCGTCGTCCAGGGCGTGGTGCTGACCATCGCGATCGGCTTCATGGTCGTCAACCTGGTCGTCGACATCCTGTACCTGCTGGTCAACCCCCGCCTCAGGAGTGCCACATGAGACGTGGACTGACAGAGCGCCTCGCACGGCCCGGCCTCGCCTTCCGCCGGTTGAAGCCGCTGTCGTGGGTCTCGGTCGGCATCATCGCGGTGGTCGTGCTGGCCGCGGTGCTGGCGCCGTGGATCGCGCCGCACTCGCCGTACTTCCAGGAGGCGGCGGGCGGAGGCCCGTCGGCCCAGCACTGGATGGGGCTCGACAGCGCCAACCGCGACATCCTGTCCAGGCTGCTGTACGGCGCCCGCTGGTCGCTGATCATCGGCCTCGGCGCGACCGGGCTGGCCCTGGTCGCCGGGGCGGTCATCGGCGCCGTCGCGGCGACCTCGCGCAGGGCCGTGGACGAGACCCTGATGCGCGTGCTCGACGTCATCATGGCCTTCCCCGGCATCGCGCTGGCCGCGGTGCTCGTGGCCGTGTTCGGCGGCAGCATCCCCGTGCTGGTCATGGCCATGGCCTTCCTCTACATGCCGTCCGTGGCCCGCGTCGTGCGGGCCAACGTGATCGCGCAGTACGGCGAGGACTACGTGGCGGCCGAGCGCATCATCGGCGCCCGCACGCCGCACATCGTGGTCAAGCACGTCGCGATCAACTGCGCCGCGCCCGTGCTGGTGTTCTGCACCGTGATGGTGGCCGACGCGATCGTGTTCGAGGCGTCGCTGTCGTTCATCGGCGCCGGCGTGCGCCCGCCGAACCCGTCCTGGGGCAGCGTCATCGCCGACGGCAAGAACCTGGTGCTGCTCGGCGGCTGGTGGGCCACGGTCTTCCCCGGCCTGCTCATCCTCATCACCGTGCTGGCGCTCAACATCCTGGCCGAGGGCATCTCTGACGCCTGGGCCGCCCCGGCGGCGCGCAAGGCGCAGGTGCGCAAGGACGACGACGCGTTCGAGCAGGCCAGGCCCGGCTCCGGCGAGATCGTCGAGCTGCCGGGGCTGGAGGAGGCCGCGCGCAGGCTGGCCGAGCGGGCCCGCCCGCTGCCGCAGGGCCCGCCGATCCTCGCCGTGGAGCGGCTGCGGATCGGCTTCGCCGAGGGCGTCGACATCGTGGACGGCATCGGCTTCGAGGTACGCCCCGGCGAGGTGCTCGGCCTGGTCGGCGAGTCCGGCTGCGGCAAGTCGCTGACCGCGCTGACCATCATGGGCCTGCAGCCCCGCGACGCCCGCGTCAGCGGCCACGTCCGCTTCGACCAGCGGGAGCTGCTCGCCGAGCCCAGGCGCGCCCGCCGCCGCCTGCTCGGCCACGAGATGGCGATGATCTACCAGGACGCCCTCTCCTCGCTGAACCCGGCCATGACCATCAAGGCCCAGCTCAAGCAGCTCACCCGGCGAGGCGGCCGGCGCACCCCCGCCGAGCTGCTCGAACTCGTCGGGCTCGACGCCCGCCGCACCCTGTCGGCCTACCCGCACGAGCTGTCGGGCGGGCAGCGGCAGCGCGTGCTGATCGCCATGGCGCTCTCGCGCGACCCCAAGCTGATCGTCGCCGACGAGCCCACCACCGCGCTCGACGTGACCGTGCAGGCACAGGTCATCGAGCTGCTGCTGAAGCTGCGCGAGGAACTCGGGTTCGCGCTCATCCTCGTCTCGCACGACCTGGCGCTGGTGGCCGACGTGACCGACCGCGTGGTCGTCATGTACGGCGGCCAGATCGTCGAGACCGGCGTCACCGCGTCCCTGGTCGGCAGGCCCGCCCACCACTACGCCCGCGGCCTGCTCGGCTCGGTGCTGTCGCTGGAGGCGGGTGCCGAACGGCTCACGCAGATCCGCGGCGTGGTGCCGGCACCGGCCGACTTCCCGCCCGGCTGCCGCTTCGCCGACCGGTGCCCGATGGCCACGGACGTGTGCCGTACCGAGAAACCGGTGCTGGAAGGGGACGCCACGCACCAGGTGGCCTGCCACCACCCGGCGCAGACGCTGGTGAGGAGCGAGCAGCATGCTTGAGCTGAAGGACGTGCACGTCGTGCACAAGGCCCGCTCGGGCGGCCTGCTCGGGCGCGACCGCGTGTACGCGCTGACCGCCGCCAACCTCGTCGTGAACCCCGGCGAGACGGTCGGCGTGGTGGGGGAGTCGGGATGCGGCAAGTCCACGCTGGCCAAGGTGCTGGTCGGGTTGCAGAAGCCGACCGCGGGCACCGTGACCTTCCGCGGCCGGGACCTGTGGGGGATGAAGGAGTCCGAGCGGCGCGAGCTGGTCGGATCGAGCGTGGGAATGATCTTCCAGGACCCGTCCACGGCGCTCAACCGGCGGCTGCCGATCAGGCAGGTGCTGCGCGACCCGCTCAACGTGCACGGCCGCGGCACCCCCGCCCAGCGCGACGCCCGCGTCCGGGAGCTGCTCGACCTGGTCGGGCTGCCCGCCGGCGCGGCCGACGCGCTGCCCGGCCAGCTCTCCGGCGGCCAGCGGCAGCGCGTGGCCGTGGCCAGGGCCCTGGCGCTCGAACCCGACCTCGTCGTGGCCGACGAGCCGACCAGCGCGCTCGACGTGTCGGTGCGGGCGCAGATACTCAACCTGCTGCTGGATCTCAAGGAGCGGCTCGGGCTGGCGCTGGTCTTCGTCTCGCACGACATCCAGACGGTCCGCAGGATGAGCGACCGCGTGGTCACCATGTATCTGGGCAGGATCGTGGAGCGGACGCCGGCGCAGTCGGTGCCGCTGGGCGCGCGGCATCCGTACACCAGGGCGCTGTTCTCCGCCACGCCCGGGCTGATCTCGCCGATCAACCCGATCCCGCTGGTAGGCGTCGTGCCGTCGGCCACCAGGCCGCCGAGCGGCTGCCCGTTCCGCACGCGGTGCTGGCGCGCGGACGACGTCTGCGCCGCCGAGATGCCCGAGGCGACGGTCGAGGGCGACCACCTGTTCCATTGCCACCATCCGGTGGCGGCCGGGGCGACCGACATCGAACTGATCCAGGAGCGAGTATGACGATTCCCCATGTCGCCGAGGCCGCGACGCCTTCTCACGTCGCCGGGTCCGCGACGAGTTCTCATGTCGCCGGGCCCGCGACGCTGTCCGGTGTGATCCCGCCGGTGTGCACCCCCATGACCCCCGAGTACGAGGTGGACACCGTCTCACTGGTGCGGCTGGTGGACCACCTGATCGACGGCGGGGTGGACGCGCTGTTCGTGCTGGGCTCCTCGTCGGAGGTCGCCTACCTGACGGACGCGCAGCGGCGCACGGTGCTGGACACCGTGGCCGGGCACGTGGGCGGCCAGGTGCCGGTGCTGGCCGGGGTGATCGACATGACCACGCCGCGGGTGCTCGAACACGCGCGCGTCGCCGCCGAGGCCGGGGCGTCCGGGCTGGTGGCGACCGCGCCGTTCTACACGCGCACGCATCCCGAGGAGATCCGCACCCATTTCCGGACGATCGCCCAGCGGGCCGGGCTGCCCGTCTACGCCTACGACCTGCCGGTGTCCGTGCACACCAAGCTGAGCGCCGGGCTGGTGCTGGAGCTGGCCGCAGAAGGCGTGCTGGCCGGGCTGAAGGACTCCAGCGGCGACGACGGCGGCCTGCGCGCGGTCGTCATGGGCCGCGAGGCGCCGTTCAGCGTGCTCACCGGGTCGGAGGTGACCGTCGACTCCGCCCTGTGGATGGGCGCCGACGGCGTGGTGCCCGGACTGGGCAACGTGGACCCGCAGGGGTACGTCGAGCTGTACCGGTGCGCCTCCCAGGGCGACTGGGAGGCGGCCAGGGCCGAGCAGGAGCGCCTGGTCAGGCTGTTCGAGATCGTCCACGTCGGTGGCGACCGCATGGGCGGCAGCTCGTCGGGCCTCGGGGCGTTCAAGGCCGCGCTGCACCTGCGCGGCGTCATCGACTGCCCGATCACCGCGCTGCCGCAGATCCCGCTGAACGAGGACGAGGTCGGCCGGATCGGCAAACTCCTGGCCGGCGCGGGGCTCCTCTAGGCAGGGCTCCGCTGGGCGGGCCTCCTCTGAGCGGGGCTGCTCTAGACAGGGCTCCGCTGCGCGGGGCTCGTCAACTGGGCCACGTCCGCGGCGCCGTCCTCGATCAGCTTCGAGGCCAGGTCCGACAGCGCCCGTCCGACGGCCAGCTCGTCCCCGATCCCGGGCACGGGCTGGTCGGTCGGGTTGCGGCGGGCGTGCGACACGCTCTCGTGCCGCTTGCCGTCGGGGGTGAACAGCACGGCCGTGGCCGTGGTCAGAGCGTCGTCGTCATCCTCGCTGATCCAGATCTGCACGTTCCACTGCTTGTACTCCATGACGACCACCTCCCTACGTCCAGCCTCTCTCCAGGAGAGGCGGACGTAAAGAGAAGCGGTCAGCGGTCGGCGTGTGCCGCGCGCTCGTTCGGCACGCAGTGGGTCATCTTGAGGTTCTCGACGTCGCGGGGGCCGTTCCTGCCCAGCTTGGCCAGCCGGCTGCGGTCCTCGTCGGTCAGGTCCTGGCTCTGCAACGGCTCCAGCCCCGCCACGTCGTCCGGCGTGATGCCCAGCCCCTCGCCGACGCGCAGCCCCAGGTCGTCCTCGGCCAGCAGGAAGTGCCAGACCATGCGCTCCTGGATGATCCGGTCGCACTGCTTGAGGTTGGCGACGAGGTTGCGGACGAGGTCGTCGCGCTCCCACTCCTCCATCAGCAGGTAGCGCTGGCCGGCCTGCACGTAGTCGTTGGTGCGCGGGATGCGCTTGCGGGTGAGGCGGCCGGTGACGACCGGGCCCACCTCGTCCGGGTGCGGGTAGTGGGCCTCGCGCAGCCCGCCGCGCAGCGAGGGCTCGTAGTTGATGTGCGGGCTCTCGCCGGCCGTGTCGACGAAGTACGTCATCTGGCCGTCCCGCTGATTGGTACGGCACGGCGCCCTCGTCTGGTTGACCGGGAGCTGCAGGTAGTTCGGGCCCACCCGGTAACGCTGCGTGTCGCTGTAGGAGAACGTCCGGCCGATCAGCATCTTGTCGTCGGAGAAGTCGAGCCCGTCCACCAGCACGCCGGTGCCGAACGCGGACTGCTCGTTCTCGGCGAACTGGTTCTCCACGTTCCTGTTCAGCACCATCCGGCCCACCGGCAGCGCAGGGAAGTCGTTCTCCGGCCAGACCTTGGTGTCGTCGAGCGGGTCGAAGTCCAGCTCGGGATGCTCGTCGTCGCTCATGATCTGGACCAGCAGCTCCCACTCCGGGTAGTCGCCGCGCTCGATCGCGTCGTGCAGGTCCTTGGTGGCGTGGCCCAGGTCGTGCGCCTGCACGGCCGCCGCGTCCGCCTCGGTCATGCTGCGCACGCCCTGCTTCGGCATCCAGTGGTACTTCACCAGGAACGACTGGCCGTCCTTGTTGACCCACTTGTAGGTGTTCACCCCGAACCCCTGCATGTGCCGGTAGTCGGCCGGGATCCCGCGCGGGCTGAACAGGTTGACCAGCATGTGCAGGCTCTCCGGAGTCTGCGACATGAAGTCGAAGATCCGGTTCGGGTCCTGCCGGAAGGTGACCGGGTCCGGCTTGAGCGAGTGGATGACGTCGGGGAACTTGATCGCGTCCCTGATGAAGAAGACCGCCAGGTTGTTGCCGACCAGGTCCCAGTTGCCGTCCTCGGTGTAGAACTTGATGGCGAACCCGCGCGGGTCGCGGGCGGTCTCGGCCGAGTCGCGCCCGCCGATGACCGTGGAGAAGCGCACCGCGACGTCCGTGCGCTTGCCCTCCTGCTGGAAGAGCTTGGCCCTGGTGTAGCGGTCGATCGGCTCGTCGCCGAGCCTGCCGTACGCCTCGAAGTAGCCGTAGCTGAGCGTGCCCCTGGCGTGCACCACGCGCTCGGGGATGCGTTCCCGGTCGAAGTGGCTGATCTTCTCCAGGAACTGGTAGTTCTCCAGCGTCGCCGGGCCCCGCGGGCCGATCGTGCGCTGGTTCTGGTTGTCGTAGACCGGGTGCCCCTGCCGGTTGGTGAGCACCTCGCGCTTGTCGTCAGGCCCTGAACCCATGCCCGAAACGTCTGTCATCGCACTGTTCCTTCCCCGGGACGAGATCTTCCCCGCCTGCCCTCAAGGCCGGAACGGAAACGGGCAAAGGTTGCTCCTACCGGCGGCTGCCGGGCGGGAAGACCTGCAGCGCCGCCTCCAGGGCGGTGGCCTCCTCCGGGGTGAGGCGCTCGAGGAAGTGGACCAGGGTGGCGGCCTGGTTGCCGCTGGTGGCCAGCGCGTGCCGCATCAGCTCGGCGGTGTAGGCCTCCTTCGTGGCGACCGGCTCGTAGACGTAGGCCCGGCCGACCGGCTCGCGCCGCAGCAGGCCCTTGGTGTGCAGCTTGTCCATCACGGTCATGACCGTGGTGTAGGCGATCTCGCGCTCCGTACGGAGGTCCTCGAGCACGTCACGGACGGAGGCGGGCCTGCGGTAGGACCACATCCTGTCCATGATCGTGGATTCGAGCTCTCCGAGAGGGCGCTTCATGCCCCACATGGTAAGGGCTGAGCCCCGATCGGCCCGTCGCCGATCGGGGGCCGGTGCGGCCCGGTTCCATGACCGAGGTCCGCGCCGCCGGATCGGGCCTACTCGGCGCCGCCCTCCGGGGCGATCCTGGCCATCCAGGCCGCGGCCTCGTCGGCCGGCAGGATCCGCTCCAGGCGGATGGTGCCCGGCATCATGGGGTAGCGCCTGCCGGGGCTCCACGACCGCGCGTACGGCGGCGGGTCGAGGACGACGACCCGCACCCCGTCCAGCCGCGGGATGTCGGCGGGGACACCCTCGTTCCAGATCCACTTGCCGTAGGCGTCCACCAGGTTGAACTGGCCGTGAACCGGGCCGTCCTCCGGATCCACGTCGCCGTCGGAGGCGGCCATGACCCACTCGGGGTCCGGCTGCACGCCCTCGATCAGCCCGTGGTCGGACGGGCCGCTCACCACGTCGGCCAGCAGGGTGTGGAGCTGGAAGTTGTCGCCGATCCCGCCGATGACGACCTCGTAGCCGCGGCCGGTCTCCCTGTGCAGGACGATCAGGTGCTCGTCCTCCAGCACCGCGAGCAGGCCGGCCAGCCACTCCAGGTCGTCGCGGTCGCCGGCCACCGCCGACAGGGCCGCCACCAGGCGCTCGCGGCCGGGCAGCGCGGCGCGCAGCTTCGGGGAGAGCTGCAGGATGGACAGGATCGGCATGTGCGCCAGGTGGACGCTCGCCCAGGCGTCGGCCAGCCCGAACGCCTCACGCTCCGGCAGGCCGGTCAGGCGGCCGGCCGTGCTCTGCAGCCAGCCGGGGTCGTTGTCGTCGGGCTCGGGCGGTTCCTCGCCGGTGGCCGACCGCCAGGCCGCGGCGAACCTCGCCGACTGCTCCAGCAGCCCGGTGAGCTGGTCGACCAGGGGCTCGGCCAGCGGGACCGGGTCGGCGCCGCGCTCGGCCAGGGCACCGGCCACGATGCCCAGGCGGGCGCCGATGCCGGGCGGCACCAGGTCGAAGACCGGGCCGAAGCGGGCCGCCACGGCGGACAGGGTCGCCTCGTCGGCGGTCTCCGTGGCCGCGTAGAGCTGCGAGGCGTGGCCGAAGAGCCGGTCGGGGTCGCGGTCGGCGGCGGCCTGGAAGAGCGCGTCGAGATGGTGATCAAGCATTCCGGCAGGCTACGACATGTCGGGACTGCACCGCATTTCCCAACACAGCCGGCCGCCGCGCTGCCGGCCGCCGCGCTGCCGGGCCGCCGCGCTGCCGGGCCGGTGGTGGTCAGCGGCTGACGCCGTCGGCGGGGCGGCGGAGCAGGTCGAGGTCGGCGCGGCGGGGCAGGCTCTCCCAGTCGCCCTGGCTGGTGACGGCGAACGCGCCGGCCGCGCACGCGGTGGCCAGCCGCTGCTCGGGCTCCGCCCCCGCCAGCCAGTCGGCCAGCCAGCCGGCCGCGAAGGCGTCTCCTGCGCCCACCGAGTCGACCTCCGTCACCCGGTACGGCTCCGCCCGCCGTACGACGCCGCCGGACAGCTCCATCGCCCCCTCGGCGCCGAACTTGAGCAGCACGTGCCGCGGCCCCAGCCCCGCCAGCGCCCTGGCCAGCTCCTCGGCCCCCTCGACGTCGGCGATCAGCCGGCCCTCCGCCTCGGTCGCGAACAGCACGTCCACCTCGCCGACCGCCTCCCGCAGCCACGCCCCCGCCTCCTCGGGCGTCCACAGCGCGCGCCGGTAGTTGACGTCGAGCGAGACGGCCACCCCGGCGGAGCGCGCCTCGGAGATCGCGTGGCGCACGGCCTCCCGCGCCGACTGCGACAGCGCGGGCGTGATGGCGGAGACGTGCAGCACCCTGGCGGCGCGGATGAGGCCGGGGTCGAGGTCGGCGGGGCTCAGCCGGGAGCCCGCGCTGTCCTTGCGGTAGTACCGCACGTCGATGAGGTCGGCCGTGCGCCTGCCCTTGATCATCAGACCGGTGGGCGCGGCGGGGTCGGGGATCGCGTGCGCGTGCACGCCCTCGCCCGCGAGCGTGGCCCGGATCAGGTCGCCGAACTCGTCGGCCCCCACCCTGCCGATCCAGGTCACGTCATGGCCGAGCCGGGCCACGCCGATCGCGACGTTGGACTCGGCGCCGCCCAGGCCGAGGTCGAAGTCGCGGGCGAAGCGCAGCGGGCCCGTGCGGCGGGCGGCGAACAGGGCCATGGTCTCGCCGAAGGTCACCAGCTCAGTCATCGGCTCGTACTACCCAGCTTTCTCGAGATGCGCGCCGCCGCCCCGGCCACCAGCGGCCCCAGCTCGCGTACCCGCGCGGCGGTGATGCGCGAGGTGAGGCCGGAGACGGAGATGGCCGCGGCGACGGCGTCGTGGTGGTTGAAGATCGGTGCGGCGACGCAGCGCACCTCGGGTTCGTTCTCGCGGTCGTCCACGGCGTAGCCGCGGCGCCTGATGTGCGCCAGCTCCGCGCGCAGCCGCTCGGTGTCGGTGATCGTGTGCCTGGTCCTGGGCTCCAGGACCAGCTCGGCCAGGAGCTCCTCGGGCAGCCAGGCCAGGATGGCCTTGCCGACGGCGGTGGAGTGGAGGGGGCCGCGGCTGCCGATGCGGGAGGCCATGCGCACGTTCGCCTCGTTCTCCACCTTGTCGATGTAGACGACGTGCGGGTGGTCGTGGACGACCAGGTGGACGGTCTCGCGCACCTCGCTCATCAGCCGGTGCGACTCCTCGGCCGCCACGGCGCGCAGGTCGAGCGTGGCGAGGTAGGCCTGCCCGAGCCGGAGCGTGCCGTGGCCCAGGCGGTAGACGCCGGTCCTGCGGTCGCGGTCGAGCAGCTTGGCCTCGACGAGCGGCACGGTCAGCCGCAGCACCGTGCTCTTGGACAGGCCGACCGCCTCGGCGAGCTGGGTGAGCGTCAGGCCCGAGTGCTCGCGTACGTGGTCGAGCACCGTCAGCGCACGCCTGAGCGAGGCGGACTGGTTGCGTTCCTGCACGTCGCCCACCATAGCGGGGGAAGTCGCTATGCAACATGCTGTTGTGCATTGCACAACAACCTGCGTGAGCGCTTTCCGTCCCGCCCGGCGCTTCCTAGGGTCGCGCTCGGGAGGTAATAGTGAAGTTTCTTAACTATGTTGCCGCCGGCGCCGCCCTGCTCGCGCTGGCCGCCTGCGCCCCCTCGACCGCCCCCGCCCCGGGCGGCGCCGACGAGAAGACCGGCACGCTGCGGGTCTGGCTCTTCGACGAGCCGAACCGCGCGCCCAAGGAGAAGGTCGTCGGCGAGGCCGTCAAGGAGTTCACCGCCGCGCACGCCGGCGTCCAGGTCGAGGTGACCTACATCCCGACCACGCCGGCCAGGCACGAGAGGTTCAAGGGCGCCTTCAACGACCCGGCCAGCTCGCCCGACGTGGCCGAGTACGGCAACACCGACCTGGCCGAGTACGCGGCCGCCGGCGGGTTCGCCGAGCTCGGCCTCCCGGCCGGGGACCTGACGCCGGACCTGGTCGAGTCGGCCACCGTGAACGGCAAGCAGTACGGCCTGCCCTGGTTCATCGGCGTCCGCGCCCTGTACTACCGCACCGACGTCTTCGAGGAGCTGAAGCTGGAGCCGCCGTCGTCGATCGCCGAGCTGACCGAGACCGCCCGCACGATCCGCGCGAAGAAGCCCGGCCTGTACGGCATCGCCGTCGGCGGCGAGTACACCTTCGGCGCCCTGCCCTTCGTCTGGGACGCCGGCGGCGACATCACCGCCCTCGACTCACCGGCCTCGCGCAAGGGCGTCAAGGCGTACACGGACCTGCTCGCGGACGACATCTGCCCGCCCCAGGCCTGCGTGTCGCTCACCGGCGGCAAGACCGTCGAGCTGTTCGCGAGCGGCAAGGCCGCGATGGGCATCCTGGGCAACTTCAACCGCTCCGCCGTGGACGCGGGGGCGGCGGCCGGCAAGTACGCGGTGGTCCCGCTGCCCGGCTCGGCCGAGGGTTCGATCGCGCCGGCCTTCGCCGGTGGCAACAACCTCGGCGTCATGAAGCACGCCGGGCACCGCACGCTGGCGGTGGAGTTCGTCGAGCTGCTGGGCGGCAAGGCGTACCAGACCAAGATGTACGAGGCCATGGGCAACCTGCCGACGCTGACCTCCGCGCGGGACGAGCTGGCGGCCAAGGACCCGTTCCTGAAGCCGTTCCTCGACACGGTGGCCAAGGGCACGAAGTTCGTGCCGATCGACCCCGCCTGGGTGAAGATCGACAACGGCAAGGTCATCCCCACGATGCTGCAGAAGATCGCCACCGGCCAGGCCACCGTGGACGCCGCCACCACCGAGGCGGCAGCCGCCGTCAAGACGGCCTTCGGCCGCTCGTGAGAGCCCGGTTCGACCACCGGCCGTGGCTCTACCTGCTGCCCGCCGCGGCCGTGCTCGTGCCGCTGTTCGGCTACCCGCTCTACATGCTGGGCCTGCTGTCGGTCTTCGACTACCGGCAGGCCCAGGTCAGCGGCGGGCAGCCGAGCACGTTCGTCGGGTTCGGGAACTACGCGACGCTGCTGGGCGACGGCCGGTTCTGGGAGGTGCTGCTGCAGACCGTCGCCTTCGCGGCGGCGCTGGTGCTGGCCACGCTGGCGGTCGGAGCGGCGCTGGCGGTGCTGCTGACCCGCACCGGGCCGGTGCCGAGGACCGCGCTGTCGCTGGCCGCGCTGGGCGCGTGGGCGGCGCCCGCGATGACCGGCAGCACCGTGTGGATGTTCCTGTTCGACGCCGATCTCGGGCTGGTCAACCAGGTGCTCGGCCTGGACGGGTTCAACTGGTTCTACGACCGGTGGGTGACCTTCCTCGTGGTCGGGACGACGATCGTGTGGCACTCGTTCCCGCTGGTCATGCTCACCCTGTACGCGGGCATCCAGGCCATCCCCGGCTCGGTGCTGGAGGCGGCGGCGCTCGACGGGGCCTCTGCCTGGTACGCGTTCTGGAAGGTGATCGTGCCGATGTTGCGGCCCCTGGTCACCATCGTCGTCATCCAGTCGGTGATCTGGGACTTCAAGGTGTTCACCCAGATCTACGTGATGACCAACGGCGGCGGCGTCGCCGGGCAGAACACCGTGCTGAACGTCTACGCCTACCAGACCGCGTTCGGCTCCTCGGAGTACGGGCTCGGCTCGGCCATCGCCGTGGTCATGACGCTCGTGCTGCTGGTGTTCACCCTGCTCTACATCCGGGCGCTGCATCGCGGAGGGGAACGGCCATGAGGAGAATCGTCCCCGGCACGGTGGCCTGCGTGGTCGCGTTCCTGACCGCGTTCCCGCTGTACTGGATGGTGCTGTCGGCGCTCAAGCCCGACGGCGAGATCCAGTCGCTGGACGTCAGGCCGTGGACCCTCCACCCGACCCTGGACAACTTCGCCAGGGTGCTGACCGGGGAGGGTTTCGGGCGTTACCTGCTCAACAGCGCGGGCGTGGCGCTGAGCGTGGTCGTGCTGTCGGCCGCGGTGGCGTTCCTCGCGGCCGTGGCGGTGACCAGGTTCAGGTTCCGGTTCAGGACGACCGTGCTGATCATGTTCCTGATCGCGCAGATGGTGCCGGTTGAGGCGCTGACGATCCCGCTGTTCTTCGTGGTGCGGGACCTGGGGCTGCTGAACACGCTGGTCTCGCTGGTCGTGGTGCAGCTCGCGTTCACGCTGCCGTTCGCGATCTGGATGATGCGCGGGTTCGTCGCCGCCGTGCCCGAGGCGCTGGAGGAGGCGGCGATGATCGACGGGGCCGGGCGGGCGACCGTGCTGTGGCGCATCCTGTTCCCGCTGGTCGCGCCCGGACTGGTGGCGACCAGCGTGTTCTCCTTCATCACCGCCTGGAACGACTTCGTCTTCGCCAGGACCTTCATCATCTCCGCCAAGGACAACCAGACCCTGCCCGCGGCGCTGCTCGTCTTCTTCAAACCGGACGAGAACGACTGGGGCGGGATCATGGCGGCCTCGACGCTGATGACGATCCCGGTGCTGATCTTCTTCGTCGCCGTTCAGCGGCGGCTGGTGTCAGGACTTGGAGGGGCCGTCAAGGACTGAGATCTCGTGCTTGTCGCCCGGGGCCAGGAACTCCAGCAGCCGCCGTCCCTCCTCCTCGGCCTCGTCCAGGACCTTGATCGGCTCCCACTGGTGGAGGTTGAGCGTGGAGACGCCCTTGGCCCGGGTGACCGTCCAGTCGCCGGCCGTGACACCGTCCACCAGGATCACGCGGGGCATCACGTTCGTGCCCATGAAGCCCTGGAGCACCGCCGCCCCCGTCTCGGTGATCGTCCTGGAACGGTCGGCGTAGGACAGGAAGAGGTTGTCGAAGTCGTACATGAGGCGCACCGGGGCGGGCACGTCCTCGCCGGGCCGGGGCGCGTCCGGGAGGTCGTACAGGGTCCTGCCGGCGTCGTCCCTGAACCTGACCAGGTCCATCGACTCGACCACCTCGCCCAGCCGGGTCAGCCCCGACCACGCCTGCACGTCCTGCACCGACGCGGGCCCGAACGCGGCCAGGTAGCGCCGCACCAGCTCGGCCGGCGTCATCGGCGGCACCTCGAACCCGATCCAGGACTCCGCGCTCGTGTGGGCGATCGGCCCGCTCTTCCCCCACACGCCGCGCGGCGGCACCTGCACCAGCGGCACCAGGCAGCGCACGCCCTGGCCCAGCGCGTGCGGGTCGTTGCCGGGCCAGCGCTCGGCCAGCGCCCGCCCCAGGTCGGCGAACGTCATCGGCCGTTCCTCCAGCAGCGCCCGCCCCACCGCCGCCAGCTCGTCGAGGTCCACGCCCGCCAGCCGCTTGCCGAACGTCGTGCGCGTCATGCGCTCGGTCACCGCCTGCAGCAGCGGCCGCATGGCCAGGCAGTCGCGGGCGGAGACCAGGTGGATGGTGGAGCGCTGCAGCGCGATGCGCACGAGCTCGCGCGAGAGCAGCAGGTCGGCGGCGTCGGCGGGCCTGAACCCGGCGATGCGGTTCCACAGGCCGGTGTACCAGGTGTGCGGGGTCTGCGCCTGCAGCCCGCCCAGGTGCTCCACGACCTCGGTCACGGAGCTGCCTGTGCGGCGCAGCAGGTGCTGGCGCTCCAGCGTGGCCCGGTTGAGCGCCCTGCGGCTGATGAGGGGATCCATGACAGTAAAGGTAGGGGCTATTGCGGCCGGTCCCGGGCCGCAATAGCCCCAGCGACGCCGGCGGAACGCCGGCATGTGGCCTCTGACGCCCTCCTACCGTCTGATGGTACGCGCCTTCGCGTAGTCCCTGAGGAATTCGTCCCACTCGGTGTGCTGGGCGATCTGGAGGTCCCCGTAGTAGCGCGAGATCGTGCGCTCCATCGGGAAGTACGCGCTCAGCCCGCCGCACTCCTCGACCTTCTCGCCCAGGTGCCCCTCGTCGATCACGAAGCCGCCCGGCCCGTGGATGGCCAGCAGCTTGTCGGCCACCGAGGCCAGCGTCGGGTCGGTCCGCGAGTCGGCCACCAGCGCCAGGCAGATCGTGCGCAGGTCCGTCAGCGACCGGTCGATGTGGAAGCGGGTCGCGACCGACTGCACGCTGTCCACCACGGACCGGTTGACCCGCACCTGCCGGCGCATGCCTTCGGCCAGCGTCTGGAACTCGCGCATGAACTCCTCGATGCGCGTCGCGTCCACCGCGCACTGGGTGACGGTCCGGTGCGTGCCGCGGTAGGACTTGACGTACTCCTCCACCACGATCCGGCCGAGCTCGCGCGCGTCCATGCGCGGGTCGGCCGCCATGGCGGTGAGGATCTCGGTGTACGGCCAGCCCTCGTTGGGTTCGAGCTCCTCCGAGCCCACCACGACGCCGGCGTGCTCGCGGATCTCGTAGCAGACCTCGAGGTTGCTCATCAGGCAGGCGTCCATGCCGAGCAGGTCGATCGGCCGGCCGAGGTCCTGGTGGACGGCCCGCATGACGTTGCACAGCTCGATGGTGTCCAGCGAGTGCAGCGTGCCGTCGTCGCCGGCGATCGCCCGGTCCTGCCCGGTCGGCAGGCGGAGCACCTCGGTCAGCGACGTGGTGAACAGCGCCTTGGTGATCTCCTGCGACTCCGTCAGCCTGGACAGCTCCGAGAAGGCCGGCTCGCCGTCGGCCATCGCCGCGCGCGGCGCCCTGCGGACGTAGCCGCTCTCCACGTCGCGCCGGACCGCGCGGCCCCTAACCTGGGTGTAGATCTGGTCGAGGTCGTCCGGGGTCCAGCCGCCGCCGTGGTTCCAGATCACCAGCGCGTACCGCCTGGCGGGCGCGCGGGCGACGGACCAGCGCACGAAGTCCAGCAGCGTCTGCGGGTGGCCGGAGTCGACCGGCGGGTGCAGCTCCTCGATCAGGTCGGGCGCGCCGCCTGCCCTGATCTCCATGTGCTGGGCCCGCCCGCCGGCGTCCTGCCGCTTGACGAAGCAGGTGACCCGGACGCCGTTGTACGACTGGACGGCGCGCAGCTCCTCCAGGTCGCGTCCCGCGGCGTCGGACAGGTTGTTGTTGCCCGCCATGTAGATCATGACGGTCCACTCGGCCTGCCCGTCCGGGCGGGGCTCGTCCGCCATGGCCGTCGGGGTCCGGCCGAGCGCCCGCCACGTGGCGGGGCCCGCCACGCCGTCGGCGGGCAGCCCCGCGCGCTGCTGGACGCTCAGCACGGCCCCGTAGGTGGCGCCGCCGAAGTACCCGTCGGCCCGTACCCGGTGGCCGCGGGTGCGCAGCAGCTCCTGCAGCCGCCTGACCTCTTCCCCTCTGCTGCCGAGCCGCAGCGTGGGCCCGGCCATCAGTCGGCGGCCCAGTGGAAGTTGAAGCACTTGCCGTCCGGCGACAGGTCGCCGATCGGGACGACGTACATCGGCGCGTGCTCGCCGAACATCCGCGCCTTCCACAGCACGATCGAGCCGCCGGCCTGCACGGCCCTGGACTCGAAGACGGCGTAGCGGTCGCCGTCGGTCTCGACGAAGCAGAGCTGCCTGTCGGTCTCGTCGGTGACCTGGATGCCCTTCCACCAGATGCTGTGCGGCGCCGTCGTGATGCGGATCTCGGTCGTGCCGGGCTGGGCCGGGGTCTCGGTCAGGTGCAGGACGTCGCCGTCGCGCAGCCGGTGGGCGCTGGCGAGGTCGTTCCTGGTGATCCGCATGAGCTGCATCGGGCCGCGGCCGGGCATGCGCTCGTAGCGGAGGGGGGAGCGCTGGTCGCCGTGCACGATGGCCAGCAGCTCGGGGAGTTGCGAGACGATCGCGGGCAGCGTGGCCTGCACGATGGGGCCGAAGTAGCGCTGGTTGAGCTCGCGGTCGGTCACGCGTACGGGGTGCTCGGCCCGCATGCCGTGCATGGCCTGGAGCAGGCCGGGCAGCACCTGCATCATGATCGGGGTGACCGTGCCGAGCAGGTGCGGCACGAACTGCAGGAAACGGTCCTCCTCGTTCTGGTCGGTGTCGGCCTTGGCCGGGCCGAAGGAGAGGAGCTGCTCCACCAGCGGCGGGATGATGGCCTGCACGACCGGCATGAGGACGGCGGCCACGTCCATGAACGACCGGTCGGCGGCGAGCTGGGCGTAGGTCTGCGGGCCGGCGTACTGGTGCTGCTGGTACTCCACGGGCCGGTGCTCCATGCGCGGCCTCATCGGCAGCATGTGCGCCTGTTGCGGACGTGCGCCGAACTGGTCCGCTGCCTGGTGGGTCAGCTGGAGTCCCTGGAGGATCGTGGGGAACAGCACGTTGAGGATCCGTGTCTCCGCTCCCCGCTGCTCCTCTGCGATGTAGGACGGCATCATGTTCTCCCGGCGTTTGGGGCATTCGTCCACGTTGGACGGTATGAACGGGTTTTGCCGCGAGCATCAGGGAACGCCCTGGGGATTACCCCGGGGCGTTTCCCTAATGACCGAAAGAGCTGACTCGGGTCAAGGACACTGGACGCCCGCCGGGCCAAGGCACACGATGAACTTCGGCCCAGGGAACATCCGGCGAGGGGGTGAGTCCGATGGCAGCCCGCGCCCTCCGCAAGGGACCCGAGCGCTCCCGGGACGAACAGTTCGTCGGCCGGTGCCGGGAACTGGCGGTGCTCCACGCCCAGCTCGGCCGGGTCTGTGAGGGAAGGTCGAGCCTCGTCGTGCTGGAGGGGCCGGCCGGGATCGGCAAGACGGCGCTGGCAGGGGAGTTCCTGTCCGCGATCGAGAACGCGGTCGTGCTGGAGGTCAGCGGGGACGACGGCGAGTCCGAGCTGCCGTACGGCGTGCTGGCGCAGCTCGGGACGCAGGCGCAGCACGTGCCCGAGGTGCTGGCCGGGCTGGCCGCCGGGGCCACCCCCGACCCGCTGGCGGTGGGGGCCGCGCTGCTGGAGCTGCTGGCCCAGCTCCAGCTCACCGCGCCCGTGGTCGTCGCCATCGACGGGGCGGACTGGGCGGACCTGCCCTCGTTGCAGGCGCTGACGTTCGCGCTGCGGCGGCTGCGTACCGACCGGGTGCTCGCCGTCGTGATCGTCAGGGAGAACGACCATCCCCGGCTGCCCGAAGGGTTGCGGCGGCTGCTGCGCAGCAGCGCGGCGCTGCGGCTGCCGCTGGGCGGGCTGAGCGCGCGCGAGCTGCAGGCGCTCAGCGCCGGGCTCGGTCCCGTACGGCTGACGCCCCAGGCCGCCGAGCGGCTGCACGAGCACACCAGGGGCGTGCCGCTGCACGCGCGGGCGCTGCTCCAGCAGGTGCGCGCGGAAACCCTGGCCGACGTGGACGCCCCGCTGCCGGCGCCGCGCGCGTACGCCACGCTGGTGCGCGGACGGCTGGTCGGGTGCGAGACCTCCGCGCAGCGGCTGCTCACGGCCGCCGCCGCGCTCGGCACGTCCGCGCCCCTGCACCTCGTGGCCCGCATGGCCGAGCTGGCAGAGCCGCTGCCCGCGCTGGAGCAGCTCACCGCCGCCGGGCTGCTCGTGGAGTGGCGTACGGGGGCGGGGGTGTCGGTGGGCTTCCCGAACCCGCTGGTCAGGGCGGCCGTCTACCACGACCTCGGGCCCGCCACGCGGCGGCGGCTGCACCTGCTGGCCGCCTCCCTGGTGGACGACGTGGTGCACCGGCTGCACCACCGGCTCGCCGCCGCCGACCAGGTGGACGACGCGCTCGTCCGCGAGGTCGCCCTGGTGGGGCGGCGGCAGGCGGCGGCCGGGCACTGGGCCGGCGCGTGCGGGTGCCTGACCCGGGCCGTGCAGCTCACGGAGAACGGGCCGGAACGGGACCGGCTGATCGCCGAGGCGGTGGAGGCCCTGCTGGCCGCCGGCCGGCCGGGAGACGCCGGGGTGCTGGGAGCCCAGGTGGCGCCCGGCGGGGATCCCGGGGTGCACGGTTACGTGCAGGGGTCGGTGGCGCTGGTGGCGGGGCGGGTCGAGGAGGCGGTGCGGCTGCTCGACGAGGCGTGGACGCACGCGGGCGGCGACGCGTGGCTCGCCTCGGCCATCGCCGCCCGCCAGGCGATGGCCGGCCTGCTCCGCGGCCGCGGCGCGGACGCGGCCCGCTGGGCGGAACGCGGTACGGCGGAACGCGCCACGAAGGAGGGCGGGGTGGCGGTGGGCGGGGCGAGCGGTGGGCGGGTGGCTGCTCGTCGGCGGCAGCCGTGCGGTGCCGAGGCGGCCGGCGGCGGGCGGGCGTTCGTGCGGTTCGCCCGGCTGGTCGGGCTGGGGCTGGGCGGGCACGTCCAGGAGGGGCTGGCGGCGAGCGCCGAGCTGCCGGTGCCGGCCCAGGGCACGGCAGGGGAGCTGGGCGCGCTGCTCGGCCGCGGCACCCTGCGCCTGTGGGCCGACGACCTGACAGGCGCGCAGGCGGACCTGCTCGGCCTGCTCGCCGTGAGCGCCGGCAGGTCGGCGCCGTTCCAGCTCCTGGTGGCGATCACGCTGGCCCAGGCCGAGTACCGGCTCGGCAGGTGGGACGACGCCGCCGGGCACGCCGAGCTCGGCGCCTCGACCGCCGACGACTTCGGCCAGGCGTGGCTGGCGAGCTACGCGCACGCCGTGGCCGCCCTCGTGCCGGCCGCGCGCGGCGAGTGGGAGCGGGCCGCCACCCACGTACGCGCCGCCCGCGCCGCGTGCTCGCCCGGCAACGTCTGCGCCCAGGTCAGCACGGCCGCCGCCGAGGCCCTGGTGGCCACGGCCCGCGGCGACCACGACGCGGTCGTCACCGCGCTCACCCCGCTCACCAGGACGGACCTGCCCGACGAGCCGGCCGCCGTGCTCTGGCGCACGCTCCTGGCCGACGCCCTGGTCAACGCCGGCAGGCCGGAGGAGGCCGAGCAGGTCCTCCTACCGTGCGAGCTGCCGGCCCTGGACAGGGAGCGGCGCGGCGCCCTGGCCGCCGCCGCGCGCGCCAGGGCGGGGCTGCACGCGGCCAGGCACGAGCCGGGCGAGGCGGAGGCCTGCTACCAGGTGGCGCTGGAGCACACCGCCAAGATCGAGACACCGTTCGAGGAGGCCAGGATCCAGCTCGCCTACGGAACGTTCCTGCGCCGCAGGGGCCGCCGCTCGGCCGCCGCCGAGCAGCTCGAGGCGGCGCAGCTCACGCTCTCCAGGCTGGGCGCGCTGCCGTACCTGGAGCAGTGCGACCTGGAGCTGGCCGCGAGCGGGCGGGCGGTGCTGCGCCCGCAGGACACCGCCAGGCTCGGCCTGACGCCGCAGGAGCACACGGTCGCGGTGCTGATCAGCAGGGGGCTGACCAACCGGCAGGCGGCACGCAAGCTGGTGCTGAGCGTCAAGACCGTCGAGTACCACCTGAGCCACATCTACACCAAGCTCGGCATCACCTCCCGGACGGCGCTGATCGGGAAGCTGAGCGATCTCGGTGAGTGACGCGCCCCCGGTGGCGCCGTCAAGGCGGCCCGCGCGGGCCCGGCCCGCGCGTGATCGTTATGATCGCGTTGACCGTATTGACGTTCGGGGGAGCGTGATGACCGTTTCGCGGCCGAAGACCCTGCTCGCGATGGGACCCGACATCGCCACCCGGCTCATCACGGGGCCGGTGCGCGAGCGCCTGGTCGCGATCGCCGACGTGGACCCCGGCCTGGTGGCCGCCGACTTCGCCGACCCGGCCGTAGCCGGCGCGCTGGCCGAGGCGGAGGTGCTCTACACGAGCTGGTGGTGCCCGCCCATCACCGCCGAGGTGCTGGCCGCCGCGCCGCGCCTGCGGGCCGTCGTGCACGCGGCCGGCTCGGTCAAGCACCACGTCACCGAGGCGTGCTGGGAGCGCGGCCTGCTCGTCTCCTCCGCGGCGGCGGCCAACGCCGAGCCCGTCGCCGAGTACACGCTGGCCGCGATCCTGTTCGCCAACAAGCGGGTGACCGACATCGCCCGCCTCTACCGGGAGCACCGGGAGACGCGGCTCGACTACGACGGGATGTTCCCCGGGTTCGGCAACTACCGCCGCACGGTCGGCATCATCGGCGCGTCCAAGATCGGGCGGCGGGTGATCGAGCTGCTGCGGCCGTTCGAGCTGGACGTGCTGGTCGCGGACCCGTACCTGACCGAGGACCTGGGCGTGCCGCACGTCGAGCTGGACGAGCTGTTCGAGCGGTGCGACGTGGTCAGCGTGCACGCGCCCGCGCTGCCCGAGACCCGCCACCTCGTCAGCGCCGCCCGCCTGGCCCGCATGCGCGACGGCGCCACGCTGATCAACACCGCCCGCGGCGTGCTCGTCGACCAGGACGCGCTCGTCGCCGAGCTGGCCTCCGGGCGGCTGTACGCGGTCATCGACGTCACCGAGCCCGACCTGCTGCCGGCGGACTCGCCCCTGTACGACCTGCCGAACGTCCTGCTCACCCCGCACATCGCCGGGTCGCTGGGCGGGGAGCTGGCCCGCATCGCCGACCTGGCCGTGGACGAGCTGGACAGGTACGCCCGGGGCCTGCCGTTCGCGCACGGCGTAGCGGCGGACGAGCTGGCCACGCTCGCCTGACCGGCAGCACCCTGCCCGCCCGGCGGATCCGGCGTCCGGCCGTTCACGCGAAACGACGGTCACGCGGCCAGTAGGATCTCGCCCATGGCGGCCTCCGGATCAGGGAATCAGAGTGGAAAGGCGTTCTACGTCACCACTCCCATCTACTACGTCAACGACGCTCCGCACCTGGGCCATGCGTACACGACCGTCGCGGGCGACGTGCTCACGCGCTGGCACCGGCAGCGCGGCGAGCGGGTGTGGTTCCTGACGGGCACCGACGAGCACGGCCAGAAGGTGCTGCGCACCGCCGAGGCCAAGGGGGTGAGCCCGCAGGAATGGTGCGACAAGCTCGTGGAGGAGGCGTGGAAACCCCTCTGGCGGCATCTGGAGATCGCCAACGACGACTTCATCCGCACCACGGAGAAGCGGCACACCGACCGGGTGCGCGAGTTCGTCCAGGACCTGTACGACAAGGGGGAGATCTACCAGGGCGGGTACGAGGGCCCGTACTGCGTGGGCTGCGAGGAGTACAAGCTCCCCGGCGAACTGATCGCCGGCGAGGGCGAGCACGCGGGTGAGCAGCTCTGCCCGATCCACAAGCGGCCGGTGGAGATCCTCAAGGAGGAGAACTACTTCTTCAAGCTGAGCGAGTACGGCGACAGGCTGCTCGCTCACTACGAGGCCAACCCGGACTTCATCCAGCCCGAGTCCGCCCGCAACGAGGTCGTCAACTTCGTCCGGCAGGGCCTGCAGGACCTGTCCATCTCCCGCTCGACCTTCGACTGGGGCGTGCCCGTCCCGTGGGACGGCCGGCACGTCATCTACGTGTGGGTGGACGCGCTGCTCAACTACGCGACGGCGGTCGGCTACAACCAGAACCAGGACACGTTCGAGGGCAGCTTCCCGGCCGACGTGCACCTGATCGGCAAGGACATCCTCCGCTTCCACGCGGTCATCTGGCCGGCGCTGCTGATGGCCAACGGGCTGCGGCTGCCCGGCCGCATCGTCGCGAACGGCTGGCTGCTGGTCGGCGGCGAGAAGATGTCGAAGTCGAACCTGACCGGCATCAGCCCGCGCGACATCACCTCCCACTTCGGGGTGGACGCCTTCCGCTGGTACCTGCTGCGCGCGATCGCCTACGGCCAGGACGGCTCGTTCTCCTGGGAGGACCTCGCCGCCCGCTACACCTCCGAGCTGGCCAACGACTACGGCAACCTCGCCTCCCGCGTGGCGGCCATGGTCGGCAAGTACTTCGACGGCGTCCTGCCCGAGGCGACCGCCGACGGCGAGGCCGAGAGGGCCGTCCACGACAGCCTGGCCAAGACGGTCGCGGAAGCCGACAGGAAGATCGGCGACGACGTGGAGTTCCAGGCCGGCATCCAGACCATCTTCGACTTCGTCAAGCAGGTCAACGGCTACATCTCCGAGCAGGAGCCGTGGAAGGTGGCCAAGGACGACTCCCCGGAGGGCCGGGCCCGCCTGGCGACGATCCTCTACACCGCCGCGGAGTCCCTGCGCGCGGTCGCGGTGCTGCTGAACCCGTTCATGCCCGAGAGCTCCCAGCGGCTCTGGGAGTCGCTCGGCGCGGAGCCCGCCCTCGGCGCCCTCGCCGGCCAGCGGGTCCAGGACGCCGGTGAATGGGGCAGGCTCCCGGCCGGTTCGACGATCACCAAGGGCGCCGTCCTGTTCCCGCGCCTGGAGGACAAGCCGGGCGCGTAGCGGACCCCGGCGGCCCGGCCCTACGCTTCCCGCATGGACAAGAGGGTGATCGACGGTCGCTTCGAGCTCGTGGAGCGGCTCGGTGGCGGGGGCATGGGCCTGGTGTGGCGCGCCTGGGACGTGGCCCTGCACCGCGAGGTCGCGCTCAAGGAGGTACGCCCGCCCGACCCCGCCATCGAGGAGCACGACCCCACCCTCGCCCGCGAGCTGCGCTCCAGGGTGCTGCGCGAGGCCCGCGCCCTGGCCCGGCTGAACCACCCCCACGTGGCCACCATCCACCACATCGTGGACCCGGGGGAGCACGGTTACCCCTGGATCGTCATGGAGCTGGTCACCGGCGGCTCCCTCCAGGACCACCTCCAGCACGGCCCCCTGCCGGTCAGGGAGGCGGCGCGGCTGGGGCGGGAGGTGCTGTCCGGGCTGCGGGCCGCCCACTCGGTCGGCATCCAGCACCGCGACGTCAAGCCCGCCAACGTGCTGCTGCGCGAGGACGGCCGCTCGGTGCTGACCGACTTCGGCATCGCGGCGATGCGGGAGTCCACGAGCCTCACGGCGACCGGGTCGTTCATCGGCTCGCCCGAGTACATGGCGCCCGAGCGGATCAACGGGGTCGAGGGCGATCCCGCCTCCGATCTGTGGTCGCTGGGCATGATGTTGTACGTCGCGGTGGAGGGGCGGCACCCGCTGCGCCGCGGCACCACGCTGGCGACGCTCGCCGCGGTGCTCAACCAGGACGTGCCGCCCGCGGAGCGGGCCGGGGCGCTCACCTCCGTGCTGAGCGCCCTGCTCGTCCGGGACCCGTCAGCCCGGCCGGACCCCGAGACCCTGGACCGGATGCTGGCGGAGGCCGAAGCCGGCCGCACACCCCCGCAGCCCGGCCCGTACGCCGGCGGCCCCGCGACGCCGCAGCCCATGGCTCCCGGCCCCGCCTTCCCCGGGCCCGCGCACCCCGCGCCCCCCTTCTCCGGGCCCGCGCAACCTGCGCCCGCTTCCTCCGGGGCCGTGCAGGGCGCACCCGCCTTCTCCGGGCCTGCGCACCCCGCGCCCGCTTCCTCCGGGCCCGTGCAGGGCGCGCCTGCCTTCTCCGGTCCCGCGCAGCCCGCGCCCGCCTTCCCGCCTGCCGGGCACACCGTGCCGCCCGGGTACGCCTTCCCGCCCGCCGCAGGGCAGACCGTGCCGCCCGGGTACGCGAAGGCCCCGCAGCAGCCCCCGTGGGGCCCGGGGCCGGTCCAGGGGGCGGACACCGCGAACACGCGCCGCAGCCGGCGCGGAGCGGCGGTGGCGGTGTCCGTGTCCGCGGCGGCGATCGCGGTGGTGGCGGCCGTGCTGGTGTGGCAGTTCCTCCCGCCGGCCACCCCGGGCGCCGACGGCGACCCGCGGGCCACCAGCCTGAGCCTCGGGACCGGCCCCGCCACCACGGAACCAGCCGATGAGCCCGTCGAGGAGCACACGGACGACCCCACGGACGACCCCACGGATGAACGCACGGACGAACCCACGGAACAGCCCGCCGAGAAGGACCTGCTGACCCCGGCCGGCATGCGCGGGATGATCGCCAAGCTGAAGCCGGTCATCGGCGGCACCAAGGTCGTCAAGATGTCGATCCATCCGACGCACGCCTCCGTCTACGTGCCCCGCAAGGACGACCCGGAGGTCTACGACAGCTACGACTACCGCGACGGCGAGGTCACCGGCCCCACGGCGGGAAGCACGTTCGACACGCCCCTGGTGGACCTGGCCAAGTTCAACTGGAACGCCCTGCCGAACCTGCTCAAGAAGGCGAAGCAGGACCTCGGCGCGCGCGCTCCGATCTCCCACCACATGATCGTGGACCCCGACTACTCGTTCACCTCGACGAGGCAGGTGCTGCTGGTCTACGCCTCCGACGAGTACAACCGGGGCGGTTACCTGGTGGCCAACCCCCAGGGGAAGGTGCTCAAGGTCGTCGACTGACCGGAGCAAGCCGCAGCAAGCCGCAGCAAGAAGGCCGCCGAAGGCGGCGCCGGGTCGGCGGGGCGTCCGTCCGCAGGGTCAGCAGCTGTCCTGGTAGCCGCTCTCCGGGATCAGGCGCGCCCACTCCGCCCTGCTCAGCGCCCCGCCCGCCCGCGCGCACACCTCGCGCGCCGTCAGCCCCGGGTCGACCGCGACCTCCCGTACGGTCCCGTCGAGCGCGACCCCGCGCAGCCGCTTGCCGTCCTGGCTGAAGGCCAGCCCGGCGGCCCACGAGCCGACCTGGCCGACCTCGCGCAGCGCCGCGGTGTCCCAGAGCGAGGTACGGGCGGCATCGACGGCCAGCAGGTCGCCGCCGGGGGAGAAGCGCAGCTCGTCCACCGGGGCCGAGCCGGTCTCGATCGTGCCGATGGGCTCGCGCTCGCGTACGTCCCACAGCAGCACCCTGCCGGCGTCCAGCGCGATCGCCAGCCTGGCGCCGTCGGGGGAGAAGGCCAGCGCCGTCGGGGCCGCGCCGTCGCTCAGGTCGAGCGGGGTGATCCGGCCGGTGGGCAGGTCGAGCAGGTTCGGCCCGGCGGCCAGCGTGGCGCCGTCGGGGCTGAAGGCCAGCGCCAGGTCGCCCGCGCCCGCGTACGCCTTGATCCGCCGCCCCGTGCGCACCTCCCACGTCTCCAGCAGCGTTCCGCGGGCGGTGGCCAGGGTGCCGCCGTCGGGGGAGAGCGCGACGGCGGGCACGTCACCGCCCGCCCTGATCATGGACACCTGCCTGCCGCCGGCCACCTCCCACACGGTCACCGGGTCGCCCGCCACCGCCAGCAGCCGCCCGCCCGCGTCGAACGCCAGGTCGCCGGCCGCCGCGATGCGGCCCAGCTTCCTGTGCTCCTCGGTGTCGGTGAGCTCGATGGCGTCGCCGACCTCCTTGGCGGCGACCCGGCCGTTGCCGGAGAACGCGGCGACGTGCCCGTCGTCGGACGGCGCCGGCAGGCCGGTCACGTCGAGCGAGACGACCGAGCCGCTGCCGCTGAGGTAGCGCAGCTGGCGGCCGTCCGAGGAGAAGGTCAGGCCGTGGCCGGGGTTCTGGAGGGGGTAGGAGCCGGCCAGGCGGCGCTCGGCGACGTTCCAGACGCGTACCTCGCCGTCGCCGGGGAGTGCCAGCAGGCGGCCGTCGGGGCTGAAGACCAGTGGGCCCGCCGACGCGCCAGGGGTCGTCTCCAGCCCGTCCACGACCTCGGCACCCCACGCGCCGTCCTGCGGCGGCCCGGCTTCGGCCTCCCGTCCCGTGGTCGGCGCGGCCCCCGTATCGCCGCCCGGCCGGGTCGCCTCGCCGTCGCGGGTGCGTGCCGCCTCGCTGTCGCGGGTGCGCGCCGCCTGGGGATCGCCGCCGTCCGGCTGCCCGGCACCCGCATCGCCGGCGTCCCGCCGGTCCGCTCCGGTCGCGCGAGGCTGCGGCCGGGCGGTGCCCGAGTCGCCGGTGCCCGGCCTGGTGGCCTCGCTCGCGCGGGTCTTCGTGTCGGGTTGCGCCGTCCCCGCCCGCGCGTCCGGCCGGCCTGTTCCGGTCGCGCGGGCCTGCGGCCCGGCGGTCTGGCCGCCGCCGGCGCTGAAGGTCTGGACCCCGTCCCGCCCGGTCGCCGGCGCGCCCGCGCCGGTGCCCTCGGACGCGCCCGCCGCGGGAGCCTGGGAGGTGCCCGCCGTGGGAGCCTGCGAGGCGGCTGCCGCGGGGGCCTGTGAGGTACCCGTCGCGGGGGCCCGCGAGGTGCCTGCCGCTGGAGCCTGCGAGGCGGCCGTGGCGGGAGCCGGGGAGGCGGGCGGGGCCGAGGGGCGGGCCTGGGCGGGGGTCGGGAGCGCGAGCACACCAGGGCTCTGCGCGGCCGCGGGCGGGGCGGGCCCCGGGCTGCGGGCGAGGTCGGCGGGGGTGTCGGGGCCCGGCTCCACGGCCGCGCCGAACGTCTCCGCGGACCCCGTACGCGACCGGACGTCCTTGGCCCCCACCAGCGTGACCCCGTCGCGCCCCGCCACCGCCAGCGTGCGCCCGTCGGGGCTGAAGGCGAGGGCGGGGGCGGCCGCGTCCGCGAGCGGTTCGACCTCGACCACCCCGGTCCTGGTACGGCCCGCGGCCAGGTCCCACAGCTCGACCCGCCCGCTCAACCGCGAGACGGCCGCCCGAGTCCCGTCGGGCGACAGCGCCACCTTCGCGTCCGGCACGTCGAGCAGCACGCGTGTCCCCCGGTAGACCCGTGTCCTGTTCCCCCTGCTGATCGCGTAGACGGCGGCGGCGGGCGGGCGCCCGGTGGTCACGTCGATCGGCCCGCCGCCCCCCTCCGCGTACCGGCCGTCGTCGCTCAGCGCCGTGGCCCCGGCAGGCAGCGCGTACGACGCCGCCCGCCGCCTCGACGGCACGTCCCAGACGGTGAGCGCACCGGTGTCCCACCTGACCAGCGCGTCGCCGCGCAGCAGGTAACGGGCCCGCGCATCGGCCTCGGGATCGGTGAACACGGCCAGCTCCGGCTGCACCAGCGAGGTCTGCAGCGCCGCCCGCGCCTCGAAGACCGGCGCCAGCCGCCACGCGGCCACGCTCAGCCGCATCGCCGTACGCGGGTCGGAGGTGCGCAGGGCCTCCGCCCTGGCGGCCACGGCGCGGGCGTCGGCCTCGATGAGGCGCTCGCGCAGGTCGTTCTGGCCGTGAACGGACACGACGGTCATCGTGACCGCCACCGCCAGCACCGCCGCCACCGTCGTCAGGGAGGGCACCAGCAGCTTCCTGCGCTGCTTGGACAGGGCCACGCTGTCGTTGATGAAGTCGCGTTCGAGCTGGTTCAGCCGCACGTGGCGGCGCTTGGTCGCGGCCCAGCCGAGCGCCGTGTCGAGCTCCTGCCCGCGCAGCAGGTGGCCGCGCCCGCGCCGGTGCTCGGACCAGTGCCTGGCGGCCTGGCGGATGCGGCGGTGCACCAGCATGCCCTCGCGCTCGTCGGCCACCCATCCGCGCAGCCGCGGCCAGGCCCGGTAGAGCGCGGCGCTGGCCGGGGCGACCCGGTCGTCGCTGACGGCGACGAGCTTGCCGACGGAGGTCTCGACGCCCGTCACGCGTACGCTGCGGCGTACCAGCAGGCCGGCCTCCATGAGCGGCCGCAGCACGTCGCCCTCGTCGTGCGGCGTGTCGCCGTCGAGCAGGCGCAGCAGCAGGCCGGGCACCTCCTGCTGCTGGGCGGGCGTGAGCCCGGCGTACACCTCCTCGGCCAGCTCGCCCAGCGACCGCTGCCGCACGTACGCCTGCGGCGGGCGCAGCTCCGCCACGCCGTCCACCAGCAGCTCGGCCGCCGTGGGACGGTCGGCGGGGTCCTTGGCCAGCGCCCGCCCGACCAGCTCGCACAGGGAGTCGGGCAGGCAGCTCAGGTCGGGATCGACGGTCAGCAGCCGGCGCATGACGCCGCCGAGGCTCTCCCCGCGGAACGGATCGTGCCCGGTCGCGGCGAACACCACCACCGCGCCCCACGCGAACACGTCCGCCGCCGCCTCGGCCGCCTGGCCGGTGAGCACCTCGGGCGCCTGGTAGGTGTACCCGCCCACCGGCCCGGAGACCGGCAGCCCCAGCTCGATCACCTTGGGGCCGTCGTCGGCCAGCAGCACGCTCTCCGGGTTCAGCCCCCGGTGGGTCAGCCCCGCGTCGTGCAGCGCGCGCAGCACCTCCGCCAGCGCCCCGGCCAGCGCGACCAGCTCGTCACCCGCGTACGGCCCCCGCAGCGCGACGGCCTGCCGCAGGTCGGGCCCGTTCACGAACTCGCTCACCACGTACGGGACGCCTTCGTCGGACCCGACGGCGACCACCTCCGCCAGATGGCGGCAGGTCACCCGCTCGTACCGACGTCCGACCTCGCCCCGCGGCACCGTGACCGCGAACCTGCGGCCCTCGTCGTCGTAGGCGTCGTAGACGACCCCGCGCCCGCCCGCGCCCAGCCTGGCAGCCAGCCAATAGCCGCCAAGCCTTTCTGGGTCACCGGGCACCAAGCGCATCGTCACTGGAGCTTAGATGCACGACACCGCCCATTGGTTGTCCGGGACCACGTAACCGGGAGGGACGCCACAGGTCCCCCGCGCGCCTCGGGGGACCCATGCGTCATGATCATTATGCCAGGCTTCGCGATCCGGCCTGCCACTCGTGCCGCAGGACGGCCATGAGCACGCAGTCGTGCCACTCCCCGTCCCACAGGAGCGCGTCGCGCTCGACGCCCTCCTCGACGAAGCCGAGCTTCTTGTAGACGTGCCGCGCCCGCTCGTTGAAGGCGTAGACGCCCAGCCTGATCCGGTGCAGCGGCGTGGTGGTGAAGGCGTGGCGGAGCACCAGCTCGATGGCCTCGGTGCCGTAGCCCTTGCCGAACACGCGGGGGCCGATCAGCCCGATGCGCAGGTTGCACGCCAGGTTGGCGGTGTCGAGCTCGTTGAGCACCACCTCGCCGACGTACTCGCCGTCCGCCATGATGGCCAGGTCGAGGCGGTCGGGATGGTCGCCGCGCGTGGCGTACCACAGGCGCAGGCCCTCGGCGTCGAACTCGGCGTGCGAGCCCGTCAGCTTGCGCACGTCGGGGTCGGAGACCAGTTCCAGCAGGCCCTCGACGTGCTCGGGACCGACCGGGCGCAGCGTCACGCGCGCACCCTTCAGCGTGGGTTTCTCGGCGAACATCCCTTCTGGCTATCAGTCGCGATCAACACCGGGCAAACCCATTTTCCCGAGCACCGTGTCCCGCACCTGCTCGGGGGTGAGCACGCCGACGTCGCAGATCAGGTCCGCCACCTCGCGGAAGTACACCTCGCGGCGGGCCCGCATCTCCCGCGGGTCGTAGTCGGGGCGGTGCTTGCTGGTGCGCATGCGCTCGGCCAGCACCGCGTCGTCGGCGTCCACCCAGACCACGAACGCCGCGCGCATCGCCGCGCGCACCTGGGCGTTCTCCAGCACGCTGGCCGCCGCGGCGATCACCTTCGGCTCACCCGCCAGCGACTCCAGCACGTGCTCGGCCTCGTACCGGTGCAGCGCCTGCTTGCCCTCGCGGGCGGCGATCGGCGCGGAGGTGGCGCCGTGCTTGTCCTGGAGGTACTGATCGCTGTCGGTGAAGGGCAGCCCGAGCGCCTCAGCGATCAAGCGGCCGGCGGTCGTCTTACCCGCGCCCATGAGCCCGATCATCACGACTGGTTTGTTTTTCGACATGTGGATAGAGGTTCCTTCGTGTCAAGGAGGTAAATCTGATGACCATCGCCGGAAGCATCATCCTCATCATGCTCGGTGCGATCCTCACCTGGGCCGTCGAGTTCGACCTCGCCGGCCTCGACATCAACGTAGTGGGCGTCATCCTCATGCTCGGTGGCCTGGTCGGGCTCCTGTTCGGCATATACAGGATCACCGTCACGCGCCGCGCGGTCGGCCCGATCGACGAGCCGGTGCACCGTCACGAGATCTACGAGGAGCCCGAGACGCGCAGGACCACGGTCTACGAGGAGCGTCGCCACTACGACGAACCACCGCTGTAGGAGGTGAATCGACATGCCAGCCGTTGAAGAGCTGCCGTCGACCATCAAGCGTTCTCCGAAAAAGGCGCAGAACACGTGGATCAAGGCGCACGACTCGGCCGTCAAGGAGTACGGCGAGGGGCGGCGCGCCCACATGACCGCGTTCGCCGCGCTGAAACATTCCTTCGAGAAGGTGGGCGACCACTGGGAGGCGAAGAACGGCAAGGGCCCTTCCGACAAGGGCGCCACCGACCGCTCCGGCCGGACGGCCGAAGGCGTGGACGCCAACGCCAGCAAGGAACACCTGCAGAAGGTGGCCGCGAAGCTGGGAGTGACCGGCCGGTCGAAGATGACCAAGCAGGAGCTGGTCGGCGCCATCAAGAAGGCCAACAGGACGGCCACGGCCAAGTCCCGCCCGGGCGCGAAGTCCAACGGCGCGACCAAGTCCAACGGCGCGAAGTCCAGCAGCACGACGAAGTCCACCGGCACGAAGTCCACCGGCACGAAGTCCAGCAGCACGAAGTCCGGTGCCAAGTCCACCAGCACGAAGGCGGCTTCCTCCTCGAAGTCCGGCCCCAGGACGACGTCCAAGGTGAAGTCGGGGCCCAAGTCGACGACGTCCAAGTCGACGTCCAGGACGAAGACCGCTGCCAAGAAGAGCTCCACGGCGAAGAAGTCCCGCTGACTGAGCGGGGCGTACCTGCGCCACTGGGCAGACCGACCAGAGGGCCGCCGATCTCGATGGATCGCCGGCCCTCACTCATGCCCGCCCGCAGCCGCCCCGCTCACAGCAGCCGCTTCACCGCGTCGGCGATGGCGTGACGGTCGATCCGGGCGTCGGCGAGCTGCTCCTGCGGCGTCGCCGACCCGGGCAGATCGGTCACGGCCAGCTTCACCACGCGCGGCCCCAGCTCGCTCACCGCGTCCATCACCGCGTCACCCAGGCCGCCCTCGACCCGGTGGTCCTCCACCGTGATCAGATTGCCGGTGGTGGTCGCCGCCTCGACCAGCGCGGCCGTGTCGACGGGCTTGATCGAGTACAGGTCGATCACCCCCACGCGGACGCCGTCCGCCTGGAGGTCGTCGGCCGCCGCCAGCGCCTCGTGCACGGTGACGCCCGCCGCCACGATCGTGGCCCGGTCGCCGGGCGATTGCCGCAGCACCCGCGACCCGCCCACGGGGAACCGCTCACCCGGCTGGTAGATCACCGGCGTGTCGCCCCGCGTGGTGCGCAGGTAGGACACGCCCTCCAGGTCCGCCATCTCGGCGATCAGGGCCGCCGTCTGGTTGGCGTCGCACGGGTACAGCACGGTGCTGCCGTGCACGGTCCGCATCATCGCCAGGTCCTCCAGGCCCATCTGCGAGGGCCCGTCCTCGCCGATGGCCACCCCGGCGTGCGAGCCGACCAGCCGGATGTCCGCCCGGCTCACACCCGCCATCCTGATGAAGTCGTGCGCCCTGGTCAGGAACGCCGCGAAGGTGGCCGCGTACGGCTTCCACCCGCGCACCTGCAGCCCGACGGCCGCCGCGACGAGCTGCTGCTCGGCGATGTACATCTCGAAGAACCGCTCGGGATGCTCCTTGCCGAACGTCTCCGTCTTCGTCGAGTCCGCCACCTCGCCGTCCAGCGCCACCACGTCCCCGCGGGCCGAGCCGAGCGCCGCCAGCGCCGCCCCGTACGCCGTCCGTGTCGCCACCTTCTCACCCACCGGGTACGAGGGCAGGGCCATCCCGTTGCTGCCGAACCGGAACGGCGCCGCGTCCACCTCCGGCTTGTGCACCTCGACCCGCACGCTCCTGGGCCCGCCCAGCTCCTCGACGGCCTTGCCCGGGTCCTTCAGCGCCTTGCCGTGGGCGCCCTCGCGGTTCTCGACCTCCAGGACCCCTTCGCCCTTGCGGGTCTTGGCCAGGATCACGGTCGGCCGCCGCCGCGTGTTGCGGGCGTCGCTCAGCGCGTAGTCGATCTGGCCGGGGTCGTGCCCGTCGATCTCGATCGTGTGCCAGCCGAACGCCCCGAACCTGCGCGCGTACGCCCCGGTGTCCCAGCCGTGCCTGGTGGGGCCGCGCTGGCCGAGCCGGTTCACGTCCACGATCGCGGTCAGGTTCGCCAGCCCCTCGCTGCCGGCGTGCTCGGCCGCCTCCCAGATGGAGCCCTCGGCCAGCTCGCTGTCGCCGCACAACACCCACACCCGGTACGGCACCCGCTCCAGCCGCCCGGCCATCGCCACCCCCACCCCCACGGGCAGCCCCTGTCCCAGCGACCCGGTGGCGACGTCCACCCAGGGCAGCCGGGGCGTGGGATGCCCCTCCAACCGGCTGCCTCTTCGCCTGAACGACAGCAACTCCTCGTCGCTGATCACCCCGGCCGCCTTGTAGAGCGAGTAGAGCAGGGGAGAGGCGTGTCCCTTGGAGAAGATCAGGTGGTCGTTGGCCGGGTTGCCCGGGTTGTCGAAGTCGTAGCGCAGGTGGCACGCGAACAGCACGGCCATCAGGTCGGCCGCGGACATGGACGAGGTCGGATGGCCGGAACCGGCCTCCGCCGCCGCCCGCACGGAGTCCACCCGCAACTGCGCCGCCAGCTCTGCCAGGTACTGAAGATCGCGGTCAGGCATCATGACCTCCCCTGAGATGGTTTCCGCCCCGCCTACCCCGGCGTCGCCGCTTAACTCGGCACAAGCGCCCGCGCCCCCGGCCGCCGCGCTCCGGCCGGGGTCCTCTCAGGGGAAGGGCGGGTGGGTCAGCCGCGCCGCGTACGCCGTACGGCGGCGAGGGCCGCGGCGGCGGCGGTGCCCGCGAGGGTGAGCAGGACGGGGCCGCGGTGCTGGGAGAGCCACAGTTGGGGGCTGCGCTTGTGCGAGCGGTGGTCGAACGAGCCGTGCGCCCCGTAGTCGCTGTTCTCGTCGGCGGGCTCCCACAGGTTCGCCACCCCGGTGGGCGCCTTCTCGTCCGTCACCTGCGACTGCGCGCCCGTCCTGGCAAGGTAGCGGTCCACCAGGGCAGGCGCGACGCGCTGAGCGAGCATGGTGGCGACGGTGCTGGTGCCGACCCAGTACTCCTTGCGCTCCGGATGCGAGGCGGCGTGCACGATCGCCCGCGCGGCCACCTCCGGCTGGTAGATCGGGGGGACGGGCTGCGGATGGCGGCGCAGCTTGGACAGCACCCAGTCGAACTGGGGGGTGTTGACGGCCGGAAGCTGGACGAGGGTGACGTGCACGTTGCTGCCGTCGGACATGAGCTCGGTACGCACCGACTCCGTGAAGCCCTTGATGGCGTGCTTGGCCCCGCAGTAGGCGGACTGCAGCGGGATGCCGCGCTGTGACAGGGCGGACCCGGTCTGGACGATGGCGCCGGCGTTGCGGGGGCGCATCAGGTCGAGGGCGACCTTGGTGCCCCAGACGTAGCCCAGGTACGTCACCGCGGTGGTGCGCTCGTACTCGTCTGGGGAAATATCGGTGAATTTGGCGAAGACGGAGGAGAAGGCGGTGTTTATCCAGACGGAGATCGGGCCCATCTCCTTCTCGATGCGCTCCGCCGCCGCCCGTAGCTGCTCGTAGTCGGCCACGTCCGCCTCGTACACCTGCCCCGTGCCGCCCTCCACCCCCACGTCCACGGCGGCGGCGCCCAGGCCGGCCGTGCCGCGGGCGATCAGCGCCACCTTGGCGCCCTGCGCGCCGAGCTCGCGCACCACCGCGCGCCCGACCCCGCCGCTCGCGCCCGTCACCACTACCACGCGTCCACGAAGTGGTGCCATGTCGTGATCAGCCCGCCTCTCTGTCCGGTCCTTGCTGCTGCTTCTGCCGCCGTATGGCCAACGTGATGTCGACCGCCGTGGCGATGGCCAGCACGACCGCGACGCCCGTGATGAGGTAAGCGCCGGTGAGGAGTCCCAGCACCGCGAACGCGAACAGGAACACCAGGATGAAGGAGCCCACCCTGACGTGCATGATGTCGCGCGGGGTGGCGGGCACCATGGCATGGCCTCTGCGGTCCCGTTCCTCGTGCCATTCTCCGTTGTCAGACATGCGGCTCACCTGCCCGTCCCGTTTGCCGCCTAACGTCCGGGGTAGCCCGCCTGCGTGCCCGAGCGAGATCAACGTACCGACGAGTTGCACCCCAGCGACCAGAGCGAGCCGGGCATCGTGCGGCGGCGGCGCGGGCGCGGGTTCAGCTACGAGGGCCCCGACGGCCGCCCGGTGCGCGACCCGGCCACGCTCGCCCGGATCAGGGCGCTGGCCATCCCCCCTGCCTGGCAGGACGTGTGGATCTGCACGTCACCCAGGGGGCACCTGCAGGCCGTCGGCACGGACTCCGCGGGCCGGCGCCAGTACCGCTACCACGACCTGTGGCGCGAGCAGCAGGACCGGGCCAAGTTCGACCGGGTGCTGGAGGTGGCCGAGCGGCTGCCCGCGTTCAGGAAGGCCGTGGACGACCAGCTCCAGGGGCGCGGGCTGACCAGGCAGCGGGTGCTGGCCGCCGCGGCCAGGCTGCTCGACATCGGCTTCTTCCGCATCGGCGGCGAGAGCTACGACACCTACGGCCTGGCCACGCTCAGGATGGAGCACGTCACCTGCTCCGGCGGCGTGGTCACCTGCTCCTACCAGGCCAAGGGCGACGTGCCGCGCGAGGTCGAGGTGGCCGACCCGGCCGCGTGCAAGGTGCTGCGCTCGCTCAAGGCGCTGGGCGCGGACGGCGAGCTGCTGCGTTACCGGCACCGGGGCGGCTGGAGCGACATCAGGAGCGAGGACATCAACGAGTACCTGCGCGAGATCATCGGCTACGAGGTCACGGCCAAGGACTTCCGCACCTGGCACGCCACCGTCCTGGCGGCGGTGGGCCTGGCGGTGTCCAGGCCCGCGCGCACGGGCGTCACCAGCAAGAAGCGCGCCGTCACGCGGGTGATGCGCGAGGTCGCGGAGTACCTGGGCAACACCCCGACCGTGGCGCGGGCGTCCTACGTGGACCCGCGCGTGGTGGAGGCGTACGACCAGGACAGAACGATCGCGGCGGCGCTGACCGAGCTCGGGGCGGACGCGGATTTCGGGCAGCTCGCCACGGCGGGCCCCGTCGAACGGGCGGTCATTGAGCTGATTCGAGCCGTTTGAGCGGTTCGCAACCGGGCATGCGCCGACAGAAGAAGGAGGCGAGCGATGGAAGCTCCGCAGTACGTCGCGGCCCGTGTCCAGCAGGCGCTGGCCGAGGACGGACGCACGCACGAGCTCGGAATTCGCGTCGACATCAGAGGCGACCAGCTTTTCCTGCGCGGACAGGTGAGCGGGGCCGAGCAGCGGGAGCGGCTCGGCCAGGTGGCGCACGAGGTCGCGCCCGAGCTCCATGTGCACAACGAGATCAACGTCGTTGAGGCGAACGCGCCGGGGGAGGATGAGCATCTTGACTGACCTGCGTATAGCCGCCGTGGGGGACATCCACCTAGGCGAGGACGTCAGAGGCCAGTACAGGAAGAAGCTCGACGGCATCGAGGACCGCGCGGACGTGTTCATGCTGGCCGGGGACCTCACCCGGCACGGCACGCTGGAGGAGGGCAAGGTGGTGGCCGACGAGCTGCGCGGCCTGCCGATCCCCGCCGTCGCGGTGCTCGGCAACCACGATTACCATTCCGACCTGCAGTACGAGATCGCCGGCGAGCTTCGTGACGCCGGCGTCATCGTGCTCGACGACGACGGCGTCGTGGTGCAGTGCGGTGACAAGAAGCTGGGCGTGGTCGGCGGGAAGGGGTTCGGCGGCGGGTTCGCGGGCAAGTGCGCCAGCGAGTTCGGCGAGCGCGAGATCAAGAACTTCGTCTCCCACACGCGCTACATCGCCGAGGCGTGGAAGGTGGCGCTGAAGGAGATCGTCGCCGACCACCGCGTGGTGCTGTCGCACTACTCCCCGATCAAGGAGACGCTGGAGGGCGAGCCGCACGAGATCTACCCCTTCCTCGGCAGCTACCTCCTGGCGGAGGCGGTGGACACGGCCGGCGCCGACCTGATCCTGCACGGGCACGCGCACAAGGGCAGCGAGAAGGGCATGACGCCGGGCGGCATCCGGGTGCGCAACGTGGCGCTGCCGGTGCTCGGCAGGGCGTACTCCGTGTACTGCCTCAACTGCGCCGACGACATGCAGCTGCACGAGCACTAGCCGGACGGCCCGCCGCCACGCGAGGGCCGGACGCCGGACGACATCCGCAGCCACGCGAGCGCCGGACGACACCCGCAGCCACGCGAGCGCCGGCCCGCTAGAGCACCCGTACGGCGAGCACGCACACGTCGTCCTCGGCCTTGTCACCGCCCAGCCGGTCGAGCAGGCAGTTGATCATTTGCTCGGGGTCGTCCCCGGTGCAGAGGTGCGCGGCCTGGAGCAGCGCCTCCATGCCCGCCTCCAGGTCCTGCCCGCGCCGCTCGACGATCCCGTCGGTGTAGAGCAGCAGGACGTCGCCCGGCTGGAGCTGCGTGGCCGTCATCCGGTACTCGGTCACGTCGAACGCGCCGAGCATCATCCCCTGCGTGCCGTCGATCGGCACGGCCCGGCCGTCCCTGATCAGCAGGGGCGCCAGGTGGCCGGCGTTCGTCCAGCGGAACGTGCAGTCCCCCGGGTCGAAGTGGCCGATGACGGCGGTCCCGGTCACGGTGACGCCCTCGTTGGAGTGCACGATCAGGTCGTTCAGCCAGGTGGCGAGCCGGTCGGCGGGCGCCTGCGTGTAGGCCAGCCCGGCCAGCCCCGAGCGCATCTGCAGCATGATGCTGGCAGCGGTCAGCCCGTGCCCCATGGCGTCGCCGATGGCGAGCAGCACCCTGCCGTCGGGGATGAGGCGGGCCTTGAACCAGTCGCCGCCGAGCCGGATGAGCTCCTCGCCGGGCAGGTAACGCACGCCGACGGTCAGCCCCGGCAGGTGGATGAGGCCGCGGCGGATCGGCAGGATCGTGTTCTGGAGCTGGACGGTGACCCGGTGCTCCTCCTCGGCCCGCTGACGCTGCCGGTGCGCCTGCTCGTGCGCCACGGCCAGGGCACGCTCCCTGCGCCGGTTCTTCGTCACGTCCTGGGCCAGGCAGCGCACCTTGACCGGCACGCCGTCCGCGTCGAGTATCGGCTCGCTGAACACGCTCAGGTGGCGCACCCCGTGCCGCTGCTGGATCCTGAACTCGGTCTCGACCGCCTCCCTGTGCTCCAGCAGGGAACGCACCTGGTCCTCGACGATCGGCAGGTCCTCCGGCACCACCACGGCCGGCAGCTCCTCCAGCGACATCGGCCCCTCGTCGCGTTCGCGGCCGAACATCTCATACATCTGGGGAGTCCACAGCGTGCGCTGCGTGGCCAGGTTCCACTCGCCCCAGCCCAGCTCGGCCAGGCGCTGCGCGCGCTCCCAGCCGGAGACGAGCATTTCCTCGTCGTCCATGGTGCGCCAGCTCACCAGCAGCCCGTCGTCCACGCGGGCCGCGCGCACGCTCAGCGTGGCCGGCCAGAGCAGGTAGTCGAGCACCTCCACGAACTCCAGCCCCTCCCGGTGGATGGGCTCGCCGGTCTCGAAGACGCCGATGTAGTCGTCCAGCAACCCCGAGCCGGCCACGCCGGGGCTGGCCGTCATGAGCCGGTACCCGATCAGCTCCGCGGCGGCACGCCCGGCCACCGTCCTGGCGTGCCGGTTGGCGGCGAGGATCAGGAAGTCCACGACGCGGCCCGTGGCGTCCTTGACGGGGGTCAGGTAGAGCGCGGAGGCGTGGACGGCCTCCAGCATGCCGGTCACCCAGACGGGCACGTCGACCGGCTGCCTGGGCTCGTCAGGGGGACGCTCGATGCCCTTGGCCACCTCGACGGGCGCCAGGCCGCTGTGCCGGGCCATCCTCGTGAGCTGATCGGCCGCCTCGCCCGGCCGCACGTTCAGCTCCGTGGCGAGCCGGGCGATGGCCTCGTCGAGGATGGCCTGGTCACGCATGTGCAGGCGCAGCCGTACGAGCAGGTCACGAACCCTCGCCGAGACAGCCCCGGACTCGTATCGGCTGAACGGCGGAAATCTACTCACACGCTCCTCATGCCCGCCGCGCGGGAATCGAGGAGCGTCACTGTCGATATTTCAGCAAAACGTAGAGACCGCTGGACCGTTCTCGGGGATCGGCCCAGCGGTGGGGTTGGGGCGATGAACGAGTCGAACGTCGCCCCTACACATTGAAGATGCTGACCCCGCCAGGCCCGACCAGGAAACCGAGGACGATGAGCACGATTCCCCAGAGCAGGTCGCGCCGGGCCAGGATCACATAGATCCCGGAGATGACGAGAATTACTGCGATGATCCAGAGCAAAGTAGCCATGCGCTGGCATCTGCCCTGAGGAAGGGCCGCATAACATGAGGCGTCGGGGCAGGGAAAAACTTTATGACGACCTTCGGTTATTTCCTGTCGTGCGAGGAGCACGGCCCAAAGGAGCTGATTCGCCAGGCCAAGGCCGCCGAACGCGCCGGTTTCGAGGCTCTGTGGATCTCCGACCACTTCCATCCCTGGCTGGACGAGCAGGGGCAGTCCCCGTTCGTCTGGTCGGTGATCGGCGCGCTGGCCGAGGCCACGTCCCTGCCCATCACCACCGCCGTGACCTGTCCCCTGGTCCGTACGCACCCGGTGGTGATCGCCCACGCCACGGCCACCACGGCCGCGCTCACCGGCGGCCGGTTCCGGCTCGGCGTGGGCACCGGCGAGGCGCTCAACGAGCACGTGATCGAGTCGCGCTGGCCGCCGCTGAGCGAGCGGCTGGAGATGCTGGAAGAGGCGATCGAGCTGATGCGGGAGCTGTTCACGGGCAAGCTGGTCACGCACCGGGGCCGCCACTACCGCGTGGACACCGCCAGGCTCTACACGCTGCCCGACGAGCCGGCGCCCATCCTGGTGTCGGGGCTGGGCAAGAAGTCCACGGCGCTGGCCGGGCGGCTGGGCGACGGGTACATCTCGGTCGCGCCGGACGCCGACGCCGTACGCGCCTTCCGCGACGCGGGCGGCGCCGGCAAGCCCGCGCTCGGCGGGCTCAAGGCCTGCTACGCCACCGACGAGGCGGCGGCCCGCAAGACCGTGCACCGCCTGTGGCCCACGCAGGGCGTCAAGGGCGAGGCCGCGCAGCTCCTGCCGCTGCCCCGGCACTTCGAGCAGCTCGCCGGGATGGTGACGGAGGACGAGGCCGTCGCCGGCAGCCCGGTCGGCCCCGACCCCGAGGTGCACGCCCAGGCCATCAGGCAGTACGTGGACGCCGGGTTCGACGAGGTCTACGTCAACCAGATCGGCCCCGAGCAGGACGCGTTCTTCGGCTTCTACGAGCGCGAGGTCCTGCCGCTGGTCCGCTGACCTCCGGGTCGCAGCATGCCCGCCAGCAGGTCGTCCAGCGCGGCCTCGAGCTCCGCCGGTGTGGGCACGCTGCCCGCGCCGGCGATGGCGTCGAACATCAGCCCCTCCCCGAACGCCACCAGGTTGCGCGCGTGCGTCACCGGGTCGGCGGAGCCCAGGGCCGCCAGCATGGTGACGGCCGGGTCGCGGAAGCGCCGCCCGGCCTGGTCGTAGATCCTGCGCAGCTCCGGCCGCCTGGTGGCCTCCAGGGCCAGCTCGTAGCGGGCCAGCGTGCGGCGCCGGTCCATGAGCTGGACGTGCAGCGCCTGCGCCATGCGCGCGGGCAGGCGCTCCAGCTCGTCCGGGTCGCTGTCGTACGCCCCCGCCAGGGCCCGCATCTCCAGCTCGGTGAGCCGTGACAACGTCAGCTCCAGCAGCGCCGCGCGGGTGCGGGCGAGGTTGGACGTGGAGCCGGGCGGCAGGTCCGCCGCCTCGTCGACGGCCCGGTGGGTCAGCCCGCGCATGCCCCGCTCGGCGAGCAGGGTGATGGCCGTGTCGGCGACGAGGTCGGAGCGTTTCACGGAACCCGATACTACAGCGGTAGTGACCGGAAACTACAGACGTAGTATGGTGACACTACAGACGTAGTGAAGGGGAGGCCGTGATGGCGAGGGCTGTGGTGATCGGCGGAGGCGTCGGCGGGCTGGCCGCCGGGGCGGCGCTGCGGCGCAAGGGGTGGGAGGTGACCGTGCTGGAGCGCGCTCCCGTGATCGAGCCGGTCGGGTCCGGGCTGGCGATCGCCGCCAACGCGCTCAAGGCGCTCGACGTCCTCGGCGTCGGGGACCGGGTCAGGGAGCTGGCCACCGTGGAGGGCCGGCTCGGCCTGCGCCGGGCGGACGGGAGGTGGCTGACGCACACCACGGAGGCCGTCGCGGACGCCAAGTACGGCGACTCGGTGGTGGTCATGTTGAGGGCCACGCTGATGGAGGTGCTCACGGACGCGCTCGGCCGCGAGCACCTGCGCCTGGGCACGACCGTCTCGGAGGTGGACGCCGACAAGGGCCTCGTCCGGACCGACGCGGGCGAGCTGGAGGCCGACCTCGTCGTGGGCGCCGACGGGATCAACTCGGCCACCCGGCGCGCGCTCTTTCCCGCGCACCCGGGGCCGGTGTACTCCGGGGTGACGGCCTGGCGCGGGCTCGTCCCGCGCGACGGGCTCCAGGTCCCGCGCTGCGAGAGCTGGGGCCGGGGCACGGTGTTCGGCATTCACCTGCTGGCCGGCGACGTCGTCTACGTCTACGCCACCGACGTGCTGCCCGCCGGCACCGTGCACGCGGACGAGCGCGCGGAGCTGCTGCGCAGGTTCGGCGACTGGCACGACCCGATCCCGGCGCTGCTGCGGGCGGCCGATCCCGCCCGCGTCATCCGCAACGACGTCTACTACAACGCCGAGCCGCTGCCCGCCTTCCACCGGGGGAGGGCCGCCCTGGTCGGCGACGCCGCGCACGCGATGACGCCGAACCTCGGGCAGGGCGCCTGCCAGGCGATCGAGGACGGGGTGGTCCTGGCGCATCACGCCGGCCACGCCTCACCGGGAGGCGGCAGTGTGCTGCCCGACGGGGCGCTGGCGGCCTACAGCGCCGCGCGCGTGGAGCGGACCGCGAAGATCGTCCAGCGCTCCTGGAGCCTGTGCCGCATGAGCAAGCTCCGCAATCCGCTGGCGGTGGGGCTGCGCGACTTCGGGCTGTCGGCCGCCACGCGGCTCAGCCCAGATCTGATGTTGCGGTCGATGGACGAGGTGCTGAGCTGGCGTCCACCGGCTGAGGCTGGACGGTGACCGACGTCTGCACGACGACCGGCGCCGCCACCGGGAGCTCCAGCGGGACCGGAGCCTGCACGGCCTCGGCCTCGGCGGCCGGCGCCGCGGCGGCCGGCGCCGCGGCGGCCGGCTTGGCGTGGTGGTCGGGCGCGAGCCGGCCGAGCGTGATCGTGCCGGCGATGGTCAGCGCGGCGGCCAGCACGGCGGGCACGGCCGTCGAGGGGGACGTCGGCAGCGGCTCGCCGAGCAGGATCGCGCCGGCCAGCACGGAGGTGATGGGATCGATGACCTGCACTCCGGCGTAGGCGATGCCGAAGTAGCCCACGGCGTACGAGCGCTGCAGCAGCACCACAGCGCAGACCAGCAGCACGGGCACGGCCAGGCTGAACCAGTGGATCAACCGCCCCCAGTCGCCCTCCATCCCGCCGCCGACCACCCGCACGAACGTGGACACGCTCGCCGTCACGACCCCCGCCCCCACGGAGAGCAGCATGGCCTTCGCCGGCCCGTGCACCCGGCTCGCGATGAGCTGCGTGACCAGCGCGATCGCCGCGATCACCGCGATGAAGGCCAGCGCCGCGCCGTCACCCAGCACGGGCGTCACGTTGTGCGCGGGCACCAGCAGCATGAGCCAGAGCAGGCCCACGGCCACCGCGATCGAGCCGAGGATCTCGGCGCGGTACGGCCTGCGGCCGTACATGAACGCGGCCAGCGGCACGGCGAACACCAGCGTGGCGACGCTGATCGGCTGCACGGCGACCAGCGGCGCGAAGCTCAGGGCCACGGCGTGCAGGCAGGCACCGCTGAAGGAGATGATGCCGCCGACCCACCAGCGAGGGCGTCTCACCAGGCTGAGCGAGGCGCCCTCGGCCACGACCTCGAACTGTTGCATCGCCGCGCCGAGCGCGTATCCCAGCGCTCCGGCCAGGGCGATCAGCATGCCGACCCAGGTCATCGCGGCCCGCGCAGGAGCAGGGGTCCTTTCAGGAGCATTGCTCCAGCTTAAGAGGCAGCAGAACCTCTAGAATCATCCTTTCGGCTGAAAAATGGGCATATGTTGCTTCCGACCTGCACGAACATGTGGCGCATCCTTGAGCCGGCGGTGGGCCGGCGGCCCTGCTCCAGGACCCGCGGAGGGCGGGGCTACGACGTGCGGCAGACGCAGAACAGGTGTCCCTGCGGGTCCCGCAGCACGATCCACCGCGTGCCCTCCTCGGTGACGCCGGGCTGGAACTCGGGCCTGGTGGCGCCGAGCTCGACGTACTCCGCGGCGGCCCGTTCCACGTCCGGCACCTGGAGGTCGAGGTGGAACTGCTTGTCGGGGCTCGGCCACTGGACCGGCTTGCGGTCGGGGACGCGGCCGAAGTAGATGTTGACGGTGCCGTCGGAGATCGCGGCGTACTCGTCCTCCGCGTACGTGACCTCCATCCCGGTCACCTCGTGGTAGAACGCGGCCAGCGCCCTGGGGTCGTCGCAGTCGATGGTGAAGGCCAGGAGGCTTGCTCTCGTCGTCATGCGGACCAGCCTTCCAGGCGTACCTGCCACCTACTGTCAGGTACGCCAGAGGGCCGCACCTTCTCGGCGCGGCCCTCCGCTTACGGCGTCAAGTCACCCGGGGAGGCGGCCGTAGTAGTCCCCCAGCCGCGTCCGGTACTCGGGCTCCTTGAACGTGCCCTCGTCGAACTCGGGCGCGTCCTTGATCTCGGCCTTGGTGCGGGCCACGAACACGTTGCGTTCCTGGGGATCGATGCGCGTGACCACTCGTGCCGGGAGCATGACCTTCTTACCGAAGATCCACGGACCGGTGTCGACGATGATGTAGCTCTCGCCGACCTCGTACGTCGCCTCGTCGACGGACCCGATCTTCCCGTCGGTGGCTTGGACGTGGTAACCGACCAGGTCCAGAGCCTGCCCGCGGTCGTAGACGTCAGGTCGATAGTCCCAGAGCTCCATTGGGCTCTCTTCCTCTCTTCTTCCGTCTTCTCGGGCAAGCCCTCACCTACCCGGCTGTTGTTCCGTAAACCCGTGGCCATGCCTGGGGCGATCCTTGACGGGTGGCCGACACGCTGATCTGACTCTCCTGACAACCGCCCGCCATCCGGGGCGCTGGAGCCCCGGGTGCGGATACGATCCGCGCGAGGAGGTCGGATGAGCGGTGAGTGGGCGCCTCCAGGGGTGGATCCGGAGCGGCCGAGCGTGGCGCGGGTGCACGACGCGCTGCTGGGCGGCATGGAGAACTTCGCCTCCGACCGCTCGGTGGCGCGCAAGCTCAGGACCGCGGTGCCCGAGGTGGTGGACCTCGTCTGGTGCAACCGCGCCTTCATCGGGCGGGTCGTCGACTTCCTGGTCAGGGAGGCGGGCATCAGGCAGATCATCGACCTCGGCTCCGGGCTGCCCACGGTGGAGAACACCCACGAGGTCGCGCAGTTCGCCCACCCCGCGTCCAGGGTGGTGTACGTGGACCTCGACCCCATGGTCGAGCCGCACGCCCGCGCGATACTCAACGGCAACCCCTGCGCCGACGCCATCACCGCCGACGCCCGCGACGTGGCGGGCGTGCTCGGCCACCCGGCGGTGCGCCGCCTGATCGACCTGTCGCAGCCCACGGCGGTCATGGCCATCGGGCTGCTGCACCTGTTCTCCGACCAGGAGAACCCGCACGCGCTGATCAGGGCCTACGCGGACGCGCTGCCGCCCGGCAGCTACCTGGCCGTCTCCAACTTCCTGGCCTCCGAGAGCCCCCAGGCCAAGGCGCTGGAGGTGATGCTCCAGGCCACGATGGGCACCGGCTACTTCCGCGACCGTCCGGCCATCGCGCGCTTCTTCGACGGGCTGGAACTGGTGGAGCCCGGCCTGGTGCACTTCCCCGAGTGGCATCCGGACGAGCGCCTCCCCGGCCCGCTCGCGCCCTGGGAGGAACTGCTGCTGGGCGGCGTCGCCCGCAAGCCGTGATCCCGGTGGGAGACAGGCTCACGAGCGCCCGTAAGCTGTGACCCGTGCCGAGACGTCTGATCTGTTCCCCGCCCCCCGCCCGCTAGCGGGCGGCGTTCACTGAGCTCTCCGGGTCCCAGCGATCCGGGGGTGGTTGCTGCCCGCACACCGGGCCCATTCCGACCACTCCACCCGGAGAACTCCTGTCATGACCCATGTCTCCGCCCGGCGGGGCGCCCTGTACGTCTCCGTGGCCGCGACCGCCTGGGGCACCGGCGGCGCAGCCGGATCCCTCCTCTTCGACACCGGCGGCCTCGGCCCCGTCGGCGTCTCCCTGTGGCGCTACCTCCTCGGCGCCGCCTTCCTCCTCCTGCTCACCAGAAGCGCCCCGCTCGCGTGGAACGGCAGGACCGTGCTCGTCGGCGCCGGGATGGCCGTCTACCAGACCGCGTACTTCGCCGCGATCGCCCACTCCGGCGTGGCCGTGGCGACCGTCATCACCATGGGCGCCAGCCCGATCTTCACCGCCCTGGGCAGCCGCTTCCTGCTGCGTGAGCGGCTCGGCAGGCTCGCGCTGTGCGCCCTGGCCGCCGCGCTGGCCGGGCTGCTCCTGCTCACCGGTGAGGCCGTGCTGCAGGCCCGCTCGTCCGCCGGCATCGCCTTCGCGCTGGCCTCGGCCGCCGGGTACGCCGGGGTCACGCTGCTGTCCCGGCAGGGCAGGGACGACGACACGCGGGCCGCGGCGGTCGGCGGGTTCGTGGTCGGCGCGGTGTGCCTGGCGCCGTTCGCGCTGGCGGAAGGGGTGGTGCCCGAGGTGAGCTGGTCTTCTGTGGCGCTGCTGGTCTATCTGGGCGCGGTGCCGACCGCGCTCGCCTACGGCCTGTTCTTCCGGGCCCTGACCGCCCTGCGCGCCACCACCGTGTCGATCATCTCGCTCGGCGAGGCGGTGGGCGCGGCGCTGCTCGGCGTGTTGCTGTTCGGCGAGCGGCTCACGCCCCTGGCCTGGTCGGGCTGCGTGCTGCTGCTGGCCGCCGTCACGGTGCTCGCCGCACGAGCGGAAACCGCGTGATGTGACGGTCCGGGCCGCCGGATGAGTTAAGGTCCGGTACGGCGACGCTTGCCGAATCGTCGCTCCGCTCCCCGGCCCAAGGCCAAGCGACGGGCCCCGACGAATGAAGGGAACGGTGTCGGCGAAGCGTGCGTTGGAGGAACTGTGGCCTCGTTTAAGGGAATACTGAGGAACCTCCTGGACCGTCCGGGAGGCGTCCCTCTGACGCCCTACCAGAAGATCGTGAAAGCGGCCGACGGCCGGGCGGAGCAGGTTCGCAAGCTCGACGAGCTGCCCAGGCCCGGCATGAGCGATCTGGCCGAGTTCTGTGCCGTCGCGCGCGAGGCCGCCGACCGGACGTTGGGGCTGCGGCCGTACGACGTGCAGTTGCTGGGCACGCTCGCCCTGCTCGACGGCAAGGTCGCCGAGATGGCCACCGGTGAGGGCAAGACCCTGTCCGGGGCCATGGCGGCGGCGGGCTACGCGTTGCAGGGCAAGCGCGTGCACGTCATCTCGGTCAACGACTACCTGGCCAAGCGCGACGCCGAGTGGATGGGCCCCTTCTACGAGGCGCTCGGCGTCAGCGTGGGCTGGATCGACCAGAACTCCACGCCGGAGGAGCGGCGCGCGGCCTACGCCAAGGACGTGACGTACGGGCCGGTCAGCGAGATCGGGTTCGACGTGCTGCGCGACCGCCTGCGCACGGACGCGAGCGAGATCATCGTGCCCGCGCCCGAGGTGGCCCTGATCGACGAGGCCGACTCCGTGCTCGTGGACGAGGCCCGCGTGCCGCTGGTCATGGCCGGGGCGGCCGACCCCGGCAACGCGGTGCCGGAGATGGCGGCGCTGGTGCGGCAGCTCGTGCGGGGCTACCACTACGAGATCGACGAGCAGGCCCGCAACGTCTACCTCACCCCCAAGGGCGCCGACAGCGTCGAGAACCTGCTCGGCCTCGACCTCTACGACGAGCACGAGCCCGGCGCGCTCATCGAGCTCAACCTGGCCCTGCACGCCCACGCGCTGCTGACCCGCGACGTCGACTACATCGTGCGCGACGGCAAGGTGCAGCTCATCAACCCCTCCCGCGGCCGGGTGGCGCTGCTCCAGCGCTGGCCCAACGGCCTGCAGGCGGCCGTGGAGGCCAAGGAGGCGCTGGCGCCCAGCGAGAAGGGCGAGATCCTCGACTCGATCACCGTGCAGGGCCTGATCCGCCGCTACCCGCAGATCTGCGGCATGACGGGCACCGCCGTGGCCGTCAGCGAGCAGCTCGGCGAGTTCTACGGGCTCAAGGTCGCGGTGATCCCGCCGAACCGGCCGTGCGTGCGCGTGGACGAGCCCGACCGCATCTACCCGACCGCGCCCGACAAGGACGCGGCGCTGGTGGAGGAGATCCAGTCGGTCCACGAGAGCGGCCGGCCGATCCTCATCGGCACGCTCGACGTGGCCGAGTCGGAGAACCTGGCCAAGCTGCTGCAGCGGCGCGGCCTGGAGCCGGTCGTGCTCAACGCCAAGAACGACGCGGAAGAGGCCGCGATCATCGCCAGGGCGGGCGAGCGCGCCGCCATCACCGTCTCCACCCAGATGGCCGGCCGCGGCACCGACATCCGCCTCGGCGACGGCGTGGCCGAGCTCGGCGGCCTCTACGTGATCGGCTCGGGCCGGCACGCCAGCAGCCGCCTCGACGACCAGCTCCGTGGCCGCGCGGGCCGCCAGGGCGATCCCGGCGGCTCGGTCTTCTTCGTCAGCATGAAGGACGACCTGATCACCCAGTTCGTCCCCGACGAGCGCCCGCCCGCCGCCGACGCCGACGGTGTCGTACGCCACCGGCGCGGCGCGTACCTCGTGGGTCACGCGCAGCGCGTCGCCGAGGGCGTCAACCTGGAGATCCACCGCAACACGTGGCGCTACACTCGGCTGCTGGAGCACCAGCGCGAGCTCATCCTGGAGTGGCGCGACAAGGTGCTGCACGGCGACGCCGCCGCCAAGGCGCTGGCCGAGGCCGACCCCGAGCGCTGGGCGGCGATGCCCGAGGAGACCAGGGACGAGACGGCCCGCCAGATCGTGCTGTACGCCATCGACCGCTGCTGGACCGAGCACCTGGCGTTCCTGACGGACCTGCGCGAGGGCATCCACCTGCGGGCGCTGGGCCGGATGAGCCCCATCGACGAGTTCCACCGGGAGGCGGTGGCGGAGTACAAGTCGCTGCTGGCCGAGGTGGAGAAGCGCTCGCTGGAGGCGTTCGAGGCGCCGGAGCCGGACCTGAAGCGGCCCACGGCGACGTGGACGTACCTGGTGCAGGACAACCCGTTCGGCACCGAGTGGGACCGCATCCTCAAGCGGGTCACGGCGGCCACCCGGCGCGGCTGACCGGCCCGCCAGGGATCAGGGCCACTTGGGGTCGCCGGACGGCACGACCGGCCCGGTCAGCACGCCCAGCCGCTCCAGCAGGGTGATGAACGTGGTCGCGTACGGCGAGTCGGCCGTCACGGCGGCCACGCGCGGCCAGTCCACCTGCTCGCGCAGCGCCCGTACCTGCGCCAGCAGGGCGCCGTAGTCGCAGGCGTGCTCCGACAGCGGCAGCAGCCAGGAGATGACCAGGTCGGTGGCCTCCAGCACGGGGACGATCACCGCGGACGCCTTCAGCGGCTCCGCCCGGTCGAGCAGCGCGTCGGTGATCGCCAGGTCGGAGACCCGGAAGATCAGATCCACCAGCCGGCCGTCGTCGTACGCCTTGACCAGCCAGTCCTCCGGCGGTTTGGCCGTCTGGAAACCTATCCCGCGCAGCGCCTCCAGCGCGGCGGGCACGTCGTGCTCGGTGAGGACGAAATCCACGTCATGCAGCGAGGGGGCGGCGCCACGCGCGTACGCCGCGCATCCGCCGGCCAGCGCGAACTTCACTCCGGCCTCTTTCAGCCCCGAGCTGGCACGCTTGAGCGTGTCGAGGATGGCGTCGGTGACCGCGTGACCGTGGCTACTCATGCGAACGGGCTACCCAAACGATCGTCAACTAGACGTTGGATGTCAGGGGTTCCGGGTAGCGCGGGGAGCTATGACCGACATTCTGGAAAAGACGGAACGGGCCTACGAGAACGGGCACGACCGGCCGCTGGGAGGCTACGTCGGTCTCCTCAGCGCGTACGGCGGAACGGTCGCCGTGGCCGCCGTCGCGGCGATGCTGGCAGGGCGGAAGGCCCCCGAGCACGTCGGCGTGATGGACCTGGCGGTGATGGCGGCCTGCACGCACAAGGTGTCGCGTCGCCTGGCCAAGGATCCCGTCACCAGCCCGCTGCGCGCCCCGTTCACGCAGTACGAGGGGCAGGGCGGCCCGTCGGAGGTGCAGGAGAAGCCGCGCGGGGCGCTCGGCGAGCTGCTCGCCTGCCCGTTCTGCCTGGCCCAGTGGGTGGCCACCGCGTACGCGGCCGGGCTCGTCCTGGCTCCCCGGGTGACCAGGCTCGTGGGGGCGACGATGACGGCGGTGGCGGTCTCGGACTGGCTGCAGCTCGCCTACGCGAAGCTGATGAAGTCGGCGGAGGAGTAGGTCCTTCGCCGGCACCCGATCATCCCCGGCGGCACCGCGCCGTCTCGTCCCCGGCCGCGCCTCAGCACGTCTCCCGGTAGGGCATCTCGGGCAGGTGCCGCCGCCACTCCTCGGCCGAGAGCGGGCCGTACCGCTCGCACACCCACGCCTGCGGCTGCGCGGGGGCGGACGGCGCCGCCAGGTCGATGGTCAGGACCGTGCCGCGCCCGGCGAGCACGCGCAGCCAGCGGCCGTCCGCGGAGATCGCCGCCTGCGCGGGCCGGTCGGCGGCGGCCGGCACCTGCCGGTCGGCGATCTGGGTGCCGTGGTCCAGCCGCCAGACCCGCACGCGGTCGCTTCCGGTGCTGACCAGCAGCCGCCCGTCCCAGCTGAACCGCAGGTGGCCGGGGGAGGGGCGGTAGCGGCTGTTGTGGGTGGGCACGCCGTCCAGCCCGTAGATCTGGATGCCGGTCTCCTCGGCGATCGCCACCCGCACGCCGTCGGGCGCGAACGTCGTGTACTCCCACGGCATCCTGTCCAGCCACGGCGCGGGCGACGACCGGCCGGCCCGCCTGATCTGCGAGCGTTTCCCGTCGAACACCAGCGCCACCCGGTCGCCGGGGCCGATCACCGCGTACTCGCCCACGTGCACGGCCCGCCCCGCCCGCAGGTCCCACGCCCACCGCTCGCCCGACTGCCTGGCCGCCGCGAACAGCAGCCCGCCTCCCGGGCTGAACCAGGCCGACTGCTCACCCGGCGCGCCCAGCCCGCGGCCGAAGGGACGGCCCATGGCGCCGGTACGCGCGTCGTACAGGTACGAGCGGTCCACCCCGACCAGCGCCAGCGTCCGGCCGTCCGGCGACCAGGCCATCGCCCGCACGCTCTGCGGGGGACCTGTCGTGGTGGCCGCCGGCCGGCCGCCGGAGGCCAGGTCGTACAGCCGCAGCGTGCCCTCGTCCAGGGCGGCCAGCGTGGCCCCGTCGGCGGTGATGGCGTACAGCGTGTGGGGTCCCGCGTACGGGTCGGCGAACACCTCCACCGCCGGGTCGTGCGCCGTCAGCGCCCGCCTGCTCTCGGGGATCGGCGCCAGCAACCACGCGGCCAGGCCCAGCTTGCGCGCGGTCACCGGGTCGGCCACCCGCAGCGCCTCGGCCCGCGAGGCCGCCACCCTGGCCATCGCCTCGTCCAGCCGCCCGTCGGCCGCGCCGCGCTGCCAGAGCGCGAGCAGCACGGCCACCACGGCGACCGACAGCAGTCCCGCCATGAGCGTTCTCCGCCTGCGGGCGCGCCGGAGGGCGTGCCTTCGGGCGTGCGTGAGCGCCTCGTCCAGGAAGGTCTGCTCGCCCGCGCTCAGCGTCACCCGCCGCCGCCCGCCGGCCGCCCACGCCAGCGCCCTGTCCAGCGGCTCGCCCTGGAAGAGCAGCGACTCCCGGCGCCCGCCCGCCTGCCATCGCCGCGCCGCCTCCGCCAGCTCCCTGTGCACGGCGAGCCCGGCCCGCTCGCCGTCCAGCCATTCCCGCAGCCGCGGCCAGGCCCGCAACAGCGCGCCGTGCGCGATCGCCGGAGGCTCCCCGATCAGCCCGGCCGCCCCGTACGCCGCCAGCACCCCGTCGATCGCCGCGACCTCGTCGGGCCCGCGCCCGGCGACCAGCTCGTCCCTGCCGGCGCTCACGACGGCGTCGGCGCCCTCGGAGTCGAGGCCCACCAGCCGCAGGAACACGTCCGGCACCAGGTCCTGCTCGGCCGGGCTGAGCTTGGCGTAGACGGCCTCGGCGCGGGCTCCGAGCGGCGGGTCGTCGATGGGCTCGGGAGGCAGCAGGCGGCCCTGCTGCGACTGGGGTGCGTCCAGGAGGGACATCAGGAGCTGGCGGGCGCTCGGGCGGCGGTCGGGGTCCCGGTGCAGCGCGGCGGCCACGAGGCCGCGTAACGGCCGGTCGAAACGCTCGCCCCGGTCCGCTTGCACGCCGTCTAATCGGTCGTCCTTCGATCGCGGGCCGTCTGACCGGTCGCCGTTCGATCGCGGGTCGTCTAATCGGTCCTCGTTCGATCGCGGGCCGTTCGAGCGGGGGCCCTTCGAGCGCGGGTCGTGCGGCCGGTCGCCGGGCCCGTAGGCGGCGAAGACCAGCAGCCGGCCCCAGGCGGCCACGTCCGCGGCCGGCCCGCCGCCGTCGCCGGCCAGCCCCAGCCCGACCAGCCGGGGCCCCTCCGAGCCCAGGACGACCTTCTCCGGCGTGAGCGCCCCGTGCACCGCGCCCGCCTCGTGCACCGCCGCCAGCGCGGTGGCCGTGGCGGCGGCCAGCCGGTAGAGGTCGTCGCCCGCGTACGGGCCGTGCCGCTCCACGACCTGGCGCAGCGTCGGGCCCTCGATGTACTCGCTGACCAGGTAGGGCGGCTCGCCGTCCAGGCAGACCGCGGTCAGCTTGGCCACCGACAGCGAGCGGACGTGCTCCGCCGCCCCGGCCGAGGCGGCCAGCCTGGCCCGCGCGCCGGCGTCGGCCAGGCACGGCACTCCCAGCGCGTGGCGGACGCCCGCCTCGTCGTACGCCTCGCGCACGACGACCTGCCCGCCGCCGTCGAGCCGGGCGCCGAGCCAGTAGCCCCCCAGCCGGTCGGTCATGCGGGGTGAGACGCCGCCCTTCTAGGAAAGGTTCAAGCGGGCCGCCAGCCTATCCCGGTGCTGCGGCCATTCCTCTTCGAGGATGCCGAAACAGACGGTGTCGCGCCAGGTGCCGTCCGACCGCTTGCGGTGGCGGCGCAGGGTGCCCTCGTGCACGCCGCCGATGCGCTTGATGGCGTTCTGCGAGCGGAGGTTGAGGTTGTCGGTCTTGAGCAGGACGCGGTTGTAGCCCAGGGAGAAGGCGTGGTCGATCAGCAGCAGCTTGCAGCTCGTGTTCACGGCCGTGCGCCAGACGGCCCTGCCGTACCAGGTCCAGCCGATCTCGACGCTCGCCTCGAAGCCGGGCACGTCGGCGTAGGTGGTCCAGCCGACGGCCCGCCCGCTCTCCTTCAGCACCACGGCGTGCGGCACGTGCACGTCGTCGTCGATCAGCTTCCTGGCGACCTTGCCCAGCTCCTCCTCGGTGCGCGGGGCGTCGATGGGCAGCCAGCGCCACAGCTCCTCGTCACCGCCACCGGCGGCGAACAGGTCGGGTACGTGATCCATGGTGAGGGGCTCGAGGCGGACGACGCCGTTCTCGAGCACCACAGGCGCAGGCAGCTTCGCGGTCATGCGAAGACCTTATGAGAACCCATGTGCCACTTTTATGGCCACATGCCCCTTTTTGCGGGGAACCACCTGTCGACACTCATACCGGCCGGTCGGTAGGCTCACGCCCATGGACTTCGCCTTTGACACAGTCACCGAGGACCTGCGCGAGCGCCTGCTCCGCTTCATGGACGAATGCGTCTATCCGGCAGAGCCCGCCTTCGAGGAACAGGCCCAGACCAGCGGCTGGAGCCCGCCGCCCCTGCTGAGCGACCTCAAGGACGAGGCCAGGAAGCGCGGCCTGTGGAACCTGTTCCTGCCCGGCGAGCACGGCGCCGGCCTGACGAACCTCCAGTACGCCCCCCTGGCCGAGATCATGGGCCGGAGTCCCTCCATCGCCCCCGTCGCCACCAACTGCGCGGCCCCGGACACGGGCAACATGGAAGTGCTGTCCATGTTCGGCAACGAGTGGCAGCGCAAGGAGTGGCTCCAGCCGCTGCTCGACGGCGAGATCCGCTCCGCGTTCGCGATGACCGAGCCCGACGTGGCCTCCTCCGACGCCACCAACATCGCCACCTCCATCACCCGCGACGGCGACGAGTACGTCATCAATGGCCGCAAGTGGTTCATCTCCGGCGCCATGAACCCCGACTGCAAGATCTTCATCGTCATGGGCAAGACGAACCCGGAGGCGCCCAAGCACCGACAGCAGAGCATGATCCTCGTCCCCCGCGACACCCCCGGCCTGCACATCAAGCGCGGCATGCACGTCTTCGGCTACACCGACGCCGACCACGGGGGCCATGCCGAGATCGTGTTCGAGGACGTCCGCGTCCCGGCCGGCAACCTCATCGGCGAGGAGGGCGGCGGCTTCGCCATCGCCCAGGCCCGCCTCGGCCCCGGCCGCATCCACCACTGCATGCGCCTGATCGGCATGGCCGAGCGCGCGGTCGAGATGATGTGCAAGCGGGCCCTGGCCAGGACGACGTTCGGCAAGCCCGTCGCGCAGCAGGGCGTCGTGCAGGACTGGATCGCCGAGTCCCGGATCAGGATCGAGCAGGCGCGCCTGCTCGTGCTGAAGACGGCCTGGCTCATGGACACGGTGGGCAACCAGGGCGCCCACACCGAGATCCAGGCCATCAAGATCTCCACTCCCATCACCGTGGAGTGGATCCTCGACAAGGCCGTGCAGGTGCACGGCGCGGGCGGCGTCTCCCAGGACTTCCCCCTGGCCGGCCTCTGGGCCGGCGCCCGCTCCCTGCGCCTGGCCGACGGCCCCGACGAGGTGCACAAGCGGTCGCTGGCCTATCGCGAGCTGAAGAGGTGGATGTGAACGAAGCGGAGATCAAGGAGCGCGTGGCCGCGTTCCTCGGCGAGCACGACCCGAGCGGGGACCGGCTGGAGTTCCTGCGGGCCAGGTTCGACGCCGGGCTGGCGTGGGTGTGGTTCCCCGAAGGGCTCGGCGGGCTGGCGGCTCCTCGCGAGCTGCAGCAGGTCGTCGAGCGGGAGCTGGCCGACACGCCGCAGATCAGCGGCGGCAAGCAGGGCATCGGCCTGGGCATGGCGGCGCCGACGATCCTGGCGTTCGGGACCGGGGAGCAGAAGCGCCGGTTCCTGCGGCCGCTGTGGACGGGGGAGGAGATCTGGTGCCAGCTCTTCAGCGAGCCCGGCGCCGGCTCCGACCTGGCCACGCTGGCGACGCGGGCCGTCAGGGACGGCGACGAGTGGGTGGTGGACGGCCAGAAGGTGTGGACGTCCGGCGCGCACCACTCCCGGTGGGCCATCCTCGTCGCCCGTACCGACCCGGACGTGCCCAAGCACCGCGGCCTGACGTACTTCGTGTGCGACATGCAGGCGCCGGGCGTCGAGGTGCGGCCGCTGCGGCAGATCACCGGTGAGGCCGAGTTCAACGAGGTGTTCCTGACCGGCGTGCGGCTCTCCGACGACCTGCGGCTGGGCGAGGTCGGCGACGGCTGGCGGGTCGCGCAGACCACGCTGATGAACGAGCGCGTCGCCATCGGCGGGGCGCCCACGCGGCGCGGGGGCGGTGTGCTGGCCACCGTGCTGTCGGCCTGGCGCGAGCAGCCCGAGCTGCGCACCCACGACCTGCACCAGCGGTTGTTGTCGCTGTGGGTGGAGGCCGAGGTGACCCGCCTGTCGGGGGCGCGCCTGCGCGAGCAGCTCGCCGCCGGGCAGCCCGGCCCCGAGGGGTCGGGGATGAAGCTCTCGTTCGCCCGGCTCAACCAGGCGCTGACCGGGCTGGACGTCGAGCTGCGGCGCGACCTGAGCTACGACGACTGGACGTTCCGCCGCTCGGAGGACGTCGACTTCTACGGCCGCGGCCCCGGCTACCGCTACCTGCGGGCCAAGGGCAACTCCATCGAGGGCGGCACCTCCGAGATCCTGCGCAACATCATCTCCGAGCGCGTGCTCGGCCTGCCCTCCGAACCCCGTGTCGACAAGGACGTGCCCTGGAAGGACCTGCCGCGATGACCCTGCTGTACTCCGAGGTCGAGGAGGAGCTCAGGTCCTCCGTACGCGGGCTGCTCGCCGACCGCTGCCCGCCTGCGGCGGTGCTCAAGCGCATCGAGTCCGAGCCCTACGACCTGGACCTGTGGAAGACGCTGGCCGGCGAGATCGGCGTGGCCGGGCTGCTGATCCCCGAGGAGCTGGGCGGCGCGGGCGCGTCGGCCAGCGAGGTGGCCGTGGTGCTGGAGGAGCTGGGCAGGACGGTGGCGCCGGTGCCGTTCTTCACCAGCTCGGTGCTGGCCACGCAGGCGCTGCTGCCGACCCGTGACGCGCTGCTCGGCGAGCTGGCCGAGGGGCGGCGGACGGCGGCGCTGGCCGTGTCGTTCGCCGCCTCCCCGTACGCGCCCGAGCGCGGCTCGTCCGTGACCGTGGACGGCGGCGGGCGGCTGTCCGGGACCGTCACCGGCGTGGCCGGGGCGGAGGTGGCCGACGTGCTGCTGGTGCCGGTCGGCGGCGACCTGTACGCGGTGGAGGGCGCCTCGGTCGAGGTCGGGCCCTCGCTGGACCTGACCAGGCCGGTGGCCACGGTCACGTTCGCCAAGGCGCAGGGGCGGCGCGTCGGCGGGTGCGACCTGGCGGCGGTGCTCAGGTTCGGGGCGGGGCTGCTCGCCTCCGAGCAGCTCGGGGTGGCCGAGTGGTGCCTGGAGACGACGCTGGCCTACGTTAAGGAGCGGCACCAGTTCGCCAGGCCGGTCGGCTCGTTCCAGTCGATCAAGCACCGGCTGGCCGATCTGTGGCTGGACGTGGTGCGGGCCAGGGCTGCGGCCAGGAACGCGGTGGCCGACGCCTCGTCCATCTCCGTGGCCGTGGCGCAGTCGTGGAACGCGGGGGTGGCCGTGCACGCGGCCGAGGAGGCCCTGCAGTTGCACGGCGGCATCGGGATGACCTGGGAGCACCCCGTGCACCTGTATCTCAAGCGGGCCAAGGCGACGGAGATCGCGCTGGGCACGCCCGGCGACCACCGGGAGGCGCTGGCCTCACTCGTCGACGTGCCCGGGCCCTCCTGACAGCGGGGCGTCGAGGGAGGTCAGCAGCAGGTCGGCGAAGTGCTTGCCCACCTGGGCGCCAGTCAGCGGGCCTTCCGCGTGGAACCAGGAGCCGAGGTGGTGCACCGAGCCGAAGAAGAAGTCCACGACCAGCTCCGCCGGGACGCGGTCGCTGAAGACGCCGGTGCGCTGCCCCTCGGCCACGAGCCCGCGGAAGCGCTCGTGGTAGCGGCGGCGCTCGGCGCGCACGGTCTTCTGCGTCTCGGGCGCGAGCAGGTGGATCGACCTGAAGAAGATCTTCGAGTCGTCGAGGTTGGCGGCCGTCGTCTCCACGACGTCGGCCGCGGCCCTGTGCAGCCGCTGCTGGATCGTGCCGGGGCCGTCGGCGATCTGCGTCAGCCGGTCCATCTGCATGCGGAGCACCCGGGCGTAGATCTCGTGGAGCAGATCATCCTTGGAGTCGAAATAGTGGTACATGGCGCCCTTGGTGACACCTGCTGCCACTACGATCTCCTGTACGGACGTGCTCTCGAAGCCCCGCTCGGCGAACAGCCTGGTCGCCTCGGCCAGCAGGCGCTGCCTGACCGGTTCGTCTTTCACATCGTCCCCCTTGGTCACCGCCTTAGCATACCGACTGGTCGGTTGATGGTCTTGCGGGTACTAATTCCGTCACCTTAGGCTCGCCTTGGTTGGAGAGCGGGTATCTCTTGACCGGCGAGGGATCTTCGGCGTGGCAGATCCTGCACAACATCTACTCATTCGGGGAGTTTGCCGTGCCCGGTGGCTCTATCTACGTGCAGCCCAACGAGAAGTACACAGGGTCTTCCCCGCAGTGGTGGTACGAGAAGTTCTGGCGCGAGGACGCGCCGAACCGGCGTAAGTACCGTTATGTCAAGGCCGGAGTGGGATTCATCGTCGGCGTGGCGCTCGGCCTGAGGTTCGACCTCTCGGGCGTCTCCGCGCTGACCGGCCTGCTGCTCGCGGGGCTCGTCTACGGCGGGGACTGGTTCCTCGACTGGTACTCCTTCCATCGCACGGCCGTGTGGCGCGGGGCCAGGCGTGGCGAGGTGATCACCGGTCGCGTCCTGCGCCGCTCGCTGCGCCGCCACGGCTACCAGGTCCTGGACGGCCGGGCCATCCGCGGCCAGGCCTCCATCGACCACCTCGTGATCGGCCCGGGCGGCGTGTGGATCGTCGACAACGAGTCCTGGGCGCCGGACATCGAGATCGCGTGCTACGTGGGCCGGCTGTTCTTCGGCGAGAAGTACGGCAGCAAGACCGCCAAGGCGCTGGTGGAGAAGGCCGAGGCGTTCGCCGACCTGCTCACGCGCGAGACCGGCGTCCCGGTGACGATCAACCCCATGATCGCGGTCCACTGCGGGGTCCTGCCCAGGAACGGCGTGGTGGCCGCCGAGGGCCTCACCCTGCTCAGGCCGCGCACGGCGGCCCGCCTGATCAAGGCGGCCGACACGGGCGTGCTGAACGACTCGCAGATCGAGCTGCTGGCCCGTACCGCGGCCCGGGAGCTCCAGCGCGTCTGAGGGTCAGGCCAGCGTCTCGATGAACGCGGCGAGCTGGGCGACGTTCCGGCACTCCGACATGGGGACGACCGTGCCGTACTCGCCGGCGACCGAGTCGCCCGTGTCCCACTGCGGGCGCGGCTCGGGGTTGAGCCAGTAGGCGGAACGGGTCCTCGACACCAGCGACTTGAGCACGTCCAGGGCGGGTGGCTGGTAGTTGGAGCGGGCGTCGCCCAGGATCAGCAGGGACGTCTTCGGGCCGAGCGCGTCGGCGTACCGCTCGGCGAAGCGCTCCAGGCTGTGCCCGTAGTTGGTGCGGCCGAAGCGCACCATGTCCGCCTCGTTCACCAGCCTGGTCATGGCCTCGACCACGTCGGAGCCCGGCAGGAAGAACCGGGTGATCTCGTCCACCGTGTCCACGAACCCGAACGCCCGCACCTTCGTGAACTGCTCGCGCAGCGCGTACGTCAGCAGCAGCGTGAAGTGCGCGAACGACGAGACCGAGTCGCTGGTGTCGCAGAGGATGACCAGTTCGGGCTTGTGCGGGCGGGGCGGCTTGAAGTGGGTGGTCAGCGGCACGCCGCCGCTCTGCAGCGAGGCCCGTACGGTCCTGCGGAAGTCGAGCCTGCCCCGCCTGCCCTTGCGGTGCTTGATCGTCAGGCGCGCGGCCAGCCGCCTGGCCAGCGGGTACACCTCCCTGCGCAGCGCGGCCAGGTCGGCCTTGGTGATGCGCAGGAAGTCGATCTGGTCGAGCGGCGGGCGCACGGCCGAGCGGGCGATCCGCTCGATCCCGGACTCCTCGGCGATGCGGCGGCGCACGTCGGTGGCCACGGCCTCCTCGAAGCGCCTGATCCCGGCGCTGACCTGCTGGCGCACGGTCTTCTCCGCCAGCCCGCCGCGCTCGCGGCCCTGCAGGACGTTGCGCAGGATGGAGGCCATCAGCGTCTCGGGAGACAGGGCGCGCATGACGCTGTAGGAGAACCAGTTCTGCCGGCCGGGCCCCGCCTCCTGCCTGCCGAAACGCTCCACCACGGCCTGCGCGAACTCGCGCATCTCCTGGTCGGTCGAGCTGGTCAGCAGGCCGGCGAGGTGCTCGCGCAGCTCCTTGAGGTCCGCCGTCCCCGGATCGACGTGGCCCCCGGCGCGGACGGCGGACAGGCCGGTGGTCGAGGCCGGGAACCACAGGTCGAACAGCACGTCGAACCCCGGCCGGTACGCCGGCTTCTTCACCAGCGTCGCCGCGTACGCGGCCCGCAGCGACTCGCGGTCGGCCAGCTCGATCACCCGCATCGCGTTGGCCGCGTCCAGCCCCTCGGCCACCGACACCGGCACGCCCGCCGCCCGCAACGCGTGCACGAACCCGACATGCCGGTCGACGAGCGACCCCCGCGGCTCAGGCATCCGGGAGCCCCAGCTCCTTGGCCGCGCGCTCGTGGTCGGAGGCGTGCTTGAGCACCACGCCCAGCGTCCCGGCCACGGTCGCCTCGTCCAGCTCCTCCCGCCCCAGCGCCAGCAGCGTGTTGGCCCAGTCGACGGTCTCGGCCACGGACGGCGCCTTCTTCAGCTCCAGCGCCCGCAGCGTCGCCACCGTCCTGGCGAGCTGCTCGGCCAGCTCGGCCCGGATGTCCGGCACCTGGGCCAGCACGATGTCCCGCTCGCGCTCGGGCGTGGGGTACTCGATGTGCAGGTAGAGGCAGCGCCGCTTGAGCGCCTCCGACAGCTCGCGGGTCGCGTTGGAGGTCAGCACCACGTACGGCCTGCGCGTGGCGGCGATCGTGCCCAGCTCGGGGATCGTCACCTGGAAGTCGGACAGCAGCTCCAGCAGCAGCCCCTCCACCTCGACGTCGGCCTTGTCGGTCTCGTCGATGAGCAGCACGGTCGGCCCGTCGGCCCTGATGGCCTTGAGCAGGGGCCGCTCCAGCAGGAACTCCTCGGTGAAGATGTCGTCGTCGTCGCTGGTGGCCTGGATCCTGAGGAGTTGCTTCTTGTAGTTCCACTCGTACAGGGCCCTGGCCTCGTCGAGCCCCTCGTAACACTGCAGCCTGATCAGCTCGGCCCCGGTCGTGCGGGCCACCGCCTTGGCGAGCTGCGTCTTCCCGACTCCCGCCGGGCCCTCGACCAGCAGCGGCTTGCCCAGCGCCGCGGCCAGGAACACCGAGGTGGAGATGGCGTCGTCGGAGAGGTAGTCCACGGCGGCGAGCCGCTCCGTCACGTCGGCGGGCGAGTCGAACATGCATGATCCTGTCTGCCGGAGCCTGTGAGCCTGTGGCTGTGAGCCGAACTTTATTCTAGCCGGTGATGTGCCCCGGATACCGATTCGACCAGGATGCGGATCACCGGTATATTCCTTTCTGCCAGCGCGCCGCTAGCTCAGTTGGTCAGAGCAGCTGACTCTTAATCAGCGGGTCCGGGGTTCGAGTCCCTGGCGGCGCACTCCACGATCGGGCACCCTCGGTGAGGGTGCCCGAAGTCGTTTGCGGGCGCCGGCACGCCTACCCGCCGGCGGGACACCTCACCTGCGAGGGCCGATCCCTTCCAGGGTGAAGTTCCTGTTCCACTCCTTCACCCACGCGCGGCCGAAGCCCTCCGCCGAGCTCAGCGGCGTGGCACGCTCGTCGAACCTGCCGGTGGCCGGGTCGAAGGCGAACTCGGCGGGAGTGGCCCTCTTCACGTTGTAGGAGTCGAAGTCCGGGTTGAAGGTCTTGTTGCTCAGCCCGCCCGCGTCGTCGGTGTAGGCGAAGTCGCCCGTGCCGATGCTCACCGACCGCGTCAGCACGTTGTTCGCCGGGACGTACACGGAGTTCGGATTGCTCCACACGTACTCGTCGGTGCACTCCGTGGTGCCGACCGCCGTGCACGCCTGCCCCCGCGCATCGACGGGGACGTACCAGTCGCGGATGTTCGGGTACTGCTTGCCGTAACGGCGGTGCCACTTCTCGACGTTCTCCCGGGTGTTGGTGAACCCGGTGCCGTCGCCGGCCTTCAGCATGTCGTTGAAGCGCTCGACCACGACCTTCTGGTTGGCCACGGGCAGCCGCTTGCCGCCCTCGTGGTAGAGCTTGTCGTGGCCGATGTACGTGACGTCCTTGAACACGTTGTCCGAGGCGACGTTGCTGTGACCGGACTGGTAGAACAGGCCGTGCTGGACGTTGTCGAAGACGTTGTGGTGGACGACCATGCCGGTCATCCCGTCGTCCATGTAGATGGCCTGGTTGCCGTCCGCGCCGACGTCCTTGAACAGGTTGTACGCCACCACGTTGTTCAAGTACGTGTAGTCCCGGCCCGAATAGATCACCCCCTGGTCCGAGGCGTGCGTCACGAGCCGCTCGAACCTGTTGTGGCTGATCTCCATGTCGTTGCCCATGATCTGGATGGCCATGTGCGGCGCGTCATGGACGTGGTTGTACCGGAAGGTGTTGCCGACGCCGTACATGTAGCCGGCGGGCGTGTAGGTGGCCAGCTTCGAGAAGTCGTAGATCTCGTTGTGCTCGACGACGTGGTTGCCGCGTTCGAGCGAGTCGCGGTCGCCTCCGGCCGTGAAGACGCCGCCGCCGCCCAGGTCGTGCAGCCTGCTGTTGACGACGCGGTTGCGGTGACCGCCCCGGCTGGTGCGGTACTCGGCGATGGCCGTGATCGCGTCGTTGGCCTGGCCGATCGCCACCGCGTCCATGCTGACGTTGAGGATCTCCAGGCCGTCGATGGTGCACGACTCCGCGTCCAGCAGGCGCACGCCGGTGCCGGTCGTGCCGTTCAGCCTCAGGCCCTTGAGGGTGACGTTCCTGACGTTCTCCAGGGTGAAGAACGGGGCGTCGAAGGAGGTGAGGCTGATCTCCTTGCCTTCGACGGTGCCGCCCGGCGGGTAGTAGTAGAGCGTGTTGTGGCCCTGGTGGCGGTCGATGTAGTACTCGCCTTCGGCGTCCAGCTCGCTCAGCACGTTCTGGGCCACGAACGACGACCACTTGTCGGTGGCGACGTACATGGTCGGGTAACCGGTCCTGATGTCGCCGCCGCCGACCGAGTCGATGCGCAGGCGGTCGTTGGCGTAGTTGTTGCCGAAGTAGCCGGACAGCCAGCCGTCGGTTTCGCGGGCCGTGTTGTCGGTGCCGGTCGTGCCGGTCGCTCCGGCCCACTTCTCGTAGCGGGCGGCCAGCTCCGGGTCCTTGACCGTGTAGACGGGGCCGGGGAGCTTGAGCATGTCCTCGTACGGCATGGTCGTGCCGTCGGCGGTCTTGTCCGAGAAGTAGTCGCGGGCGCCCTTGGGGGCTTCCTTCACGGTGAGGTGGTCGCGGTCGAGTTTCGCGTCACCGTTGGGATACTGCGCGAGGGTCTGCGTGACGTCGTCGGTGATCAGTGCGGGGGCGAAGGGCTGCGGTTTCCAGTTGAAGCCGTTCTTGTTGAGCGTTCCGGCGGGGATGCCCTCCGCGCCCAAGTCGTACACGAAGACGCCGGCGGCCGCGGCGGCCGGGACGCGGGACTTCGACGACCACTTGGCCTCGCCCGCCGGGACGTCGCCGAGCCTGCGGAACCGGTCCGGCGCGAGGGTGGTGACGCCGGCCAGCTCCACCTGCTCGCCGGGGTAGGCGGCGTAGGTGACGTACGACTGGTCCGCGCCGGTCACCTCGATCGTCCTGGACGTCCGGTACACGCCTTCGCGGATGTAGACGGTTCCGGGATTGCGTGCGCTCGTCCTGCCCGCGAGCGCGTCGCGGGCGCGTTCAATCGTGGCGAACGGGGCTTTCTCCGTTCCGGTCGCGCCGTCGTCGCCGTTCTTGGCGACGTACACGACGTTCTTGGCGGGTGGGGCGGCGGCGGCCGGGTGCGCGCCGACGCCGGTCGCCAGAGCCGCTGCCAGCAGGGGGATCATCGCTTTTCTTGGCATGCTGAAGCAGACCTCGTTAAGGGCAATCGATACAATATTACAGAAGCCGGAAAGTCACTTCTGTGGCACCGTAACGCCGGCGACGTCAGAGTTCAATGGTTTGACCGGCGCCGGGGCCCTGCTCGCCGCGGTGCGGAAGCCTCCTACGCCTGGCGGCGGGGTCTGCGCAGGCGGAGGCCGACGACGGCGGCGAGCATGATCACGAGGCCGGTCAGCATCAGCGCCCGCCCGTCCGGGCCCGCCATCCCTCCGGCCCCGGTGTCGACCCCGCCGGACGGGATGTCGGTGGAGGTGACCGTGACGGTGCTGTCCGGCTCGCTGCCGCCGCCGTTCGTGTCCTCGTCCGAGCCGTCGTCCCCGGTGTCGTTCCCGGCGTCGGGAGTGGCGCTGCCGGAGGGGTCGGGGCCGGCCGAGCCGTCGGCGCCGGTGACGGTGAGCGGGTACTCCGTCCGTGAGCCCCTCACCTCGCACTCGACGAGGCGGTCCTGGGGCGTCAGGCCGAAGTTGACGGAGGCCGCGTGCACCGTGCCGGTGCCGGCCTTGCGCGGGGTGGTCGTCATCGTGGCCGTCGGGGGGATCGGGACGGGCTCGCCGGGGATGACCGTGCCGATCTCGGCGACGCCGGTGGCCGAGGTCAGGTCGTCGATGCCGCTGATCCCGGCGTACACGTACATGTTGAGCTCGCCCTCCATGCCCGTGGCGGGGGCCAGCAGCTCCTTGCCCGTGACGAACACGCCGCTCCACCCGATCGTCATCGGCTGGCCCGCGGTGGCCTGGGCGGGCACGGTCAGCTCGACGTCGAGGCTGACCTCCTGCTTCTCGCCCGTGGCGGCGGTGGTGCACTCGTACACCACGGGGGCGGCCGCCGCGGCCGGTGCGGCGGCGAACGGGAGGATCGTGGCGGCGGCTAAGACGGCCAGGTGGACACGCACGGCGACTCTCCCTTGAGCTGACGGTGCCTGAAGGATGGTATCGGCGCCGGCGGAAGTGGCGAAAAATTCGGAAGCTTCCCAGCTTGCCGAGTGATAGGAAGAACAGTCATGACATCAGGTGTTCGACTTATTCGCAACGACCAGCTCACGCAGCAGGTCGACTACGCATATGCCGCCACCGTGGACGCCCCCGTACGCTCGATCTGGGTCGCGGGCGCCTGCCCCCTCGACCTCGACGGCAAGACGGTGGCCGTCGGCGACTACGCCGGGCAGGCCCATCAGGTGATGCGCAACCTCGTCACGGCCCTCGACGGGGCGGGAGCCTCGCTGACCGACGTCGTCAAGACCACCGTGTACGTGGCCTCCACCCGCCAGGCCGACCTGGTGACGGCCTGGGAGGTGTACCGGGAGTACATGGGGGAGCACGACGTCCCGAGCACGCTGCTCGGCGTCACCGTGCTCGGCTACAACGACCAGCTCGTCGAGGTCGAGGCGGTGGCGGTGATCGCTGGGTCATGACCGGCGGGAGGGGAGCGGCTACGGGTTTCCTGCCGACACCTGTACGGTGAGTAAAGTGACTGCCACACTTTGTGCATGAGTATGTTTCGGTCGGCCGCGGGCCTGCCCGATCACGGGTGCGGCGCGCTCGGCAGGGTGGCGCACGGAGCGCTGACGGCACCGCTCGACTCTCGCGAGGCGCCTGGCCGGCCCAGGCTCTTCCTCGGCTACAACACGCTGCCGGACCCGCCGTTCCCGCTCGCGGGGTTCATCGAGTACGAGATGGACCCCAGGATGGCGGAGTACGACCTCGCCTCCATGCTGCGCTTCCTCGCCGAGTCCTTCCGGGCGCAGCCGGTGCCTCCGGAAGGCACGTACGACGACGCGCACCGGCGCAGCGCGGCCGTGCTGCGGGTGGACGCCATGGTGATCGTCTTCTCGGGCCGGGCCTTCAGCCCCGAGCAGAGCCCGCCCGCCCGCGCCCTGTGGGAGAACCTCGCCGAGGGTTACTACCGCGAGGGCGATGCGGAGGCGTGCGCGGGCGCGCGGGAGGCGCTGGTGGGGCTGGGGGTGGATCGGGAGAACGACCGGGTGATCCTCATGGCCGAACGCGGCCCCGCCGGCGAGCACGCCCGGCCGGAGCGGGTGGGCGAGTCCCCGGAAGGAACGCTGTACGACCTGCTGGGCGAGCTGCTGGACGCCCAGTACCGGTGGACGCGCGCGGCGTTCGGCCTCTGAGCGGCGTCCTGCCGGAGGTCGCGCGGCGTCCCGGCGCTGGGTGGCGCCCCGCCGGTGGACGTGCGGCGTTCGGGCGCCGGGTGGCGCTCCGGCTAGGGTGCCGGTATGTCGTTCATCGTCACCACCGGTGCCACCGGGCGGCTGGGCGGCCGGGTCGCCGCGCTGCTCGCCGCCGCCGGTGCCGAGCAGCGGCTCGTCTCCCGGCATGCCGCCGACCGCGCCCCGCGTCTCGACCGCGCCACGGCCGCCGGCGCCTCGTACGGTGACCGTGCGGCGATGCGGGAGGCGCTCGACGGGGCCTCGACCGTGCTGTTCGTGTCGGCGTCGGAGAGCGAGGACCGCCTCGGCCAGCACCGTACGTTCGTGGACGCCGCCCGCGACGCCCGCGTCTCCCACCTCGTGTACGTCTCGTTCTACGGCGCGGCCCCCGACGCGACGTTCACGCTGGCACGCGACCACTGGGCGACCGAGCAGTACATCCGCGACAGCGGCCTGACCTTCACCTTCCTGCGCGACAACCTGTACGCCGACTTCCTGCCCGGCATGGCGGGCAGCGACGGCGTGATCAGGGGGCCGGCCGGGCAGGGGCGGGTGGCGGCCGTGGCGCAGGACGACATCGCCCAGGCGGCGGCCAACGTGCTGCTGGCGCCGGAGGAGCACGCAGGGGCCACCTACGACCTCACCGGGCCGCAGGCGCTGACCTTGGACGAGGTCGCCGCCCTGATCAGCGCGGCGACGGGGCGGGACGTCACCTACCACGCCGAGACGGTGCCGGAGGCCTACGCGTCCCGCGAGATCTACGGCGCGCCCGGATGGCAGGTGGAGGCGTGGGTGTCGACGTATCTCGCGATCGCGGCCGGGGAGCTCGAAGGGGTCAGCGGCGATGTTCCGGCGCTCACCGGACATCCGGCCACCAGCTTTGCGGAACTACTCGCAACAGGGTCATTTTCCTGATTTATCGGGATCGATTCTTCGAGTCATGCGCCGCGACGACATGCGGCCGGGCGGCCATCCGCATGGGCCCGAAATCCTAGACGGCGAACACCTGCGAATCATCCGCGAACGCCTTGAACTCCAGCGCGTTGCCCGCCGGGTCCAGCAGGAACATCGTCCACTGCTCGCCCGGCAGCCCCTCGAAGCGCAGGTACGGCTCGATGACGAACGCGGTGCCGGCCGCGCGGAACCGGTCGGCCAGCTCATGAAATTCGGGAATCGTCAGGATCAGGCCGAAATGCGGGACCGGCACGTCGTGGCCGTCCACCGGGTTGTGCACCCGCTCGGCGCGCGCCGGGGCGAGGTGGGTGACGAACTGGTGGCCGTGCAGGTTCCAGTCGATCCAGCGGTCGGAGCTGCGGCCCTGGGCGCAGCCGATCAGGTCGCCGTAGAAGTGGCGGGCGGCGTCCAGGTCGTCCACGGGGACGGCGAGGTGGAAGCGGGGGAGTTCCATGCGGGGTCCTTCCGGGTCGGTGATCACTTGAGTACCCGGGAGCGCGCACCCGTACGCCGCCCGCCCCGTCACCAGCCCTCGTCGAAGTCGCAGATCCTGACCGTGGTGCTCTTGCGGCTGGGGTTGGGGGTGACGACCTCGAAGACCACCTGGTACGTGCCTGCCTGCTTCCAGGTGATCGACGGGAGGAGGGGCCTGTCGGCGGAGGTGCCCTGCCGCCTGCCCTGGTTCTGGCCGTTGACCAGCCAGCGGTAGCTGTAGGTGCCCGAGGCGGTGACCTTGGCCCAGATGTTCGTGTCGGATCGCCAGCAGTCGCCCAGCCTGATGCCCTCGAAGGTGAACGCCACCGACTTCACGCCGCCCGCGCCGCCGGTCGTCGGCTTGGTGGTGGCCGGCCTGGTCGTCGTGGGTGTCCGCGCGGGCTCCGTGGTGGGGCTCTTCGTGCGTACGGAGGCGGTGGGGGCGGGGCGCGTCGCCGTCTTGCTGGGACGCAGGGGCTTGGCCGACTTCTTTGCCTTGCCGGCCGGGTGCGGGGTGGTGGGGGTGGCCTGCGTGGTGGTGATCGCGGCGGTGCTGGTGCCGTTGACGGGCGAGCCGGGCAGCAGGAGCCACGCCGCCGCCGCGCCCCCGGTCACGACGACCGCCGTGCCGCCGGCCAGGAGCCCGGTGATCAGCCGGTCGCGGGACGCCCCGCGGACCGGGCCGGTGGGAGCATGGGAGATCGGCACCCGGCCGGCGGGCTGTTGCGTGGACTCGGCGGAGAACCCACGCGGAACGCCGCCTGGAACGTGCGCCCGGTTCGGGCGGCCCGGGATGTGCGCGTGGCCTGGGCCGTCCGGGAGGTTTGCCTGGCCTGGGCCGCTCGGGGCGGGACCCTGGCCGGGGGCGTGGGAGGCGGGCACGTCACCGAGGCCGGGGGCCGGAGCGCCGATGAGGCGGAACAGGACGTCCTGCATGGCGGGACGGGTGGCGGAGTCCTTGGCCAGGCAGGCGTACACGATCGAGCGCAGCGGCTCCGGCACGCCCTCCAGGCGCGGCTTCTCGTACTGGATCCTCCTGAGCACCGACGGCAGAGAGTCGTTGCCGAACGGCGGCGCGCCGGTGGCCGCGAACACCATCACCGAGCCCCACGCGAACACGTCCACCGCCGGCCCGGCGGGCGCGCCCAGGAACTGCTCGGGCGCCATGTACGCGGGCGTCCCCACGATCGTGCTGGTACGGGTCACCGCGTCGTCCATGGCCCGCGCGATGCCGAAGTCGATGACGCGCGGCCCGTCACGGCCGAGCAGCACGTTCGCCGGCTTGAAGTCGCGGTGCACGACCCCGGCCCGGTGGATGGCGGCCAGCGCGGTGGCCGTGGCGACGGCCAGGCGTTGCAGGTCCGCACCGGTGTGCACGCCGGCCTTCGCCAGGGAGGGGCCCTCGACGTACTCGGTCACGATGTACGGCCGCCCGCCCAGCGAGGCGTCCAGCACCTGCGCGATGCAGAACGGCTCCACCCGCCGCGCGGCGGCGATCTCCTTGGCGAACCGCCCGTCACCGGTCACCCCGTCGCGCAGCACCTTGATGGCGACCCGAGTGCCGTCGGGGGCCACGCCCAGGTACACCACTCCCTGGCCGCCCTCCCCGAGCAGCTCGACGACCCGGTACGGGCCGATGGCCTGGGGCGTCATGAGTAGTCGTCCAGGTCGCAGATGTCGATCGAGATGCTCTTGCTGGTGGTGGAGGGCGAGGTGACGCGCAGGGTGATCGTGTGGCTGCCCGCGTCCAGCATGTACTGGCCGGCCGTCACGAACGCCGTGTAGTCGTCCTCGGGGACCCAGGATCTGCGGCTCTCGCGGGTCTTGCCGTCCACGACCCAGGCATAGGAGACCCAGATGCCGGGCCGGGTGGACTCCACGTTGGTCTGGAAGTGGATCGGCGGCATGTAGCAGCCGTCGGCGTTCGACTGGCCCGGGCCGCCGAACAGCTCGATCTCCAGGATGCTGACCTTGGCGCCGGTGACCGGCCTCTTGGTGGTGCGGGTGGGGGTGGGGCTCTTCGTGACCGTCGTCGGCGCGGTCGTCGCCTTCGGGGTGCTCTTCGGCGTCTGGGTGGGTCCCTGGGTCTTGCGGGCGGTCCTGCGCGGGCTCGGCGTCGACGGCCGGTCCGTGGGCTTCTCCGTGGGGGAGGCCGACGGGCTCCGGGACGAGCTCGCGGTGGAGGACGAGCCGGGGGAGACGGCGGCGAGCGACTCGGAGCCCGGCTCGCCCGTCCACGGAGCCAGCCAGATGGCCCCGCCTACCAGCGCCACCACCATGATCACGGCCACGCCGACGGCCACCGGCACACCGATCCGCCCCAGCGCTCCCCGCGAGGCCCGCCGTCGCCGCCCGGGCACCACCGGCCCGCCGCCACCCGGCATCGGCCCCGGGTACGGTCCCGGCATCGGGCCGGCGTGCGGTCCCGGCATGGGCCCGGCGTGCGGTCCCGGCGCCAGGCCGGCACCCGGCGCGGATCCCGGCCCGGCACCCGCCTCGCGCATCGACCCAGGCACAGGCCCAGGTCCCTGAGCGTGCACCCCCGTCGGCCCGAGTGGGGACCCGGTGCCCTGCGCGGGCGCTCCCGTCGGCCCGAGCGGGAACCCGGAGCCGTGCCCAGGCATCCCCGTCGGCCCGAGCGGGCCTCCTGCGGCCGGACCGGCCGCGGCGGCGGAGCCGGGCCCCGCCCCGAAGGCCGCGCCGGGATGCCGCGGCCCCGGCCCAGGCCCAGGGCCCGCGTTCTGGCCGCTCAGCAGCCGCAGGAGCACATCGCGCATGCCCGGACGCCGGTGCGGGTCCTTGGCCAGGCACTCGTACACGACCGACCGGAGCGGCTGTGCCAGCTCACCGAGCTGAGGTTCGTTGTGCAGGATCCGGTTGATGATGGCGGGCAACGTGTCCTGCCCGAACGGCGGCGTCCCCGTGCCCGCCCACACCATCACGGACGCCCACGCGAACACGTCCGCCGCCGGCCCCACCGGCTGTCCCGCGAGCTGCTCGGGCGCCATGTACGCGGGTGTCCCGACGACGCCGCTGGTGTGCGTGACGCCGTCGTCCAGGGCCCTGGCGATGCCGAAGTCGATGACGCGCGGGCCGCCGGGCCCTAGCAGCACGTTCGCGGGCTTGAAGTCGCGGTGCACGATGCCCGCCTGGTGGATGGCGGCCAGCGCGGTGGCCGTGGCGACGGCCAGGCGTTGCAGGTCGGCCCCGGTGTGCCGGCCGGCCTGCTGGAGGGACGGCCCTTCGACGTACTCGGTCACGATGTACGGCCGAGGCCCGCTCAGCGAGGCGTCGAGCACCTGCGCGATGCAGAACGGCTCCACCCGCCGGGCCGCCTCGATCTCCTTGGCCAGCCGCTCGCCGAACCCGGCCTGCCCCTCTCGCAGCACCTTGACCGCCACGGCCCGCCCGTCGGGCGCCTGCCCGAGGTAGACGGTGCCCTGCCCGCCGGAGCCGAGCCGGCCGAGCAGTCGATAGGCCCCTGCCGCCGCCGGGTCGTCCTCCCGCAGCGGTTCCAAATGCGCCATGAGAGAAGTGACTCCTGAGACGGGTGCGGTGGATCTTACGTACGATAGCGACCCGTATCAGGATTTGTAGTGAAGTCGAGTACTTGTCCAAAATCCTCCCGGTAGTTCGGCAGCGAGGAGTCAGAAATGCACCTGACCACGGACGCCGAGCTGGAGCGGTCGACGGTGGTCGCCAACAACCTCATGAACCGCGAACGCCGCCTCCCCGGCTACAACCGCGAGCTCGGCATCGACGTCCCGGCCGTCCTGCACCGCACCGCGACCACCAGACCCGCCCGCTGGCTCGACCTGTGCTGCGGCGCCGCGTACGCCCTCGGCGAGGCCACCCACCTCCTCGGCCGGGACGCCGAGATCGTCGGCGTGGACCTGGTCGGCTTCTTCGCCTGCCGCCCCGACCCCCCGCGCCTCCGCCTCGTCACGGCCTCCGCCACCGCCTGGCACCCGGACGCCCCCTTCGACCTCATCACCTGCGTGCACGGCCTCCACTACATCGGTGACAAGCTCACCCTCCTGGCCAGGATCACCACCTGGCTGGCCGAGGACGGCCTCTTCGTCGCCGGCTTCGACGCCGGCAGCGTCCGCCTGGCGGACGGCACCCCGGCGGGCCGCCGCCTCACCTCCGCCCTCCGCTCCCAGGGCCTGGCGTACGACGCGCGGACGAAGAGAATCCGCTGCACCGGCCCCCGCACCCTCGACCTCCCCTACCGCTACCTCGGCGCCGATGACCAGGCCGGCCCCAACTACACCGGCCAGCCCGCCGTCGACTCCTACTACGCACCGGAAAAACCGGTCGCGCCCCGGCGCACCGGCGACCTATCGTGACCTCCGTTCGCCACGGACCGAGGAGGCCCGCCATGCACCGCGACGAGATGTCCTTTTGAGCTGACCAGCAAGCGCCGCAAGGGGTTCCCCTTAGCGAGACGCACGTCAAGCGCGGCGACCGCAGCACCGGCCGCGGCAAGGAACTGATCGAGAAGCTCGGCGGCAACGACCCGTGCCCCTGCGGCTCCGGGCGCCGCTTTCCGCCGCTGCTGCCGCCCCACCGGCCGCTACGACGACACCCTCGGCCACTACTACGTCCGTGACCGCCCGTGAGCCGATTCTGTCGGTGGCTCCTGGCAAGGTGGCCTTCTTCGGCCCGCGTCCCCTCCCGCAGGGGCGTGGGCCGGAAGGCCGCGAGCCGGAAAGGGGTGTGCCGACATCTTCTCGCCACTGACGATCCGCGATTTCCGCCGCTACTACCTGGGACAGACGGCCTCCGCGTTCGGTGATTCGCTGACGCCGCTCGCGCTCGCGTTCGCGGTCCTGCACCTCACAGGGTCCCCGGCGGACCTCGGGATCGTCGTGCTCAGCACCCGGCTGCCCGTCATTGTGCTGACCCTGGTGGGCGGCGCGGCCGGTGACCGGTTCTCGCGGCGTACGATCATGCTGGTCGCCGATCTGCTCCGCTTCGCGGCGCACGGCGTCACGGCGGTGCTGCTGCTCACGGGCGCCGCGGAGATCTGGATGCTCGTGGTCCTGCAGCTCGTCGCCGGCGCGGGGTCGGCGTTCTTCAACCCGGCGGCCGTGGGGCTCATCGGCTCGCTGGCCGGCAGGGAGCACCTCCAGGCGGCCAACTCCCTCATCTCGATCTCCCGCAGCGCCGCCTCGATCGCGGCGCTCGCGGTGGCGGGGGCACTGGTGGCGCTGGTCGGGGCAGGCTGGGCGGTGCTGATCGACGCGCTGACGTTCCTGGTGAGCGCGGGCTACCTGCGCTTACTACCGCGCACGATCGCCGGCGGCCGGCCGCAGTCGCGCGGTGGGTCACAGCCGAACGGTGGGTCACAGCCGGACGGCGGGTCGCAGTCAGGCGGTGGGTCGCGGGCGGGTGGCGGGTTGCTGGCGAGCATCGGTGGTGGCTTCGCGGAGGTACGCCGGCGGACCTGGCTGTGGGTGTGGATCGTGCACGTGGCCCTGGGCAACATGATCGTGATCTCCCCGATCCTGGTGCTCGGCCCCTACGTCGCCGACCGGCAACTGGGCGGCGCCCCGGCGTGGTCGGCGACCGGCATCGCGTACGCCGTGGGCGGGCTGGCCGGGGGCCTGCTCGTCGCCCGGTGGCGCCCCGCGCGTCCCATGGCTGCGGCCCTGCTGTTCTTCCTCCTCATGGCGCCGCTTCCGGCGCTGCTGGCCGTGCCTGCCGGCCTGTGGCTGCTGGTGATGGCGGGGGCAGCGGCCGGGCTGCAGCTCGTCGTCCACAACGTGCTGCAGACCACCGTCGTCCAGCGGCACGTTCCCGAGGAGTTCGTTGCGCGGGCGACGTCGGTGATGCTGCTCGGCTCGCTGGTGGCCGCGCCGCTCGGCATGGGCCTGGCCGGCCCGGCGGCGGCCGCGTTCGGCAGCCGCCCCGTGCTGGTGGTGTGCGCCGCGTTCACCGTGCTGCTGAGCGTGGCCACGCTGTCGGTGCCGTCCGTCTGGCGCATCCGCGCGGACCCCCGACCGGCCGCACCGGCTCCGGCAGAGGGTCCGTCTTCGGGCGCGGGGTCACCTCGGGCGGATCTTGAGGATCATTCGCTTGCTGCCCAGCGGCGTCATCTCGATGTGGACGTCCGCCGTGCTGACGGATCCTGAGCCGCCCACGTAGCCGTGCATCCCGCCGTCGCCGTCGGCGGTGGCGAAGTACAGCGTCCGCTTGGCGACCCGCTGCACGTGGAACGCCTTGATGTCGTACTTGGCGGTGAACCGGATCGTGTCCCCGCCCTTCACCTCGACCTCGCACCGGAGGTCCTGGCACGCCGAGAGCTTCCGCCCGTCCGCGGCCTTCGTGACCTTGGGGCTCGCCGAAGCCGAAGCCGAAGCCGAAGCCGAAGGCGTCAAGGGGGAGGAGGTGGAGGAGGGGGAGGGGGAGGAGGTGGGGGACGTGGTGGTGGCCGGGGGGCGGGAGGTGGAGGGCGGATGCGTCGTGGATGCCGCCGGCGTCCCGCTGCCGCAGCCCGCCACCAGCAGCACGACCCCTGCCCCGACCCCCACCAGCGCCGCACCGTACCGGGAGGAAAGCGTGAGATGCATGGCCTCGTTCTCCTGCGCATCGATGGGAGTACCGTCTGTCACGACGAACCCTGCCAGCACGAGCGCGGGACCCTTCCCGGCCACCTCTATATATAAGGAGAAATGACGACATGCTGCACGTGCTCCTCGTCCGCTACACCGCCCCTCCCGACGAGGTGACCCCGCACGTGCCAGGTCACGTGGCCTACCTGGAGCGGCACCACGCCGACGGCACGTTCCTGCTGTCGGGCCAGACGGTTCCCGACGATCTCGGCGGCGTCATCCTGGCCACCGGACCGCGGGAGCGGGTGGAGCGGGTGGCGGCAGGTGACCCGTTCGCGGTGGCGGGCGTGGCGGCGTACGAGATCGTCACCGTGGACCCGGGGCGGCTGCACGAGGACCTGCGCGAGCTGCTCACCACGAAGGGCCGGTGACCCGGGGCAGCGACGCGGCCACGATCAGGCCGCCGCCCTCCCGGGGCCGCGCCCGCACGTCGCCACCGTGGGCGACGGCCACCGACCGCACGATCGACAGCCCCAGCCCGGCGCTGGTCCCGGTCACGGCGCGCTCGCCCGCCTGCCGGTGGAACGGCTTGAACAGCAGCGGCACGTCGTACGGCGGCACGGCCGGCCCGGTGTTGCTGACCTCCACCTCCACCTTGTCCCCCGACACGGTACGGCTGACCACCCGCACCCACCCGGTGCCGTCGTCGAGGTTGTACCGGATGCCGTTCTCCACCAGGTTGTGCACGAGCCGTTCGAGCAGCAGCGCGTCGCCGGTGGTCGGGGCGGGGGCGACGACCTCGTACACGGTGACCTTGGCGTCGGCGGCCTGGTCGGCGGCCTGGGCGGCCACGTGGGTGACGATGTCGGCCAGGTCCACGGGCGAGCGGTCGGCGATCTCCTGCTCGGACCTGGCGAGCAGCAGCAGGCCGCTGATGAGGCGCTCGTGGCGGGCGTTGATCTCCAGCAGGCTCTCGCCCAGCTCCTTGACGTCATGGGAGGCCGTGCGGCGGTGCATGGCCAGCTCGACCAGCGCCCGGTTGAGCGTCAGCGGCGTGCGCAGCTCGTGGGAGGCGTTGGCCACGAAGCGGCGCTGCCCGTCGAAGGAGTGGTCGAGCCGCTCCACCATGGTGTCGAACGTGTCGGCCAGGTCCTTGACCTCGTCCGCGGGCCCGCGCAGCGCGATCCGTTCGTGCAGGCCGCGCTCGGCCATGGGAGCGGCGGCGATCTTGCGTGCGGTCGCGGTGACCAGGTGCAGCGGGGCCAGCACCCGGCCGGCCACCCACCAGCCCAGCGCCACGGCCGCGCCGCCGACCACGACGAGCGCGATCGCCCCCTGGACGAGCAGCGAGGTCAGGGCGAGGTCGCGCAGCTCCTGCTGCTGCTGCCACAGCCACTCGACCGCGGCGTCGCCGTACAGCGTGACCCCGTCCTGCTTGATGAAGAGCTGCTTGAACCGGCCGGGCTCCGCCGGGGTGGCGTACCGGTCGTCGAAGGTCCGTACGAGCTGCTGGTTGAACAGCAGGTACGTGACAGCGAGCAGCACCAGCCCGGCCAGGAAGAAGACGGCCCCGTACACGAGCGTGAGCCGCAGCCGCAGCGTGGGCCGCACCCGGCTGCGCAGTGACGACGGCAGGAGGTTCACGCGATCCGGTACCCCACTCCCGCGACGGTCTCCACGATCGGCGGGTCGGCCAGCTTGCGGCGCAGCTTGAGGATGGTGAGCCGGACCGCTCCGGTGAACGGGTCGGCGTTCTCGTCCCACGCCTTCTCCAGGAGCTGCTCGGCGGAGACGACGTTGCCGTCGGCCCGCAGCAGCTCGGCCAGGACGGCGAACTCCTTCTTCGACAGCGGGACGAACCGCCCGTTCCTGAACACCTCCCGCCGCGCGGGGTCGAGGGTGATCCCGGCCCGCCGCAGCACGGGCGGCGCGGCCGGCCGGGAGCGCCGGCCCAGCGCCAGCACCCTGGCGGCCAGTTCGGGGAAGGCGAACGGCTTGGTCAGGTAGTCGTCGGCCCCCATGGACAGCCCGGTGACCCGGTCGTCGAGCTGCGCGGCGGCGGTGAGCATCAGCACCCGCGCGTCGCAGTCGGAGGCCACCATCTCCCGGCAGACCTCGTCGCCGTGCACGCGCGGCAGGTCCCGATCCAGCACGACCACGTCGTAGTCGTTGACCGCGATCCGCTCCAGCGCCGCCTCGCCGTCGTGTGCCAGATCGACCGCGTGCGTCTCCTCGCGCAGCCACTCGGCAATCGCGTCGGCGAGCATCGGCTCGTCCTCAACCACCAGCACCCGCATCGCGCACCCCAGGCCTTTCCATCCGCTTACAGAGCCGAGTGTGACGGAGGCGGCATTTGCTCCGAATAAGCCCGCGACATGAACCCGCGACGGCCGTGGATGTGGAAACGCTGAGGAAACACCGCCCCCTATTGCATCTCCCATCGAACGACGTTCATCCGACGGTTCATTCGACGAGGAGAGCTTCATGCGACGACGAGTCTTCAGCGCGCTGGTCACGGCACCGTTCGCGCTCGCCCTGGTCCTGACCGGCTGCGGTTCGGGCGACGGCGGCGGGTCGGACGTGGCCTCGGTGACGGGCACCGGCACCGGCAGCCAGGCCGCCAGCGCCAAGCCGAGCGAGGATCCGCAGGCGAAGGGCCTCAAGTTCGCCCAGTGCATGCGCGAGAACGGCATCGACATGCCGGACCCTGACCCCGACGGCAGGGTGATGATGAAGTTCGACAAGAACACGCCGCAGGAGAAGGTCCAGGCGGCCCAGGAGGCGTGCAAGCAGTACGCCCCGAGCGGCACGCGCCAGGGCGGCGGCGACCCCAAGCAGGCCGAGAACATGCGCAAGCTCGCCCAGTGCATGCGCGACAACGGCGTCGAGGCCTACCCCGACCCCGAGGGCAACATGATGCGCATCACCCCCGAGGTCGGCGAGGACCCCGACTTCAAGGCCGCGCAGGAGAAGTGCCAGAAGGAGTCCGCTGAGGCCGGCATGGGAGGTTCTTGATGGGTATGGCCACCATCGACGGAAAGGCGGAGCCGGAGGCCACGCCTCCCCGGCAGCGCCGCCGCCGCGGCAGGGGCAAGCTGGTGGCCGGGCTCCTGATCGCAGTGGCGGCGGCGGGCGGCGGGTTCGTCGCGCTCAACAGCACCGGCCTGCTGGAGGGCGGCGCCGGCCCGACCAGATCGGCCAGCGCCCTGCCCCCGGCCACCGCCACGGTGGCCAGGCAGACCCTGAACGACACCAGGGACGCCGACGGCGAGCTCGGCTACGGCCCCGTGACCACGGCCGTGAGCCGCGCGCCGGGCACGATCACGTGGCTGCCCGAGAGCGGCGCGACGGTCACGCGCGGGAAGTCGCTGTACCGGCTCGACAACGACCCCGTGACCCTCATGTACGGCGACACGCCCGCCTACCGCGATCTGAAGATCGGCGTGGAGGGCAAGGACGTGGAGAACCTGGAGCGCAACCTCAGCAAGCTCGGCTACGACGGCTTCACGGTGGACGACGAGTTCACCTACGACACCTACGAGGCCGTGGTGGAGTGGCAGGAGGATCGCGGCCTGGAGGAGACCGGGGTCGTCAAGCTGGGCCAGGTCGTCTTCGCTCCCGGCAAGGTGCGGGTGGAGAGCATCGAGGCCGAGGAGGGCCAGCCGGCCCAGCCGGGTCAGAAGGTGCTGACGTACACGGGCACGTCCAAGGTGATCACGGTGCAGCTGGAGGCCGAGGATCAGCGGATGGCCAGGAAGGGGGCCAGGGTCGAGGTCACGCTGCCGGACGGCAAGAGCGTGAAGGGCAAGGTCACCGAGGTGGCCACGGTCATCGTGCCGGGTGAGGGGCAGGAGGAGCCGGACACGCGGGTGGAGGCGCTGGTCTCGATCGGGAACGCGAAGTCGGCCAAGGGGCTGGACAAGGCGTCGGTGGACGTGACGTTCACGGCCTCGCAGCGCAAGAACGTGCTGACGGTGCCGGTGGCGGCGCTGGTGGCGCTGCAGGAGGGCGGGTTCGGCCTGGAGGTCGTCGAGGGTGGCACGTCCCGGTACGTCGCGGTCGAGACGGGGCTGTTCGCCGGGGGCAAGGTCGAGGTGTCGGGGGACGGGCTGCGTGAGGGCATGACCGTGGGGATGCCGAAATGACCGGCTATCCCATGATCGCTCTGCAGGAGGTGTCGAGGACGTATCCGGGCGGGGTGGCGGCGCTGAAGGGGGTGTCGCTGCGGATCGGCCACGGCGAGCTGGTGGCGATCGTGGGCCCGTCCGGGTCGGGCAAGTCGACCATGCTGAACGTCGTCGGCACCCTGGACCGGCCGTCGTCGGGGACGATCCACATCGACGGGTACGACGTGTCGAAGCTGTCGGACAACCAGCTGTCGGCGTTGCGGGCGACCACGATCGGGTTCGTCTTCCAGTCCTTCCATCTGGCCGCGAAGGTGCCGGCGCTGGACAACGTGGCGGACGGCCTGATCTACACCGGCCTGAGCAGGGCCGAGCGGCGCCGCCGCGCGGCGGCGGCGCTGAAGAGGGTGGGGCTGGAGCATCGCATGGACCACGAGCCGCACGAGCTGTCAGGTGGTGAACGGCAGCGCGTGGCCATCGCCAGGGCGGTGGCGGGTGACCCGCCGCTGCTGCTGGCCGACGAGCCCACCGGGGCCCTGGACTCCGTCTCGGGCACGGGGGTGATGGAGCTGCTGCACGAGCTGAACGCGGGCGGCACGACCATCGTGATCATCACGCATGACCGGGAGATCGCCGCCAGCCTGCCCCGGCAGGTACGGATGCGCGACGGCGAGATCATCTCCGACTCGGCGCGAGAGCCCGCGGAATCCGGGGTGGCGTGATGACGGTCACCGAGCGGCCCATCGAGCCTCCCGTCGAGCGGCCCGTCGAGCGGCCCCGGCTGTCCCCGGCCCGGATGCGGTCGGCCGACGTGATGCGGGTGGGCGCGGTCGGCCTGCGCACCCGGCCGCTGCGGGCGTTCCTGTCGGCGCTGGGCATCGCCATCGGCATCGCGGCCATGGTGGGCGTGGTCGGGCTCTCGTCGTCCTCGGGGGCCGAGCTCGACCGCCAGCTGTCGGCGCTGGGCACGAACCTGCTCACCCTCTCCTCGGGGTCCACGATCACGGGTGAGGCCGCCCAGATGCCGAAGGACGCCGAGGCGATGATCGAGCGGATCGGGCCGGTGGAGGCGGTCTCGTCGATCGGCAAGGTGGGCGAGGCCAAGGTCTACCGCTCGGAGCAGATCCCGGAGGCGCAGACCGGCGGGCTCACCGCGTACGCGGCCCGCCTCGACCTGCCCGCCACCGTGGGCGCGACCCTGCGCAGCGGGGCCTGGCTGAACGCGGCCACCGAACGCTACCCGGCCGCCGTGATCGGTGCGCTGACCGCCGAGCGGCTCGGCATCGGCGCGGCGGGCCCGGACACCCAGATCGTCGTCGGCGGCGTGCGGTTCACGGTCGTCGGCGTCCTGGAGCCCGTGGCGCTGGCCACGGAGCTGGACAGCGGCGTGCTCGTCGGCTGGCCGGTGGCGGAGGAGCGGCTGGGCTTCGACGGCCACCCGACCACGCTCTACACGCGTTCGGAGGAGGCCAAGCTGGAGTCGGTACGCCAGGTGCTGGCGGGCACGGCCAACCCGGAGGCGCCGAACGAGGTGGACATCTCCCGCCCGTCCGACGCGCTGGCGGCCAAGCAGGCCACCAGCCAGGCGTTCGCCAACCTGCTCCTGGGCGTGGGCGCGGTGGCCCTGCTCGTGGGCGGGGTCGGCGTGGCCAACACGATGGTCATCTCGGTCCTGGAGCGCCGCGCCGAGATCGGCCTGCGCCGCTCGCTCGGGGCGACCAGGGGGCAGATCAGGACGCAGTTATTGGCCGAGTCGCTGCTGCTGTCGGCGCTGGGGGGCACCGGCGGCGTCCTGCTGGGGACGGCGGTGACGATGGGGTACGCGCTCTACAGCGGCTGGCCCTCGGTCGTGCCGGCCTGGGCCACGGTCGGCGGCCTGGCCGCGACCCTGCTCATCGGCGCCGTCGCCGGACTCTACCCGGCCATCCGCGCCTCCCGCCTGTCCCCGACCGAGGCCCTGTCCACGCCGTAGCCGCAGGGAGCCGAGTAGCCGCCCGGGCGGCTACTCGGCCGCGTAACAGGTCGTCTTGCCCACCACCCGGACCCCGGCCTTCTCCCCGGAGAGCACGGTCAGCTCGAACTCCAGCCGGGTCCGGGGGTTGCGCAGCACCGCCACGCCCTGGTCGTGGTCCCGCAGGTCGAGATCGTCGACGACCTTGTCGTAGCCGAGTGCCCGCAACCGTTCCAGCAGCCCGTCCGTCGCTTCGGCCAGGTCGCTTTCCGCCTGGACGAAATGCCGTAACTGCCCAGGGACGCAGGTGTCGTCATCGGCCCGCCGCACGGACGACAGATGCAGCTCGGTGGCCCTGACCAGCTCACCGGCGTCGGCGTCGAGCTGCCTGCTGGCCGCTTCCAGAGTGGGCGGCTCGGACGCGGCCGTGCACGCCGTAACCGCCGCGACACAGAAGAGCATCGCGGACAGGGCGTGTCGGCGGGCGCGCACGAGGGGACCCTATCGAAGATCACCGCTAGCTAACGAGTGAATCACGCAAAAAGCACGGCAGTGTCACCTCGCATCGGCATAAACCGGTCCTTTCAGGGCAGATTGCCACCTTGTATGGCAGGCAGCCCCCGGAGCCGGATGACCTTCGAAACAGATGAGCGAGCACGCGTCACCCTCGTTCCGCACCCCTTCGGCCTGCGCATCACCGGCGAGATCGACCGCGGCAACCGTCACCTGCTCGCCGCCGCCCTCGGCTGGGCCCTCCTGGCGGGCAGCCACGACATCCGCCTCGACCTGTCCGGCCTGACCTTCATCGACGTGGCGGGCATGCGCCTCATCATCGTCGCCGCCGCGCGATTACCCGCGGACCGCGAGCTGATCCTCGACCCGATCTCGCCCGTGGTCCGCCGCGTCCTCTCCCTGACCGGCTGGGAGCAGGCTCCCGGCCTGCGCGTTCGCCTCTGACCCTGGGTCAGGGCCGCCACCGTCGCTGGTCCGTCTCCTTCTCGTACGGCTGCGCGTCCGGATACGTCAGCAGCTCCACCGTCCCGCCCCAGGGCATCCGGCAGTAGGCGAACCGGTTGCGCTCGCCCGCCTCGGGCCCCGGCAGCGGCACCGGCTCCGACAGCCGGACCCCGCCCGCCTCAGCGACCAGGCGCAACGCCTCGTCCAGGTCGTCCACGTACAGGGCGACGTGCTGCCACCCCAGGTCGCACGGCAGCGCGGCCCCGCCCTGCCGCGGCCCGCTGAACTCGAACAGCTCGATCCCCGGCCCGTTGGGCAGGCGCAGCATGCGCACCGCGACCTCGGCCGTGCCCTGCGGCACCCCGAGCCGCCGCTCGGTCGCCCAGCCGCCCTTGGGGCCCTGCGCGCGGGGGAGGGTGTCGTAGAGCACCTCGGCGCCGAACGCGCGGGCGAAGAACTCGGTGGCCGCGTCGAGGTCGGGCACCGTCACCCCGACGTGGTCGATGCCGCGGACGGTCATGCGCTGCCTCCTGTTCTGGCCAGGGCGTCGAGCTTGCGCTCGATGCGGTCGAGCCGGGTACGCAGCTCCGCCACGTCACCCCGCTCGGCGGTCTCCTCGTCGGGCCGCAGCCTGACGAGCACGGCGCCGCCGGGCTCCAGCCGCACCAGGCTCGTGTCGGCCACGCTCGTGCCGCCTCTGAGCTGGATCGCCACGTCGACATCGGCCTGCCGCACGCCCAGCCGCCGCAGCGCCGCGTGCACGTATCCCCCGTCGCGGGCCAGCACGATCGGGCTGCCCTCGACCAGCCTGCCGATCGCCGGCACCGTCGCCGCCAGCCGCACCACGACCGCGTTCACCGCCATCAGGATCACCAGCCCGGCCAGGCCGCCGGCCAGCGAGTCGTCAGGCCCGATGATCGCGTTCTGCACGACGTTGCTCATCAGCAGCATGACCACGAAGTCGAAGTTGTTGAGCTGGGCGATGCCCCGCTTGCCGCCGATGCGCAGCAGCGCCGCCACGGTCACGTACACCGCGACGGTCCTGACGGCCTTGTCGGCGAGCGAGACCCCGCTGTGGAACAGGTCGTCGATCATGTACGGCCGCCACGGAGCCTCCCGATCAGGCCCAGCTCGTCCACGCACCGGCCCAGCCCCAGCGCCACGCACTCCAGCGGGCGCTCGGCCCTGCGCACGGGCATGCCCAGCGTCTCCCGCAGCCGCCGCCCGAGCCCGCGCAGCAGCGATCCGCCGCCGACGAGCACCGCGCCGTGCTCGCCGAGGTCGGCGGCCAGCTCGGCCGGGCAGCGCTCCACCGTCTCCATCGCCGCCCGCGCGATCGACTCGACCGGCTGCCCGGTGGCCTCGAAGATGTGCTGGACGGGCAGCGTCAGCTCCCGCTCGCGGCCGGTGCCGGGGTCGCGGGCCCGCACGACGACGTGCCCGTCGTGCGCGTGCCGCTTGGCCGACTCGGCCTCGCGGTCGTCGAGCTGCAGCCCGTGCTCGCGCTCCACGAAGCGGGCGATGGCCCTGTTCACGGCCTGCCCGCCGTACGGCACCGAGCCGGTCGCCACCACGGACTCGCCGGACAGCACGGCGATCCGCGCGGCGTCGCGGCCGATGTCGATCACCATGTGCCCGGTGCGGTCGGCGGGTGAGATGCCCGAGCCGAGCGCCACGGCCAGCGCGTGCGGGACCAGGTGCACGGTCCTGGCGTCCGCCTCGTACGCGATGTCCTGCAGCGCCTCGCGGTCGATCGGGGTGGAGTCGCAGGGCAGCGCCATGACCAGGCGCGGCCTGGCGTACGGGTGCCAGTGCACCTTGCGCAGGAAGTGCCGGATCATGCGCCGGGCGAGCTCGGCGTCGGCAGGCAGCCCGCCGCTGACGGGCCAGTGGGTGCGCCCGCCGGAGTCGGCGGCGGCCTCCGCGCCGTATCCGACGATCTTGCCCGTGCGGTCGTCGCACACGACGACCGAGGGCTCGTCGAGCACGATGCCCTTGCGTTTGACGTAGATCCGCGTGCTCGCCGCTCCCAGATCCATCGCCAGGTCACGACCGAGGAGTCTCATCGCGGGATTACTTTCCGGATCCGTTCCAACACAACACCACGAACGGAACGGATCCCCTTTACCTGTTACCCCTGGAGCTGTGATCGACGAAGACCGCGAGGCCACGGGCAGGGCCGCTCGGGCGGTCCCGGCCCGGTCTTCCGCTTGCTGTCTTTCACCGCGCAGTGAGCCCGGTTTCGCGTCATAAGCGGTGCCGTGCGAAGCTGTGAACTGTCCCCAACACCATGGAGGTCCTCATGGCGGATACACCGGAGCCGGAAGTCAGCGAAACTCCCGAGGACGAGCTGAAGCGCAAGTTCCGCGAGGCGCTGGAGCGCAAGCGCAACCAGCACGGCGGATCGGGCGCGGGTGGCAGGGGCGGCGACCCATCCAAGATCCACGGGGCGCACGGTCCGGCTGCGAGTAAAAGATCGTTCAGGCGCAAGAGCGGCGGCTGACGCTGGAATTCTGCGGGGGTACGGCGTGCCGTGCCCCCTTTTCCTTTGCCGGGACAGGTAGATCTTTCGCCCGATTCGTGAAGAATCGTTTGCAGATGTCCGTTTCCGTGGCTACTGTAATCGCCATTACCAGCCGGTGACCCAGTCCTTACCCCAGGAGGACGGCCGGTTGGCGCCGAATCCCGAACTTCGGGAACCGGGGAACCACCTCCGTTGGGGTGAATCCGGCTCCGTGCCGGTAGGGCAACTCCACCGCCCGAACCCGTCAGCTAACCCGGTAGGCGTGATGGAGAGGACAACTTACCCCATGCATCAGCGCGTCGTACCCCCGGACCGCGTCTTGACGGCCGCCTGCTGAGCGGCCCCCTTCCTCAAAGGCTCGTATCTTGCGCTCCGCGTAGCGACCTCGCGGCGCTCTGCCCCGCTGCGCCCTCATCCCCTGAGTGCAACCTCCCTGTCCCCCAGTGAAGGGTTTTGCTGCTTCATGTATGCCCGTTTTGGCCTGCGTTCCCTCGCCGTGCTGACCGCCTCCGCCGCCTGCGCGATGAGCATCGCCGGCACGGCCGCCCACGCCGACACCGACACCGGTGAAAAGATCTTGCTCAAGGGCTCGACCACTGCCTCGTACTTCTGGGACGACGCCTCCGGCCGCGCCGGTGACACGGGCCTGCCGGCCAGCGGCAAGCCGATGCAGAAGGGGCTGGCCGCCAGCCCGAGCTGGCCGCTGCTGACCGAGGGTTACGTGGTCTACAAGGGCAAGAAGATGCCCTTCTTCGTGGGCGACCGCGGGCCGGGCGCGCCCTCCAACCGCGGCATCATGCTGGACCTCGACGCCAAGACGTTCGCCGAGCTGACCGGCGGCGAGTTCAACTCCAGCACGCTGGGCGTGGACGGCATCGGCGGCCAGGGCCACATCGAGGTCGACTACGTCATCACCAAGTGGGGCGACGGCGTGGGCAAGAAGAACTACCCGGTGCCGTTCTCGACCGGCGCCTGGGCCGAGCGCGACACCAACCCGGCGACCCCGCCGCAGGCCGAGGACACCTCCGCCGCGGGTGGCAGCCTCCCCGACGCTCCCGCGGACGAGCCGGAGAAGGAGTCCGGCCTGGTCGGCACCGCGCTGATGGCCGGCGTGCTGTCCGTGGCGGGCGGTGGCGCGCTGCTCGGCGGGGAGCGCCTGCGGGCCGCGTTCATGAAGCGCTGAGCTCCCGCATCAATCGGAGCGGATGACCTTTACGTGACGACGACCAGAATGTCATTCTGGTCGTCGTGACCATCCGCGCAGCCGCGAACGGCATCGACATCGCCTACGAGAGCTTCGGCTCACCCACCGGGCGCCCGCTGCTCCTCATCATGGGGCTCGGCGCCCAGCTCATCCAATGGGACGAGGGGTTCTGCGAGCTCCTGGCGGAGCAGGGACACCACGTCGTACGGTTCGACAACCGCGACGCGGGCCTGTCCACGCACCTCCACGAGCACGGCCTGCCCGCGATGGGAGCCGCGCCGCCGTACCTGCTGGACGACCTGGCAGATGACACCGCGGCCCTCATGGACGCGCTCGGCTGGCCGGCGGCCCACGTCGTGGGCGCCTCGATGGGCGGCATGATCGCCCAGACGCTGGCCATCCGGCACCCCGGCCGGGTGCTGACCCTGACCTCCGTCATGTCCACGCCGGGCCCCTCCGTGGCCCCGCCCACGGAGGCCGCCGCCGCCGTCCTGATGGGCAGGCCGGCCGAGGGCCGCGAGGCGGTGCTGGAGCAGGCGGTGCGGACCTGGTCGACCATCGGCTCGCCGGGCTACGAGCTGGACCGGGAGAAGATCAGGGCGACGGCCGGGCTGGCCTACGACCGCTGCTTCGACCCGGCGGGCACGGCCAGGCAACTGGCCGCGATCATGGCGTCGGGCGACCGTACGGAGCTGCTCGCCCGGGTCGAGGTGCCCACGCTCGTGCTGCACGGGGAGGCTGACCCGCTGGTCCCGGTGGCGGGCGGCCGGGCCACGGCCGCGGCCGTCCCCGGGGCGCGGCTGGTGACGTACCCGGGGATGGGGCACGACCTGCCGCGCGAGCTCTGGCCGAGCTTCGTCGCCGAGATCACCAAGCTGACCTCGCCCTGACGACGCCGGTGGCCCGCCCCCGCGGGGCCGGGCCACCGGATCGGGCGTTCAGACCTCCAGCTTCTCCTCGATGCCCCGGAGCTGGTGGCGGGCCAGCGCCAGGTTGGCGCGGTTGCGGTCGAGCGCCAGGTACAGGAACAGGCCCTTGCCGCCGCGCCCGGTGATCGGGCGGATGATGTGGTACTGGCCGCTCAGCGTGATCAGGATGTCCTCGATGGCGTCCTTGAGGCCCAGCGAGTCCATCGTGCGCAGCTTGGCCTTGACGACCTCCGTGTTGCCGGCCGCGGCGATCTGCAGGTCCAGGTCCTTGGAGCCGCCGAGGGCCCCCAGTGCCATGCCGCTGCCGTGGTCGACGATCGCGGCCCCGATGGAGCCGTCGATGCTCATCATCTCCTTGAGCGACACGTCCATGCCGGCCATGTCTTCTCCTCTCACTGTTCGCGAGTCACTGTTTGTTCGCGAGTCACTGTTTGCGAGCTGAGACGGCGGCCACGGCGGCAGCCGTCTTCCTGCCCTCCAGTCGCAGCAGCCCGACGTTCGCGCCGGGTCCGGCCAGGACCGTGAGGACGATGGTGGGGCCGGCGGCGTAGAAGGCCGTGAAACCGGCGGTGCCGGAGATGAGCGTCTCCTCGAGCGTCCCCTGGCCGGTGATGAGGAGCATCCGCCTGCTCATCGCGAGCAGCGCCGCCGACAGCGCCGCCGCCTGCTCGCCCGACTCCCCTGGAAGGTCGCAGGCGAGCTGCAGGCCGTCCACGGTGCAGGCGACGCTCCCCTGGACGTCCGGGGTGCGCTCGCGCAGCAGCGCCATCTCCTCCAGAACCTCTTGCCGTAGCTCCACCGGTGGCCTCCTCCTGAGTGAGGGGAACCTCACGACAGCTCCTCGAGCGCCTTCTTCAGCCGCATCAGCAGCGCCAGATCGGTCGGGTCGCCCGTCACGGGCGGGCCCAGCGGCTGGGCCCGCGCCTGCGGGTCGTGCGGCGGATGCTCGCCGGGCTTCCGCCGTAGGGGCAGGTCGGGCGCGGCCAGCAGCCCCGAGGCGGCCAGCCGGCGCACCGCCAGCAGCACCGGGTACGCCGGCCGGCCGATCTGCTTGGCCAGCTCCAGCGGGGTCGCCTTCTGGTCGGCCCTGACGATGACCTCCCACTGGACGCGGCTCAGCGTCACCCCGTGCCCGGGCAGCCGGGGCAGCGGCCGTACCGGGAGGGTGTCCACGTCGGCGGAGGGCCAGATCTGGGCGAGCTGCGCCCGCCGCCGCGCGCACTCCCGCACCAGCCCCGGCACGTCGAAGAACCACTGCCCGCCCAGCCAGTGCCGCTCCCCGGGGCGGAACTTGGGCCGTGTCCCGCTGACCGGCAGCAGGAAGAAGGCCGCGTCCAGGACCCCGCCGAGCACCGCGTACTGCAGCTCGCCCTGCGTGAGCGGCCCCTCGGCGAGCAGCCGCTCGCAGCCGCCGTCGGCCTGCAGCCGGCGCAGTGCCGCCTCGCTCATCAGCCCCCTGGCCGCGAGCAGCCGTTCCACGCTGGGGGCCTGGGCGCACTCCATGTACGTCACGCGTCCGTCCGAGAGGAAGATCGTGCCGTTCCTGCCGACCTGGAGCGCGCCGGTGGAGCGCTCGCGGGCGAGCCCGGCCAGGAGTGTGTCGAGCTTGGCCATGGGTCACGTCGCAAGCCGGCTGGAGATGGTGCGCAGGCGGTACCTGGCCAGGGCGAGGTTGGATCGTTCCAGGTCAAGGCGTACGTAGATGACCAGCGGCCCCTCGAACACGGTCTCCAGCAGCCGCAGCAGATGGTGACCCTTGTCCGTGGTGACGAGCATGTCGTCGATGCGGATGACGTCGCCCGGGCAGGTGCGGGCCAGGCCGTCGGTGGTGGCGCGCAGGGCCTCGGTCAGCGCGGCGGCCGACCGGTCGGCGTCCACGCCCACAGCCGTGCTGAAGGCCACCGGCATGCCGCTCGTGTGGTCCACCAGCATGGCGTCCAGCGCGCCCGGTATGGACATGACCTCTGCCAGGCAGCCGTCGATTCCCAGCACGTGACCTCCCTCACCGTGGTGGAACGCAGACAGCGTAGGGCGAAGGGGACGGGCCCGCGTGACGGCCGGTCACGGGTGTGGAGGTTTTATACGGCTGCGGAGTAGAAAAGCACCACTGGTACGGAAAAACGTATGATTTATGAGAATTTCTCGCGGCAGCGCATGATCTCGGCGACATTCCGCTCGGCCCAGTCGGCCACCACGGAGATCGGCCCGTGCAGCGAGCGCCCGAGCTCCGTCAGCGTGTACTCCACCCGCGGCGGCACCTCCGCGAACACCTCCCGCGTCACCAGCCCGTCCTGCTCCATGGCGCGCAAGGTCTGCGTCAGCACCTTGGGCGTGACCCCGCCGATCCGCGTTCTGAGCTGGGTGAAGCGCATGGGCCCGCCGTCCAGGCAGAGCAGCACCAGCGCCGACCACTTATCGCCGATCCGATCCAGGACCACCCTGGTCGGGCAATTGGGGTCGAAGACATCACCGGTATCCATAAGGTACTTATAGCACGATGAAGTAACCAGTATCCGATGGATACTCTTGGCGGCATGAAGATCCTTCTCTTCGGCGCGACCGGCATGCTCGGCAGCCGCATCGCCGCCGAGCTCCGCGACCGCGGCCACGAGGTCACCGGCCTCAGCCGCAAGGGCCCCGACAAGGGCGACGTCCACGACACCGCCGCGCTGGCCGAGGGCCACGACGTGATCGTCTCGGCGATCGCCCCGCCGCGCGACGGCACCGAGCCGGAGCCGCCCTTCCTGGCGGCCAACCGCGCGCTCATCGACGGCGCGCGGGCATCAGGGGTGCGGCGGCTGATCGTCGTGGGCGGCGCGGGCAGCCTCCAGGTGGCCCCGGGGCAGGACCTGGTCGACACGCCCGGCTTCCCGGACGTCTACAAGAAGGAGGCGCTGGCCGGCCGGGCGCTCCTGCGCCTGTACCGGGAGGTCGAGGACCTCGACTGGACGTTCGTCTCCCCGGCCGCGGAGATCGCGCCGGGGGAGCGTACCGGGGTCTTCCGGCTCGGCGGCGACATGCTGATGACCGACTCCGAGGGCCGCAGCTTCATCACCGCCGAGGACTTCGCCGTCGCGATCGCCGACGAGGTGGACAGGAACGCCCACCCCCGGCAGCGCATCTGCGTGGCCTACTGATCGGCCTCCTCGGGCAGCAGCGCCCGCTCGTCGGGCTTGTGCACCAGCACGTTGTCCACGTACGACTTCACCGCCGCGGCCAGCCCGACGTCGGCCCCCTCCTGCTCCGACAGGAACCAGCGGTGGTCGAGGAGCTCGTGGAAGAGCTGGGCGGGCTCCAGCTTCCCGCGCAGCCCGGCGGGGATGGCGTCCACGGTCGGCTGGAACACCTCGGCCAGCCACCGGTGGGCCACGATCGCCTCGTCCTCGTGCCGCAGCCCCTTGGCCACCCGGAAGCCGTCGAGGTCGTTGAGCAGCCGCCGCGCCTGGTTCTCCTCGACGTCGAGGCCGGTCAGGCGGAGCAGGCGGCGCTGGTGGTGGCCGGCGTCCACGACCTTGGGGCGGACGATCAGGCGGCCCGTGCCGACCTTGCGCCGCACCATCATCTCGGCCACGTCGAAGCCCAGCAGGTTCAGGCGCCTGATGCGCTGCTCGACGCGGTGCCAGTCCACCTCCTCGATGATCTCGCTCTCGTTGATCTCGTTCCACAGGCGGTGGTAGCGGGCGACGATGTCCTCGGCGGTCTCCATGGGGTCGATCGACGGGTGCAGCAGCCCGCCGGCCTCCAGGTCGAGCATCTCGCCGAAGATGTTCGTGTGCGCGTTGTCGATGTCGGTCAGCCGCTGCCCCTCGCTGATCATCGGGTGCATCTCGCCGGTCTCGGCGTCCACCAGGTAGGCCGCGAACGCCCCCGCGTCGCGCCGGAACAGCGTGTTGGACAGCGAGCAGTCGCCCCAGTAGAACCCGTTCAGGTGCAGCCGCACCAGCAGCACGGCCAGCGCGTCCAGCAGGCGGGTGAGCGTGTCGGGGCGCAGGGTGCCCGACATGACCGCGCGGTAGGGCAGCGAGAACTGCAGGTGCCGGGTGATCAGGGCCGCGTCCAGCCCGTTCTCGCGGCCGGTGACGTACGCGACCGGCTCCACGGCGGGGGCGTCCAGCCTGGCCAGGTCCCACAGGAGCTGGTACTCCCGCTTGGCGTAGCGCTCGCTGATCTCCTTGATCGCGTACACCTTGCCGGACAGCCGGGCGAAGCGCACCACGTGCCGCGAGATGCCGCGCGGCAGATCGACCAGATGGTGTTGCGGCCAGTCTTCGAGAGGGGTCTCCCAAGGGAGGCGGATCAGGTCAGGGTCGCCTAGCGCGCCAGTGATCTGCAGGGGCATTTGCTCAGGATATGGTGCATCGGTGGACGAGTTTCTCAAGTGGTACTTTTCCGACCGTCCGGTCGTCGCCGCCTCGCTCGGGGCCGACGGTTACGATCACACCCTCGGCGACTTCACCGCCTCCGCCTGGCAGGCCCGCGAGCGCGAGCAGGTGCTCTGGCTCGAACGCCTGTCCGCCGCCGAGGCGCCCACCCTGGACGACGCGATCGACAGAGATCTCGTCCTGTCGCAGCTCAGAGGCTCCATCGCGCTCGCGTCCTGGCCCGAGTGGCGGCGCGACCCGAGCGTCTACCTCGGAGCGATCTTCACCTCCATGTACGCGCCGTTCCAGCGCCGGCTCAAGCCCGAGCCCGAGCTGGTCGCCTCCGCGCTGCTCCGCCTGGCCGAGGTGCCCGGCGTGCTGGCCGCCTGCCGCGCGAACCTGGACCCCGACCTGGCCGCCCCGCTGCTGGTCCAGCGGGGGCTCGGCCAGGCGCGTACCGGCCGCAACTTCCTGACCCGCACCATCCCGTCCATGGTCGAGGACGAGAGCCTGCGCGCCGACCTGGCCGCGGCCGCCGAGCCCGCCGCGCGGGCGTTCGACGAGCTCGTCACCCTCCTCGACGGCTTCGAGTGCGGCGGCACCTGGCGGATGGGGGAGCGGCTCTACTCCACGCTGCTGCGCGAGCGCGAGCTGCTCGGGTACGGCGCCGCCGAACTGCACGAGAAGGGCAAGGCCGCCTGGGCGGAGCTGGACGCGCGCATGCGCGAGGTGGCGCTCCAGGTCAACGGCACCCAGGACTGGCGGGCCGCCATGGAGCAGCTCATGGACGACCACCCGCCGACGCTGGCCGACATGCGCGCCGAGTACGAGGCCGAGACGCTGCGGGCGCGCGAGTTCGTCAGGGAGCGGGACCTGGTGACGTTCGCCGACGGCGAGGAGTGCCACGTGCTGCCGTCGGCCGAGTACACCCGCCCGGTCCTGTCCGTGGCCCACTACCTGGCGCCGCCGCCGCTCAGCGCGTCGCGGACGGGCATCTTCTTCGTGCCGTACACGCCGGACGACTTCACCCCCGAGCAGGTACGCCAGCGGCTGCGCACGAACTCGCGGGCCCAGATGCCCTCGATCGCCGTGCACGAGGCCTACCCCGGGCACCACTGGCACTTGTCGTACATGGCGGGCAGCCCGCGTACGGTCAGGAAGGTCTTCAGGACGCCGTACTTCACCGAGGGCTGGGCCCTGTACGTGGAGAAGATGCTGCACGAGCAGGGCTACTTCGACACCCCGGCCACCGAGCTGGCCCACCTCGACTGCCGCGTCTTCCGCGCCGCCCGCATCGTCGTGGACACCGCCCTGCACTGCGAGGACATGACGATAGAGCAGGCCGAGACGTTCATGGCCACCAAGGCGTCGCTGTCGCCCGGCACGGCGCAGGGCGAGGTGAACCGCTACTGCGCCTGGCCCACGCAGGCGCCGTCCTACCTGACGGGCGCGATCGAGATCGACCGCGTCCGGGAGTCGTTCCAGGGCTCGCTCAAGGAGTTCCACGACCGGATCGCCGGGTCGGGCGGGCTCCCGCTCGGCCTGGCCGAGCAGGCCGCGCTCTCATAGGGGCGGGGGGTTGAGCGTCCGCTCGACCACGGCGGCGAGCTGCTCCTCCGTCAGGATGTTCGGCTTGCCGACGCTCAGCCCCCGCACGTACACCTCGCACAGCCACTCCAGCAGGCGGGTGCCCTCGAACGCCTCCTCCAGCGTCGCCCCGATGGTGACGCCGCCGTGGTTGGCCATCAGGGCGGCCCGCTTGCCCTCCAGCGCCGCGCGCACGTTCGCGGCCAGCTCGGGCGTGCCGTAGGTCGCGTACTCGGCCACCTTCACCACCCCGCCGAGCATCAGCGCGTTGTAGTGCACGGGTGGCAGCTCGGTCATCGTCGTGGCCACCACCGTGCCGAACACGGAGTGCGTGTGCACGATCGCCCGCGCGTCGGTGGTCCGGTAGATCGCCAGGTGCATGGGCGTCTCGCTGGACGGCCGCAGCTCCCCCTCCACCCGCCTGCCTGTGGTCAGGTCCACGACCGGGCACATCTCGGGCGTCAGCCGGTCCAGCGCGACGCCCGACGGCGTCACCGTCACCAGGTCGCCCTCGCGCACGCTGAGGTTGCCCGAGGTGCCGATGACCAGGCCGAGCTCGACGGCCCGCCGGCCGTACTCGCACAACTGCTCGCGAAGGCTCATGCGCCTGGAATGTAGTGGTTCATCCCAGCGGAAGCCAACCGGCCGCTACAACCGCTCCAGGGTCTGGAGCATCAGCCGCTCGACGTCCTGGCCGCGCAGCCGGCCGGGATACAGCAGCAGGTGCAGGCTGAGCCCGTCGACCAGGGCGAGCAGCCGCTCGGCCACGTCGTCCAGGTCGTCGTCCGCCGTCAGCTCCCCGGCCTCCCGCGCCTGCTCCAGCAGCTCCCGTACGGCGGCCCGCAGCTCGCCCGCCTCAGCCCGCTGCACCTCCGCCAGCCGCTCGGCGGCCAGGCTCCGGCTCCAGAAGCTCACCTCCAGCCGCGTCTCCTCGGCGCGCTCGTCATCCAGCGGCAGGTTGTCCAGCAGCACCTCGCGCAGCGCCGCCAGCCCCGTCATGCCCGCCACCTTGCCCGTGATCCGGCCCCGGATGCGCCGGTGCGACTGCCGCAACGCCGACAGCAGGATCTCGTCCTTGTCGGCGAAGTAGTGCGCGAGCACGCCGTTCGAGTAGCCGGCCTCCTTGGCGATGGCCCGGGTGGTGGCGGCGTCGATGCCGTCCCTGACGATCACCCGGCTGGCCGCCGACAGCACCTCACGCCTGCGCTCATCGTGATCAACGATCTTCGGCATAGGGACACCTCTTGACGTTTTATTCGGACGTCTGTCTATTTAAGACCATGACCGTCGTCACAGTCGGCGTCCACATCGTCGACATCCTCGCCAGACCCGTCGACCACATCCCCCAGGGCCAGGACACGGTGCTGGTCGACCAGATCCGCCTCACCGCGGCCGGCGCCGCCGCGGGGACCGCGGTCGACCTGGTCAAGCTGGGCAACGAGGTGGTCACCATGGGCGCGATCGGCGACGACGAGCTCGGCGACTTCCTGCTGATGATCCTGGCCAAGCGCGGCGTGGACACCTCCCGCCTGGTACGCAGGGCGGGCGAGCAGACGGCGGCCTCGATCCTGCCCATCCGGCCCGACGGCGGCCGCCCCAGCTTCCACGTGCCCGGCGCGAACCTCGGCGTGACGCCCGCCGACCTCGACCCGGGCCTGCTCCGCTCGGCCCGCGCCATCCACCTGGGCGGGATGGACGTCACGTTCGGCCTCGGCGACCCGGCCTTCTTCGCCCTCCTGGACGAGGCCCGGTCGTCCGGCGCCGTCATCACGATGGACCTCCTGTCGGAGATGCCCGACCTGCTGGGCATGGCCCGCGCGTTCCTCCCGCACGTGGACTACGTCCTGCCGAACGAGTCCCAGGCCCTGCTCATGACCGGCGCCGCGGACGTCGAGACCGCCGCCCGCACCCTCCTGGCCGACGGCCCGCGCGGCGTGCTGGTCACACTCGGCGCCGCGGGCAGCCTGGTGGTCACCGAGGCCGACGCGCGGCACGTGCCGGCGCTCAAGACGGACGTCTCCGACACCACGGGCTGCGGCGACGCGTACTGCGCGGGCTTCCTCACCGGCCTCCTGCACGACCAGGACGTGCTGACGGCCGCCCGCTGGGGCACGGCCGCCGCCGCCCGCGTCGCCACCGGCCTCGGCTCCGACGCCGGCCTCACCGACCTGCCCTCCACCCTCGACCTCCTCACTTAGGACCCAGCTTCATGACCACAGACGCCGACCTCCGCCAGCGCGCCGCGAAAGTCGTCCCCGGCGGCATGTACGGCCACCTCAACGCCGCCATCTTCGCCCCCGGCTACCCCCAGTTCTTCGAGCGCGGCGAGGGCTGCCGGCAGTGGGACGTCAACGGCCGCTCCTACATCGACTTCATGTGCAGCTGGGGCCCGGTCGTGCTCGGCCACCGGCACCCGCGCGTCGAGGAGGCCGCCGCCCGCCAGGCCGCGCTCGGCGACTGCCTCAACGGCCCCGGCGCGATCATGGTGGAGCTGGCCGAGCTGCTGGTGGACACCGTGCCGAGCGCCGACTGGGCGATGTTCTCCAAGAACGGCACGGACGCCACCACACAGGCCCTCATGGTCGCCAGGGCCGCCACGGGCCGCACGAAGGTGCTGATGGCGCACGGGGCGTACCACGGGGCGGACCCGTGGTGCACGCCGTCCCCGGCGGGGACGACGCCGAACGAGCGGGCCGACCTGGTGGAGTTCACCTACAACTCCCTGGAGTCCCTGGAGTCCGCGGCGGCGACCGTGGAGGGCGACGTGGCCGCGATCATCGTCACCCCGTTCAAGCACGACTCGTTCGAGGACCAGGAGCTGGTGGAGCCCGCCTTCGCACGCGGCGCCCGCGCGCTGGCCGACCGCCTCGGGGCGGCGCTGGTGATCGACGACGTGCGGGCCGGCTTCCGCGTCGACCTGCGCGGCTCCTGGGAGCCGTACGGCGTGCGCCCCGACCTGACGGCCTGGTCCAAGGCCATGGCCAACGGCTACCCGATCGCCGCCGTCACCGGCACCGACGCCCTCCGGGGCCCCGCCCAGACGCTGTACTCGACCGGCTCGTTCTGGTTCTCCGCGGTCGCCATGGCCGCGGCCAAGGCCACCATCGAGACCCTCAGGGACGAGGACGGCATCGGCGCCATGGAACGGGCGGGCTCGCAGCTGCGCGAGGGCCTGTACGCCCAGGCCAAGGCCCATGGCTTCGTGGTGAACCAGACGGGCCCGGTGACGATCCCGTGGCTCAGCTTCGACGGCGACGCGGACCTGTCGGTGGCCATGCACTGGAGCGACGCCTGCCTGCGCCACGGGGTCTACATCCACCCCTGGCACAACTGGTTCATGTCGGCGGCCCACACCGAGGCCGACGTGGCAGCCGCCCTGGAAGGCACCGACCAGGCCTTCGCCGAGACCCGGGCCCACTTCGGCTGACCCGCGCCGCCCCCGCCCGGCGCGCCCCTCCGTGGACGAGGGGGCGGCGCCGGGCGGCGGCGACGGTCTCGCGGCCGTCCTCGACCTCGAGTCCGGCTAGTCGTGGGCGACCCGATAGCGGCCCCCGGCTCCCACCGTGCCGAGCAGCCGGGCACTGGCCTCGAACAGCGGCTCCGGGAGCCCGTCCAGCGGGAACCACCGCCACGACCGGAAGACGTGCGGCTCGGTCACCACCGGCGCCCCGGCCCCCGCCGCCATGCTCACCCCGGCCGTCACCCGCACCCCGCCCTCCGGATGGTCCAGCACCACGGCGGTCACCCGGGGCGTTCCCGCGTCGTGGATGCCGGTCTCCTCCCCGAGCTCCCGCACGGCCGCCTCCTCGAAGCTCTCTCCAGGCTCCACGGCCCCGCCGGGCAGGCACCACGACGGCGGCTCCCCGGCCTTGACCCGCTCACCCAGCAGAACCCGTCCATCAGGCGCGATGAGCACCACCCCCACCCCAATAACGCGATCAACGCTCATCGCACAAAATCTCCTTCCAACGCGTAATGCTCCAGATATCCCGGACATGGGGTGAGTGTTGAACGCCCCCGACTGAGGAGCCTAAGTGGGAGCAGATCCCGAGAGGCGCTTCGAGGAGCTCTACGAGTCCTCGTACCGCCCCCTGCTCGGGTACGCGTTGCGCCGCTGTCCGGACCCGGACGACGCGGCGGACGTCGTGGCCGAGACGTTCATGGTCGCCTGGCGGCGCATCGAGGCGGTCCCCCGAGGGGACGAGGCCAGGCTGTGGCTCTTCGGCGTGGCCAGGAAGGTGCTGGCCAACCACCGGCGCGGCGAGCGCCGCCACGAGCAGCGCACCGCCGCCCTGCGCGCCCAGCTCGCCGCCTCGCCGCTCGCCGCCTCGCCGCTCGCCACCGAGCTGCCCGGCGAGGAGCTCTCCCGGCTCGGGCAGGTGTTCAGGGCCTTGCCCGAGGGGGACAGGGAGTTGCTCGCGCTGGTCGCCTGGGAGCGACTGAGCCCCGGCGAGATCGCCAAGGTGCTCGGCACCTCGGCGAACGTCGTACGGGTCAGGCTCTATCGCGCCCGCAGGCGGTTCGCCCGGAGGCTGACCGAGGCGGGCATCCACCACTCGCGCGCCGTCGCGTTCGAAGGGAGCAAGCTGTGAACATCGCCGATCTCGCCCGCGTACGGGACGAGGACCTGGCCGGGGAGCCCGTGGGGCAGGCGTCAGGCGCTGGGGCGCGGGCGCTGATGGAGTCGATCATGGCGACCGGGCGCGAGCCCGCCAGGCGCCGGCGGGTCACGGTGCGGCGCGGCGCCGGGCTCGGGGTGGTGGCGGCCGGGCTGGCCGCCGCGCTCGTGATCTGGACGCCGCTCGGCGGGCCCGCCACCGAGTACGCCAACGCCGCCGTCTCGCTCAGGACCGGTGACGACTTCATCGAGGTCGAGATCAACGACCCGGAGGCCGACGCCGCGAAGTTCACCGAGGCGTTCCGCGCCGTCGGGCTGGACGCGGAGGTGCGCAGGGCCCCTGTCGCCCCGCAGGACGTGGGCAAGCTGGTCGGTCCGCGCACCGAGGGCGACTTCCCGCCGGGCACGGGCATCACCATCCACACGGAGCAGGAGGGCTGCCGCTCGGCCTGGTGCGGCAGGGTCTCCATGCCCGTCGGCCTCACCGGGAAGGTCGTCTTCGGGATCGGCCGGCCCGCCGCACCCGGAGAGCTCTGGGCGACGCCGGTGCAGGCCGACTTCTACGCCGACGGGGGAGTGGTCGAGGGTTACAAGCCTCGTGGCAAGCCGGTCGCGCAGGTCAGGGACACCTACGAGCGGGCCGGGATCAAGAGGATCTCCTACGTGGTGATGTGGCTCAATCCGGACGGCAGCGGCAGCGGCTACGACGTCGACGCCGCGCACGTCAAGGACGACTGGCTGGTCGACAGCGCGATGCGGATCGCGTCCGACGCCGTCGCGGTCCACGTCGCCGCCCCCGCCGGCGTGCCGAAGGACTCACTCCCCAAGATCGACGGGCCGCGACCGTCCGCCTGGTGGAAGGGCTAGGAGCGCCGTTTCGACTCCTCCGCCGCCCAGGTGAAGACGCCCTTGGCCATGAGCGAGAGCTCGCCCGCCGCCCTGGCGGAGAAGACCTCCGCGCGTACGCGGTGCACGCCCGCGTCGTCCGGAGCCGCCAGGGCGGCCATCTCCGCGAGATGTCCCGCGAGCCGCTCGTCCCCCTCGGAAAGGGCGCGCAGCGCGGCGTCCGCGAGCGCGGCAGGGCCGCCCGCGAGTTCCGCCACGGTTTTCGCCAGAACGGCCTCGGGAGCGGGTTTGAGATGGGCCGGATTTCCGTCGTACCAGCCGCCGTAGAGGCGCCACAGATTGCGTACGACGAATTCCGGCTCGTCGTAACGGGCGCGCAGATAGGGCCGGCCGGAAAGGTGATCAGGTGGCCGTACGGAATGCACGATCTCGTCGAGCCGGGCCCCGGCGTTGAGCAGTTCCAGGGTCTGCGTGACGAGCGAGTCCAGCCATTGCGCCGTCTCCAGCAGCGCCTGCCTGATGCGGTCGCGGCCGAGGACCGGAGCGCCGTGGCTGGGCAGCATGACCTCGGCGTCCATGGCCGCCATCAGCCGCAACGCGTGCACCCATTCCCGGGGATAGCGCTGCACCTTCTGCGGGTTGCCGCAGTTGGGCGTCACCCAGATGAACAGGTCGCCGGGCAGCAGCAGCCGGTGCTCGGGCACGTAGCCGATGGTCGCGTCGTCGGTCTCGCCCTTGGCGTGCGTCAGGTCGAACGTCAGGCCGCCGCGCCGCACGGACAGCGTGTCGGTGTAGGTCACGTCGGGATGGCGGTAGGAGTCGGGCCAGCGCAGATTCGGGGCCTGGAACTGCCGCTGATTGATCACCGAATTGTAGCCATTGGTCAGCAAATATCGCTCGAAGCGGTCAGTTACGGCTTTGTGCGCGTAAACGGTGGCCCGATGGCCCTCTTCCTCGAACGGCGCAGTTCCGAAGACGTGGTCGATGTGCCCGTGCGAGTAGAAGGCGGTGGTCAGCGGCGCCCGCGTCCACCTGCGCACGTCCTCGTGCAGCCGTGCCGCCGAGAACGGGCTGCTGGTGTCGAACAGCACCAGCTCGCCCCCGGTCTCGAAGGCGATGACGTTCCCGAACCCCGGCCACCAGCCCACCCCCTCGGTGACGGTCAGGACGCCCTTCCCCGTCATGCCCGCGTCGACGATGCTGTCGTCCGCCTCGCCCTGCCACACCCGGTCGGCGTACTCCTCGATCATGCGACCCACTCTGCTTCTAGAAAGTCGTTCTAAGCAAGCGTCACGGCAAGGTCACGTCTCGATCGCACCCCCTTGACGGCCGTCGGAGCGCGTTCGTACGTTGCGGGGAATCGTTTAGGAAACTTTCCTAATTCAGGAGTCGCCATGACCCACCCGGGCGAGATCACCAGGCGCCAGCTCATCCGCCGGATCGGCATGACCGCGTTCGTCGCCGGCCCAGGCGCGGGCCTGGTCACTGCCTGCGCCACCGCCGGCGGCGGCGAGCCCTCCGCCGCCCCCGCCACCTCGCTCCCGGCCTCCGCGAACCCTGGGAACCCGTTCGGCGTGGACGCCGGGAAGCCGCTGGAGGTGGCCATCTTCAGCGGCGCGTACGGCGACTCCTACGCCAAGGACGTGCACGAGGAGCTCTACAGGAAGGCGTTCCCCGGCGTCACGATCACCCACACGGCCACCCAGGAGATCGGCACCCAGCTCCGCCCGCGCCTGGTCGCCGGCGACCCCCCTGACGTGATCAACAACTCCGGTCCCAAGTCGATGGACCTGGCCGCGCTGGCCGCCGAGGGGCACCTGGCCGACCTGACCCCGCTGTTCGACGCCCCCTCGATCGACGACCCCGCCAAGAAGGTGCGCGACACGATCACCCCCGCCGTGCTCGTCAACGCCAACGTGACCGGCAAGGACCTGGTGCTGAACTACACCGTGTCGCACCGCGCGCTCTGGTACAATGCCGCGCTCTTCGCGGACAAGGGCTGGACGGTGCCGACGACCTGGGAGGAGTTCACCGCGCTCGGTGAGACGGCCAAGCGGGAGGGCATCCTGCTGTTCGCGTACCCGGGACAGAAGGGCCCGTACTACCAGCTCTGGAACGTCCTCTACACCGCCGCGAAGATCGGCGGGAACCAGGTCATCCTCGACCTCGACAACCTCGTCGACAACGCCTGGAACGCCGAGCCGATGAGGCGGGCGGTCACCGTCTGGGCGGACATCCAGGCGAGATACGGCGACAAGGCGTACTTCGGCCTCGACCACACGCAGACCCAGATCAAGCAGCTCCAGAACAAGGTGCTGTTCTACCCGGTCGGCTCCTGGATCGAGAACGAGATGGCCAAGGACAAGCCGCAGGACTTCGAGTACGCCATCGCCCCCATCCCCGAGGTCACCGGCTCCGACAGGATGCCGTACGGCGCCATCCAGGTCGGCGTCGGGGAGAACTTCGTGGTCGCCGCCAAGGGCAAGAACCCGCAGGGCGGCCTGGAGTACCTGCGCATCATGCTCTCCAAGGAGGGCGCGCGCAGCTTCACGGAGAAGACCAAGAACGTCACCGTCGTGAACGGCGCCGCCGAGGGCGTCGACCTGCCCGCCGGCCTCCTGAGCGCCGCCCGCGCCCAGGACAGGGCCGGGCAGAACATCATCACCGAGGCCCGCTTCGAGGGCTGGTACAAGGAGCTCTTCGACTACGGCACCGAGCAGATCAACGTGGTCATGGCCGGCCGGATCACCCCCGAGGAGTTCTGCGCCAACCTGCAGAAGAAGGCCGACGCCGTCAAGAAGGACGAGTCGGTCACCAAGCAGACGCGGAGCCAGTGACAGATGGAGCGGTTGCGCACGTACGGTTTCGTCGCCGGGTTCCTCGCCGTCCCCCTCGCGCTCTACACGGTCTTCGTCATCAGCCCCTACGTGCAGGCGTTCCAGCTCTCGCTGACGAGCTGGAACGGATACAGCTCGATCGTCCGCTACGTGGGGCTGGACAACTTCGGCCGGTTGTTCGACGACGAGGTCTTCTGGCGGGCCCTGCGCAATCACGGGATCCTGCTGCTGGTGCTGCCGCTCGCGACCATCGTCATCGCGCTGCTGTTCGCCTTCCTGCTCAATCTCGGCGGCGGCACGCGCGGCTCCGGCATGAAGGGCGTCCGGGGGTCGGGGTTCTACCGCGTGGTGTTCTTCTTCCCCCAGGTCCTGGCCGTGGCCGTGGTCGGCGTGCTGTTCCAGGCCGTGTACCGGCCCGACGCGGACGGCGTCATCAACGGCGTGCTGGCCCGGCTCGGCATCGAGCCCGTCGGCTGGCTCATCGAGCCGGACCTGGCCCTGTGGTCGATCATCGCGGTGATGGTCTGGCAGGCGGTCGGCTTCTACGTGGTGCTGTTCTCGGCGGGCATGGCCGCCATCCCCAAGGACTACTTCGAGGCGGCCGCGCTGGACGGGGCGGGCCGCGTCCGGCTGTTCTTCTCGATCACGCTGCCGCTGCTGCGCGACACCGTGCAGGTCGGCTGGATCTATCTGGGCATCGCGGCCTTCGACGGGTTCGCGCTCATCCAGGTGCTGGCGGGCGACAAGGGCGAGCCCGACGGGGCCACGACCATCCTGCCGATCACGATCTACAACACCGCCTTCTCCTACCAGAAGGTCGGGTACGCGTCCGCGATGGGTGTGGCGCTGTTCTTCCTCACCGTGACGTTCGCGGTGCTGACCTTGCGGACGACCAGGCGTGAGAGGGTTGAGCTGTAGAGATGGCCTCGCGTAAGGAAAAGGGCCCCGGCCTGCTCGGCGGGCTCTCCCACGTGGCGCTGGCCGTCTGGGCCCTGCTGATCATCGCGCCGCTGCTGTGGACGTTCCTGGCCTCGTTCAAGAGCAACACCGAGATCTTCGGCGACCCGCTGCAACTGCCCGGCGCGCTGCGGCTGGACGCGTGGGGCAGGGCCTGGGACAAGGCGCACATCGGGCAGTACATGCTGAACACCGTCGTCGTGGTCGTCCTCGGCACGGCGGGCACGATGGTGTTCGGGTCGATGGCGGCGTACGTGCTGGCGCGCTACCGGTTCGCCGGCAGCAGGCTGATCTACTACTACTTCGTGGCCGGGCTGGCCTTCCCGGTCTTCCTGGCGCTCGGGCCGCTGTTCTTCGTGGTCAAGCAGGTGGGGCTGCTCAACAGCCACGTCGGGCTCGTGCTGGTCTACATCGCCTACTCGCTGCCGTTCACGGTGTTCTTCCTGGCGGCGTTCTTCCGCACGCTGCCGGAGGCGGTCGCCGAGGCCGCGCTGATCGACGGGGCCTCCCACACCCGCACGTTCTTCCAGATCATGGTGCCGATGGCCAGACCTGGCCTGATCAGCATCACCATCTTCAACGTCCTCGGCCAGTGGAACCAGTACCTGCTGCCCCTCGTCCTGCTCGCGGGCGCGCCCGACAAGTGGGTGCTCACCCAGGGCATCGCCCGCATCTCCACGCTGGCCGGCTACGAGGCGGACTGGCCGGGCCTGTTCGCCGCCCTGTCCATCACCATCCTTCCGGTCATGATCGTGTACATCGTCTTCCAGCGGCAGATCCAGTCCGGGCTCAGCTCGGGAGCCCTGAAGTAACGTGGGAGGCATGGACGTCGAGAGCAAGCTCAACGACCTGCCCCGATGGCGGCGCGAGGGCGAGGAGATCAAGCGCACGGTCACCGCGCCCGACTTCCCCACGGCCATCCGCATCGTCGACGAGATCGCGGTCAGGGCGGAGGAGCTCAACCACCATCCCGACATCGACATCCGGTGGCGTGACCTGCACCTGACGCTCACCACCCATGACCAGGGCGGCCTGACCGACCTCGACTTCACGCTGGCCGCCGCGATCGATGACATCGCGGCAAAACATGGCGCCGAAGCCGGATGACGGTACGTAGCGGGCCGATCACTCGTTAGAGTGGTGCTCTCTCGGAGCCCTCGTCACCGGAGGGGCTCGACCCGTGGGAGGTCCCATGCGCGTGCCCGCATTCCTGCTCGCCCTCATGACCGCGACGACCGCGCTGGCCGGGGCGTGCGCGGGGCCGCCGGCCCCGGTCCAGAACGCCAAGACCGCGCCGGACGAGACGGTCAACCTCAACGCCGCCGGCGAGTTCGGCACCGACGGCACCGGCGCCATCGCCTACGACCGCAAGCTCGCCCCCGAGGGCGCCCAGGCCAGCGTCACCGTCGAGTCCGGCGGCGGCCAGACCCGCACCTCGCTCGTCGTCGAGGGCCTGCTGCCCGACCGCCGCTACGGCGCCCACCTGCACACCAAGCCGTGCGGCAAGCGGCCGGACGACTCCGGCCCGCACTACCAGCACCACCCCGGCCAGATCGACGCGGCCAGCGAGGTCTGGCTCGACTTCACCACCGACGACGAGGGCGCGGGCCGTTCCAGCGCCCGCAACGACTGGGTGCTGGAACGTGCCAAGCTGCCCGGCTCCCTCGTCATCCACTCCAAGCCGACCACCACTTCGGGCCCCGAGGTCGGTCAGGCCGGCTCCAGGGTCGCCTGCCTGACCCTCAAGTAGGGGCTTGATCAGGCGATGGCGCCGCAGGCGCGACCGCGGCCGCCTGCCACGGGGCGGTCGCCGGGGCGCCGGCGCCCGCCCCGCCGTCCCCGGCCGAGCTGAGCCGCAACAGCAGGTCCGTCGCCCCCGAGCTGAGCCCGCGCCCAGAGGTGCGGTCAGGCGTGCTGAGCGGGGATGCTCCCGAGCCGTCCCGCCTTGAAGTCCTCGAACGCCTGCACCAGCTCGGCCTTGGTGTTCATGACGAACGGCCCGTAGTGCGCCACGGGCTCCCCGATGGGCTGCCCGCCGAGCACGATCACCTCCAGCGGCTCCCTGGCCGCCGAGATCGTGATGCTTTCGGCCTGCGTCGCCAGCCCGGGCCGGTTCCCGAACCCCTCGAACACGGCGAGCTGCCCGCCGCTCAGCGGCCGCCGCTCCGCGCCCGCGGTGCCGCGCCCGGACAGCACGTACGCCAGGGCGTTGAAGTCCTTGCGCCACGGCATGACCAGCCGCGCCCCCGGCGAGACGGTGGCGTGCAGCAGCGTGATCGGTGTCTGCGTGCTGCCCGGCCCCACGTGCCCGGCCAGGTCCCCGGCGATGAGCCGCACCAGCGCCCCGCCGTCGTGGCTGCTCAGCAGCACGACGCTGGAGCCGCCGATGTCCTGGTACTGGGGCGCGATCATCTTCTTGGCGCCCGGCAGGTTCACCCAGAGCTGGATCCCGTGGAACAGCCCGCCCTGCTGCACGAGCCACTCCGGCGGCGCCTCCTTGTGCAGGATCCCGGCTCCGGCGGTCATCCACTGCGTGTCGCCGTTGGTGATGGTGCCGCCGCCGCCGTTGGAGTCGAGGTGCTCCATCACGCCGTCGATCATGTACGTGACGGTCTCGAAGCCCCGGTGCGGGTGCCACGGCGTGCCCTTGGGCTCGCCCGCCGCGTAGTCGACCTCGCCCATCTGATCCATCATCACGAACGGGTCCAGGTACTCCGGCTTGATCGCCGCCAGCGCCCTGCGTACGGGGAAGCCTTCGCCCTCGAACCCGCTGGGTGCGGTCTCGACGGCGAGCACCTTGCGCCCCGGCGTCCCGGCCTGCGGCTCGGGCAGGCGGGGGAGGGTCAGCGGGTTCTCTACGGTCACGGCGGGCATGTCGCGCTCCTTCCAGCGAGTCTGCCCGGCTCAACCAAGTTTAGAATTCAACTATTCCGGTGCTGCGGGATGCGGTTCGAGCGCGGCCGTGATGCTCAGCCGAAGACGGCGGGGGGCGGGACGGGCGCGATGACCGCGTCGCCGTCCCTGATGGGCGCGGCTCCGGCGATGAAGTTGGTCAGCGCCTCCCCGTGCACGCACCGTGCCTGCGTGAGGCCGCCCGCCGCCCTTCTGGTCAGCAGCTCCACGGGGAGCTCTGTCCTCGACGCGGCCACGATGAGGTTGCCGAAGCGGCGGCCCCGCATGATGCCGGGCTCGGCCATCAGGGCCACGTGCCCGAACGTGCCCGTCACCGTGGCCAGCAGCCGCCTGGCGAAGGCCAGGCCCTTGCCGTCGGCCATGTTGATCAGGAGGGTGCCGCCGGGGCGGAGGATCCTGGCGATGTCGCCCATGTACTCGGCCGTCGCCAGCTCCACCGGCATCGTCGCGCCCGTGAACGCGTCGAGCACCACCAGGTCGGCCGTCTCGTCCCAGATCTTGGCCGTGCCCTCCCTGCCGCCTGCGACGATGACCTTCAGGCGGGGCACCGAGCGCAGGTCGAGCTGCTCGCGCACCAGGTTGACCAGCAGGGCGTCGGGCTCGATGACGATGTGCCTGGAGCCCGCGCGGGTGGCGGAGACGTAGCGGGGGATCGTGCAGGCGCCGCCGCCCACGTGTACGCAGCTCAGCGGCCCATCTGACAAAAGGTCGATCACATCCGCCATGAGTCGTACATACTCGAATTCCAGAAATGTCGGGTCTTGTAGATCTACGTACGACTGAGGTACGCCATCCTTGGACAGCACCCAGCCGTCCTGCCTGTCCAGATCCCGGAGCAGCTCGACCTCGCCGAACGTCACCGGGTACAGGCCAGGCATCGGTTCACGCTGTCCACGAGCCACGTCTGATCCCCTCCCTGGGAGTACCGTATGGCACGGCGAAGGCTGATTGTGCTCGTTATCGCGCTTGTCGCGGTAGTCGGAGCGGGCGCTTTCGCCATCGTGGCGTCGAACCGGGTCAAGGGCAGCGCCGCCCAGACGGCCGAGGCGTACTTCGACGCCTGGCGCCGGGGGAACGTGACGGCGATGGAGCGGCTGGTGTACCAGGCTCCGTCCGACTTCTCCGTACGGCACCGGAAGCTGAGCGACGAGCTGCACGTCGAGTCCCTCCAGCTCACCCCCGGCCAGGTGCGCAGCACGGGCGAGGAGGCGGCCGAGGTGCCGTTCTCGGGGGTGCGCAGGCTCACCGAACTGGGGGACTGGCCGTTCGACGGCACGCTGCGGCTGGCCGTGCGGGAGCGTTCGTGGAAGGTGTTATGGGCTCCTGAGACGTTGCACCCGCTGCTCAAGGACGGTGGCACGCTCGCGCTGGAGGAGGTGGAGACGTCGGCGGCGGAGCTGGTCACCAGCGAGGGCGACAAGATCCCGAACGACAGCTACGCCGAGGCGTACCTGAACCCGCTCAAACCCGAGTTCGAGGAGGTCAACTACGGCTGGGCGCTGGTGTCGAGGATGCCCGGCCGGCCGGACAGGACGCTGCTGCGCCGCGAGCCCAAGGCGAACGTCGAGCGCACCACGCTCTCGCGGGCCGTCCAGGCGGCGGCGGCGCGGGCGCTGGACGGCGTGGAGGACTCCACGATCATCGTCATCCGGCCGAGCACCGGCGAGATCCTCGCGCTGGCCGACCGCCTGGGGGACAACTACAGCGCCGTGCGCGACGTGTTCCCGCCCGGCTCCACCTTCAAGACGATCACCGCGGCGGCGCTGCTCAAGGGCGGGCTCGACCCGGCGGCCCAGGTCGGCTGCCCCGGCACGTACCAGATCCCGTTCCACGGGGCCATGAGCAACGACGGCGAGGTGGACCGCGGCGTCGTCACGTTCACCGACGCCTTCGCCCACTCCTGCAACACCACCTTCGTCGAGCAGGCGACCACCCGGCTGACGGGGGAGGAGCTGAGCAGGACGGCGGACGAGTGGGGGTTCGGCCGGCCGATCGCGACCGGGATCAGCGGCACCTGCGGCACCGTGCCCAGGACGGATGATCTCGACATGCTCGCCGCCGACGCCATCGGTCAGGGCGAGGTCGTCGCCACCCCGCTCTGCATGGCCGCGCTCGCCGCCGCCGTCCAGAGCGGCACCTGGCGCTCGCCGCGGCTGCTGTCGGCGGAGCAGGTACGCCGCATCGACGGCACCCCGCACGGGGACGTCCGGATGGACGAGGGCGTCGTGGCCGCGCTCAGGGACATGATGACGGCCGTCGTCGCCTACGGAACGGCCAGCGGCGCGGGGCTTCCCGAGGGCGTCGCGGGCAAGACGGGGACGGCCGAGGTGGAGGGTGAGACGTCGCACGCCTGGTTCATCGGTTACCGCGATGACCTGGCCTTCTGCGTCTTCGTACGGCACGGCGGGTCCGGTAGGTCCGCCGCTGTCCCCATTGCCGCCCGTTTCTTCAAAGGGCTCTAACCTACGGTACCGTAGGTTTCATGACGACCATCACCGTCAAGCCCCGGCTGCGAGGCTGGTTGCACGCCGGAGCGCTGCCTGTGACCCTGATCGCCGGCTTCGTGCTCGTCGCGCTCGGCCCCACCTTGCAGGCTCGTCTGGCCTCGTCGATCTACGCCATCACGTCGGCCTTGTTGTTCGGCATCTCCGCCACCTATCACCGCAGCACGCTGGGCCCGCGGCTGGCGGAGTTCCTGCGCAGGATCGACCATGCGAACATCTATCTGATCATCGCGGGCACCTACACCCCGTTCGCCCTGCTGGCGCTGGACGGTGTGCCCCGGGTGGCGGTGCTGTCCGTGATCTGGGGCGGGGCGCTGGCCGGGGTGCTGTTCCGGGTGTTGTGGATGAAGGCCCCGCGCTGGCTCTACACGGTCCTCTACCTGGCACTGGGCTGGGCCGCGATCTTCGTGATGCCGCAGCTGATCGAGGGCGCGGGGGTGACGGCCGTCGTGCTGGTGGCGGTGGGCGGCGTGTTCTACTCGGCCGGCGCCGTCGTGTACGGCCTGCGCCGCCCCGACCCGTCACCCCGCTGGTTCGGTTTCCACGAGGTCTTCCACGCGTTCACGATCGCCGCCTACCTGGTGCAGTACATCGCGGTGTCGATCGTGGTCTACTCCCACGGCTGATCCGCCGTCAGGGCGTCGAGACCGCCAGGTCGCCCGAGTCGCTGGTCACCTGGATGGAGCGCGTGGCCGAAGGGTCGCTGTCGGCGGTGATCTCCTTCGCGCCCGAGTCGGTCTTCGCCACGATGTCGTACGGCCCCTTCGGGACGTGGATCTCGGTCCGCCCCGAGTCGGTGGAGGTCGTGACCTTGTCGGGCTGGCCGGTGAAGGTCAGCGTCATGTCGCCCGAGTCCGTCCGCGCGACGACCTGCCTGCCCGTCAGCCCGCCGGCCTCGATCGCGCCCGAGTCGCTCCTGGCCTCCAGCTCGCCCGACAGGTCCTTCAGCGTGAGGTCCCCCGAGTCGCTGCCCACCTTGACGCGCAGCCCCTTGGGCACCTCGACCCGGTAGCTCACGTCGCAGGACACCCCCACGGCGCCGAACCCCCAGCTGGTGGGGCAGGTGAACGCCAGCTCCAGCGTGTCGCCCCGTACCTCGTGCGTGCTCTTGGGCTTCTCCTTGCGCCAGACCAGCCGCTCGCTCACGTGGATGCCGCCGCGGTCCGACTCGACGACCTCGATGGTGCCGGAGTCGGTCTCGACGTGCAGGGCCGCCACCTTGTCCGTGACGTCGTACGACACGGTGTCCTCGCTGTGCTCGCCGACGCCGCAGCCGGTCAGCACCGTGGCGAGCCCGAGCAGGCCCGCGATCAACGCCGTTCTCCTCATGGCAGAAACCCTAGGGGGCGGGCGGAGGCGCGGCACTGCCGCCGCCACCCTGATGCCCGGTAGGGCCAGCCCTACCGCCCCTTCCCTCGCCGCCGGAAAAGTGATATCACTTTGCTAGCAAGATGAAGTCACACTCAGCGGGAGGGAAGGCGATGGTGGAGACATCGAGTGGGGGCGCGCCCGAAGGCGGCGTGATCGACATGCCCGCGCCCCACACCTACGAACGCCAGGTCAGGGCCGCCAACGGGTTCGTGATGGCGAGCGTGGCCACGGTGCTCATGCTGGCCGGCATCGCGCTGCTCGTCCTGGGCATCGCCCTGCTGGTCTCGGGGTCGGCGGCGGCCGGGCTCACGGCGCTCGTCGTGGGCGCCCTGGCGATCGTGATCGGGTTCGTCATGCTGTTCGGGCTCACCGCGGTGGCCCCGGGCGAGGCCAGGGTGGTGCAGCTCCTCGGCCGGTACGTCGGCACCCTGCGCACCCCCGGCTTCCAGTGGGTCAACCCGATCACCGTGCGCCGCCGGGTCTCCACGAGGATCCGCAACCACGAGACGGACGTCACCAAGGTCAACGACGCGGACGGCAACCCCATCCAGATCGCGACCGTGGTGGTCTGGCAGGTGGAGGACACCGCGCAGGCGGTGTTCGAGGTGGACGACTTCGTGGAGTTCGTGGCCATCCAGGCCGAGACGGCGGTGCGGCACATCGCCGGCAGCTACCCGTACGACGCCCACGGCGAGCCGAGGCTGTCGCTGCGCGACAACGCCGACGAGATCAACGACCAGCTCTCCACCGAGATCGCGGCCAGGGTCGCCTCGGCCGGGGTGAAGGTCATCGAGTCGCGCATCATCCACCTGGCGTACGCGCCGGAGATCGCCCACGCGATGCTCCGCCGCCAGCAGGCCGGCGCGGTCGTGGCGGCCCGGCAGCGGATCGTCGAGGGCGCCGTCGGCATGGTGGAGATGGCGCTGGCCAGGCTCGCCGAGCACGACGTGGTGGAGCTGGACGAGGAGCGCAAGGCGGCCATGGTCAGCAACCTGCTCGTGGTGCTGGTGGGTGATCGCGACACTCAGCCCGTGGTCAACACGGGCACGCTCTACCAGTGATGGCCGAGCGGAAGAAGCTTCTGCTGCGGCTCGACCCGGTGGTCCACGACGCGCTGGCCAGATGGGCGTCCGACGAGCTGCGCAGCACGAACTCCCAGATCGAGTTCCTGCTGCGCAGGGCGCTGACAGAGGCGGGGCGGCTGCCCGAGGGGGTGGGGCGGATGCGCCCGCGCGGCCGGCCGCGCAAGGACCCGGACGGAGAAGAAGAGGAGCAAGCGGATGGAGACGCCGGTGAAGCAGGGTGAGACGCTGACGCACTCGGCCTTCCTGCTGGCCTTCGACCTGCGCAAGGAGCGGCTGGCGAACCGGAGCGAGCTGGGTTACCTGCTGCGCGCCGCCGCCATGGCCGAGCTGCTGCTGGAGGGGAGCCTGACCGACGAGTCGGGCAAGGCGCGGGCCCTGGCGAAGCCCGCGGGCGCGGGCGCGGGCTCGCTGCGTGCGGTCGTCTGGGAGCAGATCTCCGGCTCGCCGCCGCGTACGTGGCGGCGCTGGATCCGTAAGGACTGCGCGAAGGCGGTCCGCGTGGTGCGCGACGAGCTCGCCGCCGACCGGCTGATCCGGGTGGAGCGGCACCGGGTGCTGTTCATCCCGGTGGAGCGGATCGTCCCGCGCAAGGCGTACCTGTCACGCAGGCTCGCCGAGCGCGTCGGGCGGGCCATCCGCGGGGGCCAGCCGGTCGGGCGGATGGAGCGGGACGTCCGCGTCCTGGCGGCGCTGGCCGTCGCGGCCGACATGAAGGGGGTTCTGGGCCGGGGCGAGGCGCGCCGGTACCGGAACCGGATCGGACAACTCTCGGTGCCCGTCGAGCCCATCGCCACCGCGCTGCGCAAGGCCGTGGAGGCGACCAGGCAGTCGGGGGCCGACGGGGGAGGTTGACACACATGCCATTACCAGGAGGGCGACACATGACGATGCCGATCGAGGCGCCGGCCCGGCCGCGCGCCACCGCCGGGCGAGCACTCGCCCCCGACCTGGCACGCGGCGCGATGCTGCTGGCCATCGCGTTCGCGCACGCGCCGCTGTTCGTGACCGACGTCCATCGCGGCCCCGCGGTGCTCAACGCGGTCATCGACATCTTCCACTTCCTCTTCGTCAACAACCACGCGCGGCCGATGTTCGCCTTCCTGTTCGGGTACGCGCTGGTGCAACTGCTCAACCAGCAGCTCGACCGTTCGGGCGGCGACTGGGTGAGCGCCCGCAAGCTGCTGCGCCGCCGCGGGTGGTGGCTGGTGGCCATCGGGCTCGCGCACGTGGCGCTGCTGGTCCCCATCGACATCCTCGCCACCTACGGCCTGGCCGCCGTCCTGCTGACCGGCCTGCTGCGGCGCGGGGACCGGGCCCTGCTGTGGACCGCCGGCCTCACGTTCGTCCCCGCCACCGCCCTCGTCGGGATCGGCATGTGGTTCCCGATGTCGCAGGGCATCTCCACCTTGACCAAGGGCAGCGTCGCCGCGGACGGCCAGGGCTTCCTGGCCATGCTCGTCGAGCGGTTCTCCGTCTGGCCCTTCGGCCTGGTCGTGGGCGGTCTCGCGGTCGTCCCCGGCATCGTGCTGGGCATGTGGGCGGCGCGCCGCCGCTACCTGGAGGAGCCCGAACGGCACCGCCCCTTCCTCGTCCGCGCCACCGTGATCACCACCGTCCTGTCCGTCGCCGGCTCCCTGCCCGCCGCCCTCATCCAGGCCGGCGTGTGGGCCGAGCCGTCACCGGCGGCGGTGTGGGCGGCCGCGGTGGCCCAACCCCTCACCGCGTACGCGGGCGGCATCGGCATGGCGGGCCTGGTCGCCCTCGTCGCGATCCGCGCCGGGCGGCGCCGCAACCGGCTCACCACCATGGTCGAGGCGCTCGGCCGGCGCTCGATGAGCCTGTACCTCTTCCAGTCGATCGCGTTCGTCGCGATCTTCCACCCGTACGGGCTGGGCCTGCAGGACGACCTCGGCCTGGCCGGTGCCACGCTCGTGGCGGCGGGCACGTGGCTGCTCTCGCTGCTGCTCGCCGACCTCATGCGCCGCGCCGGCCACCGGGGCCCGGCCGAGCTGCTGCTGCGCCGGCTGGCCTACCGCTGACTCACGACGGCTCAGGCCCCAGGTAGGCCAGGACCGCCGCCACCCGCCGGTGCACGTCGCCGCTGTTCTCCAGGCCGAGCTTGGCGAAGATGGAGTTCACGTGCTTCTCCACCGAGGAGATCGACAGGTGCAGGGCGCGGGCGATGGCGGAGTTCGTCCGGCCGTGGGCCATCTCGCGCAGCACGTCCCGCTCGCGGGCGGTCAGGGCCTCCTGCTGGCCCCGCACGTCGCGCCTGGCCAGCAGGCCCTCGACCACCTTCGGGTCGATGACCGAGCCGCCGGAGGCGACCGCCCTGATCGCCCCGAGCAGCTCGTCGAGGTCGCCGACCCGGTCCTTGAGCAGGTACGCGTACCCCTCGGTGCCGTGCTTGAACAGCTCGAACGCGAACAGCGCGTCCGAGAACTGCGACAGCACCACCACCCCCACCCCCGGATGCGCGGAGCGGATGCGGTGGGCGGCGTCGATGCCCTCGAAACCCTGCCGCCACTGCCCTCCGGGCATCCGGATGTCGGTGATCACCACGTCCGGGCCGAGCCTGCGCACGGCGTCGAGCAGCTCGTCGGCGTCGCCCACCGCGCCCACGACCGCCACCTCGCCCGACATCTCCAGCAACTGCCGGGTGCCCTCGCGCACCAGGTAGTGGTCGTCGGCCACCACCGTACGGATCAGCTCACCCATCGACCGGCACCCACGCGTTCACCCGTGTCCCCTTTCCCGGCTCGCTGTCGACCGTCAGGCTCCCGCCGAGCGCGTCGAGCCGGTCCGCGAGCGTGGCCAGCCCCCTGCGCGCCTGCGTACGCGGGTCGAAGCCCCTGCCGTCGTCGGTCACGCCGGCACACAGGCGGTTGCCGTCCTGCGCCAGACGTACCTCTATGGTGGCCGCGGCGGCGTGCTTGAGCGCGTTCGCCACGGCCTCGCTCACCGTGAAGTACATCGCGCCCTCGACCTCGTCGGCGAAGCGCCTGGCCCGCAGCGACGGGGGAGAGGTCACCGTCGTCCGCACGGGCAGGCGCGAGCAGCGCTCCTCCACGGCCTCCACCAGGCCGCCCTGGCTGAGCGCGGACGGGTGGATGCCGGCGGCCAGCTCCCGCAGGTCGGCGAGGGTCTGGCGGGCCTGCTCGCGCAGGCCGGCGAGCATGTCGGGGCCCGCGCCGGTCGCCCTGGCCAGCTCCAGGCCGGCGATGAGGGCGACGAGCTGCTGCTGCACGCCGTCGTGGATGTTGCGCTCGATGCGGCGGCGCTCGGCCTCCTGGGCGTTGACCAGCCTGGTGACCAGGCCGGCGCTCTGGATGGCCAGCCCGGCGGGCACGGCCAGCGCCTCCAGGAGCCTCCTGTCCACGCGGGTCAGCGGGCCGGTGTCGCGGGGCCCGCACGCGATGCGCCCGCCGCGTACCGGCAGCTCCAGCACCGCCCGTCCCTCCTGCTCGCCGGAGACCACGCGCGTGCCGTCCGCCAGCGTCACCGCCGCCCACCGCAGGTCCAGCCCGGTGCGCACGGCCGCCGCCAGCCGCGCGAGCTGCTCCACCGGCTCGGGCGTCTCCTCCAGCGCCGTGCCGAGGTCGGAGAGCACCTCGTCCACCGTCGGACGCAGGTCGAAGACCAGGTGCAGGCGCGAGCCGCGGAGCCCGACGCGGACGTCGAGCAGCCGGTGCCGCACCACCGACACGGCGATCGCGGCCGGCAACGATCCCACCACGGCCATGAGCCCGACCAGCCCGACGACCCCGTACTGGGGCCCGCCGAAGTGGAACAGCGACAGCAGCACCGCACCCGCCGCGGTCGCCGCCATGCCGCCGACCATCCAGGCGTACTGCCCGCGCTCAGCCTGCCCGCTGCGCCGCCACCGGATGATCAGGCCGCAGAACACGATCACCGCCATGATCCACGTGGTGAGCTGCCCGGCCGACGAGGCGAACACGCCGGCCCACTGCGTGGCCGACAGCGGCCCGCCGCGCGGGTGGTACGGGTCGTGGCCGTACGCCAGGTTCCCCCCGGTGTGCAGGGCGATCGCGGCGCCCGAGATCCACGCCACGGCCCGCCACCGGCGTGAGGGCAGCCGCCCGTCGGGGAACAGCAGCGGCACGAAGATCCAGGTGAGGCCGTAGAACACCGCGCTCAGCGAGCCGAGGGCGGTGAGGACCGGGTGCCCGTCGCCACGGGCCGACAGGCCGACGCCGAGCAGGGCGAGCCCGAGCGTCAGGGCGGCGGCCAGCAGCAACCAGCCGTAGCGCAGCTCGGGGCGCCTGACGGCCAGCAGCCAGCCCAGCGCGGGCAGCGGCAGGGTGAACACGATGAACACCCACTGCTGGGGCGGGGCGGGCAGGCCGCTCTCCAGCAGCGGGCCTGCCACCACCCCGCCGGCGGCGATCAACGCCAGTGGCCCGGCCACCAGCCTGGAACTCATGGGGCCCCATCGTGACAAGCGTTCGGGAGAGACGTCCATGAGGTTATCCGCATATTTCCTGCGGCCATCCGCACCTGCCGGAACGGCGGCTCGCACGGTGGCCGCGAGCCCGCCCGCCGGAGTTCGCTTGGGAGGACGAAGCCGATCTCTGCGAATGGAGCCCTCTCATGCACACTCCGTCCACGCCTGTCCGGGTGCTCGCGGCGGCCGCGGCGGCGATCGCCATGACGGCCTGCGTCAGCCAGCCGGTTCCGGCCCAGGCCACGGACACGGCGATCGCCACCGCGCCCGAGGTCCCCGACACCCCGGCAGGCCGGCAGCTCGGCTGGCTGCTCGACGCGTCCACCCGCGCGCCGATCGCGGAGGACGAGCTGGCCGGGCACTTCACCGCCGACTTCCTCAAGAGCGTGCCGCCCGCGCAGCTCAACCAGGTGCTGACGACCTTCAAGGACCTGAAGCTGGAGCGGGTCGAGGTGTCGCAGGACCGGCAACTGCTGGCCCGGGTCCTGATGGGCGCCTCGGCGTTCGACGTCGCGCTCAGCGTGGACGCCGCCGGCCTGATGAACGGCCTGCGGTTCATGGCGCCGGACCCGCGGACCTGGGCCGAGGCGGACGAGCGGCTCCGCGGGCTCTCCCCGCGGACCGGCTTCCTGGCCGCCGAGCTGACCCCGGACGGCCGGTGCCGTCCCGTGCACGGCGTCGCCGCCGGTGAGCGCAAGCCGCTGGGGTCCATGCTCAAGCTGTACGTGCTGGGCGCGGTGGCCGAGCGGATCAAGAGTGGCGCGTTCGGCTGGGGCACCCGGCTCACGATCACCCCTGAGCTGAAGAGCCTGCCGACGGGCGAGCTGCAGAACCGGCCCGACGGCAGCAAGGTCACCGTGCTGGAGGCCGCCAAGCTGATGATCTCCATCAGCGACAACACGGCCACCGACCTGCTGATCCACAAGGTCGGCCGCAAGGCGGTCGAGCGCACGATGCGGGCCTGGGGCGTGCACGACAAGCGCAACGTGCCGTTCATGACCACGCGCGACCTGTTCGTGCTCAAGGGCGTGGACTACCCGCGCCACGCCAAGCGGTTCCTGTCGCTGAACGATGCCAAGCAGCGGGCCTACCTGGAGAAGGTCGTGGCCAAGGCGCCGCTGTCGAAGTTCGAGATGTGGACAGCGCCGCGCGAGCTGGACTCCCTGGAGTGGTACGCCTCGCCGAACGAGGTGTGCCGGGCGTACGCGGGACTGGTGAAGGCGGGCGACCGGCGGATCGGCGAGATCATGTCGATCAGTGACGGGGGGCTCGGGCTGGACAGGGCCCAGTGGCCGGCCGTGTGGTTCAAGGGCGGGTCGGAGCCGGGGGTCTCGGACACGAGCTTCATGGCACGTACGGCGCAGGGCAAGGCGTACGTCGTGACCACGATGGCGATCGACCCGGGGGCGCCGATCGCCGCCCACGTGGGGCTGGAGCAGCTCGCGGTGACCCGTGGCGCCTTCGCTCTGGTGAAGGGGTCCTGATCACCGACATTTGACCCGCTGCTGGTCTCTTTCCGGGCAGGAGCCGGAAAGTAGACCAGCATGGGGGAAATCTCTCAATCGTGGTGGCTGCTGCTCGTCAGAGGGCTGGCCGCCGTCGTCTTCGGCGTCCTGGCCCTCATCTGGCCGGGACTCACGCTGCTCGTCCTGGTGATCTTCTTCGGCGCGTACGCCCTCGTCAGCGGCCTCTCCGAGCTGTTCGCCGGATTCCGGCACGGCGCCCGGTCGCGGGCCTGGCTCATCGTCTCCGGCGTCGTCGGCATCCTCGCCGGCATCGTGGCCCTCGTCTGGCCCGGCATCACCTCCCTGGCCCTGCTCTACGTCGTGGCCTTCTGGGCGATCTTCACCGGTGTCTCCGAGATCGTGGCCGGCATCCACCTGCGCAAGCTCATCGACAACGAGTGGATGTTCATCGTCGGCGGCGCGCTGTCGGTGATCTTCGGTGTGCTGCTGCTCGTCTGGCCGGGCGCGGGCCTGCTCAGCCTCGCCTGGCTCATCGGCGTCTTCGCGATCCTGTACGGCATCGCCATGATTGCGTTGTCCCTTCGCGTGAAGAACTTCACGCCGAGGGCTGGTGTGCCGTAAATTTTGTATATATAGCCGTGTTCCTCAAGAGGAATGCCAGGCTTCCGCCCATCGTGGAGGTGCCATGGACGTACACACCCGCCTTGCCCGCCACCTGCTCGTCGACGGTTACCGACTCGTGCTCGACCTGGAGCTCAGCCGCGGCTCCTGGCTGGTCGACGCCCGGAACGGCCGCCGCTACCTGGACTTCTACACCTTCTTCGCCTCGGCCCCGCTCGGCGTGAACCCGCCCTTCGACCCCGACCACGTCCGGCTGCTCGGCCAGGTGGCCCGCAACAAACCGGCCAACCCCGACATCTACACCGAGCACCTGGCGGACTTCGTCGACACCTTCGTCCGCGTGCTCGGCGACCCCGCCCTGCCACACCTGTTCTTCGTCGAGGGCGGCGCCCTGGCCGTCGAGAACGCGCTGAAGACCGCCTTCGACTGGAAGAGCCGCCGCAACGAGGCCGCGGGCCGGTCGCGCGACCTGGGCACCAAGGTCATGCACCTGACGAAGGCCTTCCACGGCCGCAGCGGCTACACGCTGAGCCTGACCAACACCGAGCCGGGCAAGACCGACCGCTTCCCCAAGTTCGACTGGCCGCGGATCGACGTGCCCGCCATCCACTTCGGCGACGTCGAGGCCGCCGAGGAGCGGGCGCTGGCGCAGGCGCGTGAGGCGTTCGAGCGCCACCCGCACGACATCGCCTGCTTCATCGCCGAGCCCATCCAGGGCGAGGGCGGCGACAACCACATGCGGCCCCAGTTCCTGCAGGCCATGCAGCGCCTGTGCCACCAGCACGACGCGCTGTTCATCCTCGACGAGGTGCAGACCGGCGGCGGCACGACCGGGACCGCGTGGGCCTACCAGCAGCTCGGGCTGGAGCCCGACGTGGTGGCGTTCGCGAAGAAGGTGCAGGTCGGCGGGATCATGGCGGGGCGCAGGGTGGACGAGGTGCCCGGCAACGTGTTCCAGCAGAGCGGCCGGATCAACTCCACGTGGGGCGGCGGCCTGGTGGACATGGTGCGCAGCCGGGGCATCCTGGAGATCATCGAGCGTGACGGGCTGATCGCCCGCGCCGCCACCTCGGGCGACGCGCTGCTCGAAGGCCTGTCCAAGCTGGAGGCCGAGCACCCGCGGTCGATGTCGAACGTGCGCGGCCGCGGCATGATGTGCGCCTTCGACCTGCCGGACCAGGCCGCCCGCGACGCCCTGGTGACCCGGCTGCGGGAGGAGCACGGCGTGCTGGTGCTGCCCTGCGGCCCCAGATCCGTACGCCTGCGCCCCGCGCTGAACATCCCCGAGCCCGACCTCGACCACGGCCTGGCCGCGCTGTCGGCGGCGCTGTAGGCCCGCTACTGGGTGACGCTGGCCCTGCTGCGGTGCGGGCCGGCGTAGCGCCAGAAGAAGTTGAGCAGCACGCTGACCCGGTTCCGCCCGCCCAGCAGGTACGCCACGTGGATGAAGATCCACACCAGCCAGGCGGGCAGGCCGCGCATCGTCAGCCCGTTCTCCAGCTGCAGCACCGCCTCGGCCTTCCCGACCGTCGCCATGATCCCCGGATCCCGGTACGAGAACGGCCGCGGCTGCCCGCCCTTGGCCATCGCGGCGATCTGCCTGCCCACGTGCTTGCCCATCTGGATCGCCGGCTGCGCGAGCTGCGGCAGCGCGTGGGGCGCGCCGGCCAGGTCGCCCACCACGAAGATCTCCGGGCGCCCCGGCACGTTCAGCGTCTCCGTCACCGTGATCCGGCCGCCCTTGCCCTGCTCCAGCCCCCACGAGCTCACCTCGGGCGGCGCGGTGACGCCCAGCGCCCACACGGTCACGTCGCTCTGCAGCCGCGTGCCGTCCTCCAGCAGCACCGCGTCCGGCTCCACGCCGGCGACGGTGGCGCCCAGCCGCAGGTCCACGCCCCGCTTGCGCAGCGCCCTGGCCGCCGAGTCCCGCAGCCGCGGCTTGTACGGCGCCAGCACGTACTCGAAGCGCTCCACCAGCGTCACGCTCGTCTGGTCCGGCCGCACCTCGGGGTGGGTCAGCGGCAGCGTGTTGCGCCGCAGCTCGGCCAGCGTGCCCGCCGTCTCGACGCCGGTCGCGCCCGCCCCGACGACCACGACGTGCGTGCTCTCGCGCCGCCCCGCCGCGGTGTCCTCCAGGTAGTGCTGCAACCGCCGGCGCAGGACGGCCGCGTCGCCCAGTGAGTAGATCGGCAGCGCGTTCTCCGGCGCGCCGGGCACCTTCAGCCAGTTGGTGGTGACGCCCGTGGCGAGCACGAGGTAGTCGTAGTCGAGCGCGCCACCGTCGTCGAACTCCACCCGCCGCTTGTCCGGCAGGATCCTGCTCAACGCGGCCCGGCGCGCCCGCACGTTCGGCCACTTCGCGGCGAACGTCCTGATCGGATAGGACACGTCCGCCGTGCCCATCCCGGCCGTGGCCACCTGGTAGAGGAGGGGCTGGAAGGTGGCGTACGGGTTGCGGTCGACCAGCGTCACCAGCGCCCCGCTCCTGGCCAGCTCCTTCGTCGCGGCCAGCCCGGCGAAACCCGCCCCCACCACGACGACCCGCGCTCTGTGCACCATGATCTCTCCTTCCCCCTCAACGGGCTCATGGATGTCAATGGCACCGCCAGCTTCTCTTAAACACGCGCGGGCCGGAAAGCGCCCGGAACGTCCGGTCCCGTACGGGGCGGAGAAGCGCGTGCGCTGCGGTCTCCGTGCGCTCCCTGCGCGGCTTGCCGCCCTGGCGGGGTCGGCTTCTGGCGCCGCGTCGGCGGGACGGCGTGCGGCGCAGCCCGGCGCAAGACGCAAGGCGGCCCGCACGGCAGCGCGCAGTGTGCCCGGCGACCGCAGTGTGCCCGGCGACCGCAGTGTGCCCGGCGACCGTGGCGAGCCCGGCGGGCGGGCAGGTGGTGGGGCGTGGTGGGGTGGCCTCGCGGCCGGCCACGCGCCCGAGGAACGGTGAACGCCGTCACCGATCGCTACTGCCGCCGCGACCGCCAGAGCCCGATGGCCGTGACCCTGGAGTCCACGCCGAGCTTGGCGTAGATCCGGTTGACGTGGTTCTTGACCGTTTTCTCGCTGAGAAACAGCCGCTGCGCGATCTGCCCGTTGGACTGACCGGTGGCGATCAGGTCCATGACCTCGGCCTCGCGCTTGCTCAGGGACGTGAACACGCTATCGAAAGCTGCGTCGTCGACTCTCATCCGGCCTCCGGGGGCGCGCAGACTGTCAGATCGCCGATGGCCCCCGTGCTGCCGGCGTTAGCGTTAGACAGCGAGCATAACCCGCATTGTCATGATTTGGGGCCGTTGCCCGGGAGAAAACGCGAACGGCCGGTCCTGAAGGACCGGCCGTTCGCCCTGGGGTGAGTGAAGGGACTTGAACCCTCGACATCCAGGACCACAACCTGGCGCTCTGCCAACTGAGCTACACCCACCATGGCCACCCGCTGTGTGGTGGCACAGGAAAAGTGTAGCGGGATTCGGGAGTCTTTACGCCACCCGATTAACCGCTGACACGCTCAGCCAGGGCTCTGGCCGTGGTCGAATCGGGTCCGGGCTGCCCGACGAAGATGGCCGCGCGGTAGTAACGCAGCTCCCTGATGCTCTCCGTGATGTCGGCCAGAGCCCGGTGTCCGCCCTGCTTTTCGGGCGCGGCGAAGTAGACCCGCGGGTACCAGCGGCGTACCAACTCCTTGATCGACGAGACGTCGATCATCCGATAGTGCAAATACGCATCCACCCCGGGCATGTCGCGCGCGATGAACGTGCGATCCGTGCCGATCGAGTTGCCGCACAGCGGCGCCTTCTTCGGCTCGGGCACGTGGCGGCGGATGTAGTCGAGCACGAGCGACTCCGCCTCGGACAGCGTCACGCCGCCCGCCAGCTCGGGCAGCAGGCCCGAGGCGGTGTGCATCTCGCGTACGACCTGCGACATCTGCTCCAGCGACTCCGGCGGCGGCTTGATGACCACGTCGACGCCCTCGTCAAGCTGATTGAGCTCGCTGTCGGTGATCACGCACGCCACCTCGACGAGCGCGTCGCGGCTCAGGTCGAGCCCGGTCATCTCACAGTCGATCCAGACCAGCAAGTCACTCATACGATCTCCTCGCCCAGCGGCTCGGAGCAATCCGCCCGCTTGTTACCCCACCAGCCTAGTGCCACCGGTCAGGCGGGCTTGAGCGAGCTGAGAACCTTGCCGACCACGTCCGTGCCGAGATTGTCAGGAACGCTCACGTAGATGATCGCCGGGCTCTGGCCCTCGCCGCGATCCATCAGCACGATCGCCCCGTTCTCCTTCTTCCACTTGAAGTCGTTCTCCTCCGAGATCTTGGTGAAGTCGAGCTCGAACTGCAGCACCCACGCGTCCCGGTCGCCGATCTTCATGGCCTTGTCGGCGACGACCTTGCTCTCGTGCGCGAGCTGGTAGTACTGCGTGGAGAAGTGCACGAAGACGGCCTTGGCCGTGTCGCCCATGCCCGCGACGCCGCTGTAGGGGTAGAGCTCGTTCAGCACGCCCGTGTAGACGTTGCCGATCCAGTCGCTCTCGCCCTGGTAGTTGTCGTGGGAGACGGCCTTCACCCCGGCGGTCCACTGCTGGTCGGTGGCGCTGCCGCTGTTGACCTCGGCGGGGACGGCGACGCTCCAGTCGTCCGGCACCTGGAAGGAGACGCCGGCGCGCGGGTCGGTGACGGTGCCGTCGGCCGGCTGGGGGAACTCGCCGCCCTGGCTGGGCAGGGGCTGCTGCGGCGAGGGCTCGTTCGTGGGGGGCGGCTGCGGCTCGAACGTGTCGGACCGCCTCGGCTGCGCCGTGTTGCCGGAGTCGCCGCTGTTGAGGAAGAAGATCCCGGCGACCACGATCAACGCGAGCACGAGCAGCGCCGCCAGCCCGCCGAACACCCAGGGCAGCGGGTTGCTCTGCTTGGGCGGCGGCCCGTAGCCGGGGCCAGGCAGCGGCGCGCCGCCCCACTGCGGCGGCTGTTGCTGCTGCTGGGTGGGCGCGGTGGGCGCGCCGTAGGCTCCCTGCCCGTACGTCGGCTGGCCGAACTGGGCCGTGGGGTTCGCCGGTGTCGCCGCCCAGCCGGGGCCGGACTGGGGCTGGAGCTGCTGCTGCTGCGACGGGGGCTGGGGCCCGGAGGACGGCTGGGGCTGGGCGGCACCCTGCTCCTGCGCATGGGTCGCGTCCGTCCACTGGTTGCCGTCCCACCAGCGGAGCTGGGGCTCGCCGTAGGGGTCCGGGTACCAGCCCGCGGGGGTCTGCGTGGTCATGTTCGCCAGATTAGTAAGAAATCGCTTTGAGGTGCATGGGCGGAAGCCGCGATCAACACTTGTACGTGAAGCTCGCCTTGTCGGTGATCACCGGTCCCGGCGTGATGATCCGCAGCGTCGCGGTGGCCTTGACGCTGCTCCTGCCCTGCAACGTCCACCTCAGCGGCACGGCGTACGACGTCTGGCCGGCCTTCGTGCGCAGCGTTCCCTTGACGACTTCCTTGTCCAGGTTCTTGCGCCATTCATAGGTGATCTCCCCGGGCGCCCCGTTCGTGACGACGGTGCCGGTGATCACGACCGCGCTGCCGCAGCCCTGCGTCTTCTTCGGCGCCACCACGTTGATCGACTTCACCGCCAGGTCCGGCGCGCTGCCCAGCCTGAACCAGGCCAGGATCGCACCCGCCATGATCACGGCGAAGACGGCCGTGGCCAGGATCGTCCGCCGCCGCCGCGCCCGCGACGCCTTGGCCGGGCGCCCGCCAGGGCGGTGCACGGTGGAGACCTCGCCGCGCCCCTCCCGCCAGATCCGCTGGGCCGGCGTCTCCGGCTCCTGCGGCTGCGTGCCGACGCCGGGCCCGAACTGGAGCGGCCCCGCCGGCGGCCCCTGCGGTTGCGTGCCGACGCCGGCCCCCGACCGGAGCGGCCCCGCCGACTGGCCGGGCACGCGCAGGAGCGTGACGATGTCGCCCTCGTCCCGCGGCGTCGGGACCGGGGCCCGCGCGTACGACGGCGCCTGCGCGAACGCCGACCGCCCGCGTGCCGCCCTGGCCAGGCCGTCCCTGCTGATCCTGCCGCCGGGCAGCCGCCCCCGCTCGTTGACCAGCAGGTCGCGGGCGGTGCCCAGGCCCAGGGTCTGGGCGGTGGCCGCGACGCGTTCGAACAGCTCGGCCGGCTCGGGCGCGCCGCGCCCGAAGGAGGCGGCCAGGCCGCGGGCCAGCGAGGCCCAGCCCGCCGCGTCCCGCTCGCGTGGCGAGACCCGGGCGTGGATGGCGTCGGACAGGCCGCGCTCCGACAGCAGCGAGACGCCTTCCGCGGTGATCACCACCGTGCCCGGGTGCACCGAGCCGTGCGTGACCCCGGCCGCGTGCAGCGCGAGCAACGTCTGGGCGGTCTCCACCAGCAGGGACGCCGCCCCGTTCGGGTCGATGGGCGCGGCGGCCATCAGGTCGGCCAGGGTGGGGCTGACCGCCTGCGCGGTGAGCAGCCACACCTGGTCGCCGGCCGCGACCACGTCGGCCACGGGGATCAGCCCGGTCAGCCCGGCCAGCACGAGCCGCTGATCGGTCATGACCGCCTGCACGACGCGGTCGCGCACGCCGGGCAGGCCGATGACCTTGGGGTCGAACAGCAGGGCGCCCGCCCTGCGGCCGTCGGGCGAGATGGCGTCGATCCAGTTGCCGAGCTCGGTCATCCAGGTGTGCTCGGTGAGCCGGAATCCGGCGATACCGTTTCCAGGGTTGTCCATCGCCGTTGCCCCCCGGCCGCGTCTAGCGCTTCCTTCTGTGGCGTCCCGCCATGCGGCGCCTCACCGCAAGTGTGACCGGTAGCGCGCCCGTCGTCACCAGGCCCAGGGCGAGCAGCGCGCCGGCGGCCGCCAGTCGCGGCTGCTCGGGCGTGAGCGTGGGCTCCTGACCGCCGCCCGGCTCCTCGGTCCCCCCGCTCGTGGGGGTCTGCGTGGGTGAGGACGTGGTGCGCGTCGGGGTCGGGGTCGGGGGCACCGGGACCGGGGTCCGGGTCGCGCGCGGAGTGGTCGGCCTGGTGGAGGGCGTACGGTCCTCCACCTCGCCGCTCGCCTCCGGCTCGGAGGTCTGCGTGGGCGTGGGCGTGGGCGTGCGGCTCGGGGTGGGCTTCCTCGTCCTGGGCGGCGTCTTCACCGGGGTGGGGGTGGCCGTCCTGGTGGGCGTGGCGGTCGTCGGCTGGGCGACCGGCGGCGCGGCGGTGGCCGAGTCCGTCGGGGTGGGATCGGGAGTGGTCTGGTCGAGGGTGGGCTCGGCGGTCTCCTCGGGCACCGTCTCGTCAGGTTCGGGCTCGGGCGTGAACGCCTCCGTGGTGGCCGGCGTGACCGTGCTGGTCCCCGCCTGCAGCACCGGCTCGGCCGATCCCGCGGTGAGGATGACCACGATCGCCGCGACCAGCACGCCGACGCCGACTCCTGCCAGGGCGAGCTTGGCGGGGAGCTTGCTCAGCAGCCGCGTCGGCTCGGCGAAGCGGGTCTCGGCGAGCGAGGTCTGCGTCTCGGCCGGCTCCTCCAGCGCGCTGGGGAAGAGCAGCACGAGCAGGCCCGCCAGGGCCGCCAGCCGGCGCCGTCCGCGCTCCTCCCAGTCGGGGCCGTACGCCTCGGTCGCGACGGCCTCCAGCTCGGTCAGGAACGCCTCGGCCGAGGGTGGCCGCTCGGCCGGGTCCTTGGCCAGGCCGCGCTCGACCAGCCCCTGCAGCGGCCCGGGAACCTCGTCGACCGGCACCGGCGCGCTCTGGTGCTGGCGGGCCAGCGCCGCCATGTTGGGCGCGCGGAAGGGGCGCATGCCGGTCAGGCACTCGAAGAACACGACGGTGGCCGCGTACACGTCGGTCGCGGGCCTCGGTGGAGAGCCCGACCACTGCTCGGGCGCCATGTACGGCGGCGTGCCCGCGGCGTTGGCGTCCTCCCCGACCCGGACGGCGATGCCGAAGTCCACGAGCTTGCTGGTGCCGTCGCCGCGCACCATGACGTTCTCGGGCTTGAAGTCGCGGTGCACGACCCCGATCGCGTGCGCCGAGGCCAGGCCGAGCAGCGAGCCCTTGAGCACGGTCAGCGCCGCCTCGGGCCCGGTGGGGCCCTCGGACCTGAGGAGCTCGCGCAGCGACACGCCGTTGATCAGCTCCATGATGATGGCGGCGCCCTGCCCGGCCTCGACGTAGTCGATCAGCCGGGCGTGGTACTGGCTCTGCAGCGTGGCCAACAAGCGGGCCTCGTGCCGGAACCGCGCGACGAACCCGACGTCGGCTCTCAGCTCGTCGCTGAGGTACTTGATGGCGACTTCCGCGCCGTCGTGGTCACGCCTGGCGAGGACCACCCGACCGGCCGCGCCCGAGCCGAGCTCGCGCACCTCGGTGTAGCCGGGGACCCCCCATGGCCCATTCCCGTGCATAACGGACTCCTCTGGAGTTCAGTGGGCCCCCACCCTCATCAAACGGTCCGTAGCTTAACCAGAGGGAACCGTTTTCCCGCTACCGATATACGACAACTGGAGAAATGTCACTCAACAGTGCCTGGGGAGTCAGGGTCCGGCTCCTTCGTCGGCTCCTTCGTGGGCTCCTTGGTGGGCTCCTTGGTGGGTTCCTTGGTGGGTTCCTCCTCCGGGCACTTCGGCGTGGTGCCGCTGCGGGTGGCGGTGCCGTTGGCCGCCGCGGGAGCGGTGGAGGCCGTCACGGACCAGCTCGTGCCGCAGGGCAGCCGCGCCTCGTGGCCGAGGGTCCGGGTGTAGGAGGTCTCGCCCGACAGGGTGACCGTCCGGGTGCTCGTGGACTCGCCGGCCCTGAACCGGACGGTGAGCCGTACCGGCTGGGTGTTGCCCGTGGTGACGCTGACCGGCGCGCTGAGCCCGCCCCTGGTGCCGACCTCGCCGATGGCGACCCGCCGCACCTGCGGCGGGCAGGGCACGGAGACGCGCGCGGTGTCGGTCCTGTCGCCCGCGCTCACCTGCACCGACAGCGTCGAGCCGCAGGGGCGGGCCCTGAAGGCATGCCTGAACGTCTCGTCGTACGAAGCGCGCCCCGACAACGTCGCGGACCGGGCGGAGACCGGGTCGCCGTCGACCGAGAATCGGGCGCTGACCGGGATCTCGCCGGTGCCGCTCGCCGTGACCCGGACCCGCGCGGTGGCGGTGCGGGCGGGGGCGGCGGGCAGGTTGAGCGTGACGTTCAGCGCGGTCACCCTGGTCGGGCAGGCCGGCAGGGTCAGGGAGGCCGAGCGGGGGCCGCCGGCGGGCGCGGGGGAGGTGGTGACGGTCAGCGTGACCGTCTTGCCGCACGGGCGCTCGCCCAACGGCCAGGTCAGCCGCTGGCTGTAGGCGCCGGCGCCGCTGAGGCGTACGCGCTCGGTGCGGCCGGCCTCGCCGGTCGCCGTCCAGGTCGCGATGGCGGTGACGGCGCCGGTGCCGCTGGTGCGCAGGCCGATGGTGCCGGCGGCCACGCCGTTCTCGCCGATCGTGAGCTCGCCCACGGTCACGGCCAGCACAGAGGTGACCGGCGGCGGCTCCTCGGTGGTGGGCGTGGTGGGCGGAGTGGTGGGCGGCGTGGTCGGAGGTGTCGTGGGCGGCGTCGTGGAGGGTGTCGTGGGCGGCGTGGTGGACGGCGTCGTGGGGGGTGTGGTGGAGGGGGTGGTGGGAGGTGTGGTGGGAGGGGTGGTGGGAGGGGTGGTGGGCGCGCTGGTGGTGGGCCGGTTCGTCGCAGGGCGGGTGGTGCCGTCCGGAGGCCGCGGCCGGGAGGTCTCCCGGTCCTGATCGGGCGGGTCCGCTTCCGGCGAGGTCTGCGGTACGACCTGGGGCGTGAGGCCGGGCTCCGGGAGCGAGGACTCGGGATCCGTGGATCCGGGAGGCGAGGATCCGGGAGGCGAGGATCCGGGCGGGTCGGGCTCCTCCGTGCTCGGCGTCCCGGCGACCGGCGCGGTCGCGATCCGGCTCGGCGGCACGGCCACCGCCGCTCCGACCGGCTGCTCGGGCGGCTGCCTGTTGACCAGGACGATCACCACCGCCACGGCCGCCACCGCGCTCACCGCGCCGCCCATGGCCAGCCGCCGGGTGTTCGTGCGCGCCATGCGCCGCGCGCTCTCGCCGAGCCTCCCGCGCACGCGGTCGAACACGGTCCTGGCCAGCGACGTGGCGGTCTCGGGCGGGGCCGGCTGGGGCGTGGGCAGCAGCAGGGCGAGCAGGGCCACGAGCGCGGCCAGCCGCCGCTTCCCCCGCTCCTCCCAGTCCTCCCCGTACGCCGCCGCGGCCACGGCCTCCAGCTCCGTCACGAACGTCAGCGCCCCGTCGGGCCGCCGCGCCGGGTCCTTGGCCAGCCCGCGCCGGATCAGGTCGCGTACGGGCTCCGGCGCGTCGTGGAAGGGCACAGGCGCGTGGACGTGCTGGTACCCCAGGACGCTGGGCTCGGTGGACCGGTACGGCCGGTGCCCGGTCAGGCACTCGAAGAAGACGGCCGTGGCCGCGTACACGTCGGTCGCGGGGGAGGCCGTCCCGCCCTCCCACAGCTCCGGCGCCATGTACGGGGGAGTGCCCTCCGGGTGGACGGCGGTGCCCTGGCGTACCGCGATGCCGAAGTCGACGAGCTTGCTGGCCCCGTCGTCCCGGACGAGCACGTTCTCGGGCTTGTAGTCCCGGTGCACGAGCCCCATGGAGTGCGCCCTGGCCAGGCCCAGCAGCGAGCCCTTCAGCACGACGAGCGCGGCCTCGGGCTCGGTCGTCCCGCTCTCGCGTAACAGGGCGCGCAGCGAGACGCCGTTGACCAGCTCCATCACGATGGCCGCGCCGCCGTCGTCCTGGATGTACTCCCACATCGTGGCGATGTTCGGATCGCGCAGCGTGGTGAGCAGCCGGGCCTCCGACTGGAACCTGGCCAGGGCGGAGGGATCCCGCAGCAGCTCCTGGGACAGGTACTTGATCGCGACCTTGACGCCGGTCTCGTCGTGCACGGCGAGCACCACGCGCCCGCTCGCGCCTGCCCCTAGCTGGTTGATCTCGGTATAACCGGGAGCGCTCCACTCCATTTGCCTCTCCCATCAGGAGCCGGCCCACCTGATGAGACGTACGATCAAGGAGTCAGGTTTTCCAGGTGGTTCCGGATTTATGGAACTACTCCCGATGGAGGATGTGAACCGGTACCTCGATACCTTCTGGGAGCACCGAATCCGGCTCGGGTGCGCCCCAGCTCGTGACCAGGGGCAGCACCCCGGCCCACACCGGCAGGTCGTAGTCCTCCTCCTCGTCCTTCGGCGCGCCGCGCCTGATCTTGACCGACGCCTCCTCCAGCGACAGCGCCAGCACGGCCGTGGCGGCCAGCTCCTTGCGCGACGGCCGGCGCACGTAGTCCCACTGGCCGGGCGCGAGCTGCTCGGCCAGGGCACGCAGCCCCGCCATGCGCTCGTCGGGGTCGGTCACCAGGCGGGCCGTGCCGTAGATCATGGCCGAGCGGTAGTTGACGGAGTGGTGGAAGATCGAGCGGGCCAGCACGATGCCGTCCAGGTGGGTGACCGTGACGCAGACGTCGGTGCCCTCGCCGGCGCGCAGGGAGGCAGCGCCGGTGGAGCCGTGCAGGTAGAGGGTGTCGCCGATGCGCCCGTAGCCGGTGGGCACGACCATGGGGTGGCCGTTCACGACCACGCCCAGGTGGCAGATCAGGCCCGTGTCGAGCACCTCGTACAGGTTGTCCCTGTCGGTGCTGCCGCGTTCCTTCGAGCGGCCCAGCGTGGTGCGTGGTGTGGTGGAGAGCATGATTCGACGGTAACGACGAAGTGGACCTATCCTGTAGGGCCACTACCAGCCCCTTTCAAGAGACCACTTCCATGCGTACCCATGTTGACCTGCCGGTCTCCCTCTCGCGCGACTCGGCCGAACCTCTCACCGCGCAGCTCGTCACCTGGCTGCGCGGCGCCATGCTGGACGGCACGCTCGCGTCCGGAGAGCGGCTGCCGTCCACGCGGGCCCTGGCCGCCCAGCTCGGGGTGAGCAGGACCGTGGTGACGGAGGCGTACCAGCAGCTCTACGCCGAGGGCTGGCTGGACGGGCGGCACGGATCCGGCACGTTCGTGGCCGACATCAAGATCGGCGTCGAGACGGGCAGCGAGGCCGGCATGGAGCGGGCGCCCAGGCCGCCCGCCGGGGGCGCGTACGTGCCGGCCAGGCAGCCGCCGAAGGGCCTGATCAACCTCACCTCCGGCGCCCCCTGGGTGCGCGACTACGACCGGGCGGCGTGGAAGCGCGCCTGGCGCAGGGCCGCCGACCTGCCACCCGGCGACTCGCCCGACATGCACGGCCTGCCGCGCCTGCGCGAGCTGCTCGCCGACCACCTCAGGCGCGCCAGGGGCATGGCCGTCGGCCCCGAGAACATCCTGGTCACCCGCGGCACCGGCAACGGGCTCGACCTCTGCGCGATGGCCCTGCTCGGCCCGGGTGCCAGGGCCGGGGTGGAGGACCCTGGCTACCGGGTGGCGCGCACGGTGTTCGCCGCCAGGGGCGCCGAGGTGGTGCCCTGCCCGGTGGACGAGGACGGCGTGATCGTGGACGGCCTGCCGGGGGATCTGCGCGTGCTCTACACCACGCCCGCCCACCAGTTCCCGCTGGGCGGCCGGCTGCCGATCCCGCGCAGGGAGCGGCTGCTGGCCTGGGCGGGGAGCACGGGCGCGACGATCGTGGAGGACGACTACGACGCCGAGTTCCGCTACGACGTCGCCCCGCTGCCCGCGCTCTACGGCCTCGACCCCTCGCGGGTGGTGCTGCTCGGCACGCTGTCCAAGATCCTCGCCCCGGACGTGGGCGTGGGCTGGCTGGTGGGCGAGCCGGAGCTGGTGAGCAGGATCGCCGCCCTGCGCTGGGCGGTGGCCGACCGCACCAGCGGCCCCGTCCAGCAGGCCGTGGCCACCCTCCTGGAGCGCGGCGACATCGACCGGCACCTGCGCAGGATGCGCCTGGAGTACGCGCGCCGCCGCGCCGCCGTCGTCGAGATCCTCGGCCCAGCCTGCCGCCTGCGCGGCGACACGGCCGGGCTGCACGTCCTGGCCGAGCTGCCCGCGGCGCTGGTTCCGGACGTGGTCGAGCGGGCCGGGCAGCGCGGTGTCATGCTCGACTCCACCGAGCACCACCACCACGGGCGCACCCGGCTGCACGGCCTGGTGATCGGGTACGGCTCCGCCTCGCTGGCCGACGTGCGCAGGGGCTGCGAGATCGTCGCCGAGCTCATCCGCGAGGCCCGGTCGTAGGCCCAGCCGGCCCAGTCGTGGGCGGTCGCAGGCGGCGCAGGACAGGCAGCGAGCGGGCGGTGTACATCGGATCCACCGGCAGCACGTGCCGGGCCCACCAGCGGGCCGGGGCGGGGTCGTGGGAGTGCTCGGTGTAGCCGGGGGCGTAGTCGTCGTAGGCGGGGTCGTACAGGTAGCCCGTGGACACGCCGTGCCGTTCCAGCTCCTCGATCGCCGCGTCCCTGTCGCGGACCAGCAGCGGCACCCGGAACAGCGGCCGGGACAGGTCGTCGAGCACGGCGGGCGCGACCGTGGGCAGCTCGGCCAGGCGTTGCACGCCTGCCAGCCGGCGCGCCCGGTCGCGGGGCACCCGGGCCAGGCGCCGCTCCTGGTACCAGCGGACCAGCGGGCCGCGGCGGGCGCGGTAGTGGTGCAGGTCGGCGCGTACCCAGGGGTCGAAGGGCGGCAGCGAGGGGGCCTGCTTGAGCGCCAGCTCCAGCTCCTCGGCGCGCACCGGGATGCGGTAGCCCTCGCGGGGCTCCTGCATGCCGAGGCGGCGCATGAGCTTGAGCGCGGGCCGGACGAGGTCGAGCTTGAGCGCCGCCTGGCGGGCCGTGGAGGTGGCCACGCTCCACAGGTCGGCGCGCAGGGAGCCGCGGGTCAGCAGCTCGTCGCGGGCGCGGGTCAGGGCCCGCAGGTCGGACTCGGCCTCGACGGTGAGCACCCCGCCGGAGCCCGCGCCCGGGTGCTTGGACAGGCTGAAGACCGAGGCGTGCCCGAACGCGCCCAGCGGGCGGCCGCCGAGGTCGCTCTCCATGGCGTGCGCCACGTCCTCGACGAGGATCTTCCCGGCGAAGGCGGGGGCGTCGTCGGGCAGGCCGTACAGGTTGGTGGTCAGGACCGCGTCCACGGTGTCGAGGTCCACCCGGGCGACGTCGATGTTGCCGTCACGCGGGGACAGCGGCGCGATCACCGGGATCAGCCCGGCGGCCAGCACGAGGAAGAGGATCTCGTCGGCGGAGATCGGGGACATCAGCAGCCGCTGCCCGGGCAGGCACCAGTGGCGTAGTGCCAGGTAGAGCCCCAGACGGTTGGACGGCAGCGACAGGCAGTGACGGCCCGTTCGCTCTGCGATGTACTTCACCGTTGTAGGACGGTACGCAGTCTTCCATACGTTTTCAAGGTTTTGTCCGCCGTTTTGAGCAGTATCGGGTTGGCCATGACCGTGGCACGCGTCTTGCGTACCGGCACCCGCATCACCCAGTGCACGCCCGCCGCCGGGCCGATCCTGGCCACCCGGCCCTCGGCCACCTCCAGCTCGCCGTTCTTGAGCTTGTCCTTGTACTCCTTCTCGCCCCGCCCCATGTCGATGATCTCGATGCCGGCCTGGCAGGCGCGCTCGGCCATGGCCAGGTGGTGGATGAGGCCGGGGGAGTACTTCGCGAAATGGGTGTCGTAGGCGGGGAACCAGCCGGCCAGCGTCGTACGCGTACGCAGCCCGAAATGCCCCGCCATCGGGCGGCCGTCCACGTACACCATGTCGAGCACCCCGGCGAAGCTGTCGGACTGGGTGGCCAGCAGCCGCTCGACCAGCTCCACGATCCACGGGTGGGCGAACCGGTCGGCGCGGCCGGTGCGGCGGTACTGGTCGGTCTTCCAGCCCAGCAGCGTGCGCAGGGGCTCCACGTCGGTGGTCGCGTAGTCGTGGCGCAGCGGGCCCGCCTCGCGCTGCAGCTTGCGCGACTTGGCCAGGGTGGTCTTGTACGTCTTGCCGGAGTGCTTGCGAAGTGACTGTGTGTAGTTGTCCCAGCCGTCGCGAAGATCGATGATCGGGGACGGGAATCGTTCGTGGCGCGCGTTCAGCAGCGGCTGCCCGGAGACCAGGTGGTCGAACTCGTACACCGACAGCCCGCACTGCTTCAGCAGCCACAGCGGGTGGATCCGCACGTCCTTGACGTGCACGAGGCCCTGTGCGTCCGTGAGCCCGGCCGCGACCGGCTTGCCGATGCCGAGAGGATGTCGCTCGAAGGGGAAGAATCCCACGATCTCGGGGCCGTCGTGGATGACGGCGACACGTACGACATCTCGGAGTTCGCCCACCGTAAGGGTGAATTCTGGGGACAGGAAGGGGTTGTCGAAGGCGTTGTCCGCTTCTTGCAGGGCACGCCAGCGGCACACTTCGGATTCGCCCAGCTCACGGGGTAGGGCAAGGGTGACGTGCATGGGCTCCTACTGTCAGCACACTCTCCGGGCAAGCTGAGGGCCAGGGTGTACTGCCACATTAAAGGATCTCACGCGATGCCATAGCCGCAGCTCCGGAACGTTACATAACTCCCAGTATGTCTTCAGGACCGAGTGACGTTCTAATGTGTGACCATGACCGTACCTGGCATCGACCACCCCCAGCTGGTCGCCTGGATGGGCCGGAACGTGCCCGACGCCGGCGAGCCCCTGTCCGTCTCGCTGATCTCCGGCGGCCGGTCGAACCTGACCTATCTGGTCGAGGCCAGGGAACGCCGGCTGGTGCTGCGCCGCCCGCCCCTGGGCCACGTGCTGCCGACCGCCCACGACATGCGCCGCGAGTGGCGGGTCATCTCGGCGCTCGCGCCGACTCCCGTGCCGGTGCCGGAGCCCGTCGCGTTCTGCGGCGACGAGGACGTGATCGGCGCGCCGTTCTACCTCATGGGGCACGTCGAGGGGGAGGCCGTACGGAGCCGGGAGCAGCTCGGCGACCGGACGCCCGAGCAGACGCGGCGGCTGTCGGAACGGCTGGCCGAGGTGCTGGCCGGCATCCACGCCGTGGACTACCGCGAGGTGGGGCTCGGCGACTTCGGGCGGCCGGAGGGGTACATGGCCAGGCAGCTCGACCGGTGGTGCCAGCAGTGGGAGCGGTCGAAGACGGCCGACCTGCCCGACTACGACCACCTCGTGACGCGGCTGCGGGAGCGGCTGCCCGCCGAGGCGGCGGGCACGCTGGTGCACGGCGACTACCGGCTGGACAACACGCTGCTGCGGCTCGGGGACCTGGAGATCGCGGCCGTGGTGGACTGGGAGATGTCCACGCTCGGCGATCCGCTGGCCGACCTGGGGCTGACGCTGACGTACTGGCACGATCGCGGCGACGAGGAGCGGGCGAGCATCCCGGTGGCGGGGGACGTGACGGTGGCGCCCGGGTTCATGAACGCCGCGGAGTTCGCCGCCCACTACACCAAGGTGTCCGGCCGCGACATCGCGGACCTCGGGTTCTACGTGGCCTTCGGCAACTTCAAGCTCGCCGTCATCGTGGAGGGTATCCACGCCCGCTTCCGGCAGGGTAAGACCGTGGGAGAGGGGTTCGACCGCATCGGCGCGGCCGTGCCCACTCTGATCGCCCGCGCGCACCGGATGCTCGACCAGCACTGACCACCTCGCCCCTCCATCCCCCGCAAGGAGCGTCATGAGCACTGTTGCACTGATCACCGGAGCCGCGAGCGGCATCGGCGCCGCCGTGGCCCGGCGCCTGTCGACGGGCGGCGTCAGGTGCGTCCTCGTCGACATGGACGGCGAGGGGGTCGAGCGGCTGGCCAAGGAGCTGGACGGCGCGTGGCTGGCCGCCGACGTCAGCACCGAGGAGGCCTCGCTGGAGGCCGTCGCGCTGGCCGAGCAGCGGTACGGGCGGCTCGACCTCGTCCACCTCAACGCCGGCATCTCCGGGCGGGTGGACCTGGCCGACTTCGACCTCGCCCGCTACCGCCAGGTCGTCGGGGTGAACATGGACGGCGTCGTCTTCGGCGTACGGGCCACCATGCCGCTGCTGCTGCGCTCCGGCGGCGGCGCGATCGTCGTCACCTCGTCGCTGGCCGGGCTCACCGCCTTCTCCGGCGACCCGATCTACACGATGACCAAGCACGCCGTCGTCGGCCTGGTCAGGGCGCTGGCCGAGCCGCTGGCCGCGCAGAACGTACGCATCGGCGCGGTCTGCCCCGGCTTCACCGACACGCCGCTGGTGGCCGAGGCGCGGGAGATGTTCGTCAACGCCGGCTTCCCGCTGCTCAACGCCGAGGACGTGGCCGCCGCCGTCGAATCCGCCTTCTACGCCGAGACTCCCGGCACGCTCCTCATCGTGCAGCCGGGCCGGCAGCCTGTCCCGTACCGCTACGCCGGCGTACCCGGCCCGGCGGGAGGGCAGCGGCCGCCACGCGAAGATTGACGGCAAGCGGCTTGCAAGCGGGACGATTAGCGTAAAGAGGGCTGGACTTGTGTCCAGCCCTTGTACGTTCGCGGACCTTGTAGGTTCGTGGTTCCCCCAACGTCTCGCGAGGATGAGGAGCGTTCAGTGATTCCGACCGACGGCCGACACGCGCGCCGACGATCGCCATGGCCGATCGCACTTGGAGCCGGCATTCTCGCGGTCGTACTGGTGGCGGGCATCATGGTGTACGCCGCGATGCGGACGCAGGAGCGGAGCGTGTTCAAGGGCAGCGAGGTGGCCACGAAGGTGCCCACGGAGCCCGCGCCCCAGCTCTCCGAGCCTCCGCCGCTGGAGAACTGGCCGCGCTGGGGCGTCACCCACACGCAGTACAGCGCCGACAACGAGCCGCAGGCCGTCGCGGACGAGGCCAGAGGCGTGCTCGGCCGGGTCCCCATGCTGCAGAACCAGCACATCATGGGCTGGGGCGTCGGCAACCCGGAGCCCAGCCCCGGGCAGTTCAACTTCGTCGACCTCGACCGGCGGATGACGTTCATCTCGTCCTCGCGGGGCGTCCCGGTGATCACGCTCTGCTGCGCGCCCGACTGGATGAAGGGCGGGCAGGCCGGGCGTACGGACTGGAGCAAGAACCACACGGTCGCCCCCGAGAGGGAGCACTTCGACGACTTCGCCAGGCTCGCGGTGCGGGTGGCCAAGCAGTACCCGACGGTCAAGCACTACCTGGTGTGGAACGAGTTCAAGGGCTTCTGGGACCCGGCCACCAACCGGTGGGACGCCGAGGCGTACACCGAGCTGTACAACAAGGTCTACACGGCGCTGAAGAAGGTGAACAAGGAGATCCAGGTCGGCGGCCCCTACGTGCCGATCGGCAGCACCGCGCGCGCCCAGGGCCCGTCCGAGCTGAGCGGCCCCTGGGGCACGGTGGACCAGCGGGCGCTGGACGCCGTCAAGTACTGGATCGAGCACAAGAAGGGCGCCGACTTCATCGTCGTGGACGGCGCCTCGATGACCAACGACAAGGGCAACGTGCCGAACGACTTCGCCGCCCAGGCCAAGTTCAGCGCCATCACCACGTGGTTGCGGCAGGAGAGCGGCGACCTGCCGGTGTGGTGGGCCGAGTGGTACGTCGAGCCGGAGAACTCGCAGTGGAGCGAGGACAAGCGCACCGCCGTCCAGGCGGCCGCGCTCATGGAGTTCGCCAAGAGCGGGGTCACCACCGCCCTCTACTGGAACCCGCAGATGAAGGGGGAGGGCGAGTGCGCCGGGTGCCTCTGGGGGCCCAAGGTGGGTGGCGAGCTGCCCATGGCGGGGCTGCTCAGCGGGTTCACCAAGTGGTTCCCCGCCGGGGTGGAGGTGCAGGAGGTGCAGACCTCCGACCCCAAGGTGAAGGCGATGGGCCAGGCCAGCCAGGTCGTGATGGTGAACACCTCCGACCAGGAGGTCTCCGCCACCGTTGACGGGCGGCAGGTCACGTTGCGGCCCTACGAGATCAAGTGGTCGGGGCGCGGCGGCGCGTGAGTCCGTGAGCCGGGGGGCGGGGGCGTGTCGGTCCGCGAGCCGCGGCGCGGGCGCTCGTGGCCGCGGAAGGCCGCCCAGCACGCCGCCAGCGCCACGGCGAACACCGGCAACCAGGCCAGCCTGGCCACCACCCAGCCGGCCGAGGCCGGGGCGGTGTGCAGGCCGGGCAGGGCCTGGCCGACGAGCAGGCCGAGGGCGGTGACGGCGATCATGGCGGTCTGGTGCCAGAGGAAGATCGTGATCGCGGAGAGGTTCGCCGGCGCGACGGCGGCCCAGGCCACCGGCCGCCGCAGGATCCGGCGCAGGGGGCCGAGCAGCAGCAGGGCCGCTCCGCACTGGGCCAGGCCGAAGGTGACGGCCGCGAGGGTGGGCGGGTCGAGGTTGGAGATCTCCGCGCCCGGCACGCCCACCATGGCCGCCGGGTAACCCGCCCCCAGGACGAGCCCGGCGGTGGCGCCTGTCCCGCCGAGCAGCAGCGCCCATCCGGTCCCGCGCCCCGGCAGACCGCCGGTACCGCCCTTGACCCGTCCCAGCGCGCCGCCTGGACCGCCCCCGACCCGTCCCAGCGCGCCGCCGCCCTGTCCCCAGGACAAGCCCAGGCAGTAAGGCACCGCCCAGCCCGCCACCACGTTCACCCCGCCGAGCCAGGCGGGGCCGTCCAGGCCGTACCGGACGAGGTCCACCAGCGTGACGACGGCGAGCGGCCAGGCCGGATGCAGCCTGGCGGCCAGCGGGGTCGCGGCCGTCAGCACGGCGAGGACCAGCAGGAACCACAGCGGCGACCACACCAGCTTGGCCAGCGAGGTCACGCTCCCCAGCGCGACACCGCAGGCGAGCATCGCGACCGCGATCACCACCCACACCAGCACCACGGCGGCCACCGGCCGGAACAGGCGCGCCAGCCGCCGCCCGAGCCACACCCGGTAGCCGGGAACGGCACCGCCGCGGGCCGCCACCATCCCGGCCACCAGGAAGAACACCGCCAGCGTCTGGAACAGCCAGGAGACGGGCGCGAGCTGGGGCAGCTCCCGCAGCGGGCTGGCGGCGCGCACGGTGCCGCTGTCGGTCACCAGGGCCGTCACCAGCCAGTGCCCGAGCACCACCCCGAGGATGGCCAGCGCGCGCAGCCCGTCCAGCCCGCGATCGCGATCCGCCGGGGTCGCCGTCTCGACGCGTTCGAGCAGGTCACGCATCCGGAGCCACCCCCGACACGATCGCGGCGGCGTTGCGCAGGAACAGGGAGCCGGGCCGCAGGTAGTCGCTGTGACCGCCGTCGCCCGCCGCGAAGACGCGCGCGCCGGACGACGGGGAGACGGGGTCCAGGCCGAGCCCCAGGGTGAGGAACGGCAGCCGGAGCTGCACGTGAGGTACGTTCGCGATCCAGTCCCGGGTGCCGCGGGCGGCCCAGACGGGAGCGCGCCCGTAGGTGTCGAGGCCGGTGTCCGAGCCGGGCACCAGCACGGCCACCCGCGCGGCCCCGGCCAGGTCGCCGAAGACCTCCGCGGAGCGCCCCCCGGCACGCCCGTCGAAGAACAGGAACCGCTGCCCCGGCTCCGCCATCGCGCGCAGCGCCGCGGCCCGGCGCGACTGGCCGCGCCCGGCGGCCATCCGCTCGGCCGCCAGGATGCCCTGGCGGACGGCGGCGTACCGGGCCTCGGTCAGCCCCCCTGGCGGCCGGTTCGGCGCGGGAGCGGGGACCTCGGAGCCCGCCAGAGGCACCACCACGGACGTGGCCAGGACGGCGGTGAACACCTTCCGGCGCAGCCGGGCGGGCACGGGCAGCCGGGCGAGCAGGGACAGGCGGGCGAGCGGGGTGCGGCGCGAACGGGGGGACATGCGGCGAACCTATGGATCACGCCCCGTCGCCGGCGTCCCACCTGGGAGTGGATCTGTGACGTAGCTCTGGAGTACTACGGGGTGCCCCGATCACCCCAGCCCGAAGTGCGGCAGGCAGGCCGCCAGCCCGTGGATCTCCACCGGGACCGGGCAGTCGAAGTCCTCGCGGTCGAGCCGGAGCCGCTGCTGCGTCCCCCGCCGCCCGCGGATCGACTGGACCATCACCCCGTCGGGCCGGTAGCCGAGCTTGCGCGAGACGGCGAGCGAGGCCGGGTTGTCCAGGAAGGCGCCGGAGACGGCCGACAGCGCCCCGAGCCCGGCGAAGGCCAGGTGCAGGACGGCGGCGCGCATCTCCGTGCCGAGCCCCTTGCCCTGGTAGGCGCGGCCCAGCCAGGAGCCCGTGTGCACCTCGCGGGTGACCGCGAAGTCGATCCCCTTGACGTCCTGGGTGCCGATCACCTGGCCCTCGTGGACGACGGCGAAGTTGCAGCACCACTCCTCGGGCCGCCACCGCGACATGACCCCGAGGTGGTAGAGCACGACTCTCGAGGGCAGCTCCGCGGCGGGCGCGTCTGTCCAGGGCACGCCGAACGGCATCCGGTCAGGCTCGTGCACCCCCTCCACGGCACGGTCGGCCAGCTCGTCGAGGTCGTCGAGGGAGGGGAGCCGGAGCGTGAGGCGGGGCGTGGTCAGCCGCAGGTCGTGTACAGGCCAGTTGCGCATGCCCGCCCATTGTTCCCGGTCACGCCGGCCGCCTCACCCGGTTTTCCCCGTACGGCGTTCATCCCCGCACGGGGGGCCTTCGCCAGTGCGTCAGCCAGCGCAGCAGCCACTCCACCGGCCCGTACCGGTGCCCGTTGAGCCACCAGTGGCTGTAACCGGCCTGGAGCGCGAAGACGCCGAGCGCGATCAGCACCTCCAGCGGCGGGCTGACCCGGTCCACGAGCGCCAGGCCGTACCCGGTGAAGATGAGCGAGCAGATCAGCGACTGCGCCAGGTAGTTGGACAGCGCCATCCTGCCGGGAGCCGCCAGCGCCCGCGCAAGCCGCGGCACGTGCGGCAGCACGCGCAGGAACGTGGCCGCGTACGCCGCCGCCAGCAGCGGCGCCGTCACCAGGTCCACCGCCTCGCCCCAGAACTTGTGCACCGAGCCGGTCCAGACCGACGCCGTGTAGAAGATCGCGCCGCCCAGCCCGACCGTGAACCCGGTCCACTGCAGCCTGCGCAGCGTCCCCGTGTACGCGGACACGTCGCGCAGCGCGCCCAGCTTGCCGACCGCCAGCCCGATCAGGCACGCGGCCAGCACCGCCGGGCCCTGGAAGAAGACCCGCGCCACGATGATCAGCGACAGCTTCCTGAGGTGCTCGGAGACGATCTGCCAGAACTCCCCGCCGAGCGCCGAGTCCGAGGCGGCGGCCTGCGCCTGCCCGTCAGCGACCCGGCCCGACAGGTCCAGGCCCGCCGTGGCCAGCAGCGCGAGCAGCACGAAGGCGAGCGCCAGCACCAGCGTGAGCGCGATGGCGAGCGCCACCGCCGTCCTCGGCCGGACCCGGCGGAAGATCAGCAGGGCCAGCCCCACGGCGGCGTACGTCGTCAGGATGTCCCCGGGGAACAGCAGCACGGCATGCGCCAGCCCGAGCAGGAACAGCCCGGCCAGCCGCCGCAGGAACATCGGCACGAACGGCCGCCCCCGCCGCCCGGCCGAGTCGGCCTGCAGCGTGAAGCTGTACCCGAACAGGAACGAGAACAGCAGATAGAACTTGTTCTCCAGGAACAGCGTCACGAACCACCGCACGCCCCAGTCGAGGGACGAGTCGAACGCGGGCTCCGCCATCCCGGCCATCCGGTAGCCGGAGGCCAGGAAGGCGATGTTCACGACGAGGATGCCCAGCAGCGAGAAACCCCGTAAGGCGTCGACGGAGGCGATTCTCGCTGCGGCGAGGCGTATGTCCGGCCTGGCGGGATGTGTCTCCGGTGTCCTCATCGGAGAGCATCATCCCGCACAAGCTGAGTGTTTCCTGGGAATTCAGTTATTTTGCGCGATATAGATGAACCGCTCGATGATCACTGCCAGCGCCACCGCGAAGGCCGGGATCGCCAGGAACAGCAGGCGTCTGCGGGCCCTCGGCGCCCGGTTCGGGCCGTTCAGCCGGATGATCTCGTACCCGAAGAGTGCGACCCAGGTCACAGCCAGCGCGCCGATGCCCACCGGCGTCCACGGCGAGGTGGGCTCGCCGCGGCCCTTGTAGGGGTTCGGCTCGGGGATCTCGGTGCCTCTGACGAAGTTCTTCCAGGTGTAGAGCGCCGCGTCCGCGTTGGAGTAGACCCGCTTCAGGTCGGGCGACTTGTCCAGCGCCGCGCGGAACTTCTCGCCCCAGTCGGCCGGGAAGCCCTCGTTGAGCTGCAGGTAGCTGACCTGGCCCCGGCTCACCATCAGGTACGAGTTCCTGGACGCCTCCTTCAGCGCCTGCACGGCGTCGGAGATCTGGGCCGGATCCTTGTGCACCAGCGCCTGCAGGTTGAAGCTGACCTTCTCCACGTCCCGCTCACCCCACGGCAGGGTCGGCGTGACCTCCGGCCCCTCCTTGGGCACCAGGTAGAGCACCCGGGCGCTGGGCTCGTCGTGGTCGTAGACGTAGTGCAGGGCGGCCACCTCGCCGGTGGTGACCCGCTCGAACTTCTCGTTGCCGTACCTGGCCACCAGGAACGCGAACGCGAACATGACCGCGAAGCACGCCGCCAGCACGATCGAGATCCGCTTGGTCAGCTCGGGGTTGAAGCGCACGTTCCGCTTGCGCAGCGGGACGGTCTCCTCGCGTACGTCCGCGCTGTCGGCCGGCAGGTTCGGGAAGAACGCGTACGCGGCCAGCAGGCAGGCGCCGGGCAGCGCGAACATGTAGATCCGCAGCCCGATCTCGCCGCCGTAGCTCTGCAGGCCCAGCGCCAGCACCGGCACGCACAGCAGGATCAGCGCCGACCGGTCGAACACCCCGCGCCGGAACCGGCGGAAGATGCCCACCGCCGCGCAGCCCAGGATCACCGCGAGGATGCCCAGGCGGGCCTGCAGCACCATCGCGTGCGCGGGGTCGGTGCCCTCGATCCGGTCGCCGGTGTTGCTGCGCAGGTTCTGCAGGATGTTGCCCAGGCCGCCGAAGATCGTGTCGATCTGGCTGGCCCAGAAGCCCACCGTCATGTAGCTGATCCAGGCCAGCACCACCAGCCCGAGGAAGAACGGCAGCGCCCAGGTCAGCGTGGTCCGCTTGAAGATCAGGAACGCCGTCACCACGCCGAGCATCATGAACGGCGTGATCTGGTGCGAGGCCACCGACGCCACGAACAGCGCCACCAGCATCATCAGCATGAGCAGCTTGTCGGCCCTGAACGTGCCGGTGTTGGCCAGTTCGCCCGGCGTCATCGCGTCCAGCTTGCCGATCAGCTTGCGCAGGCCCTTGGGCGGGATCGGCTTCGTCCGCGTCTCCACCCGTCCGAACCATCTCAGCAGGATCGCCACGAACGCCAGGTACAGCGCGAACGTGAAGCCCTGGGGCGAGAAGTAGTCCTGCCCGATCCACTGCACCAGCACGAACAGCAGCGCCGCGAACCACCGCGCCCGCGTGGTCGCCACCACCTGGCGCAGGATCAGCACGAACGGGAGCAGGTAGAGCAGGTTCGACAGCAGCGGCGTCCACTGCAGGATCGGCGTCAGGTCGGTGATCCCGGCGGCCTTCGTCACGAACGCGAACAACGCGAAGAAGCCCGGCCAGCCCATGCGGGCGTCGATGTTGATCGCCGTCTCGCCGGTCCTGCCGATGAACTCCACGAAACCGGCGTGGATGTACGCGGTCGGGAAGCGCGGCTCGTCGGCCACCAGCGCGCCCGCGCCGTGCAGGGCGAACGTGATGGCGGCGATCTGGAACAGCAGCAGGAACTTGCGGTCGGTGCTCTGGGTGACCGTGATGAAGAACGACACGATCATGATCAGGATGGCGATGAACGCCGTGGTCGGCAGTGCCGAGATCAGGCCCAGGCCGTCGATGTCGGCCGGATCCACGCCGCGCAGCGGGCCCGGGGGGACCTTGAGCGCGAGGACGTACATGACCAGGCCCTCGATGACCAGCAGCACGGGCAGCCACGTGGGCGCGCTCGCCACCAGCGCCCCGAGCCTGCTCCTGAGCGTGCGGGGCTTGGCGGGGACCTGCCGGGGCGCCTGCCGGGGTGCTTGCCCGGGCGGCGCCTGGCGCGGCGGGGCCTGCTGGAACGCGGCCTGCTGCGCCTGCTCGGGCACGGCCTGCGGCCCCGACGGGCCCTGCGGCGCCATCCCCGGCGCGGGGGAGGTGGCCGGGGGCGGCTGCACCAGATTCGCCAGCCCCTGCGACCCGGCAACAGGCCGAGCCCCACCCCCGGGCCCACCTGCCCCGGGCCCACCTGCCCCAGGTCCACTGGCGCCAGGTCCACCGGCCCCGGGCCCGCTGGTGGCGGGTCCGCCGGTGGTCGGCGCTCCAGCGGGATGCGTGCTCATGGGCTGCGTTCCGGCGGCGGCTGCGGCGGACGCCCCTTCGGTCGCCGCCGCCCCGGTGGACGGCGCCCCGCTGGAAGGCGCGCCGCTGCTCGGCCGCGCCTCAGCCGGGGACGCGCCGGTGCCCTTGGACGAAGGCGCGCCGGACGTGCCCTTGGCGGGCGCACCGGAGGCGGCAGAACCCGCCGTCGCAGGCTTCGCAGCGGGGGTGCCTGGCTTCGCGGCCGTGCCTGCCTTGCCGGCAGCCGCGCCCTGCCCGCTGGCAGGCTGCGGCCCGCTGCCGGGCTGGGCACCCGTAGCAGGCCGGGCGCCAGGGGCCGGCTGGGCACCAGCACCCGGCTTGGTTCCGCTCGCGGGCTGGGTTTCCGTGCCGGATTTGGTTCCGCTCGCGGGCTGGGGACCGCTGGCCGGTTGGGGGCGCAGGCCGGGCGAGGTGTCGCCCTCGTCGGCGGCCTCCGAATCCGAGCTCCCGGTCTCCGAGCTCCCGGCTTCCGAGCCCTCGGTCGCCGGCTGCACCGGCATGGAGACCGTGCCGGCCGTCGAGGGGTCGGCGGTCTCGTCGGCCGTGGGCGGATGCCCGATGTGCAGGGGCCCGGGCAGCCGGATGGCCGTAGTCCTGTCCGCCTCCGGCGTGGCCTTTCCCTCGCCGCCGGTGCTCTCCGGGGAGTCGTCGGCCGAGCCGGCCTCCTCGCCCGCGGGCGGGAACGTCAGCTTGGGGATGACTCCCGTCGCTTCCGGATCGAAGGGCACGTCTGACTCCTCCTTGTCACCACGCACGTCCGAGGAGCCCGTGATCCCCGATTGCATGCCATCGCCGTCCCGTTGCCTCACGTTGACCATCATGAAGCCCCGGACGACCCCTGGGTGACAGTCGACCTACCGCTTTCGTCGAATTTGAGAATTTTACGTAGATTTCCGAAGATCAAAAGTGCGACAAGTACCTCGCTGAAGAGCAATCCGTACCCGACGGCGTTCACCCCGAAGTGAGGGAACAGCGTCACGGTGGACACCAGCACGAGCACCGCCAGCCCGATCTGGACGATCGCCAGCGTCCGCGCCCTGCTCTGCGCCCGCAGCGCGCTCAGGTAGACCTCGATCAGCACCCGGGGCAGCACCGCCAGCGCCATCAGCCGCAGCAGGGTCGTGCCCTCCTCGGCGAAGGCCGAGCCGAAGATGGTCAGGATCAGCGGCGCCCCGAGGATCGCCACCGCGATGATCGGAGTGACGATCATGAAGGCGCGCCGCAGCGCCCGCCGGCAGTTCTCGGCCAGCCTGCCACGGTCGAAGGAGCCCTCGACGGTCAGCGACACCGCCATGTTCATGGCCAGCAGCTCGATCATGCTGGCCAGCGTGTGCGCCATCGAGAACCGGCCGAACGTGGCCTCGCCCACCTGCGTGGCGACGACCACGGGCACCAGGTAGACGATCGCCAGGATCGACAGCGTGCCGGGGAAGTCGCCGGCCAGGAAGCGGCCGACCTCCCGCAGCTTCGGCGGCTCCTGTACGGGATCGGCCCGCTTGACGTGCCGGGGCACGACGACGCCGAAGATCAGCCAGTTGACCGGGATGAGGGCCAGCGCGGTCGGGATCACCCACGAGACGAAGATCCCGCCGGACGGCAGCGCCCCGGCCACCGCGACCAGGAGCCCCATCTTGACCAGGCCGAAGACCAGGTTGTTCAGCGGCACGAACGTGGCCCTGCGCAGCCCGGTCAGCACCACGTCCTGCAGCGTGAACACCGCCCACACCACCACGGACGCCAGGAAGAACAGCCCCGGCCCGAACCCGGCCAGCACCGAGTACGTCTTCCCCCACATGGGCAGCGTCAGCAGGAACCCCAGGGCCGCGACCCCGCCCGTTGCGGCGGCCAGGCCGTACCCGCGCAGGATGAGTTCGGGCGTGCGGCGGCCCGCCACCGGCAGGAACCGGGCCAGCGCGCCCACGAAGCCGAGCGCGGTCAGCGACGCGAACAGCCGCATCGCCGTGATCACGGCCTGCCCGCGGCCGAACTCCTCGGGCGAGTAGAAGTGCGCGGCCAGCAACCAGTAGCCCATGCCGAGCACGCCGGTGATCACGGTGTTCACCATGAGCGCGTAACCCTGCAGGAACAGCGGGTTACGCAGGTCGCGCAGGACCTTCCCCCAGAGGTTAGACATTTCCGCGCACCCGCTGCAGCCCGTACCTCGTCCTGCGGACGACCGCGTACCCCTTGGTGAGGATGCGCTCGCGCATGTAGATGAGAGGTACGGCGTTGCCTTCGACGGCGCGCTTGAACATGTTGATGGTCGTGTTCTTGCCGACCGTCAACCGGGGGATGGCGAGCATGTCATGCCGATCGGCGGCGATCGTGTTGCTCACGGCGCAGGCAGCGAAATACCCGGCCTTGCGCACTTCGCGGCGGACCCGGGCGCTGGAGTACCCGTACGGGTAGGCCATGGTGGCGACCGGCGTGCCGATCTTCTCCTCCAGCAGGCCCTTGTTCCTGCGCAGCTCCTGCCGCAGGTCCTCGGTGCGGAGCTGGTCGAGCTGGGGATGGCTGTGGCTGTGGCCGCCGATCTCGACGCCGGTCTGCGCGGCCTCGCGGGCCTGGCCCCACGACAGCATGTCGTCGAGAGGCCGGCCCGCGGCGTCCCTGCCCGCGTCGGACACCCAGCCGCTGGTCAGGAAGACCGTGGCCGGGAAGTTGTGGCGTTCCAGCAGCGGCAGCGCGCGGGTGTGGAAGTCGGCGTAGCCGTCGTCGAACGTCACCACGATCGGCTTGTCCGGCAGCGACAGCCCGTTGTTCTTGTTGAACCTGGCCACCAGGTCGCCCAGCGTGAGCGGCGTGAAGCCGCTCTCCGCCAGGTAGGCGAGCTGTTCCTCCAGGTCGGAGGGGCGTACGGCGTGCGGCTTGGTCTCGTCGTTGGGCGCGTCGGTGACCGAGTGGTACATCAGGATCGGTACGCGGATCATGATCGTGCCACCTTCAGCCGTACGGAACCCACGACGTAACCCCAGGTCGTCCAGGCCAGCCCGACCACGATCGCGACGGCCCTGCCGAGCCCGCCCACGTCGCCGCGCAGGGCCTCACCGACCCCGCGCAGCGCGCCGAGCGGCAGCGTCTTCATCGCGTGCGCGCGCTCGCTGGACAGCCCGTCCTGGGTGCCGACCTCCCGCGTCACCAGGGCCTTCGACAGCCCCTCCGCGTAGCACCTGGACCTGAAGTAGGCGAACCGCTCGCGCTGCTTCGACACCTTGTGCCCGATCACCGCGCGCGGCTCGAACAGCATGACCGAGCCAGGCTTGCGCTGGCTCAGCCTGATGCAGAACTCCGTCTCCTCGCACCCGAGCGGGCGCGACTTGCGTCCCTGCACGCTGCGGCCGATGCCGCTGTGGAAGCCGCCCACCTCGGACACGGCCTCACGCAGGAAGGCGGCGTTGCCGCCCATGACGTTGCGGATCGGCGCCCTGACCGCGGGCATGCCGCGGTAGGTGCAGCCGACCGTCCAGTCGAACTCGTACGGGAACCAGCGCGGCCGCGTGCCCGACGCCCAGATGGGGTCGGTACGACCGCCCACGCCGACGACACCGGTTTCCTGGAAGCCCTCCTCCAAAGCCTCCAGCCACCCGGGATCGGCGACCGCGTCGTCGTCGAGAAAGGCGACGATCTCACCGTTGGCCGTGGCCACGCCGGTGTTCTTGCCACCGGACAACCCCTGCTCGTGCGTGTTCTCCACCACGATGGCCTGCGGGTACTCGTGCTTGAGCTTGAGGTGCAGGTCGGGGTTGTGGTCGACCACCAGGATCAGCTCGTGTGCCGGGCGTGTCTGGTTCTCGACCGACTCGACTGCCTGCCTGATGTCCTCCCACCGCTCCTCGGTGTAGACGCAGATGACAACAGACGTGTTCACTCGGATCCTTTTTTATGCGACGCCTCGGTCAGCGGCGGGAGTGGCGGCGGGCTCAGGCTGAGGCGGAGTGGGCTGGCGACGCCACTCCTTCAGGATGGTCTTGAGCACGCGGAAGCCATCTCGTACGACGTGCAGGTTGCTTTCGCCGTGGATGCGGTTGCGCTCGTGGCTGGGCACCTCGTGCACCTTCAGCCCGGCCTTGGCCGCGCGAACGTTCATCAGCGTCTCCACCTCGAAGCCGTCGCAGTCAAGGTTGAGCACATCAAGGTGGCGCGCCCAGAAGGCGTTGTAGCCGTAGCACAGGTCGGTGTACTGGGTCTTGTACATCACGTTGACGATGCCCGTGAGCACCTTGTTGCCAAGACGCCGGTTGAGCGTCAGGTCGTCACTGCCGCCACCGGCGGCGTAGCGCGAGCCCTTGACGAAGTCGGCTCCGGTGACCAGCGCGCCCACGAAGTTGATGATCTCGCGGCCGTCGGTCGAGCCGTCGGCGTCGATCATCACGATGATGTCGCTGGTGCAGGCGGCGAAACCGGCGGCCAGGGCGTCGCCCTTGCCCTTGCCCGTCTGCGTCACCACCTTGACGTTCGGCCGCAGCCGCTTGGCCACGGCCACCGTGTCGTCGACGGAGTTGCCGTCGACGAGCACGATCTCATCAACCCACTGCGGGATGGTGGCAAAGACGTGCGGCAGGTTCTCCGCCTCGTTCATCGCCGGCACGACCACGCTGACCGTCGGGGAGATGGCCAGGTGCGGGGTCACCGGCGTGAAGCTCGAAGGCGGCGGCATCGACCGGAGGGGCGAGGAGTGAACCTTGCCGTTGTGCTTGGTTATCTCGGGACTCATGGCGAGGGAAATCCTTCCGGGACCCCGCTCTGCGGGCCGGACGGAACCACCCCCGGGTGCTGCGGGAAAGGCGAAGCCGGCGAACGGTGCATCGAAGGGTCCTGTGTGGAGTGTGAGGGTGTTGGTGCTGGTGCCGGGGGGTGTTTCCGGGGTCGCTCAGCGCGCTCCCGTTGGTTCCTGGGTTACTGCGTTGGAGGGCTCCTGACGTTGCATCGAGCTGCGCACCCGACCGAAGCCCTTCAGGACACGGTCGGCCGCCTTATAGAGAGACGGCCGATCCAGGACAATTGTTCGGGCCTTGTTGAAAGGAGTTCGGCCCATCCAGTGAACGGCCGCGGAGGCGGACGGACGCGAGACGCGGCCTTCGGCGACGTACAGGGTCCCGCTCTTCAGCCAGTCCTTGTACTCCTTGCCGCCCTTGCCCATGTCGACCATGTGCAGACCCGCGTTCGCGGCGGCCTCGGCCATCTGGAGATGGTGGACGATGCCCGGCGAGTAGCGGGCGAACTCGGTGTCGTAGGCGGGGAACCACCCTACAAGCGTGGTCGCCGTACGAAGGCCGAAATGCCCCGCCACCGGTACGTCACCGGCATAAAGCATGGTCAGGACACCCGCGAAGTCCGATGAGTTCTCGGCATGCATCATGTTCGTCAATTCGACGATCCACGGCTGGGCGAACCTGTCCACCCGGCCAGTCCTCTGGTACTGGTCGGACTTCCAGGCGAGCAGGGTACGCAGCACCTCGGGGTCGGCCGAGGCCCACTCGAGGCGCAGGTCGCCCTGCTCCCGGCCCATCTTGCGTTCCTTGTAGCGGACGGTCTTGAGGTTCTTCGGGGAGTTGGCCTTGACCTGCTCGATCCAGGCCTCGAAGCCCGAGGTGAAGTCCATGACCGGCGCGGGGCGGACGTCCGACTCGTACTCGGCGAACGTCGGCTGCCCCGCCACCAGGTGGTCGAAGTCGAAGACGCTGAGCTTGCAGGCGCGCAGCAGAGCCTTGGCGTCGAGCTTCAACTCCGGGACCGAGATCAGGCCGTGACAGGTGGTGAGGAATCCGCCGAGCGGCTTGCCGATGCCGAAGCTGTGCCGCTCGTAGGGGAAGAACCCCTGGATGCCGCTCCCGTCGGAGATGACCGCCACCCTCACGTAGTCGCGCAAGCGGTCCATCGCCACGGCGAACTCGACGGACAGGAACGGGTTGTCCAGACTGCGGTCGGCCTTCTGCAGCTCCCGCCATCGGGCCCGCTCGGAGTCCCCGAGCTCTCGCGGCCGAACTACCTGGATGTTCACCTTGCCCTGGCCCCCTGTTCGGTCTGCATGCTCTTCCCCCGGTACAAGACCCGAAGCACGTACATGAACCCTCCGAGCACGGCGACCGTCGCCACACCGGCTCGGGGCGACCACGCGTTGAAGAGCAGCATGGCTTCGGCGAGGAGCACATTGAGTACGAGACTCGCCGCGGCTCCTACGGATAGGGCGGCGAGGGGGTCACGATCACGCAACAGTCCCACCACTGCCGCTCCTGGCACGACCAGAAGGAACAAGGAGATCAGGAACGGGCGCAGCGGTGTCTCGATATCGAACAGCGCGATGACCGCTCCCGCGATGCAGGCGAGCGCGACCAGCCAGGCCAGCGCTCTGCGGTGCTGCTTGAGCATCTCCTGTCTCTCTCCTGCCCTTGCTGGTTGAAGCGCGTGTTGATCGCAGTTCATGGGACCAATCCGCGCTATGACACGTCAATGCCGACGCTTGGCGACGCGCTCCGGTTTACAGGCATGCCGAGGTTTCTCGTGTGACCTTCGACACACAGTCAAAAAATCGGCTTGTCCCGGCGCATCCCCAAGCACACCAGAATGCCCTATGTTGCCTAGGGTTCACGAGTCAGGGTCCGATTTATATCTGTTTGTCGTGTTAAAGGTGGGGCTACTGGGAGTCAGTGCCCGGGTCCTCCACGGCACCGCCGGCCGAGGTGGTGGCGACGCCGGCGCTCGGCGACTCGGTCGGCTCTTCTGTGGCAGGCGGGCCGTCGGTCGGTGGCTCGGGGTCGTCGTCGCCCTGCCAGGACAGGGAGCACGTGGCGGTGCCGCCGTTCGAGGTGAAGGTGACGCGGCCGCTGCCGGAGGCGTTCGGCTCGACGACCGTCACCACGACCGTGGCCGACGCGCCCGCCCTGACCGAACCGCTCGCCGGGTGCACGTCGAGACCCTGCGAGGCCGTCGCCACCCACGAGACGGCGGCGTTGCGGGCGCCGATGCCGATCCGCGCCACGCCGGCGATCGTCTGCGGGCACGAGACGCGCAGCCGGGCCTCCGGCACGGGCCTGCGCCGGGAGGGCGTGGGCGCGGCGGCCTGCCTGCTGCTCCTGCGCGGGGCGGCCGCCGGCGGCGTGATCCTGGGCGACGGGGTGCGGCTCGGGGTCGCGCTCGGCGTCGGCGACGGGCTGGGCTCGTCCTCCTCGATCACCGGCTCCGGCGTCGGGTTCTCCTCCAGGTAGGTGGTGGGGGAGGGGACCGGCCGCAGCGTGGTCGTCCCGGAGCTGCCGCCGCCGTTCAGCGCCACGACCGCGCCCGTCGCGGCCAGCAGGCACGCGCCCGCCAGCATGAGCGGCGCCAGCCGCCGCGGCCGGCGGCGCGAGCGGCGATCGGCCGGCACCGGGAACCCCGACCGGTCGAAGCTGTCACCCCGATCCGTGATCAGGACGCGCGTGTCGTCCAGCTCGGGCTTGACGCACGTGTCGATCACCCGGCGGCGCAGCGAGATCGGCGGGTGGGCCAACGGCACCAGGTCGAGCAGCTTGGCCGCCGAGACCTGCCGGTGCCTGCCCTCGGTGCACACCTCGCACCCGCTGATGTGCCCCGACAGCCGGCGCCGCAGCAGCGGGGTGAGCGGCCCCTCCCAGGAGTCCAGCATCGCCGACAGGTCGGGGCAGTGCGCCCGCCCGGTCCGGGCCAGCAGCACGGCCGCGGCGGCGTTCTCCAGATGGTCGCGGGCCCTGCCCAGCCTGGCGGCCGACTGCCTGGAGGTCAGCCCGAGCACCGCGCCGACCTCCGACGGGGTCAGGCCGTGGCGCACCGACAGCTTCAGCACCTCGCGCTGGCCCCTGCTCAGCTCGCCCAGCGCCTCGTGGACCAGGTCGGCCAGCTCGGTGTCACCGTGCTCGCCCGGCTCCGGGAAGCCGGGCAGCGGCATGCCGCCCGACGGGGTGCCGGGGCGGCGCGCCATCCTGGCCCGTACCTGGAACCTGGTCAGCGCGTACAGCCAGGCGCGCAGCCGGGCCGGCTCCCTGAGCCGGGCCACGCAGCCCTGCGCGGTGACCAGCGCGTCGTGCACGGAGTCGGCCGCCACGTCGCTCCGGCCCGACAGGGAGAACGCGTAGTCGTGCAGCCGTTCGGCGTAGGAGTCGTAGAGCGTCGCGGGAGCGGCGGTCTCCGCGCGCCGCAGAGCTTCGACCAGCTCCTGATCGCCCGCGCGATCGACGGTCGGCCATCCAGGCACGGATTTCCCTCCCCGCAGGTAGGACGCTCACTCAAGCCCCACGCGGAGAGGACGCCGCCTCGATCGGCCAGGTTCGCCCGCCATGCCCAACGAGCATGGCGGGCCTGTCGCTGTCAGCCGTCGCAGTTCGGCATGCAGAGGCGGCGCTCCATGCCCTGCAGGAAGAAGTCGCGGACCTGAAGGATGTTCTCGGCGATGTACGCCTCGCCACCCGTGGCCTTGGCCACGGCCTCCATCTGCGACTTGCCCTTCTTGGCGTCCGGGCCGAAGGCGATGAGCAGGATGGTGAGCGGCCGCTTCGGGTTGTAGGTCTTCTTCAGGAACTCCAGGAGTTCGGCGTTCTTGACGCCGCCGTCCGGGTCGTCGTTGCCCGCGCCGTCGGTGAGTATCAGGAGGGTGTTGACCTTGTCCTCCTGGAACGTCTTGGTCAGCTGCGTGTAGGCCGCCTTGATCGTGTCGTTCAGCCCGGTGTCGCCGGTGGATTTGGCCTGGAGCTGGGCGAACGTCCTGACCAGCATCTCCTTGCGCGTCGCCCCGTCGATCGACTCGCTGAGCGGCCCGACCGAGACGAGCTCCTTCCAGTCCTTGCCCTGCCCGTCCATGTGCGTGGAGAACGACCACAGCCCCATCTCGGACCCCGGCGGGAAGAGCCCGAGGCCCTCGGTGGCGATCCGGTTGATGGCCTGCATGCGGGTCATGTTCGTGCCGGGCACGGGCAGCGCCATCGTGCCGGAGACGTCGAGCAGGGTGAGCAGGCGGGTGCCGAGGTTCAGCCGGGTCCAGGTCTGCACCATGCGGGCCACGGTCGCGCCGTCCGGCGGGTCCAGCGCCGCCGGGGTCTCGGAGGTGAAGCCCTTGTCCTCGGTCAGCGCGTCGCCCGCCTTGCCGTCGGTGCTGCGGAAGCCGGCGTCGCGCAGGATCTTCTTGGCCGACTCGGCGGCCAGGGCCTGCTTGAAGTCCGCCGCGGCCTTCAGCACCTCGGGGTTCTTGGTCAGGATCGTGACCGGGTAGTCCAGGCTGAGCGTGCCCTCCTTGGGGTAGAGGGCGACCACCGGCGACTCGGGCTTCTTCGTGTTGTGCGCGTAGATGGCCTGCTCGGACGCGACGCCCACCGGCACCCTGCTGCCCGACTTGACGGTGAGGCTGGCCAGCAGCGCGGTCGAGTCGGAGGCGAGCTGGCCCGACAGCTCCTTCAGCGCGCCGACCAGGGCCTTGTCCTGCTTCGCCTCCCTGGCGGTGCCGGCCGCGGCCAGCAGGGCCGCCAGGCCCGCGGAGTTCTTCTGCGGGTCGAGGGCGAGCACCCGCACCTTCCTGCCGGGGCCGTCCACGTTGGCCACGTTCGCCGCCGAGATCAGGGAGACCCAGCTCGGCTGGAGCGTGCCGGACAGCTTCGACGCGGCCGACCTGGCCGCCGCCAGCACCACGGGGGAGCTCGCGATCGACCCCTCCACCTGCGGCAGCGCGTCGCCGGCCCCGGTGCTGCGCATGCTCTCCATGAGCAGGCTGGAGTCGGCCACCCAGAAGTCGGCGCCGACCTTGCCCGCCGCCAGCGCGTTCGCCGTCCTGGCCGCCGCCTCCTTGGCCACCGTCACCTCGACGCACTTGCTGTCGATCGAGTGCAGGGCCTTGTTATAGTTGCTGGCGATCTTGTTCAGCGCCGGCTGGATGTCGGGGGTGGCGACCACGCGCAGCGGCAGCTTGCCGCCCGAGCAGTCGTGCTCCCGGTTGAAGATCACGAACGCGGCGACGCCGAGCAGCACTGCCAGGGCGACGGCCCCCGCCAGCGGTACGAGCACTCTGCCGCGACCGCGCCTGGCTCGCCTGCGCGGTGGTGGTGGTTCGCTGGCTCTGTATCCGCCGTCGAGATCGTCTGTGCGGTGTCGCCCCACGATGTCCTCTTAGGTGTTCTCGTGACCTTCCGGAGACCCTAGCGGGAGATGCTCCGCAATACTTCGGGAACGATACTCGGTGCGGTCTATGTGGCAAAACCGCCCTTTTGGTGCGGCGATTACTTAATGTGGCCGCGATCTACGGTGAGCGTGATCGTGATCGGCTGTCAATGGCAGCAGTCGTGACCGTGCCAGGCGCGCCTGCCCTCCCGTACGGCGACGGCCGCAAGCACCACCGCCACCAGCGGATCCACCCACCACCAGCCGACGGTGTTGAGCCACAACCCGGCCAGCACCCCCGCCGCCATGGCCGCGCAGATGAGATTCTGCGTGCCCTCGCCCGAGGTCGCCGCCGAGGCCAGCCGCGCCCCGAGCCGCCGCTTGGCCACCCCCAGCACCGGCATGCTGACCAGGCTGAACGTCGTCACCACGATCCCCAGCACGCTCGGCGCCGCCCGATGCCCCGCGTCCAGGTCGTGCGCGACGTGAAGGACGAGATACGGCGCCAGCAGCCAGAAGCTCACCGCCACCGCCTTCCTGGCGGTGCTCTCGGCGCTCGGCGACAACGTGCGCGCGCCGGTGAACCGCCACACCACGATCAGGCTGGCCACCGCCTCCACCAACGCCGACAGCCCCCACCCGATGAGCGCCACCGAGTGCGCCGCCAGCCCCGCGGCCAGGCCGAGCGTGCTCTCCGCACCCAGCCAGACCAGCGTGCCCACGGAGAGCGTGCGCGCGGTCCGCGCGGCACGCAACCATTCGGCTGACGCGGCCGGATGCTCCTGAATCCGCTGATCAGGCACCATGAACCCCCGAACTCCCGGCTATCCGGCCGTCGACAGCGATACGTAAGGTACCCACTACCGACCGTGACCTCGTACAACGTCGGCAAAACAAGGTCAAATCCCGGCCGCATAATGATCGCGGGGGATGTCCACCAGGGGGAGACACCGTGCCGTTCACGCCCAGCCATGTCGCCGCCGTGCTGCCGTTGATCGGCTCGCGGCGGATCCGCAGGTTCGTCGACCCGTGGGCGCTCGCGCTGGGGGCCATGGTGCCCGATCTGCCGGTCTTCCTGCCGTTCATGCCTGACTACACCGACACGCACTCCTGGCTGGGCGTGGTCACGATCGACCCGCTCGCGGTCCTGATCCTGCTGCCGCTCTTCCACGCCGTCCTGCGCGACCCGCTGATCGCCCTGCTCCCGCCCGGCCTGGCGGGACGCGCCGCGCTCCTCGTGCCCGGCCGGCTGCGGTTGCTCCCGATGCTGGCCGGCGCCGTGATCGGCGCCGCCACCCACGTGCTGTGGGACTCCTTCACCCACTCCACGGGCCCCGCCGAGTGGGGCGCGTGGCTGTCGGTCTCCGTCTTCGGCGTGATCAGGCTCTTCCGCCTCCTGCAGTACGTCTCCTCCGCGATCGGCCTGGCCGTGGTGGTGTGGTGGGGCTGGCGCGGGCTGTCCCGCATGGTGGCGGCGCCCGTACCTGAGCGGTTGCGCCTGCCCGGCCGCGCCCGCTGGGCCGTGCTGGCGGCGGCCGGCGCCGGCGTCCTGGCCGGAGGCCTGTTCTGGCCCCTGATCGACGAGCCCAACCCGAAGTTCGGCATCGCCGCCGTGATCACCAAGACCGGCGCGGGGACGGTGATCGGCCTGGCCGCGGTCCTCCTCTGCTACGCCGTGGTCTGGCAGGTCAGGCGGCGCGTGGCAGTATCGGAAGGTGCTTGAGTACGTCACCGACGCCGACGACCCCCGCCTGTCCGACTACACCCGGCTCAGGGACGTCGAGCTGCGCAAGAGCCTCGAAGCCGAGCGGGGCCTGTTCCTGGCCGAGGGAGAGAAGGTGATCAGGCGGGCCATCGGCGCCGGCTACCCGATCCGCTCGGTCCTGACCACCCGCCGCTGGCTCGCTTCGCTGGAGGACGTCCTCGGCGAGGCCACCGTCTACGTCGTGAGCGACGAGATCATGGCGGGCATCGCGGGCTTCCAGGTGCACAGGGGAGCGCTGGCCTCGATGGAGCGCCTGCCGCTGCCTCCCATGGAGGCCCTGCTCAAGAGCGGCACCGGCCGCCTCCTGGTCCTGGAGGACCTGGTCGACCACAGCAACGTCGGCGCGATCTTCCGATCCGCCGCCGCGCTGGGTGTGGACGCCGTCATCCTGTCCCCCCGGTGCGCCGACCCGCTCTACCGGCGGGCGGTGAAGGTCTCGATGGGCGCGGTCTTCTCGATCCCGTACGCGCGCATGGACGACTGGTTCACCGGCCTCGACCGGCTGCGCGCCGCCGGCTACCGCACCCTGGCCCTGACCCCCGACCAGAGCGCCGCCCCCATCGACGGCGTCGAGCTGGGCGACCGGGTGGCGCTGCTGCTCGGCGCGGAGGGCGACGGCCTGTCGTCCCACTGGCTGGAGGAGGCGGACCAGGCGGTGTGCATCCCGATGAGCGCGCAGGCCATGGCAGCCGGGGTCGACTCGCTGAACGTGGTGGCCGCCGCCGCCATCGCCTGCCACGGCCTGATGCGCCGAGTCGGCTGATCGGGGTTTAAGCGGCTGGTACGGGGCACGGGCAGACACCACATCACGGTAAGGAGATGCCATGCAATCCGTAGAGAAAGCCACGTCGCTGGGGATGGGCCTGCTGGGCGGCGTGCTGGCGTCCGCGCTGTTCAAGCGGGCCTGGAAGCTGGCGTCCGGTCAGGACGACGCCCCGGACGCCGACGACCTCGAACGCGGCTGGACCGAGGTCCTCGTCGCCGCGGCCCTGCAGGGAGCGATCTTCGGGCTGGTCAAGGCCGCCGTGCACCGCGCCGGCGCGCAGACCTTCCGGCACCGGGGCCACTGAGGCGGGACGCCGTCACTGCTGGTCGCCCGCGAGCCAGTCGGGATGGCCGTCGAAGTCGTGGATCACCGGCCGGCAGTCGATGGGGGCGTCGGCGCCGGCGCCCCTGACGTGCCGCTCCAGCATCGGGACCTGCTCATCCGTCGTGATGAGCGTGAGCTGCCAGGCGAGCTCGTCGCGGGGGGCGGCCGGGTCGGGGGCTTCTGCGATGTCGATCGACGTGGCCAGGCCCGCGAGGAGGATGCCGTGCGCCAGCTCGGCCGCCCTCTCGTGACTCCCGATCGTCATGCGGATCTCGACGAATTCCGCCATGAGTTGTCCTTAGTGGAGAGGTGTGGGCCTCACCCTACCTGCGGAAACGAAAGAGAGGCCGGATTTCACGGGGATTTCCCGGTTAGTTCGTGTCGTGGGTGCAGGTGCGCAGGTCATCGCCCGGAAGAGGGGCGCGGGAACGGCGGACGACCGGCTCGGGCGACCGGCGGGATCCGGCGTGCCGCGCCGCCCGATGATGCACAATGTGAGCGATCGATTACAGAAACACGTGCAGAGCGGGGGCTCCATGAACGTGGCCTGGATCATCGCCCTGACCGCCACAGCGGGGTACTTGAGCTCGGGGGCGGGCGCCGGGGGTGCGGCGGCGCCTGTCGCGCTGAGCTGCGCCGTCGCCACTCCCGCGGCGCGGCCGTTGGTGTTCGAACCCAAGGTCGGGCTCACGCCTCGCCGGGTCCAGGCGCGCGGGCACCTGGAGCTCACCGGGTGCACCTCGCCCGACGGCACGGCCACGTACCTGCGCTCCGGGTGGGCCAGCGTGCGAGCCACCGCCCAGGTGTCGTGCACCAGCGCCCGTCAGGTGCGCGGCAGCGCGGTGATCACCTGGTTCGGGGAGAACGGGCGCCCCGTCGGCACGTCGAGGCTGCGCGTCAGGGCCGACCGGCTCGTGGCCCAGCGCCCGGCGGACACGCTGCTCACCGGCACCGTCACGGCGGGATGGCTGGCCAAGGAGCCGGTGAGGGGTGGCATCAGCCCCGCCACGGCCATCCTCGGCTGCGCCACGCGGGGCATGGCCACGCTCCCGGGCAGCGGCCGCATCGTGTTCGGCTGACGGGCTCGTACGGCCGGGGCGGGCCTGGTCAGGCGAGGCCGATCTGGTCGCCCGCGTAGTCCAGCAGCTTCTCGGCCGTCGAGAAGCGGCGCTCGTTCTCGTCGTCCAGCAGCACGCCGACGACCTGGAGCCCGTTGCGCTCGGCGGCGAACAGCAGGCAGTACCCGGCCGCGTCCGTGTAGCCGGTCTTCACGCCCAGCACGTCGTCGGCCCGCGTGAGCAGCTTGTTGGTGTTCCGCCACGTGTGCGCCCGGTGCACCTTGGTCTTGGTCACCTTGTGCGCGGTGCTGCTGACCACGGTCGTGAAGGCGCTGCTCCGCAACGCGAGCTGCGCCAGCCTGGCCTGGTCGACGGCCGTGGAGTAGCCGCCGGCCGGGGTGGGCATGCCGTCCGCGTTCGTGTAGCGGGTGTCGGCGAGGCCGAGGGCGCGGGCCGTGCGGTTCATCTTGGCGATGAAGGCCGTCTTGCCCGGCCCGTAGTGGCGGGCCAGGGCGTTGGCCGCGTCGGCGCCGGAGGGCAGCATGAGCGCGTACAGCAGGTCCCTGGTCGTGAAGCGCTCGCCCTTGCGCAGTCCCGCCGTGGCGGCGCCGCCCTTGGCGGCGTACTTGACGTCGGCTGCGGTGATCGTGATCGTGTCGTTCAGCCGGCCCTCGCTGAGCACGACGTACGCGGTCATGATCTTGACCAGGCTGGCCACCGGCACCCGCTTCGTCTCCCGCTTGCCGAAGTGGATCGTTCCTGCGGAATCGATGACGTACGCCGCCTTGGCCCCCACGGTCGGCTCGTCGGCGGCCATGGCGGGGGAGGAGACCCCCACGACCAAGGCGATCACGACAGAGCCCATCAAACGCCCAATACGCATGCCCATCATGTTGACAGAGCCGGACGCTCCGTTTGCCTGACTGGGCCACGTGCCGCCCTCAGATGGGGGTAAATCATTGATAGATCCGATATGGCGGGGGGCGGCGGCCATGGCAGGAAGATTCATCATCAGCGAGGACGGCCAGGGCGGCTACCGTTTCGCGCTGGTCGCGAACAACGGGCAGACGCTGGCGGTCGGCGAGGGTTTCCCGAACAAGGTGGCATGCGTGAACGGCATCGAGACCGTACGCAGGAACGCCCCTGACGCCCCCATCGACGACCGGAGCGGCCCGGAACCGTCGCCGGCGACGGACTGACCACGGCTTCTCCGCCGGCGGGCGAGAACCGATCAGGAATCGAGAAGCGCCGCTCGCGGAGGCCCGCCTAACCTGCAGATACATCGCCCTTCGGGCCTTCGGGCTCGACGGCGCACACCGGGTCGAACCGACCCCCGACTGCAGGAGCGAACCATGGCTGACTCTTCCACCCAGGGCATCAAGACCGTGCTGCACCCCGTGTCCGACATCGAGGCGGCCAAGGCGGTCTACACCGCCCTCCTCGGCTTCCCGCCCCAGACCGATGAGTCCTACTATGTCGGGTTCGAGGCCGAGGGCCAGCACATCGGGCTGGTCCCGGGTGGCGCGGCACAGGGCATGACCGCGCCGGTGGCGTACTGGCAGGTGGAGGACATCGAGGCGAAGCTGGCCGAGGTGACCGCCGCCGGCGCCACGATCAAGGACAAGCCCCGGGAGGTGGGCGGCGGCCGCGTGGTGGCCACCTTCACCGACCCCGACGGCAACGTCCTCGGTGTGCTTCAGGACCGCTGAGCACCGACGGAGCCCGTGAAAGCGGCCCCGCCTCACAGCCGGGCCCGATAGATGGAGACACGATGAGCACGGATACGACCACGGAAACCCAGCCGTCCGCGCAGCACGTTGCCGACAGCCACGGCTTGATCCGCGTGCACGGCGCGCGCGAGAACAACCTCAAGGACGTCAGCATCGAGATCCCCAAGCGCAGGCTGACCGTGTTCACCGGCGTGTCCGGCTCGGGCAAGAGCTCGCTGGTGTTCAACACGATCGCCGCCGAGTCGCAGCGGATGATCAACGAGACCTACAGCGCCTTCGTGCAGGGTTTCATGCCGACGCTGGCGCGGCCCGAGGTCGACGTGCTCGACGGGCTGACGACCGCGATCATCGTCGACCAGCAGCGGATGGGCGCCGACCCCCGCTCCACGGTCGGCACGGCCACCGACGCCAACGCGATGCTGCGCATCCTGTTCAGCCGGCTCGGGCAGCCGCACATCGGCTCGCCCAACGCGTTCTCCTTCAACGTCCCCACGGTACGGGCCAGCGGCGCGATCACCGTCGAGCGCGGCAACAAGAAGGCCGAACGGGCGACGTACACCCGGCTGGGCGGCATGTGCCCGCGCTGCGAGGGCCGCGGCACGGTCTCCGACATCGACCTCACCCAGCTCTACGACGACTCCAAGTCGATCGCCGAGGGCGCGTTCACCATCCCCGGCTGGAAGTCGGACAGCTGGTGGACGGTGCGGACCTACGCCGCGTCGGGCTTCCTCGACCCGAACAAGCCCATCCGCGACTTCACCAAGCAGGAGATGCAGGACTTCCTGTATCGGGAGCCGACCAAGGTGAAGGTCGAAGGCTCGACCCTCACCTACGAGGGGCTGATCCCGAGGATCCAGAAGTCGTTCCTGTCCAAGGACCGCGAGGGGATGCAGCCGCACATCCGCGAGTTCGTGGACCGGGCGGTCACCTTCACCACCTGCCCCGAGTGCGACGGCACGCGGCTCAGCGAGGCGGCCAGGTCGTCGCGGATCGCCGGGATCAACATCGCCGACGCCTGCGCCATGCAGATCAGCGACCTGGTCGAATGGGTCCGCGGCCTCGACGAGCCGTCGGTGCGGCCGCTGCTCACCGCGCTGCTGCGGACCCTCGAGTCGTTCGTGGAGATCGGGCTGGGTTACCTGTCGCTCGACCGGCCGGCCGGCACGCTGTCGGGCGGCGAGGCCCAGCGCACCAAGATGATCCGCCACCTCGGCTCCTCGCTCACCGACGTCACCTACGTCTTCGACGAGCCCACCGCCGGCCTGCACCCCCACGACATCCAGCGCATGAACAACCTGCTGCTGCGACTGCGGGACAAGGGCAACACGGTGCTCGTCGTCGAGCACAAGCCGGAGGTGATCGCGATCGCCGACCACGTCGTCGACCTCGGCCCCGGCGCAGGCACGGCGGGCGGCACCGTCTGCTTCGAGGGCACGGTCGAGGGCCTGCGGGCCGCCGGCACCATCACCGGACGCCACCTCGACGACCGGGCCAAGCTCAAGCAGGCGGTGCGCAAGCCCACCGGCACGCTGGAGATCCGCGGCGCGACGACGCACAACCTGCAGGACGTGGACGTGGACATCCCGCTCGGGGTGCTCGCCGTCATCACCGGCGTCGCCGGCTCGGGCAAGAGCTCGCTCGTGCACGGGTCCATCCCCAGGGGCGCGGGCGTGGTGTCGGTCGACCAGAGCCCGATCCGCGGCTCCCGGCGGAGCAACCCGGCCACGTACACGGGGCTGCTGGACCCGATCCGCAAGGCCTTCGCCAAGGCCAACGGCGTCAAGCCGGCGCTGTTCAGCGCCAACTCCGAGGGCGCCTGCCCCGGCTGCAACGGCGCCGGCGTCGTCTACACCGACCTCGGGATCATGGCCAGCGTGTCCAGCACCTGCGAGGAGTGCGAGGGCAAGCGGTTCCAGGCCGCGGTGCTGGACTACAAGCTCGGCGGGCGCGACATCAGCGAGGTGCTCGCGATGCCGGTGACCGAGGCCGAGGAGTTCTTCGGCGCGGGCGAGGCGCGTACGCCGGCCGCGCACGCCATCCTCGAACGGCTCGCGAGCGTCGGGCTCGGCTACCTCACCATCGGCCAGCCGCTCACCACGCTGTCGGGCGGCGAGCGGCAGCGGCTCAAGCTGGCCACCCACATGGCCGACAAGGGCGGCGTCTACGTCCTCGACGAGCCGACCAACGGCCTGCACCTCGCGGACGTCGAGCAGCTGCTCGGGCTGCTCGACCGGCTCGTGGACGCCGGCAAGTCGGTCATCGTCATCGAGCACCACCAGGCGGTCATGGCGCACGCCGACTGGATCATCGACCTGGGGCCCGGCGCCGGTCACGACGGCGGCCGGGTCGTCTTCGAAGGCACCCCGGCCGACCTGGTCGCCGCCCGCTCCACCCTCACCGGGGAGCACCTGGCCGACTACGTCGGCGCCTGACCGCCCGCCCTGTGCGTGCCACCGCCCGCCCGCGGTGCGGTTCCTCGGAGCGGGCGGTAGGTGCGGGAACGGGGCCCATGATGGGCACTCGGCGGCGAGGGCAGGGCGGATGCCGCAAGTCTCAGGAGGCCAGGGCCTTGTCGTCGGCGTCGCGCCGCCGCTTCAGCCTGCGCCGGATCACGAGCCAGGCGACGAGCCCGACCACGGCCACGGCCACGACCGCCGCCGTGACGGGCGATCGCCTGGCCAGCTCCAGCCACCCGAACACGGCCGCCGTGCCGCCGAACCACCACAGTGGCGCCCACGTCAGGCAGCCCAGCGCGCTGGCGACGACGTACCAGGGGTAGGACACGCGCAGCGCCCCCGCCACCCAGGGCAGCGTGTGGCGCAGCATCGGCACCCAGAAACAGCCGTAGACGGCCAGCGCGCCCCACCGCTCGACGACCTGCTCGATCTTCTGGATCCGCTCGCGGCCCACCTTGACGCCGATGCGCGAGTCGTACAGCTTCTCGCCGAGCCTGCGCCCGACCCAGTAGTACACCTGGAACGCGCCGAACAGCGCCAGGATCAGAACGGCGCCCACCAGCCAGTACGGCAGCCCCAGCCAGAACGGCTCGGTCGGCGCGGGGACGGCGATCGCCGCATGCCACATGGTCCGGCCCACCACCCCTCCACAAACCTTAGGCCAGCCTTACCTTACCCTCAGGTGCCGGCGGAGGCCACACCAGGCTGCAAGCCTCCCGCAAAAGGTGCAACCGGCCGACAACCAGCGCTCAACCACCCAGCCCCACTCTAGGGGTGAGCCAAAAGGGGTGTTGAAGATGCCGACGAAAAGCGCAGCCGTCCTGACCAGCGGGACCGCCACCGCCGCCAAGCTGTTCGTGGCGGCCCTGGCGTTCACCAGCGCGTACGTCGGCCTGTCCGCCTACAGCAACGCCAGCTCCACACCCGAGCCCGCCACGCAGGTCACCCTGTCGGCCCGCGAGCTGCCCGTCACCGCCCCGGCAGAGGAGCTCGCCACGGCGGGCCGCGTCACCATGAGCGTGCTGGCCGACGGCGGCCCCGGCTGCGCCAAGTCGTACGTCGCCCGCAGCCTCCTGACCAACCCGGACCCGGCCGGAGCCGTCTCCTACCACTGGAGACTGGCCCGCTGGAGCCCGGCGGCCAAGGCGTGGCGCACGTACCTGGCCGACCACGACGGCTTCGCCGCCCCCGAGCGCGCGGTCGAGTGGCGCCCCATGGTCTCGGGGAACCCGGGGTGGTACCGCGTCGAGCTGACGATCGAGGGCACCGAGCCGATCAGGAGCGACCGCTTCCAAGTGAGCTGCTGACCGATCAGGAGCGACCGCTTCCGAGCGAGCTGCTGACCGACTGCCGCGCGGCCTCCACCCAGCGCGGCACGCCCACCCGTTCGGCCACCTCCAGAGCCTTCTCGTAGTGCTCGCGCGCGGCGTCCGGCTGCCCCAGGCGGATGGCCAGGTCGCCGAGCGTCAGCGCCACCGGCCACAGCGCCACCACGCCGGTGCCCGCGCCCGCCACCCGGTCGGCGAACGGCTTGAGCTTGTCGTAGCAGTCGACCATCCGCTCCCGGTCGTCGAGCAGCATCCCGGCCAGCGCCCGCCAGGTCATCGCCAGCTCGTACAGGAAGTCGGGGCGCACCGGCGGCCGGGTCGCGGCCACGGCTCTGGCGTCCTTCTGGTGCCCGGCCGAGGCCAGGGCCAGCGCGTACGCGTCGAGCGTCCACTTGGCGCCCCGCATGTGCGCCTCGGCCAGCGGCTCCACCATGTCGGCCGCCCGGCCGGCCACCAGATGCAGGCAGAACCTGGTGATCAGCGGCAGGTCCTGGCGGCCCTCCAGCATGCCCGCCCGCGCGGTCATCCTGGCCGCCTCCGCGTAGGCCCGCTCGGCGCCCTCGTAGTCGCCGGCGATCATCAGCCGCTGGCCCCGGTACCAGACGACGACCGCGGCGTTGGCCGACAGGTCGTACTGCTTGGCCAGCTGGTCGGCCGCCGCCGCGTGCTCGTCGGCCACGGTGAACTCGCCGCGGGCCGCCGCACACTCCAGCAGCACCAGGTGGGCCAGCGCCTGCGTGGCCATCTGCCCCGAGCGCTGGGCCACCTCCAGCAGCTCCCTGCCGATGCTCTCGCGGGAGTCGACCGCGGGGATGTCGTACGACTGCCGCAGCCGCCCGCTCAGCGCCGCCGCGATCAGCGCCGGATCGCCGCTCTGCCGGGCCAGCTCCAGCGCCTCCAGCGACGCCTGCCGGCCCCGCTCGGGCGAGGAGGAGCCCTCCAGCTCCAGGGCCAGCGTGGTCAGCAGGCTCGCCCGCAGCCGCTGCTCGCCCGCCGGCAGCTCCATGAGCGCCTTCTCGGTGACGTCCACGATCTCCCACGCGGTGCGGGTGAAGTCGCGCGCCATGCCCTTGTGCGGCACCGCCAGCGACGCCGCCACCTTCGCGGTGATCTCCAGGTCGCCCAGCGGCAGCGCGGCGTCCATGGCCTGGCGCCGCAGCAGCCGCGCGGCGTGCATGTCGCCGCACAGCGCCAGGGCCCTGATCTGGCGCAGCATCAGCCGCAGGCGCTCCTTGGCCCGCTCGGGCCGCTGCTCGCCGCTCTGCTCGTCGCTGCGAGAGCGGTCGAAGGCGGCGATGCCCTGCTCCCACAGCGTGGCCGCCTCGCGATGCGCGAAGCGCCGCTCGGCCTGCTCGGCCGCCAGGCCCGCGTAGTGGACCGCCTTGTCGGCGGCGTCGGCCAGGAAGTAGTGGTGCGCCAGCGCCGCCACGTCGGACGGCGTGCGCTGCTCGATGACGGACGCCACGGCGGCGTGCAGCCGGGTGCGGCGCAGCCTGGAGGCGTCGGAGTAGATCGTGTCGCGCACCAGGTCGTGGTCGAAGCGCAGCAGCCCGGGGCCCGGCTCGGTCACCAGCCCGGCCAGCAGCGCCGCCTCGACGGCCTCGATCACCGACTCCTCGTCCACGGCCACCGCGACCAGCACGTCGAGGTCGACGTCGCGGCCGATCACCGCGGCCTGCAGCAGGATCTGCTGCGCCCCGGCGGGCAGCCGCGAGATGCGCCGCCGCAGCACGTCACGCACGCCCGAGGGCACCTGCGAGAGCACCTCGGTGGCGCTGGCCCGGTCGGCCGCGCCCTCGGAGTCGAGCAGCCGCACGGTCTCGCGGACGAAGAACGGGTTGCCGCCGGTGCGCTCGACGATCGACTCGACCGCGTCCTCGTCGATCTCGCGGACGCAGGTGGCCTTGACCAGCTCGGCCACGGCCTTCGGGTCGAGCCCGGACAGCCCCACCCGCACCGGGCCCAGCCTGGCCAGGGCGGCCAGCACGTCGGACTGGCGGTCGTCGAGCTCGCTCTCCCTGCACGTCACCACGAGCAGCACCCGGCTGGTCGCCAGCAGGCTCGGCAGCGCGCGCAGCAGGGCGAGCGTCTGGTCGTCGGCCCAGTGCAGGTCCTCCAGCGTCAGCAGGACGGGGCCGCGCCGGGCCACGCCCGCCAGGTAACCGCCGACCGCGCGGTGCAGCCGGAACCCGCCGGACGCCTCGTCCTCGTCGGGGTCGGGGGCGGCGTCGTCGAGCAGCGGCGCGAGGAGCTGGGCGTACTCGCCCGCGCCCGTCATGTCGATGAGCGTGCGCAGGATCTCCACCCAGGCCCAGCCGGGCGGGGTGGCGCTGGAGTCGGGGCAGGCGCCGGAGGCGGTGGTCCAGCCGTCGGCGGCCAGCCTGCTCTCGAGCTGGCGCAGCAGCGTGGTCTTGCCCGCGCCGGCCACGCCGGTCACGATCGCGACCTGGAACCGGCCGGTGCGCGAGGCGGCCGTGGTCAGCCTGGTCAGCTCGGCGTCGCGGCCGACGAACGGCTCGGGCTCCAGCGGCGGCGGCTCGATCGGCGTGGCGGGGCGCGGCGGCCAGGTGTCGCTGACCGGCGCCGACGGCCGCGGCGCCCGCGCGGGAGCGGGCGCCAGCTCCAGCTCGGGAGCCTGGGCCAGGATGTCGGACTCCAGCTTGCGCAGCGCGGGGCCCGGGTCGATGCCGAGCTCGTCGGCCAGCATGTTCCTGGCGCGGCGCAGCGCGGCCAGCGCGTCGCCCTGCCGACCGCAGCGGTAGAGGCCGAGCGCCAGCAGCCGCCAGCCCTCCTCGCGCAGCGGGTGCTCGGTGGTGAGCGCCTCCAGGTCGGGCACGGTCTCGGCGTGCAGGCCGAGCCGCAGCCCGGTGTCGGCGTGCCGCTCCCTGGACACCAGGCGCAGCTCCGTCAGCCGGTTGACCTCGGCCTCGGCCCACGCCTGGTCGGCGAAGTCGGAGTAGGGGGTGCCGCGCCACAACCCCAGCGCCTTCTCCAGGCGGTCGCGCGCCGACTGCGGGTCGCCCTCTTCCAGGTGCTCGCCGGCCGCCCGGACGAGCTGCTCGAAGCGCAGCGCGTCGACCTGGTCGGGCGCCACGCGCAGCGCGTAGCCGGACGCGACGGTCACCAGCAGCCGGTTGGGCCCGCCGCGCGGGCGGCCCGGCTCGAGCACCCGGCGCAGGCGGGAGATGTAGACCTGCAGGCCCGACTGCGCGCCCTTGGCCGCGTCGTCGTCCCACAGATCGTAAAGAAGCGTGTCAACCGGCACGACCTGACCTCTGGCCACGAGAAGTCGGGCGAGGACGGCCCGCTGCCGCAACCCGCCGAGGTCGAGCTCGTCGTCGTGTTCGTACGCCTCGACTGGCCCCAGAACTCGGAACGCCACCATGTCAGCCGCCACGCTATGCGGGCCTGCGAATCACGCACAAGGCCCGTGGTCGATTAGCACGCGATGGGTTTGGGATTGTCACTGGGTGGCCTTCGAGATCGCGGACGGGGGCTCCGCGCCGGCGTTCCGGCCGTTGCGCCTGCGCAGCAGCGCCCATGCGCCCAGTGCCAGGCCGCCGAACGGGATCTCGATAGTGTAAGTCCAGAAGCCGAAAAGCAGTGCGGTCGCGGTCGCCGGAGCGGCCGGCACGCCGAAGGCGGAGGTCAGCAGGAGCACCACCCCGCCCTCCATGATCCCCGCCCCGCTGGGCGTGATCAGGGCGCTGGTGAGCACCCGCGACAGGGCGAAGACGGCGATCGACTGGGCCAGGCCGGGCCAGGCGCCGGTGGCCTGCATGCAGACCGCCATGATCGCCCACTGGAAGCCGAGGAAGAAGATCATGCCGAGCGACAGCCCCGGCCACCGCCCGCGTACGATGCCCGCGGTGTCGGCGCGCAGGCGGTGGAACGCCTCGGAGGCGTGGATCTTCAGCCGCAGCAGCCGGGTCACCCCGTCGAGGCCCTTGCCGAGCCAGACGGCCGCGCGCTCCCAGTAGAGCGCGACGGCCACGACCACGCAGAGCACGATGATCGAGATCGCGCCCGTCCAGCCCGCGTTGGCCACGGTCGCGTTGGGCGCCTGCCCGGCGATGAGCAGCGCGATGATCCCGACGGCGGGCAGGACGAACCTGAACAACGTGTTCCACACGCCGCTGACCAGCGTCATGACCACGAAGGCCCGGCTGGTGAAGCCCCAGCCCTTGGTCATCGCCCACGACAGCGCCACGCCCACCGCGCCGCCGAACGGCAGCAGGTTGCTGACCGCGCTGCCCGCCGCGTTGAGCGCCAGGCCCTGCAGGTTGTTCAGGCCGGGCAGGGAGTTGGTCAGCACGAACGTGTAGGCCAGCAGGCTCAGCAGCCACAGCGCGGCCATCAGCGCGATCTCGCCCGCGCCGAGCGTGCCGAACACCCGGCCGATCTCGGCCCAGGAGACGGGCTTGCCGGTGAGCGCCTGCACGATCTGGGGGAGGTAGACCACGAGCGCCACGGCCAGGCCGAGCGACAGCACGGACAGGGCGATCTGTAGCCACTTGTTCTTCATCGAAGTCCAGTCTGCCGGGTCACGGCGGGCGGCCTCGTCGTTCTGAAGTACTAGGTGGGCCACCGGTCGAAGGGATGAGTGAGGCGGGCGCCGGGGGGCAGGTCGCGGCGGACGTACCACTCGGTGCCGAAGACGAAGCGGTAGAGGGGGCGGGGGACCTTCAGCATGACAGCGAGCGTGCGGTCGCTGTCGCCGCCGCTGGCCTGGGAGGCGTGCGCGGCCATGGAGGCCCGCTTCTGCCTGGTGTACTTCCGGACGTTGACGCGGTGGGTGATCGCCTCGCCGGGCGAGTACGCGCTCTCGAACGTCCGTACGTCGAACTCCGGCGGGAACTTGTAGAACCGGCCCGCCACCCGCAGCAGCCACAGCAGCGGATCGCGGTTGACCGTCGCCTCCAGGACGATCTCCGTACCCGCGATCTTCGCCGCCCGTTTGCCGACCCGGTGCACCTGGACGTGGTCGGGATGCCCGTAGCCGCCCGCCGGATCGTAGATCGCCAGCAGGTCGGCCTGCTCCTCCTGCAGGATCGCGGCCAGCGCCTTGGCCGCCGCCTCGGTGTCGGCGTCGATGAAGGCGTTGTCGGGCCGCTCCTCGGCGCTGCCGCCCTTGGGGCTGAGCCCCGAGTCGCCGTAGCCGAGGCACTCGACGCGGGCGCAGCCGAGCAGCGCGGCCGACTTGTACAGCTCCTTGAGGCGGGTCTCGCCCAGCGCCTCGCCCGGCTCCATCTCGGCCAGGCCGCGCTCGCCCGCCGTGGCCACCACGAGCACCACCCGGTGCCCCTCGGCCGCGAGCATCGCCATGGTGCCCGCCGTCAGCAGGGCCTCGTCGTCGGGATGGGCATGGAAGAACACAGCGGTACGTGGAGGCACACGCCCAGATTAGTCTGGGAGGGGTGCGGATCTTTCACGTGAGTGACTGTTACCTGCCGCGACTCGGAGGGATCGAGGTCCAGGTCGCCGATCTCGTGCGGATGCAGCGGGAGGCGGGGCACGAGGTGTCGGTGGCCACCGCGACCAGGGGCGAGCCGCTGCCCGGGGTGCACAGGATCGTCGCGAAGATGCCGTTCGACCTGCCCGTGCATCCGTTCGGCGTGGGCCATCTCACACGCCGCATCACCTCGGCGCGTCCCGACGTGGTGCACGTCCACGCGGGGGCGGTCTCGCCGTTCGCGTGGATGGGCGTGCGGGCCGCGTTCCGCGCGGGGGTGCCGTGCGTGGTGACCGTCCACAGCATGTGGGATCCGGTGACGCGGGCGATGTACCGGCTGCTGCGGCTCGTGTACGGCTGGCAGCGGTGGCGGCTGGTGGCCACCACGGTCAGCACCGCCGCGGCGGCTCCCATCAGGGCCGTGGCCGGGCCGCGGGTGCCGGTGCGGGTGGTCTCCAACGGGCTCGACCTCTCGGGCTGGGCGCCGCCTCCCGGCAGCCGGCCCGGCCCCCGCGACGGCGTGCACATCGTGGCCGTGGGCCGGCTGGCGCCGCGCAAGCAGCCGCTGCGCCTGCTGAAGCTGCTCCAGGCGGCCCGCGCGCGCGTGCCCTCCCGGATCCCCATGCGGGCCACGATCGTCGGCGACGGGCCGGCTCGGGGCCAGATGGCGCGCTTCCTCGACAGGCACGGCATGGCCGGCTGGGTCTCCCTGCCGGGGCGGCACACCCGCGAGCAGATCGCGAAGGTGCTGGAGTCGGCCGACGTGTTCGTGGCCCCGGCGCCGCGCGAGTCGTTCGGCATCGCGGCGCTCGAGGCGCGGGCCGCGGGGCTGCCGGTGGTGGCCAGGGCGCAGAGCGGGGTCGCCGACTTCGTCAAGGACGGCACCGAGGGGCTGCTCGGCCGCACGCTCGGCGACCTGGCCCGGGCGGTGGCGCGGCTGTGCACCGACGCGGAGCTGCGCGAGTCGATCGCCGCGCACAACCGCGCGACCCCGCCCGCCGCCGGCTCGTGGCCCACCGTGCTCGAAGGGTTCGAGCGGGCCTACGAGCAGGCGTCCGAGCTGGCACGTGGCCGGCGGGGCTCCGCGGAGACGCGATAGGCCACGCGCGGCCGGCGGACGCGCGGCCGGCACGGCCCTCCGCGAACGCGAACGGCCGCCGCGGAAAGGCGAACGGCCAGCGCGCGAACGCGAACGGCCACCGCGGCGAGCGTCGTGCTCGCACGCGGTGGCCGGAAGCCTGTGGCGGGGAGGAGATGGCGCGCCCCCCGGGCTGCGCCACGACCTCGCACGTGGCGTCCCCCATGTGCGCCACGATCTCGGCGGCGGCGCCCCCCCATGTGCGCCACCACCCCGGCGGTGGCACCCCCACGTGCGCCACGACCGTCTCGCCCGCCACGACGCGGCCGCCCGCTCCGACCTGCCCCCCACAGGCGGTCGCGCGACGGCCGCGAGCCGATCAGCCGCAGGCCGCGACGGCCTTGGCCTGGATCTCGGGGAGCTTGCCCATCGCCTCGGTGGCGCCGGACGGGTCGTCGACCTTGATGCTCGAGAAGACGGTCGCCATGTCGTTCACGGCGCCCGCGAGATCCCCGTCGTACTTGCTCGCGAGGGTCTTGAGCTTGTCGGCGGTCTCCTGGCTCGCCTTCTCGATGGCCTTCGGGTCGGTGGCGGCGCTGCTCAGCGAGCTGCTGTACTCATTGGTGATCTTGGTGATCTCCTGGCTGACCTGCGTGCAGTCAACAGCCTGGCCGATCGCACCACAGGCGGTGGTGAGAGCGGCAAGAGTCAGCGTCGCGACCGCAACGGCGAGGCGACGACGAGGGGGAGTCATGTTCCGTGCCCTTCGTAGGTTTAGCGAACGAAGGGAACATTATGGGCCCTGACTTGATCGCCGCTTGCACCCCACTAACACCAGGAGTGTCAGGCGGGTGTAAAGCCGTGCAGCAGGACCTGCACGATCTCCTCCGGATCCGGCAGTGGAAGATCCAGGAGCCCCCGGTAGGCGACGAGGCCGGTGAACAGGTCGGTCAGCATCCACAGGTCCGCGTTCGGCGGCAGCTCGCCGCGCTCGATCGCGCGCTCGTACACGACCCACGACCGCTCCATCCGGGTGCGCATCGAGGTGCGGATGAGCTCGGCCACCGCCGGGTCGCGGCCCGCCTCGCCGTACACCTGCTTGGCCATGCGGGCGACGCCGGGCTGGTGCCACAGGGCGAGCGTGTCGGCGACCACCACGCGCAGGTCGCCTTCCAGCGAGCCGGTGTCGGGGATGGCGACGTGCGCGTTCATCAGGCCGGTGAGGGTTTCGAGCAGCATGTCGCGCTTGGAGGCGTAGCGGCGGAACACGCTCGCCCTGCCCACGCCTGCCGCCGCGGCGACGTCGTCCATGGTGAAGTCGAGGCCGTGGGAGAGCACCAGTCCGGCCGCGGCCTGCCTGATGCGGTGGTCGACCGTGGGGTCGGGCTTGCGGCCGCGCGCAGACATTGTGATACTCCTAGTATCTGATATTTAGAGTCTCAGTATAGGGAGACGTAATGAGGGTAATCGTCGTCGGCGCGGGCGTCGCGGGGCTCGCCCTGGCGCGCGGCCTGCTCAACGCGGGACACGAGGCCGAGGTGTACGAGGAGGCCCCCGAGCTGCGCACCGCCGGCGGCTCCGTATCGCTCTGGCCCGGCAGCACGGCCATCCTGGAGGAGCTGAAGGCCGACTACACCGGCGTCGGCCGGCGGCTGGAGACCCTGGAGTCGTGGGCCTCCGACGGGCGGCGGCTGCTCACCGTCGACCTCACCGTGCCCGAGCGCCGCTACGGCCACCCCGTCGTGCACGTGGCCCGGCGTGAGCTGGTCGAGCTGCTCGCCGACGGCGTGCCGGTGACGTACGGCGCGCGGGCCGAGCACGTGGTGCCCGAGCGGGCCGAGGTGCGGCTGTCGGACGGCCGCACGGTACGCGGCGACGTGCTGGTGGGCGCCGACGGCCGCCGATCGGTGGTGCGCGAGGCCCTGATGGGCGGCGACCGGGCGAAACTGAGCGGCTGGGTCACCTGGCAGGGGTTCACCACCAGGCCGACCGCGCTGACGGAGGACCACCGGGCGGTGATGATCGCGGGCAGGCAGGGGCTGTGCGGGCTGATCCCGGCGGGGCGGGGGCGGCTGCTGTGGTGGTTCGACGTCAGGTCGGCTCCCGGCAAGCCCTTCTGGGCCGACGACCCGCACGTGGTGGAGCGGCTGCGGGAGCGGTTCCGCGGCTGGGTGGACCCGGTGCCCGGCATCCTCGACACGATGGCCGACGTCGAGTTCTTCCCGCACCACAAGCAGCCGATCCCCGACGTGTGGGGCAGGGGCCCCACCACGCTGGCCGGCGACTCCGCGCACACCATGCCGCCCACCATGGCCCAGGGCGCCAACCAGGCGCTGGAGGACGCCTGGCTGCTCGCCCGGTCGCTCGGTGACCTGCGCGCCTACGAGCGGGCCAGGTCGAAGGTGGTGCGCAGGCCCGCCAGGATGGCGGGCACGGAGCTCACCGACAGGCAGGGGCCGATCGTGCGGCTGATCCCCGACGGGGTCGCGACGAAGGTGTACGCCTCCATGCTGCGCGGCTACAGCAACTACCTCTTGACAGCCCCCTGAGGCCGCCTGACGATGTCGCATATAGGGCAACTCGGTGCGTAATACGCAACAAGGGGTGTCGGTTGACCACCACGTCGAGCTTGATCTCCACGCTTCCCGGCCGTGCCTACACCGACCCCGAGATCTTCGCCGAGGAGCAGGCCAGGATCTTCGAGAGCCTCTGGTTCTGCGCCGTGAGATCCGGTGACCTGCCGGGCCCGGGCGCGTTCAGGACGGTCCAGGTCGGCCGCGAGAGCGTGATCGTGGTGCGCGGGCGCGACGGCCTGCTGCGCGCGTTCCTCAACGTCTGCCGCCACCGCGGCGCCCGCCTGTGCCCGGAGGAGGCGGGGGAGGTCAGGCGGACGATCAGGTGCGCCTACCACGCCTGGTCCTACGACCTCGACGGCCGGCTGGCCGCCGCGCCCAACCTGGCCAGGATGCCCGACATCGACCGCGTCGCGTACGGGCTGGTGCCCGTGCACCTGCGCGAGTGGCTCGGGTACGCGTGGGTGTGCCTGGCCGCCGAGCCGCCCTCGTTCGAGCAGAGCGTGACGTACGCGGCCACCGAGCGCCTCGGCGACCCCGCCGCCATCGAGCACTACCACGTGGATCGGCTCGCGCTCGGCCGCCGCATCGTCTACGACGTCAGGGCCAACTGGAAGCTCCTGGTCGAGAACTTCATGGAGTGCTACCACTGCGCCACCATCCACCCGGAGCTGACCGCGGTGCTCCCCGAGTTCGCCGGCGGTTACGCGGCGCAGTACTACGTCGGGCACGGCGCCGAGTTCGCCGAGCGGGCCGAGGGGTTCACGGTGGACGGCAGCCCCGGGTTCGGCAGGCTGCCCGGCGTGTCGGAGGACCAGGACCGCCGCTACTACGCGATCACCGTCAAGCCCCAGGTGTTCGTGAACCTGGTGCCCGACCACGTGATCCTGCACCGGATGTTCCCCATGGCCGCGGACCGCACCGTGGTGGAGTGCGACTGGCTCTACCATCCCGACGTCGTGGACTCCGGGGCCGACCTGACGCTGTCGGTGGAGCTGTTCCACCGCGTCAACGAGCAGGACTTCGACGCCTGCGAGCGGACCCAGCCCGGCATGTCGTCACGGGCGTACCGGGAGGGCGGGGTGCTCGTGCCGAGCGAGCACCACATCGCCCTGTTCCATCAGTGGGTGAACCAGCGCCTGCGCGGATAGCGCACGGTGAGGCCGCCGTACTTGGCCCGGCCGGTGATCACCACGCAGAGCACGCCGGGACGGGGCCTGCCCGGCACCTTGGACGTCGGGTGGCCCCAGTCGCTCTGGAAGGCGTCCACGTTCGCCACCGCGCCCTCGGGCAGGATGATCTTGGCGGATCCGTACGTGAGGTCCAGCTCGATGTCGACGACCTGGTGGGGGACGACCGCCTCGGTGAAGTCCAGCTCGACGCTGCCGTACTTGGAGGCGACCCGCAGCCGGCGCGGGACGGCCCAGTCGCCCGAGCGCTTGACGTTACCGTTCTTGGACGCCAGCTCCACCACGTCATCGACCTGCGGCTGCGTGCTCGGCAGGTCGGTGATCAGGCCGAGCAGGTCGCCGTAGGTCTTCGCGGACAGCGCCGCCCCCAGCCGGTCCTCGAGCTCCGGCTGGGTCAGCCGGCCCTCCGCGAACGCCTGCTGGAGCTGCTGCGCGGTGCGCTCCCGGTCCTCGTCGGAGACCCGCATCTGCAATTCCGACATGTCCCGAGCATAGGCGCGGCGGGGTCAGAACGGGAGGCGTCGCCCGGAGGGGGTGCGGAGGTCGAGGGGGAAGGGACGGCGTTCGGGACGGGGGCGGCGGATGAGCTGGACTCTCTTCACATCTCAATAGGTACCCAACGGATTGCCGTGAACTCATCAACGTTAGGTAGCGTGGTTCTGATGTGGTCGGAACCGTTCGTGCATCCGGCGCTCTTCTATCGGGGCGCCGGTGAGTACGTCGCTGCCACCACGACCTTCATCCGCGAAGGGCTGGCGGCCGGAGAGCCCGTCGCCGTGGCCGTTCCGCCGTGGAACCTCGCGCTGATCGAGGCGGAGCTCGGCGCGCAGGCCGGCGACGTGCTCCTGCTCGACATGACGCAGGCCGGCCGCAATCCCGGGCGGATCATCCCCGGCGTGCTGCGGGCCTTCGCCGACCGGCATCCCGACCACCACGTGCGGATCATCGGCGAGCCGATCTGGCCGGGGCGCACCGAGACGGAGTATCCGGCCTGCGCCCAGCACGAGGCACTGATCAACCTGTCGTTCACGGGGCGGAGGGTGACGATCCTGTGCCCGTACGACCTCGTGGGGCTGAGCGGCGAGGTCATCCGCGAGGCGGCGCGCACCCACCCCGTGCTGCGCGACACGGCGGGGGAGCGGGCCAGCGCCGACTACGCGCCCGAGCTGGTCGTCGACGGGCACAACCAGCCGCTTGTCGAGCCCGAGAAGGCCGCCTGGCTGAGCTTCGACCACACCAACCTGTCGGCGGTGCGGGGGCTGGCCGCCCGGGAGGCCGCCGCGCTGGGCTTCCAGGGCGACCGGCTCGACGACATCCGGCTCGCGGTGGCCGAGCTCGGCGCCAACAGCCTCGACCACGGCGGCGGCTCCGGCGTGCTGCGGGTGTGGGTCGAGGACGACCGGCTGGTGTGCGAGGTCAGCGACGCGGGGCACATCACCGACCCGCTGGTGGGCCGCAGGCCGGTCGATCCGCGTGACGCGGGCTCGCGCGGCCTGCTCATCGTCAACCTCCTCAGCGATCTCGTACGCGTGCACACCCGCGCGGGCGCGACCGCCGTACGCGCCTACTTCGACCTGCCCTAGCGCTCGACCTCCTGCATGCTGGGGTAACGGGTGCCGCGCACGGCGTCCGCGGGCACGGCGGCGGCCAGCGCGTCGAGCTGCTCGGGCGTGAGGGTGAGGTCCGCCGCGGCGGCGTTCTCCTCCAGGTACTTCAGCCGCTTGGTGCCGGGGATCGGCACGATGTCCTCGCCCTGGGCGAGCAGCCAGGCCAGGGAGAGCTGGGCGGCCGTCACCCCGGCCGCGTCCGCGATCTTCTTGACCCCGGCCGCCAGCGCCCGGTTGTGCTCGGCGTTCTCGCCGGTGTTGCGCGGCAGGTAGCGGCGGAAGTCGTCGGCGGGCAGCTCGTCGGCGCTGGGCAGCGCGGCCGACAGCAGGCCGCGGCTGATCGGCGAGTACGCCACCAGCCCGACCCCCAGCTCCCTGGCCGCCGGCAGGATCTCCGCCTCCAGGCCCCTGGTGAACAGCGAGTACTCGCTCTGCAGGGCCGCGATCGGGTGCACGGCGCCGGCCTTGCGCAGGGTGTCGGCGCTCACCTCCGACAGGCCGAGATGCCGCACCTTGCCCTGCCGTACCAGCTCGGCCATGGCCCCGACCGACTCCTCGACGGGGACGTCGGGGTTGCGGCGGTGCATGTAGTACAGGTCGATGTGGTCGACGCCGAGGCGCCGGAGCGAGGCGTCGCACGCGGCCCTGATGTACTCCGGGCTGTTCTCGATCGTGCGGGTGGCGCCGTCGCGCTTGATGCCGAACTTGGTGGCCAGCACGACCTCGTCGCGCCGGTCCCTGATGGCGCGGCCGACCAGTTCCTCGTTGGCGCCGCTGCCGTACATGTCGGCGGTGTCCAGAAAATTCATGCCAAGGTCGAGGGCGCGGTGGATGACCGCGATCGACTCCTTCTCGTCGCCCTGGCCGTAGAACTCGGACATGCCCATGCAGCCGAGCCCGAGCGCGGAGACCTGGAGGCCTTCCCTGCCGAGAGTGCGCTTGTTCATGCCAGTTGCCCCCTGCGATAGTTGTCGATCTTGTAGTCCAGAACCTTCAGGTCCTGGCTGAGCTGGGCGATCCTGGCGCTGACGCGCTCGCGGTGCAGTTCCAGCATCTCCCTGCGCTCGTCGGCGGTGTGCTGCCCCATCCGGCGCAGCTCCGCGTACCGGCACATGTCGGCGATCGGCATGCCGGTCGTGCGCAGTTTGGTGAGGAACTCCAGCCACTGGAGGTCCTCCTCCGCGTAGTCGCGATGGCCGCTGCTGTTGCGGCCCACGGAGTGGATCAGGCCGATGCGCTCGTAGTAGCGCAGCGTGTGAGCGCTCAGGCCGGACCGCTGCGCGGCCTCCTGGATCGTCATGTGTCCAGGTTGGACCTTAGAGCGCACTCCAAGTCAAATCGGCGTCGGGGCAACCGCCGCCACCCTGAGGGGGCTGTCCCTACCCGGGGTCGCGTAAGGGCAGGTCATCGGCCCCGGCCAGGGGTTGACCGGACCAAGGTATTAAGGGGTACTTCAGGGCCGGTTCGGGCCGATCTCCGATGGTCGTCAAGTCCGCGTTCCACGAGCTTGGAGGCATGAAGGGTTTGCTTGTCAGTGGTTGCGCGGCCATCGGCGCCGGGAGCGGCGCGATGCTCAGCCTGCACGCCGGATCCGACCTCGATCCGTTCCACAGCGTGATCAGCGAGTACGTGTGGCAGTCGGCCGGATGGTTGCTGCCCGCCTCGCTGACGTTGTTCGCCGCGGGCGCCGCGCTGATCGCCGAGGCGGTGCGGCGGGCCGGCATGAGCCGCTGGATCGTCGCGCTGCTGCTGGCATGGGGGGCGAGCATGTTCCTGATCGGGGCCTTCCCGACCGACAGGCCCGGCGTGCCGCTGTCGATGTCGGGTGGCATCCACCGCTACGCCGCCTTCGCCGCCTTCCTGGTGATGCCGGTGGCCGGCTTGCTGCTGGCCAGGGCGAGGATCCGGTACGCCGGGGCGATGCGGGTGCTCAGCGGGGTGGCCCTGGGCGCGCTGGTGCTGGTCGTGATCCCGTACGTGGTGCGCATGTTCGGCATCCCGCTGAGCAACGAGGACATCCCGGCGGGGCTGACCCAGCGGTTCGTGGTCGTGACGGAGCTCGCCGTGCTGGCGCTGGCCGGGTTGTCGCTGCTCAAGCCGTCGGCCCGGCCCGCGGTGTCGGCGGTCATGGCGTGAGGTCCCACCAGGCTTGAACTGCGCCTGCCTGGAAAGAGGAAGGTTCCCGACCTCTTTCCAGGAGTGGCTGAGATGACGATTTTGATCGCGTACGACGGATCTGATGACTCCAAGGCCGCCATCGCCTTCGCGGGCGAGCTGTTCCGCGGCGAGCAGGCGGTCGTGCTGACGGTGTGGGAGCGGCTGGCGATGACCTCGGCCAGGGCGTCGGCCGGGCTCATGGTGGCGCTCGACCAGTCCGGGGTCGAGGACGAGGCCATCGGCCAGGCGATGAGCGAGCTGGCCAGGCACGGGGCCGAGCTGGCCCGCCAGGCCGGGCTGGACGCGACGCCGCGGTGCGACGCGGACTCCGTGGCCGTCTGGTCGACCATCGTGGACGTGGCCGACGAGCTCGACGCCCAGCTCATCGTGACCGGCACCAGGGGGCTGGGCGGGGTGCGGTCGCTGCTGCTGGGCAGCACGTCGGACCGGGTGCTGCACCACGCGCACCGGCCGGTGCTGGTGGTCCCCGGCCCGAACGGCAAGGGCGGCTGACCCGGCTCGACAGTCAGGGGACAGCTCGCCTCAAGGCGTTCACCCGGGCGTTGATGCGGGATGCCGGTGGGGTGCGGCAGAGTGGGTGCCTCCTGCGAGCGCGAGGGGAGGCCGGCGTTGCCGGAGGAGCTGGCAAGGCGGCTGGGCACCACCGACGCGGTCGTCGTGGGGCTGAGCGCGATGATCGGCGCGGGCGTGTTCGCCGCCTTCGCCCCGGCCGCCGCGGCGGCCGGCCACTGGCTGCTGGCCTCGCTGGCGCTGGCCGCCGTCGTCGCCTACTGCAACGCCACCTCCTCGGCCCGGCTGGCCGCCCTCTATCCCGAGTCGGGCGGCACCTACGTCTACGGCCGGCGCCGGCTCGGCCCTCTGTGGGGCTACCTGGCGGGCTGGGGTTTCACGGTCGGCAAGACCGCCTCGTGCGCGGCCATGGCGCTCACGTTCGGCTCCTACGCCCTGCCCGGCCTCGAACGGCCGCTCGCGATCGCCGCGGTGGCCGTGCTGACCCTGCTCAACCTGTTCGGCGTGCAGCGCTCGGCGGGTGCGGCGCGGATCATCGTGGCGTTCGTGCTGGCCGTGCTGGTCATCGTGATCCTGGCCGGGCTGGCAGGTGACGGCTCGGCCGGCTTCGGCTGGTCCGCCCACCCGCCCGGGACCGAGGTGTCCCTGCGCTTCGACGGGTGGGGGGTGATGCAGGGGGCGGGGCTGCTGTTCTTCGCGTTCGCCGGATACGCCAGGATCGCCACCCTCGGCGAGGAGGTACGCGATCCCGCCCGCACCATCCCCAGGGCCGTCGGGATCGCGCTGGGCATCACGCTGGCCGTCTACGCGCTGGTCGCCGTGGCCGCGCTGCGTACGCTGCGGCCCGAGCTGCTGGCCACGTCCGACGCGCCGCTGGCCGACCTGGTCAGGCGGGCGGGGTTCGGGTGGCTGGCGCCGGTGGTGGGCGCGGGGGCGGCGGTGGCGGCGCTGGGCGCGCTGCTGGCGCTGCTGCTGGGTGTCTCGCGTACGGTGCTGGCCATGGCGCGCGAGCGCGATCTGCCCGGCGCCCTGGCCGCCGTCGACCCGGTGCGGCAGGTGCCGAGGCGGGCGGAGCTGGCGGTCGGCGGCGCGGTGATCGTGCTGCTGCTCGTGGCCGACCTGCGGGAGGCGATCGGGTTCTCCTCGTTCGGCGTGCTCGTCTACTACGCCGTCGCCAACGCCTGCGCCCTCACGCTCCGCCGCGACGAGGGCGCGCCGCCCCGCGCCGTTCCGGTGCTGGGGCTGGCGCTGTGCCTGGGGCTGGCGGCCACGCTGCCGATGACGTCGGTGGTGGCGGGCCTGGCGGTGTTCGCGGCCGGGCTGGCGATCCACGCGGTACGACGCGGACGCGCCGGCCGGTGATCCCCGCGGCGTGCCTGTTGACGGAGATCCCGGGAGAGCCTAGGTTTGCGGCCACACCGACCGGCTGGTATGGAGGCGTGCATGCCCACCGTCGAAACCCTGCGCGGCCCCGTGGACGTCGACGAGCTCGGGCAGACGCTGATGCACGAGCACGTGTTCGTGGTGGCCACCGAGCACCTGGACAACTACGGCAGGGGCGCCTGGTGGGACGAGGAGCTCCGGGTGGCGGACGCGGTCACCAAGCTCAACGCGGTGGCCGCGAAGGGCGTGCGCACGATCGCGGACCCGACGGTGTGGGGGCTGGGCCGCTACATCCCGCGCGTCCAGCGGATCGCCGAGCAGGTGCCCGGCCTGCACATCATCGCCGCCACCGGCATCTACTCCTACGAGGAGCTGCCCCACCAGTACGAGCACCGCGGCCCCGGCCTGTTCGTCGACGGCCCCGACCCGATGATCGACGACTTCGTCCGCGACCTCACCGTGGGCATCGCCGACACCGGGGTCAAGGCGGCCTTCCTCAAGTGCGTGGTCGAGGCCAAGGGGCTCACGCCCGGCGTCGAGCGCATCTGCCGGGCCGTCGCGCAGGCCCACGTACGCACCGGCGCGCCGATCACCGTCCACACGAACTCGTTCACGCGCAGCGGCCTGATCACGCTCGACCTGTTCGCCAAGGAGGGCGTGAGCCTGGAGAAGGTCGTCGTCGGGCACGCGGGTGACAGCAACGACCTCGACTACCTCATGCGGCTGGCCGACACGGGCGCGATCCTGGGCATGGACCGGTTCGGTCTGGACGTCTTCAACCCGACGCCGCAGCGCGTGGCCACGATCGCGGCCCTGTGCCGGCGAGGGTACGCCGACCGTATGGTCCTCAGCCACGACGCCGCCTGCTTCATGGACTACTTCGGCGGCGCCTGGGACGAGGCCCTCCAGACGCTGGCGCCGAACTGGCGCTACGATCACATTCACGACGATGTCTTGGCCGCCCTGCTGGACGCGGGTGTGACCGATGACCAGATTGAGCAGATGCTGGTGTTCAACCCGAAGCGCTACTTCTCGTAAAGTGGGTGGATCGGGAGAGCGACGCGGGTAGGTGGAGCTGGGTGACTTCGGAGCAGGCCTTGTCGATCAGCCTCGGACTCCAGGGACCCTGCGTCATCGCGCGGTTGACGGGGGATTTCGACTTCGGGTCCGCGGCGGAGGTGCGCGACCGCGTCACCAAGGCGCTCGATCTCACGCAGCCCCCGATGCTCGTCATCGACATGCAGGCCGTCAGCGTGTGCGACTCCTCGGGTCTTTCCGTGCTGGTCTACCTGCACAAGGCGGTCACGGCCTCGGGCGGGCGGCTGCTGCTGTCGGGCCTGAACGGCCGGTGCAAGCACCTGTTCGCGATCACCGCGCTGGACAAGTTCTTCGATATCCGCAGTACGGCGGAGCTGGCCATCGCCGAGCTCAACGAAGTGGGGAATTCGCCGCCGTTTACCGGGTAGTGCTCGTGCATGTCGGCCGAAGAGCCCGATCTGCTCGGTACGTACCTCGAGCAGATCGGAAAGACCCCCTTGCTCTCCGCCGCGGACGAAGTGGAGCTCGCCCGGCGGATCGAGGCAGGCCTGTACGCGGGCCATCTGATCGAGCGTGGTGAGGGCACGCCAGAACTCGAACTCGTCGCGCTCGATGGCAAGCGCGCCAAGGACCTGCTGATCAGGTCCAACCTCCGGCTCGTGGTGTCCGCCGCCAGGCGGTACTCCTACCGGGGGCTGCCGCTGCTCGACATCATCCAGGAGGGCAACCTCGGGCTGATCAGGGCGGTGGAGAAGTTCGACTACACGCGGGGATACAAGTTCTCCACGTATGGGATGTGGTGGATCCGCCAGGCCATCGAGCGCGGCATCCACGACAAGAGCCGTACCGTGCGGCTGCCGATCCACGTCGCGGAGGAGCTGTCGCGGCTGATCAGGGTGGAGCGGCAGCTCGCCACCGAGCTGGGCCGCGAGCCGACCGACGTGGAGCTGGCCGAGGTGGCCGAGCGCTCGCCCGGCCAGGTCGCGGCGTTACGCAGGCTCGGCCAGGACATGGTCAGCCTCGACATTCCCGTCGGGGAGCACGGCGAGGGCCGGATCGGCGACATGATCGCCGACGAGGACGGGCTGCAGGTGCAGGAGCTGACCGAGCTGCGCGCGCTCAGCGCGGAGCTGCGCCAGGTGGTCACGACCCTGCCGCCGCGGGAGGCGTTCGTGATCAGGCTCAGGTACGGGCTGACCGGAGAGGAGGTCCACACCTACACGGAGATCGCGCAGTGTCTCGGCCTCACGAGGGAGCGCATCAGGCAACTGGAGAAGCAGGCGTTGAGACGGCTCAGGCAAGGGGGGCCGTTGCTGGCGTGGGCGTCCTGACCCGGCCAGGTTGCGGGCGGATAAGCCCGATATAAAGGGATAACCGTTTCGTATCGGATCATGCCCGGCAAACGCGAGGAAGCGGGCTGCCTGGTAGTAGTCGGACACGTACGTGTCGCTGCCGACAGGGGGGAGCGACTGTCTCGACTATGGGGGCGAAATGTTCAAAAGCCTTGCCGCCACGGCGTTAGTGGCGCTCGCCGCGACCACGCTGCCGGCCGCACCCGCCGAAGCCGCCACTACCGGCGCGCAGCTCATCCGCACCAAGTCCTACTGGGGCAAGTGCGAGGACACCTGCCGCGTCAAGGTGCGGATCACCAACATCTCCCGCAAGAACCTCTTCAACGTCAAGCTCAACGTCAACCTGAAGGTGAACGGCCGCAAGGTCGGCTCGTGCTACAGCAACGTGGGCCGCATCGCGGCGCGCAAGGTGCGCTACACGGGCTGCACCGTGCGCACCGCGCGGTTGTCCGAGGCGTGGAACGACTACATCGACGGGTACGGCAACTTCCGCACCTACGCCAGCACGTACGTGTCGTACAGGTACTACCGCTGACGACGGCGGAAGGGGCCGGGACACCCGGCCCCTCCGGGGCTCACGCGGTGACGAGGAGTGCCACTCCGATCAGCACCACGACCGGGACGAGCCACATCACGACCTCGCCGGCGAACTCCTTGTACATCGCGCAGGTCTCCTTCGCATCAGGGGGCGGGGCAAACGTCAATGCGCAGCATAGCCGTCCCCGCCCGCTGCTCGGTCCCTGGCCTCACGCCGTCACGGCCCCGTCGGAGGCGGAGCCGACGGTCGCCACGTACTTGGTCAGCACCCCGCGCTCGACCGCCCGCTCGGGCCGCACCCACGCGGCCCGCCGCTCGGCCAGCTCCGCCTCGGGCACCAGCAGGTCGAGGGTGCCGGCGGCGCTGTCGATGACCACCGTGTCGCCGTCGCGCACCAGCGCGATCGGCCCGCCGTGGTACGCCTCCGGCGCCACGTGCCCGATCACCAGCCCGTGCGAAACCCCGCTGAAGCGGCCGTCGGTGACCAGCGCCACGGAGGTGCCCAGGCCCCGGCCGACCAGCGGGCCGGTGATGGAGAGCATCTCGCGCATGCCGGGGCCGCCCGCCGGGCCCTCGTACCGGACCACGATGACGTCCCCGGCCACGATCCGGCCCTCCTGGATGGCGACGTAGCAGTCACTCTCCGAGTCGAACACCTTCGCCGGTCCCTCGTGGCGGAAGTCGTCCTTGCCGCCCAGCTTGAGCACGCACCCGTCAGGCGCCAGCGAGCCGCGCAGGATGGCCAGCGCGCCACGCGGCTTGAACGGCTGCTCGGCGCTCGCCACCACCTGCTGCCCCGGCGTCTCCCGCGCGTCCGCGGCCACGTCGGCCAGCGAGCGGCCGTCCACCAGCGTGACGCTCTCGCGCAGCAGCCCCGCCTCCAGCAGGCGGCGCACCACCAGCGAGGTGCCGCCGGCCCGCCACAGGTCCAGCGCGGTGGCGTCGCCGCCGCTCGGCTTGAGCCCGGTGATGATCGGGACCTGGCGGCAGACCTCGCCGATCCGGTCGATCTCCAGCGGCAGCCCGGCCTCGCGCGCGATGGCCAGCAGGTGCAGCACGGCGTTCGTGGAGCCGCCCATGGCCGCCACCGACACGATCGCGTTGTGCAGGGCGTCCTCGGTGAGCACGCGCGAGGGGCGGGCGTCGCGGGCCAGCGCCTGCATGGCGAGCTCGCCGACCCGGCGGGCCGCGGCACCCTTCTCCTGGGCCACCGCGGGGATGTCGCCGATGCCGAACGGGGCCAGGCCCAGGAACTCGGCGACCGTGCCCATGGTGTTGGCGGTGTACTGCGCGGCGCAGGTGCCGGCGCCCGGGCAGGCGTGCCGGGCCAGGTCGTCGAGGTCCGCCTGGTCCATCCGGCCCACCGCGCGCTCGCCGAGCGCCTCCCACATGTCCTGGATGGTCACGTCACGGCCGCGCCAGCGGCCCGGCATCATGCTGCCGCTGTAAAGGACCACCGACGGCACGTCGAGGCGGGCCAGCGCCATGATCGCCGCCGGCACGGTCTTGTCGCAGCCGACGATCGCCACCAGCGCGTCGAACTGGTGGGCCAGGCCCATCAGCTCGATCGAGTCGGCGATGACCTCCCGGCTGATCAGCGAGGCCCGCATGCCGGGCGTGTGCATGGTGAGGTTGTCGGAGACCGCGATGGTGTTGAACTCCATCGGCAGCCCGCCGGCCGCGCGCACCCCCTCGGCCACCTCGGCGGCGAGCTCGCGGTGGGTCAGGTTGCACGGCATGGTGCCGGTCCAGGTGGAGGCGATGCCGACCACGGGGCGGCGCATCTCCTCCTCCGACATGCCCATGGCGTACAGGTGGGAGCGGGCCGGTGCGCGGTCGGGATCGTCGGCGATGCTCAACAGGATTCCTCCGATGTACAGGTTGCGGCACCTCAATGATCCAGTGTCCGGATCCGGTGGCGCCTGCCGCCCCCCTCACTGCTCGCGCATGCCCCAGGGGGAGCCGTACTCGACCAGCAGATCCAGGAACGGGCGCGGCTCGAACGCCTCCGGCCCCAGCACGCCCGTGCCCTGCCAGACCCCGCCGGCCAGCAGCTCCAGCGCGATCACCGGGTTGACCGCGGTCTGCCAGACCACGGCCTGCGAGCCGTACTCGCGCATCGACCACTGGTTGTCCACCACGTGGTAGAGGTACACCTCGCGGGGCCGGCCGTCCTTGACGCCCTTCACCCAGGTGCCGGCGCACGTCTTGCCGTGCATGCGCTCGCCCAGCTCGGCCGGGTCGGGCAGCACGGCGGCGACCACGTCGCGCGGCGACACCCTGGCGGTGCCCCGGTCGGTCCTGACCGCGACCGGCTCGGTGCGGTCCACGCCCAGCGCGTGCAGGGTCTTCAGGGTGCCGATGAACTCCTCGCCCAGCCCGTACTTGAACGTCACCCGCTGGGCCGGGATCCACCTGGGCACCAGCACGACCTCTTCGTGCTCGACGTTCACGCACTCCACGGGGCCGATCCCGTCGGGGAAGTCGAAGATCTCGGGCTCGCTGAACGGCTCGGTGGTGTACCAGCCGCGGCCCTTCTCGTAGACGATCGGCGGGTTGAGGCACTCCTCGATCGTGGTCCAGATGGAGAAGGAGGGGGCGAAGTCGTAGCCGTCCACGGTCAGGTTCGCGCCGTCCCTGATCCCGATCTCCTCGATCTCGTCGAAGAGCTCGTCGGCGGCGTACCGGGCGAAGACGTCGGCCAGGCCGGGCTCGACGCCCATGCCGACCAGCGCCAGCCTGCCCCTGTCGGCCCACTGGGGCGCGCGGTCGAACTGCTCGTCGCCGAGCTTGACGCCGACCTCCTCGTACGGGCGGTCGGGGTGTGGCTTGGACATCGACATGGCCATGTCGAGGTAGTCGACGCCCGCGGCGAGCGCTGCGTCGAACAGGGGCAGCACGAACCGGGGGTCGGTGGCGTTGAGCAGCACGTCGCAGCGGTGCTCGGCCAGCAGCGCGGCGACCGCGCCGGCGTCGGCGGCGTCGATCCTGGCAGGGGTGAACCTGGTGGCCTCGTCGCCGAGCGCGGCGACGGCCGCCTTGGCGCGGGGGAGATCGTAGTCGGCGACCACCATGTGGTCGAAGAACGGGCGGCGTGCGGCGATCCGGGTGACGGCGGTTCCCACGCCGCCGGCTCCCACAAGAAGGATACGCATGACGATAAATCCCCTTTTATGGCTTTTTCGGGGGGTGTGTCGTACATCAAACGCTCGTATGCTCATCAACGTCAATGGTGTTGGCATAAGGGAGGCCTTCCATGGCCAAGCGGGTGGTGCCGGAGGCGGCACGCCGTCGGCGGCGTCCGACCAAGCAGGGGCAGGTGCTCACCCACGCGCTCATCGTGGAGACCGCGCTGCGCATGTTGCGCGAGCACGGGGCCGCCGGGCTCACCGCCCGCCGCCTGGGCCTGGCGCTCGGCGCCGACGCCAGCACCGTCTACCGGTACTTCCGCGGCATGGACGATCTGCTCCTGGCCATCGCGGACGAGCTGTTCGGCCGCGCCATGGCCTCGTTCCTGCCCACCGGCGACTGGCGGGCCGACCTGCGCGAGCTGGGCACGCGCATCCACAACGCCTACCTGGCGCACCCGCAGGCCGCCGTGCTGACCGCCAGCCGGGTCACCGGCCGTCCGAACGAGGTGGCCAGCGACGAGACGATCATCGGGATCCTGCGCGGCGCCGGGTTCGCGGACAGGGACGCGGTGCGGATCTACCACGCGTTCATCGACCAGAGCCTGGCCTTCGCCATCCTCGACGCCGCCACCCTGGCCCTGCCGAAGGCGGCGCGGGAGGCCGACGAGGAGGTGTGGCGCGACACGTACGCGCGGCTGCCGGCCAGCACCCACCCCAACATCGCGGCCACCGCGCCGCTGCTGGTCGCCCGGATGAACGACAGCGCCTACCCGACGGCGCTCGACCTGCTGCTCTCCAGCGCGGCGGCCCAGCTCGCGGGGTAGAGCCCCGGGTATGCCGGAAGGTCATCTGATCCACCGCCACGCCCGCGAGCAGCACGCCGCCCTGGCCGGTCACGTCGTGCGCGCCGCCGGCCCGCAGGGGCGCTTCGAGGCCCGGCCGTACGACGGGCGGGTGCTGGCCGGGGTGGAGGCGGTCGGCAAGCACCTCCTCTACCACTTCGAGGACGGCCTCCCGGCGATCCACGTGCACCTGGGCATGCGGGGGATCTTCCTGCGGTACGACGATCCGGAGTCCGGGCCCCGGCGCGGTACCCGGCTGCGGCTGGCCACGGGGGAGGTGGCCTACGACCTCATCGCCCCCTCCCGGTGCGAGCCGCTCGAAGCGGAGGAGGTGGCCGCGCTGCGCGGCTCGCTGGGGCCGGACCCGCTGCGCGAGGACGCGTCCGCGGCGGAGGCGGTGCGGCGGCTGACCCGGTTCGGGGGGCCGGTCGGGGCCGGGGTGCTCGACCAGGGGGTGTGGGCGGGCATCGGGAACGCCTGGCGGGCGGAGCTGCTCTTCCTCGTGGGGCTCCACCCCGGCTCGCGCGGCATCGACGCGGAGACGGCGCTGCGGCTGTGGGAGGCGGCGGTCACGTACCTCGCCCTGGGCAGGGACGCGGGGCAGGTGGTCAGCGACCCGGCGGCGCCCGACGAGCGCTGGGTCTACAAGCGGGAGCGCTGCCGCCGCTGCGGCGCGCCCGTCGAGACCTGGCAGCTCGCCTCCAGGACCGCGTACGCCTGTCCACTGGACCAGCCCCGGTAGCCTGAAAAGTGACATGGCCACCACGATCCGTAACCCGCTGCTGGACATCCGGCGCCTCTACGTCGAGCCCGCCGCCGCCGAGCTGCCGCGCGGCCGGGAGATCCTGGCCCGCTTCCCCGCAGCCGAGCGCGTCGAGGTCGAGAGCCATCACCGCATCCCCGAGCTCCACGGCGACGAGGCGAACGTGGCCCGCTGGGTCCGCATCAAGACCGAGGCCCTCGTGCTCGGGGTCAAGAAGTCGCTGACCGCGCGCCCCAACGGCCGCTCGGCCCACTTCATCGCCCCCTCCACGGCCAACGGCTGCGCCATGGCCTGCGCCTACTGCTACGTGCCGCGCCGCAAGGGCTACAGCAACCCGATCACGGTCTTCGCCAACATCGACCAGATCCTCGGGTACGTCGAGCGGCACGCCGGCCGGCAGGGCGTGAAGGCCGAGCCCGACCAGATCGACCCGCACGCCTGGGTCTACGACATCGGGGAGAACTCCGACTGCTCGCTCGACGCCACGGTGTCCGACAACGTGCGGGACCTGGTGGAGCTGTTCGGCCGGCTGCCGCATGCCAAGGCCAGCTTCGCCACCAAGTACGTCAACCGCGACCTGCTCGACTGGGAGCCCCGGGGGCGTACCAGAGTGCGGTTCAGCCTCATGCCGGCGGCGGACTCCAAGCTGCTCGACATCCGCACCTCGCCCATCGCCGACCGCATCGCGGCGATCGACGACTTCGTGGCGGCCGGGTACGAGGTGCACGTCAACTTCAGCCCGGTCGTCGTACGGGACGGGTGGCTGGAGGACTGGGCGGAGCTGCTCGGCCACCTCGACGACGCCCTGAGCGCCGAGGCCCGCCGCCGGCTCGCCGCCGAGGTGATCTTCCTGACCCACAACGACCGGCTGCACCAGGTCAACCTCGGCTGGCATCCGAAGGCCGAGGAGGTGCTGTGGCGGCCTGAGCTGCAGCAGGCCAAGCGGTCGGAGACGGGCGGGTGGAACGTGCGCTACCGCAACGGGCACAAGGGGCGTTACGTCGCGGCGCTCACCGGCCTGATCGGGGAGCGGCTGCCGTACTGCCGCATCCGGTACGCGTTCTAGCGGCCGCGCGCCAGGCGCTTGTTGAGCGAGGCCAGGGAGTCGTCGGCCATGAGGCCCGGCAGGCGGGGCGCGTCCTCGTCGATCTGGCGCAGCACGGCGGGATGTCCACCCTGGTGGCGGGTCCAGGCGCGGACGACCTCGGGCATGGCCGCGATCGCCGCCTCCGAGAGGATCGCCTCCCTGGGCAGCCATTGGGTCAGGAACTGCGCGACCCTGGACGGGCTCCACCACAGCGGGCGATCCCCGACGAACTCGACCAGCTTCCCGAACGCCTCCTGGGCGCCGGGCACGTCGGGCAGCGCGTCCAGAGCGATCTCGGACGCGATCTCGGACGCGGTGTCACGCGTGCGGCCGGGCGCACCGCCGTCCGCAGGCCCGGCGGCTGCGTTCGGCGTGGCGTCGTGCGTGCGGGTGAGCGCGGAGCGGGCGCGGGTGATCGCGAACGGGCGCACGCCCGGCAGCGTCTCGGCGACCTGCGCCCCCATGACGCGGTCGGTCAGCTCGAAGGCGTCCAGGATCCGCGCCGCCACGCTCTCCGGCGGCGTCGGCCGCAGGTCCAGCTCGTCGAGGAACTTCGCCTCCTCCACCACCGCGTCCACGGCCAGGCCGCCGCTGGGCTGGTCGATGCCGGCGACGAGGACGTGCGGCTCCTTGCCGTTGTCGTAACGGAAGGACAGGGCTGCCAGAACCTGCTCGCCGTAGGGGTCGGCCTTGCCGTACCAGCCGCCGTCGCAGGTGACCTGGCCCATCCGGCGCACCCATCCGGGCAGGCTCTCGGCCGCCGCGTCGCCGGCCGCCGCGTACGGGCCTTGCGCGCCCTGGCCGTTGACCGCCGCCAGGGCGGCCAGGGCGAGGCGCGCTTCCTGGCCGCCGTCCTCCGCCGATCGCCGCAGGAACGCCTCCACCTGCTCCGACGCCTCCAGCTCGGCCGTGAGGCGGGCCGCCCAGAGCTCCGTCCGCAGCGGGGAACGCCATCTGAGCAGGTCGCGGGCCTGAGTGATCGCCGTGTCGAACGCAGTCGTGCTCACCCCTAGACCGTATCGTCACGGCGTACCGGCCGGGCGGGACGCACCGGTGGCGGCTGTCACCGGTGGAGGTCCCGCGGCGTGATCACGGTGGCCAGGCCGTCCAGCAGGCGTTCGAGGCCGAAGGCGAACAGCGACTCCAGGTCCAGCTCCGCGCCCGGCTCCGTGATCCGGGCGATCAGCGGCCCTTCGAAGGGCAGCCGCGCCGCGACCCACTGCTTGCTGGTCAGCCCCGTGTCCAGCTCGGCGCCCGCCTCGCTCTCGATGTTGATCGCCGTCCCCCGCACGAAGTTGACCAGCGTGCCGTAGACGTGCAGCCGGGTGCCCGGATCCAGACCGAGGCCGTCCAGCGCGCGTAGGGTCCACTGCCCGTACGCCAGCAGCCCCGGCAGCGCGACCGGCCGGGTGATGGACACCAGCCGCGGCAACCAGGGATGGCGATGGTAGGCGGCCCACTGGAGCTGAGCGGCCACCCGCAGGTGGGAGCGCCATCCCGGCGGCGGCTCCGGATACTCGATGCCGGCGAACGCGGCGTCCGCGATCAGCTGGGTGAGCTCGGCCCTGGCGTCGAGGTGCCGGTAGAGGGTCATGGTGGCGACCCCGAGCTTGGCCGCCACCGCGCGCATGGACAGCGCGGCCAGGCCGTCGGTGTCGGCGATCTCCATGGCCGCGCGGACGACGCGGTCGCGTTCCAGCCCTCCGGCGGAGCGCGACGGCAGCCTCCGGGGAGCGACCACGGCGCCGACCCGGGACGTGGACTCGATGGCGCCCGCCTGCTTGAGCGCGGCCAGCGCCTTGGTGGCCGTCGCCATCGCCACGCCCCACTCGCTCATGATCGCCCTGGTCGTGGGGACGGGATCGCCGGGCCGCAGCTCTCCCTCGGCGATGCGGCGCTCGATGTCGGCCACGATGCGCAGGTACGGCGGTCGCGGATCGTTCACGACGTCATGCTGCCATGCCTCAGTGATCGGGCAGCCAGTTGCCGTGCAGGCCGAGCGGCACCCTGGCGGGTAGGTGGACCCGCGCGACGGGCTCGCCGGTGAAGTCCTGGGCGGAGAGGATCACCAGGTCGGCGGCACCGCGCTCGGCGTCGTGCACGTACGTCAGCAGGTACCCCTCGTCCTCGCCCGCGCCCGTGCCGGCGAACACGGCCTCCCCGACCGCCGCGTCCCTGCCGAACCCGTGCACCTCGGCCGTCCCCCGTTCCAGGTCGTGCTTGACCAGGGCGTTGGTGAAGGCGTCGTCGGGCGGCGGGCCCTCGGACGTGAACGGGATCCCGTACAGGGCGGTCGCGGCCGAATAGCCGTATCGGTACGGGCGGGTGGCCCGCGCCTCGTTCACGCGCGGGAAGTCCTGGGGCCGGTCGTCGAGGCGCCGCTGGTCGATGCCGTCCGGCGTGATCGTCCAGCGGTCCAGCACGGGCCGGATCGCCCCGGGGTCGGCGGGGTCGAACGGCCCTTCGGCCGTGACCAGGTCGACCACGACGGAGTGGCCGTCGTCGTAGGCGTTGAGCGTGTGGCTGACGTGCACGGGGCCGACGTCCAGCCAGCGCACCTCACCACCGGCTCGCGGCAGCACACCCACCCGGGTCGGGCGCCCCGGCAGCCACCGGCACTCGAACCCGTCGAAGCCCAGCGGAGTGTCCCACAACACTACGTGGGACTCGGTGAGCGCGAAGTCGTGCAGGAACGGCGTCCGGGTCATGGGGATGGTGGTGGTCCGGGCGACGCTTCCCCCGGCGTCGGTCACGATGTGCTGGACGAAGTCGTGGCCCGGCATGTACGACAGCGAGTGCAGTTCGCCGGTGAGCGGGTCGTGCTTGGAGTGCGCTCCCGCCGTGAGCCCCTGCGCCGTCCCGCCCAGGTCGCACAATCCCACCGTGTTCAGCTCCGCGTCCAGCTCGGCGGGCGGCAGGCCGCCCTCGGCCAGGGCGAAGACGCGGCGGGCGTGCTCGAACACGTGCACCATGGGCGCGAAGCCCGGCGTCCGGACGAAACGGTTCCGGTACCACTCGGCCCGGCCGTCACGCAGCCTCACCCCGTGCACCATGCCCTGGCCCATGCCCCAGATGTGCACGGCGGGATCTTCCACGTTCAGCGGGTTCGGCCCGTTGCGCAGGTAGCGGCCGTTCAGCTCGACGGGGATCCGCCCGGTGACGGGGAGGTCGAAGGCGGTGATCTCTTCGGTGACGGGGGCGAAGGCCCCCTCCAGATACTTCATGTGAGCACCGTACGGAGCCGGGCGCCCAGCCCCAGCGCCACGAGGGAAATCGCCGGGCTGTGCACTAGTGCAAGGCGTGCCCCTGCGTCATGTGCGCGCCGTTGCGTGCGCGGCATCGAGGCGCACAGGACGGGGTGAGGCGGGCACGGCAGGGCGGGGTGGGCACGGCAGGGCGGGGCGGGCACGGCAAGGCAGGGCGGGGCGGGGCGGGCAGAGCGCGGGATGGGACGGGGCAAGTGTGCCCGCGTTCGGGCGGATATGCGGCGGCCCGGGCCTACGCGCAGGTGCGTCCGTGGGCCCGGGCCGTGCGTTCGTGCTAGCGGTTGTCGCCGGTCAGGCCCGCCTTCCGCAGGGCCTCGGCCATGGCGCCGGTCGGCGCGGGCCGGTCCTGGCGGCGCTGGCCGCCCCGGCCGTCGCCGCGCCCGCGCTGACCGCCGTCACCGCCGCGCTGGCCGTCACCCCTGCCGCGGCCACCGTCACCGCGGCCGCCGTTCCCGCGCCCGCCATCGCCACGACCGCCGCCTTCACCGCGCCCGCCTTCACCACGACCGCCTTCACCACGACCGCTTTCACCACGACCGCCTTCGCCACGGGCGTCTCCGCGGCCGCCGTGCCCGCGCCCGCCGTCACCACGCGCGCCGCGCCCCGGCTGGCCGTCGCCGCGACCGCCCCCTGGCCGGCCGGCGCCCTTGCGAGGCCCCTCGCCGCCCTGCTGGGCCGTCGTCTCGTCCTCCAGGCGCAGCGTCAGGGAGATGCGCTTGCGCGGGATGTCCACGTCGAGGACCTTGACGCGGACGATGTCGCCGGGCTTGACCACGTCACGCGGATCCTTGACGTAGTTGCGCGACATGGCCGACACGTGCACCAGGCCGTCCTGGTGCACGCCGACGTCGACGAACGCGCCGAACGCCGCCACGTTGGTGACCACACCCTCCAGGATCATGCCGGACGTGAGGTCGGAGATCTTCTCCACGCCCTCCTTGAAGGTGGCGGTCTTGAAGGCGGGACGCGGGTCGCGGCCCGGCTTCTCCAGCTCGCGCAGGATGTCGGTGACCGTCGGGAGGCCGAAGGTCTCGTCGGTGAACTCCTCGGGCCGCAGTGTGCGCAGCGCCGCCGTGTTGCCGATCAGCTCCTTGAGGTCGGTCTTGGCGGAGGTCAGGATGCGGCGCACCACGGGGTAGGACTCGGGGTGCACGCTCGACATGTCGAGCGGGTCGTCGCCGCCCCGGATGCGCAGGAAGCCCGCGCACTGCTCGAACGCCTTCGGGCCGAGGCGGGGCACGCTCTTGAGCGCCGCGCGGGTGCGGAAGGGGCCGTTGGCGTCGCGGTGGCGGACGATGCTCTCCGCCAGCGTGGAGCCGATGCCCGACACGCGCGTGAGCAGGGGCGCCGAGGCGGTGTTGACGTCGACCCCGACGGCGTTCACGGCGTCCTCGACGACCGCGTCGAGCGAGCGGGAGAGCTTGGACTCGGCCAGGTCGTGCTGGTACTGGCCGACGCCGATCGACTTGGGGTCGATCTTGACCAGCTCGGCGAGCGGGTCCTGCAGGCGCCGGGCGATGGAGACCGCGCCGCGCAGCGACACGTCGAGCTCGGGCAGCTCCTGCGAGGCGTACGCGGAGGCCGAGTAGACCGAGGCGCCCGCCTCCGAGACCACGATCTTGGTGAGCGACGGCATGTGCTTGACCAGCTCGCCGGCCAGCTTGTCGGTCTCGCGCGAGGCCGTGCCGTTGCCGATGGCGATCAGCTCGACGCCGTGCCGCTGCGCGAGCGCGCCCAGCACCGCCAGCGACTGGTCCCACTGCCGCTTGGGCTCGTGGGGGTAGATGGTGGCGGTCTCGACGACCTTGCCGGTGGCGTCGACCACGGCGACCTTCACGCCCGTACGCAGGCCGGGGTCGAGCCCCATCGTCGGCCGCGCGCCGGCCGGGGCGGCGAGCAGCAGGTCGCGCAGGTTGGCCGCGAACACCCGCACAGCCTCGTCCTCGGCCGCCTGCCACAGCCGCATGCGCAGGTCGATGCCCAGGTGCACGAGGATGCGGGTGCGCCAGGCCCAGCGCACGGTCTCGCTCAGCCACTTGTCGGCCGGGCGGCCCTGGTCGGAGACGCCGAACCGGGAGGCGATGCGCAGCTCGTAGTCGGGGCTGTCGTCGGGCTCCAGGGTGACGGAGAGGACCTCCTCCTTCTCGCCCCTGAACATGGCCAGGATCCGGTGGGAGGGCAGCTTGGTGAACGGCTCGCCGAACTCGAAGTAGTCGGAGAACTTGGCCCCCGCCTCCTCCTTGCCCTCGCGGACCTTCGACACCAGCCGCCCGTGGTTCCAGAACTGCTCGCGCAGCCCGCCGATGAGGTCGGCGTCCTCCGCGAAGCGCTCGATCAGGATGGCCCTGGCCCCTTCGAGCGCGGCGCCCGCGTCGGCGACGCCCTCGGTGACGAAGCCCTTGGCGGTGGCCTCGGGGTCGAGCGTGGGGTCGGCCAGGAGCTGGTCGGCCAGCGGCTCCAGCCCCAGCTCGCGGGCGATCTGCGCCTTGGTGCGCCGCTTGGGCTTGTACGGCAGGTAGATGTCCTCGAGCCTGGCCTTGGTCTCGGCGGCCATGATCTGCTCGCGCAGCTCGTCGTCGAGCTTGCCCTGAGACTCGATGGACTCCAGGATCGCCGTCCTGCGCTCGTCAAGCTCGCGCAGGTAACGCAGCCGCTCCTCCAGCGTGCGCAGTTGCGCGTCGTCGAGGGCGCCGGTGGCCTCTTTGCGGTATCGCGCGATGAACGGCACGGTCGCGCCGCCGTCGAGCAGGTCGACGGCCGCCTGCACCTGCCCGTCGCGTACGCCGAGCTCTGCGGCGATCCGCTGGTGAATAGAGAGCACTTGCCTGCCTTTCGATGGTCCCGCCGGTCAATTGTGCAGGACGACGCCGTCCTTCATGACCAGAGTGCGCGCTGGGTGAACGACCACGGCCTCCGCCGGGCTCCCGGCCGGCACCACGACGAGGTCGGCCCGGTCGCCGGGCGCCAGGCCGTAGTCGTCGAGCCCCAGCGCCCGCGCGCCGCCGACGGTGGCGGCCTCCAGCGCCAGCTCGATGTCGTCGTCCCTGCGGAACGTGCTGCGGTAGGCGAGGTGCATGGCCCGCTCCAGCATGTCGCCGCTGCCGTACGGGCCCCACAGGTCGCGGATGCCGTCGTGCCCGCACGCGACCGTGACCCCCGCGGCCCGCAGCTTCTTCACGGGTGGCACGGGGAAGCTGTAGACGGCCGCGGTCACCACCGCGACCCCGGCCTCGGCCAGGCCCTCGACGAGGCGGTCCTGGTGGGCGTCGTCGAGCTGGCCCAGCGCGTACGCGTGGCTGACCGCCACCCTGCCGCCCAGCCCGAGCGCCTTCGTCCGCTCGATGATCAGCTCCAGCTCCCACCCGCCCAGCGAGCCCCCGTCGTGCAGGTGGATGTCGAGATGGGTGCCGTAGCGCCCGGCCAGGCCGAAGACGAGGTCGAGGTGGCGCACCGGGTCGCGGTCGATGCCCGCGGGGTCGAGCCCGCCCACCGCCTCCACGCCGCTCTTCAGCGCTTCTTCCAGCAGCTCGGCGGTGCCCGGGTTGGTGAGCACGCCGTGCTGGGGGAAGGCGACCTGGCGCACCTCGACGGGCGAGCCGGCCGCGGCCTCGCGCACGGCCTCCACGCCCCGCAACCCGGCCGCGGGGTCGATGTCGGTGTGGGTGCGCACGTGCGTGGTGCCCGCCGCGCTCATGCGCTCCAGCAGGGCGGCGATCCGGGCCACGCTCGGCACGCCCAGCTCGGCGCGGCGGCCGAGGTCGTTGGCGATGCGGCCGGAGAGCGTGTCGTCGGCGGAGTGGGGCACCCACGGCCCGCCGTAGAGGGTCTTGTCGAGATGGCAGTGGGCCTCGACGAGGCCGGGCAGGACGAGCTGCCCCGCCACGTCGAAGACCTGGGCGCCGGGCGCCTCGACGGGGCCGAGCGAGACCCGGTCGATGCGGCCGTCGCGGACCAGGATGTCGGCAGGCGCTCCGAGCCCCCAGGGGAGCCCACCGCGGAGCAGCACGTCGGTCATGCCCAGCACCCTAAGGGGCGGGACCGACGATTTCCCTGCCCCCTGGTGTGACGGTTCTGAAGACCTACTCGACGACCAGCTTGACCGGGATGTTGCCGCGGGTGGCGTTGGAGTACGGGCACACCTGGTGAGCGGCCTCGACGAGCTCCTGCGCGACCTCCGGCGCGATGCCGTCGGGCAGCTCCACCCTGAGCGTGGCGTCGAGCCGGAAGCCGCCCTTGCCGTTGGGCGACAGGCCGATCTCGGCCGTGACGGCGGCGTCGGAGACGTCGACCTTCTTGCTCGCCCCCACGAACTGCAGCGAGGAGGCGAAACAGGCCGCGTAGCCGGCGGCGAAGAGCTGCTCGGGGTTGGTGCCCTCGCCGTTGCCGCCCAGCTCCTTCTGCAGGGCGAGCCGGACGTCGAGCTTTCCGTCGGAGGAGACGGCGCGGCCGTCGCGGCCCGCCGCGGTGGCGATGGCGGTGTACATGATCCTGGCTCCCTTGGTAGACAGACCTGTCTGTGCATCTGAGAGTAGACAGGTCTGTCTGGTATCGTCAACAGGTGAGCGCAGGAACGCGGAGCCCGGCGCGGACCCGGGTGCTGGAGACCGCCGCCCGCCTGTTCTACGGCGAGGGCGTCCACACGGTGGGCATCGACCGCATCATCGCGGAGGCGGGCGTGGCGAAGGCGACCTTCTACCACCACTTCCCGAGCAAGGACGACCTGGTCAGGGCGTACATCGTCGAGCAGGGCGCGGCGCAGCGCGGCATGGCCGAGAGCATGCGCGAGGGATCACCGCGAGAGCGGCTGCTGGCGATCTTCACGTTCATGTGCGAGTTCGGCGCCGGCCCCGCCTACCGGGGCTGCGCCTTCGTCAACACGGCGGCCGAGTATCCCGACCCCGCCCATCCCGTACGCCAGGCCATCGCCGAGCACCGGCGCTGGACGCGCGACCTCTACCGCGACCTCCTGGCCGCCGACGGCCACCCGGACCCCGAGCGGACCGCCGACGTGCTGCTGCTGGTCAGGGACGGGCTCGTGGTCGGCTTCGACCTCGACGACCCCGCCACCGTCAGGGCCGCCGTGGAGACCGCGCTCGCCCGGGTGCTGAGACCCTGATCAGATGGCGTCGAGGTGGGCGACGTTCGCGACGTCGGCAGGGTCGGTGCTCGGGCGCCCCGCCAGCCAGGCGTCCAGGATCTCGTCCAGCACCACGTCCGAGGTGAGGCGGAGGCTGAGCGCCAGCACATTGGCGTCGTTCCACTTGCGGGCGCCGTCGGCGGTGTAGGCGTCCACGCACAGGGCCGCGCGCACGCCGGGCACCTTGTTCGCGGCGATCGACGCGCCCGTGCCGGTCCAGCAGCAGACGACCGCCTGCTCGGCGCGGCCCTCGCTGACGTCCCTGGCGGCCAGCTCGCAGGCCCACGCCCAGTCGTCGCGCTCGCCGTCGTCGAGCGCCCCGTGGGTCACCACCTCGTGCCCCCGCCGGCGCAGCTCGGACACGACCCGCTCCGCCACGCCGTCCTTGCTGTCGGCGGCCACCGAAATCCGCATGCGTCCCTCCAGGTCGGCTCCCCTTCCCGTTCCAGCGTAGAGGCGGCACGGGGCGGTGAGGCTGGCGTCATGAGGCGGTATGTGCTTGGTTGTGGCGGCATATGAGAATTGACGCGAACGACATTCCGGCCCTCGCCCGCGGCTGCGCCGTGCTGGGCACCGGCGGCGGGGGAGACGTGCGTACGGGGTCGCTGGCCGCGATGCGAGCCATCCGCGAGTACGGCCCCGTGCCCCTGCTGAAACTCGACGACCTGCCGGGCGACGCGCTGATCCTGCCGCTGTCCGGCATCGGCGCGCCGACCGTCAGCCACGAGATGATCCACGGGGAGGACGAGCCGAAGCGCATCGCCGAGGAGGCCGAGCGCATCTTCGGCCGGCCGCCGAGCGCGATCATGTCCTCCGAGATCGGGGGCGCCAACGGCGTCGCGCCCGTCGCCTGGGCCGCCCAGCTCGGGGTGCCGCTGCTCGACGCCGACGGCATGGGCCGGGCCTTCCCCGAGGTCCAGATGGTCTCGATGTACGTGGCGGGGATCCCGGCCGACCTCGTGATCATGTCCGACGTGGCGGGCAACGTGGTGACGATCCGCCCGGTCGACGGGCTCTGGTCCGAGCGCATCGCGCGGGCCGTCTGCGTGGCGGCGGGCTCGCACGCGCTGATGTCCGACTACATCCTGACCGCCGACCGGGCCAGGGGCGCGGTCATCGAGGGTACGGTCACCCGCGCCCTGGAGATCGGCCGCGCCACGGAGGGCTCGGCGGACCCGCTCGGCGCCCTGCGCGACCGCCTGGGCGCCACCAGGCTCATCACCGGCAAGCTGACCGACGTGGAGCGGCGCACCACGGGCGGCTTCGTCCGCGGCACCGCCACGATCGAGGGCACCGGCGACGACCGCGGCCGCCGCCTGACCCTGGAGCTGCAGAACGAGAACCTGGTCGCGGAGGAGGGCGGCCGGATCCGCGCCATGGTGCCCGACCTCATCACGGTCGTGGACACCGAGACCGCCGCCGCCGTCCAGACCGAGGGCCTCAGGTACGGCCAGCGCGTCACGGTGCTCGCCTGGCCCTGCGACCCGCTCTGGCGCACCCCGAAGGGCCTGGAGACGGCCGGGCCGCGGGCCTTCGGCTACGACCTGGGCTACGTGCCCGTCGAGGAGCTGTCGCATGGCTGACCTGCGCATAGGGATCGACGTCGGAGGCACGAACACCGACGCGGTCGTGCTCGACCCTGACGGCCGGGTGATCGCGAAGGCCAAGCGGCCGACCACCCCGGAGGTGACCGGCGGCCTGCGGGCGGCACTCGACGCCGTGCTGGCCGGGCTCGACAGCGAGGGCCGGCAGAGCATCACGCGCGTCATGCTCGGCACCACGCACGCCACGAACGCCATCCTGGAGCGGCGCGGCCTCGGCCGGGTGGCCGTGGTGCGGCTGGGCGCGCCCGCCACCACCGCCGTGCCCCCGCTCTCCGACTGGCCGGACGACCTGCGCAAGGCCGTCTCGGCGGGCGAGGCCGTCGTGCCCGGCGGCCACTACGTGGACGGCCGCGAGATCAGCCCGCTCGACCTGGACGCCGTCCGCCGCTTCCTGGACGGCGTGCGGGCCGACGCCGTGGCCGTCACCAGCGTGTTCAGCCCCGCCGACGACGGGCACGAGCGGCGGGTCGCGGAGCTGGTCAGGGCCGAGTACGGCCTGCCGGTCTCGGTGAGCTGCGAGATCGGCTCGCTGGGCCTGCTGGAGCGCGAGAACGCGACCGTGCTGAACGCCGCGCTCCACGGCGTCGCCGCCCACGTCACCGACGCCCTGGTCACGGCGCTGGCGGAGCGGGGCCTGGGGGCGCGGCCGTACCTGGCCCAGAACGACGGCACGCTCATGACGCTGGAGCACGCCGCGCGGCTGCCCGTCTCCACGATCGGCTCTGGCCCGGCGAACTCCCTGCGCGGCGCCGCGTACCTGTCGGGGGTGGCCGACGCGGTCGTGGTGGACGTGGGCGGCACGTCCACGGACCTCGGGGTGCTGGCCGGCGGCTTCCCCCGGGAGTCGGCGGCGGCGGTGGAGATCGGCGGGGTGCTGACCAACTTCCGCATGCCCGACATCCTGGCCATCGCGCTCGGCGGCGGCACCGTCGTGCGCCCGCGAGGCCTCGGCCCCGACTCGGTCGGCTACCGGATCGTGCGCGAGGCGCTGGTGTTCGGCGGGGCGACGGCGACGATGACGGACGCGGCCGTCGCGGCGGGCCGCGTCCCGCCGGGCGCCCACGACTGGCGCGAACGCCTTCGGCGCGCCCTGTCGGAAGGAGGACGCCTGAAAGGTGGCATGTCAGAAGAAGAAGTCCTCCAAGGTGACATGTCGGAAGAAAAGGCAGACATTCTGGAAAGCGCGGTTACCTGGGCCGACGAGATGGTGATCGACGCGGTGGACCGGATGACGCTCGGCAGGAGCGACCGTCCCCTGGTGGCGGTGGGGGGCGGGGCGTTCCTGCTGCCCGATCACATCCCCGGGGTGAGCCGCGTGATCAGGCCCGAGCACGCCGAGGTGGCCAACGCCGTGGGCGCCGCCATCGCCCTCGCGAGCGGCAGAGTCGATACGATCTTGCCAGCGGGAGACAGCCGGGCGGCGGCGATCGAGAGCGCCAAGGAGGAGGCGCGGGCGCGAGCCGTGGCGGCGGGGGCCGACCCCGCCGGAGTCGAGATCGTGGACCTCCTCGAGGTGCCGCTGAGCTATCTCTCCGAGCCCGCCGTGCGGGTGCACGTCAAAGCAGCCGGACCCCTCGCCCGGTGACAATCGAAAGGACCCCCCCACCATGCGCTGGCACAAGCGTCTGCTCGTCGCCGGGGTAGCCGGTGTCCTCGCCCTGACCGCGTCCGCGTGCGCGGGCGGACAGGTGCGCGGCGCCGGCGGGACGCCCCAGCCGCAGGCGAGCAGCGGCAGTCCGGCGGACCAGACCGGCGGGCAGGCCAACGACAGCACGTTCGTCTACGCGCCGAACTCCGACGTGGTCACCGACTGGGACCCGGCGACCTCCTACTCCAACGAGATCGTCGCCCTGGCCAACATCTACGAGGGTCTCACCAGGTACAACTCCCAGACCAAGCAGGCCGAGCCCCGCCTGGCGACCGAATGGACCTCGTCGGGCGACGGCAAGGAGTGGACGTTCAAGCTGCGGCAGGGCGTGAAGTTCCACACCGGCGACCCGATGGACGCCGAGGCCGCCAAGAAGGCGATCGAGCGGACGATCGAGAAGAAGGGCGGCGCCGCCTACATCTGGGACCCGGTGGACGAGATCGAGGCGGTGGACGCGAGCACGCTGAAGTTCACGCTCAAGTACGCCGCCCCGCTCGACCTGGTCACCTCCTCCGGCTACGCCGCCTGGATCTACGACGTGGACGCCGTGGACGCCGACGGCGGGACGACCGCCGGCACCGGCCCGTACACCATCGACTCGTGGCGCAAGGGCGAGGAGAACGAGCTGACGCTGAAGGCGTTCGAGGACTACTGGGGCGGCTGGAAGCCCGAGCAGTACAGGAAGGTCACCTTCCGCGTCACGCCGGAGATCACCACCGCCTGGCAGCTCCTGCAGAAGGGCGAGGTCAACTTCGTCAGGCGCCTGAACCCGCAGCTCTTCGCCCAGGCCGGCACCACGCGGGGCGTGCAGAGCGCGCAGACGCAGTCGTTCCAGAACCTGCTGGTGCTCTTCAACACCGCCGACGGCCCCACCAAGGACGTCAGGGTGCGGCAGGCGCTGCAACTCGCGATCGACTACGACGGCCTGGCGGCGGCGCTGGAGGGCTCGGGCGTGAAGGCCAGCGGCCTGGTGCCGCAGGGCCTGCTCGGCCACGTGGACGGCATGGAGCCCAAGCAGGACCTGGCCAGGGCCCAGCAACTGCTCGCCGACGCCGGGTACGGCCCCGACCTGGAGGAGCTGGAGCTCAGCCTGACCTACGCCATCGGCGACGAGGACCAGAAGCTGCTGGTGACGCTGCTCAGCTCGACGCTGAAGCAGCTCAACGTGACGCTGCGGGCCAAGCCCATGAACTGGGGCGCGCAGTGGGACCTGGGCAAGAAGCGCGGCCAGGACGTCTTCGTCATGTACTGGTACCCGGACTACCCGGACGCCTACTCCTGGTTCCTCAACGTGTTCAAGAGTGCCGACAAGCCGCAGTTCAACCTGTCGTACCTGAAGAACGCGGAGATCGACACGGCCATCGACAAGCTGCCGGAGCTGACGGCCACGGACCGGACGGCGGCCGAGCAGGAGTACCGGAAGCTCCAGCAGAAGATCATCCAGGAGGAGGCGGCGGTCGCGGTGCCGTACGTGCAGCGCTACCAGCGCGCGCTGTCGGCGGACGTCCAGGGTTACCAGGACAACCCGGCCTATCCCAGCGTGGTCTTCTTCTACGAGCTCACGCGCGCAAGCTAGGCCATGCTCCGCTATCTGGCCCGCCGGCTCGGCCAGGCCCTCCTGGTCGTGGCCGGCGTGGTCGTGCTCACGTTCGCGATCATGCGGCTGGTGCCCGGCGACCCGGCGGTCGCGTTCGCCGGGCCGAAGGCCACGCCCGAGCAGCTCGCCGAGGCCCGCGCGCGGTTCGGCCTGGACGACCCGCTGCCCGTGCAGCTGCTGAACTACGCGCGCGACCTGGTCACCGGCGACTGGGGGACGAGCCTGCGCACCAGGCAGCCCGTGCGCGACGACCTCTACCTGGCCTTCCCCGCCTCGCTGGAGCTGGTCGGGGCGGCGCTGCTCGTGGCGATCGCCCTGGGCGTCCCGCTCGGGGTGCTCGCCGCCCGCCACCACAGGAGGCTGCCGGACTTCGGGGTACGGCTGGGCAGCATGCTGGCCGTCTCCGTACCGGTCTTCTGGCTGGCCCTGGCGCTGCAGACGGTGTTCGCCGGCCACCTCGGCTGGTTCCCGATCGCCGGCGAGTACGACACCTCGCTCGACACCACCAGCCCGCTCACCCTCTGGACGAACATCACCATCGTCGACGCCCTCATCACCGGCAACTGGCCCATCTTCACCAGCACCCTCGAACACCTGGTGCTGCCCGCCCTGGTCGTGGCCGCCTACCCCACGGGCGTGATCGCCCAGATGACCAGGGCCGCGCTCATCGAGGAGTCGGGCCAGGACCACGCCAGGCTGGAGCGGGCGCTCGGGTTCGGCGAGACGTCGATCCTGACCAGGTTCGCGCTGCGGCCCGCGCTGAGCCCGGTGCTGTCGCTGATCGCGCTGGTCTTCGCGTACGCGATCGTCAACGGGTTCCTCGTCGAGGCCGTCTTCAACTGGCCCGGCCTGGGCCGTTACGCCGCCGAGTCGATCCGCTCGCTGGACACCCCCGGCATCGCGGGCGTCACCCTGCTGGTCGCCCTGGTGTACGTCCTGGCCAACCTGGTCGTGGACATCCTCCAGGGCTACGTCGATCCCCGCACGAGGTCCCGATGACGCCCCCGATCACCATGGACGGTCAACCGCCGCGCCGCGGCCTGCCCCGCGTCCCCGACCGGTTCGCCGCGCTGGGGGCGGTGCTGCTCGCGGTCGTCGTGCTGGCGGCGCTGCTGGCGCCGTGGCTGGCGCCGTACCCGCTGGACGAGCCGCGCCCGCTGGAGCGGCTGCTGCCGCCGAGCGGCGCCCACTGGTTCGGCACCGACCAGGTCGGGCGGGACGTGCTCACCCGGATCCTGTACGGCGGGCGCACCTCGCTGACCATCGCCGTGGCCGTGCTGGGCGTCTCGGCGGCCGTCGGGGTGACGCTCGGCGTGGTCGCCGGGTACGCGGGCGGCTGGATCCGGGACGTGATCATGCGGGTCACGGACGTGTTCCTGGCCTTCCCCGCGCTGCTGCTCTCCCTGGCGCTGGCCGTCGTGCTGCAGCCCAGCGTGAACACCGTGATCCTGGCCATCGCGGTGACCTGGTGGCCGTGGTACACCCGGCTGGCCGCCTCCGTGGCCGCCTCGATCGCCACCCGCCCGTACGTGGACGCCGCGCGCTGCCTCGGCGTGCCCGCGCCGCTGATCATCGTGCGGCACGTGCTGCCGAACTCGCTCACCCCCGTCCTGGTGCAGCTCTCGCTGGACGCGGGCGGGGTGATCCTGACCTCGGCGGCGCTGTCGTACCTGGGGCTGGGCGCGCAGGAGCCGACGGCGGAGTGGGGGTTGATGGTGCAGCAGGGGCAGACGCTGTTCACCACGAACTGGTGGGTGGTGACCTTTCCCGGGCTGGCGATCCTGGTGACGGCGTTCGCGTTCAACGTGCTGGGGGAGGGGCTGCGCAACGCGCTCGACCCCCGGGCGCAGGTGCTCGGCAGGAGAGAGCGACGAAGGAGCCAACGGATGCCGGAGCGGCCGCGACCATGAGCACGCAGGGCGGTCAAGTGATCGAAGTACGCGACCTCCAGGTGCGGTACGGCGGGCGGCTGGTCGCCGACGTGCCCGAGCTGGACGTCGGCGCGGGGGAGTGCGTGGCGATCGTGGGGGAGAGCGGGTCGGGCAAGTCCACGACGCTGCTCTCGCTCCTCGGCCTCACCGAGAATGCCGAAATTTCGGGACAAGTGCGGGTGTGTGGCGTGGACGTGGTCACCGCCTCCCCGAAGGCGCTCCGCCAGATCCGCGGCGCCCGCGCGGCCCTGGTCATGCAGTCGCCGCAGGCCGCGCTCAGCCCCGCCACCCGCCTCGGCGTGCTCATGCGCCGCGCCCTCAAGCTGCACGGCAGGCAAGCCACGGACGAGGTCATGGCGCGGGCCCTGGAAACGGTCGTGCTCGACCGCGAGATCCTGCGCCGCTACCCCCACGAGATCTCCGGCGGCCAGGCCCAGCGCTTCGCCATCGCGCTGGCCATCGCCCTGGGCGCCGAGGTCGTCCTGGCCGACGAGCCCACCAGCGCGCTGGACGTGACCGTACAGGCCGAGGTGGTCGGAGTGCTGCGGCGGCTGCGGGCCGAGCGGGACCTCGCGCTGCTGCTGGTCTCCCACGACCTGGCCCTGGTCTCGACGATCGCCGACCGGGTGCTCGTCATGAAGGACGGCGCGGTCGTGGAGTCGGGGCCCGCCGCCGAGGTGCTGGCCGAGCCGTCCCATCCCTACACCCGCGAGCTGCTGGAGGCGCTGCCGTGACCATGCTCAGGGCCGAGCGCGTGACGCTCGGGTACGGCCGCCGCCCCGTCGTGCACGACGTCAGCCTGGACATCACCGGGGGCGGCGTGGGCCTGATCGGGGAGAGCGGCTCCGGCAAGACGACGCTGGCGCGCGCGTTCCTGGGCCTCCTGAGCCCCATATCCGGAAATATCTGGTACGGCGACCAAGACCTCAAGAAGGCGGACCTGAGGGCGTTCAGGAAGGACGTGCAGCCCGTCTTCCAGGCCGAGGCCCTCGACCCCCGGATGCGCGTCGGCCGCTCGATCGCCGAGGCTCTCCCGCGCGCCGCCCGCGCCCGCGTCGGCGAGCTGCTCGAACAGGTCGGCCTCGATCCCGCGCTGGCCGATCGCCGCCCCCACCAGCTCTCGGGCGGCCAGCGCCAGCGCGTGGTGATCGCCAGGGCCCTGGCCGTCGGCCCCCGCCTGCTCATCCTCGACGAGCCCACCAGCGCGCTCGACGTCACCGTCCAGGCCAGGATCCTCGACCTGCTGGCCTCGCTGGAGACCGAGCGCCTGCTCATCACCCACAACCTGGCCGTCGTGGAGCGGCTCTGCCGCACCTCCCACGTGCTCTTCGCGGGCCGCGTGGTCGAGTCGGGCCCCACCTCCGAGCTCCTGGCGAACCCGACCCACCCGTACACCAGGGCGCTGCGCGACGCCGTGCCCAAGCTGGGCGGCGCCCCGCCCGAGGCCGCCTCGGCCCTCGGGGGCAGGACGGAGGCGGTCCCCGCGGCGACCGGGTGCCCGTTCAGGCTGCGCTGCCCGCTGGCCGTGCCCGCGTGCGAGCAGGCCCCCGTGGCGCGGGACGTGGCAGGCCGTCAGGTGGCCTGTCACCGGGCGGAGGACGTGCTCTCCACCTGACCCTTCAGGTGCGCGCACATGTCGTCGGCGAGCTTGTCCATCAGCCGGGCCAGCTCCGCCCGCTCCGGCTCGGACCAGCCGGCCAGCGCGGCCTCGAACCACTGTGAGGCGGCCCGGCGGCACGCCAGCGCCGCCTGGCCGCCCTCCTCGGTGAGCGCGATGCGCCACGCCCGGCCGTCGTCGGGGTCGCGTACCCGCTCGACCAGCCCGCGCCGCTCCAGCGCGGCCACGTGGCGCGTCACGTGCGGGCTCTCCACCTGCAGGCTCTCGGCGATCTTGCCGATCCGGCGCGGCTCGCCCGCGTCCAGCAGATCGACGAGGATCTGGACGTCCGGCCGGTCCAGGCGGACGCCCGCGGCCTCGGTCAGCCGCTCGTGCGTCTTGGCGCGGTTCATTGAGGTCGCGAGCCGGCGATAGGCGTCCACCGTTCGGCGCAGATTCTCGTCCATCCGCTTGATTACCTAACTTACGTATGTATTATCGGTTCCCGGTTACTTACCTAAGTTATCTAAAGGAGCCGACATGGCGACAGTCGTCGTGCCCGCGTCGCGGGCAACGACCAGCCGGAACCCTTGGCCCGCGGTGATCTCACTGGCCTTCGCCGCCTCCATCGCCGCTCTCCAGAACACCGCGGTGGTTCCGCTGCTTCCCGTGCTGCAACGAGAGCTGAACACCTCGTTGAGCGCCGTGAGCTGGACACTCACGCTGAGCCTGATGGTGGGCGCGGTGTCCACGCCGTTGCTGTCGCGCTTCGGCGACATGTACGGCAGGCGCCGCATGATCCTCGCCGCCCTGACGCTCCTGGTGATCGGCTCGGTCATGGCCGCGCTGGCGACCTCGCTGACCTGGCTGATCGTGGCGCGGGTGCTGCAGGGCTTCGTGTCCGCGCTGGTGCCGCTGTCGATCGGGGTGGTCAGGGACTCCCTGCCCAGGCAGCAGCTCGCGACGGGCATCGGGGTGCTGAGCGCGACCATGGGGTTCGGCAGCGGCGGCGGCATGATCCTGGCCGGGCTCGCCTCCGGCGACTACCACCTGGTCTTCTGGATCACCGGCGGCATCTCGCTGGTGGCGGGCATCGTCGTGGCCTTCCTCGTGCGTGACTCGGCCCCGCCGGTCAAGGGCCGTCCCGATCTGCTGGGTGCGGCGCTGCTGACCGCGTGGCTGGTCGCGCTGCTGCTGGCCGTCAGCGAGGGCGGCTCCTGGGGCTGGACCTCGCCGGGCGTGCTCGGGCTCTTCGGCGCGGCGGCCGTGCTGGCGGTCGTCTGGGTGCTGGTGGAGCGCAGGGTGGCCGAGCCGCTGGTGGAGATGGCGATGCTGGTGCACAGGGGGACGGTCGGCGCGACGGTGTCCTCCTTCCTGCTCGGGTTCTCGTTCTTCACCCTGCTGACCGGCATGTCCGGCTTCGCCCAGGCGCCGGAGGCGGCGGGCGGGCTCGCGGCGACCACCCTGCAGGTGGGGATCTACCTGCTGCCGAGCACGCTCTTCATGCTGGTGATCTCGCTGTTCGCGGGCCGGATCATGCGCAGGCTCCCGGCGTCCGCCATGGTGGCGATCGGCTCGGGGGTCACCGCGCTGGCCGGGCTCTGGCTGGTGGTCCAGCACACGGCTCCGGCGCACCTGTACGTGGCGTCCTCGCTGATGGGCGTGGGCCTCGGCGTCGGCTACGCGGCGCTGGGCACCATGGCCGTGGAGCACGTGGCTCCGGACAGGACCGCCGTGGCGGCGGGGGTGAACGCCCTGGTCCGCATCGTGGGCGGCAGCGTGGCGGGCGCCGCGATCGCCGCCGTGCTCGCCGCGGGCGGCGGCTACCCGTGGGTCTTCGGGGCAGCCGCCGGAGCGGGCGTCGTGGCCGCGCTGTTCGCGGCCGGGTACGGCTATCTCAACCGCAGGCCGGTCACAGCGCCTTCAGGCCACTGATCACTTCCAGCAGCACCTTGGCGTCCGGGGCGGGCGGCGGCAGCTCGACCTGCACGAGTTGCTGGGCGTGCAGGTCGCCGACCAGGACCCGGACCACGCCGATGGGCAGGTTCAGCTCGGCCGCCACGTCCACCAGCCGCGTGGGCTGGGTGCACTTCTGCAGGATGATGAGGTGTTCGGGGTCGAGGCCGCGGGGCGGCGTGAGGCCGCCGGCGGTGATGATGACCGCGATGAGGTCGATGGCCTCGCTCGCGGGCACCGTGCGCCCCCTGGTCAGCAGGTAGGCGGGGACGATCGGACCGGCGTCCTCGTCCAGCCAGCGCTCTTCAGTCACTTCGCACCACCCGCATGGGGCGAGCGGCGGGCTCCTTCTGCACGGCGATCGCCGGGGCCTCGGGCTCCGGCTCTGCCACGTGCTCTTCCGGGATCAACACGATCGCGGTGGTCCCTCCATATGGTGAACCGCGCAACGTCACGCGGATGTCATGCCTGGCGGCCAGGCGGGAGACGACGAAGAGGCCGAGCCGGTCACTGTCGGCCAGGTCGAACTCCGGCGGGCTGGCCAGCCGCTCGTTGTACTCGGCCAGCTCTTCTGGTTCCATCCCGAACCCCCGGTCCTCGACCTCGAAGGCGAAGCCCCGGGCCGTCCCCTCTCCGCGCACGATGACCGAGGTGTGCGCGGGGGAGTAGACGGTGGCGTTCTCGATCAGTTCGGCGATGAGGTGGATCACGTCACCGACCACGGTGCCGGCCAGGCGCTGGCCGGACATCGGCTCGATGACGACGCGCTGGTAGTCCTCCACCTCGGCGGCGGCGCCGCGGGCCACGTCGAGCAGCGGCACCGGCCGGCTCCAGCCGCGCCCGGGCGTGGCGCCCGACAGGATGATCAGGCCTTCCGCGTGGCGGCGCATGCGTGTCGTCAGGTGGTCCAGCTTGAACAGGTCGTCGAGCTGCTCGGGGTCGGTGGCCCGGTGCTGCATGTCCGCCAGCTGGATGCGCTGGCGGTGCAGCAGCGTCTGGCTGCGCCTGGCCAGGTTGCGGAAGACGTGCCCGACGCCCTCGCTGAGCTGCGCCTGGCCGACCGCGGCCTCCACCGCCGTCTGCTGCACGGCGGAGAACGCCTGGCCCACGTCGTCGATCTCGACCGTGGTGCTGGCCACGGACAGCTCGGGCATCTCGACCTTCTCGCCCTTGCGCAGCTTGGCGACCACGTGCGGCAGCCGCTCCTGGGAGACCTCCAGCGCCGCCAGCCGCAGCGCGCCGAGCTCCTTCGACAGGCGGTTGCCCATGCGCAGCGAGAACGCGATCGACACGATCACCAGCGCCAGCGCCGTGCCCGCCAGCAGGAACGCCCGCGACAGCACCTGGTCGGCCACCGGGTCGGCGCGCTCGTTCAGCAGCGTACTGGCCCTGAGCTGGGCCTCGTTGAACGACTTGGCCAGCCCTTCGGTGGTGCTCAGCCAGCCCTGCGGCGTGCCACCGGCGATGATCTGGTCCTCCATCATCCGCATCCGCTGGTAGGCGGGGGAGCTGATGAGGGCGACCTGGGGGTCGCGCAGCGCCGGGTCGAGCTCGCCGAGGCCCTGGTCGATGAGGAAGCGCCGGTTGCCCGCGATCTGGGTGAACAGCCTGCGCTCGGCCGCGTCGACCGTGCCGAGGCCGATGGCCTGCTCCCTGCTCAGCAGCTCCCTGGCGTAGCTCATGTCGACGACCACGCGCGACTGCTCGTAGATCGGGATGTCGTCGATCAGCGCGACCTTGCGGTGCAGGCCGTACAGGGTGTCGATGACCGAGTTGTACGCCTCCACGCTGTGCAGACGGTCGGACAGACCCGCGTCGATCTCCCCACGGACCGAGTCGAGCCTGTCGAGTTGCGTGTGCACCGCGTCCACCTGTGTGCGGATCTCTTCCGATCTGTCCTTGGAGGTGCTGGAGAGCTGGATGAACGAGTCCCGGGCGGCGTCGGTCTTGGTGCGCTGGGCGGCGACGGCGGACTCGTCCGCCATGTCACGCAGGAGCTGGGCCGAGATGAGACGCTCGCGCTGGATCTCGCTGATCAGTTTGTACGCGGGCAGGCGGAGGTTCGTCCAGACTGTCTTGTATTGACGCAGCTCCAAGCTCTCGCTGGCAGTGACGGCGGTGATGACCCCCCACAACACCACCATGGAGGTCAGCGGCACCAGTAGCAGTCCGATGATCTTCATGCGGATCGTTCGGCTACGACCCATGGCACCTCACTCCGGTCGGTCCCAAGCTGGCAACCCCGGACGGGACAAGCCCCGAGAATAGCAATTCGATCACCAGAATGCCCAATTTTTCGGGACTTTTGGACACGTGTCACGCCTCTGCTGGATCTTGGAGTAGGTTTCCCGGGAATCACATCGGCCACAGAGGGAGCCTGCGTTGCGCCGTCGACTCGTTGCGGCCGCCGCGCTGGTCCTCGTGGCGGCCTGCTCGACCCCCCAGGAGCCGCAGCGGGCGCCGGCGGGGGAGTCACCCTTCGTCTACGTCAAGAACACCGACATCGTCACCGAGTGGGACCCCAGCCGCTCCTACTCCAACGAGATCATCGCCTTCCAGAACGTCTACGAGACCCTCACGCTCTGGAACCCCGTCACCAAGAAGTCCGCCCCCCGCCTGGCCACGTCCTGGCGCTCCTCCGCCGACGGCCGGACCTGGACCTTCTCCCTGCGCTCAGGCGTCACCTTCCACACCGGCAGGCCACTGGACGCCGAGGCGGTCAAGGCGTCCATCGAGCGCACGATGCAGGCCAAGACCGGTGCCTCCTACATCTGGGACCCCGTCTCCTCCATCCGGGTCGAGGGGCCGCTCACGGTCACGTTCGCGCTGAAGTACCCCGTGCCGCTGGACCTGGTGGCCTCCGCCGGGTACGCGGCCTACATCTACGACACCAAGGCCGCCCCCGACCTGCCCGCGTTCTTCCGGCAGGGCAGGGACGCGGGCTCCGGCCCGTACACGGTGACGAGGTGGAACAAGGGCAAGGAGGACGAGCTCACGCTCTCGGCGTACGACGGGTACTGGGGCGGCTGGCGGCGCCCGCACTACAACACCATCAAGTACAAGGTCGTGCCCGACACCGAGCGGGCGTACCGGATGTTGCAGAGCGGCGAGGCCAGCTTCGTCGACCGGCTCGACCCGCGGCTGTTCGCCCGCGCCTCCGCCGCGCCCGGGCTGCGCACCTCCGACCGGCCGTCGTTCACGACCGCCATGATGCTGTTCAACACGGCCGCCGGGCCGATGAAGGACATCAGGGTGCGCAAGGCCGTCCAGAAGGCCATCGACTACCAGGGCCTGATCAAGGCGCTCAAGGGCTCCGTGATGCCGGCCAGCGGCGTCGTGCCGGAAGGGCTGCTCGGCCACGTGCCGGACCGCGTGCCCCAGCAGGACCTCGCCGGCGCCACCCGGCTCCTCCAGCAGGCCGGCTACGGCCCCGGCGGCCGCCCGCTGCGGCTGCGGCTGACCTACGCCGAGGGCGAGGCCGACGAGCAGGTGCTCGCCCGGCGGCTACGGGCCACGCTGCGCACGCTGAACGTCACCCTCGAAGTCAGGGGCATGCACTGGAACGCCCAGTGGGAGCTGGGCAAGAAGCGCGGCCAGGACATCTTCGTCATGTACTGGTGGCCCGACTACGCCGACGGCTACTCCTACTTCGGCCAGGTCTTCCAGAGCGCGAACCCGCCCGTGATGAACCTGTCCTACCTCAACGACCGGACCCTCGACGCGCTGCTCGGCACGCTGCCGGAGCTGACGGTGACCGACAAGCCGGCGGCGCAGCGGGCGTACGAGCAGGCCACCACGCGCGTGCTGGACCAGCGGGTGGCCGCCGCGCTGCCCTGGGTGGTCAAGTCGCGGCGGGCCTACCTGGGCGGCATCCAGGGCTACGACGACAACCCCGCCTACCCGGACGTGGTCTTCGTCTACGACCTGCGCCCGTCGGGCTGATCGCTGCCCGCTTGCGACGTGCCGCCGTCGGGCTGATCGCTCTCCACCCGTTCGCGCAGCCGCGCCCTGATCTCCTCGGGGGTGTAGGCGCGGCGCCGCCGCTCCGCCCGCGCGATCACCACTCCCGTGGCCGCCACACCCATGATTCCGGCCAATCCGAGCATCTTCCACCAGCGCATGTTGCCTAGGCTAGCCCTGTGCTGACTCTCGACGAGGCCGTCAAGGTGACGAGGACCGGCGACCTGTGGATCTTCCGCGGCCGCTCCGTGCCCGACCGCGCCATCCAGACCATGACCAACAGCCCGGTCAACCACGTGGGCATGGCCATCGTGATCGAGGACATGCCGCCGATGATGTGGCACGCCGAACTCGGCAAGTCCCTGCTCGACCTGTGGTCGGGCACCCACCAGCGCGGCGTGCAGCTCCACGACCTGCGCGAGGCCGTGACCGTGTGGGCCGACCGCTACGACCAGCGGGCCTGGCTGCGCCAGCTCGACCCCGAGGCCACCCCCGAGATGGAGGACGCGGCCCTGCGCACGGTGGCCAGGCTCGACGGCACCCCGTTCCCCTCCACCGCCCGGCTGGCCGCGCGCTGGATGCGCGGCAGGGTGCCGCGCAGGAGCCGCAGGGAGCAGACCCTGGAGAGCGCCTACTGCGCCGAGGTGGTGGCCGTCACCTACGAGGCGATGGGGCTGCTGGCCGGCGGGCGCCGCCCCAACTGGTACGACCCCGGCAGGTTCTGGAGCGGCGACGACCTGGAGCTGCTCCTGGGCCGCCGCCTGGGCAACGAGATCACCGTGGGAGTGGAGCGAACCCGGCGACCCTGACCCTGGCCGGCGGCAGCGCGGCCTCCCGCGTGGAGGCCGTCGCGCGTGCCCGGCGCACGAGCCTGATCTAATCCGGGCATGAGCTCTGTGAACGTCGCCGTGATCGGCGTCGGAAACTGCGTGTCCGCCCTGGTGCAGGGCGTCGAGCACTACCGTGACGGCGACGCCCCCGGCCTGCCGAACCCTGTCTGCGCCGGCTACGCGATCTCCCAGGTCCGTTTCACCGCCGCCTTCGACGTCGGCCGCGCCAAGCTCGGCCAGGACCTGTCGCAGGCCATCTGGACCGCGCCGAACAACGCCCGCAGGTTCGCGGACGTGCCGCACCTGGGCGTCCCCGTGGTGGAGGGCATCCTGGCCGACGGCGTCGGCCCGGGCTCGGCCGGCCTCGTCGACCCGCGCGGCGCGGCCACGCCCGCCGAGGTCGCCGCCCACCTGCGGGAGACGGGCAGCCACGTGGTGCTCAACTTCCTGCCGACCGGTGCGCAGCGCGCCGCCGAGCTCTACGCGCAGGCCGCCATCGAGGCCGGATGCGCGTTCGTGAACTGTATGCCGGCCGTGCTGGCCCGCTCGCCCGAGTGGCGCGCCCGCTTCGCCGCGGCCGGGCTGCCGCTGGTCGGCGACGACCTGAAGAGCTCGTTCGGCGCCACGCTCGTGCACCGCGCGCTGGTCGACGCCCTGACCGGCAGCGGGGTCAGCCTCACCGGAGGCCACCAGCTCCTGGGCGGCGGCAACATGGACTTCGTCAACCTGGAGGACGCCGGGCGGATGCGGAGCAAGCAGGCGACGAAGGCGACAGGCGCGGGCACGTCCATCCACGTCGGCGCCCAGTACGTCCCGTTCATGGACGACCGCAAGGTCGCCTACATCAGGCTGGACGGCGAGGGGTTCGGCGGATCCCCGCTGGAGCTGGAGCTGCGCCTGGTCGTCGAGGACTCGCCCAGCGCCGCGGGCAACGCCCTGGACGCCGCGCGGCACGCCAAGCAGGCCATGGACCGGGGCGCCGGCGGGCTGCTGGAGGAGGTGTCCGGCGCGCTGATGAAGGCGGTCTGACCCGTTGTGCTCGGCCGGGATGGACATCCGCGTGCTCGGCCCGGTCGAGGTGAGCAGGCCGAGCGGGACGTCCACGCGGGCGAGCGTGCCGCCGGCCTCGTCGTACCCGCTGCTCGGCGCCCTCGACCGGAACCTGAGCGCCCGACGAGCGCGTCCACCCGCTCGGAGTCCGCCCGCAGCACGTGGCCGGACGCGCCGGCCGCCACCCACGCGCCCCGCTCGATCATGCAGGCCGAGGGCAACCGGGTGGTGGCCGACCGCGACAACAAGGCGCTGCGGAGCGCCAAGACCGCCGGCAACCCCGGCGCCTGGCTCGCGGTCGGCAACGACGGCCGGGTCATCGTCTGCTCCAAGGACAACAGGCCCCTCTGGACCAGCCGCTGACCACGGGCGCATGTACAGGCCCGTACATGCGGGTCTCCTGCGGGTCGTGGTGGCACGCTGGAGAGATGCGCCTGGCTACCTGGAACGTGAACTCCGTCAAGGCACGGCTGCCCCGCCTGCTCGACTGGCTGGCGGAGACCGCGCCTGACATTGTGTGCCTGCAGGAGACCAAATGCCCAGCGGAGGCGTTCCCGATGGCGGAGGTGGAGGCCCTCGGATACGCCGCCGCGGCCCACGGGGACGGCCGCTGGAACGGCGTCGCCGTGCTGTCCAAGGTGGGGCTGGCGGACGTGACGCTCAGCTTCCCCGGCGAGCCCGGCTTCGGCGAGCTCGAAGGGGTCGGCGCCGCCCGCCCCGAGGCCCGCGCCATCGGCGCGACCTGCGCCGGGATGCGCGTCTGGTCCCTGTACGCGCCCAACGGCCGCACGCCCGACTCGCCCCACTACGCCTACAAGCTCGACTGGTTCGCCGCGCTGCGTGACGCGCTGGCCGCCGAGGTGGCCGCCGGGCCCGTGGTGGCCTGCGGCGACTACAACGTGGCGCCGACGGACGCCGACGTGTGGGACCCCGCCCTGTTCGCCGGGGCCACCCACGTCACGCCCGCCGAACGCCAGGCGCTGGCCGAGCTGCGTGCCCTCGGGTTGCACGACGTGGTGCCGACGCCGATGAAGGGGCCGTATCCGTTCACGTACTGGGACTATCGGGCCGGGATGTTCCACCAGAACAAGGGGATGCGGATCGACCTCGTGTACGCGAGCGGGGACGTGGCCGGGCGGGTGCGGTCGGCGTACGTGGACCGGGAGGCGCGCAAGGGGAAGGGGCCGTCGGATCACGCGCCGATCGTGGTTGACGTGGATGCATAAATATCATCACAAACCGCTGTCGGCCGAGTATCCTGTGTTCTCACAGTTTCGGGGGCGGTAAGCGACTCCAGAGGACCACAGGGGGGATTCCCGTGGAACCTGCAGATGGCCGCGTCATCTTATTCATCCTGATCGGGCTCGCCGTGTTCGCTCTCGGGCGTCGATTCCAAGCCATGATCATCATGCGTCAGGTGTACAAGCAGAGCGCCAGGCAAGTCATGGCGAGGAGGACCACCGCGCACAACGCCGCCAAGTCGATGATCGGGATCACGCTGGTCGTGATCTTCGTGATCTGGCTCGTACTCAACCTCAACCGCATCATGTAGGCGGGGCGCGCGTCGCGGGGCGCGCGTGTGTGTGGTTGCGGTGTGGTGGTCATGGCACGCTGTGCGGGCCCTTGGGCGGGGCCGCACAGCGCACCACACTCCGCCCGTTCCGAGCAGCCCTCACCCTCACCCCTCACCTTCACCCCCGCCCTCAGCGGCGTCCTCAGCGGCGGCGTATCCAGGCGCCCGCGATGGACGCCCCGATCATGGCGGCTCCCGCCACGCAGGCAGCGGCCACGCTCACGGCCCGCGTCAGCCGCACCGCACGGGGGATGTCGTGCACCTGGGGCGAGGGCCCGTCCCCCATCGTCGGCCGCTCCTCGACCCTCCCCCCGTAGACGTTCTTCCCGCCGAGCGTGACGCCGAGGGCGCCGGCGAACGCGGCCTCGCACCGTCCGGCGTTCGGGCTGGGATGGCGGTGCCCGTCCCTGCGCAGCATGGCCCGCGCGCCGCCCGGATCGGGCGCGGTCAGCACCGTGAGCACGCCGGTCAGCCGCGCCGGCACGTAGTTCGCCACGTCGTCGAGCCGGGCGGCGGCCCAGCCGAATCTCTCGTAGCGAGGGGAACGGTGCCCGATCATGGCGTCCAGCGTGTTGATCGCCCGGTACGCCAGCATCCCCGGCACCCCCGCCACCGCGCCCCAGAACAGGGGGGCCACGACGGCGTCGGAGGTGTTCTCGGCCAGCGACTCGACCGTGGCCCGCGCCAGCTCGGGGGCCTCCAGCCCGCTGGGGTCCCGGCCGCACAGGTGGGGGAGGCGGGCCCTGGCGCGTTCCAGGTCGCCGTGCTCCAGGGCGTCGGACATGTACGCGCCCTCCCTGGCCAGCGTGGTGCCGCCGAGCACGGCCCAGGTGGTCAGGGCCGTCAGGGTCGTACGGAGGACTCTGCTGCGGGAGGTCGCCCGCACCGCCAGCACGCCGAGCGTGGCCGTGCCGCCGACGCACACGGCGACGTGCAGCACGCCGCGCCGCCTGTCGTCGGCGTACAGGGCCCGCTCCAGCCGCGCCGCGCCGCGCCCGAACACCGCCACCGGGTGTGCGGGGCTCTGCGGGTCGGCGAGGAGCCGGTCGAGGGCGACGCCGAGGGCGAGCCCCAGAGGGTCATACCAAATGGGCATGAAGCTCATCTTCGTGCACATCCAGCCACGCGGCGGCCCGACGGATGCGCTCGCCGGCGCCGCCCGCCCACATCTTGGCCCAGTTGCCGCCGGCGGTGGCGCGGGTGCGCATGACGGCGTAGGAGCGGTGGAAGCGGAGCCTGGCCAGTTCCAGGAGGCGGCGGCGGTCGCGGGGCGGCACGCCGTACGCGTCACAGAACAGGCGGAGCCGGGCACCCACGTCCACAGAGCGCAGGAGAGGGGCGCGATCGACGGGGTCGGAGATGGGGGCCCAGTGGCGCAGGGTGGTCACGATGTCGAAGAGCCTGGTCGTCGGCCGGGCCAGATCGAAATCAATCAACGCGTACGGACCGGTCTCACCACCGGCGACCCCATCGGAGCGGCCACCCGAACGATGCCGAAATATCACGTTCTCGGGCGTTAAATCACAATGCCCGATCACCTCCGGCGACCGATCGTCGTTCGACCCCCCTTCCCACCCCGCCCCCGTCAGCGGAAACCCGGCGGTCGCATCGTGAAACCGCCGCAACAACCCGGCAAGCTGGGCCAAGGCCTCGTCGGTCACGCTCTCCAGCCGAAGCCCGGTCGTACCAGGAAGAAAGGTGAGGATCTCCCGGCCGAACTCGTCCATCCCCACCACCCTCGGCGCCCCGTCGAACCCGGCGGCTTCAAGGTGTCTGAGCAGGGCATGCACGGCGGGCGTGGACGTACTGGCCGGTCTGCGCACGGTGTCACCGACGCGCACCACCCCGTCTGTCACGTCCCCGCCCTGCAGGGGAATCTCATGCAGGAGCGTCGCGACCATGCCCAGACAGCTTAGACCTATTTGCCCCGTCCCCGCCTGGCCTTTTCCAACTCAGAAGGTTGCCGCCGCGGCCCGCCAGCCTGCGACTTCATGCCGATCCTGCTGTCGCCGGCCGCCTTCGTGATGACGCTGCTCGGCGGCCTCGTCGCCGACCGCACCGGCGGCCGCCGCCACCTCGTCCTCGGCTTCGCGGCCGGCGTCATGCCCGGCGTGGTCGCCTTCCGCCTCCTCCCGGAGGCCCTGGCCCTCGAACCGCTGCGCGTGCACGGCGTACTTCTGCCCATGCTCACGCTCGCCCTGGCCTTCCTCGGCATCCACATCGTGGAACGCTCGATGGGCATGCACGACGCCCACGAGACCGACTACGCCACCCACCGACACGCCCGGGCGGGCGCCGGCCTCACAGCCGGCTCGGCCCTCGTCATCCACAGCTTCCTGGACGGCGCCGCCTACCGGACGGACACCTCCCTGGCGGTGGCCGTAGCGATAGGCGTCATCGCTCACGACTTCACGGACGGCTTCAACACGTACACCGTCACCTCCCTCTACGGCAACGCCCGCCACCGCGCCCTCACCCTGGACGCCCTCGCCCCCATAGCCGGCGCCACCATCACCACCCTCCTCACCATCCCGGACGCCACCCTCGGCGCGTACCTCGGCCTTTTCGCCGGATTCCTCCTCTACCTCGCCACGTCCGATATCCTCCCTGAGGCCCATACGCCCAGACGGGCCACTGGATGGACGTTGACGGCGACCGTGCTGGGAACGCTGTTCATGTGGGGTGTGATCGGGTTGACAGACTGACACGGGGAAAACGTGTGCGTGACATGTCGCCGGATCATGCACAATAAGGCGGGAGCGCCCTTAGCTCAGCTGGATAGAGCACCGGACTTCTAATCCGACGGTCGCAGGTTCGAATCCTGCAGGGCGCGCAATCGAGACCAGGCAATCCGCGGGTTGACCTGGTCTTTTGCATGATCGCCCCGGTTGCGCCGTACGCAGGGGGAGGCCGCCGAAAGCAGCCCTGTGCCACTGCTCGCGGAACATACGCGGAATGCTCGCCGCCACGTTTTCCCAGGTCGGCAAGGGAGTTTGAGGCCCGGAACGGCGAAAGGACCCCGAGGTGTCCCGGGGTCCTGCCGTGGCTCGTGTGTCACGCCGCGAGTGCTTCCAGGATGCGCCGGTTGGCGATCTCCCGTTGGCCGTCGATGCACTTGGCGTAGACGCGGAGCATCACGTCCACGCCGTGTCCCGCTCTCTCGGCCGCTTCCGGGGCGTGCACGCCCGCGTTGAGCCAGAGCGAGACGGCCGCGTGCCGGAGGTCGTACGGTCTGCCCGCCAGGGGAGAGGCGACCTGGTCAGGAGTGAAGGCGTACGTCCGGGCTTCCTGCCAGACCTTCGCGTACGCCGAGCCCGAGATCACGCCGCCCGTGCGCGTACGGAACAGCCGGCCATCCTCGCCGACTCCGAACGCCGCGATGTGATCCCGGAGGATGGCCACCAGTTCGGGCGGGATGGGCACGGTGCGCGTGTGCTTCACGTCCCGGTGCTTCAGCCCGCGCTCGTCGTGGGCCTGCCCTGAGTCGGTGAACCGCCTGTTGCTCTGTGGCCTGGTCTTCTCCAGCGTCAGCAGCCCCCAGCCCTTCTCTGGAAGCCGGCAGTCCTTCTGCCGCAGTCCCGCCGCCTCTGCCGGACGAAGACCTCCGAAGTACATGCAGGCGAACATGGCGGCCAGCATCGGCCCTCGCGATCGCCCCACGTAGGTCACCGCGGTGAGCAGTTCACGCGCCTGGCTGGGGCTGACCACCGAGCGCCGATCGATCTCGCCGCTCACCTTGGCCTTGCGGAACTTGACCTTGTGCAGTGGATTTGCCGAAAGCTCTTCCAGCTCCACGGCGTACTCAAGCGCGTGATGGAAGACGGCCCGCTTGCGGCGGTATGTCGAGGTCGCCGCAGGCGTGCCGTCCAGGCACAGCGCCAGGGCTTCCAGCGCCGCACGGGCGTGCTTGGTCTCCTCCAGGGCGCTCAGCGGGAGTGAAGCGCCCTCCAGCCAGCGGACAGCGCGGGAGATCTCCGGTGCCGGCTCCCGCCTGCGGTCCTCGGGCAGGAAAGAGTACTCGCGCAGTGCCCGCCGGATGATCTCGTCGGACGGACGTCCGGGTACGTCGCCGACCAGGATGCGGGTGACGGTGGCGAGGGTGTCGGTCATGCCCTCGCGAGACTTCGCCGCCGCGTGAGGCCACCAAGCGTGGACGTACGCGACGGCGAAGGCATACCAGGTCCGGGCATCCTTGGCCTTGACCATCGAAGCGGGAAGACCGCTGCCCACCTCGAAGGCTTCGCCCTTCTTGGCCGCCTGCCGCAGGTCGGACAGGAAGCTTTCGGCCAGCCCTTTGGTCTTGAAGGTCTGCGACTTCTCGCGGTTGCCGACCGTCCACCGCACAGTGTGGGAGACGATCCGGGGCTTCTTATCGGGCTTGTCCGCTCTGGTGTTGGTTCGGATGTCCCAGAACTTGACCTTGTAGGAGGTGGTCATGCGGCGCTCCGGAGGGATTCGAGCCATGCGTTGAGGTCGCTGCGGTAAATGCGGAGTTCGCCGTTGGGCAGGCGGATGCCCTCTGGTGCCTTGCCGATCTCTCGCCAGCGGTAGAAGGTGCGGCGGGAGACGCCGCCGAGCTCGTCGAGGACCTGGCGGACGGTCAGTAGTTCGTCGTGCTTGGTCATGCGGCCCTCCCGACGTCCTCGGTTGCCGAAAGATCTTGTCCGGCTGCTCGGGCCTCCAGTTCGCGCAGGTGGGCGCGCCAGCGTTGGCGTTCGTGGACGGATCTGAGGAGGCGTACGGCAAGGGGTGGCACGTTGGCGTCTCCGGCCGGTACGGGGCGCCAGACGTAGCGGTGGGGGTCGATGGGCTGGTCGGTCTGGCCGAGGGCTTCCAGGACCCAGGTGCGGCGGTCCTGCTTGTGTTCGGCGAGGGTCTTGTTGCTCCACTTGCGGGAGACGAGGATGCGGCGTCCGGCGTAGCCGAGGTGTTCGGGTTTGTGGGCCTTGCTGCGGCAGCGGCCGGGCTGCATGCCGGGCTTGGCTCCCTTGGGTTGGATGCCGTAGCGGAGCCAGTTCGGGCAGGCGGGGGAGCAGGGTTCGTAGCGGAGGGCGTCCAGCATGCGGGCGGCATGCTCGCGCTGGGCCTGGCCGCCGTCGAGGGCGTCGCCGAGGGACTTGGTGAGGTACTTGGACAGGTAGCGGATGCACTGGTCGGCGTCCGGGGTGCCAGCGAGCACGCCTTGGACATTGACCTGTTCGCCGAAGCGGATGACGTGGAGCGGTTCGGCGTCTTCGTCGAGGGCGTCGAGGGCTTCGTCCCAGGTGGGCAGGACTTCGCCGGTGGCCGGGTTGAGGTAGCCGGTGCCGTCCTGCCAGGCGGGCAGATGGTCGCCGTCGAAGAGCACTTCGTCGGCCTGGGGCCACCAGACCTGGTGGTAGGTGGCGGCGGCTATCTGCTTGATCTCGGCGCGTGGGAGCGTTCCACGGATGGCCATGTGCAGGTGCGGGGCGAGCCGCTTCTGAGGCTCCACGGCGGCGAAGTACTGCACGTCGTAGCCTGCGACGCGGCGCAGGTTCTGTACGAAGCGATCGACGAGTTTGGAAAAGTGCAGGGCGTCCCGTGCGGCGCGCCGGTAGTCGTAGGTGTCGGGGTCGATGGGTGCGCCGTCGCGGACCTTGCCGTACGAGGGCAAGGTGAGCGTGACGAACAGGGACGGCCGGTAGACCTTGCCATCGCTGCCTTGGAAGGTGCGTCCAAGGGTGGTGTGGGTCATCTTGCGCTTGGGCAGGTCGGGCGCGTCCTGCCGCCGCCGGGTGGAGCGGGAGCGCTTGGCGGTTGTGCGGCCGAGGACGTTGCCGCGCATGCCTGCGGCGTTGATCTCATCGTCCAGGCCGGTGATGAGCGCGTCCAGGTCGGTGGTGTCGTCGCCGGCCTTTTCGGCGGCGTCGCGCTGGGCTTGGACGTCGGCGCGAAACTCCACCAGCCAGCGCTGTTCCTCGTTCGGTTCGTCGGGCGTGACGATGGGTTCGGCGTCGAGGTGCCAGCCCTCGCGGCACTGGGCCTTGCGGAGCTGCTTGTTGCGCTGGGCGCAGGGCGGGCACTTGCTGTCGAGGGTGGCGCCGCACGGGACGTCGATGATCTCGGTCTTGCCGGTGTGGGTGTCGAGCCGCCGGAGAGGGATGGGGCGTACGCAGACGCCGTGCTGCTTGGCGACCTCTACGAGTACGTCGCGGGCCATGGGCATGGCCTGTCGGACGGCGCGGGGGAGAGCGCGGTCTTGCGCATGGGTCATGTGGTCTTCCCTTCGTCGGGGTCGGTGACGATGAGCGCGGTCTGGCCGCATTCGGAGCACTCGACCAGGGCGCGGACAGGGTCGAGCCAGAGAACGTTCAGGGTGAGGCAGGTGGCGCAGCGAAGGCCGTGGAGCAGGTGAGTCATGCGGCCTGCCCGTAGTAGGCGACCATGGCGCGGATGTCGGTGTCGGAGACGTAGGCGGCGCGGACGCGGATCGGTTCGGGTGAGGTCTCCAGGCGCATGTACGCGACGCCCGCGCCCAGTTCCGTGACGGGTGAGATGTGGTCGGCGAGTGCGCCTCGATCGCGTGCGCCATCGCCGAGGACCATGTCCACCTGCTCCGACTCGTCGAGCCGGAGGGCGATCTTGTCGGGGAACAGGTTGCGGATGTTCATGACTTCCTTGCGTGGGTCTTGGAGTGCGGCCATGACGCCGACGCCGACCGAGCGGCCTTGGGTGGCGAGGGTGGCCAGGGCGGCGGAGATGCGCTGCCGGAGTTGCCGGTCGGGCTGGTAGGCGGTCAGGAACGCCACCTCGTCCACGAGCACCAGGACGAACGGGTCCTCGATCGTCGGGACGTGGGAGCGCTGGAGTCCGGCGAAGCGGGCGGCCCGCTTCTGCATGACGGAGACGGCCTCGTCGAGCAGGTCGGCGCAGTCGGCTGGATCGGCGGCGTAGCGGCCTTGGAACAGCTCTCGGCCGAAGGACAGCTCCATCAGCTTGGGATCCAGTGCCCATACTTCGGCCAGGCCCGCCCGCATCGCGGGAAGCAGCCCGCGGATGGTGTCCCACAGGAACGAGCCCTTGCCAGCGCCGGTCGCGCCCGCGATCAGGACGTGCGTGCCGTGGACCTTGAGCCGGAGCGGTCGGCCGTCCTCTTGTTTGCCGATCTCGACCGGTCCGACCGATGGCTCGTCCGGGATGGGAAGGGCGGGCATGGGCGCGGCGAGTGGATCGCTGCGCGGGAAGGTCAGCAGCAGTCGGCCACCCTTGACGAGCGCGACCCGGCACGAGGTGGCGCCGAAGCCTTGGGCGAGGTTGTCGATGCGGTCGGACCAGTCTTTGACCGCCTGGCCGCCGAGCATCCGGACCGTGATGCGGTCGGCCCAGCCGTCGCAGGTGACGCGGAGCATACGCGGCATGTAAACGCGACCGTTGACGCGCTTGGCCAGGCCGGAGACGTCCATGACGCCATGCCAGTGACGCCGGTAGACCGACACCAGCCGCCACCAGGCCAGCAGCCGGAAGCCGACGAGACGGGCGAAGAGATCGCCGTCGGTGCAGGCCCAGGCGAGCAGGGACAGCACGACGATGCCAAGGGTGGATGCCGCAGCAGACCAGCCGTACCAGTACCCGATGCCGCCGAGGACGACGGGGACGGCGACGGCGACCGGATGCCGCCATGTCGTGCGGACGAGGGCGGCCAGGAAGCGCCAGCCGTAGACGAGGAAGGTGATGATGGCGGGAGTCTTGAGCACGGCCGGTCGGAAGACGACGGCCGTATCCGGCGTGGTGGAGACGAGGTTGCGCGCCTCATCGCCAGGAAGCCGCTTGAACATAAGCTGGGAACCTCTCGTGATGTGGAGTCAGGGGAGAACCGAGGGGCCGCCGGAAGTTGCCGCTTCCAGCGGCCCCGCTTCGTCTCAGGCCGCCGTGCCGGTGGCGTCCTTGGCCGACTCTTCGGCGTGCAGCAGCTCGCAGTCAGCCAGATAGCGGGCGGCGGCGTTGAAGATCTCGCGGGCGATGTCCAGATCGGCGTCGGTTACCGGCCCGGCCCCAGAGGTAGAGATGTGCACGTTGGCCTCGTGGGAGACGAACTCCAGGTACGGCCGGGGATTGCTGACCAGCAGTCCGGCGCGGATCTGGAGGCGCGGCGTGTGGAAGGAGACGCCGACGTGTGGTGCGGAGTCGGGCCGCATGGACAAGGTGACGTAGGTGTAGGGCCGGTGCTCGCTCACGCCGCCATCCCCTGACCGTCGGGAAGGCCGTAGAAGCTGCGTTCCAGGGAGCGGGCGAAGCGGTGGGCCTCGCGGGCGAGCTGGCGCGCGAACTCCAGGTCTTCGGCCGTCACGGGGCCGTTGGTGGTGACCAGTACGGAGGTGGCGCCGAAGTCGAGCGCCAGGACGGGCTCACGGCGGGCGAACGGGTGGTTCATGGTGCGGGCGGCGTGCCCGGTGGTCAGCCGGATCACGCTGTTGCGCGGGGTACGGCGTCGGGTCATCAGGCGGCTTCCTTTCCGGCCTTGGCGGGCTGGGCGGTCTGGCGGGGCGCGTGCATCTCACGGACCTTGATCGAGTAGGCGAGACGTCCGGCCGCGTTGACGTACGGCGTGACCGAGATGCCGTCGAACTCGACGGGCGTGAACGGCAGCCCGGGCATGGGCTGCGGCGGCACCGGCTGAACCGGGGCCAGGATCTTGACCGCCACCGTCTTCTGGGCGGGCTTGAGGGTCGGGTCACCGTCCATGACCGCGACCTGCCAGACCAGCTCTGCGGTCTGCTTGTCGCGGGCCTGCACGAATCGGCCGCCAGCCGAGGCGTCGAAGTCCTTGACGGGCTCGACCTCGCCGACGATGTAGCAGCCGTGCGGGAAGACCATGGCGAAGGTGACGGGGATGGGGCCTTGCAGAGCCATAACGGGTTCCTCTCTTGAATGACAGGCACTCGACCTATCAAGTAGTTGCACCGTAACTCTGCGTAGCTTGCTAGGTCAAGTGACTGGGTGTGAGGTGACGGGCGTGTCACCTGTGCGATAGACAGGCGCCCAAGCCGATGACCCGGCATCTGGGGAGGATCTGATGCGAATCCTGTGGGGCTGCTCAGCCGTGGCCGTGATCGCCCCGCTGGTTGGGCTGTTCCTGCTGATCATGAAGCCGGTGTGGCGCGACGATGCCCGGCTCGACGAATTTCATGAGCGAGTGCTGGCCATCCCGCTGCCGCCTGAGACACGCAGCAATGGCGACACCGAAGCCGAATTCGGCAAGAACTCCGGTGGAAGTGGCGACTACTGCCACTATGAGATCCGACTGCCTCTCAGCACCGGCCTGTCGGCGGGGGAGATCGGTGCCTACTACCGCAAGGCCGCGATTGCCGGAGTGGAGAACGAGGCCAACGTCCGTCTGACCTGGGGCGAGGACACCGGAGACGGTAGAGCCGTCGTTGTGGAGTTCAGCGACGTCAGCTCTAGCGATTGGGACCACCGCTGCACATAGACGGCAGCCCGATCACGTGGTCGGGTAGGCGTCTTCCAACTCGTGCCGGTCAGCAGGGAGCAGGACCTCGACGACAGCAAGGGGCCGGCCGGAGGCATCACGGACGGCGCCGAAGACTGCCAGGAGCGGGATGTTCTTGGGCATGGCCAGTTGCTTGGCCTCGTCGGACGCGGGCATGCGCGCGGTGATCTGCTCCACGATGTGGTCGAACCGGATGCCCTTACGTGCCTGGAGATGCTCCCGGAACCCCTGTCGCAACGGCTCACCGCTGGTGAGGTCCGTACCTCCGGAGAGATCCAACGGCAGCCAGAGCGACACCAACTCGGTCGGCTCGCCGTCACGCACGATGAGCCGCCGCCGGACGAACACCTTGCTCTTGGGCTGCACGTCTAGCAGCAGACCGACGCGGTTCGGGACGGCCACAGCGCCCACTTCGACAACCTCGCCGGTAGTGTCGGCCTCCGGCTTGGTCAGGTACGCCTGTCCAGGCCGCTTCTGCTCAATGGAGGCCATGGCCGGACGGCCGCGCACGAAGCGCCCCTTGCCCTGTTGGGACTCGATCCAGCCCTGCTCACGCAGCACGCGCAGGGCGGCGACCACGGTGGGACGGGAGACACCGAACTCTTGGATGAGCTGGTTCTCACTGGGGAGAAGCGTGCCCGGTGGGTAGTCTCCTGCCTCAATGCGCCTCTGAAGAGTCTGGACAAGCTGCGCATACTTAGGCGGCACGGACTCTAGCGACATCATGACCGTCCAACAGCCGACAGGTTGTTTTACCAAGTTTGAGAGTAACCGGCCAGCCACAGCCTGTCCACGCTGTTGCGACAAGGCGGGGAGCCGTACGGACAGAACCGGCAGGCAGCACAGCAGCCGGGCGGGGAAAGGACGCCGCGGGGGCTACCACTGCAACTGCCTGCCGGGAGCGGCGCGACGAGACGAGGCGGCGGCGTCCCTACCCCCTCCGATAGGGAACGCGCTCGTCTTGCCGCGCCGGTCATCACCTGGCGATGTACTCAGCCAGGAGCTTTGCCGCACCCTCCGGATCACTGGTCGGGTGCCGTTGCTCGGCGCTCTGCCAGGAGTAGTAGGCCCCGCCGAACCCGACGAACACCCACACCGGCATCCCCGGCTCACGCTTGTGCACCATGAGCGCGGTGTTGTTGTCCCGCAACTCGGCGTTGACACCGAGGTTCGTGAGCTGGTCGCGCAGCCGGACGAGCATGTCGCCCTCTTCCCGGTTCTGCGGGAAGTTCAGCGCCGCTTGCATGATCGAGTTCATTTCCCGTTCCCTTCGGCCTGGCCGCCTCCGAGGCAGTCGAGACACTCCCGCTCCTCACTAGGGGTCTGATCTGTGTCGCAGTCGCCGATGAGGAGCGCACGGCGCGAGTCGCGCAGCTTGATCCCGCGTCCCCGGCAGCCGGGGCACGGCGACGTCTTGCTTGTCTCGTCTGGCCGGATCACCGTCGCCATCTCCTCGTTCATCCGGCGTTCCCTGTGGCAGGAGGCCGCGTGACGTACCGTGGTTGATTGATGACAAGTCCACCGGCAACCGAGTCTGAGCAGGACCCCTGAACGGCCCCCTCATTTCCCCTTTCGAGCCCCCAGCCGGGAGGAAGACCCGAAGATGCCCGACTACATCCCGAACGTCCGCCTCCGCGCCTGGCGCAACGAGCACCGGCTCACCCGCGCGGACATGGCCGACCGCATCAACGCCACACCAGTAGGCATCGCCGAACGCCTGACGTGTGATGAGGAACGGGTCCGTCGCTGGGAGGCCGGCGAAGTCCGTTGGCCACGTACGCCGTACCGGCTGGCACTCACCCAATTGACCGGGCTGGAGCCAGAAGCGCTCGGGTTCTCTCAGACCAAGCAGACCGGCGGCGGCCTCATCGAGGCCCGCGTGATCCCCGCCGACGCCCTCCGTGCCGAGGCCGACCTGTACGGCACCATGGAACTCGCCCAGCAACTCCAGGGATCCGACGTAGGAACCGGAACCCTGGAGGCCCTTGCCGAGGCCGTCGATCTGCTATGCCGCGCCTACCCCGTCGTGCCCGCAGGCACGCTACGGGACCGCACCCAAAAGCGCCTCGCCCAGATCAACCGCCTGCTCGCCGGACGCCTCACCCTGGACCAGCACCGCGAACTGCTCGTGATCACCGGCTGGCTGACAGCTCTGCTGGGCTGCGTCCACTACGACCTGGGCGAGAGAGAAGAGGCCGAAACGGCCCGACGCGCCGCCTTCGAGATGGGCCGCCAGGTAGGACACGGCGAACTCATGGGCTGGGCACACGAAATGTCAGCCTGGTTCGCCCTCGTCGAAGGCCGCTACGAAGACGTCGTCGCCGCCGCCCGCATGGGCCAAGCCGTCGCCGGCACCAGCAGCGCCATGGTCCAACTCACCCTCCAAGAAGCCCGCGGCCTGGCCCGCATCGGAGACCGCCGCGAAGCCGACCGCGCCCTGACCCGCGGAGCCGAAGTCCTCGGCAGCCTGCCCATGCCCGAGCACCCCGACCACCACTTCGTCTTCGACCACGCCAAGTGGATCTTCTACGCCGCTACCTGCTACACCTGGCTCGCCGACGACGACCGTGCAGAGGAACACGCCCGCGAAACCATCCAGATGCACACCCGCCCGGACGGCACCTCCAACGCCCCCATGCGTGTCGCCGACGCGCACATAGATCTCGGCATCATCCACGCCCGGCGCGGCGACCTCGACGCGGCTGTCGATGAGGGCCTGGCTGCCTTCGACATCGACCGACGATCCCTCACTGATTTGGTTAATCGCGCTGGCGACCTCGACCGTGTCCTGCAGCAGCGTTACCGCAAAGATGCACTTGCCACTGAATTCCACGAACGATTTATGACTGCACGGCGAGCACTCGCGAACCGGCGTCCAGAGTTGCTTGAGTAACAAGATAAGCCGTCTCGCAGTTCGACCAGCAGCTAGAATCTTAGAGCCGCGTATGCTGCTCGTGTTCTCTTGAGGGCCATCAACACGGTGAGCATCAAGTGCACTAACAGCGTAGTGATAATAGCTGATAGAAAACTGTTGATTGGCTGATTGTTCTCGCGTATTGCTGCTGCTGCGATCAAAAAAGCGGTAGTTATAATGCCGATCAATATCGAGTAGCTTACATTGGCCTGTAGTTGGTCGATCAGCGTTGCCAATTTTCCTGACTTGGGAAGACGGGGATCATCATTGACGCGTAGGCCCATGCTGAAAATGTGTATGAGTAACCCGAAGAGAAGGGCGGTGAAAACAGCTATTCCTGCAAGTATGCTCGCGGGGTCTTGCATTTTGAAATCAAATAAGTAGCACGCTATTCCAATGGCTAGCGGAAATGCATAGAAAGAAAGATAATCTTGACGCCGTAGCTCGTTGGTACGCTGATCTCTGAATGTATCAAGGTGATCTTCTACGAGGGGCAGGATGGACCATTTAGCACTCATCTCTCACCGCCTCCATCTGGACCGCTTTGGCCTGCTTGGTCCAAGAGCCCAGTTTCCAATTCGATGGTAACCCAAGCTCTAGCGATTGTGCCAGCGTCAGGGCCAACTCGGTCATGTAGTCGTAGACGGCCTCATCGGGAGGGCGATCCTCGTTGGAGGTCTTGATTGGATAGACGAGAGTGGGGAGTCCATCCTTGCCAAGTACGATCTCTCTCTGCTGGTCTCCATCAGTCAGTTGAAGGCGAATCTCGTCGGCCTCAACCTCGTCGCGCAGTCCCAATATCTGAGTTTCGGGCTTGAGGGAACGATCCATTAGGGGGGATATAAGCTGCCTGGCAAGACCGCTGGAGCGAAGGGGCTTGACAGTGTATTCCAGCCTGCCGATATAAGTTTCACCGATCCCGGTGATTGCGTCGGCCAGGTCGTGGTTCCTTGAATACCGGACCACTTTAATCTGTGTAAGGCGAGCACGCTCCATAAATCTCTTCCAGGCAGCCTCCTCTGTTAATCCTTCCTTGTGTAGAATCAGCCCTTCGTCATGGAATCGCTTCCGGAAGGCCTTCGTGAGGTGGCGCAGGAAAATGCTCGCAGCCCCTCTCCCGCTGCATCTCTCCGCCAGAAGTAGTGCGGTGTTCGAACTGGGAGGAACGATGATCATATTGCGTACGTGAACCACTGCGGACTCATCCACGCCGAATCGATGAGTGCGTCGGTTTGTGCGGACATTCTTTACGGCGCCTTCGAAGCCGAACCTGCCGTACTCAGCGCCAAAGGATATGGACCTGCCTTGAATGGTGATGTTCTCTGTCGAGAGATAGTGACCGAATTGTTCTTCTATGATCGCGCTGGTCTGGATGCTTTTAAGGAACCCGTGTATTAGATGTAGTAGATCAAGGCCGCGTCCATCCATGTCTCCTAGATTGAGAAACTTCTTGTTCTGGCGAAATGGTGCGACTTTGAGCCCGTATGCTGCGACCGAATAGCGTGTCATGTGAAGCCTTCCAAGCCAGACATATGTACTGCTATATGGCATATCGGCAGGAGTGAGTCATACGTTACATCTATTGCATCATATGTCAATCTCTGAAGTCTTCTTCAGTCATCTCAATGATCTCCACGAGGCCACTTGCGTCACTGGCGCTGCCCGCTCGGCGAAGTAGGAGAATCGCCCAAGGATTGAGGTCGCTGTCATCAGCTCATTGCTGTTCGGGCAGTGAGACGAACCAGAGCGCAAGGTCGCCCCATCCGGAGCGCGGGCCAGACGCACGGCAACACGTATCGACGACGGTGTGTCGTTGCTGAATTGCTCTCATAGAGATCAAGCGGCGGCGCGGCGCGCCGCCGTACCCCGGCCCTCCGCCCGCCCGCCGCCCGGGCGTGCGGCCTGGGGGCCGGTCCCGGACGGCGGCGGGACACCGGGCCGGGGCCGCACGGCAGTCGCGTCGTACCGGCCGGACTCGCTAGAGCCGGGTTGCCGCGCCGCCGCACAGATGCAGCCCTTACGATCGCCACGGCATGGTCGATCGCCGTACGTGCTCGGGGGCGATCGACGATCCAGGGTTCGTTCCTCACCCTGGCTCACCGGAGAACGTGGCTGATCTCCGTTGACGAGCTGGTGAGGACGAGTGCGCACTGAGAGGAACGATGTGGCTGAGGCCAATGACGCCCTGCTGAGTCATCTTGAGGGATTCTTCCGAGGGCATCGGGTTGACTCTCTTCCTGGAGTCGCCGGCCCTGTTGAGGAGCGAATCCCGGGCTTCCGGATCTTCCGTATTGGGCCGGGGCCGAAGTTCAGAGGCTGGACCTACGTGAGCTCAGGATGCGCTGATATCACATTGCGCGACGGACACGGCCTGGAGTTCGTCCTCACCGCGCAGACCGACGACTGGCAGCACCTTGAATCGATGACCATGGTCGCCTACTACCACGCTGGTCCTCCTCATCAGCGCCTCGATCACGGCCATGTCGTCCCGATAGGCCGACCGTGGGTTGCCGACTCGGCGTGTGACCGGTACCTGATCAGCCTTCCTTACCCATTCGGTCCGGACTTCGAAGTCTGCGGGTGGGATGGCGGTCACGCTCGGATTCTCTGGCTTTTGCCGATCACTGCGGCGGAACGCGACCTACTCGTGAACGCCGGTCTGGAAGCGTTGGAAGCGCTCTTCGATGAGAAGGAGATCGACTACATCGATCCTCACCGGTCGTCGGTCATCTGAAAGGGGCGTACGCGATGGTATGACGGCCGCAAGCTTTCAGGTCCGTCGCGATTACCTTGCCAGTGGTCTCTCCGGAGTCGGTCAAGGCGAGTCGCGCAATATACGTGCAATGATCTTGGCGCCGAGGGTGGACCGACGAGGCGACGTCGCAGGTCAAGACCTAGATGCGGGCGACAACGGTCACGCGCTGTAAACCCGTCGGCATTCGGATGGCGGAGACCTGAGAGGGCTACCAAGATCCGGACCATATGCGGAACGATCTTCGCGTACCCGCAGCACACAAGGCTCATCCTCTGAGGTCAGAGCCACATGCTCACTCTTACTGTCGCTCCACTTCTAATCCGACGGTCGCAGGTTCGAATCCTGCAGGGCGCGCTTTGATCATGTCCTGACCTGCGGCTTTGCGGGATCGGACCCGTTCTAGAATTTTCGTCTAGTGGTTGCGTGCTCCATACGTGCTCGCCCGCACCAACCGCGCACACACCATGATCCATTCGCCACCGCCGACTGCTGCGGCAAGAGCGGCGGCCCCGCCTCGCCGCGAGCAGGCGGCGAATGCGGGGCCGGATGCTTAATCCGACTGTCAGCTCCTCAGCGAGATGACTTTCCCAGGCGCGGTCTGGTCTTCCTTGCCGAACAGCAGCGCGGCGGTCTTCTCGGCCGCGGCCGTGGCGACCTGCGGGTAGACGGAGGTGTAGGTGTCGGCGGTGAATGCGCTGGAGGTGTGTCCCAGGGTTTCCTGGACCACCTTCATCTCCACCCCGGCCGCCAGCATCAGCGAGGCCGCCCCATGGCGAAGATCGTGGAGCCGGATGGGTGGCAGGCCGGCGAGGTAGGCCAGCCAGAGGAACTGGTCGGAAACGTACTGGGGATGCAGCCGGTTGCCGTCGGGCTGGGTGAAGACGAACCCAGTGTCTGTCCATGCGTCGCCCATGGCCAGGCGTTCCTGGAGTTGCTGCTGCCGGTGAGCACGCAGCACCCGGGCGGTGTCGGTGTCCAGGGCGATGGTCCGCACCGAGGCGTCGGTCTTCGGGGTGCCCTCACGAACGTCCCAGGCCAGCTGCACGAGCTGCCAGTTCACGGTCAGGGTGTGGCCGTCGAGGTCGATCTCCTTCCAGCGCAGCCCGCAGGCCTCGCCTCGGCGCAGCCCGCGCAGCGCGATCAGCTGGTACAGGGCGAACAGGCGGTGGCGCTTGGCTTCTTCGAGGAACAGGCGGGTCTGGGCGGGCGTCCACACCATCACCGAGGACGGTCGCGGCACGCTGGTGTAGGCGTCGATGGGATCGACCCGCCGCCCGCCTCGTCGCTGCTTCTCCCTCTCCCGGTAGGTGCGGTAGTCGGTCTGCCAGGCGCGGACGCGGTCGTCGGTCCACACCAGTGGCTTGGGCCGGGTGTAGGCGGCCATCTCCAAGACGGCGGCGGGGTTGAAGTCGATGAGCCGGTCTTGGCGCATGGCCATGTTGAGTGCGTGCCGGAGGGTGGCACGGATGCGGTGCATGGTGGCGATGCTGATCGGCCGCCGATATTTGACGCTCTGACGCACCGCTGGGTCGGGGTCGGTGCGGCGTTCGGCGATGGTGTCGTTGAACTCCTCGATCTGTTCAAACATCAACGCGATGTCGCTGACCTTGAGCTGATCCAACCGGAGCCGTCCCAGGTAGGGGGTGAGGTAGAGGCGGATGTGGCCTTCGTAGGAGCGGCGGGTGGTTTCCTCGATCTTCCGCTTGCGGTTGAGGAACTCGTTCAGCCACTGTCCGACGGTGATCTCCTGGGTGAGATGCTGCCCGGTCTTGATCTTGCGGCGGATCGTGTCCGCGTCCGGGAGGGTGTCGGTCTCGGCCAGGGTGCGTTTGATCAGGTCGGCGATTTGGGTGCGGGTGGCGGGTTCGCGCGGGTCGGCCAGCGCGAGCAGGTCACGCACGCGGCTGAGTTCGTCCTTGGCGGCGTCCTGGGTGGCGAAGCCGCCGCGGCGCAGCGGCCCGCGCCGCTTGCCGTCGGGTCCGGATGGGAGTTCGATCTGGTAGTTCCAGATGCCGTGGCGGTGGCTCCATCCGCCGTCGGCGCGGCGCAGTTTGGGGCATTGCTGTCCGATTGCCTTGCCGTTGGCGTCGCGGCAGGAGCAGCGTTTGAAGGTGCGTCCTTCAGCCATGGTGGTGCCTGTCCCCGTTCTCTTGGTGCTGTTGGTCGGGGCCGGTGTGGTGGTGAGCAGGGCGGAGTGGCGCTGAGCCCCGGAAGCGGCCGGTGAAGGGACTGATCGCCCTGTTCGACGGGCGTGCCTTAGGCAGTCCTGTTCCGGACACGCATGCCGCGCTTTCCTGTTCAGCCATGGCCCCGGTGGTGGCTGGCTACGGGCCACGGCGGTCCTGTCGCCCGTGTCACCGTCTGTACGGCGTGGAGCGCCGAAGGCCGCCGCGTTCCCGCCCGGCACGGCCGATGCCACGGGCGTGATCGGGCGAGCACGCCCGTGGTCGTCACCCCGCCGCATCGATGGCCGTGCCGGACAGGGCGTATCGACGCCCACCTGGATAGCGTTGGTCAAGGCCGAATCCGACGGGCAACGCCGGACCGGGGTGCCGGCGGTCTCCGCACGGCGCCGCCGCCGGCTCTGCCCTCGTCGCTTCAAGGCGCCACAGAGCAAGGACGGCTCTCGCCGTAGGACCGCTCCCACGCGCGCGAGCGAGATGAGAAGCCGTTCGAGGGCGCCGGCCTGGAATGACCGTGCAGTCGCTGTCGGCCCGATGATGCGCTTCGATCGGCAGATGAGTGCCGTCGGTCGTGCTGAACGTTATGGTCCGCGGTTCGCGTAGTGCAGCGGATGATGTGGTTCGGTGGTGTTGCGGTGTCGTGCGGTGAGATCATGTCGGTGTGGCCCGATCACCTGGACCACCTGATCCCTGTCACCTTTATAAATACCTGCGATCAGGCCCGGATCCAGACCGCGGGCGAAGTAAAGGTTTGACCAGGATTATCGGACAAAGCATCCGTATCCGGTGCGCACTCCCCGTCCTCGGCTGGCGGTTGCCTGCTTTGAGTCGGTGGGTGAACGGCCATGGCGGCCAGCAGGGTGCGTGCGACGGTCATTGGGAAGTTAGCGCGCCTGCGGATTGAAGTCGGTAGCTTTATTATCCCATGCTGCCAATCTATATCTGGATGTACCACTACAGCCACCAATGTCGTATCTGGAGATGCATCAAACACCGAGGCCACGGAGTCGACGTGCAGGTCCTGCCCGACCCGGCCAGGCGGCTCGTATGGTCTCGCCTATGCTGCCGGTGCCACGCATGACCTGACCGCGGCACGCGCCGTCGGCCTGATCGAGGTGCTGACCGCCGCAGGGGTGAAGACCCTCGCCGACGGGGGATTTCAGGCGCGGATGACAGCACCGGCATGCCGTTCAAAGGCCATTGGCTGCGACTGCTGTCGCGCCATCAGCGCTCTGCCAACCGTGCACATGCGCGCATTCGCGCCTGCGAGGAGGTTCCTCCTCAGCCGGCGAAGTGAGTGATTGGCGCGGCTCTACGTCAATGACGTGCCGACAGCGTCGCACGGACACTAGGTTGGGCGCTCAGGATCCCTCCCGCGGAGCCGGGTCCTCACGTATGAGAAGAAGGGGATGCGGTGGCCTACAACTTGGAGCAACTGGGCCCTACGGGGTTTCAGGATCTTGCGGCTGCGCTAACCCTGCAGATCTTCGGGCCAGGTGTTCAGGTGATGGGCACAGGCCGTGATGGTGGGCGCGATCTGTACCACAAGGGTCTCCTCATCTGGCAGGAGACCGAAGGCCAAGCTGGTGAGGCCTGGGACGGATACACAGTTTTTCAGGTCAAGCACAAGGAGCGTCTGTCCGGGCGTCCCGAGGACGATGCGACCTGGCTGTGGACGCAGGTTCGCAAGGAGTTGGACGCTTGGGCCAACCCCGCGAAGCGCAGAAACCCGGTCCCTGACTTCTTAGTGATCATTACGAACATCGCTTTGACGCCGGTGCCTGCAGCCGGTGGTCATGATTGGCTGAACACCCAAATCCAGCGCTACATCTCCAGCCTCGAAGATGACAGTCGTGATGTGGGGTCCGGGGAGGAGCGAAGGGCTAAGTTCGCCCGGATCTCTCGCGTACGCAAGTGGCGCCTGTGGGACGGCAACCAAATCCAGAGCCTTCTGGCGTTGTATCCCAGCATACGCCAAGCATTCCCCGGATTCCTGACCGCTGCTGACGTCTTCGCCAACCTCAACGAGTTCACCGGGTCTCTGCCCGTTGGGAAATTAGAACCAGGGCTGCGAGCGCACGCGAGAACCACATTGATGGGCGAAGGCACCATCTACTTCGACGAGGCTGGCAGCGGCGACGGAAGTGGCCTGCCCGTGCACCGAGTTGTTATCGACCTGCCGGTCACGCTCGATAATGGTGCCAAACACGGCAGCGTCATCCAGCATGTGCTCGACCGCGGGGAGCACATGCTGCGCCCCAGCCTGACCGCTCACCGTGGCCCACGCCATCTCATCGTCGCAGGCGCCCCGGGGAATGGGAAGACGACCATTTCCAAGTTCTTGGTGCAGGCATACCGAGCTACGATGCTTGCTGGCGCCAGTGACCTCAGTACGGAACATCGAGACGTGATCGCTGGCGTAGGAGAAGCACTCCAGCGCTTTCGCAGAGCGTTGCCTCGACATCGCCGCTGGGCCATGCGTATCGACCTTGCTGAATACGCCCATGAACATGGGTTCGAGGAAGATTCCACACTGATCCGCTATATTGCCGAACGCGTTTCCAAGCGCTCCAACCTTGGTACCATCACGCCCACCACGCTAATGTTATGGATGAGACGCTGGCCCTGGTTCCTGGTCCTCGACGGGCTCGACGAGGTCACCGATCCAACCGTGCGCAAGCGACTTATTGAGCGCGTCACCGAGCTGGTCACCAACGCCGAGGCCGATGATTGCGATCTGCTGGTCGTACTCACTACTCGGCCTATCGGCTACACAGAGAACATCGCGCCCACACAGTTCGAGCGTATTGATCTGGACTACCTTGAGCCCGGCCAAGCCATCCACTACGGCACATTGGTGACCAAGGTGTGGCTTCGCAACGACTTGGACCGAATCGACAGAGTCGTTCGGCAGCTAAAAAATGCTGCCGAGGATGAGTCGCTGCGAAACCTGCTGCGCACCCCACTGCAGGTCCTCATCATGTCGATCATCGTTGGTTCGTCCGGCCGCCTCGCGCCCGACAGGTTCAGCCTGTTCTGGGGCTACTACGAAACCGTCTTCCGGCGCGAACGTGACAAACAGACCAGCTTCAACAGGATCCTGCAAGATCACGGCCATCAGATCCTGCAACTCCACGAGCGAATCGGATTCGAGCTCCAGGCTCGCAGTGAGGCTGGTGATCGATCCAACGCCACCCTCACCCATCGGGAGCTTATGGATTTCACCTGGGCGGTATTGGAAGATGCCGGCTTCAAACCGTCGGGAGCCGACGCCGAGCTGCGGGCGAACATCGTTGCTGCTGCCACTCGGCGCCTTGTGCTCATCGCCCCGCGCGGTGACGAGGGCTACGGCTTCGACGTACGCTCACTGCAAGAACTCATGGCGGCAATGCACCTAACCACCGGCACCCCAGCCGCTGTGACGAAACGCCTGCGGATGGCGGCCCCAAGCCCTCACTGGCGTAATACGTGGATATTCGCCGCTGGCCGGTTGTTTTCCACTCCCCAAAGTCATCAGCACGAGACGCTGGTCGACCTCGTAGAGTCCATCGATGAGGGTGCCTGTAACCGGCTCGGCGACCTTATGCCTATCGGGCCGAGACTGGCGCTCGATCTCATCGATGACGGGATGGCGCGCGCGTTGCCCAAGTGGCGTGACCGGCTCATCGCTTGCGGTCTGCGAGTGTTGTACGAACCGACGCCTCCAGATCTCTTCCTGATCACTCGTGTTCTCTTGCGTTTCGCCGACACCGGTGAGCAACAGCGTAAGGCCGTCGCGGAAGGATTGCGCGATGCCCTCGGCGGACCACTAACCGCACGAGCAACCGCGCAGACGCTTCAAAGTTGGATACCCGACGTGGCCGAGGAGATTCGTGCTCGTTCGCAGATTCGCGGGCTGGCGAAGGTGCTCAAGCGGCCCGGCGACCACTTGCCACCATCACCACCAGACGGCTGGGCCGACTTTGCTGACGAGATCGCGACCCACCCCATGTCTGTAGACGTGTTCGACAAAGTGACGAAGGCTGTACAGGCGACTCGCCAGATCAGAGAGCGGGGGTGGAATGAACAGGAAGATGATGAGATGGTGGTTGACCAGCACGAGTTGATAGCCATTGTGGCCGCCCTCGCGGATGACCAGGGAGCACGGGCCCTGAGCGCGGCCCTGCAGCATGTCGTGGCCCATGAGCCGACCCTTGTCAGCATGCTTCGCGATAACGTTCTGCCCGTGATCCACCGTGCTGCGGTCGGCGATCTTCTGCGCTAATTATGTATTTGGGCGTCCTCTCGTAGTCGATCCGGCTGAGCTGGCTGAGTCGGGTCGGCGCCTGACCGTGTTTTAGAGCGGTTCCAGTGGAAGTCGCCGTCGTCGATCTCGGCGGCGGAGCCACGGCGCTCGGGTTCGTGCTGATGAGCGGGCTGCTCATCTTCCTCGCGGTCACTCCGGTCGTCGGCGTGCTGGCTGGCCATCATCGTGGCCTGCCAGCTCGTTTGCGGCGCGGCGCAGCTCGGCGCGGCCGTGCTGGTGCTATCCGGGAGGGCGACGGTGTGGGCGCTGGCCGGGCTGGCGGTGGTTGCAGGTGCGGCGGGTGCGTTCTTCCAACCGGCCGCCAAGGGTCTGGTCGTCCAGCTCGTCCCGGCGGGGCCGATGCTGGTGCAGGCCAACGCGCTGCTGCAGATCTGCTTCAACGTGGTCGCGATCGCCGGGCCGGGGCTGGCCGGTCTGGTGATCGCCGCGAGCAGCCCCGGTGTCATCCTCGCCTGGGACGCGCTCACGTTCCTGGTCTCAGCCCGCGGTGTTCGCCACGCTGCGTCTACCGCCGGTGGCCCGGCAGGAGCGGCGGCGGTTTCTGGCCGATCTGGTGGAGGGGCGGGCGGCCTTCGCCGGGCGCCGCTGGCTGTGGCTGCTGACCGGGTTGAGCAAACCTTCCGCGAGCGGTGAGGACGGACGTGTGACGAACGAGACGCGGAAAGTCGTCAACGGCCGAGTCTGTGCCGCCGAGGGTGGCGAGATCGCGGCATCGCTCTATGCGCTGACGTCCACGCTCCCAGCCGGGAACGGGTGGACCCCGCCCGGGGGCGAATGAGGAACCCAAGCGGGGCCACGCCAGAGATGTTAATCGGGAGTCCGCGGGCTCTGGCCGGGATGAACTGGGGTGAGCCAGGCGACCAGAGCCCTCTGCGCCGGCTCCTCCTCCTAGGTCACACCCATGTGATCTCAGACTTGTCTGCTCCGTATCACGCAGGGTCGCCTTAGGTGTCGAGGTGCTGGCGGCCATGCCAGAGATGCTGCGTACTCGGTGGCCGGGATGGACGTGGTGTGAGCCAAACGGCCAGGGCTCCAGCCTCGGCGGGAAGGTTACTGGGTGTTCTACGGCCCTATGCTGCGATGCGGGTCGGCCGAGACGGGAACAGAACGCGAATCGGCCGGGGTCTGTCGGTGCGCGGGAGGGCCAGGCGTGGGCGTGTCTCGTCCCTGGATCGTGCCTCTCCGAGCAAAATCGCGGGCAGCTCAAGCGGCTCCGTGCATGGCCTTGGCCTCGGCTTCTTGCAAGACGCCGCCGGCCCAGATCCACGGGCCGTGCTTCTGGCCGTAGGGCACGGGGGCAAGCCCGTCGAACCTTCCGGTCTTCGCCGCACTCTGGAACGCCCTGTACGCCACCTCGGTGGTGAAGAGGCGCTGAGTGGCCTTGCCCACTGCCCGGTCCACGATCTCGATGGTGATCTGGTCGCCATCACGATGCGGACGGAAGAGGTCTTCCATGACCTCGGCCTTCCAGTCCACCCAGCATCTGGCGCTCATCAGAATCACGCGGTCGGGGGCCGTCAGGTCGCAGATATGGACCATCGTGGTCTTGCCGACTCGGCGAACGGCCAGGGCGGAATCGAGGCTGGGTGGTGTGCTGGGCTCTGTCATGGTCGATCTCCGTAACCGGGTATGAGGGCGGATATGCTCTCGGGCTGGTCGGCCGGTACCTGGTAAGGCTCGGCCTGCGAAGAGGGGACGAACACGTAGTAGAGGCCGCCGTCCTTGCTCACGGCGACCGTGGCCACCACGCCCCCAGTTCCGCCGATCTCCAGCAAGCCCAGGCTCTGGGGCAGCCCGGGATGACCGAAGCCCAGTTGAAGGCGGATGAGCTGGAGGGCGAGGAAGGGGATCTTCCGCTCGCGTAGCACCACGGCAGCCAGCCCTAGCAGGTCCGATCGAGAGTCTTCCTCGGCGGGGAGTCGAAGATCTTCGATCGTGCGGACTCTTGCTGGTCCTGGCTGTCCCGGCGGCATGGCAACGACCGTAGGAGCCTCGCCAGAGCGGGGGCTAGGAGATTTCCCGAGATTGCAGCAGTCGCCGTGCCGCGTCTATCTCCGCTCGTGCGGCCTCGCCGTAGACGGCTTGGGACTGCAGCAGCTTGAAGATCCGCAGGTACGTCTCGATCTCGCTGGGGCGCTTGGTCCGGTAGCCGCCGGTCCAGTGCTCGCTGCGAACCAGCGATTCGTCATAGACGTAGAACCCTTCCCCCGGCCAGATGGTTCGCAGTCGGCCCAGAGGGATGATGCCCAGTGCCACGTTGGCGAAGCCGGCTGCACGTTCGATGTAGTCGAGTTGATCCAACATCACCGCGAGGCCGCCGCGTTGGGCGTAGAGCGCCCCGGCCTCGATGACCAGGGAGAACATGCACGTGCCGGACTCAAGGACGCGCAGGCGGTTGAGCCGTCCTTCGACGGCTTGGTCGATGTCGTCGGTCAGCCCGTGGAAACGGGAGACATCTTCGATGACGGCCCGCGTGTATCCCGGCCTCTGCAGGAAGCCGGGGATGGTCTGAGGCTCGTAGGCGCGGATCAGCTTGGTGTGTTCGTAGAGCGGTTTGATGCGCTCGCTCTGCTGCTTGAGCCCGGCCCGCAGCGCTTGCCGGTGTTCCTCCCACATCTCGTCGATCTGCCGGTGCGCGGCTATCAACTCGGGGATCTGGTCCTCTGCATCGCAGGCACGGCACCAGATGCGTATGTCGTCTTCGGTGGGATTCTGCCGCCCCAGCTCGATCCGGGAGATCTTGGAGTCGCGCATCCCGGATCGAGCTGAGAGCTGACGGCCGTTGAGGTTGGCGTCCAGCCGCAGGCCGCGAAGTCGCTGCCCAAACGCCTTGCGGGCGGCTTGTACTTGGTCTTGTTCGGACAAGGGCACACTGCTGTCAGGCGGGCCGGTAGTCGCGGTGCGGGATGGCCAGATCCCACAGAGCCGAGAACGCGTCAGCGCACTGCTTGACGATGGCGGGGTCTCGGTAGAGCTGGATCTCGGCGCGCTTGTCCGCTCCGTCGAAGACGTTGAACACGACCGCTTCACCGTCGAGCAGCCAGAAGTCGTTGCCCGGCAGGCTCAACGTTGAGGTCAGCCGTCGCGGCACCCATCGCAGGTCTTCGCCGGCCTCGACCTTGAGGCCGTTCGTTGCCTCGAAGCACCACCGTTGGTAGGCCGAGAGCGGTTCCGACACCACGCACACGCGACGGTACGTCTTGCCCTCGGCAACTCCGGCCCCGACCCGGTCGCACCATGGCTTGAGGACGCGGGGGACTTCTTCCCGGTCACCTGCCTGCCAGTTGGCGAACAGGTCGGCGTCGATGCCGTAATTGTCTCGCATCTCGACGTGGAGAGCTTCCCGGCTGATGCCGTTGACCAGGTCAGCCCGTTCCTTCGGGGAGATCAACTCCATAGTGCTCCCTCACGTACTTCCGGACGAACACGTTCACGGTGCGCTCGGAGAGTTCCCCGAACGTCTCGTCTTCCCCTAGGCCGACGAGCTGTGCCCCTACCCGGGGGCCTCGCTTCTTGACCTGGACGAGCCACGACCCTCGATCTGTCCGGTAGAACGTCTCGCACTCGTTGTCCTGGTTGGAATCGGGGTCCTTGCAGTAGAAGGCTAGAGAGAGATCGTCTCCGTCACCGTAGGATTGCACGAGATTTCGCCCTCCTGGTGGACGCCGTGAGCCCCAAGGGTCACGCGATGGACTGGCAGGGTCAAGGTCTGGCTGGTCACGCCACGGCCCCGTAGAGCGCCGGATGCAAGTCGTGCCCTCGGACCACGGGGGAGAGGCGGCCCTTCGGTACGCCGCTTGCTGGCGCTGGCCCTTGCGGAGCTTCATCGAAGTTGTGCTTCGTGCCGTTCCTGGGAGGCTAGGTCGCGGGTGCCGTAGTGAGGGCTGGCGGGACGATTCTGACTTCCCACTCACCCTTCACGGCGTGCAGTTGTGGCCGAAGCTGGTTGAGGCCGGGCTCGCCCAGGTTGCGCCACTGGCGTGCCCATCCTGCGAGCAGGTCGGCGGCGCTGTTGTCCCCGGCGGCCACCTGGTGGTGCGCCTCGTGCTGGGTGATCAGGGCGATGCCGGTGGGGGTGGCCGCGCCGATGCGCCACAGTGGTTCGCCGAGGGCCGCGGTGGTCAGTTCCTTCGGCCGGAGGGCCAGAAGGTAGGTGTAGAAATCCGCCGCATTGTGCTGGTCGGTCAGCGGACCTGGCTCCTGGCGACTGTCGCTGATCAGGCGGTGAAGGAGGTCCTGCCCGCTCGTGGTGTCACTGCTCCGCAGCCAGGTGGCCGACATCCACCACGGACGACCGTCATCGTCATGGGTCAGGGCGTCCACACGATGGGGTGGAATGATCCACTGCTCGACGGTGTGCGGGGTCGCCTCGACGAACCCGGCCCGCAGGAGACGATCGGCGGTGAGCGCTCGGTCGTGCTCGCCGCGGCGGGCGCGGATGACGAGGAACGTCTTGGCCAGATCGGTGACCGAGATCGGGGTGACGATGACCGCGCCGGGCAACGTCTGGCGCGTCCACGCTGCCGGGATGTGTTCTACGGTGGCCCAGGCAATGATGCCATCGACTGGCGCGGTGACGGGCACGCTGGCGGCTCCGTTGTCCGTGAGCAGCGTGACGTTCGTGCGCCCGTCGGCGCGGAGCCGCTGTTCGGCTCGGCGGGTGAGGCTGGGGTCGATGTCGAGGGACGTGATGTGGCCCTGCTCGCCAACCAGATGGGACAGCAGGGCTGTGGAGTAGCCCGAGCCGGTGCCGATTTCCAGGATCCGTTGGCCCGGAGCCGGCTGGAGCAGGTCCAGCATGGTAGCGATGATCTCGGGCGCGGAGGTCTGCGGCAGCTTGGACCCGTCGGCCTGGAGTGTGTAGTGCTCCTCGGTGACGTGGTTCAGAGCGTGCTGGACGGCTGAGCTGATGGTCATCGGGTTCGCGAAGGTCACGAGGCGGTCCTCCTTGGTGGTGGTTGGTCAGATGCGGAGTAGCAGGTGGTAGGGCCGGTCAGGTTGGCGCGGCTCGCCGATGGCTTTCCCGGCAGTCTCGATCCAGGCGTGCACGGCGTAAGGCTGCATGCGAGCCCCCAAGCACACATGCACACGTCGGCCACGGATGGCGGCGGTGAGCATGGCGGCCAGCGCGTTCTCCAGGCAGGCGGCCCTGCCTGGCATCCATCCTCCCGCCCAGCGGGCCGCGTCGGCGGCGATTTCCGCCTCCAGCGGGGTGGCGGCGCGGCGGCAGCACCGGCTCACCACGGTGATCACTTTGGTCAGGTACGGGAGGGACAGGCGCACGAGGACGGCGGCGAGCACGTGCGCCGTCAGCGCGGACACGCGGTCGACGGCGGTGAGGCGCTGCTGGATCGGCGGCAACACCATGTGGCTGGTCATCGGGAGTCCTCCAACAGGCCCTGTTCGATCAGCAAGGCGAGGTGGGCGTGGGCATGCTCGCGTGCCGTCGCATCATCGACGGCGAACCGGGCGACCACGGCGGATGTCGCGCGATCGAGTGGTTCGCCGTCGCTGGCGCTGGTGACGGCGGCCCAGATAACGGCGGCTGCCGGGTTGAGGCCGTAGAAGAGCCCCGCGCGGGTATCCAGCAGGACGGCTCCCTCATCGGTGATGTGGGTGCAACGGACGCCCTCACGGGCGTGTAGGACAGGCATGATCGAGCTTTCGGGGGGTGGGCATGGATGAGACAGGGGACCACAGTGGAGCGCGGGGCCGCTCCAGCGAGCGAAGCCACACCTCGGCGGCCAGCACGTCGCACATGGCCGCCACCGGCCCGTTTGCCCCGTGAAGCAGGAGGTCGAGGGCCTTTCGGGTGGGAGCGGCTTGCAACAGGCCGAGGTCGGCCAGCCGGGAGGAGTCCAGCAGTTCCCGCAGGTAGGGGGCGGCATGGCGGAGCCCCGCGTACAGGCAGGCGGTGAAGGAGCCTTTGGTGGTGCGGGCCAGCAGCGCCGGGGGGATCAGTCCGGTCAGCGCGGCGCTGAGCAGCGGCTTGAGGGCGCGGGTGGTGGTCCGCTCGATCACGGGGACCGCCGAGCAGGCCATGATCACCTGGTTGTCGAGGTACGGGGTGTCCACGTCCACGCCGAAACCGGCGGCCATCTGGGCAAACAGTCTGCTACTGGCGCCCGCCTCGTGAACGAGCCGAAGCGCTTCGGCGTCGGCGTCGTACGGTCGGTCGTGTCCCGTATCGGCGAGGCAGGCGAGCTGGCCGGCCAGGTCCAGGCGGGCGTGCCGGTTGGCCCAGGCGGTGGCCGGGCCGGGTGCGCACCAGCGCAGCGCGTCCTCCACTCCGCGCCGGGCAGGCACGTCCCCGCTGCGCAGGTGGCAGACAACGGCGGCCAGGGCCTGCGGGTAGGTGGTGCGGGCCATGTGCAGCGCGGCGCGAATCACGGCGTGGGCGGGGCGGTGCCGCAGGCGTGCCCATGCCGCGCTCTCGCGCACGAACCGTTTCATGGTGGCGGGCCGGGCCAGATCGGCGAGGTAGGCGAGCGGACCGGTCAGCACGCAGTCGCCGCCGTCGCCGGTCATGTGCAGGCCGCCGGCGGCGGGCGCCAGCAGGCTCTGGTCTCGAGCCCAGAACAGGGCGTCTTGTGAGGGCTCATCCAGCAGCGGGGCGTGCTCCAGGCCGGCCAGCGGCAGCGCGTCCGGGCCAGGCGAGAGCACGATGTGGTCCAGGCCGGGTTCCGCGGCCGCACACAGGTGGGCGTAGGCGAGATCGTCCTGGCCTCCGCTGATGGGATCGACATAGGTGATGGCCGGAAGGGGCGTGCTGCGGTGGCGGGCGGCCAGCAGCGCGAGGCTGGAGGAGTCCAGGCCGCCGGACAGGTCGCTGGACAGGCGCTCGGCGCGTGCGGCACGCACGCCGGTCGCGGTCAGTAGCGCGTCCTTGAGTTGCTCGGCTCCCGCCTCGAAGGGCAGGCCGCCGACGGGCAGGCTGATCGGCTGCTGGCGGAGTCCGGAGCCGTCGAGCAGCAGCATGTGGCCGGGCCGCGACCGGCCGATGGCGGCGAAGGCGGACCTGTCTGTGGTGGCCTGTGGGATGTCGGGGGTGAACAGGCGGGCGGCAAGCCATCGCGGGTCGGGGGCGGCGCCGATCAGGTCGACAAGGGGCAGGGGTGAGGAGCTGTAGGCGATGCCTCCTGCCCCTGAGGTGAAGAAGACGGGCCACGCTCCCGCCAGGTCTGGCACTGCCAGGACACCGTCCGGGCCGATCCTGATCGTGACGAAGCTACCTGGCAGTCTGGCCAGGCGCTCCCACACGCCGGTGCGGGCCGCCTGGCGCAGCGCCGTGTGCAGTTCCTCATCGCCGGCCAGGCAAGAGCCGAACACGGCGACCTGCCAGCGTTCGACGGTCAGAGTGCGCAACTGCCAACCCCAGTGGCGTGTCCGCCGGTCCGGCCCGCCGGACCGGCGTTTCACGTGTACCGCGCGGAGATCTCGGCGGCCGCCCTGGCCATCTCCGCGCGGGCCTCGGGCGGCTCCATGACCTCGACGTCGGGGCCGAACTGCAGCAGCTGGCGGACGGCTCCGACCAGCGGGTAGGCCAGCTCGACCCGCGCCCAGCCGTCGCCGCCCGCGACGGGCGTGCCGGTGAAGTAGCCGCCCGCGATGCGGGTGAACATGTCGAGCCGGGCCGCCAGCACCCGGACGGACACGCGTACCTCGTCGTTCCTGTCCTCCACCCGGCGCCGCAGGTCGTCCCAGACCTCCTGGAGCTCCACGCCCTCGCGGCGGCGCGCCTCCGCGGCGGTGACGGTGACGCCCGGCATGCGCTCGGCGCGGAACAGCCGCGGCCGGCCCCGGTGGTCGGCGACGAGGTACCAGACGCCGGCCTTGGCCACCAGCCCGTACGGGTCCACGGTGTAGGTGGCGAGCTCCGTGCTGCCGCTGTGCCGGTAGCGGATGCGCAGCCTGCGGTCGGTGAGCACGGCGGTGTGCAGGGTCTCCAGGTCCGGCTCGGCGAGTGACGGGGCCATCCACCGGTCGGGGTCGACGAGGATGCGCCGGCTGGTCAGCTCGGCCGCCGGGCGGTGCGGGGCGGGCAGGGCGGCCATCACCTTGCGCAGCGCCGAGGACAGCGCCCGGTCCAGCCCGAGCGCCGAGTGCGCGCTGCGGGAGGCCAGCACGAACAGCGCGCGGGCCTCGTCGGTGGTGAGCCCGGTGACGTCGGTGCGGAACCCGGCCAGCAGCCCGACCCCGCCGTGCTTGCCCCGCTCGGCGTAGACGGGCACGCCTGCCGCCGACAGCGCCTCGACGTCGCGGTAGATCGTGCGCGGCGACACCTCCAGCCGCTCGGCGAGCTCCTTGGCCGGGACCAGGTCGCGGTGCTGGAGCAGCAGCACGATCGACAGCAGCCGGTCGAACTTCACGGCCCCAATATATGACGGCGGCTGTCAAGTTATGCCGCCACACTCGGCCCCATGAACGACTTCGACAACGACGTGAAGGTCCTGATCGACCGGGTGGCGGGGCCGGTGCTGCGGCCGGGTGACGAGGGGTACGACGAGGAGCGCACCGGCTTCAACCTCGCCGCGCGGCACGCGCCCGACGTGATCGTCGGCGCCGTGGGGGCGGGCGACGTGCGGGCCGCCGTCGAGTTCGCCGCGGCACGCGGGCTCGCGGTGGCGGTGCAGGGCACCGGGCACGGGATCTCGGTGGCGGCCGAGGGCGGGGTGCTGGTCTCCACGCGGCGCATGACGGACGTGCGGGTGGATCCGGAGGCGCGTACGGCGCGGGTGGGCGCAGGGGCCCGGTGGGGGGACGTGATCGAGCGGGCGGCGCCGTACGGGCTGGCCCCGCTGAACGGGTCGGCGCCGCACGTCGGCGTGCTGGGTTACACCCTCGGCGGCGGGCTCCCCCTGCTCGGCCGCAGCCACGGCTACGCCGCCGACCGGGTGATCGGCATGGACGTGGTGACGGCGGACGGGCGGCTGCGGCACGTCACCCCGGACGGCGAGCCGGACCTGTACTGGGCGCTGCTCGGCGGCAGGGACAACTTCGGGATCGTGACCGGCCTGGAGTTCGGCCTGATGCCGGTGGCCCGGCTCTACGGCGGCGGGCTGTTCTTCGACGCCGCCGAGGTGCCGGGCGTCCTGACGGCCTACCTGCGCTGGACGGGCACCGTGCCGGAGCGGATGAACTCCTCGGTGGCGCTGATCCCGTTCCCCGACGTGCCCGGCGTGCCGGAGGAGCTGCGCGGCAGGCGGGTCCTGCACGTGCGGGTCGCGTTCACGGGGCCGCCGGAGGAGGGCGAGCGGCTGGTCGAGCCGCTGCGCGCGATCGGCCCCAGGCTGATGGAGACGCTGCGCGACCTGCCGTACGCCGAGTGCGCCTCCATCCACGACGACCCGCCGGTGCCCATGCCGTGGACCTCCGACGACGTCCTGCTGGGCGAGCTGGACGACGCGGCGATCCGGACGATCGACGAGCGGATCGGGCAGGGCGACCTGATCGTGGAGCTGCGCCACCTCGGCGGCGCTCTGTCCCGGCCGCCCGCCCATCCGAACGCCGTCGGGCACCGGGACGCGCGTTACCTGCTGGTGGAGCTGCACCCGGGTGCGGAGCCCAGGGCGAAGGAGCTGGTGCGGGCGCTCGCGCCGTGGAGCGTGGGCCGCTTCCTGAACCTCATGGGGCACGGGGAGGACGCGGGGCCCGAGCAGGTGCGCAGCGCCTACGACTCGGCCGACCTGGAGCGCCTGACCGCGCTCAAGGCCGTGTACGACCCCCGCGGCACCTTCGGGATCACCTACCGGCTGCTGTGAGGACGGCCGCCGTCACGGGCGTGTGCAGGCTCCAGCCGAGGGCCAAGTACAGCGCCTGATAAGGCCCCCCGCTCGGGTCCGCGTCACCAGTCTCAAAGAAACAATAAGTAACCGCTGCTACTCTGTGTGGCCGTACGGGGTTGGTGATCTCAGGGAGGCGTCAGGGCCCGACCAGGGCGGTGATCAGTTTGCGCGCTGCTGCTTTGGTCAAACGCCGTAGTGCCTGACCGGTCTTCTCGTCAGTTCCGCGCGGTGCGATCTCGGTTCCGTGGACCACGGTGTTGAACGCGGCATCGAATCGCTCGCGTCCTACCTTGCCGGCCAGGGTGGTGAGGTACTTCAGTTGCTTGTCGGTGGCTGGCTCGGGCGCGGCTTTGGCTGGACGCTCGCGACGCGCCGCAGGGTCGGCACCGGTCCTTTTGCGGTCTTTGGGTGCAGCCTGGGTCCGGTCGATGACATGCACCAACTCGACCCAGCCCGTGCCGGGCTTGCCGGTGACGGCCTTCCAGAGGGCGTCGGTGGTCAGTGCGGATTCGTCGACGTCCTCGGTCAGGCCCGGGCCGGTCAGGGCAACCCAGCCGGTGCCGGAGCGCACCACGGTGAATCCGGCCGGTTCGGCGTGCTCGGTGACCCAGTTCAGGCCGCACCCGCAGTGAGTGTCGTGGTAGCGGCGCCACTTCGAACCGAGGGCCTCGTACACGAGCTTGTCGCCGTAGCGCTGGGTGTCGCGCGTGAATCCCGACATCACCGCAGCGTGCCACGAGCCGGCGACACTTTCGCCCTGCGCGACTGATGCTGTGCCTTGCCCTGGCGCCACCTTGCCGTTCCCGGGAGCACCGCGCCGTGATGCTTGAGCGCCTCACGCGCCGGATCGCCGGGATTTGCGGCTGATCGCGGCTCGGGGGTAGGTGAGGCCGAGGTGGGCGGCCGCGCAGACCTTTCCCGAGGCCGTCGAGCAGGCACACGCCGAGTTCGCCATGCTCCAGGCCAGCGGTCGCCGCTGACCTTCGTGCCCGCCCGATCCCGGTAGGGGTGCCGGCAGGAACCCCGCCAGAGGCCCCACAACTGGGTTGATCTTGCTGTTGAGGTAGCCCGCCAGCGACTCCGCCATCCGGAAGAGGGTGCCTAGGTCCGAAGACCTTACTCTTCGGCTACCCAAGACTAGTAACTTTTTGTAGTTTAATTACTACCAACAGTAGCATCGCGGGGTGAGGCTCGCCTTTGAGGTTCGCGCCGCGCCGTACCGTGCTGCGCCGCAAAACCGCCAGGGAACGCGTCGAAGACATCCGAAGAACCTGATCATCCCCACCGGCAAGCGCAAAGGCGAGAACCCGTCCCTGGCCAGCATCTACCGGCATGCCCAAGCCGAGTATGAGAAGACGCAGCCCTACCCCGAGGCCATCGAGCAGGCACACGCCGAGCCCGGGTACGGCACCGAGCCGGGCCCACCACCGACGACATCAGAACGCCAGAAAGTCACACGTCCGCCGCTGAGCACGCCGACGGGAAGCCAGACTTACTGGCGTTTTCGTGTCGCGACGCACTGACGCTCTCGTGTCGTCGCCACTGATATCACGTGTCGCAGGCCACTGACATTCTCAGGTCGCTTGGCAATTACAGAGAGCTACTTTGGGGCCGGTCGCGCGGACCCGCGTGGGGGGCCAGGAAGGCGGAGATGCCGGTGCGGGTTAGGTAATCGGGCAGGGGCGACGGCTTCGCTCTGGAGGAACGCTGTGATGGCGGCGGCGCGCTCGTTGTTGTCGTGGAGGCCATTCCACATGCGGCTCCAATGCCGGGCATGTATTGGGCACCGGTGGTCAGGAGCTACTCAGGTGCCGAGCGAAGAATCGGATCGAGCTGTCGATTTCGAAAGACGGGATTCGGAAGTGGCCGCCGGGGTTAGCGTGCAGGGTTTTCTCGGCGGAGCCGAGTGCGTCGAACAGCTTCATGACCGAGTCCCGCGGTTGGCCTTCATCGTCCCACTGCAGTACAAACTCGACTGGGATCGTGATCCGGGCCGCGATGTCTATGAGCCAGTTGTTTCCGACGAGGCCCAAGACCGCCGCTGTGATCCGAGGTTCGGCCGCGACGAGGCGGATGCCCATCTCGCCGCCCTGGGACAGGCCGTAGTATCCGACGGGCTGGCTGTCGCCGACGGAATCCAGTTTCTGGAGCGCGTCGAGTGTGGTCTGCCAGTCGGGGATGAGCTGCGCCGCCACGGTTTCGTTGAGGGCGGGCCACTCCGGGCAGGACCGGACGGGCGCGCCCGCGGCCTCTTGTTCCTGGATGAGTGCGACGAGCCGCCGGATTTCCGGGTGTTCCGGCCTGTCGCCGGTCCCTGGGGCGTCGATCGCGGCGACCGCGAAGCCGCAGGAGGTGACGTAGGGGAAGGCCCGGGAGACGACCTCCCATCCCTTCTTGTGCTGGCCGCCGCCATGTCCGATCAAGACTAGTGGGCGGGGACCGGAGCCCTCGGCGGGCGTCCAGAGCACCCCAGGTATGTCTCCGATGGTGAAGAGTTGCTCGTGGATGCCGTCGGTGCACGTTTCCGAGGTGATGCGCATGGCGGTATTAGACCGGCATTCCCGCTGACGCGCGAGTCGATTATCTGCCCGTCATTAACCCGCTGCTAGGAAGTACATCCGAGAGTCATTGGCCCACATGATGTACGTGATAACTGTCTATTATCACGTACATGAGCGATCATGACGGCGCGGCGACCAGGACAACCCTCCGCCGGGACGGTGCACGACTCCGGCACGTTATCCGGTACATCATGTCGAACGTCGCCCGGCGGCCCGCATGAGCACCGCGCCGAAGATCACCGCCCTTCGCGGTGAAGGCGTCACCCTCGCCGCGGCCGCCGACGCTTTCCTGGCCACCCCGCGCACCGCCAACCCCAACACCCACCGCGCCTACGCCTCGGCCATCGACCGCACCATAGAACGGCTCGGTCGCGACCGGCCGCTCGCCGAGGTCGCCGACGCCGAGATCGGCGCCGCGCTCACCGAGCTGTGGGGCCGATGCGCGCCGGCGACCTGGAACCGCAACCGCGCCGCCATCACCTCCTGGCTGACCTGGTGCCAGACCAAGAAGCACTGGGCCGCCCCGTCGGTCCCGGCCGAACACCAGGGCCGCGGTATCGATGAGGTTGGCCAGCAGCCGCACCGTTTGCGGGGTGATGCGCTGTTCGGTCTCACCGGGCTGCTCCTTCACCTCGGGGTGGGCCAGCAGGAACAGGTGCCGCTGCTGTTCGTCGTTCAGCAACAGGGCACGGGCGATAGCGGCCAGGACGGCACGGGAGGCAGTGCGGACGCGGCCTTGTTCCAGACGGCTGTAGTAGTCGGTGCTGATCCCGGCGAGCTGGGCCACCTCCTCCCGCCGCAGACCGGGGACCCGGCGGGGATAGGCCGGTTCGGGCAGGCCATGGTCGGCGGCGGCGACCGCGGCGCGCCGGGCGGACAGGAAGTCGGCCAGCGGTCCGCGCGGGGAAGAGATCCGGGCGCCGTCCATGTCCGGCCATGATGGCACTCCTGCTGCCAAACTTCCGGGGAAAATCATTCCCTGGAACCCCGGGTCCTTCCTGCTCAGCGCGCTATCGGTGAGGGTGGTGAGCAGAGGGAGGCCGACCCTGCAGACGTTGGAGGGGGGCTGCGGGGCCGGCTCCCCTCTGCCATGGAACCGGAACCGAGGCCCTCTTCCTTCAGCTCATGCCCATCGGCGGTGCTCCGGTGTGTGACTTGGATCGCTTGAGGTCGTGATTCTTGGATCGGTATTTGTCGTCGGGATCCACCGTAGTGATCGCCGAGAACCGGGGCGGATATGAGCGACTACCATCCAGGTGCCGGCCACGCGACGGGGCCTCAGCGGCGGGGCGGGGCGAGGTGCTCGGTGACCTTGCCGATGGCCTCCGGGCCTGGTTTGACGTAGCGCATGGCGGTGCGGGGGTTCTTGTGCCGGGTCTTGCCCATGATGAGCTGCAGCGGGACTTCGGCCTCGCCCAGATGGGTGGCGGCGGAGTGGCGTAGCTGGTGCAGATCGAGTCCGGCGTACTTCTCCAGCAGGATGCGGGCGCGGTCGTAGCCGAGGCGGGCGCGGCCGGTGTGCGGGCAGATGTCGCCCGCGGCCGGGCGGCGGGCCGGGACGGGGCGCCGTTCGGACAGGAACAGCGGCCCGTGCGTGCGCGTGCTGCCGCCGGGGAGGCGGAGGAGCCGGGGCAGCAGGTGGGCAGTGCCACTGTCCCAGTAGACCCACTCGGTCGCGCCGCCCTTGGAGCGGACGGGGGCGCGGCGGTGCTCCAGGTCGAGGTCCTCGACGTTGAGCGCCAGGATCTCGGCTGCTCTGGCCGCCGTTTCATAGAGCACGCGCCACAGCGCCCGCTCACGCAGCGGGATGTCACGGCGCGACAGCAGCCGGTGGATCGTGGTCTTGGCGACCGCGCGGGTCTCGTCGGCGCTCTCCTTGCGGCGTTCGGCGTCGGCCGGGACCGACGGGGCGGCCCAGTGCTTTTTGGTCTGGCACCAGGCGAGCCAGGAGATGGCGGCGCGGTTGCGGTTCCAGGTCGCCGGCGCGCATCGGCCCCACAGCTCGGTGAGGGCGGTGCCGATCTCGGTGTCGGCGACCTCGGCGAGCGGCCGGTCGCGGCCAAGGAGGGTGGTGACGCGGTCGATGGCCGAGACGTAGGCGCGGTGGGTGTGGGGATTGGCGGTGCGCGGGGTGGCCAGAAAGGCGACGGCGGCCGCGGCGAGCGTGACGTGCCCGCCGCGAAGGGCGGTGATCTTCGGCGCGGCGCTCATACCGCCCGCCGAGTGGCGGGCGCTGCGCCGACCTGGGCGATGTACCGGATAACGTGCCCGAGTCGCGCACCCTCCCGGCGAGGGGTTGTCCTGGTCGGCGCGCCGCCATGATCGCTCATGTACGGGATAACCAGCCATTATCGCGTACATGAGCACTGTTGGAGAACAGAGCGCTCTTCTAGCCACCGGGGCGCCGCAGTGAGTTAACGATCTTGGGGTCGGGGCGTGTGGGCGTTCTCACGCCCCACACACTTACCGAGGAATCCCGTCAGGTGAT
>NZ_JBGNUV010000068.1:0-568 GCF_041950525.1 Nonomuraea sp. GTA35 | reverse complement strand
AGCCGCCGGGCGACCGCGACCGGCAGGGCGACGATGCGCATCGTCGCCACGAAACCGAACACATAGTTGGCCACGATGCCGATGACGATCAGGCACGCGCACCACGCGGCCATCCTCGCCAAGGTCGCAGGCACCAACCGCAACAGGCGCTCCTGAGGGGGATCCATGCCCGGGAACCTTCCCCACCGGCCGGAGAGAGGCATGCTTTCAGGCTTCACAGGCACAGGGAAACGTTCGGAGAAATAGAATGCGCGTTATGGGTAGGGTCGTCCCGCCTCTACCAGCTCTTCATGACGGCACGGTGAGCCATCTTCTGCGAGACGACCGCGGCGCGCGTTCACGGCCGCATTCCGCTGACAAGCCGGCTCCGGCCATGAGCGCCGTCAGGGGCTGGGTCGGCCGGATGGCGGCAGGCTGGAAGAAGACGAGGAGCCGGCACGGCTGGCTGGATCACACGGTGCGGGCCCTGATCCGCTACGACAAGGCCGACGCCGGCCGGCTGGCGGCCGCCCTCACCTACTACGCCTTCTTCGCCACCTTCGCCCTGGCCCTGCTGGGGTTCGCCGTC
>NZ_JBGNUV010000067.1:0-588 GCF_041950525.1 Nonomuraea sp. GTA35 | reverse complement strand
CACGGTCTCCCTGCAGATCGTCAAGGGGACGGTCGCCCCCTGCGAGCCCACTTCCGCGCCCACGATCCCGCCCGCTGACAACGAAACCGGCGCAACCACGGACAAGCAGGACAACGGCCCCACCCTCAACGAGGGTACGGAGGAGGGACAGGGCGTCACCGATTCCGCGCCCGCGACCCCGCCCCTTAACAACGAAACCGGCGCAACCACGGACAAGCAGGACAACGGCCCCACCCTCGACCAGGGTACGGAGGAGGGACAGGGCGTCACCAACAAGAACGACTGACCGCCCCATCCGAACGGCTCCTCACTCACAGGGCCGTGACTCCTCACCGGTAGACCGCTGGTCCGGCGACCTCCCGCCGGAAGAAAGCGAGTCCGCCCGGCGGCCCCTCCCGAGCAGCGGGGGCCGCCGGGCCTCCCGTCGTCACGATACGTCATGATCCTATAACGGTCGCTTGAGGCCACCCGGCGAAGACCCGGAGAAGACCAGGGCGGACGCGGTGAATCCGTGCACGTGATTGTGCCCGGCTACCGGCCCCACCTCGCCGGCCGCGAAGACCCCGCCACCCCGATAGCCCCAGCGTG
>NZ_JBGNUV010000066.1:0-590 GCF_041950525.1 Nonomuraea sp. GTA35 | reverse complement strand
CCCATGAAGTCGGAGTCGCTAGTAATCGCAGATCAGCAATGCTGCGGTGAATACGTTCCCGGGCCTTGTACACACCGCCCGTCACGTCACGAAAGTCGGCAACACCCGAAGCCCGTGGCCCAACCCGCAAGGGGGGGAGCGGTCGAAGGTGGGGCTGGCGATTGGGACGAAGTCGTAACAAGGTAGCCGTACCGGAAGGTGCGGCTGGATCACCTCCTTTCTAAGGAGCATCTTCACTCTTCGCCACCGAGTGTGTGGTGGGGTGACAGCTCATTAGTGGAGCACTGGCTACTCAACCAGGCCGGGTTGCCGGCGTGCTAGTACCGCCCTTCGGGGAGTGGGAACGGGCGTGCGGGGGGTCGGTTTGGTTGGACACACTGTTGGGTCCTGAGGAAACGGACGGTTGTCTGTTTGACTCAGTACAGGGCCATGGAACGGTCGCCTTTGGGTGGTCGGGATGTGGTTGCTGTTTGTTGTTTGAGATTTGCATAGTGGACGCGAGCATCTTTGTGGCCAAGTTTTTTAGGGCACACGGTGGATGCCTTGGCATCAGGAGCCGATGAAGGACGTGGGAGGCTGCGTTAAGCCTC
>NZ_JBGNUV010000065.1:0-624 GCF_041950525.1 Nonomuraea sp. GTA35 | reverse complement strand
CTGGAGAGCCGGATGATCGGGAAACCATCACGTCCGGTTCGGCGGGAGGCCGCGCGGAAAAGGACCAGCTCACCGCTGACACCTCGCCGCGCGGCCGACCCATCCGCCTGGCTGGTCCGCTACCGCCCCCTGGCGCGGATCTACGAACGCAAGCCTGCCCATCACGAGGCCATGATCTGGTGGGCCGCCGTGCACCAGATGACCCGCCGCCTGACCCGCGAACTGGCCGGTCTGCCGCCCACTGGCCGCTGGAGCGACCCGCCGCCGCTTCCGGTATCCAGCCCCGATCGGCGCGGCAAGGTCCTGCAGCTTCTGGCCGCTCGGCCCTGGCGAGCCTGGCGAGGCAGTGAGCTGGCCGCCATCCTCGCGATCGAGAACGTCAACAGCTTCCGCGTTCAGCTGTCCCAATGGTCCCACCAGGGCTACATCAACAAGGTCGGACCGGCTCTCTACGGGCCCACGCCCGCCAGCACTTAAGCCTTTGTCAGCAGGCTCTCAGCTTGGCGTTTAACCCCTGAGCTGCACATTTGCCGCGTTCGGCGATGTGGGTGACTAATCCCTCATAGCGGATTGTGTCTCTCGGGACACGGCGTGTCGCCGTGAGTTGAGTCAGCCACCGTCTCC
>NZ_JBGNUV010000064.1:0-635 GCF_041950525.1 Nonomuraea sp. GTA35 | reverse complement strand
CCGGGTTTCCTGACATGCTGTTGTCCCCTTCACCTTTCGGATCCAGGTCAGTCATTCGACCCAGGAACCTCCCTCCAAGTCCCTCCCGGCTATGCCGGGGATGCAACAGAGCGCCTCGCGGCGCACAGGGTGCGTTCGACGACCCAGCGGCGTTTGACGACGTGGAAGCCCGGCTGATGAGCGCGCCGTGGGACCACTTCGACGTCGATACCGAGGCGGGCGCCATGTTCGATGGCGGCGTTCTTGAAGCCGGTGTCCACCCAGGCCTTGGTGATCTCGGGATAGGTGTGGCTGGCCTGGGTGAGCAGGGTTTGGCCGATGGCGTTGTCGGACACGTCGGCGGCGGCGACAGTGATGGCCAGGAGCAGGCCGAGGGTGTCGGCCAGGATGCCGCGTTTGCGGCCGACGATCTTCTTGGCCGCGTCGATGCCCTGGGTGTCGAGGGGGACGTTGGTGGAGGTCTTGACGCTCTGGCTGTCGATGACGCAGGCGCTGGGCTCGGGGATGCCTAAGAGGTCCTAACAGAAAGATCAGCGGACGAGGCGTCGCCAGCAGATGATCGCCGCGGCGAGTGTCATGAAGGCTTCGTGGATGTCGTCGCGGATCTCCCAGCGGATGCGCAGGCGGCGGAACCC
>NZ_JBGNUV010000063.1:0-641 GCF_041950525.1 Nonomuraea sp. GTA35 | reverse complement strand
ATGAGGGTGAGAATCTGCTGGTAGGCGGGGTGATCGGGGACCACGGGAGCCGGTGGCGGCGGGGGTGCCGGATCGGGCTCGGCGGCCAGGAGGAGCAGGGTCTTGCGGGTGATCCGGAGATGATCGAGATCTTGGTCGAGTTCCCGTAGGCGGGCGGTCAACTCCTCGATCTGGTCTCGTACCTGTTCGATCTGGCTGGTCAGAGCCTTCTCGCGGGTGTCGATGCGGTCCAGCAGCCACGTGCGGGGGTCTGAGGTGCTCACACTGAGCGCCAGGTGGGGGTGGAGGTGCCGGTCAGCCGGCGGGTCATCACGTCGGTCATCGCCCAGTACACGCGCGATTCGGAGCTGGCCGGATCGTGTTCGTAGTCGCGTACCAGGCGACGGTGCAGGGACATCGTGCCGTAGGTCTGCTCCACCACCCACCGCTTGGGCTGGGGGACGAACCCGGCCTCGGCGGGGTTACGCTCGACGATCTTCACGGCGATGCCGTGGGTGGCGCCGTGGGCGACCAGCGTGTTCTTGAAGCCCTGATCGACCAGGGCGGTGCGGACGCTGCCGGGCGCAGTGGCGGCGGCGACCCGGTCCAGCAGCGCGTTGCCGATGGCGTTGTCGTGCATCGAGGCTGCCGCGACCACCACC
>NZ_JBGNUV010000062.1:0-661 GCF_041950525.1 Nonomuraea sp. GTA35 | reverse complement strand
ACTCCAAGGACCACGCCGACGCGATGAAGGCGAATTCCGGTGCGGCTGACCAGGCGGGCCAGTCTCAGGATCAACTAGCGCAGAGTGCTGAGGAGGCTGCGCAGGCGCTCAAGGAGCAGGTCGATGCCTACAAGCAGCTCAACTCGGTGCTGCTGCAGCAGCGCAGCGGCTCGCGTGGATACCAGGCCGCGATCGACGCCGCGACCGATGCGCTGAAGAAGAACGGTCACACGCTTGACGAAACGACCGAGGCTGGCCGAGCGAATGGTGACGCGCTTGACGCCATGGCGCAGAAGGCGGGCGACTTCGCGTCGAGTCAGTTTGCGCTGCACCAGAACACGGCCGAAGCGAACGCGATTCTCGTCGACGCCCGGAAGCGTTACGTCGACATGGCGATCGCCATGGGTGACACGCGGCCGCGCAAGGAGATCGAGGCTCTTGCCAACCAGATCATCCAGGTGCGCGACAAGGCCGGGCAGCCCGTTGATCTCAAGGTTTCGGCGACTGGCGTCGACGCTGTCACGACCAAGCTGAACAAGGCGGGCAAGCTCGTCGCCACGCTCAAAGGCTCGAAGGTCGAGATTCCCGCTGAGACGCCGAACGCGCCGCAGGTGCTGCAGACGCTGACGGCGCTGGGGTTGACGGCGAAGCAGCTGTCGTC
>NZ_JBGNUV010000061.1:0-710 GCF_041950525.1 Nonomuraea sp. GTA35 | reverse complement strand
AGCGGCCGCTGCGCAGCGCTCCGGCCCGGCTGGTGCGCCAGAACAGGGCGTTGTCCGGGGCTGGGGCTCCGTCGAGGAGGTAGGGCAGGAGAGTGTGCCCGTCCAGTGGGTGGCTGTCGGCGGGTCGCACGCCGGCGGCGTCCAGGATGGTCGCCGTCCAGTCCTGGGTGATGACGGGGACGTCGCTGACCTGGCGGCCGTCGAGGGCGGCGGGCCAGCGGGCGATGGTGGGCACCCGGATTCCCCCCTCGTTGAGGTGGCCCTTGGACCCGCTCAGCGGCCACTGGTAGGACCAGCGTTCGCCGCCGTTGTCGCTGGAGAAGATGACGAGGGTGGTGTCGCGCTGCCCGCTGTCGGTCAGCGCCTTCAGCACGCGGCCGATGCCGGCGTCCATGGCCTCGACCATTCTGCGGTAGGTGCCCAGCGAGCCGCCGTCGGCGTGCTGGAGCGCTCCCGGCTCTCCGGCCTTGATGCGGGCGGTGAGGTCCTTGCTGACGTCCTGGTCGCCGGGCGCCTCCCAGGGCCAGTGCGGGGCGGTGAAGTTGAGGTTGAGCAGCCAGGGCCGCTCGCGATGTGCGGTGATGTACGCCGCCGCGTGCGCGGCCACCGTGTCGGTGTAGTACTCCAGCGATTGCGTCGGCACTTCGCCCTCGTACAGGTCCACCTCGCCTCTGCCGCTGACCTTGGAGTAGTAGTCGATGGCGCCTCCG
>NZ_JBGNUV010000060.1:0-719 GCF_041950525.1 Nonomuraea sp. GTA35 | reverse complement strand
CCGCCGGCGGCGTCATCTCCACCGCGCACGACATCAGCGCCTTCCAGCGGGCCTTCGCCCAGAACCGGCTGCTGCCCGAAGAGCTGAAGAAGGTGCTCATGGGACCGCCGAGAAGCGCGCCGCAGCCCTCCGGGCAGCCGTCCGGGCAGCCGTCCGAGGGCGGGGGCGGTCGGCAGCAGCAGCCCGCGCTGCCGTGCGGGGGCCAGCCGGCGATCATGCCGCTCAAGGGCAGCGCCCCCGGCTTCAACGCGGTCACCTTCACCTCGCCCGACGGCCGGATGCAGTTCGCCCTGTCGGCCACCCTGGCCGTCTCCAACATCGACAAATCGGTGCATCCGCTCCTGGTCAAGGCCGCCGAAGCAGTCTTCTGCCCGCAGAAGTGACAAAAGACCCGAAACAGGGATAACAGCGAGGAAACAGCGACTCCGCCACGCTCTTGCCCTTACCGGATTCCTTGACGAAAGGGCAGACCCAGTGACTGGAGTCAGCAGAAGAGCCGTGTTGACCGCCGGCGCGGCGGCGCTCGCCGCGCCGGCGGTCGCAGCGAGCGCCGCGAGCGCCGCGTCCGCGCAGGAACGACCCTTCCGCGCCACGGCGGGCACCGAACGGCCGGCGCGGCCGAACGTGCTGTTCATCTTCGCCGACGACCTGGGATGGGCCGATCTGAGCTGCTACGGCTCGCCGGACATCCGCACGCCCCACCTGGACGCGCTGGCCGC